>NZ_CP003408.1:0-1843731 GCF_000789335.1 Thermotoga sp. 2812B
GGTTCCACCCCTTTAGAAATTTTTCAGATCTGTTTCTTTTTCTCCGTTGATTTTTTGAGTGTATCTGTTGGATAATTAATCCAGTCACTCCTCGTTTGGGGGTCCTCCATTATGAAAGAGAGAATACTCCAGGAGATAAAGACCAGAGTAAACAGAAAAAGCTGGGAACTCTGGTTCAGTTCTTTTGACGTGAAATCGATAGAGGGCAGCAAAGTTGTCTTCTCAGTCGGTAATCTTTTCATAAAAGAATGGCTGGAGAAGAAGTATTATTCTGTACTATCAAAAGCTGTGAAAGTTGTGCTCGGGAACGATGCCACTTTTGAAATCACCTACGAAGCTTTTGAACCTCACTCCTCCTACAGTGAACCGCTCGTGAAGAAAAGAGCGGTGCTCCTCACACCGCTGAATCCCGATTACACCTTCGAAAACTTCGTCGTTGGTCCGGGAAATTCGTTCGCTTATCACGCCGCTCTCGAAGTGGCAAAACATCCAGGCAGGTACAATCCACTCTTCATATACGGTGGTGTGGGACTTGGAAAGACGCATCTCCTTCAATCGATAGGAAACTACGTTGTTCAGAACGAACCGGACTTGAGGGTGATGTACATCACCAGCGAGAAATTCCTGAACGACCTTGTTGACAGCATGAAAGAAGGAAAGCTGAACGAGTTCAGGGAGAAATACAGAAAAAAGGTTGATATTCTTCTCATAGACGATGTTCAGTTTCTCATAGGAAAGACAGGTGTTCAGACGGAACTGTTCCACACATTCAACGAGCTGCATGACTCTGGAAAACAGATCGTTATCTGTTCGGACAGAGAACCGCAAAAATTGAACGAGTTCCAGGATAGGCTGGTTTCCAGATTCCAAATGGGACTTGTAGCGAAGTTAGAACCCCCTGACGAGGAAACTAGGAAGAACATAGCAAAAAAGATGCTTGAAATTGAACACGGTGAACTTCCTGAGGAAGTTCTGAACTTTGTTGCAGAGAACGTGGACGACAACCTGCGAAGACTCAGAGGAGCCATCATAAAACTTCTGGTTTACAAAGAGACAACGGGAAAAGAGGTCGATCTGAAGGAAGCCATCCTGCTTCTGAAGGATTTCATAAAGCCAAACAGGGTAAAGGCCATGGATCCAATAGATGAACTCATAGAGATCGTCGCGAAGGTAACAGGTGTTCCACGTGAAGAGATCCTTTCCAACAGTAGAAACGTGAAAGCTCTCACTGCCAGACGAATCGGCATGTACGTGGCCAAGAACTATCTGAAGAGTTCTCTGAGAACGATAGCGGAGAAATTCAACAGGTCGCACCCCGTCGTTGTGGACAGCGTCAAAAAAGTCAAAGATTCCCTCCTCAAAGGGAACAAACAACTGAAGGCTTTGATCGATGAAGTGATAGGAGAAATCTCAAAGAGAGCCCTGAGCGGTTAACTCCTCGGGAATTCTCCTGAGGGACCACTTCAGAGCGGGCGTTCTGTAGGGATCAGAACCTTCGTCCAGCTTCAAAACCCACTTGCCGTCTCTTCCGGAAAGGTTGAGATAGTATACTTGCTGGAAACCGCCTTCGTCAGTGGAGATCACCTTCAGAAGATAATCGCCATCCCTGTACACTTTCTTCACAACGAAGATCTTGTTTTTATCTTTGAACACCTTTCCTTCCAGCTCTTTAAGTTTTTCCCAGGTGACATCACCTTCGAATACACTGTGAGCCATGGTGTTTTCACCCTCCATTATTCTTTTTACACTTCCATTTTTTACTTTTCTTGCAACGATCAAAAAGGTCTTTTTTCCTTGAGATTTCCACTTTCTTTCGTAGCGAGTTTCTACATCTCTTTTGAAGTTCTCTTCGAACACATCTACGACAAAATACTCTGAGCTTTCGAAAGTATCCAAAACTTCCCGTGCGTACCACTCTTCATCGGTTGCAAACTCCACCGTACCATCCATCTCCAGGACGGCGGAGAGCGTTTGGAGAAAGTCGTAGCTGGTGATTCTTCTGTTTTCGTGTCTCTTTTTCGGCCATGGACATGGAAAGTTGATGTAAACCTTTTCTACGCTGTTGTCGGGGAACAACTCCCTCAGACCGAATCTGGCATCTACCTTCACGAGTCGAACATTTTTCAAGTTGTACCTTTTGAACTTTTTCTGTGCTTTCACGAAGGACGTGATGGACACCTCAAAACCAACGAAGTCTTTTTCTGGATGCCTTCTTGCAAGTTCTGCCAGAAATTCCCCGTTTCCAAAACCAATCTCAACCACTATCTTTGCCTTTCTGCCGAATATCTCAGACCAGTCGAGAGGAAATCTGGGAAAGTTTTGAGGCTTCAGTTCGTATTCTGTTACAACCACCTCAGCCACCTCTCCACTTCTATGAGATTCAGTTTTTTCTTCTTCGCGTATTCCACAACTTTTAGATATTCGTCTCTGGTGATGAATCTATCGAGTCCATATTCTTTCGCTCTGTACGCTGGGTGGAACTGCGCCATGATGTTCACAAGTGGTTTCGGCTCCAGCGTTGAAAGCAGATCGATCACACCGAAACTGTTTTCAAGGAAACCAGGAAGAACAAGGTGTCTCACAAGAACTCCTTTTTTCATAACACCATTTCTTATCACCGGTTCTCCCACCTGATCGGTCATAACCTTCAGAGCTTCCAGGGCGAATTTTGGATAATCTTTCACACCAGAGAGTCTTTCTCCAAGTTCGGGATCACTGTACTTGAAGTCTGGCATATAGATATCGACGGACCCTTCAAGAGAAATTATGGTATCGACAGATTCGTATCCCCCACAGTTGTAAACAACAGGAATTTCTCTCTCCATTCTCTCGAGGGCATCGACAATGAAAGTTACCTGGTGAGTGGGAGTCACCAGGTTGAGATTTTCCACACCCATGTCCTGAAGTTCCGTGAATATCCTCAGAAGATCTTCAACAGTGATTTCTTTCCCTATACCAAGCTGACTGATTTCATAGTTCTGACAGTAGACACATTTGAGATTGCAATAGGTGAAAAAGACGGTTCCGCTTCCACCGCGGCCAACGAGTATTCTTTCCTCTCCAAAGTGAGGCCCCCAGGAAGAAACAACGGGAGAGTTTGCTACCCCGCAAGCACCTTTCTCTCCCATGAGTCTGTTCACTCCACAATTTCTGGGGCAGAGATCACACTTTTCAAGCTTTCTGTAGAAAAGTTCACTCTTCACAGCCTCTTCAAAAAGTACTCGGCGTCGTCCGCATACTCACTATCTGGGAAGAGCTTTATGAACTCCTCGAAAAGCGAACGAGCAGTCGATGTATCGCCTTTGTAGTAGTAACACAAAGCCCTGTAATAGTAAACGTCATCTTTGAAATAGACGTTGTCTTCTCCAATTTCCTTTATAGCGATTTCAAACCTGTTTATGGCTTCATCGTAGTCCCTTCTCAGGTAGAACATGTAACCCAGAAACCACAGGCTCTTTGCCCTCTCTATTCGATCTTCCCGTGCGGGAACGTAAACAACAGATACTGAAGGTTCTTTGTTCGATGTTCTTGCTATAGCGGATTCGATCTTGGAGAGTCTGGATTCCAGGTTCGTTAGAGCCTCTTTAAGAGATTCAATATTCTCAGAAATGGGGCTCATATTCTCCTGCAAGGCACTGAAATTCTTCTCAAGGGAATCGTTTATCTTTCCCAGATTTTCTGTGAGGATAACGATGTTCGCCAAAACATCTTCAACACGCTGTTCGACTGGTTTAATATTTATCGTGTTTTCAGAAGATGGCACGTTTACCTCGATGCGGGAGGGAAGGGTGTAAAAAGCGAGTATTGTTGTGACAAGAAGTGCAACCAAAAGAGAAAGTGTGAACACTTCGAAAACACCTATCCTACGAGAGGAAGCTCTGGTTTCGATCAGAGCAGGGTGGGTTCTGTCAAGGCTTAAAAGAAGCTTTCGATACTTTTCAATCGCTCTCTTCTCGTTTCTCTGAAGGGCGAGTTTATATCTCAGAGCTACTACTTCCACGAGTTCGGGGTAATCCTTGACAATCGATTCGAGTATGGAGGCAGCTCCCTGAAAATTCTTTCGTTCTATCTCTTTGAGGGCTTCTTCCGTTTCTTTCGAGTAGTCTATATTCAGCTGGTTTGCCGCGTATTCGTAGTATTCTCTGTATTTCTCCTTGAGTTCATCCGGCAAGTTTTCATAGAGCCTTTTCACAGCCTTCCAGTTCCTGGCGGCGTATTCCACTTCCAGTTCAAGATGAGGAAACTCTTCTGGAAAGAGAGAGAGCAGATTTCTCGCCTCGGTGATTCTTTTCTCGCTGATGAGATCCCTCACGATTTTTTCCAGAATATTCATTCTTTCAACCTCCTTATAGCCTCAGGTATGAGGCGCAGCAACTCAGAAGCGGTGAGTCCTCTCTCATCCTGTTCGAAAAGCTCCGCGGCGAAACCGTGTAGATACACAGAAACCGCGGAAGCTTCGAGAGGGGAAAGTCCCTGTGCTATAAAGCCGGCTATCATTCCTGTCAGAACGTCTCCACTTCCTCCCTTTGAAAGTCCTGTGTTTCCCGTTATATTGAACAGAGTTCTCTCACCATCTGTTACGATGGTGGTGGCAGATTTCAAAACCAGCACGCAGTCGTTTTCTTTTGCAAACTCCTCTGCCAGTTCGTAGTTGTACTTGACGTCCCCAACAGTTTTTTTCACGAGTCTTGCCATCTCCCCAGGATGTGGGGTTAGTACCGCAGGGGATTTTCTCCCCTTCAGAACAGAGATATCCAGAACGTTGATGGCATCGGCATCGATGACAGCCGGTTTTTCGAGTGTTTTCAAAAACTCGTTGACAAACCCCCTCACGTGTTCATTGTTTCCAAGACCCGGCCCGATGGCTACCACATCCACGTCTTTTGATAGCTCCAGACATTCCTGAAGATTCTGCAGGCTGAAGAAGCCTTTTTCTGTATCTATGGGAACGGAAATGAGTTCCGGAAATCTCGAAGTAGCGATCAGATTCTGTGGAAAAGGAACTGCGAGCTTCACAAGACCCGTTCCCACTTTCAAGGATCCCATTCCAGAGAGAACGGGAGCTCCGGAGTACAGTCTGGACCCCGCTATTATCAGCACTTTTCCGTAGGTTCCCTTGTGGGAATCTCTGGGGCGTTCTGGCAGAAGGGAACGAACCATTTCCCGTGTTATCACGTATCGATTGATCGAATTGATCAGATGAACAGGATGGCCTATGTTGGCCACTTTGAGCTTTCCTGTGAGATCTCTTCCTGGAAAGAGGATGTGACCTATCTTGGGAACTCCAAAGGTAACCGTGAGATCCGCTTTCACCGCTGTTCCAAGAACCTTCCCCGTGTTCGAATCTACCCCCGATGGAATGTCAACGGAAACAACTATTTTTCCCGATTTATTCACAAGATTTATTATCTCAGCGTACTCTCCCGTGATTTCTCCTCTCAGGCCCGTTCCAAAAATGGCGTCAACCACCACATCGAATTCGCTCAGAATAGAGGGTTCGAATTGTTCCACCACTTTTCCTCCGAACTTTTTGTAAAGATCGTAGTTGTACTCACAATCGGGAGTTTTTTTCTTTCCAAGAAAGACAACCAAGACATCTTTTGCCACACCGAGGAGGTTTCTGGCCACGACAAAGCCGTCTCCTCCGTTGTTCCCTCCCCCGCAGAGAACCAGGAATCTGTAATCAGAAAGATTTCCAAGTTCCTCCTCCATTGCGAGAACAACGGAAATTCCGGCTCGCTCCATGAGGATTCTCGAGTCCACACCGTATTCTTTTATTGTTAATTCATCGATCTCTTTCATCTCCTGGGCGGTTGCTACTCTCACCCTCATCACCTCTCACTGTAGAGGAAACGGTATATGAGATAGGTCCTCTTCACTTTTTTCAAGTATCTTTTCGCACTGTCCAGATTTCTTCCTTCGCTCAAAGCAGCCGGTCCTACGTTGTAAGCCATGATGGCTTTGTCGAGATCATCGTACAGATCTTTCAAAAATTTCAGATAAACGATTCCATAGATTATGTTTCCTTCTGGATTCTTGAAATCCTCTTCCAGAGAAAACTTCTTTTTCAACCAGACAGCCGTTGAAGGCATGATCTGCATGAGACCAAAAGCTCCCAGCGAAGAAACCGCGTTTCTATCAAAACTGCTCTCCACCCATATGATACTTTGAATGAGAAGAGGATCGAGATCATCGGAATTTTTGGATATGAAATCGTAATAATCATCTGGGAACAATCTGTAGAGATTCGCTATAAACACAAGAACAAGCAGAAAGCACAGGAAAAAACTCCTCACACCCCGAGTGCCTCCCTGTATATGTCTCTGATCTTCTCGGGAGTGAAGGTACCCGGCGTGTTTTTGAGATGTTTCGCTCTGGAACCCTTTTCGACCCACTTCTCCAGTTCTTCAGAGGAAACTGCCACTTTTTCGTAAAGTCCGAGTTCTTTCAGAAATTTCAAAAGACTGCCGCCGAATATGTGATTCACAGTATCCACCTTTTCTGGAATTTCTTCTTTCATTACCTCCATTACAAATGGTAGTACCATACCTGTCGCTTTCCCGTGTTTTATTCCCTTCTCCGTTGTTAGAGGATAACCCAGAGCGTGCGCCAGTGTGGTCCCAGTTTGCGCAATCACCATCCCGGCAAGGCAGGAGGCCACGAACATCTTCTTTCTGGCTTCTCTGTTTCCTTCAATGGCCTTCGGTAAATTCCTGTGAATTATCTTCATGGCTTCGATCGCGAGGGCATCGGAAGGCGGCGTACTCTTTCTAGAAAGGTATCCTTCGACCGCATGAGAAAGCGCATCGACTCCAGTCGATAAGGTCAGTTCATCTGACATGGAGTAGGTGTATCTGGGATCGAGAAACGCGTACACCGGAAACATGAGTGTACAACCTCTTTTGTTTCCCTCTGGATCGGTGAGTATGGAATACGGAGTGACTTCACTACCCGTTCCAGCGGTGGTTGGTATCTCCACGACTGGAAGCCAGTGCTTCACTTTTTCTCTATCGTAAAGATCTTCGACGGAAAGATCCTTTTCTTTCAGAAGAACAGCTATCGCCTTGGCGAAATCCATAGGGCTTCCTCCACCGAGTCCCACGACGAAATCGAAAGAATCGTTTCTGTATCTCTCAACAGCCTTCATAACGTTGTCGAAAGACGGATTCTCCTCGACTTCATCGAAGATCTCGTAGGATATTTCTGTTTCGTCGAGAAGCTTTTTCAGATCATCGAGAGATCCGTTCTTTTTCGAAGAAGATTTGCCGGTTACTACCAAAGCTCTTTTTCCAAGAAGATCTAATATTCCTCCCCTCTTCTCGAGGATTTTTTCTCCAAAAAAGACATCCGTGGGCATGTAGAATTCCCACACGAATTCCACCTCAATTCTCGTAAACAATCTCGTAAGTCACCTTCGAAGAGCACTTCAAAATGGCAGAGACACTGCAATATTTTTCCTGAGAAAGCTGAACGGCTTTTTCAACCTTGTCCTTCGGAGGCTCCCCATCGAACTTGAAGATGTACTTCAGATGAACTTTAGTGAATATGCGGGGATGTTCTTCCGTGCGTTCGTACTCGATCTCTATCCTGAAGTCTTTCATCTGATCAATCACTTTCATTTTTCTCAAAATTGAGACCACATCCATTCCTGTACATCCCATGAGCCCAGTGAGGACGAGCTCAAGAGGTCGGGGAGCAGCGTCTTTTCCCCCGACCTCTTCTTTTGTATCCATGAGAACGTCATGATTTGAGTCAGTTCTTACATGAAACATCATGTTCCCTATCCAGCGTGCCTGCATTTTTTCACCTCACACCTTGAATTTTTGAACGAGCGTTGAGAGCTGTTCAGAAAGCTCAGACAGTCTTTCAGCAGCCTGAGAGACTTTTGCAGCAGAAGTGGTCTGATCTTTGAGAGACTCCATTCTGTTTAGACTTTCCACAACTCCTTCGACTATCTTTGTGACGTTGTCCATAGCGCTTGCCATTTCTTCTGCGGCCGCTCCCTGCTCCTGCGCAGTGGCAGCTGTGTTCTCTATCATGCTGTTGATCTCTTCTATCCTTCCAAGGATCTCTCTGAATCTCTTTGTGACTTCTTCTCCCATCACCGCTATCTCGTCCACTCCTTCGAACATCTCTTTCGAACCGTTCTCCACGTGTTCTATCGTTGTTCTCAGGCTGCTCAGCATCTTCGCTATGTCTTCTGTCGCCCTCTGGCTCTCTTCTGCGAGTTTCCTTATCTCGTCTGCCACCACCGCAAAGCCTCTTCCCGCTTCTCCAGCTCGAGCCGCTTCTATCGCTGCGTTCAACGCGAGCAGGTTCGTCTGCTCTGCTATCGAGCTGATCGTGTCCACTATCTCTCCTATCGTCTTGGCCGAGTCAACGAGTTCTCTCAGGTAGTCCCTCTGTCTTTCTGCTGACCCTTTGAGTTTGTTTATGACTCCTCCCACCGCTTCTACTCTCTCTGTCCCTTCTCTTGCCGCTTTCGTCACCGCTTCTGACCTTTCTGTCAGATCCTGGGTGATCTTTGAGATGTTCTGAGCACTCGCTGCTACTTCTTCTACGCCGCTCGTCACTTCTGTCAGCGCACTGCTCATGTTGTTCGCCTCGTCCAGTATCTTTTTGGCTTCTTCGTGCAGGTTCTCTGACATCTTGTGGCTCTCTTCTGAGAGAACTTTTATCTCTTCTGATGCTCCGCTAAGCTCTTTCGCAGCTTCTATGATGCTCACTATCATCTCTTTGAGTGAAAGTACCGCTTCTTTCAGGCTCTCTTCTATCTGGGTCAGCTCGTCTCTTCCTTTCGCTTCGAACTCTACTGTCAGATCCCCTTCTCCGAATCTCTTCACTTTCTCTACCTGCTGCCTCATTCTCTTCACTACCGGCATCATCGAGACAAACAGCACCGCAAAGATCACTCCGCCAAACACTACATACGTCACTATCGTCCCAAGGGTCGCTTTCCTTCCTTCTGCAAGAAGTTCTTCCAGGTACCCCGTTGAGAAGATGTAGAAGTCGTACCCGGGCACTTTCTCCCACACGGTGTATTTCTTCTCCCCGTTGTATTCGTATTCTACGTATTTCTCTCCACCTTTCTTTGCTTCCTCGAATGCTTTCTCAAAGCCGCCTAACTCCTTCACGTCTTTCATGAAGTTTCCCATGTCTTTGTGGATCAGTACCTTTCCGTCGCTTGTGACAAGAAGCCCATAGCCGTTCTCACCCAGCTTTCCGCCTTCTGCCACCGTACGCCAGAAATCCTTGTTTTGAGAGAGGTCTATCGCATAACCTACCGCACCGAGTGTGCCCGCGCCGAACGCACCAAGCGGAGCCAAAACAACGAGGGCGGGTTTCCCTTCAAAAACGTCCGGGGTTACTACATAAGGGTTTTGTGAATTCTTCACAAGGTTCATGTATTTTTGATAGATGGTCGAAGAAGAATCAATCTGCTCCAATCCATCAGCTTTAGCAATGTAGCCAGAACCCGTCATTTCTTCTATCGTAATTCCAGCAATGAGTGTATTGGAAGCTTCTTTCACCAGTTTGACCATGTTGGATGCCATGGAATAGGTATCGAGGAGCTGTGCTTCCATGGACTGGGTCAGAGCAACTGCTCTTTCTACATACTTGTTCAATTTTTCAGCGAAATAATTCGAAAGAACCTGAATTTGAACTGTTGCGTTCTTTTTGACAGTTTCAACAACCGCGCCGGAAACGCTCTGATAAATGAGATAAAAACTAACAAGGAGTCCTGCCAGAACAACCAGTATAACAAGGAAAACCTTCGCACGAAGTGTCATGGCTTCACCCTCCCGGTTTCGGTGTTATCAACCTTTATTTTATCAGAGATGTCAACAAAAAAGAAAGGGTACCGGAAACAGCGGGGGTTAAAAACCATCCACTCAAAATCCTTATTAAAACTTTCTTATTTCCCAGATTCATACCCTTTGAGTAACCAGCTCCCAGAACGGCTCCCACAATGGCCTGAGATGAAGAGACGGGAATTCCTATCAAGCTGAAAATCCACACAACCATTGCCTGTGATAAAACTGCTATAAGAGAAGTAAAATGATCTAATTCTATTAGATTTTCCCCACCGTCAGCATCACGTTTTTACTGTAGGTGAGAATTCCAATGGCTATACTGATTCCTCCCAGAAAGGCTGCTTGCTCGATCGTCAGGATCTTTCCGGCGAACACTCCCGTTACGTTCGCAACGTTGTTCGCTCCCAAAGAAAACGCACCGTAAGCACCTATGATCCACGCGGAAGTTTTTATCACTCTGTCTTGAATTTGAATACTGGGAATTTTCCTGAAGAGGAACGAAAGAACTGGATAGAAGATAATACTCAAAAGGAAGGCCCCAACCGGTGTTAAAAACCAAACAACAAATATTTTCGTGAGTGCAGAAAAATCGATTCCACCAATGCCCATTACCGTGACATTGGCTCCTATTATACCTCCAACCACAGCTTGAGATGTGGAAACAGGTATTCCAAGTTTTGTCATGATCGTGACTGTGAGGGCACCCGAAAGAACAGCGATACTGGAGAGAAGTAAATCGGAAGTGCTCAGAGAACTGATATTCTGAAGTCCCCTCGCTCCTCCAAGAACAGAACCCAGAATCACGAAAATGCTCGCCACTATGGTGGCCTTTCTGTAAGGAATGAGCCCAGATCCCACGAAAGGACCGAAAACGTTCGCCGCATCGTTGGCGCCCAGCGACCAGCCCAGAAAGAGAGAAGGCAAAAGGAGTACAAACACTACGACCCCTCCTGTGGTGTGTTTTCTATTGTATCACTTTGAACCCTTTTCATGATACATCTGTCTCAAACAATGAAGACTAGGAAAACCCAACAGAACTTCATATAATCTTAAAAATAAGGTACCCATTTAGGAAAGAAATTAGAATCTTCTCTTAACCTGTTACATTTAAAATGTACCATGGAGCATGAAAGTTGACCCCCCTATCCCCCTTGAGATACACCCCCCACGGCCTTGGCGGGCTCGAAAGAGCCCGCATTTTTTTGTATAAAAACCCCGCCAAATGTGGCCCGATGTGATAGAATTTACACAGCAAATGTCATATTAAGGAGGGATACTCATGGTAGATATTGGTACCTTGATCTTTCAAATTTTCTGGATGATCTTCATTTTTTCACTCATTACGCCTTTTCTCAAGAATTCTGCCCTCAAATCAGCCAGAGAAGCTTTGATAAGAGAAATTGAAAAAAAGAGAAACAGCCGTGTGATCACACTGATTCACAGGACGGAATCCATCAGTTTCCTCGGCTTTCCAGTGCGCAGATACATAGACATCGAAGATTCCGAAGAAATTCTGAGAGCTATTAAGCTAACTCCTCCCGATATGCCCATAGATCTCATAATACATACACCAGGTGGACTCGTTTTAGCGGCGGAGCAGATTGCCAGAGCTCTGAAAATGCACAAGGGAAAGGTAACGGTTTTTGTTCCGCACTATGCCATGTCCGGTGGAACATTGATAGCCCTCGCCGCCGACGAGATCATCATGGATGAGAATGCTGTTCTGGGGCCCCTCGATCCCCAGATAGGAAACATGCCCGCTCCCTCCATTCTCGCCGCCGTGAAAAAGAAAGATGTGAACGAAGTGGACGACCAGACACTTATACTGGCAGACATAGCGGAAAAAGCGATCAGACAGGTGAAAGAATTTGTGGTGGAAATTCTTTCAGACAAAGTGTCAAAGGAAAAAGCTGAAAAAATTGCCGATAAACTCTGCAGTGGATACTGGACACACGATTATCCGCTGAACTACGAAAAATTGAGAGAGATGGGCATACAGGTGAAAACGGACATGCCTCAGGAAATATACGATCTCATGGATCTTTACAAACAGGCTGAACCCAAGAGGCCGTCGGTGAACTACATTCCTGCTCCCTACTACAACAGAAAGGAGACGGGTAATGGGAATAGATGAGCTTTACAAAAAAGAGTTTGGAATCGTAGCAGGTGTGGATGAAGCGGGAAGAGGGTGCCTCGCAGGTCCCGTTGTGGCGGCCGCTGTCGTTCTGGAAAAAGAAATAGAAGGAATAAACGATTCAAAACAGCTTTCCCCTGCGAAGAGGGAAAGACTTTTAGATGAAATAATGGAGAAGGCAGCAGTTGGGATAGGAATTGCGTCTCCAGAGGAAATAGATCTCTACAACATATTCAATGCCACAAAACTTGCTATGAATCGAGCACTGGAGAACCTGTCTGTGAAACCATCATTTGTACTCGTTGACGGGAAAGGAATCGAGTTGAGCGTTCCCGGTACATGCTTAGTGAAGGGAGACCAGAAAAGCAAATTGATAGGAGCAGCTTCCATTGTTGCGAAGGTCTTCAGAGATAGATTGATGAGCGAGTTTCACAGGATGTATCCACAGTTTTCCTTCCACAAACACAAAGGTTACGCCACAAAAGAACATCTGAACGAAATCAGAAAGAACGGAGTTTTACCAATCCACCGGCTGAGTTTTGAACCTGTTTTAGAACTTCTGACCGATGATTTGTTGAGGGAGTTCTTCGAAAAAGGCCTCATCTCCGAAAATCGATTCGAACGAATATTGAATCTTCTGGGGGCGAGAAAAAGTGTGGTTTTCCGGAAAGAAAGAACAAACCATAATCTCCCTCTTTTTTAAACACATCGACAAAGTTGAGGAAACTCTGAAATGTGTCTTCGATCTAATAAAAAAGTATCTCGAAGATACTGACGATATCGAGTCTCTTTATCTCCGAACACAAAGGCTTGAAAGCGAAGCCGATCGATTACGCCGAAAAACAGAGATGGAAATGTACAGTGGAGCGTTCCTGCCGAATTTTAGAGGAGATCTTCTTGGGTTGATTGAATCCGTAGACAAAGTGGCGAACAAAGCCGAGTACGTGGCGGACTTGATTGTTCTTCAAAAACCAGAAGTTCCTCACGAACTGAAAGATCTCATTCTGTCGCAGATGGAATACTCTCTGAAGGCCTACGAATCCCTGAAAAGTGCTCTCAAATTTTTGTTCGAGGATCTCGAAAGAGTCGAAGAGTTTGTTCTTGCCGTGGAGAAATACGAACACGACGAAGATGCTGTGGAGCGAACGGCTCTCAGGAAACTTTTCGAGATGGACATCGAAAGGAGTGTAAAACTCGAGGTGAAAGAGTTGATAAGGAGCATAGGGGACATAGCCGATAGAACGGAGGACGTATCTGATAGAGCAGAAATCATTCTTCTGAAAAGGAGGTTCTGAAGTGAAAGAGGCAGGAATCCTCTTCGAAGAACTCGTATCTATAATGGAAAAACTTCGGTCTCCTGAAGGATGTGAATGGGACAGAAAGCAAACTCACGAGAGCTTGAAACCATATCTTATCGAAGAATGTTACGAGTTGATCGAAGCGATAGACGAAAAAAACGACGATATGATGAAAGAAGAACTCGGTGACGTGCTGCTCCAGGTGGTTTTCCACGCACAGATAGCCCGCGAAAGAGGCGCTTTCACCATTGAGGATGTGATACGAACTCTCAACGAAAAATTGATCAGACGACATCCACACGTTTTCGGAGACAGTCCGGGGTACTCGTACAAACAATGGGAAGATATAAAAGCTCAGGAAAAAGGGAAAAAGAAATCCTCGAGGATCGGTGAGATAAACCCGCTTGTTCCTGCTCTCTCGATGGCAAGAAGAATCCAGGAGAACGCCTCACAGGTGGGGTTTGACTGGAAAGATCCAGAAGGAGTCTATGAGAAGATAGAGGAAGAGTTGAAAGAGCTGAAAGAGGCAAAGGATCCCAGAGAACTGGAAGAAGAATTCGGTGATCTACTGTTTTCGATAGTCAACCTTTCGAGGTTTTTGAACGTTGACCCTGAATCGGCTCTGAGAAAGGCCACAAGAAAATTTGTTGAAAGATTCAAGAAGATGGAGGAATTAATAGAGAAGGACGGTCTGGTTCTTGAAGAGCTTCCTATTGAAAAGTTAGATGAGTACTGGGAAAAGGCGAAGGGAGGAGATGAAACATGAGAAAGTTGATCTTCGTGATTCTGGCAGTACTGGGAATCAGCCTCTTCGGGCAGGCAACAACCACATCCAGCACAGTTGTAGCCATCGTCAACGGGGAACCCATCACCTCCGACTTGCTCGAACTCGAAGCGGATATAGACGGAATTCTGAGAAGCATTGCACAGATTGATATGAGATTTTTCAACGTTCTTACAGGCACCGAAGAAGGCCTGAAATTGCTGTTGAAATACAAGCAAGAAGTTCTAAACTCCCTAATAGACGATCTTCTCATTCAGCAGCTCGCGGAAAAAGAAGGGGTCGGAGTAAGTGACGAGGAGGTAAAGAAAGAAGTCGAGGCAAGGCTTAAAGAAACAGTTGAATCCATGGGAATAACTCTGGAAGACCTTGACAAGTTCCTTCAGAGCGCCGGATACGGTGATCTCGAAACCTTCAAAAAGAGATTGCACTGGCATGTGAAAACACAGCTTTCACTCCAGCGACTCCAGGAGAAAATTACTCAGAACGCAACCGTCACACTCGAAGAAGCTCAGAACTATTACAACCAAAACAAGGAGACCTACAGGATACCTGCCGCTGTTCACCTCTACAGAATTACCACTGAGGACAAGAGTAAAATGGATGAAGTGCTTTCAAAGATCAGAAAAGGAGAAGACTTCCTCGAAGTTGCAACGCAGGTGGCAACCGGTGGTGATCTCGGCTGGATTGAAGAAGGAAAGTTGGAAAAAGACATCGAGAGTGTGATCTTTGACGCTCCAGAAGGAGCCATCCTTGGGCCCTTCGAGTCTGAAGGCAAATTCGTGCTCTACAAAGTCGTAGAGAAGAGATCTTCTTCCTACAAAAAGTTCGAAGAGGTTAAACAGGAGATCATGGACAAACTGCTCGCGGATAAGAGGAATCAGCTGTGGAACGACTGGTTCAACAAGGTGTTCGAGGAATTCAAGAAGAACAGCCACATAGAGATAAAACTTGGAGGGAGTCAGGGATGAAACTCAAGACGAAAACGATGGAGTGGTCGGGAAACTCTCTAAAACTCCTCGATCAGAGAAAGCTTCCATTCATTGAAGAATACGTGGAGTGCAAAACACACGAAGAGGTTGCACACGCCATAAAGGAGATGATCGTCAGAGGAGCTCCTGCCATAGGAGTCGCCGCAGCGTTCGGATACGTTCTGGGACTCAGAGATTACAAAACGGGAAGTTTGACAGACTGGATGAAACAGGTGAAAGAGACTCTGGCCAGAACAAGACCCACGGCTGTAAACCTGTTCTGGGCCCTGAACAGAATGGAAAAGGTGTTTTTCGAGAACGCTGATAGAGAGAATCTCTTCGAAATCTTAGAAAACGAAGCGTTGAAGATGGCGTATGAAGATATAGAAGTCAACAAAGCGATCGGAAAGAACGGCGCTCAGCTCATAAAAGATGGATCGACCATCCTCACTCACTGCAACGCGGGAGCTCTCGCAACTGTAGATTACGGTACTGCCCTCGGAGTGATAAGAGCAGCAGTGGAATCAGGAAAACGAATCAGAGTTTTCGCAGATGAGACAAGACCGTACCTTCAGGGAGCACGACTCACCGCTTGGGAACTCATGAAGGACGGTATAGAAGTCTATGTCATCACCGACAACATGGCCGGATGGCTGATGAAGAGAGGGTTGATCGATGCCGTTGTGGTTGGAGCGGACAGAATCGCTCTGAACGGTGACACAGCGAACAAGATAGGAACTTATTCTCTGGCCGTTCTTGCTAAGAGAAACAACATACCGTTCTATGTTGCAGCTCCTGTCTCGACGATAGACCCAACCATAAGGAGTGGGGAAGAAATACCCATAGAGGAAAGAAGACCGGAGGAGGTAACTCACTGTGGTGGGAACAGAATAGCTCCGGAGGGAGTAAAAGTTCTGAATCCCGCTTTCGATGTCACAGAAAATACCCTCATAACGGCAATAATCACGGAAAAAGGTGTGATCAGACCTCCTTTCGAAGAGAACATAAAGAAGATCCTCGAGGTGTGATTTTGGAGACCATATTCAGTTTTCTCGAAGAAAAATTCCTTGCGTGGATGTGTATTTTCACGAGGTTTACGGGATTTTTTTTGATCGCTCCTTTCTTTTCCGAGAGAGCGTTTCCTGTTGTGGTGAGGGTGCTTCTGGGACTGTTCACGAGCTGGTTGATGCTTTTCACAGTTGATGTATCCATACCCTTGAACACACCTGTTTTGAGTTTCACTTTGAATCTGTTTTTCAACTTTCTCGTTGGGTTCGGAATCGGTTTTATTGTCTATTTGTTCCTTCAGGCGTTCAACGGGGCGGGATACATCTTTGGTTTTCAAATTGGGTTCGGAATGGAAGAAGTGCTGGCTTTCGGTGAAGAAGAAACAAACCCCACAGGAGAACTGGTTTATTTCATAGCCCTTACTGTTTTTGTGCTGATAAAGGGACCTGTTCTCCTGTTCGAAGGCTTGAAAGATTCAATCGATGTCTTCCCCGTGAATCTCACAGGTGTTACGGACGGGTTCTTCTCTTACATCGTGGGAAGATCGAGCGACTTCTTCGTGTTGATCCTGAAGATAGGAGCTCCAGTTATCGCTTTCATGCTCATCATAAGCATCGTTCTCGGTATCGTTTCGAGGCTCATCCCACAGATGAACGTTTTCATGGTTGGATTGCCCCTGAAAGTGATCATTGGGGTTATATTGATTCTGGGGATGTTACCGATATGGGCGGACATGGCTCAGAAAATCTCAGCACTCAGTTGGAACGCTATTCAGGAACTTCTTGGGAAATAGAGCTCCTGCTCTTTGCCGAAGCAGAGAGAACAGAGCGCGCCACTCCCAGAAAAAGAAGGAGAGTAAGAGAAGAAGGTAGAGCTCCCGTATCCAGGGAGCTCAACATGGCTGTTACCTTTCTCGTGTTCGCCTTAGCGCTGAAGATCTTTGGATATCAGGGTGTAGAGAGGATCACAGAAGACGTTCAGGTCTTTCTTTCGTTTGAAGAAACAGAAGATCTACTCATGAATGCCGTAAACATTTTCAAAGATGTGCTTTTGATCGTAGGAGCCTTTGTGGTTTTCTCCATGGTCGCAGGTGTTATGATTGGGGCCCTTCAAACGAGATTTCTGTTTGCTCCGAAAGCGTTGAAACCGGACCTCAACAGAATCAACCCGATAGAAGGTTTTAAGAGATTGTTCTCACTCAGATCACTCGTGGAACTTTTGAAGTCTGTCCTTAAAGTCGCCATTGTGGGGATCGTGGTCTACCAGGTCTTGAAAAACAGATGGGACGAAATGATTCTCTTAACAGAAATGAGTGTGAACGACGCCTTTGCTAATTTCTGGGACATCACATCTGAGATCACGTTGAAAAGCGGAATGATCCTTCTCGCTCTCGCTGTTTTCGACTACTTCTACCAGAGATGGGAATTCGAAAAGAGCATCCGCATGACGAAGCAGGAAGTGAAGGACGAACTGAAGGAAGTGGAAGGAAATCCCGAGATAAAGCGAAGACAGAGACAGATGATGTATGATATCCTACGGAGAAGAATGCTGGAAGAGGTCCCAAAGGCGGATGTCGTGATCACCAACCCCACTCACTTCGCTGTTGCCTTGAAGTACGATCCAGATACGATGAACGCACCGGTTGTGGTAGCAAAAGGTGTGGATCATCTGGCATTTAAAATAATAGAAATCGCAAAAGAGAACGATGTACCCGTTTTGAGAAATCCGTCTCTTGCGAGGGCTCTATACTATAAGACGGAGATAGGTGAAGAAATTCCGGTAGAATTTTACAGGATAGTGGCGGAGGTACTCGTTTACGTTTACGCGAAAAAGGGCGTGAGAATTTGAAGAATGTGGATATAATCGTTTCTTTAATGATAGTTGCTATCGTTCTTTTGATGGTTCTTCCCGTACCCGACAGGATGCTGGATTTCTTCCAGATCCTGAATATAACCCTTTCCATGATCATACTGTTTTCCACCATGTACATAAGAAACGCCCTTGAACTCTCTTCATTTCCAACACTGCTTCTTGTGGTGACCCTGTTCAGACTCGGTCTCAACGTAGCCTCAACAAGGCTCATACTCCTCGAGGGTCCAAAATTCCAGGGACGGGTTATAAGAACCTTCGGAGATTTCGTTGTGAAAGGAGATTACGTCGTTGGTCTCATCGTCTTTTTCATCCTCGTCATCATCCAGTTCATTGTTATCACCAGGGGTGCGGAGAGAATAGCGGAAGTGGCCGCAAGGTTCACTCTCGACGCCATGCCCGGAAAACAGATGAGTGTAGATGCCGATCTGAACAGCGGATTGATAACCGAAGAAGAAGCGAGGAAAAGGAGAGAAGACATCAGAAGAGAAGCGGATTTCTATGGAGCTATGGATGGTGCAAGTAAATTCGTAAGAGGAGATGCCATAGCAAGCATCATCATCGTTTTTATAAACATAATCGGCGGACTTCTGATAGGCATGCTCCGACATGGAATGAGCCTTGCAGAGGCTGCTCAGGAGTACGTGATCCTCACTGTGGGAGATGGCCTTGCGGCACAGATCCCGGCCCTTCTTGTTTCAACCGCCACCGGCATAATTGTCTCCAGAGCCGCTTCCAAGGAAAATCTCGGGAAAGATCTCGTCACGGAACTTTCGAGAGAAACGAAAGTACTTCTCCTCACCGGTGGAGTGCTGATTTTTCTGGGAATCTTCACTCCCATACCGTTCTTCAGCGCTATTCTTGGCGGAGCCCTGATCTTTCTTGCGGTGTACACCTCCAGAGCCGTTCCTCAGGAAGAACTGGCGGGGCCTGCTCCTGCGGAAAGACCTGGTGGGCCTGTTCTTTCTACACCTGAAGAGGTTTCTGAGATCATACAGAGCGATACCGTTGAGGTGGAGATCGGCTACGGACTGATACCGCTTGCCGATCCATCACAGGGAGGAGACCTCCTCGATAGAATCACCTCCATCAGAAAACAGCTCGCGTTCGAGCTGGGGCTTGTCGTCTCTCCCATCAGGGTGAGGGATAGTGTTCTTTTGAAACCAAACGAATATTCCATAAAGATCCGTGGAAGTGAAGTTGCGAGGTACGAGCTCGTACCCAACAGGCTCCTCGCCATAAATCCAGGGACTGCTAAGGAAAAGATTCCCGGTATTCCAACCAGAGAACCAGCGTTCAATCTGGAAGCATACTGGATAGAAGAGTGGAGAAAGGAAGAAGCCCAGCAAAAAGGTTACACGGTCGTGGATCCACCAACTGTGTTTGCCACACACCTCTCTGAAGTACTGAGAAGACACGCCGATGAGCTCCTCGGCTTCAAAGAGCTCGAACTTCTCATAGAAGGTCTGAAGGAGAAGTTCCCGAAGCTGGTGGAAGATCTCATACCGGATGTTTTGAAACCCGCTGAAATCAAGAAAGTGCTTCAGAGACTTCTGAAGGAAGGGGTATCCATTCGAAACCTTCCAACGATTTTTGAAACTCTCCTTGAGAGTGCTGAGAAAAGTAAGGATATAGATTACCTTGTGGAAAGTGTGAGAAAGGCACTGAAACGTCAAATAGCTTCGATGGTCCGCTCTGAAGACGGGAAGATACACGCAATCGTTCTGGAGAGAGATCTCGAACAGAAACTCCTGGAGTCGCTGAAAGAAATAGGAGAAGAAAGAGAACTGCTTCTCAACCCCGAAGTCTCAAGAGAACTGATGAACAAGATTTCAAACGAACTGGGAAATCTGATGAAAAAAGGCTATCAACCTGTAATTGTGTGTTCATCAAGGATCAGACCTTACTTCTCCAGATACGTAATGCGAACGATCCCGGGTGTTTATGTGATCTCCTACGATGAAATACCCGATGACTACACCCTTCAAATTGAAGGCGTGGTGAAATTATGAAGATAAAAAAGTACGTTGCTGAGAGCATCAGAGAAGCGATGATCATGATAAGAAGAGAACTGGGAGAAAACGCCGTCATTTTGAGTTCTCGAAGAATAAAAAAAGGGGGTTTCTTTGGAATAGGTGGAAAAACGTACTTTGAAGTGACAGCTGCAGTTGAGGAAGAAAGAAAAAAAGAGGAAAACACGAGCTACAGACTCCAAGAAATACTTGTAAAGAATCGTCAGAGTTCGAACGATAATATCAAGGGAGAGTTCGATGAGATAAAACGAACGATAAACGAGATAAAGCAGATGCTCGTGACAGAAAAAAGACAGACTCTACCAGAAGGGCTTTCAAAAATCCTTTACGGTATGGAGAAACAGGAAATTCTCCCGGAAATTAGATACAAACTAATAGATTTTCTGAAGATGAAATTTGGAGATCTGGACCCGAATTCGAACGAGACTTTCAAGATTCTGTCGGAGCAATTCGTAAACCTTGTGAAGACAAATGCACCAGACTTCAAAAACGCGAAAGTACTCTTTGTGGGAACAACTGGTGTGGGAAAAACAACTTCACTCGCCAAACTCGCGGCCCGTTTCAAGATAGACGAGAAAAAACGCGTCGCTATACTGACGCTTGACACGTACCGGATAGCAGCAGCGGAACAGTTGAAGATATACGCGGATATTATGGATATTCCCATGAAGATCGCCTATACTCCAAAAGAAGCGGAATACGAAATGATGGCTCTGAAAGATTACGACATCGTTCTTGTGGACACAGCCGGGAGAAGCCATCAAAACGATCTTCAGATGAGCGAACTCAGAGCACTTTCGGAAGCTGTAAAACCAAACATCACTTTTCTGGTACTTTCCATGAACTACAAACTCGATGACATGAAAAGAATCGTTGAAAGGTTCTCTGCTGTGAAACCAACTCACATCATTCTCACCAAGATGGATGAAACATCGGTATACGGAACGTTCGTGAACATATCAGAAATCACGGGACTTCCAATTGCATTCGTGACAAACGGGCAGAGAGTCCCTGACGATATATTCGAAGCGAATCCCGTGGAACTTGCCAGGATTGTTGCCGGTGAGGTGTTGAATCATGCCAGATCAAGCGGAACATCTGAGAAAGAATGAACCGAATATAATAAGTGTTCTCAGCGGTAAGGGTGGTGTGGGAAAATCTGTTATAGCTGTCAATCTTTCCCTTGCTCTTAAAGAGAAAGGGCTGAGAGTTCTTCTGCTCGATGCCGACGTGGGATTTGGAAGCGTCGAGATCCTTCTTGGATTCATGGCACCCAAGACCCTGAAAGATTTCTTCAAGTCAAATGTGAGGATAGAAGACATCGTTTTTGAAACAAAATACGGTGTGGACGTTCTCAGTTCGGGAATAGATATGGAGGATCTCATTCTTTTCAATCTGGGCGACCGTCGCCGTTTCTTCGACGAGTTTGCCAGACTTCTCAGGAAATACGATTATCTCGTGATAGATTTTCCACCGGGGTACAACGAAAACCTGGATCAGTTTTACATCCAATCAGACTTCCTCATTCTCGTTACCAGTCCAGAACCAACTTCGATCATAAATACCTACACTCTGATAAAACTCCTTTCGGTGAAAGGGATCACACCCGAAGAGATATTTCTGGTGATGAACATGGTAAGAAACATGAAAGAAGGAAGGTTGGCAGCCGACAGATTGAAAAGGGTGGTCGAAAGATTCGTTGGCTTTACGATAAAGAACTACTTTGTGATAAAAGAGGATCAGGTTGTACAGAGGAGTGTATTTTTGCAGGAACCATTCGTACGATCTCACAGTCGATCTCAACCATCCCTTGCCATTTACGGCCTGAGGGAAAAGATTTTGAAAGAACCTGTTCAAAAGAAAGGTTTTTTGAACAAAATAAGACAAATGCTGGGAATAGGGTGAGAAATAATGGAGTACTACACGGAGCTCGTAAATGCAAAGGACGTGATAAGACCAGGTCAAAATGTGATCGTAGAAGTTTCTGCGCCGGAGGATCTGGAAGGTCAGTACAAAAGCAGTGTGCACGACGTGGACTTTGAAAAGAGAGTTCTCACTCTTTCGATGCCGAGTTTTCGAGGAAGATTGGTCCCACTTCCTCGCGGAACCAGGTGTACTGTGATGATACTGGACAGCTCTGCGATCTACGTTTTCAGGACGAGTGTGCTTGAAAGTGGTAGAGACGAAGACGGCTTTCCGGTGACAAAAGTACCGTTTCCCGGAAGATTGAGGAAGATTCAGAGAAGAAGATTCAAGAGAATAAAGATATTCCTCGAAGGAACGTACAGGGTCGCTTCGAGAGATGAACCACCGAAAAGATTTGTGACAAGGGATTTCAGTGCCGGGGGTATGCTTATGGTAGTTGAAGATATCCTGACACCAGAACAGATCATATACGTTACGCTTGATCTGGACGAAGATCTAAAGCTCAAGGATCACCCGGCGAGAGTCGTGAGAGAAGCAGGCGCTCTCGAAACGGGAGAGAGAATGTACGGTGTGGAATTTCTGAATGTTCCCCCTGCTTTGGAAAGGAAACTGGTGAGCTTTGTTTTCAAGAAAGAAATAGAGATGAGAAACAAGGAAAGGAGTGAAAGCGAATGAAGATCTCAGAAAGGCAAAAAGATCTTTTAAAAGAAATAGGAAACATAGGAGCCGGAAACGCTGCCACGGCGATTTCATATATGATAAATAAAAAGGTCGAAATCTCCGTTCCAAACGTGGAAATCGTACCTATCAGTAAAGTCATATTCATAGCGAAGGATCCCGAAGAGATAGTCGTTGGTGTGAAAATGCCCGTAACGGGAGATATAGAAGGAAGTGTCCTTCTCATAATGGGAACTACTGTTGTGAAGAAAATACTCGAAATTCTGACAGGTCGGGCTCCCGACAATCTGTTGAATCTCGATGAGTTTTCCGCTTCGGCGCTTCAGGAGATAGGGAACATAATGTGCGGTACTTACGTTTCAGCTCTCGCGGATTTTCTTGGTTTCAAGATCGACACACTTCCCCCACAGCTTGTCATCGACATGATATCTGCCATATTCGCAGAAGCTTCCATAGAAGAGCTGGAAGATAACTCGGAAGATCAGATAGTGTTTGTAGAAACGCTTTTGAGAGTGGAAGAAGAAGAGCCTTTGACATCCTACATGATGATGATACCAAAGCCGGGATACCTGGTAAAGATCTTCGAAAGGATGGGGATTCAGGAATGAAAAAAGTCATCGGAATAGGAGAATACGCGGTTATGAAGAATCCTGGAGTGATTGTGACTCTTGGATTGGGATCTTGCGTTGCTGTGTGTATGAGAGATCCTGTGGCAAAAGTCGGAGCCATGGCACACGTGATGCTTCCAGACAGCGGAGGAAAAACGGACAAACCCGGCAAATACGCAGACACGGCGGTAAAAACGCTGGTGGAAGAGTTGAAGAAAATGGGAGCAAAGGTGGAAAGACTGGAAGCGAAAATAGCGGGTGGAGCCAGTATGTTTGAATCTAAGGGGATGAACATAGGAGCGAGGAACGTAGAGGCTGTGAAAAAACATCTGAAGGATTTTGGAATCAAACTACTGGCAGAAGACACGGGAGGCAACAGAGCAAGGAGTGTTGAATACAATATTGAAACTGGAAAGCTTCTCGTGAGAAAAGTGGGTGGTGGTGAACAATTAGAAATAAAAGAAATTTAGTGTGGAACAAGGAAAGTGTGATAAGAAGCTTGCTTCCGTTCATAAAGAGAATAGCTGAAGATCTGGCACAGACTTTACCCCCAAACATAGAGGTAGACGATCTGATCCAGGAAGGAATCGTCGCGGCCCTGTCTTCTCTGGAAAGATACGATCCATCGAAAGCGAGTTTCACGACGTTCATAATGAAAAGAGTGAAAGGTGCCATGTACGACTATTTGAGAAAAATAGACTGGATGCCAAGGAACCTGAGAAAAAACGTGAAGATGATCGAAAGAGTGATATACGAAAGCGAGGAGTTTCCATCCGATGAAGAGATAGCCAGAAAAACCGGTCTCGAATTGAAAGAAGTCGTTCGTGCAAGAAACGAAATGATGAGAAAGCAACTTCTCATGATAGATGCGATGGAAGACGAAATCGTTCTGAAAACAGAGGGGCCAGACGAAAACGCGTACCGTGAACTTCTGGTGGAAGAGATGAAGAAGGCAATAGAAAAACTTTCGGACAAAGAAAAACTGGTTCTGTCTCTCAGATTCGAAAAGGGTCTATCTTTGAAGGAGATAGCGAGAGTGCTCGGTGTATCCGAATCCCGTGTTTCTCAGATTATAAGTAAGTCCCTTCTGAAAATAAAGAAAGAAGTGATGGGCGATGATCAGGCCGGTTGACTTCCAGGGATTTGTTGTGAAAGGTGTGGAGTCCGTTCAAAACGTCTCTCAAACGTTGAACCAGCAAACACTGGTTCAGCAAGCCCTTTCTCAACATCTATTACATCAGATTCAGAGAGAGCAGAGTTCAGTTAAAGAGAGTAACACCGCTGAAAGAGCAGAAGTGAGAACTTCCACAGAAAGAAGGCAAAGAGGTTTTCCTCAGACTAGGACTCACTCTTCGCTGAAAAAGAAAAAAACGTCAATAAAAGAAGAAAACAAAGGATTATTCATGGACGTGAGAACATGACAATAGCATATCTCGATTCACGAAAAATAGAGGGAAAGTTCATAGGTGGGCTCCTTTCAGTCGATGAGAGAGGAATCCCTGTGGAGTTCAAGTACACAGATCCAGTGGTTCCAAACGAACTCCAGAAAATTCTTTACGGCAGCTCGATCGACACCTATCTGAAGGGAGAACTGATTGCCAAAACATTGCTGAAGAAAATGGAGAAAAAACCGGATTTCGTTTTTGTACGTGATCCGGAGTTGCTGGAAGTGGACGACAGGCTTCTTCTGATCGTAGAAAGAACTGAAAAAGTAGAAACCCCGACCCGTGTATCTGAGGAGGAAGTTCTTCTGCCGTTCAAAGGATCCTCAGTGAAAATTGTGGGAAAAATATCCGATGAGGACATGAAAAAACTCGCTGATCTTCTGGAGACCTTCGATGTTATGGAACCGTTTCAGAGACTGGAAAGGGCGCTGGAGTATCTATGTTCGGAAAAATAGCTGCTCTGATAAAGAAATGGATAGAGGGTTTTCTTCTCGAATTGAAAGGTCCTCCCGTTGAAAAGGCAGATCCTTCTTTTCAACTTCCAGCTGTAAGAGAACAGCCTTTCCAGAACAAGGTGAATGTTTTCTCTCTAAAAGAAGAAACAACGGTTCACGAGGGTACAACAAGCGAACAACAGCTCTCTGTAAAAGAATGTTCCCTTGAGAATGAAATACGATGCAGAACAGGAACTCCAGAAATTCTGATCTCCGGGCCTTACCTTTTTAACCCTGAACTCTCGGATACATCGTTCCACAGCGAAAATGTTCATTTCACGGTCGATGTGAAAACGATCCCGTCCAAGGAAATGGATGTTTTCTCAAATACCGACATTCCAATCTTGTGGAGAACAAGAATAAAAAGAGAGGTGCTCGTCGACAGAAAAAAAATAGAAGGAGCACTGAAAGTGCTCCTGGATAGTCTGAAAGATAGAAAGATTGACAGAATCAAATTTGTCGGTTACTACAAAAACGTTCCTGCTGGAAAAATCAGCTTGCTTTCTTCTGATCTTCTCGTTGAGATCGACGAAGGTCCTTCTAAGAATCTCGTCGTTTTTGAATTAGAAATCAACGGAGAAAAAAAACACGTTTTCATTTCTGTTCAATGAGCTTTGAAAGTTCTTCGACGTTTTCAAGCACCGTTTTGAAAAACTTGAAGGCTTCCGTATCCACTTCGGAGTTTCGGTCCATAAAGTAATACATCACCTTCTTTTTAAATTGCTCCCTCTCCTCGGCAGACATCTTGAGAATTTGAGTGACTATTACTTTGATTCTCGAATCTTCCTCCATTGCTCTAACTATTTCTCGTATTTCCGGCTTCATCACTCATTTTTGTTATTTTCCAGAAAGACTTTGAAAGAAATACCTGTTCTCACATCATCCCCTATTTTGATTTCAATGAAACCCGGTACAACGAAGAGGTCCTTGCCAGACTCTTCCAGAAATCTCCTTGCGACTGCCAGAGCCTTTACTGCCTGGTTCACTGCACCAGCACCGATAGCCTGAATCTCCACCTTTTCGCTCTTGGTAAGAGAACCCGCTATCGCACCGGCTACCTTGTTGGGGTTCGAGTTCGAACTGACCTTCAGGATTTCCATCTTACCATTCCTCCTTACTCACGGGTTTCTAACTTGCATTTTATCATAAAAGAATTGGAGATTTCAAACTTGCTCTAAACTGACTTCTCTCAGATATCTAGCGGCATCTTCCGGGGGTACTGTGTTTATGTAGAATCCCGTTCCCCATTCGAAGCCCGCTACTTTTGTCAATCTTGGGAATATCTCTATGTGCCAGTGGTAATAATCCTTGCCTTCGAGACTCGTGGGGGCGGTGTGGATCAAAAGGTTGTAGGGCGGATTATCTAAAGCGGCGTATATCCTGTAGAGAACGTTCTTTAGGATTTTTGCAAGGGACCCAACTTCATCCTCGGATATCAGGTGAAAGCTGTTCATGTGCCTCTTTGGAAGAATCCATGTTTCGAACGGAAATCTGGCGGCGAAGGGCTCCAGAGCAATGAAGTGATCGTTCTCCTCAACGATTCTCTCCCTTTCTCTTTTCTCCTCGTCTATGATATCGCAGAAAGGACATCTTTCCTTGTACTCGTAATATTCCTTAGAACCGTCGAGTTCTTCTTGAACCCTCTTTGGCATGATAGGGAGCGCGATTATCTGGCTGTGAGGATGGCTGAGAGAAGCTCCTGCGTCCCTTCCGTGGTTTTTGAAAATCAGTATGTATTTTATTCTCTCATCCTTCATGAGCTGTTCGTATCTGATCTTGTAAGCCCAGATGACTTCTTCCACGTTCTTGTAATCCATAACGGCAAGGTGAGAATTGTGATCGGGAGTTTCAACGACCACATCGTGGTAACCAAACCCCATAGCTGCATCGTACATACCTCTTCCGTATTTTCTCAAAGGTGCGTTGGGATCAACCGCTGGAAACTTGTTTGGAACAACACGCACCCACCAGCCCGGTGTGTTGGGTTCCGTGTCTGCAGGCCTGAAGGCGAAAATCTCCGGTGGTGTGGTGTGTTCATTACCGTAATCGAAGGGACAGAAACCTTCCCGCACTTCTTCTACTTTCGTTCTTGCAAAATCATGAGGCCTTTTCGCTCTCTCGGTGGCTATGATAACCCATCTTTTTATAATGGGATCTTTTCTGAATTCGGGCATACTTTCACCTTCCAACCTTTGCAAGGGCTTTTTTGTAAAGATCAACGTACTCTTTGGCGGACCTGTCCCAGGACAGATCCGTGTTCATGGCATTTGTCATGATTCTCCTCCAATGATCTTTTTCCCTGTAGTAAAAGTGCAAAGCCTTCGAAACAGCCTTCAAAAGATGAGCGGAATCGTACTTCTTGAATCCAAAACCCGTACCTTCCATCGATTGTGGATCGTATTCTTTCACAGTATCCGCCAGGCCTCCCGTGTATCTCACAACGGGGATTGTTCCGTATCTCATGCTGAACATCTGTCCCAAACCGCACGGTTCGTATCTGCTCGGCATGAGGAATATGTCCGCACCGGCGTATATCTTCTGCGCCAGCTCGACATCGAACTTTATGTTCGCTGATACTTTGTCTGGATACCTTTCCTGGAACTTTCTGAAAGCGTTCTCGTACTGTTCATCTCCTGTTCCTAGAACAACGATCTGAAGATCAAAGAGCGTCAGATAATCCATCACATCAACCAGAAGGTCCAGACCTTTTTGAGGGACGAGCCTGCTGATCAACCCGGCTACAGCCGTTTCCTTGTTAACGGGAAGTCCCAGTTCTTCCTGGAGCTTCACCTTGTTTTCCCACTTGAGTTCAAGACGATTCACGTCGTAGTTGACGTAAATGTATCTGTCCGTGGCTGGGTTATAAAGCTCGTAATCTATTCCGTTCAATATACCGTAGAGATCCTTCGAGCGCATTCTCAGTACACCATCGAGTTTCTCACCATACTCTTCCGTCTGAATTTCCTCGGCGTAAGTGGGGCTAACCGTGTTTATCACATCGCTGAACACTATTCCGCCCTTGAGGAAATTCAGCTGTCCGTAGAACTCAAGACCGTCGATAGTGTAAACATAATCGGGAAGGCCTGCAAAAGAGAGGTACTTTGGATCGAACACGCCCTGGTATCCAAGGTTGTGTATTGTCAAAACCGTGGCCGTTCTGGAAAAGTAAGGATCGTCCCTGTACACAGTTTTCAAATAGACGGGGATCAAAGCGGTTTGCCAGTCGTTCACATGGACGATATCGGGCTTCAAATCAAGATGTTTTACCAGATCCAGAGTGGCCGCACAGAAGAAAATCGCCTGTTCACCAAGATCTGGCCCCGCGTAGACATCTTCCGCAGAGAAATAGTAATCGTTGGCAACGAAATACGTTTTCACATCGCTACCGGGAAGAACGGATTCATATATATCGAACTTTTGATCGGTTTTGACATGAGAAACAGAGAGACTTTCGGCTACTTTCTTGATCTCATACCCAAATTTCTCCGCATTTTTTTCAACGATTCTGTGTTTCGGCATAACTATTGTGACATCCACCCCGTGTTTCTTCAAGTACTTTGGAAGAGTTCCAGCAACGTCCGCCAATCCTCCTACTTTCGCGAACGGAAAAACCTCGTAAGAAACGAATACCACTTTCATTTTTTCACCTCCGGTTTCAGCGGTGCGTCGTGTGGAAAAACTAAAAGATCGATCCTTCCAACTCTGTCAAGGAAGTTCTTAACCTGAACACTTCCGTACCCTTTGATTATATCATAGTAGCTAAGCCTGTTAGGTGTTATATCCCCCGTGATCAGCACTCTTCCCGCATTCTCCGTATCGAGAAGAAAAGAAAGGTGCTCTCTGGCGTGCCATGGAGTGTGAAACACCTTTACTTTTTCATCGAACAGCGACTCTTCTCCCTTCAGAAGCACCACATTCTTCCACGAAGAGATCACTTTTGAATAGATTCTTCCCACGATCGTACCAAAAGAAAGATAGTTCTTCGTTTTGTAAACTTCATGAACATAGAAAGTAGCATTCTCGAAGAGGACAGAGTTGAAGATATGATCGAGATGCACATGCGTGAAGAGAACGTCCGTTATATCATCCGGGGAGATTCCTAGCTCAGAGAACTTTTCTTCCAGTTCGTCCATAGAAGAGAGGTTACCGGGGTCGATGATGATTCTTCTGTCCTTGTGTTCCAGATAAACGACAGTGGAGAAGTGAGCGTTCAGCCTTCCTGGAACGAAAACGTTTCCTCCCGTTACGAGGATTTTCAACTCCACTCGGTATCACCCCGCAAGGTAGCTCAAAATCGCCACGAACAAACAGTAGTAAGAAAACTGCCATATCTTTCCAGATCTCACAGATCTTGAAAGCACGTAAAGAGCAAAAAGGCCGGAAAGAAAAGCAAAGATCGGTGCCAGAATGGTTACATTTCCCTTTCCTAAGCCAAGGATTCCTGCGCCCAGAACGACAGGTATGGACATCAGAAAGGAGTATTGAAGAGCATCTTCGCTTCTGTACTTCATGAACAAAAGAGAAGACACTGTGATTCCACTTCTCGAGATACCCGGAAAGAGAGCAAAAAGCTGGGCAATCCCAACAAGAAGGGCATCGAGGAAACTCATGTTTTCCATTCTCTTTTCACCAGACGAAGAATACCTGGTGAACATCAGGATCAAAGCGGTTGCAGAGAAAAACAGAGGGAGAAAGCGTGGTGAAGAAAACAGTTGATCGATTTGTTTTTCGAAGAGAACTCCAAAAACGCCGGCCGGAATGGTTGAAACAATCAGATTCAGGATGATTCTCCAGCTTCTCAGACTCCTTCTTATACCGTCAAGCGCGAAAAGAACAACGGATACCAGCGTCCCAAGATGCAGAACGGCCGTCTGGTAAGCGTTCAGATCCGTCTTTAACAGATGCGACAGAAGAGTCAGGTGTCCGGAACTGGAAATGGGAAGAAACTCCGTCAATCCCTGTACTATTCCGAGCAGCAGATCCACGTCAGAACCCCTCTTCCTTTTCGATGGATTCTATTTTTATCCCAAGACTTTCAAAAAGCTTGATGAGTGTTCCTTCATCTACCGCGTCCACTTTGATGAGAACCTCTCTCTTGCCATCTCCTGACCTTGTTGTGATAACGGATAAGATGTTTATGTTACTGAGCGCTAAGGCATCTACAACCTTCCTCAACTCTCCAGGTTTGTCCTCGAGAAGGACAGAAAAACGGATACCAGGAACGTCCATCGCCAGAGCCTCTATGAGCGCTTCAAGAAAATCATGAAGACTCACAGCACCCTTGAGGCGCATCTCTTCATCAACCACCGGAAGGTAAGGCTCCTGGTGCTCCAGAAACAGAAGAAGAGCGTGGGTGATGTTGTCTTCTTCGTGGACGAAAAAGTTCGGAAGAGAAACTTTATTGAATACAGAAGAATCAAGATCCAGATCCAGCAAATCCTCCTTGTTCACCACTCCTCTGAAGTGGCCTTCCCGATCTTTGACAATACATTCGTTCGTCTGGTACTGCCTCATCCTGTGCAGACATTCTCTCACTGTAGCTGATTCTTCAACCATCGGGAAGTCCTGGGTGACCCATTTTTTGACTTTCATCGTTCCACCTCCTCGAGTAGTTCATTCAGATAGTATTTGAGACGTTCCAGAACGAACTCTTTTGAAACACGTTCTTTTATCTCTCCTTTCACGAATATAACAGCTCCATCCCTGAGACCGGCCACTCCCAGATCGGCATCTTTTCCTTCTCCAATACCGTTCACAACACATCCCATAACAGCTATTTTCAATCTCTTTTGAACGTGAAAGAAATTCTCTTCGATCATCTTCGCCATATTTTCGACATCTATTTCTGCTCTGCCACAAGTGGGGCAGGCTATCACCTCCACACCTTCCCTGAGACCGAGGGCTATGAGGATTTTCTTTCCGACGATAACCTCCCTCACTGGATCTCCAGATATGGATACCCTTATGGTGTCACCTATGTTTTTCAGAAGGAGATGACCTATAGCAATGGAGGATTTAACAATGGCCGTTTCCGAAACTCCCGCCTCGGTCACCCCAAGATGGATGGGATATTCGACCTTTTCGGCGATGTACTCGTTCGCCTTTATCGTTTCGAGAACATCCGAGCTCTTCACCGAGACGATGATATCGTAGAACCCTTCCTTCTCGAGTAGTCTGACTTCCTCGAGAGCGGATTCTGCCAGATCTTTCCACCTTTCTGAGGTCCTCCTCTTTATGGATCCCACGTTCGCTCCAACACGAATGGGAATGCCTTTTCCTTTCGCAGCCGCGACGACATCCTTCAGCCGATCCCTACTCATATTACCTGGATTGATCCTTATTTTGTCTGCTCCATTCTCAATCGAAAGAATAGCAAGCCTGTAATCGAACTGAATATCCGCAACAAGGGGAATCTCTATCTGTTCCTTTATTCGTCTGATTGCTTTCGCATCTTCTTCATCTTGAACGGCCACCCGAACGATCTCACAACCAGCCCTTTCAAGGCTTTTTATTTGGGAGACGGTTTTTTCCACGTCGGCCGTCTTCGTCGTGGTCATAGACTGAACACTCACGGGGGCTTCTCCCCCGATCACCACCTTCCCGACTTTCACACTCTTTCTCATATTCCCATCATCCTTCCTATGTCGAGGAATGTGATGTAAAGGAAGAGTATCATGAGAAATATGAACCCAAGGAAATGAATGATGTTTTCGACCTGGGGATTGAGTTTCTTTCGAGTGATCATCTCCACAAGCGAGAAGATAATGCGACCACCATCGAGCGCCGGAAGTGGCAGAAGATTCAAAACACCCAGACTGATTGTTATCACAGCCACAACTGTGAGGACTGCCTCCAGACCCGTTTTGGATGCCGCACTGATCACGCCCGCCAGTCCCACCACTCCCACTATCTGTCCTGTCTGAACATTCCTGAAGAAGTTCTTCAGAGAAGAGGCAGTCGTCAGTAACACGTAGTTGCACGCCTTCACAGAAAGATTCACCGCTTCCAGAGGATTCTTCGGTTTATAACGGGGAACACCCATCTCCAAGAGATCGGGCGTTTCGAGGATGTTTTTCAAAAATGAGGCCTCCACGTTTTTCTCTATCGTGCTGTCACCCCTTTTTATCACTACTCTGACGCTGCCTGAAAGTCCTCTCCACCATTCGATATTTTCTCCCTGCAAACTCACTATCATGGTGTCTTTTCCCAGTGTCAGCCTCTGATAAAGCACCACCAAGTCCTGCCATCCTTCTATTTCCTGGTCTTCCACCCGGACTATACGATCTCCCTTTTTAAAGACGAAAAGCCCTTCTTTAAAATAAATGTCCTTTTTGAACACAGGAGCGAGCCCGGAGAAGGATATTCCGATCATATAGCGGGCCGGAATTTCGTTGAACTGCTTCAGAATTCCCTTTACCGTTCCTCCTTCGAACTCAAGAACCACGTATTCGTTCACAAATTCTTTGAGAACAGATGTGTCTCTGTTTCCGTTAACTGAGACGAGTTTTCCCGAAGGAGTTCCTTCTGCACTTTCAAGAACGAACTCGTACGTTTCGGGATACATTCTGGGAGTTAACCTGAGAGATTTCTTCTCACCATTCCTGATGATAACCAGTTCAACAGGCAGTCCCTTCTGGATCTCGTTCGAGATGATTGACGTGTCAAAAGCGATCTTGTCGTTTATGGAATAGATGATATCTCCTCGTCTCAGTCCAGCTTCTTCTGCGGGACTTCCCGGCACAACTTCATCTATCCCGGGAAGCGCGATTCCCCAGTTAAGAGTGATAGGGAGAAAGAGGAGATAACCCGCGAGTATTGAAAAGAGAGGACCCGCAAGGGTGATCAGAAATCTCTGCCAGGCGGGTTTCGCGTAGAAACTCTTTTCTTTCTCTTCCTCGTCTGCTATCTCTTCTCCTTCTTCGCCGAGCATTCTCACGTATCCACCTATGGGAAAGACGTTTAGTCTGAAGGTGGTTTCCCTTCCCTTCACAGAAAAAATCTTTGGTCCAAACCCAATCGCGAACTCCAGAACCTTCACTTTAAAGAGCCTCGCAAAAAGATAGTGGCCGAGTTCGTGGACCATTATGACACCCGTCAATATCAATATGAAGTAGACGATAACCATTCTGTCACCCTCTCCGCTTTTTTTATCGCTTCGAAATGAATTCGCTCCACATCATCCAGCGTTCGTGGCTGTGGATATCCTTGAAACTCTTCGAGAGTTTTCTCTATCACTCTGTGGATACCACCGAACCTTATTCTCCCCTTCAAAAAGGCTTCGACTGCCACTTCATCTGCCGCGTTGAAAGCTGTTCTCAGAGCGTAAGAATCCTTTATCTCTTTCAGAAGAAAGAACGCAGGGTATTTTTCGGGATCGGGATCTTCAAAAGAAAGGCTAATGGTCCTCAGAAAAAACGGTTCAAGAGCGACGCGTCTCGGATAGAAAAGGGCATAACTTATCGGTATTCTCATATCCGGTGGTGACACCACCATTTTGACGTTTCCATCGGGCAGAACCACTGCTCCGTGAACCAATCCCTCTCTGTGTATCTTCACTTCTATCTTCTCGAAGGGCAGCTCGAAAAGTTCCATGGCTTCCAGAACTTCGAACGCCTTGTTCACCATTGTAGCAGAATCTACCGTTATACGGGCTCCCATATTCCACACGGGATGCTTGAGTACGTCTTCAGGCCTTGCTCTATCGATCTTGGAAATTTTCCAGTCTCTCAAAGCACCTCCAGAAGCTGTCAAAACCACCTTTTCCACTTCTGGCTCCATCACCTGAAAGATGGCGCTGTGTTCACTATCGACTGGAATAAGTTCCGTTCCTTTCTCTTTGAGTTTTTTCTTCACCAGAAATCCGCCGCACACGAGAGATTCTTTGTTCGCAAGACACACCCTTTTCGAGTGTTCTAGAGACGCAAGCACCGCCCTCAATCCACTGAATCCCGAAACTGCTACCATTGTGATGTCAGGCTTCAGCGCTTCCAGCATCTCTTCTATGGAATGAGAACCTTTCCAGACATTGATCGAACTGTCTTCGAACTCCACATCACCCGTGATCGCCACGTTCTTCACGTTGAATTCTTTCACGATCTTGAAGGCCAGCTCCAGATTGCTGTGAAACGAGATACCTATCAATCGAATTCCTTTCACTTTTTTCAAAACATCGAGTGTCTGAGTCCCTATGGATCCAGTGGCACCCAGTATCACGAGGGTTCTTTCTTCCATCTGAAGTAGATCAAACCTCCCTTCTTCACTTCTATCGTGACTCTATCCCTCACAGCTTCGTTGCTCACACCGTAGGGTTTTGTGATGGGCATAACGGCATCCTCAAGGGTGTATTTGAAGCCCTTGAGGGTCACCCCTTCTGCGTCGCCACCGAGCGGTAGTATGGACCACTTTTCTCCAGGAACAGCGGAAAGAGTTTTTGCTCCTTCCACGTAACCAACCGTGAGAGAAGGTGATTCAAGGATCGTGTTTTTGAAGCGTCTCAACAGATAGAAAAGAGCAAGCACCATGTCGAGACGGTCTCCTTTCCATCCGAAGACAACCTTTTCTTCTTCTTCGAACTCTCGAAGTGCAAGTTCCAGATCTATTTCGTCCTTCTCCTTTGGAAATATTTTCAGCGTTACCCCGTGTTGTTTCAACCACTCCATGGTTTCCTCTTTCGCCGAATCGGCATCACCTATGAAAAAATCTGGTACAATGTTTCTTGTTCTCAAGTAGTTCGCTCCTCCGTCCACCGCCACAATTTTCTCACAACGGGAAACATCCACGAACTCTTCATAGGAACCGTTTGCAAAAATACACACCATGGATTTCTACTCCTCCTTCTCGTTCAAGGCCCTGATATAATTCTATCAGGAGGCGGTGTTTTCGATGAGAGTGCCGGGAAACATTTCTGTTCAGACGGAGAATGGAAAGGTAGTGAAAATTATCTTGGGATCGAACGAAACAGAAGGTTCGGAGGAGATTCTCCGCGAAATAGAAGAATACCTTTCAGGTCAAAGAAAAAGCTTTTCATTCCAGGTAGAGATCAGAGGCACACCCTTTCAGAAAAGAGTCTGGGAAGAAGTTCGAAAAATCCCGTACGGTGAGACGAAAACTTACAGCGAGATAGCAAAAAAACTCGGAACGTCCCCCAGAGCAGTGGGGCAGGCTCTTTCGAAAAACCCTCTTCCTCTCTATATACCGTGCCACAGGGTGGTTTCTAAGAAAGGACTCGGTGGTTTCAGCGCAGGCTTGGAATGGAAGAAATACCTGATCGATCTGGAGAGATTCAGAAAATGAAGAAATTCCTTTTATCCTTCTTCATAGCTTCGCTTTTGACTTTTTTCTTACTGTGGGGTCTTTATTTCTTCTTCACAAAAGACCTTCCTCCTCCCGAGGAGAAACTTGTGCCGACCATCAGACTGTTTTACAGTGACGGAACTCCACTGCTTGTCTCCAGGAATATCTGGATAGACCTCTCCGACATTCCAGAGAAATTCGTTGAGATACTCCTCACCTCCGAGGACGAGGAATTCTACAAACATCCAGGATTCGACCTCATGGGATTTCTGAGGGCGTTGATCATGGATATAAAGACACTGAGTTTCTCACAGGGCGGAAGCACCATCACACAGCAACTCGCCAGGACGCTTTATCTTTCGATGGACAAATCCATCGTCAGGAAATTGAAGGAAATCTTCATATCCTTCTGGCTTGAACGCATAAGAACCAAAGATGAAATCCTCGAGATGTACATAAACTCCGTCTATATGGGGAACGGAATATACGGATTCCAAACGGCCTCTAAATTATACTTCGGAAAGGACCTCTCTGATCTTTCGGTGCCGGAGATGTGTGTTCTTGTGGCTCTGATCAAATCCCCCGAGAACTTCAATCCTTTAAAAGATCCCGAGACCTCCCGAAAGAGGGCGAAGATCGTCCTGGACAGATTACTGACGGAGAAAAGAATCAGCACTCAGGAATACGAGAATTACTCTGCGGAACTTTCAAAACTCGAGTTTCACACGCAGCAGATGAACGTGGACGAGGAACTCTTCTGGAGGGTCGTGAGAGAAGCCCAGGACCTTGGATTTTCGCTGAACGAACTCAGGTACGGCTACAGGGTTTATCTCACACTGGATAAAGAACTTCAGAAAAAGGTGTACAACACGGTCGAAGATGATAAGACAGCTTTTGTTGGTGTAAAGGTGAAAACAGGAGAAATAGTGGCTTATCGAGGAGTCGGCCTTCAATACGGAACCGGATGGAGACAGATAGGATCAGCCATAAAGCCCCTGTATTATTACTATGCCGTTCTCAAGGGAAGAAACCCTTCCGATCTCCTTCTGGACCTTCCCCTGAAGATCGGAGAGTGGGAACCAGAAAACTTCGATAAAACCTTCAAAGGAACAGTCAGTTTGAAGGAAGCACTCGTTGATTCGAGGAACATCCCTTCTGTGTTACTTTACTCTTATTTGCAACCAGAGAGTGTGAGGAGTTTTATAACGGAAGTATTGAAGCTGAGAGCCAGGTATCCAGACGATCTCACCGCTTCTCTTGGTACTGTGGAAACAGCCCCGGAAGAGATCGTGAAGGTTTATTCCGCCATCTTCAACGGAGGAGTGGTTCTGGAGCCATACATCATCGACAAAATAGAAGACAGAAACGGGAAGATCATCTACAGAGGGTACCCGAAAGTGCTGTCCGTCGTTCCGTCTTTTGTGAGATCCGCCCAGGAAGCGAGTGAAATATTGAAGAGTATCTTAAAAGAAGTGGTTGAGAGAGGCACCGGTGTTCGGGTGAAGATTCCAGGAAAAGAAATCGCGGGAAAAACAGGAACGGCAGAGAAGAACGCCTGGTTCGTTGGAGGAGATGATGAGTACATATTCGCGGTGGTAAAGGACGGGGAAAACCTTCTTGGTGGAAGGGATTGCGCTCCAGTGTGGAAAGAAATAGTGAGCAGCTGGGAGAAGTTCGAGGGAGATCTTCGATACAAAAGACTAGACAAACCGGGAATTCCTCTTATTGACGATAGAACAATAGAATATCTGGACTACGCGAAACTGGTTGAACTGGTCAATGGATCGAAACTTCCTGTGAGCGTTCTTGTCAAAGTTCTACAGCTCATGGACTACAATCATCAGATTGAATTCCTCTCAAAATTGAACAGCGTGGATCCGATACTGTCCCTTGAAATCTGGAAAAAGTTTTTGATGGAAGGAGGTTGAGCGATGGTCCTGTTCGAAAAACCCGGAAAGGAGAACACAAGAAAAACCCTCGAAATAGCAATTCAAAAAGCCTCTGAGCTTTCTTCAAAAAAGCTATTGATCGCTTCCGCTACGGGTTACAGTGCTAGAATGGCCCTCGAGATGATTCCGGAAGACATGAAGCTCGTTGTGGTGACACACCACGCGGGCTTTGAAGAACCCGACACTCAGGAATTCGACGAAGAATTGAGAAAATTGTTGAAAGAAAAGGGTCACGATGTTCTCACAGCTACGCATGCCCTCTCCGCGGGTGAAAGGTCTCTGAGAAGAAAATTTGGTGGAATCTACCCTCTTGAGATAATAGCGAACACGCTGAGAATGTTCAGCGAAGGTGTGAAGGTGGGTGTGGAGATAACGCTCATGGCGGCTGACGCGGGACTTGTTAAAACGTCTGAACTGGTTGTTGCCTGCGGTGGAACAGAAAGCGGTCTCGACTCGGCAATCGTTGTCAAGCCCGCGAATTCTCCAAATCTTTTCGATCTAAAGATCACGGAAATTCTCTGTAAACCTCTGATTTCTTGAGTTTCTGAGCGAAGTCTTTTATCTCCTGGATCTCTTCGTAACTCATACCGTGCTTCCACCAGAAGGGAAGAACCGTGTTGTTCAAAAAAACGGGATCGATATCCGGGTCCAACTTGCCTTCTTCGACAAGTTTTTCCCAGTCTTTTGTTCCCGGAATAGGAGTGTATTCGTTTATGGAAATACCTATTCCTTCACTCAAACACACCTTGATGGCGTTCAGCACATCCTCTTTCGTCTGCCCCGGCATGTTCACCATGATGTACGCTGAAACTTCTTTTTCGGTGAAACCAGCTTTCCTCAAGATCCTGGCTGCGCGAACGAGGTCCTCATCGTAAACCTTACCGCCTGTTTCCCTCTGGAGCCTTCCAGAAGTTTCATAGCCCAGTTTTATCGTCCTGAAGTTCGCTTCTTTCAAAAGGAAGGCCGTTTCTTCATCGAGAAGACGTGCATGTATCCCGTTCGGGAGATGAAACCGTACAGGCCATCTCTTTTCCACAATCAGTTTGAGAAGATCTTTGAACCTTCCCGATGCCAGAATAGCATCATCGAAAAAGACCACATCCTCAACTTTGAAAATGTTCAGGTACTTCTCTATGGTTTCAACCACTCTCTCCGGTGTTCTTACTCTCAAACCGTTCCAGAGTCGGTGAACAGCGCAGTAAGAACACCTGAAGGGACATCCAAGTGTGGTGATGAACACGAGGTAACCAATTCTGTTGTAGAGTTCGTACATGGGGTCGAAAACTTCAAACCAGTCAGCGGGGATTTCCTTCGATGGAAATCCCAGAGTCTCTAAGAATCTGGGAAGAAACACGAGGTCGCCCTTTTCATAGACTATCGCTCCGCTCTTCTTCGCGTGTTTCGGAAAGAGCCGCGGGTAGACACCTCCCAGGACAATCGGTACGTCGTAGCGGCCTTTCAGAAAACGAATCGTCTCCCATACTCCGGGATACCAGTAGCTCAACGTGGACGTGACCATTATGAGATCAACGTTTCCGATTTCTCTCAATTTCCACTCCAGAAACTCTGGAGGTGCTCCGTACCTCTTATACCTTCTTGGAACAAATCTCAATATCTCTGGTTTCTCTATAACCTGACTTGGAAACTTTCCTGTGCCGTATCTTTTGTCTTTTGGCACTCTCGTAAATCGTGGAAGATCGGGATCGTGTCTGTTGAGAAGATCCACGAGATGGACCTCGTAACCCATCCACTCCATTGCGCGAGCAACGTAAAGAAGACCGATGGGCTTCAACCAGAAATCGTACGCCGCAAAATCGTGAATCCACGGATTAACGAGAAGTACATTCAATCTCCGAAGCAGAAATGGTACACCCCCTTGATCGTGAGGTCCTCATCGAAAATCTCGTGTTTTATCATATCTTTCACGATCTTCGACTGACCTCCCGTGAGAACCACCGGTAAATCACCGTAAACTTCCTTTATTCGCCCTATTATCCCCTCAAGAGCGTAGACACTTCCGTTCACCACACCCAGCCTGATGTTTTCCTCCGTATCCTTTCCTACAACAAAATCCGCTGGTTTTACCTCAACGAGCGGAAGTTTTGCCGTTCCCCGAAAGAGCGAGTGAACCATCATGAAGAATCCAGGCAAAATGGCTCCTCCTTCGTAAGATCCGTTCACAACAAGATCCACGGTGGTTGCCGTTCCCATGTCGATGATGATTCCGTTTTTACCGTATTCCTTGACGAAAGCGACAACGTTGGCCACCCTATCAGCACCCACTTCCGAGGGATTCTTCACGTTCCATTTCACACATCCGTTTTTCGCCTTCACCCATATCGGTGATATGTGGAAATACTTTTGAGAAAAACGCTCTATGACTGTGTTCTGAGTGGGAACGACGGAGGCCACTCCTATCCCCTTTATCTCACGCATAGCATCGCCCAGAAGAGGATGAAGGTGTGAAAAGAGTTCGTCTTCCGTCTGAAACACACCGGTGGACAGCCTCCACCTTCTGAAAGTTTTACCATCTTCGGTGATAGAGAAGACAGAATGCGTGTTACCCACGTCCACGAGGAGGTACAAAAGTATCACCTCCACATTTGAGATGGTGTAAAATATTTCTTACACACCTCTGAAACATTTGACACGAAGATATAGTAAGGTAATACTAAATCTAAAAGAGGACATCAGAAAATTTTATCACGGGAGGTGGAGAGAATGGACTGGAAGAAATACGGTTACAACACAAGGGCTCTTCACGCAGGTTATGAACCACCCGAGCAGGCCACAGGATCGAGAGCGGTCCCTATATATCAAACGACTTCTTACGTTTTCAGAGACTCTGATCACGCGGCGAGACTCTTCGCACTGGAAGAACCTGGGTTCATCTATACAAGGATTGGAAATCCTACCGTCTCAGTTCTTGAAGAAAGAATAGCCGCCCTGGAAGAAGGGGTGGGAGCCTTAGCGGTTGCCAGTGGACAAGCCGCTATAACTTACGCCATTTTGAACATCGCGGGCCCAGGAGATGAGATCGTCAGCGGGAGCGCGCTGTATGGGGGAACGTACAATCTGTTCAGACACACTCTCTATAAAAAATCCGGCATCATCGTGAAGTTTGTGGATGAGACAGATCCAAAGAACATAGAAGAGGCCATCACCGAGAAAACAAAGGCGGTGTACCTTGAAACTATCGGGAATCCCGGTCTCACAGTGCCGGACTTTGAAGCGATAGCGGAGATCGCTCACAGACACGGTGTCCCTTTGATAGTGGACAATACGGTAGCGCCGTACATATTCAGACCTTTCGAACATGGTGCCGACATCGTTGTTTATTCGGCCACGAAATTCATCGGAGGACACGGAACATCGATAGGCGGTCTCATCGTAGACAGCGGAAAATTCGACTGGACGAACGGAAAGTTTCCAGAACTCGTGGAACCAGATCCCAGCTACCACGGTGTGAGTTATGTGGAGACGTTCAAAGAAGCAGCCTACATAGCAAAATGTAGAACCCAGCTTTTGAGGGACCTGGGAAGCTGTATGAGCCCGTTCAACGCGTTTCTGTTCATCCTCGGACTTGAAACCCTCAGCTTGAGGATGAAGAAACACTGTGAAAACGCACTGAAGATCGTTGAATTTCTGAAATCGCATCCCGCTGTGAGCTGGGTCAACTATCCGATAGTTGAAAGCAACAAAACCAGAGAAAATGCGCTGAAATACCTCAAAGAAGGATACGGTGCGATTGTAACGTTCGGTGTGAAAGGCGGAAAAGAGGCGGGAAAGAAGTTCATAGACAGTCTCACACTCATTTCCCACCTCGCCAACATTGGTGATGCAAGAACTCTGGCTATTCATCCCGCTTCGACAACCCATCAGCAGCTCACGGAAGAAGAGCAGTTGAAAACGGGTGTTACTCCGGATATGATAAGATTGTCTGTTGGAATAGAAGATGTGGAAGATATCATAGCCGATCTGGATCAGGCTCTCAGAAAATCTCAGGAGGGATGAAAAATTGCCAATAAACGTTCCAAGCGGTCTTCCTGCTGTGAAAGTCTTGGCAAAAGAAGGCATCTTTGTCATGACGGAAAAGAGGGCGATCCACCAGGACATCCGCCCTCTTGAAATTCTCATTCTGAACCTGATGCCAGACAAAATAAAAACGGAGATTCAACTTCTCAGACTCCTTGGAAACACTCCTCTTCAGGTGAATGTGACCCTTCTCTACACTGAAACTCACAGACCGAAACACACTCCCATTGAACACATTCTGAAGTTCTACACAACTTTTTCCGCTGTTAAAGATAGAAAATTCGATGGATTCATCATCACGGGTGCTCCCGTGGAACTCCTTCCGTTCGAAGAAGTGGATTACTGGGAAGAACTCACAGAAATCATGGAATGGAGCCGTCACAACGTGTACTCGACCATGTTCATCTGTTGGGCGGCTCAGGCGGGACTGTACTACTTCTACGGAATACCGAAGTACGAACTCCCACAGAAGCTCTCAGGCGTTTACAAGCACAGAGTCGCAAAAGATTCGGTCCTCTTCAGGGGGCACGACGACTTCTTCTGGGCGCCGCACTCGCGGTACACCGAGGTGAAGAAGGAAGACATAGACAAAGTACCGGAGCTTGAGATCCTTGCAGAGTCGGACGAAGCTGGTGTTTACGTGGTTGCAAACAAAAGCGAAAGACAGATATTCGTCACAGGACATCCCGAGTACGACAGATACACACTGAGAGACGAATACTATCGAGATATAGGTCGAAATCTGAAGGTGCCGATTCCTGCCAATTACTTTCCAAACGACGATCCCACAAAAACTCCCATTCTCACTTGGTGGAGTCACGCTCACCTCTTCTTCAGCAACTGGTTGAATTACTGCATCTACCAGAAAACACCTTACAGATTGGAAGACATACACTGAAGAACCCCTTCGGGGTTCTTCTTTTTCCATGTTAGAATAATAGTTGTGATTCTGAACACAAAAGGAGTGGAAAAATTGTCGATTATATCAGCCCTGGCAAATTTCTTCGCTCAAACCGCGTTCCCACATCTCACATTTGGAAACATAGCCATGTTCGCAGTGGCCATTGCCCTGCTTTACGTAGCTATAGTGAAACACTCAGAACCTCTTCTTTTGATTCCCATAGCCTTTGGAATCATTCTTGCGAACATACCCGTTGAAACCACGGGAATATTGAACGAAGGCGGTTTTCTCTACTACATAAAGAAAGGCCTTGACCTGGGAATCTATCCTCCCCTCATCTTCCTCGGAATAGGAGCACTCACAGATTTTTCCTTCATGCTCTCGTACCCGATCACCATCTTTCTCGGTGCGGCTGCACAGATGGGAATATTTTTCACCTTTTTTGTGGCAAAGGTTCTAGGATTTTCTCTGAAACAGGCGGCTTCCATCGCCATCATAGGTGGTGCAGATGGGCCAACCGCCATTTACATAACGAACACACTATCCCCAGAATTGATCGCCCCCATAGCCATATCTGCTTATTCCTACATCGCTCTCATTCCCATCCTCCAACCCGTCGTTTCCAGAATTTTAGTAAGCAAAGAAGAACGAAAAATCAAAATGAAACCACCAAGAAAGGTGAGCAGATTCGAGAGACTTTCATTTCCGATAGTGATAACAATAGTAACCGCTCTTCTGATTCCAAAGTCGCTCCCTCTGGTTGGATCTCTCATGTTTGGAAACCTCCTCAGAGAAGCGGGGATTGTGAAAAGACTCGTTGAAGCCGCCAGCAGGTACATACTCGACACGGTGACGATCCTTCTCATGCTTTCAGTTGGGGCTTCTGCAAGAGCCGATGTTTTCTTGACTCCCCAAAGTCTGATGATATTCTTTCTCGGAGCAGCCGCTTTCATCGTGTCAATGAGTTCTGGGATTCTGTTTGCGAAACTCATGAACCTGTTTTTGAAGGATAAAATAAACCCGCTCATAGGAGCGGCTGGTGTTTCTGCCGTACCAGATTCTGCCAGAGTTGCACAGAAACTCGCTCAGGAAGAAGATCCAAGGAATCACATACTCATGCACGCAATGGGACCCAACGTGGCGGGAGTCATAGGCTCAGCCACTGTGGCAGGAGTGTTTCTGATGTTCCTCAGCTGAGAGGGAAGAATATGGGTTACAAGATCGTGGTGAATTACGACTGGTGCAAAGCGTGTAAGCTGTGCGCGTGGGCTTGTCCGACTAGTGCCATTACAAGCGATGAAATAGGAAAACCCGTGACAAACGAAAACAAATGCATCGGATGTTTAAAATGTGAGAAAATATGTCCGGATATGGCCATAGAAATTGTGAGTGATGAGAATGCCTGAGATGATGTTTCTTCAGGGGAACGAAGCGTGTGCTCTGGGTGCGATAAAAGCGGGATGCAGGTTTTTCGCAGGCTATCCGATCACTCCCTCCACAGAGATAGCAGAAGTGATGGCGAGAGAACTGCCAAAAGTGGGTGGTGTTTTTGTTCAAATGGAAGACGAAATAGCCAGCGCGGCAGCTGTTGTTGGAGCGTCCCTCGCCGGTGTGAAGTCGATGACTGCCACAAGTGGACCCGGATTCAGCCTCATTCAGGAGGTTATAGGCTATGCGATAATGACGGAAACACCGTGTGTTTTTGCCAACGTTATGAGACTCGGCCCTTCCACTGGACTTCCAACGAAACCCGCACAGGGAGACATCATGCAGACAAGATGGGGAACGCATGGAGACCACGCCATAATCGCTCTCTATCCATCATCTGTCGCGGAAGTTTATCGTTATATAATCACTGCGTTCAACTTAGCGGAAGAGTACAGGACTCCTGTTGTGTTTCTCATGGACGCAATGCTCGGTCACATGAGGGAAAGTTTCTATCCACCGAAAGATGAGGAACTGTTCATTATAGAGAGACTGAAGGACACTTCCTTTGGAGAAGAAGATCTTTTCGTACCATTTTCTGAAAGTGAGTACGCAGAACCCACACCATTCCCCATGGCTGAGATGGGAAAAACGAAGTTTCATGTCTCCGGTCTTGTTCATGACGAATCAGGTTTCCCTCTCAGCTCTCCGGATGCGGCAGAAAAATTGATACGAAGGCTCACGAACAAAATTAGACTTCACGCGGATGAAATAGCCTTCTACGAAGAGTATGAGACGGAGGACGCAGAAATTCTGGTGGTAGCTTATGGGATAGTCGCAAGAAGCGCTATGAAAGCAGTGAAGATCGCAAGACGTGACAGAATCAAAGTAGGGTTGTTCAAACCCATCACAATCTGGCCGGCTCCCGTATCACGTTTCAGAAAACTGGCAGAGAAAGTGAACACCATAGTGATAGCTGAAATGAATCTGGGGCAGTATGCGAAAGAACTCATCAGTTCTATAGACAGAAGATCAAAAGTCATAAGAACCATAAACAAGGTGAATGGAGAACTCATAAAACCTGAAGAGATTCTGGATGTTATAACCGAAACTCAAATAGAGATTTAACATAAAAGGGTACAATAGAACCTTGGTGGATCAAAAAATCAAGGAGGTGGAAACTGTGTACGTGGAAATCGTGGATGTAAGAGCAAGAGAGGTTCTGGATTCGAGAGGAAACCCCACCGTTGAAGCGGAAGTCGTGCTTGAAGACGGAACAATGGGAAGAGCCATCGTACCCTCTGGTGCCTCAACGGGAAAATTCGAAGCCCTGGAAATCAGAGACAAAGACAAGAAGAGATACCTCGGGAAAGGTGTTCTGAAAGCAGTAGAGAACGTGAACGAAACCATAGCTCCTGCACTGATCGGGATGAACGCATTCGACCAGCCACTCGTTGACAAGACATTGATAGAACTGGACGGCACCGAAAACAAATCTAAACTGGGTGCCAACGCCATACTCGCCGTTTCTATGGCAGTTGCCAGAGCAGCAGCGAATTACCTTGGATTGCCCCTCTACAAATACCTTGGAGGAGTCAACGCGAAGGTTCTGCCAGTACCTCTGATGAACGTGATCAACGGTGGACAGCACGCAGACAACAATCTTGACCTTCAGGAATTCATGATTGTTCCCGCCGGATTTGACAGCTTCAGAGAAGCTTTGAGGGCAGGAGCGGAAATATTCCACACGTTGAAAAAGATACTCCACGAAGCCGGTCACGTGACAGCGGTCGGAGACGAGGGTGGATTCGCTCCCAATTTGTCTTCCAACGAGGAAGCCATAAAAGTTCTGATTGAAGCCATAGAGAAAGCAGGCTACAAACCCGGAGAAGAAGTTTTCATAGCTCTCGACTGTGCGGCATCTTCCTTTTACGATGAGGAAAAGGGAGTTTACTACGTCGATGGTGAGGAAAAATCCAGCGAAGTTCTCATGGGATACTACGAAGAACTGGTAGCGAAGTACCCCATCATATCCATCGAAGATCCGTTCGCGGAGGAAGACTGGGACGCGTTCGTGGAATTCACAAAGAGAGTAGGAAACAAGGTTCAGATCGTTGGAGATGACCTTTACGTGACCAACGTGAAAAGACTCTCCAAAGGAATAGAACTCAAAGCGACCAACTCCATACTCATCAAACTCAATCAGATAGGCACCGTCACGGAAACTCTCGACGCGGTGGAAATGGCACAGAAGAACAACATGACGGCCATCATTTCCCACAGATCTGGAGAGAGTGAAGACACGTTCATAGCGGATCTCGCTGTGGCAACGAACGCTGGTTTCATCAAGACAGGTTCCCTCTCCAGAAGCGAAAGAACAGCCAAGTACAACCAGCTGTTGAGAATCGAGGAAGAACTCGGAAAAGTGGCAGAATTCAGAGGTTTGAAATCTTTCTACTCCATAAAGAGATAACACCGAAGGCCCACCGAGGTGGGCCTTCATTTTGTTGAGGTGGTTTCAGATTGGAAAGGCACGAAGAAATAAAAAAAGGAGCATGGATTGGAATATTTGGAAACGCCGTGCTTGCCGTCTTGAAGATTCTGGTGGGCCTGTTTACGGGAAGCTACGCGATACTCGCAGACGGAATAGACACGTCCACCGACATATTCACCTCTCTTGTCATACTCCTCTCATCCAGAATTTCAGGAAAACCACCCGATGAGACGCATCCATACGGTCATGAAAGGGCAGAAACGATCGCTTCAAAGATCATCTCCTTCGTTATGTTTTACGCAGGAGCCTCTCTTCTCGTTGAATCAGTCAAAAGGCTCGTGAAACAGGAGTTTTCCCTAGAACTCACTCTAACTGCCTTTATTGTTGTTGGAATTTCCGTTGCAGGCAAAACTTTTCTTTTTTTATACAAACTGTCTCTTGGAAAACGCTTGAACAGTCCGGCTACAATCAGTGACGCTCTGAACATGAGAAACGACATAATGATCTCGGCAACCGTTCTGGCCGGCATGGTTGCGATGAAAACCTTCGGATGGTGGTGGCTGGACAGTCTGCTCGCGATTTTCGTTTCCATTATGATCCTGAGAACTTCCTTTTCTGTATTCTACGAAGCAGCTTACGAACTCATGGATGGTATGAAAAGAACCGAGTTAGATATGTACGATGATATCTTTGCCGTTCTCGAGCGTTTTCCAAACGTGCATAATCCCCACAGGATGAGAATAAGAAGGGTGGGAACGAAATACTTCATAGAAATGGATATCGAAGTAGATGGAAAGATGTCGGTGAAAGATGCACACGAATTGACCGTGAAAATAAGAAAAGAGATGATGAAAAGGAGAGACGATATAGAAGACGTAACCATACACGTTGAGCCACTGGGAAACGTGGAAGAAGAAGGATTCGGGCTGAAGAAAGGAGAGAAAAAATGAGATTGATGGACAGTCTCGAAATACTCTACTACAAAAAAGGAAAAGAAATCGGCGTTCTCGAAAAGAAAATGAAAGAGATTTTCAACGAAACGGGTGTGAACCTCGAACCGGTGAATTCTGAACTGATTGGAAGAATTTTTCTCAAGATCAACGTTCTGGAAGAAGGAGAAGAAGTACCAAGTTTCGCCATAAAGGCTCTCACACCAGAAGAGAACGCCGTTGATCTCCCGCTCGGAGAGTGGGCAGATCTGAAAAACGTCTTTGTTGAGGAAGTCGACTACCTCGATTCTTATGGTGATATGAAAATACTATCGGAGAAAAACTGGTACACAATTTACGTTCCATTTTCTTCAGTGAAGGAGAAAAACAGGAACGAATTAGTGGAAGAGTTCATGAGGTACTTTTTTGAGTCGAAAGGATGGAATCCTGAAGAGTACTCGTTTTCTGTCCAGGAAATAGACAATCTGTTCTGAGGTGAGAGAATGAACGTTCTGGCACTCGACACTTCCCAGAGGATAAGAGCTGGGGTGAGAAAAGGAGAAGATCTTTTTGAAATTTCCTACACAGGTGAGAAAAAACACGCAGAAATTCTTCCCGTTGTTGTGAAGAAGCTGCTGGACGAACTGGATCTCAAAGTGAAAGATCTCGATGTTGTGGGAGTGGGAATTGGCCCTGGAGGATTGACAGGTCTCAGGGTGGGAATCGCCACCGTGGTGGGGCTTGTGTCTCCATACGATATACCCGTGGCTCCTCTGAACTCCTTCGAAATGACTGCAAAGAGCTGTCCAGCTGACGGTGTTGTACTCGTGGCTAGAAGAGCGAGGAAAGGTTACCACTATTGTGCGGTTTATCTGAAGGACAAAGGACTCAATCCGCTGAAAGAGCCGAGTGTGGTCTCTGACGAAGAACTGGAAGAGATCACAAAAGAGTTTTCTCCAAAAATAGTCCTGAAGGACGACCTTCTCATCTCACCCGCTGTGTTGGTTGAAGAGAGCGAGAGGCTTTTCAGAGAGAAAAAGACCATACACTACTACGAAATCGAACCTTTGTATCTTCAGAAATCCATAGCGGAATTGAACTGGGAAAAAAAGAAAAGGGGCTAACGCCCCTTACTGAACCTTCTCGAGTTCTCTGGCAACTTCGAGGATCAGTTTTTCACCGTTGTAATCCACTCTCACCGTCTGACCTTCCTGCACCTCACCTGCTATGATCATTCTTGCGAGTGGTGTTTCGATTTCCCTTTCTATCAGCCGCCTCAGTGGTCTTGCACCGAACGTTGGATCGTATCCTTTTTCTGCGAGGTATTCTTTCGCCGCTTCAGTGATCGTGAGTTTTATATTCTTGTCCTTCAACCGCGCTTCAAGTCTTCTGATCATTATTTCCACGATCTGTTTCATGTGTTCTTTTGTGAGCGGTTTGAAGACAACGACATGGTCTATCCTGTTTATGAACTCGGGTCTGAAGTAGTGTTTCAGCTCTTCTCTGACTCTTTCTTCAATCTCATCAAAGCTCTTTCCTTCTTTAACGTAGTTCAGTATCAGATCGCTTGCTATGTTACTCGTCATGATGATGATCGTGTTCTTGAAATCAACAACGTTTCCTTTGCTGTCTGTGAGTCTTCCATCGTCCATTATCTGAAGCAGTATGTTGAACACATCCGGATGCGCTTTTTCAATCTCATCGAGCAATATAACACTGTACGGTCTTCTTCTTACGGCTTCGGTCAGTTGACCACCTTCCTCGTAACCAACGTATCCCGGAGGTGCTCCTATCAGCTTGGAGACAGCGTGCTTTTCCATGTATTCGGTCATGTCGATTCGTATCAGTGCGTTTTCGCTTCCAAAGAGCACTTCAGCGAGTGTCTTTGCGAGCTCAGTCTTACCAACACCCGTTGGTCCAAGAAAGAGGAAGGTACCAACTGGCCTGTTAGGATCTTTTATTCCAGCCCTTGCCTTCCTGATGGCATCGGCCACTACCTTGACCGCTTCCTCCTGGTCCACGAGCCTCTGGTGGATTATCTCTTCGAGCTTCAGAAGCTTTTCCTTTTCAGATTCAACGATTCTGGAAACTGGAACACCAGACCAGGATTCAACCACTTCTGCTATTTTTTCCGCTGTGACAACCGGTTTCCCACTCTTCAAAGCTTCATACTCATTTTTGAGCTTGAAGAGTTCTTTCTTGAGATCAGCCGCTTCTTTGTACTGAGATCTTATAGTGAGCTCATCGATTTTCGTTTCAAGCTCTTTTATTTTTTCCTCGAGCTCGCGAAGCTTCGTTTCATCCTTTTCCTGTTTTGTAGCGCTGAGTCTCACTCTCGCTGCCGCCTCATCCAGCAGGTCAATCGCCTTGTCTGGCAAGAATCTGTCCGTTATGTATCTCGCTGAGAGCTTGGCAGCTGCCTCTATCGCTTCGTCCTCTATCTTCACTTTGTGGTGCTCCTCGTAGACTTTCTTCAACCCCTTCAAAATCTCTATGGTCTCTTCCACACTCGGTTCTCTCACCATCACCGGCTGGAATCTTCTCGCGAGCGCTTTGTCTTTTTCTATGTGTTTTCTGTACTCATCCAGTGTGGTTGCACCTATGACGCGTATTTCACCGCGAGCAAGGGCCGGTTTCAACATGTTGGCAGCGTCCATCGCTCCTTCGGCTGCGCCAGCACCAACCAGAGTGTGTATCTCGTCGATGAAGAGAATCGTTTTTTCTTTCTGTTTCATCACTTCATCGAGGAATGATTTCAACCTTTCTTCGAATTCTCCCCTGTATTTGGTCCCCGCTATCATCCTTCCGAGATCTACCATCAGTATGCGCACATCCTTTAGAGGATCAGGAACTTTTCCTTCAACGATTCTCTGTGCGAGACCTTCCACAATGGCGGTTTTTCCAACACCCGGATCACCGATGAGAATTGGGTTGTTCTTGGTTTTTCTCATGAGAATCTCTATCACGCGCTCGATTTCCCTGTCTCTTCCTATGATGGGACCCACTTTTCCTTCTTTTGCCAATTTTGTGAGATCGGTTGCAAAAGCCGTGAGTGGTGACTGCTCAGCTGCGTATTCTTCTTCGTGCTCCTTAACCGTCTGAAGCACTTTTTCGTAATCAACACCGTACTTCTTCAGGACACGTGCAGCGTGTGTGGAACCATCTCTCAGCAGTCCCAGAAGGAAGTGAAGAGGACCTATATCCTTCTGCTTGAAAAGCCTGGCTTCCTTTCTCGCTAGCTCCAGGATGTAAGAAAGTTCTTTCGATACATAGACCTGATCGGAGAATCCGTAGTATATCCCGTACTGGGAATCGATGTAGTCCTCCAGCTCAGTAATCACTTCCTCCACGTTTACATTGAGATCTTTCAGCACCTTCGTGGCCTCGTTTTCATCGTAAAGGATCTGAAGGAGAATGTGCTCTGGTCTAAGCAGGTTCTGATTTCTTTCTTTGATATCCTCCACGCTCCTCTCGAAAATATCCTTCATCTTTTCGTTCAGGTTTCTCATAATTCTCACCTCCGGTTCATTATATTAGCACTTAAATCTTACGTTTGATAAAACAAAATGTAAATGTTTCTTGAAACAACAGAATGTCTCCTTTTCCCACTCAATTAGTACACACTTGTATATAAAAAATGAATCAACCAAAAATCCCTTCAATTCGGCATTTTAAGAGGCCTGTCGTTTGTTTACCGTTTTTTTGATTTTTACGGAAGAATACGTTATAATGTTTCCACACGAGGATCAGAAGGCGTGATAGAATGCGGAAATATTCGCAGCGACATATTCCTGTAATGGTTAGAGAAGTTATTGAGTTTCTGAAACCGGAGGATGAGAAAATCATCCTCGATTGCACGGTAGGTGAAGGAGGACACTCTAGAGCGATTTTGGAACACTGTCCGGGATGCAGAATCATAGGAATAGACGTTGATTCAGAAGTTTTGCGGATCGCAGAAGAGAAATTGAAAGAATTCTCAGATCGTGTGAGTTTGTTCAAAGTCTCCTACAGAGAAGCGGATTTTCTTCTTAAAACTTTAGGAATAGAAAAAGTAGATGGGATATTAATGGATCTTGGGGTTTCTACTTATCAACTCAAAGGAGAGAATCGGGGATTCACGTTCGAGAGAGAAGAACCACTGGATATGCGTATGGATCTGGAAAGCGAAGTAACGGCTCAAAAGGTATTGAATGAGTTACCGGAAGAGGAGTTAGCGAGGATAATCTTTGAGTACGGTGAAGAAAAGAGATTCGCAAGGAGAATCGCCCGAAAGATCGTTGAAAATCGTCCCCTCAACACCACCCTTGACCTTGTTAAAGCTGTGAGAGAAGCGCTTCCATCTTACGAGATCAGACGCCGCAAGAGACACTTTGCAACGAAGACGTTCCAGGCTATAAGAATCTATGTCAACAGAGAACTTGAAAATCTGAAAGAATTTCTGAAAAAAGCGGAGGATCTTCTAAACCCTGGTGGCAGAATAGTGGTCATTTCCTTTCATTCTCTGGAGGATAGGATCGTCAAAGAGACGTTCAGAAATTCTAAAAAGTTACGAATATTGACGGAAAAACCTGTTCGTCCTTCAGAAGAGGAAATAAGAGAAAATCCAAGAGCCAGGAGCGGACGTTTGCGCGCAGCGGAGCGGATAGAGGAAGGAGGAGATTGATCTGCCAGCGAAGGTAAACCAGAGAACGAGAGTACTTGTTCTTTCGCACCAACTTATTTTCACCATTGTGCTCGTTGCTGTGTTATTGTTCGTGGGGGTAACCGCCTTAAGAGTGGGAGTTCTGGCCTTCCACCTCACACAAAACAACAAGAAGCTCGAAATCGAGATCAAAGAACTGGAAAGAACTCATCAGGCACTCAAAGAAGAGTTCTACCACATCTCGTCCTATTTCGATCTCCTGAATCCCTCGGAGTGAAAGTGATAGATGGAAAAAAGGTTGTGGCTGTTGCTTGCAATCTTCGCGATATTTTTGACAGTCTCCTTCATGAATCTGTTCTTCTTTCCTCTGGCAGGGGAAAGAGAAAACTGGTTTGTTTCCATTCCTCCTCGGAGAGGAAGTGTTCTGGATGTTCGGGGGAGGAAAATAGTTTATGATTCGCCAGAATACGTCGCTTATCTCGATGTTGACTTTTTTAAAAGGCAAAATGGGGATATAAAAGCACTCGAGAAAACCTTACAAAACTGCGGTATCACAAAGTCAGCAGAGGAAGTAATGGAGTATAAGTTTTTCAAACTCACAGAGGGAGAAGACAAAGTTGACGTGTTAAAGAAGATAGAATCAGAGTTGCTGCCTTTTGTCAACATAGAACTGGTATACACCAGAAAAAAAATTCAAGATTACGCCACAGGAATTCTGCTTGGAACGGTGATAGATGGAACGGGTAAGGGAGGAATAGAGGGTTTTTTTGACGATCAGTTACAAGGAAAAAGAAAGGGTTTTTTAGAACTTCGATACAGAGGAGCCCGCCTCTCTCCCACCCTTGTGAATTACTCCCCCCCCGAAAACGGAAAAGACGTCTGGCTATCTCTGGATCTTGACCTTCAAAGGCGCGTCTACGATATCATTTCGAAAGCCGTGGAAGGAAACTCCGCAGAAGCTGGTCATGTGATTGTGATGGAATCGAAAACCGGCAGGATACTCTCAATGGTGACCACCAGAAACTGGAACGATTTGATCGGTGGATACATAGAGCCAGGCTCGACGATAAAACCTCTGGTGTACGCGATCGCTCTCGAGACACATTCTGCTTCCCCAGATTTCACCGTTGAATGTGAAGGCTCAATAAAACCAGTAGAGCAACTCCCTGTGATCATAAGAGATATAGAAAAGCACGGTCTGGTGGATTTCTCCGCGGGAATCGTAAAATCGTGCAACGTGATGAGTGTTAAGGTAGGAGAGCTCATTACAGAAAAAACCGGTGTTGAAGGATTCTATGAGTGGCTCCGAAAGGTAGGTTTTGGGGAAAAAACCGGTATCGAAATGGAAGGGGAAATCGCTGGTGTTCTGAGAGAACCGAAAAAATGGTCTCTCATAGATCCGGCTGAGATCTCGATTGGCCAGGGTATCGGTGTCACTCCTGTACAGCTGATTGCGTCTCTCAATATCTTTGCGAACGATGGCTACTGGGTGAAACCTACCATTTTGAAAGATTCCCCAGTGAAAAAAAGAAGGGTCTTTTCAAAAGAAACAACAGACGTGATAAGACAGGCGATGGTCCGGGTCGTGGAAGAAGGAACAGGAAAACTCGCTCAGGTGAAGGGAATAGCGATTGCTGGTAAAACAGGAACCGCGCAGAAGGCTGTCGGTGGAGAATATAGGAATCTCTATCACTCACTTTTTGTGGGTTTTTTCCCCGCTGAAGATCCAAAGTACACGATACTGGTTCATCTGGACAGTCCCTCAGGGGCTTTCTACGGAGGAGAGGTTGCCGCTCCGGTGTTCAGAGAGATCGTAGAGATTCTCACGGAGAAAGAAGACGGAAGAATAAGGATTGTAAAAGGTCTCATGCCGGATCTGAGAGGTCTTCCAGTTAGAGACGCTTTACTCGTTCTGGAATCTCTCGGAGTGAAAGACGTGGAAATAAAAGGAAAAGGGTGGAAGGTGTCTGAACAAACACCCCCACCCAATCATCCTCTTGAAGGACCTGTGATTCTGTTTTTGAGCGATCAGAAGTAATGTTTTGCGGCATGCTCAACGGCTATAGCACCGTCTGCAACAGCTGTGACTATCTGTCTCAAATTTTTCTTCCTCACATCACCGACCGCGTATATTCCCTTCACGGAAGTTTCCATGTTCTCATCCGTTATAACGTAACCGTAGGGATCCAGTTCTACCAGACCTTCAAGCAGTTTCGAGTTTGGATCGAGTCCTATGAAGATGAACACTCCATCTGCTTTCAGTACCTTCGTTTCTCCCGTTTTCACGTTCTCTATAACGACCTCTTCGACTTTGTCTTTTCCTCTGATCTCCCTTACGGTGGAGTTATAGATGACCTCTATCTTTGGATTGTTCAGAACCCTTTCTTGAAGAACCTTCGCAGCCGTGAGCGTTTCAAGAAGCTGGATCATGGTGATCTTGTTCACTATGTTGGAGAGAAAAATCGATTCGTCGCACGCGCTGTCTCCTCCGCCCACTACAATTACATCTTTTCCTGCGAAAAGATATCCATCACAGGTCGCGCAGTACGACACGCCTTTCCCAAAGAACTCCTTCTCACCTGGCACATTCAGTTTTTTCGGATTCGCACCGGTTGCAACGATCACTACAGGAGCCTCTATTCTTTTACCATCGTCGAGTTCAACCACTTTTTTGTCTCCCTGGACTTCCAGCTTAACGACTTCGGCGTTGTATATGTCTGCACCGAACTTCTCAGCGTGTTCTTTGAATTTCGAGGCGAGCTCTTCTCCGGAGATGGCCGGGAAACCCGGGTAATTCTCAACCAGATGAGTGAGGTTCACGTAACCTCCTTCAATCGCCTTTTCAACGACCAGAACAGAAAGTCCGGCTCTCCTGGCGTAGATAGCGGACGTGAGACCCGCGGGTCCTCCACCCACGACAACTATGTCGTATTTGTCCTTTATCTCCTTCTTTTTTAAGGATCCAGTATCAAAGAAAACCACTCTTCATCACCCCTTTGCGAGTCTCAACACCTCGTTTATGAACTCTTTCTCAGGATAAGCTCCTACAAAGAACTTCGATGGATCTCTGTTCACAACGATGTGGGGGACAGAAGAAACCCCGAACTTTTCACTCAGTTCCCAGTATTCGTTCGCTTCTATCATCTCTCCGATTATCTTGTCGCTGGCCATGGCCATGTTGTGAGCCATGAGAACCGCCCTGGGACAGTAAGGACACGTCGGTGTTACAAACACACTGATCCTTATCGGCTCCTCGAGACTCTGGAGCTTCTGAATGCTCTCCTCAGAAAGCTGCGGTTTTCCTTCAGAGACGGTGATGATATCCTGAATGAGTGTTCCAAATTCGTGTCCTGAAGGGACTCCGTAGAACCTGATACCGTAATCCTTACCATCCTCAGGCAAAAGGATTGTGGCGGGAACCATTTCCACCTGGTACTTTTCCACCGCTTCTTTGTCGCTGTCGAAATCGTGGATTTCAAGCTCGAGCTTTGGATCAACAGAAACGAGTTCCTCCAGAACCTGTTCCGTGATTTCGCAGTACTGACAGCGTGTTTTGTCTTCTGTTTTGAAGAAGACGATCTTCACCTTTCTTTTGAGCTCTTTTCCAAAAAGATCCTTGAGATAAGCGATGTCCTTGTCCGACAAAATACCCATTTTTTCACCTCCGATATAATTCTACCAAATTAGTCGAACTTGTCTACTCCGTTCAGTAAACCTATTGTTACACCAAGAACAAGCAAGATTGAAATCACGAAAGGATTCTTTAAATCTGCACTCGAAAAGACGATGTACAGACCAAAAAACTTCAGAGCAGGTCTTACAAAGGATTTGAAGAGTTTTTTTCTGATCTGATAGAGGCTGAATTCTTTGTCGTTGTATCCAAAGGAAAGAAACATGATGCGGTACTGCTCATTTATACTCATCAGAAAGCGAACAGATTTTCCAAGAAAGAAGAGCACCGCCAGAACAACCACTATCAGATAAAAAAAGAGAGAATTCAACATCCAAGAAAACAGGTAAATGAGACCCAGTGTGGTGAACTCGTTGAATATTTTGAGGGCACTCAGATCAATTCTTTCTCTTCTTTTCAGATAGAGATAGGAAAAGAAGACAGATACAAAGAATCCAACAACAGAAAAGGACAGCCCTTCAAGGAACCAGATCATTTCTCATCCCTCTTGTTTTCTTCCTTTTTGAAAATTTCAGATATGGCTCCCAGGCTTGCGAGTATGGAACTAGCCTCAAACGGGAGGAATATCTTTGTTGCCTGACCGTTGGCCATTTCCTTCAGTGTCTCAAGGTACCTGACAGTGAGAAGATCTTTAGTCGGATTTCCTTCATGTATCGCGTTGAAAACGAGTTTTATCGCTTCAGCCTGTCCACGTGCTTCGAGAATGAGCTTTTGCATGTTCGCTTCCGCGACTCTCTTTATGGCTTCCGCTTCACCTTCTGCTCTCAAAATGGCCGCGTTTTTCTGACCCTCTGCTTTCAATATCTCCGCCTGCTTGTAACCCTCCGCCTCCAGTATGGCAGCTCTTTTTGTCCTCTCCGCCTTCATCTGCTTACTCATAGCATCGGTGATGTCCTGAGGTGGGTCTATCTTTTTGATCTCAACCCGTGTGATTCTCACACCCCATTTGTCCGTTGCTTCGTCGAGAACAGTTCGAAGCTTCATGTTTATTCTTTCCCTGGATGTGAGCGTTTGATCGAGCTCCAGTTCACCTATGACGTTTCTCAGATTCGTCTGAGCGAGCTTTATGGTGGCCATCTCGAAGTTGCTCACGTTGTAAACCACCCTGTATGCGTCGGTGATCTCGTAGTAGATCACGGCATCCACCGTCACAACCACGTTATCTCTTGTTATAACCTCCTGTGGAGGAACATCGATGACTTTTTCTCTCATATCCACCTTTATCATTCGTTCGAAGAAAGGAATTATGAAATGTACTCCTGCTCCTACTTCCCTCTTGAATTTTCCGAGCCTTTCCACGAGACCTCGTTCGTACGGGCGCACGATCCTTATAGAACTCGCAGCCAGTACGATCAGGAAAAAGACCAGAACAACAAGAGCTATCAACATAGAAACACCTCCCTCATACTCTTTTTACAACCACATGAGCACCTTCTACCTTCATTATCTTCACGTGTTCTCCTTTCTCTATGACCTCATCGTCGTCTTCTGCGTACGCTCTCCACACATCTCCATCGATCTTCACAAGGCCAGTTCCCTTTCTGTTATCTATTGTCTCAATAACGAGAGCTACCTTTCCAGCGATCTCTTCAACATGGATCTTTCTCGGAGATTCCCAGTTCTGAACCAACCTTCTCGTGAGGAAGACGAGTACTATAGATACAGCTGCAAAGACTATGATTTGAACGTACACCCCAAGATAGAGTGACACCAGAGAAGCGGCAAGGGCACCCACTCCAAACCAGAATATGAAGAATGTGGGTGTGAGAATTTCTGCAACCATAAGGATCACACCGAGAACAAGCCAGAACACCCAGGCTTCCATAATTTCGCCCCCTCACATTTCAAACACCTTTCTTGGATCCATGTAAAGGATCTCTACATCAGGCATTTCCTCCCTGTATTTTTTTATGACCGACTTGAGCTGTCTTATGTAACGGGTGGAAATGTGGTAGAGAATGACCTTTTTGACACCCGCTGCTTTCACAGACTCCATCACTTCGTCTATGGCAGCGTGATTCTTGTACCTTCGATCGCGTGCGTCCAGGAACGTACACTCGTGGATGAGCAGTTCCGTTCCACGAATCTCCTCGGGATCGAGCGCCAGTGAATCGCCGCTGATAGTGAGAACCTTTTTGTGGTATTCTTCAGTGACGAAGTCTCTGCCTTTTTCTTTTACAAGGCGTGAGATTTCTTTGCTGTCCAACCCCTGAAATTCTTTCTTCAGTTTCCTTCTAACCTCGAATATGTGATAACCAAAACTCACTTCAGAGGAAACGTGTTTCGTTCTGAACGGCTGAACGTACCTTTTGAACCCCCCTGCATTCCTCAGAAAGACTCTCTCACCTTCCTTCAAAGGGTGAACGTTGAAAGAGAATCTGAGATCGGGGTTTGCTCTCTTTATGAATTCGGTGTACTCCTCCACGGCTCTGTTTCCTTCTGGATAAAAAACGTCGAGAGGTTTTTCTCTGTCTCCCATACCGTTGTTCCTTATGTTCACAACTCCCCACAATCCCGCTATGTGATCCACGTGCCCATGAGTGAGAAAGACGTATTTGAAGGCGTACACCTTACTTCCAAGAGTCGTGGAGACACCCTCCCCCGCATCAAAGAGTATGCGCTCCGGTGAATAATAGATCCAGGTGGAAAACAGCGCCTTTGAAAACCCTATGATGTTCATTCTTCTCTCTCCACCCTGATCTTTATCGTGTCCTTTACACCCCCTGGCAGACTGACTTCCAGAGAGTACTCACCCAGTTCTTTTATGGGTTTGTCCAGTTTAAACCACCTTTTATCGAGCTTCAAACCGGTGGTTTTTGAGATCTCTTCTGCGACTGTTGCGGCTGTGACAGCTCCGAATATCTTTCCGCCTTCACCTGCTTTGACCTTCACAACGTGAGTTCTTTTTTTCAATTCCTTGAGAATCTTTTCACTCTCTTCTCTTTCTCGTTCCTTTTTTCTTTTTTCTATTTCTTTTTCGTGTTTTATCGCCCTTTCAAGCCCTTCCGTGTATTCTTTTGCAAAACCACGGGGTATGAGGTAGTTCCTCGCGTATCCATCCGAAACTTCTTTGATTTCACCCTTTTTCCCGATCTTTGGAACGTCCCTGAGAAGTATCACCTTCAAAACAAATCACCTCCTGAAAATTTTTCCTTATCTATTCTATCATGCTTGATTGATATAATCTTGAAAAGAGGAGGTGTGAAGTGTGAAGAAAGCGATAGTTCTGTGTGCCGGAAAAGGGACAAGACTCAGACCGCTCACATTCACAACTGCCAAACACCTTATCCCTATCGCTAACAAGCCTATTCTCTTCTACAGCCTGGAAAACATCGCGCGAGCCGGTATCGAAGAAGTGGGAATCGTGGTTAGTCCTCACAACGCCGAAGAGTTTAAAAGCATAGTTGGTACAGGCGAAAACTTCGGCCTCAGGATCTCTTACATCATTCAGGAAGAACCTAAGGGCCTTGCACACGCCGTCTGGGTTTCACGGGAATTTCTCGGAGACGAGGATTTCATGATGTATCTGGGGGACAACCTCATTCTCGAAGATCTGGGAAAATTCGTGAAAGATTTTGAAAATTCGGACTATGCCGCTTCGATTCTACTATCGCCGGTCAAAGATCCAACCCGTTTCGGTGTAGCTGTAATGGAAGGTGACAGAGTGATAAAGGTTGTGGAAAAACCCAAAACTCCCCCCAGCAATCTCGCCATCGTGGGACTCTATCTCTTCAGAAACAAGATCTTCGAAGGAATAAAGAACATAAAACCTTCCTGGAGGGGAGAACTCGAGATAACGGACGCCATCGAATACCTTATTGAGAAGGGTGAAAAAGTTCGGGGTTACATCGTTTACGGTTGGTGGAAAGACACTGGAAAGCCAGAAGATCTGTTAGAGGCGAACAGGAAGATCCTGATGGAGACAACCGAAGAACTTCTCGGAGAAATGGATGACAAGTCCTCCATACAGGGGCCCGTGAGAATAGGAAAAGCGTCGAAAATCGTCAATTCTGTGATCAGAGGTCCCGCGGTTATAGGAGAGAATTGTTTCATAAAGAACTCCTACGTAGGGCCCTATTCCTCAATAGGAAACAGAGTGATACTCGAAGATTGTGAAGTGGAAAACAGCATCGTGATGGATGAATGCTCTATAACAGGTGTGGAAAAAAGAATAGACTCTTCCATATTGGGAAAGGGAGTTTCTGTGAAAGGATCGCAGAAGAGACCGGCGAGCTTGAATCTCATCCTGGGGAACATGAGTCGGGTGGAGCTTTAAAAAAGAGGGGCTTTGAGCCCCTCTTATTGTTTTGTCCATTTCACGATGATAGGCGAGGCAACGTAAAGCGAGGAATACGTTCCCACAATCGTACCCACCGTCATTCCGAAAGCGAAGGGTTTGACGGCGTTTCCAGCAAACAGAAGAAGAACAAAAACGACGAAGAACGTGGTGAGAGAGGTGTTTATCGTTCTGGCGAGCACCTGATTTATACTCATGTTCACGATGTTCACCATGTTCCTTCCGCGATATCTTCTCATGTTCTCCCTGATCCTGTCTGAAAGAACGATCGTGTCGTTGAGAGAGTAACCGAGTAGTGTGAGAAACGCTGCCACCGCCGCGACGTTTATCTCGTAGCCGAACAGCGAGAAGAATCCCATGGTGATGAGCACATCGTGTATCAGAGCCACAACAGCGGCGACTCCAAAGATGAATCTGAATCTGATGGTTATGTAGATGAGGAGCACAACAAGAGCCACCAGAATCGCCGTCCACGTTCCCCTTCTGATTTCCTCAGCTGCTGTTCCACTGATCTCATTGAAGGACACCACCTTGCCCGAAAGGAGCTTTTCCATCTCTTCCTGAATTTTCTGCTTTTCATCCGGTTCGTAAGTTTTCGGAACGATAATGGAGTACTTCTGAACGTTTGAAGGATCTCCCGCGGAACGAACTTCTACTATTCTCGCGTTTGCAAATTCTTCAGAGATTTGAGAAATAGCGGCCCTTATGTCGTTTTCCGTGACCTCTTTGTTTTCAAATCTCACTATGATCTCGGAACCACCGGTGAACTCCACTCCGAAGTTGAATCCTTTCGTGAATATGGAAACGATGGATATCGCTATCAGTATCAGCGAGATCGTAATGAAGATCTTCGACTTTCCCATGAAATCAATTTCTTTCCTCATTGCCCGGTCCCTCCCTGTGCCTCATCGGCTCTGAGTGGCTTGATGAAGCGCGCAAGTGCATCGAGAAGCAGACGACTGAATACCAGATTCACAAATATACTTCCAAGTACACCGATGATCAGAGTGATGGCAAAGCCTTTGATGGTTCCTGTGCCAAAATAGTAGAGAATGAGACCTGTGAGTATCGTCGTGATGTTCGCGTCGAGTATCGTCGAAAGCGATCTGTCGAAACCAGCCGCTATGGAAGTTTTAACAGGTTTACCCAGCCTCATCTCTTCTTTTATCCTTTCGTATATAATCACGTTTCCATCGACGGTCGTTCCTATAGTGAGGATGATACCCGCTATTCCAGGGAGGGTGAGAATGAATTTGCCGGCTGCCATCACACCAAGGAGTAATACGGTGTTGTAAATGAGTGCAAGATCGGCGACTATTCCCATCGTTCTGTAGTAAATGATCATGTAAACGAGAACGAGTATTAGTCCGATTATTCCTGCTTTCAAGGAAGCATCGATCACATCACGTCCGAGGAGCGGTGCAACCCATCCCGAAGAGGTTTTTACGAGCCTTGCGGGAAGCGCGCCACTCCTTAGAATGGCAGCGAGCTGTTTCGCTTCTTCCAGTGAGAAATTACCTGTTATCTCTGCCTTCCCATCAGTTATGATTGCAACCACTTGACCAACGAATTGAACAACATCGTCGAGCACTATAGCGAGTCTCTTCTTTGGATCATAAGTTCCTTCGGGAACGTACAGCGCTTGTGTGATCTTTTTGAATATATCAACGTACTCTTTTGCGAGTTCAAAGGAAACCTTGTAGCCGTATCTTCCAGTTCTTGTCTCCACTTCCGGTCTTGCATACACGATTCTTGGAGCTTCAAGAACTAGGTCTTTCCTTCCCATTATCTCTTTTTTCACGAGGTACCACTTTCCATCTCTTCCTTTGAGCCATACCGCGTTCTCTCTTCTGGCTTCAAGGGAAAGTTCAGGTACTTTGCTGGGATCTTCACCGAGGTACTCATCGAGAACCTGAGCAAAGTAAAGGACACCCGTCGATCCGATCAACTTTTCCGCCTGGACCGTGTCGGTCGCCCCGGGTATCTCCACTACTATGTAGTATTTGTTATCCCGGAGTACTTTCTTCACGGCCGCTTCTGTGTAACCAGCCGCATCGAGCCTGTTTCTCAGCACGGTCCACACGTCATCCACAACATCGGAAGGATTTTCTGTTCCTTGCTGAACTTCAACCATGTATTCGATCCTTGCACCACCTTTTATATCCAAACCAAGACGAATGTTGGATATCCATCCTCCTTTACTGGGCCAGAAAATGGCAAGCAGGGCACCAGCCAGTACCAGTAGAACTACTATGAGTCTTACTCTGTCTCCCCTCATTCATCATCCCTCCTGATTTTCCTGTGACCTCTCCTTTATAACCGTGGAAATAGCCCTTTTTGTTATCTCGAGTTCCGTGGAATTTGCTGTTTTGATCTTGACGGTGTCCTTTTTGATATCGATGACTTTCCCGACAATTCCTCCGATTGTGACGACCGTGTCTCCTCGTTTCATCTGACTTATCATCTGCTGGAACTGTTTTTCTCTTCTCCTCTGGGGAAGGATGATCATGAAGTAAAAAATGGCTATGAAGAATATCAGCATGAAGAGGAGACTTCCCCAGCCACCACCTGTTGCGGTTGTGGTGGTACCGTTCGAAGCACCCGGAGCTGCTGCGTAGATGATCTCAGGCATTCTCCTTTCCTCCCTTCTCAAATATCAATTGAAGCCGTCTGTAAACCAGTGGAACCAAAATGAATTGAAGAACGATACCGGGAATACCCGTGGTAAAACTCAATAAAATGGAGGTTAACGGCTGAAGCTTGATACCAATGAGGGCCCCAAGAACGTAGTAGGAAACCGAGTAAACGAGTCTTCCAAGAACCACGGCGATGAGGATTCTAACGAATATGTTTTTCTTCATAACCCCCATGACGAAACCGTATGTGAACACCTCAGGTATCATGAAGAGAAACATTGGAAATGGAGGCATCCCCATCGTTAAAAACGAAAGAATAGGAAGTACCGCACCCGTCACTCCTCCCACGAAGGCTCCAGAAGTCGCTCCAGCGAGCATGGCCACCAAATGAAGAGGCAGGAACATTCTTCCGAGGTTCAGCAGATGAAAAAGATAGGCAAGAGCTACACCAACAGCGAGCCACATCGCAGTGTAGGTCAACTTTCGCATCCGCATATCACCCCTCTTTTTCGAACTTCGAATTGATTATATCATCTATCATGTTTCTGGCGCTCTTTACATCCTGGTCAATAGCAGCCTTCAGCTCCTCGATTGAATCAAATTTCTTCTCATCCCTCATGAATTTCAATACTTCCAGTTTCAGTCTCTGCCCGTAAAGATCCCCTTCGAAATCCAGGATGTACACCTCGTACTTCACGTTTCTCGCATCACCCACGGTGGGCCTGAAACCCACGTTCATAACACCGAATTTTTTCTTTCCATCCGGCAGATGAACTCTCACCAGATAAACTCCTCTTTTCAGATCTACGAGTTTTTCATTTCCTCTATCGATGTTGGCAGTTGGAAATCCCAGTTTTCTTCCAAATTCCCTATCTTTGTGGACGATTCCTTCGATTTCGAAATATCTGCCGAGATATGCAGGAATTTCCTCCACTCTTCCCTCCTGAACGAGGTTTCTGATCAGAGAACTGCTCACTCTTTTTCCCTGAACAACGACATCTTCAATTTCATAGACTTCCACACCTTTCTTTCTGAGAAAAGACGCGTTTCCGCTCGCGTTCTTGCCAAATCTGAAATCCCTTCCAACAACAACAGCCGATACTCCAGATAGATACCTCTCGACGAACCCTTCTGGGGTGAGATCTTTTATTCTGAAAAAATCCAGAACAACGGTTCTGGCGTAACGAGAAAGCATCTCCACCCTGCTTTCTACCGTCATGAGAAGACCGGGAAAATCCGGTAAGAAATATTCGGGGGGATAAGATATGGTGTAGATAAGGCTATCGTCCTTCCTGAAAAATGCTATTTCCTTCATGGTCCTCAAGACCTTCTGATGCCCGATGTGAACTCCATCGAAAACTCCGATGCTGACAACCATTCCTTTCACCTCGTGTTGAAGACCTTTCTGAGGGTCAAAACTCGCTCGTTTCTTTCGTGCTTTCTCAAGGTTTCCAGAAACGAAGAATTTCTTTCCGCTTCAGCCAGAGCAAGTAACCGTCCTTCTTCGTTGAATACTCTGACAACTTCACCCTTTTTGAAACCGTCCCATTCTTTGAGCATCTCAAGGTGTATTTGAGAACCGTTGAGAATCATTTTCGTTGATTCCTGATGAACGACAACACGCGGCAGCCACTCAAGGCATTTTTCGAGTGGTATGATCCTGTTTTCGATCTCTTCAGGAGCGGCTTCGAATACGTTCAAACTTTCCTCGATTGTATGAGGTCCCACGCTCTCCCTTACAAGCTCAACAGCGGTGGCACCGCAACCGAGCTTGTAACCTATATCCATACAGAGAGATCTTATGTAGGTACCAGGAGACACTTCCACTCTGAAAGAGACGTCTCTTCCCTCAATATTCACGTCCCATATCTTGAAGATCTTCACTCGCTTTGGTGGAAGATTTATGATCTTTCCCTCTCTCGCCAGTTTGTAGAGACGTTCGCCTTTGTATTTTTTAGCAGAATAAGCTGGTGGAACTTGGTCGTATTCTCCCACAAAGGAAAAGATTGCTTCTCTTATTTCTTCTTCGGTGACGTTGCACTCTCGTTCTTCGACAACTTCGCCTGTTATATCGAAAGTCTCGGTTATCAAACCAAGCCTCATCTTCACCCAGTACACCTTTTTCAAATCCTTGTAGAACTCGAGAATTCTCGTGCCCTGGTTGACACCGATTATGAGAACCCCACAGGCGAACGGATCGAGAGTTCCTCCGTGTCCGACTTTCCTCGTCTTCAATTTTTTTCTAACTTCGTCCACAACATCGTGCGATGTGGGTCCTTTAGGCTTGTAAGCTACAAGGATTCCGTGCTTCATTCTTCTTCCTTATCCTCCTCTTTCTTTTCTTTGTCCTTCAGAGGATCGTATCCAAGTTGAACCAGCAGCTGGTGAACTTTTACACTCGCCTCTATGCCTTTGTCCTCGTAAAAGCGAATTTCGGGAGCAACGTAGAGTCTCAGATTTTTGGCGATAAAGGTCCTGAAAAAACCCTTCGCTCTGTTCAATATTTCAACCGTTTCCTTTCGTTCTTCCGGTGTGCCGAGGAAACTGACATAGACGTCTGCGTACCTTTTGTCCTTTGAGAGTTCCACTCTGGAAAACGTGACGAAATCTTTCTTCAAGCGGGGATCTCTCAGCTGTTGAAGTGCTTCCATCAAAAGTTTTTGAATCTCCGATTCGAGCATGGCTTTTCTATAGGCTGGGTTCATTCTTTTCACCTCCTAATCTATCTGCAAGAATTCCTGAGCCTTGTTGTACTTCTCCTTAGATTTATCCAGTATTCTCAAGAAAGTTTTCGGTTTCACTTTCAGCACATTCAAAGCAAAAGGAGAAAGTTTCGGATCTCCCCACGAAAGAGATGCCCCTTTCATCATGAGATTCGCTATCACATCTCCTATGTGGACCATGGAAACCTGGTTGACGAAGAGTTCGTTCGGGTTACCCTCGACGTTGTGGTGAAATTCCGCAGACAAAACAAGAAGATCTGGAAAATTCCACTTTCTGAGCAATTTTGCGCCCACTTCGGAGTGCGGTGGAATCCCAAGCTCCTCTTCTATGTCTATGAGGTTTTTCTTCGTCTTTTGAGCAATTTTGGCTTCCGTTTCAAGTATATCGGAGAACAGTAGATCATAAACTACCTTGCCCAGATCGTGGAGGAGTCCTGCTATGAAGATCTCTTCCTTGAGGGGATAGCCCATTGTTTCTGCAACGGTTTCTGAAGCGATAGCACTCGCTATGAAATGCTCCCAGAGCTTTTCACGATCGATTCCAGAGGAACTGTTTTTGAAAACCATATCGTAAGTGAAAACACTGAGGGCGAGATTTCTCACCGTTTTGAAACCAAGGATCATCACCGCTTCGCTCAACGTGGTTATCTTTCTTGGAACGCCATAATAGGCTGAGTTGGCCAGTTTCAACACCCTGGCACTCAAGCTTGCGTCCATCATGAGAGTGTTCGCCACTTCAGTAGAAGACGCATCCGGCTTTGAACAAACGGCGATTATCCTTTGAACAACAACATTTGGTGAAGGTAACTTGTCTATTTCTTCAATTATCTTGTCTATTATCTTCGCCGGCACGGTCTTTTGGGATCCACACAAAGAATCTGGATCCCTTACCCACCTCACTTTCCACCCATATCCTGCCGCCGTGAAGCTCCACGATCTCTTTTGTTATGGCAAGGCCGAGTCCCGTTCCAGGCACTTCGTAGGTCAACGAAGAATCCACCCTGTAAAACTGTTCGAATATCCTATCCTTTGCGTGATCCGGTATTCCTATACCGTTGTCCTCTACAATTATGAGAACACCGCCATCTTTCTCATCCAAGATCACCTTCACGTACTTATCAGGAGCATCTTTCTTTGAGTACTTCACCCCGTTGTTGAGAAGATTCAAAAGTACCTGTCTGATTCTTGTTGGATCGATGTAAGCTTCCACAGGACAGGGAACATTACTCTCAAAGAGAACATTCACGTTGTGAGATGAAGCAAATTCTTTGATCGCGTTCACCGCACTTTCTACGAGATCACAGAGATCAACTTTTTCTCTGTTTATTTGAAGGGATTTCCTTTCAAGCCTGGAAAAGTCCAGTAACTCATTCAGGAGATTTTCGAGGTGGTTGCTTTGATCTATTATCACCTCGAGGAACTCCTTGAGGGTGCTGAGATCCAGTTCTCCCAGACTGTTGTAAATTGTTTCCGCATAAGCTTTTATGGCCGTTAAAGGCGTTCTGAGCTCGTGCGAGATGTTCGCTATGAACTCCGTCTTCATCCTGTCTATTCGCTTCAGTCTTTCGAGTTCTTTTGATTCTGTCACATTTTCAACGATCGTCAGCGCCTGGACTTCGCTACCAAGGATGAGAGGTATCGAGGTGATTGAAAAGAATTCTTCCCCAGATATCACTTCACCCACTCTTTGTGTTCGCAAAGATATTGCCTCTTTTGACAGAGAAATGGCCTTCCTCAAAACTTCATCTGGAAAATTCTCCTCTTTGAACTTCTCATTCTGAAATTTTATTTCCCCATTCGAATAAACGAAGATCCCCTCTGGAAGACCGTTAAGGATGACGTTCACGTAGTTGTATGTTTCTTCTAGCTCCCTGTACAACTTTATGTTTTCCAGAACGACCGCTGAAAGAAACGAAAGAACTTTGAAAATCTCTGTTTCTTCCATTGATGGCTGGTGATTCAGTAGCACAATTAAGCTTCCAAACATCCTGTCCTGTTTCACAACAGGGACTATTCCAACATAACCGAGTTCATCCTCCACAAAGACGGGGTTGGATTGTCTGATGGACCAGTCAATGAACTCTTCGAATCTTTTTATATCGATGTCTCTTCCCCAGATTTTTCTCTTGTTTTCATCGACGAGAACCACCTCTTTGATATCAACAACTTTTCTTACCAGGTTCAAAAGCCCCTGAAGAATATCGCTTTCCGTTTTCGCATTGGAAAACTCCATTATCATTATTGAAAGGAGTAAAAACAGACGGTTGTTCTGCTCTTTTATTTCCTCCAAAGAGAAGTCACCTCACAATTTCTGTTGCCGCTTTTCTCAATCGATTCATCACCGCAAATAGAATTCCCCTTTCTTCAAATCCCTCAACAATTATATACTCTTTCCCCATTTTTTCAGCCTCGCGCAGAGCAGAAAAGATGTTTTGGGCGATACTGTAAGGGTTTTTCAAAGATCCTACAACGATTCTGTCGTCGTACAGTTCCTTTCTCTCTTCAACACAGATGACCACATGATCCGGGTACTTTTTCAATACTTCCTCCATCTTCGTCAAATCTTCTACGAGTATCAGAGGCTTTAAGGGAGCGTAGTGTCGATATTTCATTCCCGGCGCAAGTGGCCTGCCCTTAAAATTCCCTTTTCGTACAAAATCGGGCACAACGAGTTCCGGAAAGAGCTCTTTCAGTCGTTCAACTTCCACTGGCCCTGGCCTCAGAAGAACAGGCTTTTCTTTTGTGAGGTCCACAATGGTGGACTCCAGGCCGAAGGGAGTATCCCCTGCATCGATTATCAGCTTAACTTTGCCCATGAAGTCTTCTATGACGTGTTTCACGTTCGTAGCGCTGGGTCTTCCCGAAATATTTGCACTTGGAGCGGCTATAGGATGACCGAAGAGTTCTATCAACTTCAGGGCCACCGGATGTGCTGGCATCCTCACAGCCACCGTTGGAAGATCAGCAGTCACCACGGGAGGTATCTTTTCGGATTTTTTTCGAAAAATAACCGTCAACGGCCCCGGCCAGAACTTTTTCAAAAAATCCAGATGAGGTTCGTAACCCTCCGCGATTTCTTCCAGCTGTTTGAAGGAATGTATATGAACAATGAGAGGATTGTCAGCGGGTCTTTCTTTCAGCTTGAAGATTTTCTTGCAGGCCTCTTCGTTGTACGCATCCGCTCCTATTCCGTAAACGGTTTCGGTGGGGAAAATGATCACTTCTCCGTTCCGGAGAAGTTCAGCCGCTTCTTTCAGAACTTTCTCGTCGGGAAAGAGGGGATCCACCTTTAACACTCTGGTCACAGGTTTTTCCCTCCTGATGTGATACAAAATAAAGGGGCTCTTCGGAGCCCCTGTGGTGCCGAGGGCGGGACTTGAACCCGCACGGGGTTATCCCCCAGCTGATTTTGAGTCAGCCGCGTCTGCCATTCCGCCACCTCGGCCCTCCATTATATATAGTACCAGCTTTCTCTTTCTAAAGTCAAGTTCCGAGAATCCCTCTTCCTTCTTGAATTCTTTTAAAATGTGTGCTAAACTATTATTAGCACTCAAAAGAAGGGAGTGCTAAATCATGAGAAGGCTCAACAGGAAGAACAACGAAGCCTTGAAGAAACTGAACGATCGTCAGAGAAAAGTGCTTTACTGCATCGTGAGAGAGTACATAGAAAATAAAAAACCTGTGAGCTCACAGAGAGTTCTGGAAGTGAGCAATATAGAGTTCAGCAGTGCCACTATAAGAAATGATATGAAAAAATTGGAGTACCTTGGATACATATACCAGCCCCACACATCGGCTGGGAGGATTCCAACTGACAAGGGGTTGAGATTTTACTACGAAGAAATGCTGAAAATCTCAAAAGAAACATCAGAAGCGGATCTCGCAGTGGAGACTTTCAAATCGATGCCTCTCGCTGATCCGGAAAAGGTTCTCTTCCTTGCGGGAAATCTTCTAGCTCGATTGACGGAAGGTTACGTCCTCATAGAAAGACCAAACACAAGAGATTTGAAAATACTCAGAGTGATGCTCATTCCTGTTTCGGAAGACTACCTCATTTTTTCCATATTGACGGAATTCGGTGTTTCCAAAGTTACTCCTATCAAAACTCAGGAACGACTGAACTGGGAAGAAATCGAAAGACAGCTCAACTTCCTCCTCAGAGGCAGAACAGTAGGAGAAGTGTTGATGGGTAAAATAGAAAGCCTGAAAGGAAGTGGATTCCTCAGGTTGATTGAATCTCTGATAGGTGAGACTGTCGAGAGATATCTGGATGCAGGTCTTGAGAACCTTCTAAAGGACGAAACGCTCACTCTGGAGGACATCAGAAACCTTCTCGAAGAAGTGAAGGATCAGAAATTTCTCGAGAGCTTAGTTGGAGAAGGCATAACCGTCAGGATAGGAAGGGAAATCGGCAGAAAAAAGCTGGAAAAATTCGCCGTTTTTTCAGGGAAATACTTTAAAGGAGAATCTCCTATCGGGAGTGTGTACCTCTTCACGTCGAAGGTTACGAAGTACGATAGAAATCACAGGGTGTTTGAATACATTCTGAACCGTCTTTCAGAGTATTTCACTTCAACTTCCAGGAGGTGAAAAGATGAGTGAAAAGGAGAAGAAGGAACTCACACAGGAATGTGAAGAACTGAAAGAAAAATACAAAGAACTGGAAGAGTACGCAAAAAGGCTGAAAGCTGAATACGAAAACTATCGTGAGGAAGTCGCCCGTGAAAAAAGAGAATTGATAAAGAACGCGAATGAATACCTCATATCGAAACTCATTCCCGTTCTCGATGATTTCGAAAGGGCATTGAATCAGGGAGAAAAGGGAGACGCCTTCTACGAAGGTGTGAAAATGATATACAAAAAACTCCTGAACGTCTTGGAAAAAGAGGGGCTTACAAAGATCCACGTGGGAGAGAAATTCGATCCTTTTGAACACGAAGCAGTTGAAAGAGTAGAAACAGAAGACGTGGAAGAATACACTATCCTTGAGGTAGTAGAGAGTGGTTACAAATTCCACGGGAAAGTCTTGAAACCCGCAAAAGTGAAGGTTGCAGTGAAACCACGAAAGAAAGAAGAAAGGAAGGTTGAAGAACCTTCTGATAAGAAGGAGTGATGGATCATGAAAAAAGAAAAGAAGGATTACTACGAAATTCTCGGTGTTCCCAGAGACGCCACACAGGAAGAAATAAAAAGGGCTTACAAGAGACTCGTAAAAGAGTGGCATCCGGATCGTCATCCGGAAAACAGGAAGGAAGCCGAACAGCGTTTTAAGGAAATTCAGGAGGCCTACGAAGTCCTCAGCGACCCACAGAAGAGGGCTATGTACGATCGTTTCGGATACGTGGGAGAACAACCCACGTATCAGGAAACAGAATCTGGTGGCTTCTTCGACGATATATTCAGAGACTTTGAAAACATCTTCAACAGAGATATATTCGACGTTTTCTTTGGCGAAAGACCACACCAGGAAGAAAGAAGAGAATACGCCCGAAGAGGCGAAGATATAAGGTACGAAATAGAAGTAACTCTCTCCGATTTGATCAACGGAGCGGAGATACCCGTGGAATACGAAAGGTACGAAACCTGTCCGAGGTGTGGCGGAACTGGCGTAGAACCCAACGCTGGATACATGGATTGTCCAAGTTGTGGTGGAACGGGAAGGATCAGAGAAGAACGAAGATCGTTCTTTGGTTACTTCGTCAGCGAGAGAACCTGTGAGAGGTGTGGCGGCACAGGGAAGATTCCACGGGAATACTGCCACGAGTGTGGTGGAAGCGGCAGAGTTCTCAGAAAGGTCAGAAGAACGGTGAAAATCCCACCAAATGTGGAAGATGGTACTCATCTTAGAATCACTGGCGGTGGAAATGCGGGATATTACGGTGGACCTTACGGTGATCTGATAATTATCGTCCGTGTGAAACCAGATCCCAGATTCAAGAAATCCGGTTCAGATCTCGTGTATGATGTCACAATAGACTACCTTCAGGCTATCTTGGGAACAACCGTTGAAGTTCCTCTTCCAGAAGGCGGTACGACGATGTTGAAGATTCCTCCGGGAACTCAGCCGGAAACCGTCTTCAGGTTGAAGGGAAAAGGCCTTCCAAACAGGTATGGAAGGCGCGGAGATCTCATCGTGAACGTGCACGTTGAGATACCAAAGAGTCTCTCCAGAGAGGAAAGAAAAGTCCTCGAAGAACTGGCGAAAAAACGCGGAGTCACGATCGGTTAGCGTTTGGGATTGACGAGTGCTTCTCTAACAACGAGCTTCACGCTATCCGGGACCGTGACTTCGACGGTGAAAGGCCCTCTTCGGACACTCATCCATCCCAGTCCCGCCACCGCCAGTTCTTCTCCTTCTTTCAACGTAAAGGTTTCTCTCTTCCACTTAAAATTTTCAAATTTTGTTTTAGAGCATGGAGGAATTAGCAGATCTCCCAGTCTGTTTCTCATGAGCTCATCTGCTCTTTCCCTCCTCGTTTCATGGAAGGTTACTTCTTTAGAGGAGAAAAGCAGAAAGATCGGATTCTTTTCTGTTTCAAAATGAATATCGAATCGGCACAGTCCCCCCATGAAGATGGTTCTTCCATTATCCGGCTTGAAGGTTTTCCTGGAAAGTTCTTCTCTTGGCAGAACTCTCTTTTGACACTCAGGATCCAAAAGATCGAGAATCCTATCGCTTGTCATGATACCTGGGGTATCGTAGAGATACAGATTCGCTTCTTTTACCTTTCTTTTGAGAATACCTAGAGTTGTCCCTGGAAAGGGACTTATGGTGTTTTCATGAGTGCAGATCTTGTTTAGTAGAGAAGATTTTCCTACGTTCGTTACTCCCACCACCAGTGCTTTGTCGGTCAACCGTGAAAGATACTTTACAAGCGATGTCAGGCCGAAATTCTTTTCAGCACTGACGATCCTTATATCATCTGTGTTCTTCGTCTTTATTCTTTTCTTCACCCATTCTTTGATCTCCTTCACTGTAACCGCTCTGGGCAGGAGATCGATCTTGTTTATGACGTAGATAACCCTCTTCCCCTTCAGAATTTCTGCTATATCTTCTCTGTAGGTCCCTTCGAAATCGAAAATATCTATTACCCAGACCACTACATCGAATCCTCCAAGGTACGATTTCAACTGGTTTTTAAAATCCCAGTCGAATTCAACTGGTTCCAGTTTGCCGTAATGTTTCATTCGAAAGCATCTCTGACAGAGTATCTCCTTTCCTTCTTCGAGCCTTTTTTCAAAGACTTCGCGCGGGATGTACCCCGGTTTTTTCGGGTCATCGAACTGAATGGCTGCTCCGCATCCGGGACATCTCATCGAGTCTCACCTCATTTTATGTCGTCTTTCAAGCCTATTTCTTGAAGTATGATGAAGTCCTTTTCTCTCCACTTTTCTTTCACTTTAACGTTCAGATCGAGATACACTTTTCTTCCCACGAGAAACTCCAATTCTTCACGGGCGAGCGTTCCAATTTTCTTTATCATGCTGCCGTTCTTTCCTATGAGAATTCCCTTCTGAGAATCACGTTCCACGTATATGTTTGCCCGTATGTAGAGGACACCATTTGGTCTATCTTTTATTTCCTCGATCACCACGGCCGTGGAATGAGGTACCTCCTGCCTTGTGAGATGAAAGATCTTCTCCCTTATGATTTCAGCGGCCATGAAAGAGAGAGGGCGATCCGTTACCATGTCTTCGGGGTAATACTGTGGCCCTTCCGGTAGTTCTTCCTTTATCTTCTCTAGAACTTCGAAGACACCTTCACCCTTCAGAGCGGATATGTAATGGACAGACACGACGTTCTCCACCATACTTTTTGCGAGTTCTCCCACCGCTTTTGCCTTCTCTTCACCCGCCACATCGATCTTGTTCACAGCGATGATAGTTTTGGTTCCAGAGTCGTTCACGATCTTCGCAACGTGTTCGTCTGTCTTCGTAAATCCATCCGCCGCGTCCAGCATAAAGAGTACAAGATCCACCCCTTTGAGAGCCTGAACAGCAGCCTTCACCATGTACTCTCCAAGCCTGTGAAGAGGCTTGTGGATACCGGGAGTGTCTACAAATATGATCTGACTGTCTTTGTCCGTGTAGATGCAGTTTATCCTGTTCCTAGTAGTTTGAGGTTTGTCTGAGACGATCACTACTTTTCTTCCCATAACAGCATTTATGAATGTCGATTTCCCCACATTCGGCTTCCCTGCCAGAGCGACAAAACCCGATTTAATACTCACCACCTCCCAGCCTGAACCCTCTTGGTAGAAGATCTTTCAATTTCACAATCTCGAAGTTCCCATCTCTATCCGCCATTATCACATCCAGATCATCGGAAAATTCGTAGAGAACCTGTCTACAAGCACCACAGGGGGCAGTCTTATCCGGAGAATCCGACGCTATCGCTATTGCCACGAATTCTCTTTCTCCTTCAGAAACGGCCTTGAAAACAGCTACTCTTTCAGCGCAGACTGTCAAGCCGTAAGAAGAATTCTCCACATTCACCCCTGTGTATATCTTTCCGCTCTTTGTGAGCAAAGCGGCACCGACTCTGAAACCCGAGTACTTAGCGTACGCCTTTTTCCTGGCTTCCAGAGCCATTTTCACCAGCTTCTCCGGGTTCACCATCGATTTCTTCCCCCTCAAGTATCTTTATCATGACTTTCTCTATTCTGTTTTTCCCAACAGCGAGTACTTTGAAGTACAGATTTCCGATCACCGCTTCTTCTCCAACGTTCGGTATCCTTTTGAAGTGCTCGAGCAGATATCCCGCTATCGTTTCGTACTCTGTTTCTGGAAATTGAACACGCAACTCCATTTCGATGTCGTTTATCGGTGTGGCACCATCCACTATGTAAGTCCTCTCATCGATCTTTCTTATACCAGAGATCTCATCGTAGTCGTACTCGTCCATTATGTTTCCAAAGAGTTCTTCGATGATGTCTTCAAGTGTTACGATACCGGCCGTTCCTCCGTACTCATCCACAACGATCGCTATATGAATCTTCCTGGCTTTGAGGATCTTAAGGAGTTCATCTATGTTCATCGTCTCGGGAACGTACAGGGCTTCTCTCATAATATCCTTCACCTTCATACTTTTCACTTCTTCGCAATCCTTTTCAGCAAGCATGGAAAGCACATCCTTAGCGTAGCAGATACCCACGATGTTGTCTATGGTTTCTTTATAAACGGGTATTCTGGAGTACCCTTCGTCTTCAACCAGTTCGATAAGGTCTTTCACTGTCTGGTTCTCCTCTATCGCCACTATGTCGACCCGCGGTGTCATGATTTCTTTCACGGCTATCTGTTTCATCTCGAAAGCGCGCTTGATGATCCTTTCTTCTTCTTCCTCTATGACACCCATTTCCCCTCCGACCTGAACAATGGAAACGATATCCTCCTCGGTTATGAACAGATCTTCGGAGACCTTTTTTCCATGTCTCAGGGAAATGATGCCGTCCGCTATTTTCACGAGTAACCTTCCTATGGGATCCAGAACACGGGTGAGAAATCTGATAACACCTATCGATCTGCGGAACACACGCTCTGGATCTGATCGTGCCAGGACCTTTGGGGTGATCTCACCGAAGATGAGAAGGATGGTGGTGATGAAGAGAGTAGACACAACCGCCACGAACTCTTCGCTCATGTTTCTGAGCAGATTCAAGAAGATAAGAGTGGAGATAGAGGATGCGAGGAGATTGACGAGGTTGTTACTTATGAGAATCGTGGTGAGATACTTGTTGAACAGATGAATGTAGCTTTCCTTCGCGGATTTTTCCTCTTTTTCCTCCAGAAACTCTTTGATCTTGACCTTGCTCATGAGGGTGAGCGCAGTCTCCGAAGAAGAGAAAAAGTTCGACAGGTAAATCAAGATGACCAGCAGCAGTGACTCCAGCCCGAGAGTTAAAACACTACTGACAGGATCTTCCACTTTTGTTCCACCTCCATCAATAGTGATAGTTTTCCCCATGGATTATTTTAAACGCTCTGAATATCTGTTCCAGAACTATCAAAACGGTCATACCATGTGTAAAGGTCATCTTCGATAATGAAAAAACACGGTGGGCCTTCGCGAAGATCTCCTCATTCAACCCATAGGGCCCACCTATCAGGATCGTTATATCCTTTCCCTTCATTTCCAGATCTTTGAGAAAGTCGGCGAACTCCTCTGAAGAAACTTCTTCCCCTCTCTTATCCATAACCATAACAAAACTTCCGGGGAGAATCCTGTTCGTCAGGTCCTCCGTTTCCTTCCTGACGATTTCTTCGATGCTTCCTCTGTGGACTCGCTTTATTTCGAGAACTTCCGGCTTACAAAATCGCCTCAAGAACTTTTCGTAGTGCTTTATTCCCTCTTTGATAAAACCGTCCAGTTTTCCAATTACTGCTATTCTTACTCTCATTTTTCACTCTCTCTAACGAGTATCTCCAGGAGATTGGATTCTATGACCTTTTTAGCGTTGAGGTCGGTTCTCAGATAGTAAGAAACCGTCTTCAACAGAGATTCGAGCGGGAAAAGTCCCACTATCTCCGATCCCAAAACCGGTACCCCGTATCGTTCGGCTTCCATCTTTATGAGTTCGAAAACCCTATAGAGAGGTGTTTTTTTGTGATTTGTTATGTTGATAGAGACCTGTACAACTCCCCTTCCTTTCAAATCAACACCTATCGCTTTGACGTACCTGAGTCCTCCACTGGAAAATCTGATTGCCCTGGCTATTTTTTCGGCTATTTTCACATCCCGCGTTCCAAGGTTCACGTTGAAGGCTATGAGAAATTCGCGCGCACCAACCGCCGTCACACCCGCTGTGGGATGTACGCGGTCGGGACCAAAGTCGGGCTTCCACAGAGGATCTTTTATCTTCTCGAAGAAACCCTCGAACTCTCCCTTTCTGATATCCGCCAGATTTTGTCTTTCTGGACGTGTGGCAGATTTTTCATAAAGATACACGGGAATACCCAGTTCCTCTCCTATCCTGCGTCCGAGTATTTTCGAATACTCCACACACTCTTCCATAGTCGTGTTGTAGAGAGGTACAAGTGGTATGACGTCCGCTGCACCCATTCTGGGATGCTGGCCCGTGTGATTTCTCAAATCGATGAGTTCGGCTGCCTTTTTCGTCATATCGAAGAGAGCATTTATGAGGTTCTCCGGTTCTCCCACGAGTGTTATCACCGATCTGTTGTGGTCTGCATCCATTGACCAGTCGAGCACCCATACCCTGTCGTATTTTTTCGCTTCCGCGACGATCTTTTCAACTACTTCCTTTCTTCTTCCTTCGCTGAAGTTTGGTACCGATTCTATCAGTTTCAACTCTCATTCCCCCTCGGTTTCGCCATTCTGTCCTTCAGAGTCAAAATGATTTCTTCGTAGGTTTTACCATCGTCCGGGTAACACACATACGTGTAGCTGAAACGTTCGGAAAGTTTCTCTTTCATCCTCCTTGTAACGGCCTCTATTCCGTGTTTCCCCGTCAGTGTCAGTACAAACAGGTATTCGCTGGCGGAGATGGGTAGAACGTAATCTGTTTCCCTGAAGAACTTCTTGATAGTCTCGTAGTCTCTCATGATATCTTCGAACTTAACGTACATGACGCAGAAACGAGAACCCGTCCTGTTGGAACGCTTTATTTCTTTTCTCACGATATCTTCGAACTTGAGGGTGATCTCAAGATCCTCAATGTTTTTCCTGAGAGAAACGGTGACTCTGGGTGTGGAAGAAATGATTTTTTTGACTCTTTCCAAGAGATAATCGAGCCTGAACGGTTTGAGAATGTAGTCAACCGCACCCGCTTTCACCGAATTAATAATGAGATCTTTGTCAACGTAAGCGCTCAGAACCGCAACCTTCGTGTCGGGAAATTCCTCACGTATTCTTCTTATCAGGTTCAAGCTCTCTTCACCTTCGAACACATCTACGAACACGAGATCGATCTTTTCGCGACGGAGAAATGTGAATGCTTCCTGCTCGTTTTTTGCCCAAATCACATTGAAACCGTCTTTTTCAAGGGCATTTTTGACGGCAAGAAAGGTGATTCTGGATTCATCCACTACCATAACCGTTGGAGTCACTGCGAACTCCTCCCTTTATCACTAATTTTAACATCGATCATTCTATCCTGTTCATGATGAACTTGAAGTATTCCTCTTCATCGTCAAAGGTGATGGTTTTTACAATCGTTCTGTATCCGGGTTTCACGATCGTTATCTCGTAGGTTCCCGCCTGGACGTATAGAGTGATGGGTGTTTCACCGTGGTAGTATCCATTCAGGTATATTGTGGCTCCCGATGGTTCTGTTTCTATTCTAACCTCTGAGAAGACTACTCTTTTTTCCAGTCTTCTGAAAATCTCCTTTTCTTCTCCCGGTGCGAGATTCACCGTGAAGCGATCTGTTTCGTATCCTTCTTTTTCCAGTTTTACCTCGTACATCCCAGGATCAAGGATGAGATTCAAACCGTTCTGGTCGGTCGTTCCCACGTATCTTCCATCGATATAGACGTCGACACCAGAAGGATCTGTTCTCAGTTTCAAAGAAGACTGTGCTGGTTTTAGCGTGACGTACACGGATCTGGTTTCTCCCGCGCTGAGTGTTATGTTTCGGGTCTCCTCGCGGTACCCTTCTTTTCTGAACGTGACAGTGTAATTTCCAGGAGAGAGGTTCAGCGTCAGAGGAGTCTTTCCCTGATAGACACCGTTCAGATAGACACTCGCACCGCTCGGACTTGAACTGAGAGAGAGCTGAGCGAGAGGCAAAGTGGCTATCACCTTCACCGTCTGGTTTCTTCCCACATAGACTTCCTTGTAGAACGTGTAGTTTTCAAAATACACCGTCACGTAGTGTGTACCTTCGTCGACCGATACCGTGACCGGTGTCTTCCCTTTGTAAGAACCATCAATATAGACGGTCATTCCTGGAGGTGTCGAGTCAACGATCAGCGTTCCAAACGCTGGGGCTCTTCCCACATAAAAATAAGTGAGATCGGAGACCCATTCTCCCGTGAGATAGGGTTTCAATTTCTTTTGAACGTATTCTTCGACGTTGTCGGATAGCGTCGGAAAGGCTCGAGTTGTCCCGAGTTCTTTCAGCTGGTTGAAAATCGGTATCGGTCTGGTGCTTGCAATCACCTGAATGTACTCTTTTCCATACGGCGGTGAAACTCTGAGGGAATAGGTGGATTTTGAAGGAATCTTTTTTATCTCATTTGCCCTGACAAAATTGTCGCTTTCGTATTTGTTCGGGAAAATGAGAGTTACCTTACCCTGTGCGTTGATGTCGTAGATGAGTATGTACGCGTCTCTGGAAGATTTGACGAAGATCTCTATCCTCTCTCCCACTTCATAGACGGATCCTTCCGGTTTGTTGAGCCACACATCCACCGTGAAGTAAGGTTTCTCGGGTACTATGATGATGCTCTTTGCTTCGAAAGAGAAAGCCACCATCGAGACAAGAATCAGAAGAAGAAACACATATCTCCTCATGAATCACACCTCCTCGTTATTTTATCCATCTGACTTCCGCACCGAGGATCTTTGTGTTTGATTCTAAGGTTAATTCTCTCGGATTTTCCTGAACGAAAGCGGCAAAACCATCAACACCGCTTAAAGGACCAAGGTGATAAACTCCGTTGTTGTCAAGATATATTTCGCCTTCATCTTTTATATCTACTACTTCACAGTAATTATCACGTCCGTTGAAGGTTACCACAAAAAACGTCGTGATATTAACATCCCTCGTCAAACCCTTGACTCTCGCCTGCCATTCTTCCCGATCTGCCTGCCACCACACATCCACGTCGTAAATTGGATAGTAACTGTTCCAGATCCTGCCTAAATCATTTTTAAGATCCGCCGTATCAACGATCACCCCGGCTGCGGCAACGAAGTCGTTGTATTGTTCGTAGAATGTCGCTCTTTCATAGTAAGCATAACTTTCATCTGGATAGTAGAGTACAATCACAGGGTGTGCCTGAACAAGATAATCACCATAGGATGGTTGATACCAATCCATCACATCGTCAAGATAAGCATTCCCAACCACTTCGATGATGAACTCGTGCCTTTCCTCAATTGGAGGTAGACAGGCTGTCAAAATCAGAAGAATCAACCCCAGAAAGGGAAAAAATCTCTTCATTTTCTTCACCCCCTCAAATCTAAGACTTTCAAGTAAAGAAGAGAGTTCTCAAAGTTTCTTTTCCACTCTTGCCAGCGCAATCCCTTTGAGAATGAGTCCGACGAGAATGGAAAACACAAGTGTGGAGGTTCCACCGTAGCTGATGAAGGGAAGAGGAACACCCGTGACTGGAAGGAGTCCCAGGTTCATCGAGACGTTTTCGAAGACGTGGAACCATATCAGTCCACACGCAGAAACCATCAGTATTTCCCAGTACTCGTCTTTCACGTTCAGAATCCATCTGGAAACCTCGAAGAACAGAAGACCGAAAAGCGAAAGCAGAAAGACTATTCCGATGAATCCGAATTCCTCACCGATCACCGATACGATGAAATCAGTGTATGAAACAGGAACGTAACCCATGAGGTTCGCTTTTCCTTTCATGTATCCTGCTCCAAAGAGTCCACCGGCTCCGATTGCGTGAATCGATTGCAGAACGTTGTAGGAGTAACTCTCGCCGTACTCTTCCGGGTTGAGAAAAGAGAGTATCCTCGCTCTTTGATAATCCTTCAGCCCAAAGAAAAAGAAGACAGGAAGAAACACAAGGACAAGTATCAATAGAATCACAAGGGGCTTCTTATTCACATTCGAGGCCAAAACCGCAAACAGCCAGATCAATCCCACAGAAAGCGTGGTGCCAAGATCGGGTTCCAGAAATATGAGAACAGCGGGGACAACCGTGAGAAAAAAACTTCTCCAGAACCACTTCTTCTCCAGAAGATAAGGGAGCAGAACAACGAGCGAAAGCTTTGCAAAGTCTGAGGGCTGGAAACTGAATCCCATCACTCTGAACCATCTCTTTGAACCACCGATGGGGGTTCCTTTCACAAGAAGGGCCGCCAGTAAAACAACGGAGAAGACGTAGAGAATGATCGAAAAGTTCCTTATCGTTCTGTCCTTGATGAACAGAACCAGAAACATCAACGAAAAACCGGCTATATCCCACACAATCTGCCTCGTGAAAAGTTGCTCATTTTCTCCGTAAGTTGCGCTTCTCAAAGTTGCAAGTCCAAACAACATCAAGATGGACACAAGAACAACTATGATCCAGTCTATTCGTTTGTTCTCGTGTGGTATGGTCCCACCTCACTCTGAAACGACTATCTCCATCTCCTTCATCAGCCTGTCTTCTTCACTTTCTATCACAACGATGAGTTTGTAAGTCCCGGGATCCTCGAGCTTTATGATATCGTAACTGGTCGTCTTAAAAATTTCCCTTGAGGAGTATCCTTCGATCGTCATTCTGTACTCTTCAGAATAAGCATACGAAAACACCGGTTCTTTGTGCGTCAAAACAATCATGATGTTTTTCAAAACTATGTACTTTCGTTTCTTTTCTTCGTTCAAAAGCTTCACAGAGAAATCGTATCTTTCACCGGATGCTACAAACTTCTTCCCTTCGATGACAAGGGAGAGTCCCTTCAAATCTTTTTGATACTCTCGCGTGACGAAAAGGGGAATTGATTTTTCTATCAGACTGCTTTCTGTCTTCAATTTCAATTTGATGATGTAATCTCCCGATTCTTTTGGGGCGGAAAAACTCACTTCGTGGATCTGTTCGACCATCATCGGATTTATCACGAAGTCTTTTTCTATAGGAATATCTCTTTCAAAGACAGCCTCATTCCCTTTAAGGATAATAAGGCCGATCGACTCCACACGAATTTTCCGACTCTTTGAGCTTATGTTTTCCAGATAGACAAAGAAATGCACGTTTTCGTAAGGGAAATAAAAATCTTTCAGGTCTTCAACCTCGATTTGCCACTTTTCAATCACCGAAACGACCTTACTGATAACCACCCTCTGGCCGTTCAACTTGACAGAGACTGTGATCGTGTAATTCCCTCCAGGTAGATTTGACAGCTCTTCCTCCCTCAAAAGATCAAAAACCAGGACACTTTCGAAAGCTTCCATCTCTTTTTCCACACGCTGTGGAAAGTGAAACTCGTACACCGTGTCATTCTCCCTTTTGATGGAAAATACGAAATCTTCCAGCACAAGATTTTCTTTTTTCTTCTCTCTGTTGAACACTTTTACACGCACATCGAGGGGATCGTTTGGAAGGTAGGACTCTTTTGTTTCTATCACCAGCTGGAAGGGTCCAATCACACCTTCCGGTTTGTTGGAAAAAAACGCTTTCGTGAAAAACACCAGGAAAACCACTATTACAAGATTCACGACAAGAATAAAATTCGCCCTGCGGCGAATTCTATTTTTTCTGTTTCTGAACTCTTTTTCCTTTTCTTCGTCTCTCTTCTGCCATTCTTCAGGGCTTTTAGAAAAGTACTTCATAGCGGTGTGGTCACCCTGAAAACCTCTTCGATACTCGTCTGCCCAAGAAGAACCTTTTCGAGGGCATCCTGGAACATGGTGCGCATACCTTTTTTCACTGCGAGCTTTGCAATCTCTGTTTCACTCGCTTTGGAAGAGATCAATTCTCTCAACTCTTCATCCACAATCAAAACTTCCCCTATAGCCATTCTTCCTCTGTATCTCATCCCCCTGCAGTCAGGACATCCTTCTTCTGAAGGATAGTAAATCTGATCTGGTACCTTTCCAAAAAATCGCTCGAAATAAGATTTTACCTGTTCATCCCGGATTTCTCCAGGCATTTTACACTCATCACAGAGCTTTCTCACCAGCCTCTGACCTATGATTCCGATAAGGGAGGCTCCGAGAAGGTGAGGATCTATTCCCATTTCTATGAGCCTTGAGACAGCACCGGCAGCGGTGTTGGTGTGGAGTGTACTCAAAACCAGGTGCCCCGTGAGGGAGGCTTCCACTGCAAGCTGCGCGGTCTCTCTGTCTCTGATCTCACCCACCATGATGATGTCGGGGTCCTGTCTGAGGAATGCTCTCAGGTACCGAGCAAACGTGAGACCTATTTCTGGGAAAACCTGACACTGAGTAACCCCCTCGATGGTGTATTCCACAGGGTCTTCCGCTGTTACTATGTTCACACTTTCACTCTTCAAATAATTTATCATAGCGACAAGCGTGGTGGATTTTCCGCTTCCCGTTGGTCCGGTGACCAGGATGATACCGTACGGTTTTTCAAGTAATGATAGTATTCGCTTCAAGTTGTATTCACTGTAGCCGAGTTCTTCAAGACGTCTGTTTGCATCGGACACCTTCAATATCCTCATCACGACTTTTTCTCCGAAAGTAGAGGGCATGGTTGACACGCGAAAATCGTACTGCTCACCGCTTTTTATCGTGTAAAACTTCCCGTCCTGCGGAAGCCTTCTTTCCGACACATCTAGACTGCTCATAATCTTGATACGTGCCACAACTGAGTTGTGCTGTGGCTTTTGATACTCAAGAACTTTTCTCAAAACACCATCTATTCTGAATCTCACTCTCACAGTTCTCTTCATCGGCTCTATATGGATATCACTCGCTCCCATTTCTATGGCACGGTTTACGATATTGTTTACGAGCCGGACGATGGGAGCTTCTTCTATTTCCCTTTCTTCTTCCTCTTCTTCCTCGATTTGTTCCGGTGTTTCTTCTATGGCAACGTAAGGCTCCTCGAAAAGTTCGAGAGGGACACCAAGAACATACGTTTGATACAAAACGGAAAAATCTCTGCTCGCCACAAGATAAATCTCTGGATTTTTTCCTGTGAGAAAACGTATCTCCTGTTTGATCCTTGGAATGTTCGTCCCGTTATCCGTCACCACCACAAGAGTTCCGTCTTCCTTCTTTTCTATAGGAATGACGTGCAGAGATTCGATGATGTTCTTTGGAATAGAACCCACCACGTTGAGTGGTATGTTTTTTGGAAGTTCTTTCAGGATCGGAACCCCGTATTGTTCACTCAAAGCCTCCAGCAGCTGATCCTCCGTGATGTACCCTGTCTCAATTAGAACTTCTCCGAGCGGTTTCCTTTCCTCTTTTTGAATTTCAAGAGCCTTATCCAACTCTTCTCTGGTTATGAATCCTTTTTCCAGAAGAATTTCACCCAATTTTCTGTATCTTCTCAGCATTAAAGAAGCCCCTCCAGACCGTATCTGTAAATGGCCGGTATGTCACCTTCCGGGAAGAGAATCTTGTCTTCATCTGGGAATCTTGTAGCTATGAAGATCACACGTATTTCGTCATCGGGTACTTCATCATCGAAGATGAGACCGAATTTGACGTCCGCGTCCTCACTGCTGTTCTGCCTTATGATCATAGCTGCTTCGTGCACTTCCTCCATTCTTATATTGCTGGGAGCAGTTATATTGAACACAATCGAACTCGCATTTTCTACAGGATGCTCTATCAACTTGCTTTCCATAGCCTTCTTAGCAGCTTCTCTCGCTCTGTGTTCTCCCTTTCCAACACCTATGCCAAGGATCGCAGCACCGGCGTCCTTCATCACCGACTCTATGTCTGCAAAGTCGAGATTTATGTAACCCCTCTTCGTTATCAGTTCCGAGATTCCCTTCACTCCCTGGTGAAGAGTCTCGTCAGCCTTCAGAAAAGCATCCTTTATCTTGACATCCCTCGGGAGTTCTTCCATGAGTTTGTTGTTGGATATCTTTATGAGGGTATCCACATGTTTTCGAAGTTTTTTGAGCCCCTCTATCGCTTTTTTGAGTCTCTCCGGGCCTTCGAAATAGAAGGGAGTCGTCACTATGGCTACAGTCAGGATTCCCATTTCTTTGGCTATCTTTGCTATGACAGGGGAAGCACCTGTTCCCGTCCCTCCTCCGAACCCTGCAGTTATGAAGACCATGTGGGTATCCTGGAGCACTTCTCTGATTTTTTCCTCGCTCTCAAGAGCAGCTTGTTCTCCTATCTCGGGACGTCCCCCTGCACCAAGGCCTCGTGTGATGTTCTCACCGATCTGAATCTTCACGTCAGCGTTAGAAGCCTCCAGTACCTGAAGATCGGTGTTCACCGCGACAAATTCAACACCGTGTATTCCTATTTCTATCATTCTGTTTATGGCATTGTTTCCGGCACCGCCTACACCTATGACTTTTATCTTCAAATTGTTCGCCTGAGGGATATTTCTATTTTCCTTTTTCTTCTCAACATCAAGGTCAAATCCCATACTCTTAACCTCCTACTCACTCCATCAATTCTTTGAAGAGCCTGAAAATTTTCTTCAGCGGATTTTCACTTTTCACCGGAGTTTCCTCATAAGGATTTTCCGAAACAGCGAAAACATTTCCAAACGCAGCAGCGAAGGAAGGGTCATTGGCAACTTCATCCGCATTGATGATGGATGGTCTGTCGGAATTCGCGTAACAACCTGTTCTCACCTGAGATTTAAACACATCTCTGGCCAGTTCGTTTATTCGTGGAATCTTGGCCCCACCTCCGGTGAGAACCACACCACCAGGTATCCCTATTTCCCCTTCTTCTACTATCTTCGCTTCAACTTCCCTGAAAAATTTCTTGGATTTGCTCATTATCTCTCTGAGACGTGCGTGTATAATGACGGAAAGTTTCTTCGCAGTAGTCGTTTTTATGGTGTTTCCATCGAGCCCTCTGTACTGTATTTCCTCCTCTTTCAAATCGTTATAAACTGCGTTTCCATGAGTTATAATGAGTCTTTCCGATTCTTCAAAGGAGGTGTCGAGAACTGCAGAAACATCTTTTATAACATGCTTCATCCCCACAGGAACGTAGGATATCTTTATGGGAACACCGTTTTTGTACGCTATCAACCCGGTGAAGTTGTACCCCAGATTCACAACAACTACTCCCCGGTCCTTTTCAGGCGTGGTAAGAACTCCCTCGGCAGTTGAAACGAGAGAAGACTTCAACTGAAATGGACTTTTAACGGTATCCTGCAAGAAATTGTAAAACATCTCATAATCTTTCAAAGGCACGACAATGGATGTGTACTCGATGGCTATCTTCGAAGCTTTCATATCGAGGGGATTAAAAACGATCCTTTCGTCATCCAGGAGATATCTTTTCGAAAATATATGGAGAGGAGTCTTCCCATTTTCTTTCAATTTTTCAAGGGCTTCCGATTGCATTTCGCTCAAGATGTCCAGGGTGATAGATCGTTTCTCTTCACCGAAGTCCCTTTCGATCACGGTGTCTTCTCGCTCAAAACTCACGCTGCTGAAGGATATTATAAAATCACTTCTCAATGATTTTTGCAACTGCTCTTCAAGTTCTTTAAGAAGGGTGTTCACAGATTCTTTGAAAGCGATGGCGTCTTTTATCTCACCCTCATCCAATCCTCTCGATTTCACACTTGAAAAGGCCAGTGCCTCCCACTCTTGGTCACGTCTTCCGAGAACGAGTCCTTTTATGTATCGTGAACCTATATCAATCGAGGTATAAAAGACAGTTCTTGACAAGTCAATCACCCCTTATCCACATCAGTCTCCCATCCTCTGTCAGAAAATACTCTTCCTTCACTTTTAATCCATCAAATTGCTCCATTATCACTTGAAAATTTTCAACAAGATCCTTCCACTCTTCAAACATGATTCTGGATCCCTTCAGCAGAACAACTTCTTTTGAGTCAAAAAGAACGGCGGACACTACAGAACTTTTCAAAATCGGAATCAACATCTCCAGAATTTCCCTGTCGCTCTTTGAAAGTCGAAGCCCTTCAAGCTTAACTTCCAGAAACACTGGGTAGAATTTGAATAGGTCCTTTTTCGATAACGAAGCTACCAAGCTCCCATCTTCAGCGCACAAATAGTAATTCCCTTCATAGAAAACTATCCCTATAGCCTTTTTCGAATCTATTATAATACTTTTTGGAGAAATGTTAAAATTTTCTATCAAATATGAATACACTCCCTCCGGGACCTTCACACGTTCTCTGCGATTCTGTAAAGTGAAATTCACAAAGAACAGAATGTAAAGAACAATCATTGTGATGAAAAGGACCCTCAAGGACCTCATGACTAGATATCCAGCTCTTTCACTTTCAAAGCGTGTCTTTCTATGAACTCCCTTCTACTGGATGGATCGTTACCCATAAGAATTTCAAAGAGTCTATCCGCTTCTTCGGCATCTTCTATAGTTACCCTTATGATTTTTCTCGTTTCCGGATTCATCGTTGTTTCCCAGAGCTGTTCAGGGTTCATCTCGCCGAGTCCTTTGTACCGCTGAATTTCGATCCTTTTTCCCTGGAGTTTCTCTTTGTATTCCGCCAGCTCCTGGTCGCTATAAACGTAGAACTCTTCTTTTCCAGCTTTGATCCTGTAGAGAGGTGGGAGCGCTATGTATATCCTACCCTGTTCGATGAGGGGTCTCATGTATCTGTAGAAGAGTGTCAGAAGGAGAGTTCTTATATGTGCACCATCTATATCGGCATCGGTCATGATAATAATTCTACCGTATCTGAGCTTGCTTTCGTCGAAATCGTCTCCTATGCCCGTTCCCACTGCAACAATTATGTCACTGATCTGCTCGTTTTTCAGTAATCTATCGAGAGATGATTTTTCCACGTTCAAAATCTTTCCTCTTATGGGAAGAACAGCCTGAAATTCCCTGTCTCTGGCCTGTTTTGCTGATCCACCGGCAGAGTCACCTTCTACGATGAAAAGCTCTGTTTTTTCCCTATTTGTGGAACTACAGTCCGCCAGTTTTCCGGGAAGTGTTGTGTTTTGGAGAACGTTTTTCCTTCTCACCATCTCCCGAGCTCTTTTTGCCGCTTCTCTTGCCTGTTTGGTGCTCATGATCTTTGAAAGAATTGTTTTCACGAGCTCGGGATTCGCGTCGAATATTTTTTTCAGTTCCTCTCTCATAGCCTTGGTTACCGCTTCCTTGACTTCTTCGTTGCCGAGTTTTGACTTTGTTTGCCCTTCGAATTCGGGGTTCTTCACGTAAACACTGATAACCGCCGTGAGGCCTTCTCTAACATCCTCACCTTGGAAGGAATCGTCTTTCTTGAGAAAATTATGTTTTTTCCCATACTCGTTCATGAGTCTTGTGAGGGTGCTCTTAAAGGCTGTAACATGAGTTCCACCATCGACGGTTTTTATGGTGTTTGCAAAAGACACGATATCCTCGGAATACGAATCAGTGTATTGAAAGGCGATCTCCACTATCACTTCATCTTCACCATTTTTTGTTTTCACTTTTTCCGTTCTCTTTATGTGTATCACATCGTGTAGAGCTTTTTTCCCACGGTTCAAATACTTCACATACTCCACTATGCCTCCATCGAATTTGAAGGTTTTCTTCTCTCCGTTTATTCTGTCTTCGAATTCTATTTTGAGTCCTGGTACTAGGAAAGCTATCTCTCTCAATCTGTGTTCGAGTATGTCGGGATCGAACTCTGTCTCCGAAAATATGAGGGGATCGGGTTTGAATCGAACGATCGTGCCGTGCTTATCGGTTTCTCCTATCACTTCCACAGGTGTGACCGGTTTACCCCTTTCGTATCTTTGTCTGTAGATCTTCCCGTCACGATGTACCCGCACTTCCAGCCACTCCGAAAGAGCATTCACCACCGATACACCAACACCGTGCAGGCCACCGCTTATCTTGTAGGAATCCTTGGAGAATTTTCCGCCCGCATGAAGAACCGTGAAAACCACTTCCAGAGCGCTTCTTCCCTCTTCCGGATGTATGTCAACGGGGATTCCCCTTCCGTTGTCCTCGATTTCCACACTTCCATCTTCATGGAGAGTCACACGTATCCAGTCACAGTATCCAGCGAGTGCCTCATCAACACTGTTGTCAACCACTTCGTACACGAGGTGATGCAATCCACGTTTGCCCGTGGATCCTATGTACATTCCGGGTCGCATTCGGACAGGTTCCAGTCCTTTTAAAACCTTTATACTTTCAGCGGAGTACTTTTCCATCTACTTTTCCCCTCCTGAACTTTATATCTCTGAACAGTTCTTTGCCCGATCTTTCATTCAGAATTTTGAGCAAGCGATCTTTCTGCATGGTGAGTTCCGTCATCCACAGCGAATCATCGCAAACAACGTAAACTGTCCCGTTCTCCACTTTTTCCACCTTCGTGTGCCTCGCTATCACAGGTCCAACTATCTTGTCCCATTCAGAAAGGAGCATCTTTATCTTCAATTCAAAAAAAAGAGGTTGTTTGGTGGAAAGCTCATCAAGCAGCTGTCTGAGAAGAATCATATTCCCACCCAGTTTTCCTCCAGATTTAAGACAAAAGGCTCAAAGTTCTCCAGCAAAGTCGCTGTCACAGGTCCTGGCTCTTCCTCGAAAAACGAGTGCTCGTTCAACCTTCTGACAGGAACCACTCCCGCACTTGTGTGTGTGAGAAACATTTCATCCGCTTCGAACAGTTCCCACACCCACACTACTCTTTCTTCAACAGGTATCTCGAGACTTTTTGCGAGCTTTATAACGTTTTCCCGTGTGATGCCATCCAGAATACCACTGTCGAGCGAAGGTGTGATCAATTTGCCTTCTTTCACCAGAAACACATTGCTGAAGCTTCCTTCGCAGACCTGCCCGTTCAAACCGAGCAAAATCACATCGTAGCAGTCCACTATTTCCCTTCTTGCAAGCACTATGTCGGTACGTCCAGTTATTTTTAGAGCTGGTGGAGTAGAAAGATCCGGTATTCTTCGAACGTTCGATATTTTCACCTCGACTCCTGTCTCCAGGTCTGGTATATTGAGCGGTGAGAACACAAAGAGAACCTCCCCGGAATCAGGGAAAAGATAGACCTTGATTCTCACTTCTTGTTTGAACTCATCAGCCCCCGTCTTCAGCACTTTTGTAAATTCATCGAAACTCAGAGAAAGAGGAAGATTAAAGAAATTGGCAGATCTTTTCAGCCTGGTGTAATGTTTGTAAGCCGCAAACGGGACCCTACTGTAAGTTCTCAGAGTTTCATACACCGCTCCCTGGAGCGACTTTTCAAACAGAGAGAAATCCAGTGAAATTTCATCCGCGCGCCGGAACTTTCCCCTCCACCATATCAGCACGACAGGAAATCACTCCCTCTTCTGAAAGGGATTTCACCCTCACACTATGAAATTCTCCCACTCTATTTCCTACAAACTCGTGCTTCACGTAGTACTCGTCATAGCCAGAAAGAACACCTTTCATAACGTACCACTCAGCGAGTACTTTTCTTTCTTTCCCAATGATTCTCTTCCTGTACCTGATAGAAACATCTTTCGCTTTCTCTTTTAAAACATCCAGACGCTCTTTCTTCTTCGATTCGGGAACACCGCCTTCCATTCTGCTCGCTGGAGTTCCGGGGCGTGGTGAGAATCGGAAAATGTGTACTCTGCTGAACTCCACTTTCTCCACCAGTTCAAGAGTTCTCTGGAAGTCGGCATCCGTTTCTCCAGGGAAACCAACGATTATGTCCGTTGTTATTGAAAAATCTGGATCGATACTTCTCAATTTGTCAACAACACGCATGAAATCAGAGATTCTGTATTTTCTTCCCATCCTTTTCAACACATCGTCGGATCCGCTCTGAACCGAAATATGAAGATGCGGACACAGTCTGGGGTTTCTCTTGAAAGCCTCCACAATTTCGTCGTTCACGTCTTCCACATTTATGGAGCTGAGACGCACACGATAATCTCCAGGAATTTCTTCCACGATCCTCAGAAGCTCAGCTAGGGAAGAACCCATGTCTTTACCGTATTTTCCAAGGTTGACACCGGTTATTACGATCTCTTTGTAACCTTTCATTACCATTTCCGCGAATTCCTCTTTGAATATTTCGAGCGGCTTACTTCTGATTCTTGTGCCACGGGCCAACCTGATAGCACAGTAGGTGCAGGTGTTGTCACACCCGTCTTCAACCTTTATGTAAGAACGGGTTCTGTCTTCGAAACTTCCTTTCACTTTCTCGTAAACGGGTCTGCCGGGTTCAGATACAACAACCTGTTGTTTGCCATTCAAGGAGTTAATATGATCCACTATGTGTTTTTTCTCATCGATTCCCAGAATCATGTCCACCGGAAGATTCTTTGCCTCATCCGGAGAAAGCTGGGCAAAACATCCAGTGAGGATGATTTTTGCGTTCTTGTTCCTGTTTCTGATGCTCTTTATCAATCTCTTCACTTTCTTCTCGACTTCCTTGGTAACGGCACAAGAGTTCACTATATAGTAAGCAGCATTCCCGTCGGGTAAAACCACGTACCCGGCTTTTTCTAACTGTTCAGCCATGTATTCACTTTCGTACTGATTCACCTTACAGCCGAAGGTCTCTATCCTGACAGTTTTCATATCTCAAGCTTTCCCTCCGAAACTACCCTCAGAATATCTATTCTTCTCACTATACCAACGAGCTGCATAGCTTCGTCAACAACAGGAAGCGATTTAAAGCCGTGTCTTATGAGATAATCAGCTGCTACGATAAGAGGATCGTCTTCTTTCACAACAACGGGAGGCTTGTTCATAAAATCAGACACGGGTCTGTCTTTTATTTTGACTACGTTTCTTATCAGCTGGTTGGTGTCTGGAATGAACGAAGCAGATCTCAAAAGCGAGAAATAACTGGGCACAAGGGCCTTTATGAGATCGCTCTCGCTGACAAAACCCACTACTCTCATATCATGGTCGACAACAGGAACTCCTGAGAGGTTCTGTCTGGAAAGAAGCTTTATCACTGTTTCAACCGTTTCATCTTCAAAAACAGCGGAAATATCATAGATGACGGCATCCTTTACCCTCATTTACTTCACCCTCTCTACGGTGAAGTGATCGTATTCCTTCTTTATCGCCTCAAGGTCGGGCATGTATTTTTCCTTTCTTCTAGTGGCAGCCAGTGCGGAGGCAAAACCAAATTTTGCCATTTCGAGGAAGTTGGCTCCGTGTTTAATGAAGTAATAGACCATACCAGCTACATATGCGTCTCCCGCACCCAGAAGATGTGATGTGTCTATTTCTTCTTTGGATCTTATAAGCCAGACCCCTTCTCTTGTTGCAACAATATCGTTCTTCACTTCGTATGACACCACGGAAACCTGCGATTTTTCGGCGAGCTTTTCGGCGAGTTTCACGTAATCGTCAAAGGTTTTCAAATCAACACCAAGAAAAGAAGCATGATTACCTCTCAAATCTGGTTTCACGACGTTGGGAAATTCTGGACCCTCATAAATTCTTTCAAGCAATCTGGGAGTCTGTTCGACAAAAACAAAGATTCCCCTTTCACGCGCGAGTCTCACCAGTTCGTTGCATATTCCCTCGTTTACTCCCGGTGGAATACTCCCCGATATAACAACGCAATCGACTTTCGAAAGCGTCATCTTGTATCTTCTCAGAAAGTGATTCACATCCATATCCGTAACATCCGGACCGGGAAAATTGATAGCGGTTATTGTTTTATTCTTTTCATCGATTATTTCGATGTTTTCCCTCGTTTCTCCCTCCACGTAAACAAAATTCGTTGTGATCAGCTTTGAAATTTTTCTCAATTCTTCCACAAGAATCTTTCCCATGTACCCACCCACGAATCCGGTGGCGACTGACGGCACTCCCAATTTGGAAAGAGCTATAGAAACGTTTATACCCTTTCCACCTGGGGACATTTGAGTTTTAGAAAGATCTCTTATTCTGTACAGCCTGTTCACCTGGAAATCTTCTATGAAAATTTCCCTGTCTAAAGCGGGATTGAGGGTCACCGTCAGGACCATACGATCACCTCGAAGTCAAAAGTGAGGAGTCACATTCTCAAAACAAAATCCTTTGGACTCCCCGTATAATTGATTCTACCATTATTCAGTATCACCAACAAATCGGCGATGTAGAGAAACCTCTGAAGAATGCGGGTGGATATGACAAAAGTTCGTTCTTCCTTCATCTTGAGGAACATGTCCATTATCTTCTCCAGATTTTCATCGTCCAGGTGATCCAGCAGACAGTCCATTAAAATAACGCGAGGCTTTTTCTGCTCGAGAATGAAAAGAAGGAGGGAGATCTTTTCGGCAGGCGAAAACACAGAAAGGGGGGTCTTTTGACCGCGGACGAGCATCTTCAGTATTCCAAGATCATCGAGTTTCTCGGAAAAATTCTCCAGAGAAATCTTTCTTTTCAGAGCGAGTTTAAGAAATTCATCGAATGTGTATTGGTTCATCGCATCGATGAAGCTCGTATCGAGATACAGAGCGTTTTTTCTAACGTAAATGTCATCAAGATCCTCAACGTTTTGATCGAACAAATAGACGGAACCGCTTCTGGAAATCTCATTGAATATTTCGGTGTTCAACTTGACAATTGATCTGAGGAGGGAAGATTTCCCAGATCCTCTTGGGCCGTAAAGGACGTTCATTCCTTCAACAAAGGAAAGAGTAATATTCTCAAGCACACTTTTACCATCCACGGATAAGGAAAAGTTTTCAAATCTTATCGGAAACTTTCTGCTTTTCATCGTTATCTCTTTCTTTCTTCTCGTCAAGGCCCAAACGTCTCTTTATTTCCCTGAGAGCACTTTCATCTCCATCGGTCATCAATTTGAGCAAATCTATCTGCGATAAAACACGGGGATTTCTGGATACTTTCTTCTCCAAGAGGCATCACCTCGTTTTTGATTCTAACCCCAAACCTTTAATTGGACTTGTATGGATCATTACAATTAAAACCCGGAGAATGTAATAAAACGTCTCCAGGGTTAAAATCTATCCTGGAGGTGATTGGATGCGAAACCCACCTTTTATTGTGGAATACGAACTGACACTGCGATGCAACTTCAGATGTAAACACTGCTACTGCGAGGCCGGAAAACCACATCCTGAAGAGCTGAGTTTCGAAGAAATAAAGGAACTGATACTCGATATGAAAGAATTGGGCACCTGGGCTCTCGATATTGTGGGTGGCGAACCTCTTCTTCACCCTCAAATACTGGATATTCTTGCCTTCGGAAAAGAGGTCGGACAGCGTCTCATGATCAACACCAACGGTTCGCTCGCCACCAAGGAAATGGTACAGAAAATAAAGAAGGCCAATCCCGACGTGCTTATTGGAGTTTCCCTTGAAGGACCAGATCCTGAGACCAACGACTTTGTGAGAGGAACCGGAAACTTCAAAAGAGCAGTTCAAGGCATCAAAAACTTCGTGGATGAAGGGTTTCAGGTCACCATTTTGAACGTGATAAACAAGAGAAACTGGAGAAAGTTCGAAGATATGGTAAAACTCGCACTGGAATTGGGAGTTAATGCTTTGTATGTGGATAGGTTCATACCGGTTGGAAGGGGCATGATCCATGCAAGAGAACTGGATATGAATCCCGAGGAGTGGAGAGTGGCTATAAAACACGTCCTTGGAGTGATAGAAAATTACAAAAACCATTTGACATTTTACGTGGAAGAATCTATATCAGGAAAGCCGTGTTCCGCAGGAATCACACATGCATCGGTTCTGGCCGATGGCACAGTCGTCCCCTGTGGGCACTTCAGATACAGAAAGGAATTCTACATGGGGAACGTTAGAGAAAAGAAATTCTCGGAAATCTGGCACGAATACACTCCCATTCCTTCCCCGGCTTCCTGCCAGCAGTGTCCCATCCTGAACGAATGCGGTGGAGGTTGCAAGGCTTACTACTTGCTGAGAGAGCACGAAAAAGACGAAGCTATTTGTTTCCTGAACAAAGAACGGTACAACATAAAGTAACTTAAATGAAACTCGATTGTTATTATGTGTGCATAGAATATTTTTACCGACCGGTAAGTAAAAAAATATGGAGGTGGTTGGATGGCAGTAGGTGGAATCAAAGGAATGATCTATCGTCAGGCGGGAAAACTCGTTGGCTCATTTGTCAGAAACGCTGAAGTGGAAACTCTTGGAAAAATCTTCGGTACCCTGAGTATGTTCACGAAGGAGCCCGCGAAGAGCGGCCTTCGAAAACTGGCTGACCTCGCAAAAGAAAGACATCCCATGGTGATGTCATGGGTGAACGTTTTCAAAAAAGCAAGTCCAAGGTGTGTTGAAGGGGTTATAAACAACCTGATCATCAACGAGTTCGCTCTCGGAGAACCTATCAGGCAGGAAAAGATGCACGAGTACAAAACGGTGCTCCCAAAACTCCTCGTTCTGAGCCCCACATACGCTTGTAATCTGAACTGTGTTGGGTGCTATGCGGGACTTTACGGTAGAAAATACGAGCTCTCCCACGATGAAGTCAGAGACATCTTGAAACAGGCCAACGACCTGGGAATATACTTCTTCATCATCACCGGTGGTGAGCCCTTCTTCTGGCCTCACCTGATGGACATATTCGAAGAGTTCAAAGACAGCTACTTCCTCGTTTACAGCAACGGAACTCTGATAAAAGAAGAAACCGCTAAGAAACTCGCAGAACTTGGAAATGTGACGGTCTCCATATCTGTGGAAGGATTTGAAACCGACACAGACTGGAGAAGAGGAAGGGGAATATTCAAGAGAGTCCTCGAAGCCTGGGAAAGGCTCAGAAGACATGGTGTGATCTTCGGAGCTTCTGTGACGGCAACACGAATGAACCACGATACCATAATGAAAGATGAATTCTGGGACTTTCTCGAAGAACAGGGAGTTTCTTACGTGTGGGTTTACCAGTTCATGCCCGTGGGAATGAATCCAACGATGGACCTCGTTCCCACACCACAGCAGAGATACGAAAGATTCCACAAACTCGAACAGCTCAGACTCAGCGGAAGATTCGCTTTCGTTGCCGACTTCTGGAACCACGGGTTCCTCACCAATGGCTGTCTCGCAGCAGGTGCCAAGTACCTCCACATAAACGCGAAAGGCTATGTAGAACCCTGTGTCTTCCAGCAGTTCGCGGTGGACAGCATTCGTGAGAAAAAACTCATCGACATCTTGAGATCACCGTTCTTCGAAGCCTACAAGAGGATGATCCCTTACAGCGACAATCTCTTCAGACCGTGTCCGATAATTGACAACCCGAAAGTCTTCAGAGCCATGGTGAGAGCCTTCAACGCAAAACCACAGCACGAGGGATCCGAAAGGGTCATCACAGATCTCGCGCCCGAACTGGACAAACTCGCAGCCGAATGGAAGAAATACGCAGACAAACTCTGGTACGAAGAAGGTTACTCCGAGATCTATCCTGCCAACAGAGGAGTTTACAGCTACGAAGTGAGAATGAGGAGGTACGCAGACAAAGAAAAACTCCTCGCAGTGGATAAACGCTACAGGGACTGATGTGGAGGGATTGAATTGAGCTCCGAAACAAGGAGGAAAATCCTCGAAGCGGCGAGGAAGGCATTCTCAAAATACGGCTACGATGGAGTAAGTATGGAAGAAATCGCACGTGAGGCCGGTGTGAAGAAGGCCCTCATCTACTACTATTTTCCGAGCAAAGACAAACTCTTCGAAGAAGTCTGGAGAGAAGCACTCGAGGAGCTGGAGAGCCATCTTTTCGCCGTCACCGAAGAGACGAATTCTTACTTTGCGAAGATAAAGAAGTTTCTGAAGTCCTACGTTGATTTTGTCCTGAATAAAACCGTTTTGAACGAAATCATCGAGAAAGAAAAATCGACCGTCAGATTCGAAGAAGAAAAATGGTCGAAACTCAGAGAACGTTATGAAAGCTTCATAAAGCGAGTCGAAGAACTCATAGAAGAAGGGAAGAAACAAAACTACGTTTACAAAGATCTCGATTCCCGGGCCGCTGCGGAACTGATAGTCAATTCGTTCGGAGACGTTCCAAAGGATAAGAGACTGCTTCAAAACATCCAGGAAATGATACTCAGAGGACTGCTCAATGTGAAAACAGAAGAGGGGCGTTAGCCCCTCTTCATTTTAATTTCAGAATCTCCTTCTTATTCCAAATTCTCGTTCTGCTTTCTGCACCATCTCTTCGAAGATTTTATTCACCTCTTCATCGGTCAGGGTTCTTTCTGGATGTCTGAACACCACATATAAGGTAACGCTCACCATATTTTCCGGGATCCCTTTACCCTCATAGATGTCGAACACTCCCACTTCCTCCACCAGATCTCCTCCGCTCTTTTTGAAAAGTTCGATGATCTTCACAGACTCAAATCCTTTCGGGAGCAGGAAGGAGATATCTCTTCTCACAGCGGGAAATCTCGGTGTGGGCCTGTAAGCGGGTCTCTTCGATGCGTATTCTCTCAGAAGTTCCATGTCTATCTCGAAGAAGTAGGTATCCTCCTTCACATCGTACTCATCGAGGAGCTTTGGATCGACCATTCCAATGAAACCGATCTCCCTGTTTTCCACGTAGATACGAGCGGATCTGGTTGGGAACAATCCAGGTATCTCTACAGCTCTGTATACGACGTTCACTCCGAGCCTGAAGAAGAGCTCATCGAGAACTCCCTTGATCGTGTAGAAGGACACGCTTCTTTTATCGGTGTAGTCTCCCGGATTTTCCAGTCCACAGCTCATGGCAGAGAGTGTCTCTATCTCCCTGAAGTTTCCATTCTCCTTGAAGTAAATCTTTCCAATCTCGAAGAGCTTCAGATCTCTGTTCTGCCTCTTGAAATTTTCAGCGAGCACTTGTATCAGGCTGTAAAACTGTGACGTCCTCATTACGTCCATATCTGAAGCGATTGGGTTGGAGAGAGCTATGGGTTCTCTGTCCACCAGAGGCCACTTTTTAACCTTCTGGGAGTCCACAAAGGAGAAGGTCACCACTTCATCGAATCCCATTCCTTTCATGAATTGAGAAATTTCCTTTCTGAAGAGCTGTTTCTCGCCCCAGCCGCGGTTTACCGCGGGAACGCTTATCACTTTCGACTCGACTTTTTCGTACCCGTAAATCCTTCCTATCTCTTCTATGAGGTCTATCTCCCTTTCAACATCGGGCCTGAAGGTGGGAACAAGGACTTCGTAACTGTCTCCTCTGTCTTCCACCTGGAATTCAAGTCGTCTGAGAATATCGCCCGGCTCTTCAACTTTCGTTCCCAGTATCTTTTCGATCCTGGCTTTTCTGAGCATCACCTTTTTGGGCTCTATCTTTCGAGGATAAACATCCCAGAATTTCTTGAGAACATGGCCTCCGGCCAGCTTTTGAATCAATTCTGCGAGTCTCAAAGATACGAGCTCCACATCGTTTGGATCCACACCACGTTCGAACCTGTAAGAAGACTCAGAGCTGATTCCAAGCACTTTGGCTGCCTTTCTTATCCTCACAGGATCGAAGTAAGCCACTTCCAGCACCAGATCTCTGGTGTCATCGTACACACCAGATTCCATTCCTCCCATGATTCCGCCAAGTGCGAGGACGTTCTCACCGTCCGTTATCAAGATCTCTCCGCCCTTCAGTTCGTACTCCTTTTCATCGAGTAGCAGGACTCTTTCTCCACCTCTTGCAGATTTCACAACGATTCTTTTATTTTTGAGCCTGTTCAGATCGAACGCGTGAACGGGATGTCCCAGCTCGATCATCACGTAGTTCGTGGCGTCGACCACGTTGTTCAGAGAACGAACCCCTGCCGCTACGAGCCTCGCCTTCATCCAGATCGGTGAATCTTTCACGGTGACACCTTTCATTATTCGAGCAGAGTATCTGGGACAACCTTCCACGTCTTCTATCTCCACATCGAACTTAACATCTTCATCCACAAAAGAGACATCGGGTTGAGGCTTCTTCAAGGGCCTTCCGCTGAGGGCAGAAAGCTCTCTCGCAACACCAATAATCGAAAGACAATCAGGTCTGTTCGGAGTTATCTCTATGTCCAGGACTCTTTCGTTGAGTCCATATTTCTCTACCACGTTCACACCGAGTTCCACGGGCTCAGGGAAACGATAAACCCGGTCGGATTTTTCCTCAAGTCCCAATTCTTCAAGTGAGCAAAGCATACCCTCCGAGATAACCCCTTTGAACTCACGAGGCTCTATCCTGAGACCGTTGTTCAGGGTGGATCCTTCGAGAGCCAGTATGACGTAGTCTCCTTCGTTCACGGTTTTATCGGCTGTGATGACCGTGTAGATTCTCTTTCCGGTGTCCACCTTGCACACTATGAGCTTTTCTGAAGCCGGATGATCGAAGCGTTCTATCACCTTCGCTGTGATTATCTCTCCGGAAACGTTGAACGGTCTCAGAATATCCTCCACACTCGTGCCAGAAAAAGTGAGTTTTTCCGCTATTTGCTCAATGTCCCAGTCGAGATCTACGAATTCTCTGAGCCAAGACTCGGGAACTCTCACCTCATCACACCCCCATCAGTAGCTGCTGAGAAATCTCACGTCGTTTCTGACAAACTCTCTTATGTCTGTTATGCCGTACTTCAGCATGGCGATTCTTTCCACTCCCATTCCAAACGCGTAACCCGTCCATTCTTCCGGATCGTATCCTACATTCAAAAAAACGTTCGGATCGACCATGCCTGCTCCCAGAATCTCCAACCATCCGTACCCGGAAAGATAGACATCCACCTCAAAACTCGGTTCCGTGAACGGGAAAAAGCTCGGCCTCAAACGCACCTTCGCACTCTCGCCGAACATTCTTCGAGCGAACTCTTCGAGGGTGAATTTCAAATGAGCCACGCTGAGATCTCTATCTACGTGCAACCCTTCCACCTGGTGAAACATGGGAAGGTGCGTTGCATCGTAGTCTCTTCTGTAAACTTTTCCGGGTGATATGATAGCGATGGGAGGTTTTCTCTCGAGCATTGTTCTGATCTGAACGGGAGAAGTGTGAGTTCTGAGAAGGAGATCATCCGTTATGTAGAAAGAATCGTGTTCGTCCCTGGCTGGATGCCATTCCGGTGTGTTCAGTGCGTCGAAGTTGTGCCAGGTTGTTTCGATCTCCGGTCCTTCCACTACATCGAATCCCATCGATACAAAGATTCTCTCTATCTCTTCCATAACCTTCAGAACAGGGTGAGAATGTCCAAGTTTCCTCCTTGCCCCCGGTACTGTGACGTCTATTCTCATTTTTTCCATCTTTTCCTGTTCGAGTATCCTTTGGATTTGCTGTCTCTTTTCTTCGAAGAGTTTTTCTATCTTCTCTCTGAGTTCGTTCACTCTTTTACCGTAGGCAGGCCTTTCTTCAGGTGGGAGATTCTTGAGGTTTTTCATCAAGCCAGTGATTTTTCCTTTCTTCCCGAGAAATTCTATCCTGAAACTTTCCAGCTCTTGAACGTTCGATATCTTCGATAATTTCTCGATGGCTTCCTTTTCGACGGCTTCTATCTCCATCTCTCGTACCCCCTGTTCTGTTATACAAAAAAATGGCGGAGGCGGTGGGACTCGAACCCACAAGGGCCTCACGGCCCACCGGTTTTCGAGACCGGCTCCTTAGCCAGTTCGGACACGCCTCCGCGTCCTTCCATCTTCATATTTTATTTCATTTCGCCGCTAATTTCAATATTTCACGAACGTCTTCTCTTTCGAGCACCATTATTCTTCCCAAACTCGCTCCTTTAGGTTTCAGATTCTTTTCCACAAGAAGCATGACGTTGTCCACGATCTTGTCTATGTCTTCTTCTGGGATTCCCGCATCTTTGAGGGACACAGGAGCTCCTACCTTCTTCAGCCAGTTTTTGAAAGCTTCTATCCCTTTCAGGATCAGTTCCTCTCCCTCACCCTCAAATCCGAAGATTTTTTTCGCAAACCTTTCGAACTGCGCAGGATTCTTTCTGTACACATACTTCATCCACGCCGGAAACACAATGGCGAGACCCGCTCCGTGTGCAATATCGTAAAGAGCGCTGAGGGAGTGCTCAATCCTATGGCAAGCCCACTCTCCGCCCCTTCTTCCGACTGCCATCGTTCCATTGAGGGCGATCGTTGCAGACCACGCGAGATTTGCCCTTGCTTCGTAGTCATCCGGTTTTTCTATCAACCTTTCTGTCATTTTCATGATCGTTCTGATAGTACCTTCCGCTATTTCGTTGGAGATCTCAGGACTGCTCCCATCGAAATAGTACTCGAGGATGTGTGAGATCGCATCCACCGCTCCATAAACTGTTTGTTCTTTTGGAAGAGTGAATTGAACAGAAGGATCGATTATGGATACTTTTGGATAGAGAGCCTTCGAACTCACTCCATATTTTTCCTTCGTTTTCTCGTTCGTTATCACAGCGTTACCGTTCATCTCCGTTCCTGTCGCCGAGATTGTGAGCACGTCGAAAATAGGAAGGGCTTTCTCGATCTGGTATTTACCGATAAAAGCATCCCATATGTCGCCTTCGTAAAGAGCACCAGCCGCTACTGCTTTTGCAGAATCCACAACGCTTCCTCCACCAACACCAAGAACGGCCTCCACCTTTTCTCTTTTCGCCAACTCAACGGCTTCGTGGACCTTGGAGAGAACCGGATTCGGCTTGACACCAGATACTTCTACCCACTCTATTCCGTGCTTTTTCAGTGAATCGACAACCTGATCATAGACACCGTTTCTCTTTATCGATCCGCCACCGTATAGGAAAAGGATCTTTTTGATTCCCGCGTTCTTTATCTCTTCTCCTATTTTTGGAATCGTTCCTCTTCCAAAGACGATCTTCGTGGGATTGTGGAAGACGAAGTTCTCCATCGATTACCACCTCCTCATTTCGATTGTATCACGATGGCTCAATCTCTATCTGGAAGGATCAGATTCAGGAAGATACCGACGAGGGCGGCAAGCCCTATTCCTTTCAGCTCCACTCTTCCTACCTTCAAGACCGCTCCACCGATACCAACAGTGAGCATCAGAGCGGTGATCATGAGGTTTCTTGGCTTGGAGAAATCCACCTCTGCATTCACCATGGTTCTCACACCGACGGAGGTGATCATACCGAAGAGGATGAGACTCACTCCTCCCATCACCGCCTGAGGGATTGTCTGGAGGATAGCCCCGAACTTCGACACGAAGGCGGCGAATATTGCCACAAGAGCGGCTCCTCTGAGGACGGAAGGATCGTACACCCTCGTGAGGGCCAGCACTCCCGTGTTTTCACTGTAAGTGGTGTTCGCAGGACCTCCAAGAAGGCCGGCCACAGCAGTTGCGAGTCCATCACCGAGGAGTGTTCTGTGAAGACCGGGCTTGTCGAAGAAATTCTTACCGACAACCGCCCCGTTGGTGGTGATATCTCCAAGATGTTCCATGAAGGTAGCGAGAGTCACCGGAACGATCATGAATATCGCTCCGTAGTCGAACTTCGGAAGCATTACTTTTGGTACGCTGAAGAGAGGTGTGCTCACTATCGCACTGGTATCGATCTTTCCCATGAAGAGTCCTGCGACGTATCCAACGACGACTCCTGTGATCACCGGAACCATGCTGAAGAAGCCTCTTGTCATGGTTGAAACGAAAACGACAGTGGCTATGACGATGAGGGCAAGCGGCCAATCACTCGATGCCATCTGGATGGCAACGGGGCTGAGCGTGAGCCCTATCACCATGATCATACTTCCGGTGACAACGGGAGGGAGAATCTTTTTCACCTTTTCCGGACCAACCGCCTTCACTATCAAAGCGTACAGAACATAGAACAGACCCGCCACGAATATTCCGCCCGTCGCGTAGGCGAGATCTCCATAGATCTCTTTCACTGCCAGAATCGGAGCGATGAAGGCAAAGCTCGACCCGAGAAAAACCGGTACAATCCCGCCTGTTACAAAATGGAATATGAGTGTGCCGATTCCCGCGGTGAGAAGCGCCACAAGAGGATCGAGTCCAGTGATGAGAGGAACCAGAACGGTGGCACCGAACATGGCAACGAAGTGCTGAAGTGCCAGCAGGAACCATCTCCATCCACTGACCTTGGTAACCGCTCCTTCGAACTCCATGGGAACACCTCCCGACATTTAAAAATAAAGGCTCTTTGAATCAAAGAGCCTTCAGTTTCTGTTTTTCAATTTTTCTCTCAAAACGAAAAAGACGAACTTTGAAACCTGCACCGGTACCTTTCTTTTACTCAAAGGAGACTGGAAAAACCTGTAAAGCCACTCCAGGTTCATCCTCTGAACCCATTCTGGTGCGCGTTTCTTTTTGCCCGATACGACGTCTATGGATCCTCCAACTCCCATGGCGAGCTTCACGTTCAGCTGTGGAAAGTTCTTGTATATCCACTCCTCCTGACGCGGAACACCCATTCCGACGAAGAGAAGATCGGTTGAATTTTTGTTTATATCTTCAACGATTTTCGGTGATTCTTTTTCGGAGAAGAAACCGTCGTGACAGCCCACAACTCTCACACCCGATCTCTCCAGCACTTCTTTTGCCTTCTCAACGATTTCCCTTTTCGTTCCGAGAAGATACACCTTCCAGCCTTTTTCTTTCGATCTTTCACAGAGGTGTTTCATGATCTCTACTCCAGGCAGCCTTTCAGTCGTCTCCCCTGTGAGGGTTTTCATGGCCCAGACAACGCCGAAACCATCAGGTACTACAAGGTCTGCGGAGTTCACGATTGCTCTGTATCCTGCATCTTCTATGGCTTTCAAAAGAATCGAAGCGTTCATGGTGACAACGAAGGTTTTGATGTTTTTCTCTATTCTCTCTTCGATCGCGTTCAGGAATTCCCGCCTTGTCCCCGATAGAACTTTCGTTCCGAAAAGCTCGATCTCTTTCACCCCGTTTTCCTCCAAAAAAAAGCGGAGGGAAGACCTCCGCTTTCTGCTGGTGCCGAGGGCGGGACTTGAACCCGCACGGGGAAACCCCCACATGATCCTGAGTCATGCGCGTCTGCCAGTTCCGCCACCTCGGCACTCCTCTCCGTTCAGATAGTTTAACATCTTCTTCCGCAAGCGTCAAGAGTTCTTCCTCTTTTCCAGTATCATCGGCTGAACGATCAGCGTGAAAACGGCCCCAACACCTATTCCGAGCATCATGAGCAGAGATATGTTTTTAAAGAGCGCGAGTTCGGAGAAGAGAAGAACAGCGAATCCCGAGATCAAACCCAGCGCGTTTGTGAGAACAGACGGTCCCACGTTCTTGACCACAAGGTACGGATCTCTCAATCTCCTCTCTTCTGAAGCAATGTGAATGGAATAGTCTATCACAAGACCCATGAGGATACCGGAAGTGATCGAAGTGGAAACATCCAGACTGATGCCAAAGAGGGCCATGAACAGGAAGTTGAACACCGTCGTGAAAGCGATTGGTATCATCACACTCAGTGTAGTGAGCGGCCTTCGGAATATGATGAAGACCATGGCAAAAATCAGGATGGACGCGAGAACGATACTCTGTATCTGTGATCTCATTATGCTTTCGTTGATATCGTTCCAGATCAGAACGGATCCCGCCACGTAGTGTGACCATCCCGTTTCGCTGACTACTTCGTTGATCAGATCTACCACTTTCTTCACATGCTCGTATCCTTCCGGAGTGAGGTTGACGATCAACCTTATCCTGTTTTTGTCTCCAACGAAAGTTTTGAGAAACGGGTTCGTTCTGGAGAGCGTGTACATTATCGGAACGGGAATATCCACAGGAAACACCACACTGGAGACGTACTCGCTCTTTTCTATCTTTTCGATCAGCTCTTTCAAAATTTTGGAATCTGTTCCAACGAACGGAACATTTTTTTCCAGCACCAGATAGATCGGCTCTCTCGTGTTGAACTTTTCCACAATGAGGTCGTAAGCCTTTCTGAGTTCGGAATCCCTGTCAAAATAGGACACCATATCTGAACCCACCTGTACTCTTTTGAGCAGAAACGGTGAAAGAGCTGCCATCACCAGGAAAACAACGAGGACGATCAAAGCGATCTTTCTTCCCACGTATTTCATCCCAAAGTTCCTCGGAGTTCTCTTTGGAGTGTAGTTTCTGAAGATCTCCACACCTGATGTGAATATCACAAGCACCACAACAGCGAGTCCAGAAGAAACCAGAATTCCGAGTTCTCTGAACGCCCTTATATCGATGAAAATGAAAGACATGAATCCCGCTGCAGTGGTGAGCATCGAAAAGAGTATGGGTTTGAAGATGTGCTTTACCGCCTCTCTTTTATCGTTGAACCTGAACAGCGCGTTGTAGAAGTGAAGCCCGTACGCAGAGCCGATGATGAGAAGGAAGGTGATGGTCATCACGGTCATGGTGTTGAGACTCTTCCCCATAGCGAAAAACACAGCGAACACAAAAAACGTGGCCAGCACAGGAACTATCAAAGAAAAGATCGCCGCTCTGAAGGATCTCAACTGATAATAGAAGAGAAGAAAGATCACAAGAAACATGAAAACGGGATAAACAAAAGTCTGTCTCACCAGTTCTTTGAAAAGAGCGCTGTCTATCACCGGTTCACCAAAGAGGTAATTTTTCTCGAAGTAGCTGGACACGAGCCTTTTTATCTCGGGTATTTTGTCCCGTGCGTTGACACCTTCTTTGAAAATCACGTTCAAAAGTGCGTACTTCCCATCTTCTGTGATGAAACTCTTCGCGTTTGTGTCGTTCAATACGTCCTTTGAAATCTTCCCATCTTTGAAGTAATAGTCCATTCTGAAACCAGAAAGCCTTGGAAGGTTCACAGGACTCATAACACTAGAGATGTCTTCTCTTTCCTCCAGAGCTCTGTGGAGTTCGTGCAGAGTCCTTGCGTCTTCGAAGAAGTTCTCATCGCTTTCGACAACGATCACAATCGAAGAACTACCGCCGAACTCCTTGTTCACACGAAAGAGGTTTTTCACGTTTTCGTTCGTAGTCTTTTCGGGATCTCCATTGTAACCTGGAAGGAACACCTCAGGGCCGGTCTCTATCTTTCCAAGGGAGAAAACAACGAGAAACGAAAGAAAAACCAGCACCACGTATATTGTGGTGAAAAGGTACTTTCTCATGCTACCTTCCCTCCCTCGACAGGGCTTCCACCATTCGATTGAATCCTTCGCTCACCACTTTGAAGTCTTCCTCGGAAAATTTCTCAAGAACACTTTTCAAAAGACTTTCGAAGTTCGAAAGAATCTCTCCGAAGATTTCCTTTCCCTTTTCGGTCAAGACCACTCGGTACGTCCTTCTATCAACGGGGTCCATCTCCCTGACGACCAGTCCTCTTTTCTCCAAAGAATCCACCACATTCGTTACGTTGCTCTTCGTTGTGGAAAGAAACTCCGCTATCTCTTTCATTTTCTTTGGGCCGAAGAGGGCCACGTAGAGGAACGCGTAGAGCTCCGTTGTTTTCATGTCAGAGACCTCTTCGTTCGATGGAAGATAACTGGAAAACCTCATCACCAGCGAAAAGAGTGTTCTGAATATTTCCAGAGCATCCATGTCTTCACCTCCCATTTTTTGACAGTTCAATTATAGAACAGTTCAATTATTTTACCAAATGGTTCACCATACGAACTATTTGTTGTAGAATAAGAACCGGTGATGAGAATGAGATATTCACTCTTCAAGAATTACCTGCCGAAAGAAGAGGTACCAGAAATCAGAAAAGAACTCATAAAATTGGCACTTCCTGCCATGGGAGAAAACGTGCTTCAGATGCTCTTTGGAATGGCAGACACTGCCTTTTTGGGACACTACTCCTGGAAAGCGATGAGCGGTGTGGGACTCTCCAACCAGATATTCTGGGTGGTTCAGGTCGTTCTGATCGCCGCCAGTATGGGAGCCACCGTCACGATAGCGAACGCCATCGGAGCGGGCAACAGGAAAGCTGTGAGGTCCCTTGCCTGGAACAGTGTCTTTCTCGCCATATTCACGGGTGTTATTCTCACCGCCCTCACACCGCTCTCCGATGCGCTGATAAACATCTTTCCGAATCTGGAAGGAGAAATAGAATCATCCGCGAAGGAGTATCTGAAAGTCATCCTTTCCGGCTCCATGGGCTTTTCCATCATGGCCGTGTTCTCTGCGATGCTCAGAGGTGCTGGTGACACAAGAACCCCGATGATCGTCACCGGTCTCACGAACTTTCTGAACATTTTCCTCGATTACGCCATGATCTTTGGAAAGTTCGGATTCCCGGAGATGGGGGTCAGAGGAGCAGCAGTTGCGACGATCCTCTCAAGATTCGTGGGAGCAGGGATCCTCACGTACGTGATATTCAAAAGAGAGGAGTTCCAGCTCAGAAAAGGACTCGTTCCTCCCAAGTGGTCCAGTCAAAAAGAAATTCTCCGTGTTGGATTTCCAACTGCCATAGAGAACTTCGTCTTTTCCACAGGTGTTTTGATGTTTGCAAACATCCTGCTCATCGCAGGAGCTGAAGCGTACGCTGGACACAGAATAGGTATAAACGTTGAGTCTCTATCTTTCATGCCTGCGTTTGGAATCTCGGTCGCTATCACCACACTGGTTGGAAGGTACAACGGAATGGGAAACAAGGAACACGTTCTTGGAGTCATTCGACAGGGATGGATCTTGAGTCTTCTGTTTCAGGTGACGGTTGGTATCGTAATCTTTCTTTTTCCAGAACCGTTGATACGCATCTTCACCAGCGATCCACAGATAATAGAGATCGCAAAGCTCCCCGTCAAGATAATCGGGCTATTCCAGTTCTTCCTGGCAACGGAGTTCACCATGAACGGTGCCCTCAGGGGGACGGGAAACACCCTTCCACCGATGATCATCACCTTCATCTCCATCTGGACCGTGAGGCTTCCCGTCGCCTTCGTGATGGTGAAGTACTTCCAGCTTGGGCTTCTCGGTGCCTGGATCGGAATGATCGCAGACATCATCTTTCGAAGTACACTGAAGCTCCTCTTCTTCCTCTCCGGCAAGTGGGAAAAAAGAGCCGCCCTCACACGGGAGAGAGTGAAGGAGTTGGGATGAAACATTTTTGAAGTTTTTTAACTTATTCTTCCAAATAAATTCTGCTTAAAAATTGTAAAACTTTGTGCAATTCTTCGTGCCTTCCTATTCCTATCCGTTCTTCTTCGAGTCTTTCAAACCTATTCAGCAGCTCTTTTTGTTTTTCGGGTGAAAGATGTGTATCTGCAATCACGTAAAGGATGTTGTCTTCTTTGTTGATATGTTCCCTCAAAAGTGATATGTAATTTCTCGCGTTCTCTACGATTTCTTTCACAGATTCGTTGTTTCCTTTTTTGTATTCGTCTATCCCATGGGATAATTTATCAACGTAATTTCTACCTATTTCATGTTCATACAGCATGGTTCCAATTGGACCGCCTTCTTTCGGTACACCAGCTCTCTCCATGGCTGGAAAAAGCAAATCTTCCTCTTTCCCATGGTGACATTTATCCACAAAAATCCTGATGAATTCAAGAATCTGTTCCAGATGATCAACATTTATCTTCTCCCCGACTTCAAGTTTGTTACAGATCTTTTCAAGAACATTCAACATCGTTTCTATAGCCCTATGTTCCTCCTTCAAAACATCAGTTGCCGTCATACCTTTCATCTCCCTTTATTTTTACCACCAGATCCTTACATATTTTCCTGAGCTTTTCATAATCTTCTGTGGTGGGCGGACCGTTAACCTCCAGTTCTCCTACAACTTCTACTTTTGTGGAAGCCAACATATCCAACGCTTCTTTCACAGATCCTCCACCCCAGCCGTAGGAACCGAGAACAACGCAATATTTAATGGGAGGTTTCAATGCTTTCAAGAGATAGGCACCGAATATCGCCACAGGATGCATGGATCCGAGAACGGTGGGAGAACCAAAGATCAAAGCCCTTGTATCGACAAGATCTTTTGCAACATCTCCAATATCCGCAAGTGCAAGGTTGTACAGACTCACCTCTATTCCTTCGGATATCAACGTATCCGAGACAGTTTTTATCATCTTTTCTGTCGAGCCCCACATGCTCACGTACAGAACGATAGCCTTCTCTCTTGTCTCACCATTAGTCCATTTTCTGTAAGCATCGAGGATCTTTTCTGGATTCCTGTAAATCGGCCCATGACTCGGAGCTATGATTTTTATGTTGAGTCCTTTGATCTTATCTAGAGCTTTCTTACCCATGATCCGGAAAGGCATCATTATTTCTCCGAAGTATCTCTTCGCATGGCTCATTATATCTTCCACGTCGCTGTCATAAAATCCAAAAGCCGTGTGTGCACCAAAGAAATCACATGGAAACAGGATCTTATCTTCTTCCAGGTAAGTGAACATGGTCTCGGGCCAGTGAAGGAAAGGAGCTTCTATGAAGCTCAATCTCTTTCCACCCAGATCGATTGTTTCGCCATCTTTCACTATTTTTATCCTTTCAGGTGGGACGGAGTAATATATCGATGCCATTTTCGAACCTTTTTCAGTAGCGATTAGTTGTAATTTTGTGTTCTTCTTCATGATGTAAGGAATCGCACCTGCATGATCTGGTTCAGCGTGGTTCATGATGAGATAATCTATGTTCTCAACTTTGACTATTTCATTCAATTTTTCTTCCAGCTCTTCTTCAAAACCTTGATTCACAGTATCAATAAGAGCCACTTTTTCTGTACCTTTAACCAGATAGGAGTTGTACGAAGTTCCATGTGGCAGAGGAATTAATGCATCAAAAATCCTGCGATTCCAGTCTTTTACACCAACCCAATAAACTCCATCACATATCTCGATCACTTTTTCCCTTTCCATTCTTTCACCTCCCGTACTGGGCGGTTTGACGGTGATTCAGACAGCGCAGGAACTCTGAGGGAGAATTTTCGTTTTGTCTTAACATAAAGCTACTGATAGTATACCACTTAGGTACCACAAATTCAAATCTAAAAACACAGGATAGAGAGATCTCCTCAAGAGGTGCTTGATAGAATATTCATTTCCATGAAACCTTCAACTTGAATTTCTTTTAAAAACTACCTCACCATCTTTGATCGTCATCACCACGTTCAGATTTTCATCGAGAAGAACAAGATCCGCCCTCGTTCCTTCGGCTATTCTTCCTCTGTCATCCAGTCCCAGTTCAACACAGCTGTTGTACGAGGACACTTTCGCAAGTTCTGTAAGGGAACACCCTGTGAACTTTCTGAAGTTCTTCACGGCCTGCGAGAAGAGGAGCGTGCTTCCCGCGAGCGTATCGTCTTCAAGCCTTGGAACACCGCCTTTCACCTTCACCACAAGATCTCCCAGGGTGGTCGTTCCGTCTTTGAGCCCCGCCGCAGATATAGAATCTGTGACCAGAACGATTCCGTCCGCCTTTTTCACTTTGTAGACGAGCTTTACCATCTCTCTGGAGAGATGCACCCCGTCGCAGATGAGCTCCAGCTTCACATCGTCCAGCAAAAGCCCCGCTCCAGTGATTCCTATCTCTCTATGATGAAGAGGTTTCAACCCGTTCGGAAAATGTGTGATTCTTTTGACACCCTCTTTGTAGAATTTCATGAACTCCTCAAAATCTGCGATGGAGTGTCCCGCAGAGAGAACGATGTCTCTTTCCACAAGTTTCAAAAGAAGTTCGGAGCTTTCTATCTCAGGTGCGAAGGTGAGCATCTTCGCCGGAGAATCGATCTCGCTCAGTTCCTCCTCTGAAGGTGGTCTTATGTGTTCCTCTGAATGAGCGCCTTTCTTCTCTTTCGAGATGTACGGTCCCTCCAGATGAACACCCAGCAGCGATGTTGACGGGTTTTCAAGGATGTATTCTCTTGCTTTTCTCAGAATTTCTTTCATTTTTTCGAACGAAGTAGAAACAGTTGTGGCAAGAAACGTGGTGACTCCCTGAGAATAGAGAAATTCTTCCATTTCAGAGAAATCGCAGTTCATGGTGTCCGCACCCATCACACCGTGGATGTGCGGATCAACAAACCCGGGCATGAGAACACCCCGTGGAATGCATTCTCTCTTCTCAATTTTCACGATCTTTCCCTCTTTTATTTCCACGTCCCCGGTGAACTCTCCATCGATGGGATCAACGATCAGAATTTTCTCAACAACCATAGAATGCACCTCACAGAACAACGGTCTTTTCCAGATGGGGCGGCTTGTCTGGTGAGATACCCCGGGAGACCGCCTTCTGGTACCCGAGAATCTGAGCGGGAACAGTTCTCAAAAAGGCGGATTTCCAATCGTTGCTCACCGGGATATCTCCACCTTCTCCTACTTCCAAAACGGTGGCACCGAGTGACTCGAGTTCTTTTCTCAAGCGCTTCTCCTGTTCATCCATTCCCGGTACTTTTTGCATGAAAACGAGGGTGCTTTTTTTCACCAGAGCCTTTGGACCGTGTCTGTACTCGAGCGTTGAATACGCCTCCGAGAAAGTGAGCGACATCTCGATACATTTTAAAGCCGATTCAAGGCTGATTCCAAAAAATTCCGACATGCCAAGGAACACGAAGTGATCGTGTTCTTTCAGGTTGATCTTTTCAATCACTTTCCAGGAGATATCGAAGAACTCGGGCGAATACCTAATGAGCTCTGAGAACCTCTCCGTTGAATTTTCGGCTATCTTGTCCGCAAGAAACATCAAAGAGAGCAGGATCATATTGAAAGACTTCGTCATCACGATCGCTTCTTCTCGTATAGGGAACGCAAGTGGAAGATCGCTCTCCTTCGCAAGTCTCGATTCTTCTTCTATGGTGATTCCTATCGTTCTATGGTTTCGTTTCTTCAGAACATCGTTTGCGAGAAGTACTTCCGTTGTGTTTCCGGTCCGCGAGAAGAGAAAGGCCAATCCTTTCTCCTTGAGATCTGGAACCTTTTGGAAAGCCACCTCACCTGCTGGAATCGCCTTCGTTCTTATCTTTAACACTCTCTCAAAATAATTTGAGATGGTGAGAGCGAGGTTGTAAGAGCTTCCACATCCCACAAAGAGCACTTCATCGGTCAGATTCTTCTGTATTTCACTGAAGATTTCCGTTTTTTCCAGATTTAGAACAAAATTCTCAAAGAACTCCTTCAACTCGTTTTTCTGGTCTGTGATCTCTTTCAGTGTTTTGCTCATAATCTTCCCTCCTTCAGTATTTCACTCCGCCGGCAATAGCGTTTATTATGTACCTCTGAGCGAAGATGAACAGTACTACAACAGGAAGTATTGCCAGAACGATTCCGGCTGCGGTGTATCTGAAATTCACCTGGAAAGTGCTGTTCAGATAAACGAGTGCCACAGAGAGAGGATACTTGTTGGAATCGGACAGAACTATGAGAGGCCACAGGAAATTGTCCCACCAGGTGATCACCTGAAACACAACGAGAGTGGCAATATCTGGTTTTATCAGAGGTGTGATTATCCTCCACCATATGTAAAGTTCTCCGGCACCGTCTATCCTTGCAGCGTCTTCAAAGCTCTTTGGAATACTCAAATAAGCCTGTCTCATCATGAAGATACCGAAGATTGTAACGGCCTGAGGGAGAATCACCCCGGTGTAGGTGTTCAGAAGACCGAGTTTTCTGAGGGTGAGGTAGTTGACTATCAAGGTGTTCTGAACTGGAATCATCATCGGAAGAAGAATCAGAAAAAGCACCAGCTGTTTTCCTTTGAAATCTATCCTAGCGAGAGGATAGGCCACCATCAGTGAGAAGAGTACGTTCAAAAGTGTGCCAAAACCCGCTATTATAATCGTGTTCAGATAGTAATTTCCAAGTTTCACAGTTTTCCATGCCCCAACGTAGTTTGAAAAGGTTGCCGGGTACGGGATGAGACTCGGTGGATACTTGTACACGTTGCCCCCTGCCTCGAAAGAGGTCTTTGCGATCCAGTAAAACGGCCACACCGAGAGAAGCGAAAAAAGAACGAGAACCACATAAGTCAAGATCTTTCTGATTTTAGGCATAATAGCTCTTCAAACCTCCTTCCCTGAACAGGTAGAAGTTCAGAAGCGAAAACGCAATCACAACGAAACTGAACAGAACAGCGGCGGCGTTCGAGTATCCGAATTGGAGATATTCAAAAGCTCGATTGTATATGAAAATTCCCATTGTTTCCGTTGCGTGAACCGGGCCACCTTTTGTCATGGCGTAAATCTCTCCGAAGACGTTCAAAGCCGCTATGGACGACATGGTTGAGCAAAACAGGATGTACGGTTTCAGAAGGGGGATCGTCACTTTGAAAAAGACCTGAGAAGGCTTCGCACCGTCAACCCTGGCAGCCTCTATCAATTCCCTGGGAATGCTCTGGAGCCCCGCCAGATATATGACCATGTAGTAACCGAAGCCCTTCCACATGGTGACAAACATGATAGCAAAGAGAGCTATCTTGGGATCCGAGAGGAAAGCAATCGGCTCGTCTATAATATGAAGTGATTGGAGAAGAAAGTTGATGAATCCTTTTTCTCTGTACATCCACTGCCATGTGATCGCAGCGATGGTGATGGGAGTAACCACTGGAAGAAAAATGAGAGTTCTGAAAAGATTCCTACCCCTTATGGCCCTGTCGAGCAGGACCGCAAGCAGTATAGAAATGAGCTGGAGCGGAGGTACAACAAGCAGGTACAAAAGACTGTTTTTGAAGGCGTTCCAGAATAAAGGATCGCGAAGCAGATCGACGTAGTTTTTCAGTCCAATGTAAAGAGATTCTCCCACTATGTCATACTGGTAAAAGGATATTTTGATACCGAACACGAGAGGATAATATATGAAAAGCACCATGAGGAGAGTTGGAATCGTTATGAAGAAGAATGCAAGAAGAAGCTGTTTTTTTCTCAAACTTTTGTAGTACCTTCCTGGCATTCTCTCTCTCCTTTCGAAAGGGAGGGGGACACACCCCTCCCCATCTTTTTTATTTCGATTGCTGAGTCTGAATGAGGTATCTCCAGTACTTCGCGGTCTCTTTGAGCGCTGTTTCGGGATCTTTCTGTCCAAGGAACACCTGAATAATGGCATCCTTCAGTCTGTCGAACGCTTCTTTTCTGAATGATATGTCATCGTTGTAGAACGTGATGTTCTCAAGATACTTGGCTCCCATGATTCTGGCTTTGGCAGCGAGCGTTCCATCGTCTTTTGAGAACCACGGATCGTTCACCGCTGCTTTGAGAGTCGGGAATATGGTCACGAGCTTACAGAATGCGATCTGGTTCTCGAGGTTTGCAACGAACGCTGCGAATTTAGCGGCTTCCTTAGGATTCTTGGATCCTCTGACCACGTTCAGTGTTGAATACCATCCACTCATTCTCACACCAGGTTTTGGAGCCGGAATAGGAGCAACATCGGATTTTTCGTATATTTCTGGGGCGTTCCATTTCACTCTGTCCGCAAACTGAACGCCAGTGATCAACATGGCGAGTTCTCCAGCCTGATAGAGCTCTGTGGCTCTCGTCCATTCTCCACCCTGGACGATTTCACTCGGGATGTACTTCTGTTTGTAGAGAGTGGCCCATTTGTTGAGAGTGTGAGCGTATTCCGGCCTGTCGAAGAGTACTTCTTTTATTCTGTTGTTTTCATCCACCGTGTAGAGATTCAATCCGTCCCAGTTGAAGATCGCAGAGGGATCTTGGAAGATCGTAGGAAGCGCACCGTATTTTCCCGTTTTTTCCTTGATCAAAACTGAGTAGAGGAGTATTTCATCCCAGGTTCGAGGTGGATACTTCGGATCCAGTCCAGCTTTTTCGAAGATCTCTTTGTTGTAGAATATCACGTCCACAGCTGTGTACCAGGGAATTCCATAAATTCCGTCTTTCCAGGTGAGTCCTTTGATCATGTTGTCGAAGTACTGGTTGATAACTTCTTCGGGTAGCAAATCGTTCAAGGGGAACAGAACTTTCTTCTGAGCGAATTCGATGGTCCACTGAGCGTTCAGGTTCACAACATCGGGTGGATTTCCAGAAGAAAAGGCCGCAAGAAGCTTCTGCTGGAGAACGTCCCATGGAACATCTTCCCAGACGATTTCAACATCCGGGTTCAACTCTTCGTACCTGTCGATGATTCCCTGAATAAAATCTGTGAAGGTCGGTTTCAACGACATGGTCCAGAAGACTATCTTGGTTTTGGACAGTGCCAGAACTGCGAGAAGAACTACCATGAGAATGACCAAAAACTTCCTCATGAATCACACCTCCCTAAAAAATGTTCTAAGGATTTATAGATAGAAATGGGTTTCGTCGATCTTGTGACGACTATCTTTCTTCCTTCGAAATACCTGACATCGAACGGATTTCTCAGAACGAAGTAAACGGTCTTTTCTGCCGGAAGGCTCAGATGGGCTTTCAAAGCCTTTTCGTTCGGTATGTCGGCTACAAAATCGAAGATCAAATCACCTTCAACGAACTCGGGACCGTCTTCTACGGTGTATCGAACAACATTCTCGACTTCGAAAAATCTGGAAACGATCTCCGGAATCTGATCGTAATCGCCCCCCGTGGTGTCTGCCTGACTCAGATTCTCACTGGAAGGAACGAGAAGAGTCACTTCACTGGTATGATCTATCTTTTCAAAACCGAGGAATTCCACAGCCTTCATCGAAACATCGGCAAGGAAACCAACACCGCTGTTTTTCTTCGCAAAAGCAAGATATTTTTCCACCGTTCTTATGGAGCGCTCCACTTTGTCCTTCTGGACCTTTCCATCCTCGAGGAGTTTCACCAGCGTTTCATAGTAAACCGGAAGATTTCTGTAATCACCGAGAAGGATCATGTTTCCTCCCGCGTTCAGAAAGAGACTCACAATCTCTTCAACAGAGAAATTGTTCGACACAGCGCTCATCTCCATAGCGTCACTGATCACAAGACCGTCGAAACCGATCTTTTCTCTGAGAACGTCCGTTATGATCTTCTCCGAAAGAGTAGCCGGGAGACTGTCTATCGAAGAGTATCTGACGTGGGCCGTCATGACCGTGACCTTTTTCTCCCTTTCCAGCACCTTTCTGAACGGCAGAAGATCCTCTTCCCAGAGTTTTTCAAAGGGTGCATCGACTACAGGAAGGGTGAGGTGAGAGTCTTCTCTCGCTTTTCCGTGACCTGGAAAGTGCTTGATGCAGGGAATAACTCCACCTTCCAGATAACCTTCACAGGCTCTTGCTCCGTGCTCGGCTACGATTTTGGGATCTGAGCCGTAGCTTCTTATGTCGATCACCGAAGAACTCTCTTCAGAAAGAAGATCAAGAACAGGAGCAAAAACCATGTTGAGCCCCACAATCTCCATGATCTTTCCCGCAACCCTGGAATATCTGTAAGTCACATCCGGTGAGTTTTTCCCAAAGGCAAGATTTCCCGGAGACGAGGGAACGTATTTCAACACCTCAAGCTGGCCACCCTCGTGATCGGAACTGATGAGAAAATCTCCTTCCTTCGATAGAAAACTCATGAAATCCATCAGAAGGTACTCTTTCGAAAGAACTCCTGGATAGATCAAAATACCGGTTGGTCTGTATTTTCTGATTATTTCCTTGACTTCCTCGTTGAAGTCATTGAAACCGCAGAAGAACAGCTTTCCAAGATCCACGTCCATCACTCCTTCATTTCAGAATCTTGCCGGCGAACTCGTAGTCTTCTAGAATCCTTTTCCAGAAGGCTTTTGCTGCACCGAAGGCGACCGTCCAGAGCCCTCTTTCATCGAAGAGAACCTCAACGTCAGAGATGTGTCTTTTTTCGAGGTGATCCCGAACGTTCTTTGCCAGACCGCTGTGAAATTCCGGGGAAAACAACGTTATGTCCCCACCAAAAATCACGGTTTCGGGATCTAGAAGATAGCTAACGAAAGAGGCAACCTCCGAAAGCTTCGAAAGAAGTTTCAAGAACGAATCGGAAGACAGGTTTTTCAAATCTACTTCATCGAGTGTGGCTGGTCCAGACAGAATGGACGGCAGGATGTCGATTTCGAATTCACCCGCAGCACCGTTGGAACCCTGGTACAGGCTCCCTTCCAGCCAGAGTCCCGCTCCAACACCCACCGGCTGGTTCAGATAGTAAGGAACAGAGATCAGAAAATAAACCACATTTTTCTTCTGAAAACCGTATCCCACAACTGCCGCGTTTGCGTCGTTAAGAACGAAAATCTCTGTTCCAAATTCCTTGGAGAGAATTCTTCCAAGATCGAGATCTTCAATACCGAGGGCCGAAGAAAAGATCACCTTGTTTTCTTTTATGATTCCAGGCATACCGATGGAAATTCCCACTGTGTTTGGATACTTTTCTTTAAAAGGTTCAACACAATCAACAAGAGCGTTTACGATCTCATCTCCACGAAAACTTCTGTGTATCTCACTTTTTTCAACCTCGTTTCCCTTCGCATCGATCACCACACCGATCAACCTGTTCTGCTCAACACCAATCCCCAGGATGAAGAACTTATTCGGGTTTGCCGTATAAAGAGCGGTTTTTCTACCTCCCGAGGAACCAGGAGATGCTTCTTCGACCTTCAGAGCAAAACCCGATTCCAACAACGAGCGAAAATTCCTGGACACGGTGGACATGTTCACAGAAAGCTTTTCACTGATTTCTCTCATCGATATCTTTTCGTTTTCTATGAGAAGTTTGAGAATCTTGTGTTGAGTGGGTGAAATGTTCAAAAGGGTCCCTCCCATCAGTTAGTTGCATGCCGCAAACAACTTCATAAATTATTGTCAACCAATAGGTCACACTTTGTCAAGTTACAGTTTCATTTCGTTAACTGATGGAAGAATTTAAGGAGGGAAAAACGAAAAGGTGGCTCCAGAAGGAGCCACCCGCTTTCTTGTTTTTATTTTCTGTTATACCTTTTTGTAACAGAACCACCAGTCGTAGCACTCGAAATCTTTCGATTCCAGTCTTTTTCTTGCTTCTTCCACACTGCTTGCCGGAGGAACGATCACAGAATCGTTTATGAGCTCGTTGCTTGGCCAGTTGGCAGGAATGGCAACTCCTTTTTCATCGGACGTTTGAAGGGCTTTCACCGCTCTGAGAATTTCATCGATGTTTCTTCCAACTTCCTGCGGGTAGTAGACGATGGCCCTTATGATTCCGTTCGGATCGACTATGAAAACGGCTCTCACCGTGTTTGTTCCCTTGTTGGGATGAATCAATCCGAGCCTTCTGGAAACTTCTCCTAAGTCATCTGCTATGACAGGAAATTCGATTTCGACTCCTAGTTTTTCTTTGATCCACTCGATCCACTTGATGTGTGAAAACACCTGGTCGATGCTGAGACCTATGAGTTCCGTGTTGAGTTTTCTGAACTCATCGTACCTCTTCTGAAACGCAACGAACTCGGTGGTACACACCGGAGTGAAATCAGCCGGATGGCTGAAGAGAACGAACCACTTTCCGCTGAAGTCGTCCGGAAGAACCTTCTTTCCCTGAGTGGTCTTCACTTCCATCCTTGGAAACTTTTCACCTATGAGAGGAATCCTTCCTTCCATACACAACGCCTCCTCGTAAATTTTTAAAATTGTTCTAATTTGATATTCGTTATCAATAATACACGCATTGTGTTTCGTGAATTTTTCTGTTCTGTATCGATTTTGAATCATTAAAAATTGTGCACAGAGAACAAAAAACAGGGAGATTCTCCCCCTGTCCTTACAAACTTTCCTCTATCGATTTCAGAAATTCTTCTGATTTCTTCAATCGTTCCAACACCTGCTCTTTCGTTTCGAACTTTTCATCGTTCCAGAGGTTCACACTCCAGTCTTCCAGTATCATCTTCCACTCCTCATCAGAAGCCACGCTGTAGACTTTTTCCAGAGTTCTCAAGAAGTTCCTTGCATCGTTCAGAATGAGTCTGTAGTGTTCGAGGAATCTTATGTATCTTTCGAAAACAAGAACATCTCTGAGTTCGTACAGGTCGTTGTAGATCCTGGAAAGCACTTCGCTGATTCTGGAAGCTTCAACATTTCTTTGCTTCATATAGTTTTCGAAGTTTTTCATCCTTTCTACGAGAAGTTCTGCCCACGGATTCAACTTGTACGTGTAGTTCTTCTCTGATATGAATTTGTTCATTTCCTGAACGTTGATGGACAGCCAGTTCAGATTCTTGAAGCTTTCAAAAAGATCCTTGAAGAGTTTTTCGAATTGATTCGCGTACTCTTTTCCCAGATTACTTTCGAGGTATTCCTTCAGTTCCTCCAGAACGCTTTCAAATGTCTTTTCTGCTCTACTTTCGTACATCGATATGGATTCTTTTGCGTTTCTGTAGCTCTCATTGTAAATCTTCAGGACGTCTTCGGATGCGAACAAGGCCTCCTGACGATTGTTTGAAGAGACGTATTCGAAAGGCATCGCATGCAGAAAATCGAGAACACCATCTGGAACTCCCCAGACACCCGCTTTGTTCATGCTTTCAACTGCCCAGATTTCTCTTTTAGCAAGGTGGAATAGAAACTCTCTGTTCTTCTGAACGGTGAGTGGTTGAGCTTCCGCAGCTTTCGTAGCGAAATATCTGTAGATATCCTGCCCCGCAACCGCTTTCCTGAGATCGTAGTGTTTCCAGTCGGGAAATCTGTTCCACGCACCCGGAAGAATCTTCACCGTGAGCTTCGCGTAATTCGTGAAACTATCGAAATACTTTGATGCCAACTCAGCGAAGGCTTTCTGTGTCAGATCGTCCTGGGCTTTCGAGAACAAAATCTTCATGATCTGATGAAGCCCTACATACCTTGTTGCAAGGCCTCTGTATGTGTTTCTCTCGTTGAAGGACTTCAGAGAGGAAAGGTACAGAGAAACGGAATCGAGGAGGACCTGAGCGGTGATGAGATTGTCCTCTCCCAGATCGTTGATCGTGGAAAGACTCGCGTTCTCAAGAAACGTCAGATCAGTCTTCTTCACATCCGGAAAGATCACCTTTTGATACTCATCAAAGTTCTGTTCAAAAAACGCATTGTAATCCTCTTTTGTCTTCAGCTTCGCTTTCAATTCGTCGATTCGGTACTCGCTTGTTGCAAGCGATGCAAGGTAGAAATAAGATCTTCCATATGCTTTGTTCACTTGAACGGATTTCAAGAAGTACTCTTTCGCTTTCCTGTAGAGTTCTATCTTTTGATTCGTGAGTTGATTCCTATAAGATGCTATCTGCTGAAGAGCGTTTTGCAATTTCTGGCTTTCTTTTTGAATGGTCTCGAGCCTCAGTCTTTCTATCTCCAGGTTAGAAGGCTTCACAGGAAGGTTCTGACTTTCGACAAACTTCTTGAATTCGTCGGGTTTCAGGTAACTGTACCGTCCACTCAGAGAGCTCAGCTCTTCCATGGCCGTCTTTACCTGCTGTTCGTAGTTGTCCAGTTTGGCCATGTCTTCTTCCACTTTCCTTATAGAAAGATAGGCAGAATTTCCCCATTTGAAATAAACTTCAGAAATGAAGTAGTTCCATTTCAAGTAAGCGGAAACGACACCAACTAGAAGAACGATCGTTCCAAACACAACGGCCTTCTTTCGTTGAATCTCCGCTTTCTTTCCGCCGTAGAAGTACCCACCAACCGCTATGGAAGCGACGGTCATCACAAGAAAACCGTTTGGAAGTAGATGCGCCGGAAAGCTGAACGCGCTGTGCATCATGAACGTGATGAAAGAACTGGCAAGCGCCAGAAAGAGCAAAAGATCGTCCCGCACTGCGATTCTTCGAATTATTTTGAAGAACAGTATCCCAAGTGACAGAGCGAGAAAAACAACAGAAGCAAATCCGACAATTCCCATTTCTCCAAGAACCTGAAGGTAATCGTTGTGCGTTCTCTTGAAGTTGTTCCAGCCGTACATCAGAATCGGGTGGTCTTCTATAACATCTCCCATGTAGTTTATCGTGAGAATCTGATACGTTCCGATTCCGGTACCGAGAATCTTGTGTGTTCTCCACTGGTATATCGATGAGAACCAGGACAGAAGCCTCTCGTGCCAGGAACTCACCTCGGCAACCGCCTGAATTCTTCCTGCGGGAGATACCATTCCGTAACCGTTCAGAGGAGTGGGAAGATTGTAGAGAACAACGAGGACGATCGAAGCGATCAGAACGAAAGTCATGAGAGTTTTACTCATGTTCAGAACTTCTCTGTCTGTCTCTTCCGAAACCTTCTTTTTTCTGAAGATCATGTAGAACGCTACGAAAATACAGAGGGAGATGATGTTCGCAACGTACAGCGATCTCGTCTGAGACACCAGTATTCCCGAAACCATGAGAAGCGCAGAAACTGAGGCTATCACTTTGATCACAGACGCTTCTTTTCTTTTGAAATCGGCTGACGCTATGAGATAGATAGCGAGCGGAAGGTTCAGGGAGAGAAAGTTCGAGACGAAGTTCACGTTTCCTATGGTCGCCTTCACGGTTGCCCTCGAAAAGGGACTCCCCACACTTCCAAGAAAAACATCGACACCGCCGTAGAAGTTCAAAAGCGCGTCGAAAGCTATGAATCCCGCAAGAGCCACACTGACCGTGAGAAATCTTTTTATTCTTTCTTTTGTGACGAAGAAGTTCGAGATGAAGATCGATGTGAAGAACATGAGAAGAACGTAGATCGCTATGTCAAAAGAATATCTGAAATAGACAGGATTATCGCGATAGACATTTATCGTGGATAAAAGAGCCGAGATAGCGAAGGCAAAAAAAGCCACGTGGGCCATGTTGAATCTGATTTCCAGTTTTTCCTTCCTGAGAATCTTCATCAGGACCATGGAGAACATGACACTCAGAAACACCGTGATCAGAGCGTACTTTGGAACGCTGAACTCGTACGTGAGTTTCCTGGACGAGAAAAGGGCAACTACGACGTACATGACGTAAAACAGAATCTCCATAAGTTTTCCCTCCCGCTCAATCGTAATGAAGAAGCCCGAGGCCTTTGATGAGAACAAAAGAAAACACAACGGCTAAAACAAACGTCACCACACTCATCACGATATTTCCCAGAGCTCCAAAGCTGAACCCACAGAACACAGCGTGCGTTGCTATCATGATGAAGAGAGCTCTTTTCACCCCGAATCTTCGAGAGAGCTTGTCGTACATGTGATTCCTGTCTCCTCTGAAGATCGATTTTTTGTTCCTGTACCTCCTCAGAACACTCGCCAGAAAATCCAAAAAGAAGATCCAGAGAGGAAAAATCATCGTGAGGAATGTATCGAAAGAGGCAAATCGATTCTGGGAAAGAACGATCGCGGATAGCAAAACAGCCATCAGATAACTTCCCGCATCGCCCATGAAGATCCTCGCGGGTGGAAAATTGAAAACAAGATAGCCAAGAGATGCACCGAGAAGGGAGAGAGAGAGGTTTTCGAAGAACACGCCTCTAACCAGAAAGAAATAGGAGAGCGCCGACAGAGCCACAAGACTTCCACAGAGCCCATCCATACCGTCCATCATGTTCACGGAATTTATGAGAACGACAACAAAGAACAACCAGAAAGTGGAAACCAGTAAATTGTCGAGGCCGATGAATCTCCACACGAGCAGAAGCGAAATGCCAAATTCTGCGATCAACCTTAAAAAAGGAGAAAGAGAGAACAGATCATCCATCAATCCCAGAGCAAGAGCGATCGATGCCGAAAGGAGAACCACCGTGTCGTTCCACAAGAACGGAAGGACCCCCACAAATATTCCCAGCCCACCCAGGTAAGGTGTTTCTCTCCCGTGGGGCTTCAGAACACCATCCGGCCTGTCCACGATGTTCAGTCTTTTCGCAACTCTTCCGAAGAACCAGACACCGAACAGACTCAAAAGAAAACTCAAAAGAAAAGCCATTCCTTCACCTCAGTTTCACGGTAACGAGTTTCTTCCCATCGACAGCGAGGTACTCGAAATTAAACTTTTTGAGTTCTCTCATGACTTCTTCTATTCCTCGACCTATATGTTGCGATTCGTGTGCGTCCGAACCAATCGTCACGACTCTCCCACCGAGATCGTAATACATCTCCACTATCCAGTAGTCCGGATTGGGTTTCCCGTGCTTGAAGAGACCAGCAGTGTTGATTTCAAGGGCCTTTTCGTTTTTCACGAGGAACACCAGAATCTTTTCTATCAAATCTCTGTTCGCTTTGAAATCTGCCTTCGCGTATCTTGCCGGATAGTCCAGGTGTGCAAGTGTGTGGAATTTCACCCTTTCCATCACAAAGAGCGTTCGCTCCAGATAGTCTCTTGCGAGCTCATCCGGTGGAAGGTTCTCATCGTACCGATGTATCCCAAGAAGAAGGTAGTCGAAACCATCGGGAAAAACCGCCTCTCCCACACCATCCCAGCTGATCTCCGCTCCCTTCGGAAGATCGTATTTCTCCATGGTGAGAAAGTACTCTTCAACGTTGAAATCGTGAACGAGTTCCCCGTTTTCGTATTCGTAGTGATCCGTGATACAGAAATGTTCGATACCGAGCTTCTGCACCTGAGAGATTATGTCGTCTATTTCCGCCTTTCCATCGTAGGAGAACGTGGAGTGAAGGTGCATGTCTATCATTGTGATCCCTCCAGGACTTTTCTCAAATAGACAAAAATCGGGTGCGGTGCTCCCACTTTGCTCTTGTACTCGGGATGAAACTGAACACCAACAAAGAAAGGATGATCTTCAAGCTCAACGGCCTCTATGAAGTCGGATTTCGCGGACACGACGAGCTTGTACCCTTCTTCTCCAGGTTTTTTGAACAGCTCCGGAAACGCTTCTTCGTTGGCTTCGTATCTGTGCCTGTGCCTTTCGTAGACTTCCTCAACTCCACCGTAAACTTCGTAGAGTTTCGTTTTTGGAAAAATTTTCACCTTTTGAGCTCCAAGCCTCATCGTACCACCGAGCTTCAATATTCTCTTCTGCTCCTCCATGAGATCCACAACAGGATAAGGTGTGTTCGGATCGAACTCGGTGGAATTGGCCTCTTTGTAGCCGAACACGTTGCGTGCGAACTCTATGACCATGAGCTGCATACCGAGACATATTCCAAGTATGGGCTTCTTGTTCTCACGTGCGTACTTTATGGCTTTTATCTTGCCTTCTACACCTCTTCTTCCGAATCCACCGGGTATGATGAGGGCATCGTATTCGTCGAGCACTTTCTTTACTTCTTCGTCGTTCATGTCTTCGAGCATCTGACTGTCCACCACGGTGGGCTTTTCTATTCCTGTCAAAAAGACCGACTCTATGATGCTTTTGTACGCGTCGTCCGTTCCAAGATATTTTCCAACGAGCGCTATCCTGTAGGGTTTGAAAGCTTTGGGATAGGACCAGTTGAACGTGGATTTTTTCAGCTCAACGTTCAACTTGGAAGCAATCTTCTCGTGCAAACCCATATCTCTCAGTATTTCTGGAACTTCATACACGTTCTTCGTATCGGGCAGGTTTATCACAAAATCGCGTGGAACACCGGAGAAAAGAGCCACCTTGTTCATACTGGGGACATCGAGGGGAAACTCGCTCCTCACGATGACCATATCCGGTGTGATTCCTATCCTTCTCAAAAGCTGAACGGATTGTTGAGTGGGTTTCGTCTTGAACTCGTTGGTCGTCCGAAGGTAAGGAACGTACGTGACGTGAGCGAAAAGGAAGTTTTCCTTTCCTTCTTCCATCTGGAGTTCTCTCACAGCCTCCAGAAAGACTTCCCCTTCGATGTCTCCAACGGTACCTCCTATCTCGACCACGAGGAGTTCCGCCTCGAGCGCCCTTATTCTGTCTTTTATCTCCTCAGTGAGATGCGGTACGATCTGGACGGTGTTCCCAAGGTATTTTCCCTGTCTTTCCTTCTCTATGACACGAAGGTACACCTGCCCCGCTGTCATGTTGTTCTGCCTCGTCATGTCTCTTCCAAGGAATCTCTCGTAGTGACCGAGGTCCAGATCCGCCTCGTAGCCATCCTCGGTGACGAAGACTTCTCCGTGCTGGTTGGGATTCATGGTACCAGCGTCCACGTTGAGATAAGGATCGATTTTCAACACGTTCACATCGACACCGTGTTCTTTCATCAACCTCGCTAAGGAAGCCGAGAATATTCCCTTCCCAATACCGCTGAGGACTCCTCCCGTCACGATCACGTATTTCTTCATCCTATTCCCTCCTTCTCCTCAATATGTTATCACCTGGAGAGTAAATTTCTCATTTCCTTAACATGAGAGAACATCGGGATTGTAACCCAATGTGAGATTATGGTATAATCATGCCAGATTTTTTTGTCAGGAGGTGGTATTTTGAAGCGGGTAGTTATCACGGGTATGGGTATCGTGAGTCCCTTTGGTGTTGGAAAAGAGAGAAATTTAGAAGGACTTAGAGAAACTAAAGTAACGATAGATCGAATATCTTCTTTTGATGCTTCTAACCTTCCCGTCCAGATCGCCGCAGAGGTGAGAGATTTCAAACCGGAGGAGTACATAAATCCGAAACTGGTCAGGAGAACAGACCGTTTCGTTCACTTCGCTCTGGTCAGCGCGAAAGAAGCTGTGGAAGACGCCGGTATAAACTTCGAACCGTACGCCGACAGGACAGCCACCATCATAGGATCCGGCATGGGAGGATTTCTGACGCTCGACAGCGAGAACAACAAATTCCTGAGTCAGGGTCCAAGCAGAGTCAGTCCGTTCCTGATTCCGATGATCCTCATCGATATGGCTTCCGGTGTCGTTGCAATGGAATACGGACTGAAAGGACCGAACTTCTCTTCTGTAAGCGCCTGTGCTTCATCCCTCCACGCGGTAGCTCTCGGTGCTCTCCTCATAAGACACGGATACGCGGATGTGGCAGTCGTCGGGGGAACCGAGGCAACGATTGCTCCACTTCCCATCACCGGGTTTGCCAACATGAGAGCACTCTCAAGGAGGAACGACGATCCAAAGCGTGCTTCTCGTCCGTTCGATAAAGACAGAGACGGCTTTGTGATGGGTGAAGGCGGTGCGGTTCTCATACTCGAAGCCGAGGAAGTGGCAAAATCGAGAGGAGCGAAAATTCTCGCGGAGATCAAGGGAGTGGGTATGACGGACGACGCGTACCACTTCAGTGCTCCAGATCCAGAGGGCAGAGGGGCAGCAGAAGCCATGAAACTCGCCCTGAAAGAATCCAGTCTGGCTGTCGAAGACATCGACTACGTGAGCTGTCACGCCACAAGCACACCAGCAGGTGATGAAGCGGAACTCAAAGCGATAAAGAAAGTCCTTGGAGAACACGTAAAGAACGTCGCCATAAACTCTTCGAAAGCCCTTATAGGACATCTCCTTGGTGCCGCCGGTGCTTCCGAACTCGTTCTTGCCATCCTTCAGATGCAGAACTCTTTCGTCCACGGCATGCCGAACCTTGACAATCCGATCGACGAAGCGAAAGGAACCGGCCTTGTCGGTAAAGAACCCGTTCAGATGGAGATCAAAAACTTCATAAAGAACTCCTTTGGTTTCGGCGGGCACAACGTGTCCATCGTGGTGGGGAGGTATGAATCATGAACATAGATTACGTGAAGTCGATCCTTCCGCACAGGTATCCATTTCTCCTAGTTGACGGTGTGATAGAAGAATCAGAAGACAGGATCGTCGCCTTCAAAAACATCAGCATTTCTGATCCCGTCTTCCAGGGACATTTCCCGGAGTATCCGATATACCCGGGTGTTCTCATCGTAGAGGGCCTTGCTCAGACCGCTGGAATTCTCCTTTTGAAGAGTGTGGAAGGAATTCCTCTGTTTCTCGGAATAGACGAAGCGCGTTTCAAGAAGGAGGTACGTCCGGGTGACAGGCTGATCTACGAAGTGAGAAAGCTCGGTGAAAAACTCGGCACGGTTCAGGTGGAAGGAGTTGCAAAGGTCGATGACAAAATCGTGGCGAAAGCCAGGCTTTTGCTGGGGGTGAAAAAGAAATGACCGTGAGAACAAGAGTGACAGATCTTCTGGAAATAGAGCATCCAATCCTCATGGGTGGAATGGCCTGGGCGGGAACTCCCACCCTCGCAGCAGCGGTATCGGAGGCGGGAGGACTTGGAATCATCGGATCCGGAGCCATGAAGCCGGACGACCTGAGAAAAGCGATCTCCGAACTCAGACAGAAGACGGACAAACCCTTCGGTGTAAACATAATCCTTGTCTCTCCGTGGGCGGACGATCTCGTCAAGGTGTGCATAGAAGAGAAAGTACCCGTCGTCACGTTCGGTGCGGGAAACCCAACGAAGTACATAAGGGAACTCAAGGAAAACGGAACAAAGGTGATACCCGTTGTCGCCTCCGACTCTCTGGCAAGGATGGTGGAAAGAGCGGGAGCGGATGCGGTGATAGCGGAAGGGATGGAGTCCGGTGGACACATAGGTGAAGTCACAACCTTCGTTCTCGTCAACAAAGTCTCCAGGAGTGTGAACATCCCCGTGATCGCAGCGGGAGGCATCGCCGACGGAAGAGGTATGGCAGCCGCCTTCGCACTCGGAGCGGAAGCCGTTCAGATGGGAACCAGGTTTGTGGCGAGTGTGGAAAGCGACGTGCACCCGGTTTACAAAGAAAAGATCGTCAAGGCTTCCATAAGAGACACCGTTGTGACGGGAGCCAAACTTGGACACCCCGCGCGCGTTCTCAGAACTCCCTTTGCAAGGAAGATCCAGGAGATGGAGTTTGAAAACCCCATGCAGGCTGAAGAAATGCTGGTGGGAAGTCTCAGAAGAGCGGTCGTTGAAGGCGATCTGGAGAGAGGATCCTTCATGGTGGGACAGAGCGCCGGCTTGATCGATGAGATAAAACCGGTGAAGCAGATCATAGAGGATATCCTGAAGGAGTTCAAAGAAACGGTGGAGAAGCTGAGGGGGTACATCGAAGAGTGAGGCAGCTCATAAAGGCAGGGATTTTCACAGCTCTCATCGTGGTGGGGGCATGGATCTCGATCCCTCTGGGGCCTGTTCCCTTTACCCTTCAGGTGTTCTTTGTCTTTCTTTCAGCGTACGTTCTGGGAAAGAAATACGGAACTCTTGCAGTTGCAACGTACGTTCTGCTTGGAGCCATGGGACTTCCCGTCTTTGCGAATTTCAAGGGTGGTGCGCAGGTCCTTGTGGGACCAACTGGTGGGTACCTCTTCGGATTCATCCTCGGAGCGTTCGTGATCGGCCTTCTGGCTGAAAAGAAGGAAAGTTTCGCCTGGTATCTCGCTTCCGGGGTAGCAGGACTCGGCATCATCTATGCGCTCGGTGTCTTTGTATTGAACTTCTACGTTCACGATATCAGGAAAGCGATTTCCGTGGGATTCGTTCCCTTCGTCTGGTTCGATCTGATAAAACTGGTCGTTGCTGCTCTGATAGCGCTGAGGCTCAAGAAACTGGAGGTGGAACGGTGAGAGCGTTTGTCTTTCCCGGACAGGGATCGCAGTACTCTGGAATGGCGAAGGATTTTTCCGTTTACGAGTCTTCGAAAGAAATATTCGAAAGATCGAAAAAGGTACTGGGCTTTGATATCACGGAGATCATGAACGGTGACGAAGAAACATTGAAACTCACAGAGAACGCCCAGCCTTCGATCTACATAACGAGTTACATCGCTTTTCTCGAGCTGGAGAAGAGAGGTATCCTGCCCGATGTTGTGGCAGGACACAGCCTCGGAGAGTACACCGCCCTGGCAGTGGCAGGAGTCTACGATTTCGAGACGGGGCTTTATCTTGTGAGAAAAAGGGGAGAGTACATGTCGAAGGCACTGGAACCGGGGAAAGGCACGATGGCCGCTGTCATAGGGCTCAACATTGAAACCATAGAAGAAGTGGTGAACTCTATCGAAGGGGTTTACATAGCGAACTACAATTCCCACGATCAGGTTGTGATCAGTGGGTTGAAGGAATCGGTGGAAAAGGCAATGGAGATTCTCAAAGAGAAAGGAGCTCGCCGTGTCGTGGAACTCATGGTTTCAAGCCCGTTTCACACACCGTTTCTGGAGTACGCCAGGGAGAAAATGAAGGAAGAAGTGGAGAAGGTGGACTTCAAAAAGCCGAGATGGCCCATCGTTATGAACTCGACAGCAAAACCAACGGAAAATCCTGAAGAGATAAAGAGGAACATAATCGAACAGATTACAGGGCCGGTTCTGTGGAAACAGTCGGTTGACACCATGAAAAAAATGGGAGTAACCGAGTTCGTTGAAGTTGGTCCAAAGACCGTTTTGAAAAACCTGTGTAGAAGAATGGGAGCGAACGCAAAGCACTTCACGGAAATTCTTTCAGAATGAACACACCGTTCACGAGGGCAGGTATTGTTTTGAAACGATCCTCAGTCGTGCAGAATTCGACATCGTTTTCGAATCCAAGAGAAATCAGCCTTTTTGCGTGGGAGGAGTGTTTTTTGATCTCCTCCCTTGTGTTTTCCACGGACTCAAAATACCTTTCCGCCGCGTGAGCACCGTCCCCAAGATCGTTTCGCTTTAGCCTCTTCACTATCGCGCCAGCGAGTAGAAAATCTTCCAGGGAGAATCTGCCGTTCGTTCCAGCACACACGAGCAGTATGTCTTCTTTGCTTTTCAAATACTCAACGACCGCTGACAAATTCAAAAAAGAAGCCGCTATTATCTCTTCACTTCTGATTTTCTCTATCACCTGAGTGCCGTTTGTGGTCGTGAGAACGATGGTTTTTCCTGATATCTTTTCCTTCCTGTATTCCAGAGGGGAATTTCCAAGGTCGAATCCTTTCGGTTTTTGTGCGTTCCTCTCTCCGCAGATCAGAACGCCTTCTTTTCTCTTCTTCAGAGCCTCTTCGATGGTTTTCACGGGTATCACACCGGAAGCACCGTTCGAAAGAGCGGTCACTATGGTGCTCGTTGCCCTCAGAACATCTATCACAACCGCCGTTCTACACTCCACAGGTGAGCATGGTGCCATTACAACGTCTACCATACCATTGCCCTCTCCAGCATCTCGTCGAGGTCATCTGTGTTGAACGGATCGTAAACGGGAAGATCCGTTTCGAAGCCTCCGTTGAGAGACACCCCACCTATCACCTTCGCGTTAGAGAGAGTCTCTATCAACCTTCTTTCCTCTTCAAAATCCGGTTTTTTTGGAATTTCCGGGAAAGATTCAAAATGGTCTCTGCTCGGATCGTGAACCAGGAAAACCACGTCAGGATTGGAACCGTACAGAAGGCCGAGGGTGACCTGGCCGTAAGCGGGATGTCTCAGGGCTCCTTGTCCCTCCACGAAGACGATCTCTTTTCCTGTTTTTTCGAGTTTCAGAACAGCTTTTTCCACCACACCGGAAACGAAATCCGCGGGAACAGCGTCGATCACGTACCCCGCATCCGCTCCTATGAGGATCCCTGTCTGTCCTGTTGCGAGAAAACCCGCTTTGATCCCCTTCTCCAGAGCTCTTTCCCAGAGCTGAACAGCGGTGGTTCTTTTACCTACCACGCAGTCGGTTCCGAATACACCGACGACTTTTATCTTCTTTCGGTATATACCTCCCCTGAGAACGTCGAGCTCGAGAGGTGGAATGCGAATGTCTATTATTCTCGTACCGTTTTCATGGGCAATCTTCAGAAATTCTGTTTGCTGTGAGATTTTGAAATGAAGACCAGAAATGACATCCATACCGAGTGAGAGTGCCTTTTTTACGAGTGTCGCTATCTGCTCTTCCAGATATCCACCAGGATTCGACACTCCAATTATCAGAACCTCAGCTCCCATTTCTTTCGCCTTTTCAACAGAGGAGACCACGGGCACGTCGTATCGAACGGGCTTCACAAAGTCACTCGCCATCTTCCCTTCGTGTTCCGCGACTACACAAACGGGTTTGAAGAGTCTGCTGTGCCTTAGAAGTCCATAGGTGGTTTTGGCATGAGCTGTTCCCAGCTGTCCCCACGCCACGATCGCCGCTGGTGTGCCGGGCTGGTATAATTTCCAGAGATCCATTCTCTTTCCCTCCGTTTTTTAAAAGATTCTACCATGGGAGGTTTCCGCTTTGAAGATAGCCGTTGTGGGTGGTACTTTCTGGGATATCTTCATCTTCGGTGAAAATCCACACTCTTCGACCATAAGGGAATCACCGGGAGGATCCGGCCTCAACGTGGCCTATGGCCTGTTCCTTTTGGGTCACACCGTTGACTTCTACTCGAACATTGGGGATGACTGGAGGGGAAAACAAATAGTAGAACTCTTGGAAAAAGCAAGTTTTGACACCTCACATATGTCCACTATTCAGGGTGGAAAAACTGGAATCTTCATCGCCCACAACGACAAGCCCCTCGCCGTCGATCCAGGTGTGAACAGAAAAGAGATGAAACTGCCCTCTTTGAGCGAATACGACCTTGTTTTCGTGACTGGAGAGATTCCAGAAAAAACGATAAGAAAGATCTGTGAAAACACCAAAAACGTGATTCTGGACGTGGGACCAGGTGCAAGATTCGACACCAGCGATTTGAACGCTCTCGTGATAGGAAACGAGCGCGAGTGTTCTTTCAGAAAGTGCGACGTTGTGAAGATGGGTTCGAAAGGGGCAAGATGGGGAGAAGTGTACGTTCCAGGAAACGGCATTTCCTATCCTCACTCGATCGGACTGGGAGATCTGTTCGACATCGTCTTCGTGCACCATCTTCCCCTTGGAAAGTCAAAGAAAGAAATTCTCGAAGAAGCCGTGAAGTGCTCTCAGATTCTCGGTCAAAAAGAAAATGTGACCCCCTTTGAGAGGATCTCATTCCTCGAGCCGCTCAGCACGAAAGACGATACGCTTGAATGCCCAGATGAATCCAAAGACGCTTCCCACCACGGTGGCTAACAGGATCGAGAAGAACATCAGGTGAGAACCCGTTGAAAGAGCGTATCCGAGCACACCGACAACCCCTATGGCCACAAGCTGCAGAAGGAGTATTTCAGGACCAGAAAAGACCTTCGCCGGATTCGTGAGGCTTCCAGTTTTTTCCCACTTAGAAAGAAGTAGCCCAAGAGCCGAGATGAAAAGAAACAGACTCAAACCCGCCGGTGCGAAGAAAATGTAGAACACCTGCTTCTGATAAATTGCCAGAAAGATGACAAAAGCAGAAACGACAGCCGAGTTCAGCAGAGATGAAACGAGTATCTTCGAAATCATCACTTCACTCGTCTTGACGGGTAAAACCTTTGGGAGAGGCCACACTTCCATTTCCTTTCTCCACAGCATAGCGCTCATCGTCGCATTGTAGAGCGCTGCGATCCCGATTGCAAAGATCAACCCAAAATCGGGACTTCCAACGAACGTCATGAGAACACCAAAACCGATTGGGTACAAAAGAAGGTAGAGCGATCTTTCTTCCCGGAGGAGCGTGATGAGATCCTTCTTGAAAAACCCCTTACCCGGAAACCGCGTGGGTTTTTCAACGGGCATTCTTTCTTTACGCAGGACAGGTTCGAACATGACAGTTGTGGAAATCACCCGAAAGACGAGGAAAGTTCCAAGACATATCAGAATTTCATAGAGAAGAAAGATCGGATTTTCTCTTGAAAAAACAGCGTACGCGAAAACGTTCCAGTTTGAGATGAACCATCTTCCAAAAGATACGGAGAAATCAGGAAGGTTGACGAGTATCAGAAACAGGAACACGGCAAGAAGTTGAATCAGCGAGTAAAGCTTCCGTGACAGCGAGGTTCTCAAGAGCCTTCCAAACAGAACTGAAAGAATGGCTCCCCCGAGGAGCAGAAAAACGGTGTGAAACACTCCGGTGACGAAGGGCATCCAGTTGTTCATCAAAAGAGAATACATGAAGAAATTAAGAATCATCATTATGAGAATGAAGGACTGATAGAAGAGGGATATCAACAGCTGATAGATCACTATCGTGCTCCTTTCAATGGGAAGGGTGAGCAGAAACTCGATCTCTCCCTCCAGAACGAACGAATTGGAAAGATAAAAAGACACACCGAGAAGAAACATCACAGAAAACATGGTGGTCGAAAAAGAAAGTAAAGCAGAGAAGGCTTCTTCTCCGAACTCTTCAAGTATCGCTTTGAAATTGTTCCCCATGAGCGAGTAGAACAGAAAACCCGTCATCAAAACGGAGATGAGAACAGAGTAGAATCCTTTCCTCCCACGAGCCGGAGCGTATCTGAGCAAAACAGAGAGTTTTCTCATAGAAATTGTCTGCGGAGCCCCATCCCCTTTAGGGGATTGGGAGGAAGCAGACATGTGTACCACCTCCAGATTTAATTTCACAGCTCCCTCATGATCTCTTCTATCTCTTCTCCCTCCGCGGTGAGCTGGAGGAACAGATCCTCCAGACTGGCTTCTTTCTGACCGGCGAGCCTTCTGAGCTCTTCCATGGTACCTTCCGCTATCAGTCTGCCTTTGTTTATAATGCCTATCCTATCGCACATCTTTTCTGCGATCTCCAATATGTGGGTAGTGAGAAATATTGTGGCTCCCTCGTCAGCGTACTTCCTCAAAAGGAGTTTCAATATCCTTGCACTCTTCGCATCGAGTCCCACCGTGGGTTCATCGAGAAATATCACCTTCGGCTTTCTCATGAAAACGCTGACCAGCATGAGTTTCTGTTTCATACCGTGGGACATCTCACCTACTCTTTTTCCGAGGTAATCCACTTTGAAGGCTTCGCAGAGCTCCGCTATCCTCTTATCGATCTCTTCTTCTTTCAGATCGTAAATCTCGATGATGAAATCCAGAAACTCCTTCCCCGTCAGATGTGAATAGATCTTTGGCTCGTCCGGTATCACACCGATACTCTTCTTTATCTCGATCTCGTGGGTGCTCATTTTCATGCCGAGGATTTCCACTTCTCCTTCCGTTGGTTTCAAAACTCCGGTGAGCATCTTTATCGTGGTGGTTTTCCCCGCACCGTTCGGTCCCAAAAAGCCGTATATCTCCCCCGGCCTCACCGAAAGATCGATGTGATCGACCGCGGTGAAATCCCCGAACCTCCTGGTTAGCCCCCTTGCAACTATCAAATATATCAGCCCCCTTCTTTCACTGTCCACTGGCCGCTGATCAGTTTCACCCCAAGATACACAAAGGGTGTGTCGATCAGTGCCATGATCAGCTTCACCACGTACTGGGAAAAGATCATCTGAACAAGCACGTTCCCCGGAATTGTTCCAGCGAACGCCACGGTGATGAAGGTGAGTGTGTCTATGAACTGGGAGACCATCGTGGACAGGTTGTTTCTGAGCCACAGGTGTGATCCTCTGGTGACTTTCTTCCAGAAGTGGAAGGCCCAGACGTCGTGAGTCTGTGAAAGGATGTAAGCCAGAATACTTGCGAGCACGATCCTCGGAGTTGATCCAAAAACCTTCACGAAGGCCTCATTGTTCGCAAAGATGGAAGCGGGAGGATAGAAAACCGCAATCTGGGAGTAGATCACCAAGATCAGAGACGTGAAGAATCCCGTCCAGACCATCTTCTGGGCTGTTCTTTTCCCATAGACTTCCGATACGATATCCGTTACGGCGAACGTGATAGGGTAACACAAAACCGCCACCGGGACAAGGAAAGACCCTATGTTCACCAGTTTTCCTGCGATCACGTTGGATATGGTCAAAGCAGAGACGAATATTCCCGTCAGGAGAATGAGTTTTTCATTCGACTTCTCCACTCTTTTTCCCCTCCAGTGAACCCATCTGAGTGGTTGTCTTTATGCCACCCCTTATGTTGTAGATCACCGTGACCCTGATTCGGTCGGTTTTGAGAAGATTCTTCAAATCTTCGTAGATTCTCTTCGTCGCTTCTTCCTGGTATATACCAACGTTTCTGAAGCTGACGAAGTAGTACTTCAAAGATTTGAGTTCGACGATCTTTCCACCGTCCGGGTAGTACTCTATGATCACCCTTCCGATGTCTGGAAGACCGGAGAAGGGACAGACTGCGGAGAACTCGTCGGTCTCTATCTTTATGTACTCGTCTTTTCCATCGAAATCGATCGCTTCGAGAAAGTCCGTCCTTATCGCGTCGTGCCCTTTGAAGTCGAAGATCCTTCCCTCTGCCTTCGGCATAGGATCACTCCTCCACCATGAGTTTTATTTTCTCAAGAACTTCTTTTGGATTTCTTCCGAACACCCTTATCATCGCTTCTTTTCCCCACCAACCTTCATCATATATCAAATCTGGAGGTGATTTCAACTCCGCTATCGCCTGTTCGATCATCCACACCATGGACTGCCCCTCTTTCTCCTGAACCTCCTTCGGCTCTTTCGACCGATCGTAGTGGAAAACCTTCAACCCTCTTTTCTTTGCCCTCTCAACGTACTCTCTTTCGTAGCGAACGTTCACCACACACCTCATATGAGGATGATACCTCATCATCGTGACGGCCATACGTGCCGTGTGAGATCTGTCTTTGAAAGAAGCACAGGACACCGCCACCGCTTTTCCTTCTTTGAGTCTTATCCTTCCGGGGAACTTTCCCACCTCGAATTCGTTCTTCGCCCACGGGAGAGCGTAGGAAACGTTCTGCCCCACCTCCGGCACCGTGAGATGGCCGATCGCGAGGAACTCTGGAAGGATCTCATCGAGTGTGCTCAGAGTGTCGTACCTGTACCAGTCCCGAAGGAGTTTTTCCGTCTCCACCACACCTGAGGATCTTTCAAGAATTTTTTTCAGAAGCTCCATAGCAGATCTGATGGCCTCTTCTACCGGGTAGTTCATCGCTAAAAATCCCGAAACGGCACTGGAAAAGGCACAACCTGTTCCATGGAACTCTCCAGGAACTCTGGGAATTTCAAAAACGAAATCTCTATATCTCACTTTCACCGTGTTGCCTTTTTCGTGCCCGCCAGTGACGATGAAGTTATTGTATTCACCGAGTTTTTTCGCTTCTTCACTGTTCAGGATCACGTAGTCAGCGTATTCCACGAATTTCTTCACTTCCTCCGGATCCTGAAACCCGAACCCCGAGGACGATTCGAGTACCACGTTCCAGACGATCGCTGAATCCGGGAACATTTCCCTCAGTCTTTTCACCGTCTCCGGTGCAGAGAGTCCTACCTTTATCACATGCGGAGGTGTCAGGACTTCTATTTCTTTTCTCATTTCTTCCCAGTCTCTGAAGTTCACTGAAAACACCCGGTTTTCGTTCTGCACGGTCAGAGCTGAGATCACCGCATGAGTTTTCACACCGAGAGCCGAGAGAACCTTCACATCCTGAATTATCCCCGCACCTCCCGAAGGATCGAAACCCGCAACCACAAGAACCATCAGAGATCCCTCCAGTATTCGAAGAGTTTTTCCAGACCTTCTTCACATTCTGGTGTCGGCTCCAGAACGAAATCCGCGTCGAAATCCTTTATGAACTCCAACACTTCAAGAAACTCTTTCGATTCACCCCAGGGAGCGTGATGGCATTTTTTGTAGGTTTCGAAATCCGCGTAGTAAATGTGAAATTCTTCTACAAAATCAGAGAGCTTTTCTATGAATTCGATGGGAGAAAAACCGTAAACCTCAGCGTCTAGAAGAAGATGGCCGATGTCAACGCACATCTTGCAACCTGTGTTTTCAAGAAAAGTCCTGTAATCTTCAGCGGAGTGGAAATGATCGTTTCCATAAACGTTCTCCACTCGAACGCTGATGACACCCGCAAGCTCGGAGAATTCTCTCTCCACCTCTTTGTAAACAGAAAGCCAGTTTTCTTTCTGAAGGGCATTTGGGAAGTGAATTATCATGTATTCTGCGCCGATCTTCCTGGCAAGCTCAGCGCATTTTTTGTTCACAGAAAAGGTGTCCTCTCTTTCTTCCTCGTTCAGAGAGGTCGGATTCGGATAGTGGTATCTGTACCTGTAGATGAAAGGAGCGTGGATTCCAAAATTTTTGTCGTGAAAAAAGCGGAGGACCTTCTCGAGGTCTTCCGCCTTGAAAAAACCCAGTTCGTAAAGTTCTGCTTTCGGGAGTGCTTCAAGCAGATCGGGATTGCTTCTTATGATGCTCGTGGATACACCTTTTCTCAAGAGAACTCCTCCGCTATCTTTATCGCACAGAATGGTCCACACATAGAACAGCCTTTGTCGGGGTACGGTCTTTCCTCGTATTTCTTCTTCGCAACGTCCTTTCCCAGCGAAAGGCTGAACATCGTCTCCCAGTCGAAGTTCTTTCTTGCGAGGGCCATCTTTTTCTCAAGCTCCCAGGCTTTTTTGTTTCCGCGCGCCACATCCGCGACAATAGCCGCTATCTTAGAGGCTATCACACCTTCTCTCACGTCTTCAACATCCGGAAGCGAGATGTGCTCTGAAGGAGTCACATAACAGAGGAAATCGGCTCCGTAGTAGCCAGCCAGCGCACCACCTATCGCGCAGGCTATGTGATCGTAACCCATGGCTCTGTCCGTTGGAAGTGGTCCCAGAAGGAAGATGGGGGCCCCTTTTCCGATCTTTTTCATGAGCCTCACGTTCATCTCCACCTCGTTCAGAGGAACGTGCCCCGGCCCTTCCAGCATCACCTGGACCCCTTTTTCCCTCGCTCTCTCCACAAGTTCTCCCATCACGAACAGCTCTTCGAACTGCTGGGCGTCGCTCGCGTCCACCACAGCCCCGGGTCTCATGCCGTCACCAAGACTCAAAGTGATGTCGTAGTCCTTTGCGATGTCCAAGAGTTCATCGAAGTGTTCGTAGAACGGATTTTCCTTGTTGTTCTTTATCATCCATCCCGCGATGATCGCTCCGCCTCTGCTCACGATCTTCAAAACCCGCCTTGAACTTTTTATCCTATCAAGCACCCTTCTCGTCACACCGACGTGGATCGTCATAAAGTCTATACCATCTTCCGCGTGTGCTATGACTATATCGAAGAAATCCTTCTCCGAAAAATCCACCACGTTCTTTTTCATCTGGTAACTCCTCACGGCGGAATCGTATATGGGCACCGAACCAACTGGAACGGGCGACATCTCCACGATGGTTCTCCTGATCTCCCTCAGGTCTCCCCACGTGGAAAGAACCATGAGGGAGTCAGCACCGTATTCTATCGCCACTCTTGCCTTTTCCTTTTCCTCTTCGAGCGAAGAAAATCCCTGGGAGGTTCCTATGTTCGCGTTCACCTTCACACTGAAACCTTCTCCAACGATCATTGGCCTTTCTATCCTGTGGAGTTTGTTCTTTGGAAGAACCGCTCTGCCTTCCGCAATCTTTTGCCTGACGATCTCGACATCCACTCCTTCGTACTCCGCCACCTTCTTCATCTCGTCGGAAACAACACCCTTTCTGGCCATTTCCATCTGAGTCATGATATCACCTCAACCTTTCACTCACGATTCTCGCCACTTTCTGACCGGACAGAATCATTCCACCGAAGATGGGACCCATCCTCGGTCCGCCGTGAACAGCGCAGACCGCCATCCCTGAAACGAGAAGTCCTGGGAAGATCTCACCGGTGTTATCCACCACGAATTTTTCCGCTTCATCGGCGTCCATAGGAAATTCTGTTTTCATCTCTACGAGACCTCTCTTTGCGAGAAGTGAAACCACGTTCGCGGGGTGACCGGTACCATCCACAACGAACGAAGCTTTCACCGTTATGGGGTCGACGTGCAGCCCAAGTCTCACCGTTGGACCCCAGTTCACCACCACTCCACAGACCTTACCGTTCTGGACCGCCACATCTTCAACCGAAACGTTGTTGAAGACGATGGCTCCTGCCTTCGTCGCTCTGTAGAGAAGTCCCGAAGCGAAATGCACGGAATCCACCACTATGTGGTCTTCTTTCACCTCGTATTCGATTTCTACCTCCTTCAGAAAATCCTCGAGTTCTTTCTCCAGCACGATTTCGTTGAACATCATTCCTCCACCCCAGATACCGCCTCCCGGGGTGTTTCTCTCTTCAAACACAGCTACTCTGAAGCCATTCTTTGCCAGCTCGTACGCTGCTGTGAGACCGCTCGGTCCTGCTCCCACGATTGCAACATCCAGCTCCAGACTATTTCTGAGTTTTTCAAAATACCTCTCAACGATGATTTTGGAGATCAACACATCTCTCATAGGCACACCTCCTCGTAAAAATAAAAACCTCCGCCGAGCGGAGGTTTTTTATTTCCTCCTTCCCCGATCCCTCCGCCGGCATTACCCGGATCAGGTTCTTGGGGTCGAGGACTTCCGTCCTCCTCTCAGCCCCGGAATAGGAGCTCCCCCTGGGGAAGGTTTTCGATATTCATTTTTTCGACTTCAATTTTAAAGGATTTTTGTGTGATATAATTTAAATGGAGGTTTCATTTTAGAAAGCGTTCAACGGAGGTGAAAGAAAATGGCGGATCAGTACCACGAACCAGTTTCCGAACTCACGGGGAAGGACAGAGATTTCGTGAGAGCTCTGAACAGCTTGAAAGAAGAGATAGAGGCGGTCGCCTGGTACCATCAGAGGGTTGTCACCACAAAAGACGAAACCGTGAGAAAAATACTCGAACACAACAGAGACGAGGAGATGGAGCACGCAGCAATGCTCCTTGAGTGGCTGAGAAGGAACATGCCCGGCTGGGATGAGGCACTCAGAACTTACCTGTTCACGGACAAGCCGATCACAGAAATCGAAGAAGAGGAAACGTCCGGTGGATCAGAAAACACGGGTGGAGACCTCGGCATAAGGAAGCTCTGAAAGGGGTGGTGAACATGGAATTTCTGAAAAGATCCTTTGCTCCTCTGACAGAAAAACAGTGGCAGGAGATAGACAACAGAGCAAGGGAGATCTTCAAAACACAGCTCTACGGAAGGAAATTCGTCGATGTGGAGGGACCGTACGGCTGGGAGTACGCTGCCCATCCACTGGGAGAGGTTGAGGTGCTTTCAGACGAGAACGAAGTGGTGAAGTGGGGATTGAGGAAGTCTCTGCCGCTCATCGAACTGAGGGCAACGTTCACTCTCGGTCTGTGGGAACTCGACAACCTCGAGAGAGGAAAACCGAACGTGGATCTTTCCAGCCTAGAAGAAGTGGTGAGAAAGGTTGCGGAATTTGAAGACGAAGTGATATTCGAAGGTTGCGAAAAATCGGGTGTGAAAGGCCTTCTTTCCTTCGAAGAGAGGAAAATCGAGTGTGGAAGCACATCAAAAGACCTCCTCGAAGCCATAGTGAGGGCTCTTTCGATCTTCTCAAAAGATGGTATAGAGGGTCCTTACACACTCGTTATAAACACGGACAGGTGGATCAACTTCCTGAAGGAAGAGGCAGGGCATTACCCCCTCGAAAAGAGAGTGGAAGAATATCTCAGGGGTGGCAAGATCATAACCACACCGAGGATCGAGGATGCCCTCGTCGCTTCTGAGCGTGGAGGGGATTTCAAGCTGATCCTCGGACAGGATCTCTCGATAGGGTACGAAGACAGAGAAAAAGATGCGGTGAGGCTTTTCATAACGGAGACGTTCACCTTCCAGGTTGTCAACCCGGAGGCCTTGATTCTTCTAAAGTTCTGATCTGGTCCGCTCCTCGGAGCGGACCTTTCGATTAAAGAACGTCCAGTTTTCCCTTCGCCCACGTTCCCACTACTTTCCCCGCAATCGCAACTATTCCCGATATTTCAGAATTTTCTCTGACATCTCTCAGGAACTTTGGAATGTCATAGGAGTTTTTCACGGAATTTTCGAACGAATCTATTACCCTGTCACATATCGCTTCCTCTTTTCCAAGAACGAGAATTCCTTTCTCACCAGTGAATACTCCAGTGACGCACACAGATGGTGTGAGTTCAGGGAAGATCTTAACACTTATGCCTTTAAAGAAATGAACCACGATCGGCTGTGAGATCTTCAGAAAGAACTTCCCGTCTCTTTCCAGAACGAAATCAAACTCTTTGAAAGCATCCACAAGGATCGCTCCGTTCTTTTCGAGAGGAGCACCGTTCAGCGATAGCTTCTCCGGGAGAACAGCAGATCTATCCACCAAAAGCGTGTATCCGTTCTTCAAGCCCACTCTCTTGAACCTTCCCGACGCAAGGACGGGAGTCCCTGTAGCAATCCTCATCTCCTCACCTCCCTATAAAACAAAAGGGGCCGACCATTCGGCCGGCCCCTCGATTTCAGACTCACTGCTCACACGAAAACCCCCGGTCCTTCGAGGGGCCGGTTTTTGATCGCAGTGCACATTATCATATCGCTGAGAATTCCCTGCTCAAAGAGTACGAAACTACACATCGTCTCACCTCACAAAGATACAATACCACCGCACTGTTAAAATCATGTTGCTTCTTTCATTAAATTCATGATCTCCCTTTCACTTGCCTCAAAAACGCCTATCGCCCAATCGGAAACACCGCCTATCCATATCACTCTTCCTTCATAGACGACAAGCCCACACCCGAATATCACCCTTATTCTGTCTCCGTACTCTTCGATCACACCTTTTGGTGAGAGAACGTAATTCGTGGTACCGAGGAGTCTTCCCCTGCCATCCACGAGTGCCAGACCGTTTTTGTAGGTGAGATCTTTGAGAACAGCGTGCCATCCTATCAGATAACCTTCCTTCACTTCAACAGTGTTCGTTGACCATCCAACTTTCGTCTCCCACTCTTCCGGGAAAAAGACGGGATCGAGCGAATACAGATCTATGTAACTTCCTTCGAGCCTTCCTCTCCAGCAGACCTTGGCATCACCAACCGTCAATCTCGTCAGGATAACGTTCGACTCCACAAAAGAACTGTCTTTCATGGAAACCGGCACATACTCACCCAGCGTACTTTTTATCGATATGTATCTCTTCTCAACCAGGTTCAGATCCTCATCGAGAACGGCGTACGCAAGAAAATCGGTGTGGGGCTTCCCTTCCTGTGACCAGTCTTTGTATCCCTTCGCTGTGTAGAGAAGCTCGAAACGGGAATTTCTGAAGAACACCCTCGGATCTTCGCACCCCAGAAACTCCTGAATATCTCTCGGCCAGAATACAACTTCCATTTCCAATGGTTTTTTTACTTCTCCATTCAACAGATCGTCGATGTTCACTGTGAAGTGACCAATAGACGAAACGTACTTGTAGTAATCGAAAATCAGACGAGGGAAAACATGAAGCGTTTTACCAACGAGAACCGCTCCAGGATTGAACACAGCCACCGGATTTCTGGGATAGTTCGTGATGACGAAATCTTTTGGGAAAAAGTAAGTCACCCGATTGAACACATCGATCGTCTCATCTTTCCTCAGGGATCTTTTTCGTGCCAGTGCTTTTCCGAGGAGCTCTTCCACCATCTCCTATTTCCCCCCTTGAAACCTGAAGGGGAGGTCCCCTTCAGGCCAGCTGGTCCATCATCTTTCCGTAAAGTTCTCCTGCGATTCTCACGAGCTTCACGTTCAGACCCGTCTGCTGATAGAGGGAGAAGAAGAGTATCTGCTCCATCTGCTCTTTTGTCATGACAGGAGAACTACCAGCTGTTGAAACAGGGGTGGTGCGCTGCTGGGCATAACTCTGGTAAACGGGGTTGTAACCGATTCCTTCCACTCTCATGGTATCACCCCTATTTTTTTATCGGAAAAATCATCGAGATGTTTACTTTGAAAGACGCTCGAGCGCTTCTTCTATTTCTTCGTAGGGTGGTTCCTTACCTGGATCTTCGGAAACCCAGGAATAAACTATCGTTCCGCTTCCATCCACTACGTAAACAGCCCTCTTCGCAGCGGTGTAGCCGGGGATATTCAGAAAGTTCTCGTGGACACCACCGTACTGTGAAGCCACCCTTCCGCCGAAGTCGGAGAGCAGATCGAACGTGATGTGGTTTTTCTCAGCGAAGGCCTTGTTTGCGAACGGACTGTCCACGCTGATTCCAAGAACCATCGCGTTGAGTCTGTTAAACTTGGAGAGAGAATCCCTGAACGTGCAGAGTTCTTTCTCACAAACACTCGTGAACGCTCCTGGATAGAAAGCAAGCACAACGTTCTTTCCAGAAAAATCGGAGAGTTTCACCATTTTCAGATCGGTGTTCACCAGCTCAAAATCGATCGCCCTATCGCCTGATTTCAACATGAAAACCACCTCCAGTTAGGCTGAACTTACCCATTAGAATTCTACCACGAAAGGGGATCATCTATGAAATACGAAAAAATAGCCTTCTTCAGGTTTTTTGGTAGATTGAACGATTTCTTCAGAGATAGTGGAAGAATAAAAGTTCATCGCTTCACGGGTTTCCAGACGGTGAAGGACAGGATAGAAGCCCTTGGAGTTCCGCATGTAGAAGTGAGCCTCATTACGCTGAACGGAAAACCGGTCGGCTTCGATCATATGGTGGAAGATGGAGAACTCTTCTTTGTGTATCCAGAATTCCAGAACATAGAAATCCCTGAAGACTGGCTCGTCACCCCCAGATACAGAGGTGAACCCCGTTTCGTACTCGATATACACCTCGGAAAGCTGGTACGGCTTCTCAGAATGCTGGGTTTTGAAGCGATTTTTGGTGAAGAAAGCGATGAAAAGCTCTGCGAGATGGCGGTGAAAAAGAAAGCTATCCTTCTGTCCAGAGATACGGGTCTTTTGAAGAGGAAAGAGCTCGTCTTCGGTTACTACGTGAGAAACACGGACCCGAAGAAACAGCTGGTGGAGGTGGTGGAAAGATACGATCTGAAGAAGTGGATGAAACCCTTCACCCGATGTATCGAATGTGGTGTGGAACTCGAAGAAGTACCAAAAGAAGCCGTGAAAAGCAGAGTTCCTCCAAAAGTCTACGAACTCTTCAACGAGTTCGCTCGCTGTCCGATGTGTGGAAGAATCTATTGGAAAGGGTCGCACTACGATCACATGGTGGAGTTCATAAAATCGAACATAGATATGGTATAATTTCAACATATAATTTTTCTGTAAGGGGTGATTAACATGAAAAGACTTCTCTTACTCTTTCTGGTGGCCGCTTCCCTGCTTCTCATGATGGGAACCAGCTGTGAATCGAGGGTTCAGGTGCCGGTGCCTCTTCCCAAGGTAGACGTCGAGATGCCGAAGGTGGATCTCGGTTTCAAGGTGGTGGAACCAACGGGAACGGAGGATTTCTTTGAAGATTTTGAAGCTTACGGCCAAGGTCAGGTTGCCCCGTTTGGACCCTGGAAAGTGCTTGGAAAGGCTCCACACGTTGAGGAAGGAGTACAAGCAGATAAAACCATAGGCAAGGTCCTCAAAGTGATCATAGACCGTGGAGTTTTCACTCCAGGAGAGTGGACGAACTTTATCCTTGAGTGTAACCTGAAGAGGGAAGGATCTGCAGAGGGAAGAGTGTACTTCAGACTGTCTGAAGATGGAAAGAAAGGTTTCTACGTGGCTTTCTCAGAGTACGGTATATCTCTTCACAAATTCGCAGGAAGTATAGACATGAAGATAGCGGAAAACAGTAGTTTCAAATTGAGTGACAGAACCCCAACCACGCAAGCTATCCTCCTTCAGGGGGTAGTAAACGGTTGTTGTAGTTCAACTGTGTTACAATTAGCACAGGGAGTGGAAAAATGCCCAGACGTGTGATACGAACCTACAAGCTCGCCGTACCAGGGCATTTGAATCAAACATGCGAAGAACTCAACCGCACCGCAGCAAGAATCTACAACAAAACGATGTCTCTTGTGCGAAAGATACACCAAAAGAAAGGCTTCTGGCTGTCCTGGCCCACCGCAGACAAATACATCCTCCGCTGGGCAGAAAACATCAAAATCCACGTCCACTCAAAGCAGGCATTTGTTCAGCTCTACTTCCAAGCCCTCAAAGGGTACTTCAAAGCAGCCAAAAAGAATCAAGATGCAAAACCTCCCTACAAGAAAAAACGCTATCTGCCGTTCATATGGAAAGAAGACGCTGTGAAGCTTCTGCAAGACGGCACCCTGAGACTGTCTTTTGGCAGAGAACGAGAACCATTTGTTGTACAAACACCTCTCAAACCTCCCCTTCGCATCAAACAGGCAAGACTTGTCTTTGAAGATGGATACTATCTCCACCTTGCGATAGAGGTGGAGATTGAAGAAAAGAGTGCTAATTCTGGTGTTATGGCAGTCGATCCTGGAGTGCTCCGTCCCATCACGTGCTTTGATGGAAAAGAAGTCATCAGCTACCACGGAGGAGTCCTCAGCAGCATCCTTCGCTATCGAAACAAACGCCTTGCAAGCCTTCAGTCTGCCATAGCAGAGTGCAAGAAGGGATCAAGAAGGTACAACAAGCTTGTTCGTGCAAAGAAAAGAGTCCTGAGACGGCTCAGAAACCAGATCAACGACATCATGCACAAGATCACAAGCAGTTTCATCGGGCTGTGCCTCAGAAAACAAATCGGAACCATCGTGATAGGAGACGTCACAGGGATCAGAGAAAGAGCGGACTACAGCGACAACGCGAACCAGAAGATCCACCAGTGGCAGTTCAGAAAACTCATCGAGATGATAAGGTACAAAGCAGAGCAGTTCGGAATCGAAGTGGAACTCATTTCAGAAGCGAACACGAGCAAGACGTGTCCTGTCTGTGGTGCAAAGAACAAGCCGAACGGAAGAAGGTACCACTGCAAAACCTGTGGTTTTGAGTATCACAGGGACGGAGTTGGAGCAATCAACATCTGGAAAAGGTATCCTGGCACAGGCCAGGTAGTAGCGGGTTTGGCCCCCGTCAGAGGTGTGAGGTTTCACCCACACCTCTGTGGCCATGGAGCGTCTTTGGCTCCATGGAAGGTGGCCTGAGAGCCACCAAAAGTCCCATCCCTTTCAGGGGATTGGGAGGAGGTCAAAACGTGAGAGTAGAAACAATTGAATAAAGAAGAAGGGGCTTTCGCCCCTTCATTTTTGTTCTTGATCTGCCTGTTCTTCCACGAAAGTCGGCTTTCTCTTCACCTTCCTTATCACGTAGAACTCCAGTTCATCCCCCTCGTGTATATCGTCGAATCCCGCAAACTTTATTCCACACTCCTGCGGCGCTTCAACCACACTAACATCCTCTTTGTAGTGTTTCAAACTCTCTATTTTTCCTTCAAAAACGAGCTGTCCGTTTCTGTAGATTCTCACAAAACCGTTCCTGTCGGCTTTACCATCGAGCATTTGAACTCCCGCCACTTTTCCTACTTTGGATATCTTGAAAACCTTTCTTATTTCACCATGACCGATGACTTCTTCAACTTCCTCCGGCTCCAGCATCCCCTCGAGTGCGAGCTTCAGATCTTCGACGAGTTTGTATATGATGGAGTAAGTTCTGACGTCGACTCCTTCCTGCTCCGCGAGTCTTCTCGCCTGGTTGTTCACCTTCACCCTGAAACCGAGGATGACCCCATCCACGGCAGCGGCGAGCATCACATCGCTTGTACTGATCTCGCCCACTCCAGCGTGAACTATGTTCAACTCGATTTCTTTGGACTGGAGCTTGTTTATCGCATTCCTTAAAGCGGCTACAGAGCCGTACGTGTCCGCCTTCAGAATGAGATTGAGCACTTTCTTTTCCTTCTCCTGCATCATCTTCATGAGATCCTCGAGGTTTATGTGCTTCCTCGATTGTTTTTGGGCTTCGAGCCTTTGCAGTCTCTTTTCCACGATTTCTTTGGCTTTTTCTACACTTTCAACCACGTAGACGTTGGAATGCACGTCGGGAACATCTTCGAAGCCGAGAATCATAACAGGCTGAGATGGATAAGCTTCTTTAACGGGTTTCATTTTGTCGTCGAAGAGATTCCTAACCTTGCCGTACGTGTTCGAAGCAACAACCGCGTCTCCAACCTTCAGAACACCATCTTTCACGATCACACTCGCGACAGGCCCCATTTTTTTGTCCAGTTTAGACTCTATGATCACGGCCCTCGCAGGTCCTTCGGGGTAGCACTTTATCTCGTTCATCTCTGCGACGAGAAGGATCATCTCCAGCAGTTCATCTACTCCCTGACCGGTTTTCGCCGATATGGGAACTACTATCGTGTCCCCACCCCACTCTTCGGGGATGAGTCCCAGCTTTTCTACGAGTTCCTGCTTCGTCTTTTCCACGTTAGCGTTTGGCTTGTCAATCTTGTTTATCGCCACAATGATCGGCACGTTGGCGGCCTTGGCGTGGTTGTAGGCCTCTATCGTCTGTGGCATCACACCATCGTCTGCCGCCACAACGAGAACCACTATGTCCGTCGCCTGGGCTCCCCTTGCACGCATCTCGGTGAAGAGCTCGTGTCCGGGTGTGTCTATGAAGGTGATCTTTTTCCCGTTGACCTCCACCTGATACGCACCTATGGACTGTGTTATTCCTCCTTCTTCCCTTTCAGCGACTCTTGTGGATCTGATCCTGTCGAGGAGCGTGGTCTTTCCATGATCGACATGCCCCATGACCGTTACAACAGGAGGCCTCGGAACGAGCTTGTTTTTCTCCTTTTCGTAGAGCTCCTGGTATCTCTTTTCCAGAAGTTCAAATTCGTCAATCTCCTCTTCTGAAGCCTGTTCTTCCTCTATCTCTATCTCGATCTTGTACTCCTTGAGGATCTGCTCTACTTCCTCAAGCTTCAGGATCTGACCGGGTCTCAACGCGATTCCTCTCTTGACGAACATATCCTGGATGATCTTGTTTTGTGGAACACCTATTTTCTCCGCGATGATATCGAGCTTGAGTTCGTCTGGCTTCAAAGTGATCTTTTTCCTCTTTTTCTTCTCAACGACCTCTTTTTCTATTTCCTCTTCTCCCTTTTCTTTCTTCGGCTTGGAAGACTGCTTGGCCTTTCGACTGTCTTCTTCCAAAAGATCTATGATGATATTCGCCATTTCTTCGTCCACATAACTCATATGGCTCTTCACGTTCACGCCGAGCTCTTCCAGTTCCTGAAGAAGTTCTTTTGGTGACATGTTCAGTTTTCTGGCTAACTCGTAAACTCTCAGTCTGGCCATTTCTATCACCTCGCCCTGTCTATTTTACCATCCCCAAAATGGCATCTATCAGATTGTCCTCTTCAAGGCCTATCACCGAAACAGCGGGTTTGTCGAGCAACCTTCCCAGTTCCTCTTTGCTGAACATGATAACATAAGGGACTTTTTTGTTCTCGCACCTCATGATCGTGTCCCTCTTCGTCCTTTCACTGGCATCTTCCGCTATGATTATGAGCTTTTTCTCCCTCGGTGACCTTATGTAAGCCCTCATTCGTTCCTTACCAAAGACGATCTTTCTTGCCCTCACAGCAAAACCTATGTAACTGTAAACCTTTCTTCTGACCTGGTCCTCCATTCTATCACCTCATACGTGAGATCAAATACAGAATGAGGGAAACTAAGAGACTGATGATCAAACTGGTCATCAGCGGGAAGTAAAAGACGAAATTCTTCCTCCTTATCACTATGTCGCCGGGAAGCTTTCCCAGGAACGGGATCTTTTCAAACAAAATCAGAAGAACCCCAAAGGCCACAAGAATCAATCCCATGAGGATCAGAAACTTCCCGATCCCCTGGAACACCATTCATTCCCCCTTCCTGAAATAGTCGAAAGGCACCTTGATCATTTCCCCTTCCTGGTCCGAGAAAAGAGTCACCGTTCTGAGAAACACGTTCACGTTCACGACCTTGTAACGCTTTCCTTCGTAAGTGATCGTGCTCCCTTCGTCAGGAATTCCCTCCAGCTCCTTTTCATAGAAATCGTATTCGTAGGTAAGACAGCACAGAAGCCTTCTGCATGGTCCGGATATCTTCGCTGGATTGATCATCATCTGCTGCTTCTTTGCGTGCTTCAGTGTGACGCTGGTGAACTCTCTGAGAAATGTGGAACAGCATGTCGGAAGTCCGCACAATCCGAGGCCTCCAAAGAACTTCATCTCATCTCTCACACCAACTTGCCTCAACTCTATCCTTGTTTTGAAGATCTTTGCGAGGTCTCTTACAAGCTCTCTGAAATCAACCCTTCCTTCCGCACTGAAGAAAAAGACAAGTCTCGTTCTATCAAAGGTGTACTTTGCATAGAGAAGCTTCATAGGAAGACCATGTTCTTTTATTTTCTGCTTACATATCCGGAAGGCCTTCAACGCATCCTCTACATTCTTCCTGTATTGTTCCAGATCTTCATCCGTCAACTTTCTGATCACGGCCTTGAGTTCGTACCCCACCTCGTCTATGACCACCTCTCTGGGAGGTATCAGAACCTTTCCCACTTCAAGTCCAAAATCTCCCAGTACCAGAACGAGGTCTCCTCTCTCGTACTCATCACCGTTGGGTACAGAGTAGTAAATTATCTTACCCTTTGGTATTATCTCCACTCCCACTGCCCTTGCCTTCAGCTCCAAGCGTTGACACCTCTCTTTCTCTCTCTGTGTATCGCGAGAATATTCATCAGAGTGAGTTTGTTGTTCAGATTCGCTATTTTCACCCTGAGAATTGAATCGAGGAAAGACACGCTTTTTTGATCTTCAACGCTTTCCCAGGTGTTTTCGTGGAGAATGATTCTTGTCAGTCTCTGGATCAAAAGAAACGCGTCTTTTCCTGTTATCGTGTTAGTCACCTGATCAAAAAGCGCAAAGAATTCCTTCGATTCCACCTTTGAAAATCTCTCCAGGAGCTCCCTACATGCGAGATAACCTTCGAGTCCTTTTGAAAGGACCTTTTTCAAGAGTTTTTCCGTCTCCAAAACTTTGAGACTTTCCATCAATCCAGAAAGTTTTTCCGCACCAAGTTTGTAGGCTTCGAGAGCCATTTTGAAGTCTCTCTCAAGAAGTGGAAGTTCCTCCCAGAGATCTCCTATTTTCTCTTTCACGAGATCTCTGAACTCCTTTGGAACGTTCACAACCACTCTGAACACTCGGCTCTTTATCGTCGGCAGTAGATAATGCCAGTGGCGAGTGTTCAGAACGATCACAGCGTATTCTGGTGGTTCTTCAAGGGTCTTCAGAAACGCGTTCGCCGCCTGCTGGGTCATTCTTTCACAGTCGTGGACTATCACGTACTTTCTCGTGTAGAGCTCCGGGCTGTAGTTCAGGAAGTCCTTTATCGTTCTGATTTCGTCTATGCCTATGTTCTCCCCCTCGGGATCTATCTCCAGAACATCCGAGGCCTTCGGGGGAAATTTCTCCACGTACTCGGGAAGTTCAAGGGATACTTCTCTCGGATACGAGAGATCTTCTCCATTTATGAGGATGGATATTCCTTCAGACTTTTCTATGATCCTTTTCAAAATTTCCAGTTGATCTTTAGCGTACTTTCTGATCAAATCGTTCATGATCTCACCTCGCCTTCTAATTATAACAACCAATGATAAAATCAGAACTGAGGTGAAAGGATGATTCTAAAATTCTTGAATGAAACACTTCCCTGGGTTAGAAAACCAAGTAGATACATAGGAAGAGAAATCAACAGCGTTGTGAAAGATCCAGAGGAGGTTTCCCTCCGGATAGCCCTCGTTTTTCCCGACACTTACGAGGTAGGTACTTCAAACCACGGTCTTGAGATACTGTACCACATTCTGAACGAGCAACCGGGCATTTGGGCGGAGCGGAGCTATCTTCCCTGGATCGACATGATAGAGCGCATGAAAGAAAAGGATATCCCCCTTTACACCATGGAGTCCTACACACCGCTCTACCAGATGGATGCCGTTGGAATCTCTCTGGAGTACGAACTCTCGTACACCAACGTCGTAGAAGTTTTGAAGCTTTCCAAAATACCCCTCTTCTTCTGGGAGAGGAAGAGGAGAGATCCCATTGTTCTCGGTGGAGGTCCGTGCTCTTCGAATCCCGAACCGATCTACGGATTTTTCGACGCGATTCTCATCGGTGATGGAGAGGAAGCGATCCTTGAAATCGCTCAGGTATTGAAAGAAACGAAGGGAGAAGAAAGAGAAACGATCTGGAAAGAACTCTCCAAGATCGAAGGGGTTTACGTTCCAGCGTTCTACGAGCAGAAAGGAAGAAAGATCGTTCCAGTTTCACCGGAATATCCGCGGACCATAAAGAGAAGAATCGTGAAAGATTTGAACTCCCAGCCTGTTCCGGTGAAGAAGATCGTACCAAATGTCGAATCAGTCCACGACAGAGCAGTCATAGAGGTCGCGAGAGGATGCACGAGAGGATGCAGATTCTGCCACGCGAGCGTTTATTACAGGCCTGTGAGGGAAAGATCCCTCGAGAACATCCTCGAAAATGTCGAAAAAATGCTGAAGAACACCGGCTACGAAGAGGTATCCCTCCTTTCTCTCTCGACGATGGATCATACTCAAATAGGGGAGATAGTATCCGAGCTTTTGAAGAGATACTCAGAAAAGAAGATCGCCGTCTCCATACCATCCACGAGGATGGACAGGTTCGGTGTGGAGATCGCCGGGAGAATTGCCTCCGTGAGAAAAACAGGCCTCACCTTCGCGCCAGAAGCGGCCACACAGCGATTGAGAAACATCATCAACAAGAATATAAGTGAAGAAGACATCTTCGCAACACTCGAAGCCGCGAAAAAATCCGGCTGGAGACGTGTGAAACTCTACTTCATGATGGGACTTCCTGGAGAGACGAACGAAGACCTCGAAGAAATGGTCAAACTCTTAGAGAGAGTGAAGAGACTCGGTTTCAAAGAAGTTTCCGCTTCCGTCTCCGTGTTCGTTCCAAAGCCGCACACACCCTTTCAGTTTGCAAGACAGATTTCCCCTGAGGAGGCGTACGAAAAGATCAAAACACTGAAAAGAGCAAAAAGATCCGCTAGAATCTCCTATCACGATCCAAGAATGAGTCTTCTTGAAGGAGTTTTCTCAAGGGGTGACAGAAAACTTCTGGATCTCATAATGAAGGCACACGAACTGGGAGCACTCTTCGACGAATGGAGTGAGATGTTCAGATTCGATCTGTGGGAAAAAGCCTTCGATGAAACGGGAATAGATCCCAATGACTATCTCCGAGAGATCGATCCTTCTGAAGACCTCCCATGGGACCACATAGATATGGGAGTAACAAAGGAGTTTCTGAAAGAAGAGTACAGAAAAGCAATCAACGGAGAAACCACAGATGACTGTAGATGGAACAGGTGTTACCTGTGCGGTGTATGCTTCAGATTTGGAGTTAAAAACGTTCTTTTCGGAGGTGAGAGAGGATGATTCTGTTCGGAACGGGTGGAATTCGAGGCGTGATGAGGAAAGGGGAATTCGACGAAGAAACGGTGAAAAGAGCCTCTCTGAGCACCGCCCTCTGGCTGAAAGAGAAAGGTCAGAAAAGCGTGGTGATCGCTTACGACACGAGAAAGAACTCCAAGGAGTTCGCAGAGCTCGCTGGCAGAGTTTTCGCCGGTGAAGGTATAGAAGCCTACGTTTTTCCTGAACCTACCCCGACACCGGTTCTTTCCTTCGCTGTAAGATACATGAAAACGGGTGGAGGTGTGGTCATCACCGCGAGCCACAATCCCCCGGAATACAACGGCTACAAGGTCTACACTTGGGATGGTGTACAAGCGATACCCGAATACACCAATGAGATCACCGAGATATACAAAAAAGTCGATCTTTCCCATGTGAAAGAGGGAGAAATCAAGTTTGTACCCCCTGAAGTGAAAGAGAGCTACATAAAAGCTGTACTCGAAATCGTCTCAAATCTCCCGATGAAGACCGATCTCGATATCGCCTACTCTCCGCTTCACGGAACAGGAGCAAACTACGTGCCTGAGGTCCTGAAAAGACTCGGGTTCAAAGTCAGACTCGTAGAAGAACAGATGAAACCTGATCCAAACTTCTCAACCGTTCCCACACCGAATCCCGAGGAAGACGAAGCACTCGTTCTCCTGAATAAAAAAGGAGCTACTCTGGGACTCGCCACAGACCCGGACTGCGATAGAGTGGGAGTGGTCTTCAAAGGGCGAAGACTCACAGGAAACCAGGTAGGTGTCCTTCTCACGGACTTTCTCCTGGATCATGTGAAAGTGGAAAATCCCCTCGTGATAAAGACGATCGTTACAACGGACATGGTGAGACCGATCTGCGAAGAGAAAGGTGCCTTCCTGGAAGAAACGCCGACTGGATTCAAGTTCATAGGACACCTGATAGAGGAACACACCAAAAAAGGTGACAGGAACTTCGTCTTCGGTTTCGAAGAAAGCTGTGGGTACCTTGCGGGAAACCACGCGAGGGACAAAGACGGTGTGGTGGGCAGTGTGCTCTCCGCTGTTGCCTTCAGCAACTACGATCCTTACGAGAAGCTCGAAGAACTCTACCAGAAGCACGGGTACTACATGGAAAAGCTCATCAATTTCAAATTTGAAGATGTCGAAAAAGCGATCAAAATATACGAATCCCTCAAAACCCGCGACGATATCATTGACTACTCAAAGGGTTACGGAAACGTTATTCCGAACGAGACCATAGCCTTCGTCTTTGAAAAATCAAGGATCTTCGTGAGACCTTCGGGAACAGAACCGAAACTCAAGGTTTACATCCACGTGAGAGGAGACACGAGAGAAGAAGCGGAGGAATTGATGAAAGAAAGCGAAAGCAAGATAAAGGAGATCCTGAAGCTGTGAGCTGGTACCCCGGTCATATAGAGAAAGCGAAACGGCAAATAAAGGATCTTCTGAGGCTTGTAAACACAGTGGTGGAGGTCCGCGACGCGCGGGCCCCCTTTGCCACATCAGCGTACGGTGTGGACTTCTCCAGAAAAGAAACGATCATCCTTCTGAACAAAGTGGACATAGCGGACGAGAAAACAACAAAGAAGTGGGTGGAGTTCTTCAAAAAGCAGGGAAAAAGAGTGATCACCACTCACAAAGGTGAACCAAGGAAGGTCCTCCTGAAAAAGCTCTCCTTCGACAGGCTTGCCCGCGTTCTGATCGTTGGTGTTCCAAACACGGGAAAATCAACGATCATAAACAAGCTGAAAGGAAAAAGAGCGAGCTCCGTTGGAGCACAGCCCGGCATCACAAAGGGCATTCAGTGGTTCTCCCTGGAGAACGGTGTGAAGATTTTGGACACACCCGGTATTCTCTACAAGAACATCTTCAGTGAGGACCTCGCAGCGAAGCTCCTTCTTGTGGGAAGCCTACCGGTAGAGAGAATAGAAGACCAGAGAATCTTCGAAAGAGCTTTTGAGATATTCGCTCAAAGCGTCGGAATAGCATCATCGTTCGGCGAATTCTTCGAAGACTTCGCGAGAAAAAGAGGACTCCTCAAAAAAGGAGGAGTCCCCGATATCGAAAGAGCCTTGATGCTTTTTTTCACAGAAGTGGCTCAGGGAAAAGCAGGGTGCGTTTCCTTCGAACGTCCTGAAGATATCACTCCTGTACAACAAGAGCAAACTCGAGGGGTTTGAGGATCACCTTCTCTTCATCACACCATTTTCCGTTCCAGACCCTTCCGCCGGTGATCTTTTTTGGCTCTTTTCCAACATTCGCGGCGATGACGATCTTTTGGCCGTTTCTCTCGTAAGAGTACATGACGAGATCTTTCGTTGTGAGATTTTCAAACTTTCCGTTGAGGACAAAATCGAGGAACTGCTGGCGCACCTTTATCAGTTTTTTGATGAAGTTCAAGACTCCCCTGTCCGGGCTGTCCCAGTGAAGAACGTAGTGGTCGAAAAACGCGAGTTTCCCGAAAAACTCGTCGGTTGGGGAGAGGACTTTTCTCAGGTTCGGATCCGTGTCCAGCCCCAGGTTCATGGGCTGTTTTTCTCCAATCTCCTGCCCCGTGTTCACATAGGGAATAGAGTTTGGCAGAAAGTAAGTCACAAACGGTGCCAGTTTTTTCATCTTAGAAGCGTACTTTCTTGTGGCAATGCGCGGTGTGTCAGGAGTTTCAACGGAGGCGAGGAAGGGAAGAACAAGCTCTTCAGCGATATCAGGAAGTTTTACTATTTCCTCTACTCTTCCCGCAAAGTACCAGCTACTTCCCAGGATCACATCGTATCCCGCTTCCTTCGATGCTTTGTCTTTTTCCATGTCCAGCTCCTCTGCGATCATCACAAATGCGGGATCGTACTCCTTCACGTTCTTTATTATGAGGTCAAGAAGTTCTTTGGGAAGCGCGTGCCCCATATCGAGTCTTGCACCGTCTATTCCGTATTTTTTCTGGTAATATGGTATCACGCCCGCGAGGTACTCCCAGAGCTCTCTGTTCGGCTCTTTTCCAGGGAATTTGCTCGCCTTTATTACGTCGTAGAGAACGTAGGGAGGCTGGTTGGGATCGAGAAATTTCTTCGAAGCCTCCGGGTGATCCAGGTACAACCTCAAGAACGTGACATCGTCCCACGTGGGCTGTGGATCGTTGATCAAATCGGAAAACCCTGGAGGAGTGATGATTCCAAATTCTTTCACAATTAACTCCAGAATGTTCCCCTCTTCTCTTTTTATCTTCTCCCACTTTTGAGGGTCGATCAAATTCGGAGGAAGTGTGAACTTTTTGAGATGTCTTTTCACATTTTCTTTGCTGTATATGATCTCGAGTTCGTCCTCGTCTGGTACCTTGAACGGAAGTTCCTCGGCCCTTGGAGGAGTGTAATCTGCGAGTTCTTCCACTTTTATCCAGTAGAACCAGTCCGGATGTTCTCTTATGAGGTCAGAGTCTCTGGCAGCCGTTCTCGGAATGAAATCGAGAATCACCCTGATTCCGAGGATGTGACACGCTTCCACAAAGGCCTTGAACTCTTCATCCACCTTGAAAGGTTCGAGGAGAGGATCGTGGTACCTCTCATCGAGTTCCATTGGGTTCTTCACGGAGTACGGTGAAGGAGCGTCTCCCTTCTTGAAGAGATCGCTCATTCTACTCACGGGAAGCAAATAGATAGCGTCCGCACCGAGGCTTTTGACGAACGGAAGAATCAGCATCATCTTGAAGAACGTTCCCGCCTCTCTGAAACCAAGAACGTCGTTCTCTTCGTAGTATCCAGAACCCTTGTGATTGTACGCCGCGGTGGTCCTGGGAAGGGATCCATAAACAACGGAACGCTTAATCCAGTCCGGTGTTTTCTCACCCTTCAGAAATGAAAGAGGTTGGGAATAATCCCACTCTCTGGACTGATTCAAAATCCAGTCGGTGATCTCGGCTCCGAGTTCGTAAGGATCAACGAAGCACCTACCGGATTTCTCGTCGAACTTTTTGAAGAAACCCGGTATCCACAGCTTTGGAACTGCGTAGATTCTCTTTCCAGTGGCTTTTTCTTTGCAGTATTGGTTTATCTCTTTCAAAAGCACGATCATCCCTCCTGATTTAATTGATTTCATCATCTATTTTAACAAAATGCAACAAAACACGCAAGACAGAACTTGATTCTGAGAGTAGTGTAATAGTATAATATTACAGCGAGGTGATAGATCTTGTGGTTCAGGATCGATTTTCACTCCTCAAAACCCATCTACGAGCAGATAAAGGAAAGGATAAAACTCCTGATCCTGTCGGGAAAACTGAAAGAAGGTGAGTTCGTGCCTTCCATAAGATCTCTCGCAGAAGACCTCGGTGTGAATCTGAACACCGTCGCCCGCGCCTACAGGGAACTCGTCCAGGAAGGAGTCTTAGAAGTGAGAAGAGGAGAGGGCTACGTCGTCTCAAAAGTGGATGTGGAAAAAATCCAAACACAGCTTGAAACAGAACTCAGGAAGAAGATCGAAGACTGCAAAAAAGCGGGTATCCCACAGGAGAGGATTCTGAAAATAACAGAAGAAATCTACAGAGGTGATGAATGATGATCCTCAGAGTGAAAGATCTCAAAAAGTTCTACGGAGAAAAAGCGGCTGTGGATGGCATCAGTTTCGAAGTGGAAAAAGGAGAGATCTTTGCCATACTCGGTCCAAACGGTGCCGGTAAAACAACCACTCTGAAGTGCATCACAGGTTTGAGAAAGAGAAACTCCGGAGAGATCGAACTGAACGGCACGTTCACTTATCTGCCGGAGGAGAAAAAGCTCTATCCGTACCTCAGAGTGAAAGAGATCATCGATCTCTTCAAGAAGATAGGGAAGAACTTCAACGAGAAAAACTGTCTCGAACTTCTCGAAAGGTTCAGAATAGACCTGAACGAGAAAGTGACCAATCTCTCGCACGGCATGAGAACGATCCTTTACCTTTCACTCGTTCTTTCTGAGAACGTGGATCTCTACATACTGGACGAACCCACCTGGGGACTCGATCCCATCGTGCGAAACGAGATACTCGATCATATAAGATCCCTCACCTTCGATGGCAAATCCGTTCTCTACACCAGCCATGTGCTCGCAGAAGTGGAGAAGATTGCAGACGAAGTTGCCATCATGAAGGAAGGAAAGATCATCTTGACAGGAAACCTCGACGACATAAAGTCCTCTTACGGCCTTGTGGCTTCCAGAGAGAATCTGAACGGCTATCTTTTGAAAACTCTCAAAAGTGGAGAAAAAGTTTACCTTGTGAAAAAGGAAGAAGCCCCTGAAGGTGTGGAGATCGAAGATGCAACCTTTGAAGACATATTCGAAGCGATTGTAAGGGGTGAGATAAATGATCGTTAAGGAGTTAAAAGACATGAAGGTGAGATTCCTTGTGATGTTCTTCCTCCTTCTTGGAACTTTCGTGCTCCTAGTAGTGATGAAAGATTACACGCCGGCCCTCACCGAAATGCTGAAGAACGTTCCTGAAGGATTTCTTGAAAAATTCGGTGTCACGGAAGACTTCATAAAGAAGCTTTCAGAGTGGAACTTTTACATCATTACACAGTGGTACGGAAAGAACCTCGGACAGTTCGTGCCGATATTTGCGATCATAATAGCTTTCCCCATATTTGCGAGAGAAATAGAGAACGAAACGATCGAGCTTTTGCTCGTGAGGATGTCCAGAGAGAAGCTCTTCAACGTGAAGTTCTTCGCACCTCTTGTTTTCACTTTTGTAGCGCTTGTTGTGCTTGCGCTCGTTCCAATACCTGTGAGCTGGGCCATCGGAGAAAGACTCGATACAGGACTGGTATTCAAATACTTCCTTGTGGAGATGATAACGACTTACCTGTGGTTTTCCGTCACAGTGTTCTTCTCTGTGATCTCTTCAGATCAGGTGAAGCCTCTCATCGCTTCGATCGCTCTTCTTGCTGGAACTACCGTTCTGGGTGGGTTCGTGAAGACACTCTCCACTTTGAACACCTACTCCTACGTTCTGAAGGGTGATGTCACACTCTGGCCGTCGCTGATCTACACTCTAACCGGTGTTGTTTTCACTTATCTTTCCCGGAGGAGTTTCAAAACGAGAGACTTCTGAGGAGGTGTGAAGAATGATAATCACCACCACGGAACAGGTACCGGGATACAGGGTGAAGGAGATCTTGGGGGTAGTTTCAGGAAACGTGGTGATGTCAAAGCATTTGGGAAGAGACATAGCCGCTGCCCTCAAAACCCTCGCGGGTGGTGAGATCAAAGGCTACACGGAGATGCTCACGGAGGCAAGAAACATTGCACTGGAAAGGATGATGAAAGAAGCGGAGAAACTTGGGGCGGACGCGGTGATAGGATTCAGATATTCTTCATCTACGATCATGAGTGGTGCTGCGGAGATCCTCGCGTACGGAACCGCGGTGAAACTGGAGAAAATTTAAAGGGGCGGGAACGCCCCTTGATTACACTTCTTCTTCCTCTTCGAGTTCTTCCAGATTTATGTCCTCCATTACTTCTTCACTCGTTTCTTCTGCACTTTCTGTTTCTTCTTTTTCCGCAGTGAGAGGAGCTCCCTCTCTTCCTTCGAGATATGCGTTTGCGATGACGGAAGTGATGAGTTTTATGGATCTGATCGCGTCGTCGTTTCCAGGGATGACGTAGTCGATGGGATCGGGGTCGCAGTTCGTGTCAACGATGGCCACGATGGGGATTCCAAGCTTATTTGCCTCTGCCACAGCGATCTTTTCCTTTCTCGGATCAACGATGTAGATGATGTCCGGAAGTCTCCTCATTTCTTTGAGCCCGCCGAGGTTCTTTCTGAGCTTTTCAAGAACTCTTCTGATTCTGCTCTGCTCTTTCTTTGGAAGTTCTTCGAGCTTGCCGCTCTGCTCCATTTCTTCGAGTTCGATGAGTTTGTCTATCCTCGATCTGATCGTTTTGAAGTTCGTCAAAAGTCCTCCAAGCCATCTGTTGTTCACGTAGAAGGCTCCGCACCTTTCTGCCTCGGCCTTTATGACTCCTTGGGCCTGCTTTTTCGTTCCCACGAATAGAATCGTCGCACCTTCGCTGGCTTTCTCCCTTACGAAGTAGTAAGCCTCTTCGAGCAACTGCTGGGTTTTCTGAAGGTCGATGATGTAGATACCTTTCCTCTCCGTGTAGATGTAGGGAGCCATCTTCGGGTTCCATCTTCTCGTTCTGTGTCCAAAGTGAACTCCCGCTTCCAGAAGCTGTTTCATTGTAACAACAGGCACAGACAACACCTCCACTCTTTTGGTTTTGATCCTCCGCTCCCTTCACACCCACGCCGGCCTTTTCACAGGCACCGAGGGTGGGATCCAGGAGCGTGCGTGATATACACCTTGAGAATTCTACCATCGAAGGGAAGAAATTTCAATTGTTCTTGTTTGAAACTCTCGGGTCCACGATAAACTTTGCAACGTAGAAAATCCCGAATACACCGATCAACCCCGTGAGAACCATGAGAACACCGTATCCAGAAAGATCTGCTATTTTACCTCCAATGAGGGGAGCAACGAAGGAAAAAGGAGCGATTGAGAAGTACAGGGAACCCATGTAGAGTTCTTTTCTCTTTCCAGACACAAAATCCAGCGTGATCGCCATGTTTCCAACGTTGTTCGTGGTGTTCACAAGGCCCATCAGAGCGAAGACGGGGTAAGCGTGCACCGGTGATGTGGAAAGAAACGCCAGCATGACAGCTGTGGAATAAAAGATCTTGCTGAGAAGGAGATTCAGTTTGTGTCCCTTTCTGTCACCGAGAGGGCCGAACAGGAAAGAAGACAGTCCCTGAGAAACGAGAACGATCGCCGTGAAAACCGCTGCCGATTCGTCTGGAAGTGAGAACTTCTCCAGCAAATACACCGTGATGAAACCGCTGGACGCAAACATGAAACTCGTGATGATTCTCTCTATCAAAAAGTTCCGGAAATGCATGTCCAGAAAGACATTCTTCATGTTCTTTATGTAGTTCCATATAGGTTCATCGTCTGGTAGTGTGTGATCCGGCACTTCCCTTGTGAGAGCCAAAAACACGAAGGACACCATGAAGAAGACAAACGCTGTGAGAAAGACGTAACCGAAGTTCACAGGAAACGGGTAGTTCGAGAGAAGCTCTCTGGCAATGACAGAACCACCGACTCCCAGTATCGCTCCAAGACCGTTTCCCATGGCAAAAAAAGTGCCTCTTCTTCGTGGATCGATCACCTTCTCTATCATACTCATCCACGGAGGACCCAGAAAGCCCATTGAGAATGTAGCGATCCCAACCATCAGAATGGAAAGGTAAAGAGCCAGCCTCGGAGAAGGAACAGCGAGGTAGAAGCTTATCAGCGCCATGAACAGGTAAGGGAGCCTCTCTCCCAGAGTTACCTTGAGAACGAGATTCAATTTCTTTGGCGATCTCTCCGCGTACTTTGCGCCCCATATGGCTGGAATACCCCAGCCCAGGTTCGCAATGGCTGGGATGAGACCCAGCTCCAGATTGGAAGCACCAAGATTTCTGGCAAAAACAGGAAAGAGCGTAAAAATGGATCCAAGGGTCATTCCAAGACTGAAAAAAGCATAATCCAGTGAATTCACGATGAAATTCCACCGATAGTCCTTCTCTGTCAAACGTTCCATCTTCTTCTCTCCCGGCTCTGAAGTATGCAGCATAAGATATTCTATCCTAACTTTTCGTTTCAGGAGAGTACGAAACTTCTTAACTTTTCGTAAAGTCGATCCCAGTCTCTTTCCTTCTCCACATACTCTCTGTTTCTCCTGCCGAGTTCTGAAAGATCCTCGAGGAGGATCTTCCTCAGTGCCTCTTCGAGATTATCTTCCCTGAAAAAGACAGCACCCTTTGTTTTCTTGAAAGGGAAATTTTCGATATCGACACAGAGAACTGGTTTTCCAGAGGCCATGTAGTCTACCACCTTGTAGGAACTCACGGCGGGGTGATCCATCACGGTTTGAGAGAGAGTGAAGAGGAGAACATCTGCTCTTTGAAGAAGGTAGGGAACACACCTTTTCGGGACGGGATCAAAAAAGAACACGTTTTGAAGATATTTCGCTGTTTCTTTCACAGAATTGAGGTAATCCACCTGAGACGGTCCGACAAAGAGGAACACAAAACGATCTCTCAGGTTTTTGTTCACTTTTGAAAGTGCTTCTATGAACTCTTTTATTCCTTGATGTTCGACGATGGATCCCGCGTAGACAACCTTTATCTTGCCATCAGGCACCCTTGAAAAAAGCTCATCCACCACCGGGCACGGTTCTGGATCTTTGAAAACCTTCAGATCAACACCGTTGGGAATGTAGATAAAATTCTTTGGTCGAACCTTCAATCTGTTGAAGTGCTTGGAAAGATCTGGAACAAGGGAAATGATCCCATCCGCCTTCGGATAATACTCTTTGCACATGTGGTCGAAGAGCTTTGAAACTGGATGACGGTAACTCAGAGAACCGAGTTTTACAAGATCGTCCGGCCAGACGTCCCTGATCTCGATGAAGAATTTTCCGCCTTTTCTTCTCACATAGTACCAGCCGAGGCTCCAGGAAAACGGATGCGGAGAAGACGCTATGATAACGTCGTATCTCTTCTGAATGATCTTCTTCCTTCCGTTTCTGTAATAATCTATCGAGGAGAGAAGCCTCGAAAGGGAGTTTCCGGTGTACTCTCTTGTCTCAACGACGATGAAATCCACACCGTCCTTAGAAAAGCTCCATCCATATGTTCCGCTCCATTTTTTTCCAGTGAGGTGTGAAAAATCCCCGATGTAGATGTCCACTCTGTGACCTTCTCTTACAAATCGCTTCGCGAGTTCAAAATGCCTCGTTTCTGCGCTTCCCATCTCCGGTATACTCGCGTAGTGGTTGAGTATGGCGATGTTCAAGGTTATTCCTCCTTCTTTTACAGTCCTCCCTCGTTATTATAGAATGAGATTGAAAAGAAGGAGGTGGAGATGGTGAAAATTCTAATAGGTTCATGCGGTGGTCTTACAGGTCTTTATTTAGCGAAAGTTCTGCGAAAAATGGATATTGGAGAGAGGTTCGAGATATATGGTTTCGATATAACAACGAAGGTTCCTACAAAATTCTTTCTGGATAAATTGTTTGTAATAAGCAGATCCAGTGAAGAGAAGGAGTTTATCGATCAACTCATTGAAATCCTGAACAAAGAAAGGATAGATATCTATATCCCGGTGCACTCTGAAGAATGCAGAGTTGTTTCAAAATACCAGACTGAAATACTCAAACGAAGTCGTTCGAAATTCATGATATCACCTTATGAAACATTCAAAATGCTGGATAATAAAGCAAATGCTTATAAAATTCTGAAGGGGATAGGACTTAAAACGCCAAAAATATACACCTCTTACCACGACGTAGATGAATTTCCCGTGGTTGTCAAACCAGCAGTGGGAAGCGGCAGCAGAGGATTTTTCATTTGTAGAAACAGGGAGGAATTAGAACTTGCAACAACGATTTATAGAGACGCTCTAATAATGGAATATATCGATGGAAAAGAATACACAGTCGATGCTTTCTTCAACAAAAAAGGTGAGCTGGTCACATACAATCAGAGAATCAGAATCAAAACGTTGGGAGGCGCTGCTGTTATCTCAGAAAACGACTTTTCGATTGATGTTCGTGATCAAATTGAAAAAATTGCGGCGAAGTGTAAAATATTTGGGCCTGCAAATTTTCAGTTTTTTCTGACTCCAGAAAATGAAGTAATATTTACAGATATAAATCTGAGATTCGCTTCCGGAGGGCTTCCTTTGAGCGTAGAATCAGGTTCCAACATTGTAAAATTGTTAATACTGGAACTTCTGGGAAAACCTTACAATCCATCTGAGTTTCAGAGTGATAGGAAAAAGCGAATTATGTACAGATATTTTGAGGAGATGTTCGAGGTGACCGAGGGGTGATAATTTTTGACCTCGATGGAACGTTGTTAGATGTTTGGGAAAGATATTTCTTTGTGTTCAATTCATGGTGGAAAATTGAAAACCTCGATCTTGAAACGTTCAAAACACTGAAGAGAAGGTTCGAACAGGATTCGATGATAGTCAACCTTTTCCGCAATGTCTCCGAACAGGAATACGAGTCATACAGAGAATACAAAAGAGAAAAACTGGAAGATCCATCTGTTTTAGAACTTGATAGAGACATTGTTGATTGGAGTTTATTAGACAGGTTGAAGGAAAAATACATCATACTGACATTGAGGCGAAATCACAAAGCCCTCCTTGAAGATCTGAAAAAGAGAAACGAAAGTATAGTAGACAATGTTGTGGCTTTGAAACCAAACGGAGATCTGTTGATTAAGTACAACTGGGTAAAAAACAATGTACCATCAGACGAAGAGATTACAGTTGTTGGAGATTCAGAAACAGATCTTCTCATAGGGAAACAGAAACAAGTACATGTTTTTCTTGTAAAAACCGGCCTGAGGGATCCAGATATGCTGATAAAAAAATTCTCTGAGCAATTATTCGGGAAAGTGTTCATCGTGAATTCTGTAAACGATTTCTTGTACCTGTACCTTCAAAATCCATATTGAAATCTTCAGAAGAACATTTCGTTACAAACATTTAACATTAAAATCCCCTGAAGGGCTTCCGATTAAAAATAATGGAAAACCCGGCGCCGGGTACAGGGAAGTAAAGACTTTCACACGGAGGTGAGTGGTTCATGAGGATCAATCACAACATCAGTGCGTTGAACGCCTGGAGGAACATCAGTCAGACACAGTACAGCATGAGCAAAACCCTTGAAAGACTCTCCTCTGGTTTGAGGATCAACAGGGCAGGAGACGACGCAGCGGGACTTGCCATCAGCGAAAAGATGAGAGGCCAGATCAAAGGTCTCAACATGGCGATCAAGAACGCTCAGGATGCCATCTCTCTGATCCAGACAGCAGAAGGAGCTCTCACAGAGGTACACTCGATCCTTCAGAGAATGAGGGAACTCGCAGTTCAGGCTGCGTCCGATACGAACACGGACGTCGATAGAGAACAGATTCAGAAGGAAATCGATCAGCTCAGAGAGGAAATAGACAGAATCGCAAGAACAACAGAGTTCAACACCAAAAAGCTCCTCGATGGAAAACTCGAAAGCTTCAGAAACAAAGTGGACGCAAAAGTTGTTACTGGTGGAAATATCAATGTCCAGCTTGGAAAAGTTTCAAGCGCAGCGGTTGAGGGAACGTACGTTATCGAAGTAGGACAATTCACCGGCGCTGTTACATCTGAACTTGATGTCAAGATAACCCTGTTCACCGCCGGAGGATCTAAATACACAATTGTTGACTTGACAGCAGGCCAAGCAACCCTTGGTGCTGTAACCTTTAAGTGGAAAACAGATGTTCTCAGTATAAGTGATTTTGGAGGGGCTCTTCCGAAAAACGAAGTAGTAGACAGTGCGGTTGTCAGGGTAGAAGCCATTTATACATCTGCTTCCCAGCTTATTTTCCAGATCGGAGCGAACGAAGGGCACAACATGGTTGCAGGAATTGACGACATGAGCGCAGCAGCACTCGGATTGACAACAACTTCCCTCAAAGTTACCACTCAAGACGCAGCCGAGAGAGCGATCATGGTTGTGGACGCTGCAATTCACAGGGTGAGCACGGCAAGGGCAGCACTTGGTGCTGTTCAGAACAGGCTCGAACACACCATCTCCAACCTCGGAGTTGCAGCGGAAAACCTCACAGCGGCCGAATCCAGAATCAGAGACGCAGACATGGCAAAAGAGATGATGGAATTCACCAAACAACAGATCCTGCTTCAGTCCAGTATGGCTATGCTCGCTCAGTCCAACACACTACCACAGAACGTCCTCCAGCTGATGAGATAAAAATAAACATCGTCAATTCGGGGGCATATGCCCCCTTTGTTTTTGTGCAAAAATATATGAGGAAGGAAAGAGCAGGACATAGAAATATACAACCGAGGTGAGAAGATGAGAAAATGTCTGCTTTCTGTAGCCATGATAGTGAAAGACGAAGAACACAACATAAGAAGAGCGCTTGAAAGCATAAAAGACGTCGTAGATGAAATCGTGGTGGTCGACACGGGATCCAAAGACAGAACACCAGAGATCGTGAGAGAATACACAGACAAGCTTTACTTCCACGAATGGAAAAACGATTTCTCTGAAGCGAGGAACTTTTCTTTGAAATTTCCCACCTGCGAGTGGATTCTCATTCTGGACGCTGACGAAGAAGCTTCAGAAGAGTTCAGACAAAACATCAGAAGTTTTCTGGAAAGCCTATCAGAAGATGTGAACACCGTGTATCTTCCCACAGTGAGTTATCTTGATTGGGACTTCAAAAAAACTGAAATAGCATCAACACCGAGGATCTTCAGAAACGGTACTGTTTACTATAAGAACATCGTTCACAACCAAGCGATTTATAAACCAAAGGTAGTACATGCCCCGTTCAGGATTTATCATTACGGCTACATCTGGACAAGAAAGCTCAAAAAGAAAAAGTATGAGCGAACAGGGACATTAATAAGAGAACATCTAAAGAACGTGAAAGATCCTGTAGAAAAGATATATTACCTTATTCAGCTTTACAAAACAAAGAAAATAGGTGGTAAAAAGCACGAGGAAAACAAAATCGCTTGGGAGACTCTGCAGGAAATAATGAAAATCGGGAAAATACCTGCAATAGGTCTGGAATTTCTTTATATATTCGGAATGGAGCTAATTTTGAATGGGTTCCTTGAAAAAGGAGAAGAACTCATAGATACTGCCATAAAAGCCTTTCCGGAAAATCCTGATCCTTATTTTGCAAAGCTTGCTATTTATGAGAGAAGGAAAGATTGGGAGAATCTCTATCAATGGGGAAAGAAATTTCTCGATGTTTTAAATAAAGCTTTATCGCAGGCCGAGAAGTACGAATTCACCATCACAACTATAAAAGAAATAGGAACAGCTCACCTTCTCATGTGCCACGCTTGTGTAAAGCTTAAAAAATGGAATGAAGCTTATGAACATCTACTGAAAGCGATTGAAAATGATATAGATGAGTCTAAATTCATCCTCACACTTCAAATTGTTTCAGAGATAAGCGAAAAAGAAGACTTCCAAAAGGTACTTAAATTAATCGAAAAGATCGCCGAAAACTCTGAAAACCTGTTTTTCGATGAAATAGTTGAGAAAATAGCGGAATTCGAGATTGAAGCATCCGAAAAGCTTTTGAACAAACTCCCTGTTTCAAGGAGAATCTCCAAATTCATTTTGAAGAGATTAGTAGAAAAGAAGGATTTCCTGTTCGAATACCTTACAAACGAGGACATAAACTCCTTCGTGGGAAAAACAGGTATCCCCGGACTTCTTTTCATCTTCGATCTTTTGAGAGAGAAAGAAACAGAAGGAAGACTCATCAGAATCCTCTCAAAGATCGAAGGTGATGAAAAACTTAACGGCATTATCCAGGCTCTCATCGGTGACCTGTATCTGAAACTTGGGAATTTCTCGGAAGCCATCTCAAGGTACAGAAAAACACTGGAACTGGCTCCGGAGATAGCAAGCTTCATAAAACCCGTGATAGAAGATCTGAAAACAAGACTCGACCCGGACATAGAAGGAGTTTACGAGGAATTGTACAGATACTTCTCCGGCTACAGAGAGTTTCCGTTCAACATCCTCGAATTCGCAAAAGAAGACGCAGAAAAACTGTATCTCATCTCCGATCACCCACTCGCCATCTACACCTCAGCAGTGGCTGTGTTCCAAAAAAGCAAAGAAAAAGCAAGAACGCTTCTTGAAAGAATAAAAGACATCTCAAAACTTCCATTCTACTATTACCGTCTCGCAAAAACCTGGGAAGAAGAGAATCCATTGAAAGCTTTCGAACTTCACATAAAAGCAGTGGAAGAAAACGAAAATCTGGGAGACATAGCACTTGGAAGATACAAATACAACGGGCTTTATCCGAATCAGACATTTCCGTTCATGAAAAAAGAGGATGAAATCATCTGGGTGGGAAACATAACAGAGAGATTCTCTGGTTTTGGTGCGATTCACCCTGTCAGAGCGTGGAAGAGAAAAGAAAACTTCTACTACGCGCTTCCATATCCATCAGATGAAGCCTTGAAGCTCTACAAAGAAAGAGAAAAGGAAATCATGAAAGAACCTCCATTCAAAGTGAAAGAAGAACACATAATAGAAGCTCTTCTGGAGAGCGATATAAGGGACCTGAGAATCAAAGGAGAAGCTCCTGGGATTGAGTCCGTCCTGAAAGATCTGGAAATAGAGTTGAAAGAAAACTCGAAGAACTTCCTTGTTGTTTCTGGTGTGGAAGAGACACTAGACCTGAATAAACTTGTTGAAAATGCTGAAAGAGTGCTTCTTTTCTTCTTCGTGCCTGATTTGAATGATAGAAACAACCCCGTGTGGTATTATCCTGGCTTCAGAGTATTGAGAACCACTCATCAAATGAGGAAAACTCTGGAAAATCTGAGATTCTCCGTTGTTAAAGTGAGAGCAGTTGATAAAAACCTCAGGTTCATTGAAGCCTTCAGGAGGGTCTGATTATGGACATCTTTGAAGAGATAAGAAAAAGGATAGAACAAAAAGAATTCTCGAAAGCAAAAGAACTGATTGAAAAGATAGAAGATAAAGTAGAAAGATACAATTTGCTCGGAATCATACACTACTACGAAGGTAAAATCGACGAAGCGCTCATGTTTTTCAAAAAAGCCCTCGATATCAATCCAATTCACGACGATGTTCTTTTCAACTATTCAAAGGTGCTCTTTGAAAAGGGAGAATACTTCGAATCCTGGAGGTATCTGACAAGGATCAACAGCAAAACGTGGGAAGTCTACGACATGCTTGGAGACACACAGTTGAAGCAGAACAATCCAGCGATGGCTCTTCATTACTATAAGAAGGCAATGGAACTTTCCAATATACCGGAAATGAAAGAAAAATACCAGATCTTGAAGGACCAGTTCAAAAAAGACATAAAGCTTGCCATATTTTGCCTTCCTGGTCTGGACAACTTCATAAAAGACATAGCTCAGATTTTGTCGAACATCTACGATGTGAAACTCGTAGTTACAACAGATGGGAAACAGATCCAGGAAGCTTACAACTGGGCAGATATCGTCTGGCTCGAATGGGCGAACGAAATGGCAGTGGAGATAACGAATAAACTGCCGAAGGATGGAAAAAAGATCATATGTAGATTACATGGTTACGAATCTCTTCGCAAAGATTTATTGAGTAACATCAAATGGGAGAAAGTAGATCATGTTGTTTTTGTCGCGGAAAATGTTTTGAAAACATCCCTTGAAAATTGTTCTCAACTCAAATTTGTTCCTCATTCATTGATTTGGAATGGAATAGATCTGACCAAGTTTACCTTCAAAGTGAGAAAACCTGGTTATAATCTCGTTTTTGTAGGGCATTTCAACTATAAGAAAAATCCGACTCTTGCAGTTCAAATATTAAAGAAATTGACAAATATTGATTCAAGATACAACATCTCCTGGGCGGGTCAGATGCAAGATGAAAGAATGTGGAGGTACGTTAATTACGTACTAAAAAAGATGGGAATAGAAAACAGGTTCAAATTTGATGGTTTTATAACGAATGTTAACAATTATCTTGAGAGTAAAAACATTTTTTTGTCTACAAGTATACACGAAGGGTACGGAGTAGCAATTCTTGAAGCAATGGCCAAGGGTATAAAACCAGTGATTCATAACTTCTATGTAGCTGAAGAATTTTATCCCAGAGAATATATTTTCAATACAATTGATGAAGCAATAGAAATGATATGTTCCGATGATTATGATTCTACAAAATATCGTGATTTTGTTGAACAAAATTGCTCCCTTGAAAAGCAAATTGCATCAATATTGAACATTGTCCAAACTCAAGATAACAGTAGAACAAAAAGTAAATCAATCCATAAGAAATCAAGCACAGGGAATAGTTTCGCGAAAATATGGAAAGAATACAGTAAACTTGATTCTTTCACGATCATGAACGATCTTCCAGGGAAAAGTCTTAGATCAGAATTTGTAAGTTTATTAGAGCGATTTTTTATTCTCAATAAAGCACAGATTCTAGAAGTCGGAACTGGAACAGGAGCGTTCTCAATCGAACTTGCACTCAGAGAATCTGATGTCACTGGTATAGACATTGATCCTTCTTCTGTTGAATTAGCAATCAGGATAAGCAAGGATTATAACGTTGAAAACGTTAAATTCAGGGTAGGTGATGGTTTCAAACTAACAGAATCGTTCAAGACACAGGAGTTTGATATTGCTTTCAACATGGAAGTGGTTGAACACTTTAAAAAAGATGACGACATAATCAAAATGTTAAAGCAAATGGGTGAAGTTGCGAAATTCGTTGTAGTAGGCGTTCCATACGGTGGTTCATTTGTTTACAAAACAGCAAAAGAAACCGCTCAAAAACTTGGTGACTGGGAATATGGTTTTGAAAGAGATTTTTTAACCTTGAAACCTCTTATCAAACAAGCAGGTTTGATCCCTCTTCATGAAGAAGTAATAGGAGTTCTGGCAGAACCGTTTTACCTGAGAAGGATAAATCCAGAGTGGGTACCTTTAAAAATAGCTGAGAATTTGCAAAAATATTTTCAAGGTGAAAAAGTTGGTTCCTGGTTGATTTGTTTTGCAACAAAATGGCCAGGTTACGCAGATGAATTTCTGAAATTAGATGATCACAAGAAAATAAAGTTTGAAGGCACACAAATAAGCCTATTAACTATTCCCGAACCATCGGTTTCCATTGTTATACCTGTTTTGAATGGAGCAAATTATGTAAAAAGACTCGTGGACAATATTAAACAAATCGATTATGAGAATTTTGAAGTTGTATTGGTTGACGATGGATCAACTGACGAAACGGCTGATTTATTTGAAAGGTTCACAAAAGGAGAACCTAAGTTACGCGATAAGGTTTTGATAATTAGAAATAAAGAAAACGTTGGAACCTTTCACTCAAGATTAATGGGTGTTAAACACAGTCAAGGATCATTTGTTTTCTTTCATGATATTGATGATCTTGTTTACTCCAAAGGAATCAAAAAACTTTTGGATGATTTGTTGAACTTTCCGAACAAAAAACCATTACTCACCGTAGCAAATGCGTTGATGTCAGGAGAACAGTTCAATGGAGAAATTTGGTGTAGTGATTTTTATAAAAACAAAGAAGAATTGCTTGTTTCAGAAATCACTTCTCTTTCAGGGAAAATTCCGATAATAGACACCCTTATAGAACGTATTCCTCTTCAAAAAGCTTACGAAGAACTCGCCAAAATTCTTAATAAAGTAGGAATAACAAAAATGACGATTGCCGAGGACACAATTCTTGCCAATTATCTTTTATTAAAGCATTACGCAGAAAAAATGATTCCAATTTTTTACACTTTCACAGGCTATGAGATCGGTAACTTACAATCGAACTCAAAAAAACTTTTGGAAAGAATCAAACAAATTCCCATATGCATCGCTTTCCTCATAGTAATATCACAAAAAGAAAAATTGTTCGATAAAGCAACTCTCAAACAACTTGAGAATACTGTGAAGCAAAGTGCTGTTAGAATCTATGGTCAAGAATTGGGACAGAAGTTCTTTGAAAACTATTTGGAATTCAAACGCCGCTTTTCCGGTATAATGCTATAAACCCAAGTATATGAAAAAATTCACATAGTTGTTCCAGTTTTTGAAACCGCTTTCTTTACATTTTTTTGCTATAATCACTTTGGAATCCCTAATTCAATGGAGGTGTCCTGTATGCCAAAAATCTGGTCTGAAAAGATCTTCGACGATCCGGAAATCCACATTTTGAGAATAGACGACGATCAGATAAAGTACTTCGAGGCGGTTTGGGAAATACCTGAAGGGATCAGCTACAACGCGTATCTTGTGAAGCTGAAGGATGCAAACGTTCTGATAGACGGCTGGAAGAAGAACTACACGAAAGAGTTCATCGACATTCTGTCCAAGATCGTCGATCCTAAGGAGATCACACACATCGTTGTGAACCACACCGAGCCGGACCACAGCGGATCTCTCCCTGCAACGCTCGAAGCGATTGGTCACGATGTGGAAATAATCGCTTCGAACTTCGGAAAAAGACTCCTCGAAGGATTCTACGGCATAAAAGACGTGACAGTCGTGAAGGATGGAGAAGAGAAAGAAATCGGAGGGAAAAAATTCAAATTCGTCATGACTCCCTGGCTTCACTGGCCCGACACAATGGTGACGTATCTCGACGGAGTTCTCTTCGGCTGTGATGTGGGCGGTGGATACCTGCTCCCAGATGTCTTGGACGACTCAAACGAGAGCGTTGTGGAAGAGTACCTTCCCTACGTCACAAAGTACATCGTCACGGTGATAGGGCACTACAAGAATTACATCCTCGAAGGTGCGGAAAAGCTTTCCAGTCTGGAGATAAAGGCACTCCTTCCAGGACACGGACTGATCTGGAAGAAAGATCCTCAAAGGCTACTGAACCACTACGTGAGTGTTGCAAAGGGAGATCCGAAAAAAGGAAAAGTCACGGTGATCTACGATTCCATGTACGGCTTCGTCGAGAACGTGATGAAGAAGGCGATCGACTCTCTCAAAGAGAAAGGTTTCACACCGGTTGTGTACAAATTCTCCGACGAAGAGAGACCCGCGATCAGCGAGATCCTGAAAGACATCCCGGACAGTGAAGCGTTGATCTTTGGTGTTTCCACCTACGAGGCGGAGATGCATCCACTCATGAGATTCACCCTTCTCGAGATAATAGACAAGGCAAACTACGAAAAACCCGTCCTCGTTTTTGGAGTGCACGGCTGGGCTCCATCCATCGAGAGAACAGCAGGAGAATTCTTGAAAGGAACGAAGTTCAAAATCCTCTCCTTCACAGAGATAAAAGGTGTCAGTGTGGACGAGAAAAAAATCGAAGAGGTTATATCTCTTCTCAAAAAAGAACTGGAGTGATGAATTGTGAAAATAGTGATCGTTGGAAACGGGCCCGGCGGGGTTGAACTCGCAAAACAGCTTTCAGAAGAACACGAGGTCACCATCGTGGAAAGAGAAACGGTGCCCTACTACACAAAACCCATGCTCAGCCATTACGTCGCGGGACTGGCAGAGGAAAAAAGTCTCTTTCCCTATCCGCCCGACTGGTACGAAAAGAAGGGAATAAAACTCCTTCTTGGCACAACCGCAAAAAGGATAGACGCAGAAAAGAAAGTTCTCGAAACAGACAGAGGAACCCTTGAATACGACGTCCTCGTTCTCGCAACGGGTGCAAAGCCGAGAGCACTCAAGATACCCGGCTGGGAGCGAATGTACACTTTGAGGACGATAGAGGATGCGAAGAGATTGAAAGAGGCGGTGGAAAGAGAAAAGGATCTTCTCATCATCGGCGGAGGGTTCATCGGCCTTGAAATCGCAGGGAATCTGTCGAAGCAGGGTATCAAAGTGAAAGTGGTTGAGAAGATGACCCGTCTCATGGGGCTGGACGAAGAACTGACAGAGAGAATAAAAGGAGAGCTCGAAAAACACGGAGTGGAGTTTTACCTCGGCAGGGACGTGGAGAGAATAGAAAACGATGTTCTCGTCACAGACAAAGAAGAGATACCGGCGAGGGTGATTCTCTGCTCCATAGGAATAATCCCGGAGGTGTCGCTCGCAAAAGAGAGCGGGCTTGATGTGAACAGAGGCATCTTGGTGGACAAAAAGTTCAGGACATCAAAACCTGATATATACGCCATCGGAGACTGTGCGGAATACGAAGGCATCATCTGCGGAACGGCGAAAGCCGCCATGGCACACGCGAAAGTTCTGGCAAACACGTTGAAGGGCATACCCGATGAGTACGACTTTCGTTTCAGATCCTCTTATTTCAAGTTCGGAGACTTTCCTATAGCCATAGTTGGAGAACTCACAGACAGAGGAGAGTTGATCGACAGCGAAACAAAGGCTTTCTACAGAGATGAAAGGATCGTCGGTGTGGTCGTACTCTCTGATGTGAGAAAAGCCAGGGAGTGGGAGGAAAGACTAAGAAGCACGCGATGAAGCTCTTCGACAAAATAGCGGAAAGGTACGATCTTTTGAACAGGATCATCTCTTTCGGAATGGATACGAAGTGGAGAAAACGAGTAGCGGAACTCACCCTTGAGGTGAATCCAGAAAAGGTTCTCGATCTTGCCGCGGGAACCGGAGATGTAGCCAGGCTCCTGAAAAGAAAAGCACCGCATCTCGAAATCACAGGCCTGGATTCTTCATCGAAGATGCTGGAAACAGCAAAAAAGAGATTGAAAGACGGAGAGTTCATCACAGGAGACGCTCACGATCTTCCTTTCGACGATGAAAGTTTCGACGCCATCACCGTGGCGTTTGGTTTCAGAAATTTTTCAGACAGAAGAAAAGTCTTGAGAGAATGTCGAAGAGTCCTCAAAAAAGGTGGAAGACTGGTGATCCTTGAACTCCTTCCACCTAACACCAAAAGATTCACGGGAAAGATCTACTCTTTTTATCTGAAAACCTGGGTTCCATTCGTTGGGGGTCTTCTCAGCGGGGATTTTCACGCCTACAGGTATCTCTCCACCTCCGTTCTCAATTTTCTGAGACCCGATCAAATAGTGGAGATGATGAAAGAGGAAGGCTTCAAGGCGAGTTTTGAACCTCTTTTCTTCTCTGTAGCGGGAATTTTCATTGGCGATTTGATCTGATGAGACATTTGGAATCACCACCAAAAATTGATAGAATTTCCTCAGGCAATTAATTCATCTCAGAAACGAATTTAACACGAGGAGGCAAGACTATGAAGATCTCCATCATCGGAGCAGGGAGTGTGAGGTTCGCACTTCAGCTTGTGGGAGATATCGCTCAGACCGAAGAGCTCTCAAAAGGAGACACCCATGTCTACCTCATGGACGTTCACGAAAAAAGACTGAATGCTTCTTACACTCTCGCAAAAAAGTACGTGGAAGAGCTGAACTCTCCTGTGCAGATCGTGAAAACATCCAGTCTGGATGAAGCCATAGATGGGGCGGACTTCATCATAAACACCGCCTATCCTTACGATCCGAGGTACCACGACAGCGGCTCTCAGAGATGGGACGAGGTCACAGATGTCGGTGAAAGACACGGCTACTACAGAGGCATCGACAGTCAGGAACTGAACATGGTTTCCACCTACACCTACGTTCTTTCTTCTTATCCCGACATGAAGCTCGCCCTCGAAATCGCAGAGAAGATGAAGAAGATGGCACCCAGAGCGTACTTGATGCAGACGGCAAATCCCGTCTTCGAGATCACACAGGCGGTGAGAAGGTGGACCGGTGCGAACATAGTGGGGTTCTGCCACGGAGTTGCCGGGGTCTACGAAGTCTTCGAAAGACTCGGTCTCGATCCGAAGGAAGTGGACTGGCAGGTGGCAGGTGTGAACCACGGTATCTGGTTGAACAGGTTCAGATACAGAGGAGAAGATGCCTATCCTCTCCTTGATGAGTGGATAGAGAAAGAGCTACCAAAGTGGGAGCCGAAGAATCCGTGGGACACACAGATGTCTCCTGCCGCGATGGACATGTACAGATTCTACGGTATGCTTCCGATAGGTGACACCGTGAGGAACGGTACCTGGAAATACCATTACAACCTGGAGACGAAGAAGAAGTGGTTTGGAAAGTTCGGTGGCATAGACAACGAAGTGGAAAGGCCAAAATTCCACGAACAGCTCAGAAGAGCAAGAGAGCGCCTCATAAAACTCGCAGAAGAGGTCCATCCAGGCATGAAACTCACAGAAGAACATCCCGAGATCTTCCCGAAAGGAAAACTCAGTGGAGAACAGCACATTCCTTTCATAAACGCGATAGCGAACAACAAACGTGTGAGACTCTTCCTGAACGTAGAGAACCAGGGAACGCTCAAGGACTTTCCCGATGATCTTGTGATGGAACTTCCCGTCTGGGTGGACGGCAGTGGAATCCACAGAGAGAAAGTGGAACCGGATCTCACTCACAGGATCAAGATCTTCTATCTGTGGCCCAGGATTCTGAGAATGGAGTGGAATCTGGAAGCGTACATCTCAAGGGACAGAAAGGTGCTCGAAGAGATTCTCATCAGAGACCCAAGGACAAAATCCTACGAGCAGGTTGTGAAAGTGCTCGACGAGATCTTCAACCTGCCCTTCAACGAAGAGTTGAGAGAATTTTACGAAAATTCTTAGAGTTTTCAACCAAATGTTTAATTGTAAACGATGTGGATGATGAGATTCTCCATTTTGCTGGTTCTAACGATAATAGCTATACACGCCTTCCATGTAACAAGAGGAAAGTGGATTGGGAGGTCTCATAAAGTCCTTCTGGGATCTGTTTTTGTCATAACAGGTGTTACGATAGCCACAGGAAGTTACTGGCTCTTTGTCGTTTCGGCATTTCTTGGACTTTTTTCTATGGGAATGCCCATCAAAGGAATGAAAAGATTAGCAGTCAGAGATTCCCTTACTGGTGTCCCTAATCGTCACTATTTTTTCGATGGAAAATTCCTGGAAGTAAGTAAGAAGGTGAATAATAACCAGCCGATTACTGTGGTAATGTTGGATATAGATGGGTTCAAGCGGTTCAATGACACTTATGGACACCTCGAAGGGGACAAAAGACTCAGGGAAGTTGCTGAGATTTTGAAATCTTCTGTTCGAAAAAATGACGTGGTCGTAAGATATGGTGGCGATGAGTTTCTCCTGGTTTTGCACGCAGATGAAAACGATGCAAAGAGAGTGATGAAAAGGATCGAAGAAGAACTTCAAAAGTATCTCCTACGGATTCAAAAGATGGTTCCCTCACGAAGCTGTGGATGATGTTCTGAAGGAAGCCGATCAGAGGATGTACGAGATGAAACAGGAGAAACAAAACCATATATCGGAAACGAGTGAAGCCCCCTGATCGGGGGCTTTTCTTTTGGCTGGGGCGGGTGGATTCGAACCACCGATCGCGGATCCAAAGTCCGCCGCCTTACCGCTTGGCCACGCCCCAACCCTTTCCATGCTATAATTTTACCACTGTAGGAAAGCTCCTTCAAGGGAGGAAGACAGCATGCGAAAGATCACACTTCGTTCAAAACTGGACGGGAGAGAGATCGTTCTCGAGGAAAATCAGAATCTTTTCGATATAGCCAGAGAGTACCAGAAGTACTACAGACACAAAATACTGGCTGCAAAGGTGAACAACAGGATAATAGAACTCTTCAGAACACCCGATAGAAGCGGAGAACTCGAATTTTTAGACCTCACAGATCCCGACGGACTCAGAATATACCAGAGGGGACTCGTCTTCCTCGCGAGTCTTGCGGTGAGGAAACTGAATCCAGAATGGCGATTGAAGGTTCTTCACTCCCTCGGAAAAGGGATATACTGCGAGATCTATAAGGGGAATGAGTTAATCGTTCCCGACGAGAATCAGGTGCTCACCATAAAAGATATGATGAGAGAGCTTGTCGAGAAGGATTTACCTATTGAGAAGAGAACGTTTTACAAAGACGAAGCAAGAGAAATTTTGATGAATGAAGGGCTCGTAAAAACGGTCAAGCTCTTCAAGTACAGGAAGAAAAGAACCGTGAAGCTTTACCACTGCGATGGTTTCTGGGCGTACTTCTACGGGTATCTTCCACCGAGCACCGGCAGGATCGACGTTTTCGATGTTCAGCCCTACAATCAGGGGCTTGTTCTTGTCCATCCGGATCCAAAAACAGGAGAGCTTCCCGTCATCCACATGCCCAAACTCTCCCAGGTGTTCCTCGAATACGCCCGATGGCTGAACGTTCTGGAACTCGAGTACGTATCCGATCTCAACGATATCATAGCCCGTGGGGAAAGACACGTGGCCGACCTGATGCTTCTTTCCGAAGCACTTCATGAAAAGAAGATCTCAGACATAGCAGATGAAATCGCAAAAGACAAAAGAAAACGGCTCATTCTGATTGCGGGTCCTTCCTCTTCGGGAAAGACCACCTTCGCCAAGAGACTCTCACTCCAGCTCAGGGTGAACGGTCTAAAACCGGTTGCCATTTCTCTCGACGACTACTTCGTGGACAGAGAGAAAACACCGCGTGACGAAAACGGAAACTACGATTTCGACTCGATAGAGGCTCTCGACATAGAACTCTTCAACAGGAACCTTCAGGATCTTTTGGCTGGAAAAGAGGTGGTCCTGCCGAAGTTCAACTTCAAGACCGGAAAGAGGATGAGAGGTCCCACTCTTAAATTGGAGAAAGACAATATCGTCATTGTCGAAGGAATACACGGTCTGAATGAACGTCTGACGGCCTCAATATCGAAAGAGCAAAAGTTCAAGATATATGTGAGTGCACTGACTCAGCTGAACATAGATGACCACAACAGAGTCACAACAACGGACACGCGGCTCATCAGAAGAATCGTGAGGGACTACAAGTTCCGGGGACACACTGCGTACGACACGTTGAAGATGTGGCCAAACGTCAGAAAGGGTGAAGAAAGAAACATCTTCCCGTTCCAGGAAGAAGCAGATATGATGTTCAACTCGGCCCTGGTTTACGAAATACCGGTGCTCAGAATATTCGCCGAACCACTTCTCGTTCAGGTTCCGGAAGATGTACCAGAATACTCAGAAGCACTCAGACTTCTGAAACTTTTGGATTTCTTCCTTCCCATTACGAACATAGAAGATATTCCTGATAAATCGATTCTCAGAGAGTTCATAGGAAGGAGTATCTTCAAATATTGATGAGAAGGTTGATATTGTTCCTTGCCATCTTTTCTGTGAGTCTGCTCGCAGAAACGATAACGCTCGATGCGACCATTTTGAGTTTCGATGATTTATTAAATCTTCTGGAGACCCACTCCAGAGTGTTCGATGTTACCCCACCTTCTACAGGAACCGTGGGAAGCATGAGGTACCTCGAGTACAACGGCCACGTTCTTGCAAACGTTGAAGACCTCTACATACTCGACAACAACAAACTGCCGTCTTCTGGGGTCCCGGTGGAAACCTTGAAACTCTTCGGAGTGGATTACGTTCAAACCAGTGAAGGTGTGAAGATCATAACGTGCCGTGTGAACTCGATCGAAGAGATAGGAAGAACCGTCGTTGTGAACTTCGAGGGTGAGAAGAACTTCGACGTTGAACAAACTCAGGACTCTGTGAGAATCACGGCAAAGGACTGGCTTTTGTTCAGAGGCATTCTTAAGATGCCCGAAGAGGTTCTCTACGAAAAAAAGAATGTCAGAATAGAAAGAACAGCCGAAAGTGAAGGACAGTTCAGGATTCTGTTGTCCGCCGAGTCAACGGGAAGATACGTTGTGAAACCCCTCGGTGAAAGGGTCGATCCGTACGAGAAAGATGTGGTTTTCCTTGTAGGTTACGGTGATGGAAGGATAATCGTGAGGAGTTTTTCAAAAGACCTGAACGGGTTGGACCTTCCCGCGTATTCAGAATCTTTGAAGCTCGCAAGAAAGATAGCAAATGAGTTGGGCTACAAACTCGAAGAATGCCCCGTGTACGATATACCCGTCGGTGTTGTTGGGATGATCGTTCTCTTGAAAGAAAAAGATGAAATGCCCGCTTTTCTGGGTACCGTTGAGAGGCTGATGACAGAATGAAAAAGAGCATCTTTGTTGTTCTTCTAACGGCATCCGTTCTTTTCTCCGTTGAACTGAAGATCTGTTATCTGAACGAGAACCTTCTTCCGATCGTTAAAGTTGCGGAGGGAAGGGACAATCCTGTTCTTGAAATTTTCGAAGCGCTTTCTTCTCCACCCGAGGGATTGAAAACCTTCGTTCCAAAAGGCGTTCTGAGAGCGTATTTCTTCGTGGGAGATTTCCTCATTCTCGATCTCTATGGAGAAAAATTGAAAGGAATGGACTTCGACTCGGAGAGGTACTTCATCCACCAGGTACTCTACACGATCTTTCTGAACGTGAAGGGTGTGAACAACGTGTACATCATAATAGATGGAAAGAAACGAGATGTTCTCGCGAAGCACGTGGACATCAGATTCAGCTTTCCAAGAGAGGTGTGGGAAAAGTGGCCGATACGCTGAAACCTGGAGACAGAGTATTGCTTTCTTTCGAAGATGAAAGCGAGTTTCTGGTCGATCTCGAGAAAGATAAAAAACTTCACACTCATCTCGGTATCATCGATTTGAACGAGGTGTTCGAGAAAGGTCCTGGAGAAATCATACGAACGTCCGCAGGAAAGAAGGGATACATTTTGATACCCAGCCTGATCGACGAGATCATGAACATGAAAAGAAGGACCCAGATAGTCTATCCAAAGGATTCATCTTTCATCGCGATGATGCTCGATGTGAAAGAGGGAGACAGGGTCATCGACACAGGTGTGGGAAGCGGAGCCATGTGCGCTGTGCTCGCGCGGGCCGTTGGAAGTTCAGGGAAAGTCTTCGCCTACGAGAGAAGAGAAGAGTTCGCAAAGCTCGCCGAAAGTAATCTAACGAAGTGGGGGTTGATAGAAAGAGTTACAATAAAGGTAAGGGACATCTCCGAAGGCTTCGATGAAAAAGATGTGGACGCTCTGTTCCTGGATGTTCCGGATCCGTGGAACTACATCGATAAGTGCTGGGAAGCTCTGAAAGGCGGAGGTAGGTTCGCAACCGTATGTCCAACAACAAACCAAGTCCAGGAAACCCTGAAAAAACTCCAGGAGCTTCCGTTCATAAGGATAGAAGTGTGGGAAAGTCTTTTCAGACCGTACAAACCAGTTCCGGAAAGACTGAGACCGGTGGATAGAATGGTTGCCCATACTGCGTACATGATATTCGCCACCAAAGTGTGCAGAAGGGAGGAAACAGAATGAGACTGAACCAGATTTCAAAGTTTGCTATCGTCAGTGTAGTAGTACTCGTTCTTGCGCTTCTTCTCGGGGGTTCTGCTAAAACGAATCTCACCGTAGAAGAAGTGAACAAGGCATTGGAGCCGTTCTTTGATTCGCTTTCTTACATCCTGAATTATTACTACGAAGCGGACAAGCTTGACATCAACAAGCTCATAGACCACGCGATAGACGGCCTTGTGAAGGGAACGGGAGACGATTTTTCCTACTACCAGGACCCAGAAACCTACCGTGAAAACCAGATAGAAATGAAGGGAGAGTACGGTGGGCTTGGAATAGAAGTGACCTACGATGCGGAACATGGCGCTATAAAGGTAGTGGCTCCTATGTATGGCACTCCCGCCTGGAGGGCAGGACTCAAAGCGGGTGATCTCATCATAACCATAGACGGCACACCCGTGTCTAAGATGACCTACATGGAAGCCGTGAACAACCTGAGAGGAGAACCCGGAACCTCTGTCACGATCGAGGTTCTCAGAGACGGTGAAAAACTCACCTTCACCATCGTGAGGGAGAAGATCGAGATAAAGATGGTGCTTTACTCCTTCATAGAAACGGAGAAGGGAAGAATCGGGTACGTCAGGATCACACGCTTCGGAGAAAAAGCGGATTCCGACATGAAAAACGCCCTGGACAAGATCTTCGAAAAGGGTGTGAAGGGATTGATAATCGATGTGAGGGACAACCCCGGTGGATACCTCGATGCCGCTCTCAAGATCGTCAGCATGTTCGTCGACAAAGGCGTGATTCTGAAGGTCAGAAACGGTTTCGGAGAAGAAGACGTCTACGAATCCTATGGAAACAACTATCCGAACGTACCGATAGTAGTTCTGGTGAACGAAGGATCGGCCTCGGCATCCGAGATATTGACGGGAGCACTCAAAGACCTTGGCATTGCAACCGTTGTTGGGAGAAAAACCTTCGGTAAGGGCTCAGTACAGACGGGCTTCCCACTGAGCAATGGTGGGGTTCTCTTTCTCACAACGGCTCACTACCTGACACCATCTGGAAAGGACATTCACAAGATCGGAATAGAGCCCGATGTCCTGGTAGAAGAAAACGTTGAAGAAGAACTCCACGCAGAGACCAGAGAGCAGATAGAAGTAGATCCAGAGAAGGATCCATTCGTGAAAAAAGGTCTTGAGGTGCTGCTCGAGAAGATAAAATGACGAGAAACGGATTTCTCTTCATCCTGTTTGTGGTGACGCTGGTTTTACTGATTGTGGACGTATCTTTCAAGAACGAAAGGAAGAGAATCGAGAGACTTCCTTCCTTTGATGTTGTCGTTGAAACACCCTTCAAAGAAACCGTTGAAGAGATGAAGATAGAACTCAACCGATCGATCCTGGTGAGCGAAGTTTTGAAAGAAGTGGAGAAAGCCGAATACTACCCGGAGTGGAAGGCTTTTGTTTTCAGAGACAGAGCAGACTTTGAAAAGGCGATCAACGTGGTGAGAAGAGAGACAGGTGAGAGGTTATCCATCAAGACCACAGAAGATGGTTTAGAATACTTCTTTTCCAGCGGGATGTACTTCATTTTGAAGGTGAAATGATGCTGAACCTGATAAATCTGGACGATTCAGGGAAGAGGTACTCTTTTCTGGTGCCGATTCTGGTGTTCTTTGTGAACACTGTCGGTTTTTGGAACGATATAGCGATGGTGTACAACTCGCTCAGGATTTTCCTGAAGGTTCTCGAGGATTTCTTTTTGTTTTTTCTCTATTCTCTCTCGATATCCGGGCTCTACAAAACGATAACGGGCAGAGCACCAACAGAGATGATGTGGGCACTTTCTTCATACGTTTTCTTGCCCCTTCTTTCTGTGTTTCTGGATGTTCGAGTTTCTCTTTTGATCCTCTTTTTCACTTCTTTGTTCCTTTTTAGGAAGCTGGAGCTGAGAAATCTGCTTTTCATTTCACTTGTGAGAGCATCTGCGCTTTGCCTTTTCATATGGAAGATCTCCTCATGGATGAGGTGAAAGAAGATGAACATAGCGATGTTCAGTGATACCTACGCTCCTCAAATAAACGGTGTGGCAACATCAATAAGGGTGTACAAAAGGAAACTGATGGAACGGGGCCACAAGGTTGTGGTGGTTGCTCCTTCCGCCCCTGAAGATGAAAGAGATGTATTCGTCGTGAGGAGCATTCCCTTCCCCTTCGAGTCACAACACAGAATCTCCATCGCCTCCACAAAAAACATTCTGGAGTTCATGAGGAAAAACAATGTTCAGATAATACACAGTCACTCTCCCTTTTTCATAGGTTTTAAAGCGTTGAGAGTTCAAGAAGAGATGAGGATACCACACGTTCACACGTATCACACACTGCTGCCCGAATACAGACACTACATCCCAAAACCCTTCACTCCTCCCAAAAGATTGGTGGAACACTTCAGCGCGTGGTTCTGCAATATGACAAACGTGGTGATCGCTCCCACGGAAGACATAAAAAGAGAACTCGAAAGCTACGGCGTGAAAAGACCCATCGAAGTGTTACCCACCGGTATAGAAGTGGAGAAATTCGAAGTAGAAGCACCTGAAGAATTGAAAAGAAAATGGAATCCTGAGGGAAAGAAAGTGGTTCTCTACGCCGGAAGAATAGCTAAAGAGAAGAATCTGGATTTTCTTCTGAGAGTTTTCGAGAGTTTGAACGCACCGGACATCGCCTTTATTATGGTAGGAGATGGTCCTGAAAGAGAGGAAGTGGAGGAATTCGCGAAGGAAAAAGGACTCGATTTGAAGATCACAGGGTTCGTACCTCATGACGAAATTCCCCTCTATTACAAACTCGGAGATGTCTTTGTTTTTGCTTCGAAAACGGAAACACAGGGACTGGTACTCCTGGAGGCCTTGGCTTCCGGCCTTCCCGTGGTGGCTCTGAAGTGGAAAGGAGTTAAGGATGTTTTGAAAAATTGCGAAGCAGCGGTTCTCATAGAAGAAGAAAATGAAAGACTCTTCGCCGAAAAGATAAAACACATTCTGAAAAACGATCGACTCAGAGAAGAGCTCTCAACAAAGGGGAGAGAATTCGTCAGAAAGGAATGGTCCGTTGATCGATTCGTTCAAAGGCTTGAAGAGATATACACGAGAGCAATAGAAGAAGGTCCTGTTGAAATAAACACATCTCTCATGATAAAGGAATTCGTCAAGTTCGAAAAATTGAAAGAGTTCTTCTCAAAGATCGAAGACAGAATCTGGAGGTGATCTTCTTGTTTCCATTTCACCTGTTTCTCGGGCACGTTGTAGCAGACCACGGTTTCACGAACAACGCAAAGATAAGAGAGTACAGGGGCTGGAAGCTGATCGGGCACATGATCTGGTCGGTCTTTGCCATCCTTGCCTTCACATTCGATGTTATCTTTCAGTCCACCACTGGTGTGGTTGTCTTCTTGGTCTCTGTGGTGGTGCATCTCACGGGAGATCTCCTGAGAGTCTATCTTCACCGGAAGGGAAAGAAGCGTTTGATAAATCTTCTGGAAGTCGCCCTTCTTGTGATTTTTCTTGTACTGAACGCCGCGGTGAAAGATCTCTTCAAAGGATCGTACCTGACAGCGGAGTTTGTTTTCTATCTGCTTGGGATGAACGCGGTATCCGTTGCTGTGACGTACGTCTTCAGGAACTTCGTCCCGGGAGATCCAAAGATATCCGATATCGAAGGGATCTCTGAAAGACTGGCTTTCTTTGTGTTCCTCCTCGCTGGTAAGGATCTCTTCGCTTTCCTTTCCCTCGCCCTTGGTTTTCTATACCGGCTTTGGAAGTTCAGAAAGCCCGATGTGAGGTGGTGGATGAGTCCAGTTTTTGGAGTTCTGATCTCCGTTCTCTGGAACTGGATGATGTACGGGAGGATCTTCTGATGACTTACGCGGTGGGGGACATTCATGGGTGCTTTTACGCTCTGAAGAGTCTTTTGGAAAAACTTCCACTCTCTGAAGAAGACGAGCTGATCTTCATGGGGGACTACGTTGACAGGGGACCGAATTCTCGTGAAGTGATCGAATTCTTGATAGAACTTTCGAAACACCACAGATGTGTTTTCTTGAGAGGAAATCACGAAGAAATGCTTCTGAACTGTGTGAAAAATGGCTCTGATTGTGATCTGTGGTTCTTCAATGGTGCAAGAAGCACGGTGGAAAGTTTCGGTGGAGTCGAAGAGATCAGGAAATTTCTTACTTTTTTCGAAAACACCATCTACTACTACGAGAAGGAAAACTACGTTTTCGTTCATGGAGGGGTAAGACCGGGTGTCTCCCTCGAGGATCAGGATCCTTTCGATCTTGTCTGGATAAGGGACGAGTTCATCTACAGTGAAAATCCTCTTCCAGGAAAGATCGTGGTGTTCGGACACACTCCCTTTGAAGAGCCGTTCGTTTCTCGCGATAAAATTGGAATCGATACGGGATGTGTCTACGGAGGAAGACTCACCGCTCTTAGGGTTGAAGATAGAAAATTCTTTCAGGTAGAATGTGCAAACAGGAGATGGTAGAGTGAAAGCGGTCTATCCAGGATCTTTTGATCCCATCACTCTCGGACATGTGGACATCATCAAAAGAGCGCTTTCTATTTTCGACGAGCTTGTGGTCCTCGTCACGGAGAATCCGAGAAAAAAGTGTATGTTCACCTTGGAGGAAAGGAAAAAGCTGATAGAAGAGGTTCTCAGCGACCTAGATGGAGTGAAGGTGGATGTTCATCATGGCTTACTCGTGGATTATTTGAAAAAACATGGTATAAAAGTCTTGGTGAGAGGACTCAGGGCTGTGACCGACTACGAGTACGAGCTGCAGATGGCGCTTGCAAACAAAAAATTGTACAGCGATCTGGAAACAGTGTTTCTGATCGCAAGCGAAAAATTTTCTTTCATATCCTCCAGTCTTGTGAAGGAAGTGGCCCTGTACGGCGGTGATGTGACCGAATGGGTACCACCCGAGGTAGCCAGAGCCCTGAACGAAAAGTTGAAGGAGGGAAAGCGATGAAGATAAAGGTGAAGCTTCCAGACGGAAAAGAAAAAGAGTACGACAGAGGCATCACACCGGCGGAGATCGCAAAGGAACTGGATATAAAAAAGGCGATCGGAGCAGTCGTCAACGGCGAACTCTGGGACCTGAAAAGACCCATCGAAAAGGACTGTGATCTCCGAATTGTTACACTGGAAGATCCTGAGTCACCCGAGTTCTACAGACACACCATGGCACACATCCTCGCGCAGGCTGTGATGAGACTCTATGGGAAAGAAAACGTGAAACTGGGAATCGGTCCCACCATAGAGAACGGTTTTTACTACGACTTCGACATAAAAAACGGGAAACTCACAGAGGAAGATCTCCCAAAGATAGAACAGGAGATGAAGAAAATAATTAAGGAAGATCTTCCTATAGAAAGAAAAGAGATCAGCAAAGAAGAAGCAAAAGAGCTTTTCAGCGATCAGCCTTACAAACTCGAACTCATAGAGGAGATCGAAGGTGACAGAGTAACGATCTACCGTCAGGGAGAGTTCGTGGATCTCTGCAGAGGCCCTCATCTTCCTTCGACTGGAGTAGTGAAGCACTTCAAACTCCTTTCCGTTTCAGGTGCGTACTGGCGAGGCAGTGAGAAGAATCCCATGCTCACAAGAGTCTACGGAACGGCCTTCGCTAAAAAGGAAGATCTCGAGAATTACCTGAAGTTCCTTGAAGAAGCCCAGCGAAGGGATCATAGAAAATTGGGGCCACAGCTTGAACTCTTCATGCTGAACACCGAATACGCCCCCGGTATGCCGTTCTTCCTTCCAAAAGGAGTCGTCGTGCTCAACGAATTGATGAGATTCTCCAGAGAACTCCATCGTGAGAGGGGATATCAGGAGATCTTCACGCCACTCATAATGAACGAGCAGCTCTGGAAGATCTCCGGCCACTGGGACCACTACGCCGAGAATATGTACTTCATAGAAAAAGACGAGGAAAAGTACGCGGTGAAACCCATGAACTGTCCCGGTCACATTCTTGTGTACAAGAGCAGGACGGTTTCCTACAGGGACCTTCCGTTGAGATTCTTCGAGTTCGGCCGGGTTCACAGATACGAGAGAAGTGGAGTTCTCCACGGTCTCATGAGGGTGAGATCCTTCACACAAGATGACGCACATATATTCTGCACTCCCGATCAGATCGAAGAAGAAATACTCGGTGTTCTTGATCTCATAAACACCATCTACGGTCAGTTCGGTTTCACTTACAGAGTGGAACTCAGCACGATGCCCGAAGACCACATGGGCGACGAAGCGATTTGGGATAAGGCAACAACCGCTTTGAAGAATGCCCTGGAGAGGGCCGGACTTTCGTACAAAGTGAACGAGGGCGAAGGGGCATTTTATGGTCCAAAGATAGACTTTCACATAAGAGATTCGATAGGAAGGGAATGGCAATGCGCTACGATTCAGCTGGACTTCATGATGCCCGAAAAGTTCAACGTCACCTACATAGGTCCGGACAACAAAGAACACAAAGCCGTGATGATACACAGGGCGATATACGGCTCGCTCGAAAGGTTCTTCGGTATCCTGATAGAACACTTCGCCGGAGCATTTCCAACCTGGCTTGCACCGATCCAGGTGGCAGTTATTCCCATATCAGAAAAACACAACGACGGTGCTGAAAAGGTTGCGAAGAGAATCTCCCAGGAAGGAATCAGGATCTTCTTCGACAACCGCCGTGAGACTCTTGGATACCGCATCAGACAGGCTCAGACCCAGAAAATACCGTACATGGTAATAGTAGGCGACAAAGAACTGGAGAGCGGAAAGATCTCCGTGAGAACAAGAACGGGGAGAGAGATAAAAGACGTGGATCTGGAACGCTTCGTTGAAACTTTAAAAAACGAAGTCCTTAGTAGAAAACTCGAACTTTCGTTGGAGGGATAGGTATGAAATGCTTCTTCGATAGCGAGGAATTCGAGAAAGCTGTGGAAAAAATAGATCGCCTCTACGAAAAAGTCGATTCAATGGAAGAGGCTGAAATAGCTTTTTTGAAAGAGAAGAAGCCCTTTCAGGGAGTGGCTGTGGTGAAAGAAGAAACGTACACCGTTCACAAGGCTGGAAAAAAACTCATAGAACTCGAAGATCCGGAAAAAGCCGCATCGATAGCGTACGTCCTGGCGGGGGAAAAGTTACTCTCTGAGAGCTGGGTGAGAAGAATGGTCAGCGGTCTTCTTCAGGCGATGATTGTTCTCATGGAGATAGAAGACGAAAACGGCTGGAGTCACTCTCAGAGAGTTGCAAGACTCGCAGAACGTGTGGGAAAGAAACTGGGCTTATCGGAAGAAAAGCTCTCTCTGTTGAGAGAATACGCCATGCTACACGATGTGGGAAAGATCGGAATAGAGCAACTCATGCTTTACACTCCAACCCGGATTAGAATTTTCGAGCAATATCCCCAAGATCACACCATCATGGGGTCTGTTTTTCTCGCGTCTTTAGAGGTCTTGTGGGATGTCGTTCCGATCGTGAGACACCACCACGAAAACTGGGACGGCACGGGATATCCCGATGGGCTCAAAGGTGAAGAGATTCCACTTGAAGCGCGAATAATAAGCGTGTGTGATTACTACGACGTTCTCACAAATTTCGTTTCGTCAGAATGGGAAGGGAGAACCAAAACACACGAAGAGGCACTGGAAATCATAAAGAAAGAGGCTGGGAAAAAATTCGACCCAAAAGTGGTGGAAGCTTTTCTTGAAATCTTCTCAGACGAGGCTGTCGAGTAAGACACCAACGAGGAGTTCGGGGGCTCTGAGACTCGCTTTGAGGATGTTGAGGGCGAGTTTCAATCTCTCCAGATCTTCTCTGAGTCTTTCTCTTTCGAGCGGATCTGTTTCTGTTTTCAGCTGTCTTTCGAGCTCGAGTATTTTTCTTTCGATCTCCTGCTGTTTGTCTTGAAGTTCCGATCCGAGGGAGTGAGTTCTTTCACTGCTTTTAGTTCCTGGTGTATAGATGAAAACTTGGGTTCTTCCCGCAACGGCCGCAAGGAACGAGCCTCTCTTCCTGAGATCGAGTGCTATGTTGCTGTAGATGATCGTCCCGCCCTCTCTGAGGGCTTCTTTTTTGAAGTAGATCAAGTTGGATATCTCCTGAGACAGGACCCTTATTATACTGCGGCTCGCGGGAGCGGAATGTGGAATACCGGGTTCTCCAGGATCGAGTTTGTATCCAAGAACGGGGTTTGAGATCATAAATCTCCCCCCTGAATTTTCCCGAGGACATTCGTGATAGATGCCTTCACTTCGACGTTCTTCCCTGAGAAATCCATTATGATCTTTGGAAGTTCCGCTTTCCTGTGGAAACCGTGCTTCTTTCTGAGTCCAATCTTTTCGAGAACGGGTCTCCAGCTACCACAGTTCACGTACAGCTTTTTACCCTGAGTCGTTGGAACTATTCGGTAAGCGAAGTGATGAACATGCCCCATCACAAGTATATCAACTTCTTCCACTTTATGTAAATCTCCGGAATAACCCGTCATGAACTCTTTCCAGCGAAGATTCCCCTTCAAGATGGATTTCGCCCATTTCTGAAGATAGTCAACTCTTCTCAATTTTCTGAGTGTGTATATACTCCTTACGAGTACTTTACCCAGCTCCACACCGCCGAACCTGTTCACAAACACCTTGGAAAGCCAGTGCGTTCTCGGAAAATTGTTTCTCATCCATTTCCTGGCTTCTCTCGTCTTCAACATACTGAGAAAACTTTTCAGCCACAGTTCAACCAGATCAACGCTGAGATCGTAGATTTCCGTCACGTAGTCGAACCAGTGAAAGACGTCGAGCAGAGGCCTCACGTTGTCGTAATCTCGAATGACATCCTCAGGAGCGAAGTTAACCACCTGACTGTCGAAATTTATCATCATGTATCTGGCTATGTAGTCTCCAAGAGGCGGTATTACCTTTTTGGTTTTCCTGTCCACGGTGAAGCGGTTTATAACATCGAACTGGTTTCCATGGAGCACAAGGAGTTTGCTGTGAGGATCGTAGTAGTACGGAAGTATCTCGAACTTTTCAAAGCGATTCTTCAAGGCATTCTGAAGTTTTTTGTTTTTGAGAATATGGTAATCGTGGTTTCCCACCACGTAATATACTCTGTGTCGTCTGGAAAACTTCTTGAGAGTCTCAAAGACTTCGGAGTGTTTTTTCTCGATTTCGTCGATCACCGTCTCATCGAGTGTTTCTACAACCTCCTCGAAAGAGACAAGCCCGATTTCTTTCACAACGCGACTTTCGAGTATTTCAAATCCATCACCAACGACGAAGAGTTCAACATCTTCAGTTTGAGACATGTCTTCGATGAAATTCACAAGCTCTTTATCGAAAAAAAAGTCGTCTTTCGCAGAACCGTCTCCTATGTGAAGATCGCTGATGAACACCCTCTTTATTTTTTATCACCCCATTGTTCGAAAAAATTTCCGATTCTCATAACCAAAGCGGTTGCTCGAAGTTCTGCTTTCTCACCTTTTGGTACGATGAACGTTTCAAAGGGGGAAACCTGTCTGTTGTCCAGTACACCGTTTTCTAGAATCACAATCGCGCAGAATCCTTCCAATTTTCCTCTTTCCAGTTTTTCTATCCTGAAGTACTCACATTCGAAGTTTTCAAAGTTCTCCACTATCAAGTCTTCGACTTTCCTTTCTTTCATCACTTTGAAAGCCTTTTCTATGTGGAGCTCTCTGCCGCGTCCCCAATCGTAAACCCTGTAGGTGAGGTCGGACGCCTGCTGAACCTCCACGAGAAGACCACCAGGCCCGAGGGCGTGGACCGTTCCAGCGGGTAGAAAAACAAAAGTTCCAGGTTCTATTTCCACCTTTTTCAAAGCTTCATCCCAGCTGTTGTCTTCAAGTGCTCTCTTGACCTTCTCCGGGTCTTCCCCTATGGCAATCTGACCTTTTTCTACGAAGTACCACGCTTCAGTCTTGCCCCACGGTTCGTTTTCCAGCTCCTGGGCCTCATCGTCGTTGGGATGAACCTGAACGGAAAGCCAATCCTCGGCAGAAATGAGCTTCACAAGGAGTGGAAAACGCGGCAACTTCTTTCCAATGAGCTTCTCCATATCTTCGTTGAGATCGAGACCTCTTTCCGTCTCTGTAATGAAGAGTGGATGCCCGGATAAAAGCCATACTTCTCCTATTTTCTCGTTTGAACCGAACATCTCACCAAGGCGATAACTGCCCCATATCTGCTTTCTCAGTTTTGGAAAGACTTTTATCGTCACGCTGAATACCCCCCTACTCTTATTTCACCGTCTCTGTAGTAGAAAACCGCTTTTGTGAGTTCTTTTTCCACACGAAACACTCTCTCGAACATGACAATTTCAACACCGGGATAAACAACCTCTTTCACAACAACGGAGGCGTTTTTAGCCATTTCTTCGGCTATTTCTTTGAGCCTTTTCAGTTCTCCCTCGTTTTTCTGAATGGAATCTCTGAGATTTATCAAAGTGTTGTTCACTTTGTTCAGAAGCGCTTCTTTGTCAGGTGGAAATTTGTCTTTCAACATTCCCTGAAGCTTTCTGAGCTCAACGAGCAGTTTCGTCAATTTTTGAAGGTTTTCTCTATCAAGAGAGATCTGAGCGGAGAGGAGCTTTATTTTCTCGTTGATCTCAGGATCGACTCCAACTTCTACCCTTGTCTTAACACCTATAGGAGAACCCAAAAAATAGGTTTCTACCTTCACCTGAGCTATGGTTATACCACCTCTTATACTTCCTCCTTTACCAGAAACAGCGACATTGATGGCTTTAACCGTGGAGTTCTCTATGTTCTTCTCCACCTGAACTTCCTCGGCCTCCACTTCTGCGTTCTCTATAAAAACGACTTTGACGGTTTTCTTCGCCTTTACGAACGCCTTCCCTCTTCCTTTTATTCCTCCAGCTGTGATACTTCCATTGAAGGAAATCACCGTTGCCGCTTCTATAACACCTTTCACCGTGATGTCTTCCTGAGCTTTTACGATGAAATCTGGTTTCACATCACCTTTCACAACCACCTTGCCGGGAAAATCTATATTCCCGGTGGAGTAGTCCACGTTGTCAACTTCCAGAGTGTCATACACGTGTATCGTACCGTTTGGTTCTATGACCAGAATTCCACTCTTCGTCGCGATGATTTCGTTGTCCTTCGTAGCAACGTTGTATCCCAAATGGTACTCCGGTACTCTTCCAGGTCTTGGTTTCACGGGGTTTCCAAAAACATCCATCCCTTCCTTTCCAGGAGTCGGTGGTATAATGCGGGCAATTGTTTCTCCTTTCCGCACGATCACTCTCTGCTTGGCAGGAATTTCTCTCAGATCTATTTTTTCTCCCTCATGAGAAGAAGATTCTATCTTTTTTAGAAGTTCCACTCTCCCATCTTCCCCATCTACCGGAGGAGTGCCCTCCGCTACGAGAACAGGTGTGTTGTACACAGGTGATCTTGCCAGGTCCTCTATGATTTCTTCCTTTATACCGTGATTTATTCCGGCGGAGCGTAGTGCATTCAAAAGCTCTTCCTTTGTGAGAGGAAGTTCGCTGGATCCCTCTTTTCGCAGAGTCACATAAGCCTGCATTCTGTCTTCAGAAACTGTGATCTCTACCCTCACCCCTATCCCTCCGAATCACCAGGGATTCTCTTCCAGGAACTTTTTCATTGTTTCAATGGCCCTTTCGGCGAGTTTTTTTCTCTTTTCGAACTTATCCTTCACACGGACCTTCAGCGGAGGAAGGAGTCCAAAGTTTGCGTACATCGGCTTCAGATCTCCTTCGACCTTCTCTATTATATAACTGAAGAGCGCTCCCATCATGGTCTCCTCGGGAAGTTTTAACGGAGAGAGTCCCTTCAGGATACGATGAACATTGTAGGCCACGTAGATTCCCGACGCGGCAGATTCCATGTATCCCTCCACACCTGTGATCTGACCAGCGAAGAAGATGTTAGGGTGCTTTTTCAGACGGAAAAAGATATCGAGCAATTTTGGAGAGTTTATGTAAACATTCCTGTGCATAACTCCATACCTTACGATCTCGGCGTTTCTGAGACAGGGGATCTTTCTCAGAACTCTCTTCTGTTCACTCCATTTCAGCCTGGTCTGAAATCCAACGAGACTGTAAAATCTGCCTTCTTTGTCCTCCCTTCTAAGCTGAACGACAGCGTAGGGCTCTTTACCCGTTCTTGGGTCCACCAGACCTGTTGGTCTCAAAGGACCGTATCTCAGCGCGTCTTTCCCACTTCTGGCTATTTCTTCTATGGGCTGGCAGCGCTCGAAGAGGAGCTTCCGATCGAAATCCTCCATTTCTATCACTTCAGCTTCGACGAGTGCCTTCCAGAATTCCTCATACTCTTCCTTGGTGAGAGGACAGTTTATGTAATCCTTTCCCTTCCCAAATCGGTCTCCCCAGAAAGCGCACTCCATGTCTATCGACTCGAAGGTCACGATCGGAGATACGGCATCGAAAAAGAAAAGAAGATCATCACCGAGGAGCTTCTTCAAAAAAGGAAGCAAACCATCCGATGTGGCTGGCCCCGTCGCTACAACCCATATCCCTTCTTCTGGATCGAACTCGGTTACTTCCTCTCTGATGATCTCCACACTCTCAAGCCTTTCTATGACCTCTGTTACTTCTTTCGCGAAGATGTTACGGTCCACCGCGAGGGCCTTTCCAGATGGAACACGTGCTTTCTCCGCGGCTTCGAGTGTTATGGAACCCATCAGCCTCATCTCAGCCTTCAGGAGTCCTTCGGCGTTTGTTATGTCTTCCGATTTGAGAGAGTTGCTGCAAACAAGTTCCGCGAAATATCCTGTTTTGTGCACTTCCGTCATCTTCTTCGGTCTCATTTCAAAAAGACGAACCCTTATTCCCCTTTTTCCAAGGTTGTAAGCCACCTCTGAACCCGCGAGTCCTGCTCCGATGACATTCACTATCATTCTTTCACCTCAATTTTTTCTTGACAACGGTGAGGTTTCCATTTCTAAGAGGACGAACCCTGAATTCGTCGGTGACGCGAGAAATTATGTAGAGGCCATACCCACCCTCTCGCGGATTCTCCAAATCAGGCGGAATGGGCTTCAATCTGGTGGGATCCACAGGAGGGCCGAAGTCTCTCACCAACATGTGAAAAACCTCGTCTTTTAACGTGTAACTCACGATGATTCGCTTCGTTTCATCGTTCTTGTAAGTGTGTTTGATCACGTTCGCGAAGATTTCTCCCAAAACTATCTCCATGTCAACGATCAAACTGTCTGATGATTCATGCATTTGAAGAAAATCTCGCAGGACAGAACGAGCGATCTTTATATGAGACTTTTTGGAGAACAGCACAACGCTCACGGTGTCGATCAATCCAGGCCCCCCTTTAAAATCAAAAACGCTTCAACGGGTATTCTTGGTGACAGAAGGGTTTTCTTCTCGAACTCCAAAATCTCCCTGAAAACAACTTCCACACTCTTTTCGGTCAACTCTGATGTCTTCTGTATATCACCCGTTCTCAGGAAAATCTTTACCAATTCAGGAATCTGTATGTTCAAAGAGAAGTTGTACGAGGGCAGTTTTTCGTAGAAAGAAAAAGGTTCGTTCACATATCTGTCCATCAACAGAGCCTTCCTCACGGCTTCTTTGATATCCCTCTCTGGATCGGAAAAAGAGACCTTCTCTTCGTTGATCTGCAGCAATGTTCCAGCAGGTGCAATACCCACGTCTATTTCTCCGGCGTTGTAAATCACGTCCGCAAAACTTGAGAGTTTCTCCCTCAGAGAAAGTCTGGTTTCGAAGTTCTTCGATCGAACGATGAAGACCCTCTTTCCGGGTCGCCAGTCGTTGAACAGAACTTCCACGAGGTTTTCCACTTCTTCGCTGTACAGCCTCATTCGAAGAAGTTCGTGATTCAAAAGTTCAACGAGAACGTCGCGTCCTTGTGTTTTCTCGTCGGTGAAAATCGCCATCTTTCCGAGGACGGTCTGTGCCGGAAAACAGAAAATTTTCCCCTTCAGCGGAACGTTCGACTCCAGAACAGTCCTGGCCATTTCGAAAACTAAGTTCTCCGGTAAACCCAGTCCGTTCCAGAGTATTCTCTTTCCGTCACATATGACCACGTTTTCTGGAAATCTCAGCATGTTTCTCCCTTCTTTCCAGAAGACTGAAAACACAACCACAGTAGTTTTGTCTGTATATCCCGAGCTCCTTTGAAAGCCTCACGCCCTCCTGGTAGGCTCCTCCCTTTCTGAAGTTCTTGAAGAAGAATTTCACCCCGTATTTTTCTTCAATGGTTTTTCCAATATTTTCTATCATCGGAAGATTCTTCCGGGGACTCGCAAGAAGGGTTGTGGAAAAAGACTCGTGACCTCTTTTCCTCGCTTCTTGAGCCGTTCTTTCAAGAAGAAAACTGATGCATCTCTCACATCGCTTGCTGCCTTCACCGAGATCTTTGTAGTCTTTGACCGCCGTGTACCACTTTCTTACCTCTTCTGTTGAATACTCACCGTAGCGAACATTCAGCGAAAAGTGATTAGCAACTTTGTCCACGGCCTCCCTTCTTTTCTCGTACTCTGAAGGAGGCTGGATGTTCGGATTGTAAAAGAAGAACTCGGCATCCCTCACATGGAATATCGTTGTGAGAAGATCCGGCGCACAGCAAACATGAATCAGCACAGTGCCCACCTCAGAAGAGTTTACTGGAATCGAGAAGGATAGTTACCGGTCCATCGTTCACCAGATGAACGTGCATGTGGGCTCTGAACTTCCCCGTTTCCACTTTCAAACCCTTTTTTCTGAGAAGTTCCACGAATTTCTCGTAAAGCGCTTTCCCCTTATCTGGAGGTGCAGCTTCTGTGAAAGAAGGCCGCTTCCCTCTTCTGCAATCTCCATAGAGGGTGAACTGTGAAACAACAAGGACTTCACCGTTTATGTCTTTAACGGAAAGATTCATTTTTCCATCTTCATCCTCGAAGATTCTAAGACCAGAAACCTTATCGGCCAGCCACTCGCAGTCCTCTTCTGTATCGTTCTTTCCCACTCCAACAAAGACGAGAAGCCCTTTTTTTATGGCTCCCACCGTTTCTTCCTCGACAACCACTTTTGCTTCGCTGACTCTCTGTACAACTGCCCTCATTGCACCACCCTTTCCGCGTCCAGAACGTACCTGTAAGATCTGAGTCTGTCGAGAAGGCCGGTGAGTTCGACAGTGTTAGATATTTTTATGTGAATTTGTACGACGAGCGGTTCTTCTGACTTCAAAGTTTTCATGGCCACGAATTCCGCACCGAGGTTCGTTATTCGATCTATCAAACTCGGAAGGTTTTTTTCCGAGTCGAGGACCACCCTTATGTGCGCATCGAACATCTCTGAGGTTTCAAGGTTCCACTCAGCTGGGAATATCCTGTCCTGTGACATGTTCTTCAGGTTCCTACAATCTCTCCTGTGTATAGTCATGCCTCTTCTGCTCACTACAGCCACTATGGGATCGCCCATGATCGGATGACAGCACTTCGCGATGTGGAACTCTATACTATCTATCCCATCTACCTTCACAAGATTCTGTATCCTCGTCTTCTTCTTCGTGGATCGCTTTTTCACAACGATCTTTTTCCCCAGAATAGCTTCTATGAGGTCCTGTGTGGTGATGCTACCTTCTCCGATTCTCATGAAGAAATCTTTTTCCTGATACGTGTTCAAATACCTTTTGATTCCTTCCGTTTGCATCACTTCTTCGAAAGATTTTCCGAGCTTTCGACAGATCTTTCTGAGAACTTCCTTCCCTCTTTCTACAAGTTCCGGCGCGAGTTTTTCCTTCAGAAATCTTCTGATTTTTGCTCGTGCGCTGTGGGTCTTGGCGTACTTCAGCCAGTCGACACTGGGACCCGGAGAGTTCTTGTTGACAATTATTTCAACAACATCTCCGTTTTTCAATTGATAGTCGATGGGAACGATCTTTCCGTTCACTTTCGCTCCACTGTAGTGATGCCCTATCTCTGTGTGTATCGCATACGCGAAATCAATTGGTGTGGAACCTTTGGGAAGATGCAGAATATCTCCCTTTGGGGTGAAGACAAACACCTCGTCCATCTGAAGTTCTTTCTTGATATCTTCAAACTCGGTGAATCCCTGGGCGAGTTCTTTTCTCCAATCGAGAAGCCTCTCTATCCATTCTTTTGCCGTTTTCACGTCTGGCCTTTCTTTGTATATCCAGTGAGCGATCAAACCGTACTCGGCTTCTCTGTGCATCTCCTCATCTCTTATTTGTATCTCAAGGGGTTCGCCGTAACCTGTTATCACAGTTGTGTGGAGCGAGCGGTAACCGTTCGACTTCGGCGCAGCGATGTAATCTTTGAACCTTCCCGGAAGTGGTTTCCAGATGTTGTGAACGATCCCCAGAACTGTGTAACAGGTGGTCACGTCCTTCACTATCACCCTCAGGGCGATCAAATCGTAGATTTCTTCGAATTTTTTCCCTTTTTCCCTCATTTTCCTCCATATGCTGTAATAATGCTTGTACCTTCCCTCCACAATCGCTTTTATTTTGTGCTCTTCCAAAGCACTTTTGAGAAGGGAGATGTATTCATTGGTTCTCTTTTCTCTCTCTTTTCTCTTTTCAGCGACGAGTTCCTTTATCTTGTAATATTCCTCCGGATACAGCACTTTGAAAGCCAGGTCTTCGAGTTCAGACTTTATCGAGTAGATTCCAAGCTTATGAGCCAGAGGTGCGTAGATCTCGAGGGTTTCGTAAGCCTTGTACCTCTTCTTTTCCTGATCCTGAACGTAGTGAATAGTGCGCATGTTGTGAAGACGGTCAGCGAGTTTTACGAATATAACTCTCATGTCTTCTGCCATCGCAAAGAACATTTTTTGTATGGTCTCTATCTTCTTGCGAGAGTCTTGATCACGACCGATCGGTGCGTTTATGTTGCTGACCTTGGTGACACCATCCACGATCCTGGCCACCTCAGGCCCAAATTCTTTCTTTATTTGATCAAGACTGACATTTTCGCCGTCTTCAACGACATCGTGCAGAAGGGCTGCGACCAGAGTCGTTACATCAACACCCAGACCTGCAAGGATTTTCGTGACTTCGACGGGATGAGTTATGAATGGCTCTCCGGAGAATCTCTTTTGACCTTCATGCACGATTCGAGCAAACTCATAAGCCTTTATGAGGAGTTTCTTCTCCTCTCTTGTGAAGCTCTTTTTTTTGAGACTTTCCAGCTCTCTGATTACCACTTTCGCTTCCGTTTCGATCTCTGTTCGATTGATCACAATTTCACCACCGAATTCACCTTCTGTGGAGAAAATTATAACACGGGAGAGGAGCATAAGCCGGATTCTGTCGTGGGCGGTCATCAATCTGGGGTGTGCGTTACCGCACACCTCAAGCGGCCAACCCGGGGGAATAGGGGGAGCGACCCAACCCCCTGCTTGGCCTTGCTCCAGGTGGGGGTTGCCAAGCCGCCGGGTTGCCCCGACGCTGGTGGGCTCTTACCCCACCGTTCCACCCTTGCCCTCAACGGGCGGTCTTCTTCTCTATGGCCCTGTCCGAGGGTCACCCCTCCCGGGCGTTACCCGGCACCCCGCTCCAGAGTCCGGACTTTCCTCGGGAAGCGCAGGTGTGCGCCCCCGCGACCGCCTGCTCCTCTCCCCGGTTTAATTAGACTCTCTCGGTCTCAATGTCGTTCCGGTAAAAAGCGCTACCAGAACGAGTATTCCTCCCAAAAGTTGAAGGAAAGACATACGCTCTCCAAGAAGGAGAAACGAAAGCACAAGAGAAACAAAAGGTTGAGTCATGTAAACGAGCGCAGTCGCGTTGTTTCCCACTTCCTTCTGATACCTCATCTGCCAGAGGATACCGAGGGTCGTGGCGAACACTCCGCTGTAGATCCCCACAGAAATCGCTTCGAGATTCAGGTGCCACCTTTCGCCCAATCCAAAAAGGAAATTAACGGCTCCAACGGTCACGAATTGCCAGAAAAGCATGTTCTTTTCCTCTTCGGATCTGGAAAATCTGGTTATGAGAACCACGTGCAGTGCAAACAGAACCGCGCAGAAAAACTGAAAAAGATTTCCCAGTGTAATTTGCGACACGCCACCTGTGAGCAGATAGAGCCCCAAAAACCCTGAAGTGAAAGAGATAAAGTGAATTTTTCTCAATTTCTCCCTTTCAAGAAGAAAAGCAAACAAGGGCACAAGAAACACAAAGCTCGAAACGATGAAACCGCTTTTTACAGCACTTGTGAATTTCAATCCCCAGAGCTGAAATATGTACGCTCCACAGAGAACAAGCCCCAGCAGGAAACCTTTCACAAACCTGCCGGGTCCGAACACAAAAAGCGAAAGTAAGGCCGCACTTCCAAACCTCACAGTGTTGTAAACGAAGGGAGAAACGCCTCCCAGAACGAGTTTCTGAAGCGGAAAAGTCGAACCTTGAAGAACCGCCGTTAGAACGAGAAACGCAAGGGCTTTATTTTCCCGCCACATCCAGAACCTCCACCAGAACACTTGGTGCTATCGTGTGTTGAGACACCTTCACATCGTTTCCAACGAGAACTATCTTTCTCAGAAGATCGAGGAAGTTACCCGATATGGTGATGTCTTCCACACCATGCGCGATCTCTCCGTTCTCCACCCAGTATCCCTTCGCAAACAGTGAAAATTCCCCAGATATAGAATTCGCTCCCGCGTGCATCCCCTCAACTTCCGTGATAACGACCCCTCTGTCCATCTCCTTCAAAAGTTCTTCAAAAGATTTCTCACCCGGCATCAGCATGAGATTGACCGGACGTATTCCTCCTACGAATCCATTTCCCGTTGGTTCTACTCCTTCTTTTCTGGCCGTTTTCAGGTTGTGAAGGAACGTTTTCAGCACACCGTTCTCCAGCACAAATTTCTCGGTTGTTGGCACTCCTTCATCGTCGAAGGGAGTGCTGGAAAGTCCCTTGGGATGGTAAGGCAGATCCTTTATCGAAACAGCAGGATTTCCCACCTGCTCTCCAAGCTTTCCCTTCAGTGGAGAAAGATTCTTCTGCACGTTTTCAGCCGATATCATGGGTATGAACATCTCCATGAGATCAAGCAGCGCTGTATTTCTCATCAACACAGGATACTTCCCGGAGGGTATTGTTTTTGAGCCGATGAGAGAAATTGCCTCCTCTGCGGCTCTTTTCCCTATTTCCTCGGGATTCAGATCTTCCGGTGTCCGCGCCAGTTCATACCAGGAACCAGATCGCGGATTGGTGTCTCTCGCGATTGCCATGGCGAAAAGGAAACCGCCATCCATCTGACTCTCAACGTCCAAACCCAGTGTGTTGGTGATGATCTTCTTTATTACCATGTCCCTGTACATGACCGTTGGTACCATGACGACGCGTTCGTCTTTCGCAGCGCTCTCGTGAGCCTTTTTGGCCATATCCATTTTCTCTTTGACGGAGAGCTTTTCGAATCTCCCAACGTACGTTTCCATTTCTCTGTACTCTTTCCCACCCTCGAAGAAGTATTCTTTCTCTTCGCTGTCTTTGACCTGCAAATTGCTCAGTGCCTCTTCGAAACACTTTTCTGGATTTTCCAGAACCTGTGTTCTGAACGTTCCTGTTTTTCCATCCTTCAGTACCTTTATCTCCACGTTGAACTTTCCTGCGTCCGTGTACTGATCGAGGTCACCGTTTGCGAGGCGAAGAGAAAATTCTCTGGTTTCCAGAAAACTTATCTGAACTTCCACTCCATTTTTCTTTGCAAGAGCGAACAATCTATCTTTGAATTCTTCGAAAGTCATTTGTTTCGCCCCCCTACTACGATCTCCTTAACTCTTATAGTGGGCTGTCCCACATCGGCCGGAACGGATCCAGAGAACGAACCACACATTCCCTGATCGCGCGCCAGATCGTTTCCCACCATGTCGATCTTCTGAATGATCTCGTGTCCCTTACCTATCAGTGTGGCGCCCCTCACCGGCTTCGTGATCCTTCCTTTTTCTATGAGATACGCTTCAGAAACCGCGAAGTTGAACTCTCCAGTGGCTGGATTAACCGATCCACCTCCCATGGTCTTTGCGTAGAGACCGTACTCAGTAGCCGCGATGATTTCTTCCGGGTGGTAGTCGCCAGGGAGAATGAAAGTGTTGCTCATCCTCGAAGTGGGTGGGAAAGTGTAATCCTGTCTTCTGCCGCTTCCTGTGCTTTTCATCCCCATTCTTCTCGCACCGAGCTTGTCCACAAGGTAGCCAACGAGAACCCCTTTGTCTATGAGCAGAGTTCTCTGTGTGGGAGTCCCTTCGTCGTCCACGTTAGCGGAACCCCAGCCGTTCGGAATGGTGGCGTCGTCCACCGCGGAAACACATTCCGCAGCCACTTTCTGCCCGAGCTTTCCCGCAAAAACGGAAGCCCCCTTCGCCACAGACGTTGCTTCAAGACCATGCCCAACCGCTTCGTGGAAGATAACTCCTCCGAAGCCGTTGGCAATCACAACCGTCATCTTTCCAGCTGGAGCGGGTTCTGCCTCGACCATCCTGGCCGCTATCCTCGCCGCCTTCTTTGCCGCTTCCTCCACATCTATTCTGTCGAAGAATTCAAAACCCATTCCTGCTCCGGGACCGTAGAAACCCCTTTCGAGCACTCCGTCCTTTTCCGCCACCGCGTTTATCATCAAACGAGTTCTCACCCGTCTGTCTTCAGCCCAGGTTCCTTCTGAATTTGCAACCAGAATCTCCTGATCGTAGTCCCAGTACCAGACCACCACCTGCTTTATGAGTTCGGAGTAATTTTTCGCCGCGTAATAGGCTTTTTTCATGACAGACACTTTGTCTGTTTTTTCCACCTGAGCCGGTGGAATGAGTACCACGTGTCTTTCCTTCCTTTTCATTCTGTTGAAATTGAACGTGAGATCCTCAACTTTCGTTTCCCCGAGCGCTTCTCCCACCTTCTTTGCGACGTTTGTCAGATTTTCTCTCGAAAGATCGTTCGTGTAGGCGTAAACGGCTTTTGTGCCGAGAAAACCTCTTATTCCCACTCCAACGATCTCACCGCTCGTTGCCTGCTCGATCTTCCCATCCTTCAGCTCGTATCGATTCTCGAATTTTCTCTCAAAGAAAAGCTCGGCGAAATCCCCTCCGTTCTTCAAAACAGCTGAAAGAACGTCTCTGATAACGCTTTCGTTGAGCACCGAGATCCCTCCTTTCTTTTTAACCATTATACTACTTCCCAAGTTCGGGGTGCTAACTATTTCAGCACCTTCAACTGGTGTAGAATAAGATCGATGGGAGGTGGATAACATGAGAAGATTTTTACCGATTCTTTTTCTGCTGATTGCAGGAATCGTACTGGCTGGTGATTACGTCCTGATCGTTTATTCAGAGCCCCTTTCTCAGGTTTTCATAAACGGAAACTACGTGGGAACGGTCGATGTGACCGGTCAGATGATACTTACGTTGAATTCTTCCGGGAAATTCACCATAACGGTGAGAAAGAGCTGGTACATTCCTTTTGAAAGCGAAATCATCGTTTCATCTCCAGGAGAATTCGTTATATTCGCGAACTTGAAAGAAGCAGGAGTTCTGAGAGTCTTCTCGAACGTGTACCCCGTTGAGGTCTTCGCTGAAGGCATGTACTTGGGAAAGATTCGCAGCGTCAAGGATGTACTCTACGTGCCGGCCGGTACGGTGACGCTCACATTCAAAGCTCCGGGGTACAAGGAAGAAGCGGTGACCGTCCAGGTAAAACCAAGGAGCGAGAACACAATCAACATCTATCTGGAAGAGAAAGCGCTCGTACTCGACTTGAAAGTGGAACCCGAGAGATTCTCACCGAACGGTGACTGGTACAACGACAAAACTACATTCTATATTTACCTCTCCAAACCCGCAGACCTGAGTGTGGAAGTTCTGAACGACAGAGGAGAAACCATCTGGTTCAGACAGCTGAAAGGCTCCGAGGGAACGAACAAGGTGATCTGGGACGGAAAAGGCGCATCAGACGGAAGATACAGGGTGAGAGTAACTGCCTCAACCGACGATGAGATGCAGTCTGTAGAAAAAGAAGTGATCGTGGACAGAAGCGAGTACACCTACTTCAAAGAACTGTTCATCGGTTCGGTCCTCGCCCTGGCAGTTCTCCTGATCCTCGTTCACTAACCTCTGAGTACTACAAAATAAACGTACACAGAGTAGATGATTAGGAAAACTGCCCCTTCAAAGCGAGAAATTCTCCTCCTGGAGACAGCAAAAACAAGGAGAAGGGCCGACGTTATGAAAAGAAACCAGAGATCCACAGAGTAGTTGACATCCACAGTCAATCTTCCAAAGAACGAACTCACTCCCAGTATGAGAAGAATGTTGAAGACATTGCTTCCCACGATGTTTCCAACGAGGATGTCACTCTCTTTTTTCGCCGTCGAAACGATGCTCACCACAAGCTCCGGCAGAGAAGTCCCAACGGCTATCACAGTCAAACCTATAAACGCTTGAGAAAGACCGAAAGTTTCGGCTATTTTCACCGCGTTTTCTATGGCAAGGTCCCCTCCGAACCAGAGAGCAAGGATTCCTCCCACGATCATCAAAAGACTGACCGCAACATTCTTCTGTGGTTTTATCTCCTCCAGTTCCTCTTCCACCACTTCCTTCGCTGATGTGATCAGGTAATACATGAAGATGACCATGAAAGAAAGGAACACCACCCCATCGTGCCAGGAAAGATAATAATTTTTCAGAAACAAACTGATGAAAGAGATGGTCGCAAGGATCATGAACGGGATCTCAGATCTCACAGTGCTTCTTTTCACCGGCACAGCCCGAAGAACGGCAGCGAGCCCGAGGCAGAGTCCAACGTTTGCTATGTTGCTTCCAACCACGTTGGAAATCGCTATACTGGAATATCCCTTATTGGCGGAAACGAGAGAAGAAACGAGTTCAGGAAGGGACGTTCCAAAAGCAACAACAGAAAGTCCAACGATCAACTTGGAGATCCCCAATGTCAGCGCCAGCGACGACGCTCCCGTGACGAGCCAGTTTGCGCCGATCACCAGAATCGCTATTCCCAGGGCAGTCAGAAGAAAAGCCACAGCCTGATCACTCTCCTATGATCTTGACGAGGACTCTCTTTGGCCTCATACCGTCGAACTCACCGTAGAAAACCTGTTCCCACGGTCCCAGATCCATCTTTCTATCGGTGATGGCTATGACCACTTCTCTTCCCATGATCGTGCGCTTGAGATGAGCGTCCGCGTTGTCTTCCCCGGTGTCGTTGTGTTTGTACTGGGAGTACGGCTTTTCCGGAGCGAGTTTTTCGAGCCACACCTCGAAATCGTGGTGAAGTCCCGGCTCATCGTCGTTTATGAAGACACTCGCGGTTATGTGCATGGCGTTGCAGAGAAGAAGCCCTTCTTTTATACCGCTTTCTCTAACACACTCCTCCAAAAGGGGAGTTATGTTGATGAACTCCCTTCTCCTCTTCGTGTGAAACCAGAGTTCTTTTCTGTAGCTCTTCATTCTTCATCCTCCTCCACCAGTACGAAATCTATCTCACCTCTGATCTTGTCCGCCCTCACTACTTTCGCTTTGAGAACATCTCCCAGTCTGAAGACTTTTCCCTTTCGCTTTCCGATGAGCATGTTCCTTGTTTCGTCGTAGTAATAATAGTCATCCAGCGTCGATATGTGAACAAGACCGGAAATGCTCTTTTCAGGAATCTCCACGAACAGTCCAAATTTTGTGATGTTCGTTACCACAACGTTGAATACCTCACCTATGTGGCGAGCTATGTATTCTACCTTTTTCATAGCTACAAGGTCCCACTCCGCTTCGTCCGCAACTCTTTCCCTTCGACTGCAGTGTTTCGCGATCTTTGGAAGCACCTTGGAGAATTTTTCGATCTGTTCGGGAGTGAAATACCCATTCTGCTCAAGGTAGAGTTTCAAAAGCCTGTGAACGACAAGATCGGGATATCTTCTTATGGGTGAAGTGAAATGTGTGTAAGCGTAAGAAGCGAGCCCAAAATGACCGATGTTCACGGCAGAGTACATCGCTCTTTTCATGGATCTGACGAGAAGTCTTTCTACACTGCTCCTCAAAGGATGGTCTTTGACCTTTTCCAGAAGTTTCTGAAGCATTCCCGGGTGTATTTTGTGGGAGAATTTCGCCCGTATCCCCATCGCCTCCAGATAGTTCTTCAACTGAAAGATGGTCTCGGGATCGGGCTCCTCATGTACACGATACATGAATGGAAGTCCGGCGTGATCGAATATTTCAGCCACCGTCTCGTTCGCTCTGATCATGAATTCTTCTATCAACTTCTCTGCAATTCCTCTTTTTCTTGGAACGATATCCACCACCTGTCCGTTCTCGTCCAGTATGACCTTCACTTCGTCACTTTCTATATCGAGAATGGCTCCGCGCTTTCTTCGTGCTTCTCTCAATATCTCTGCGAGTTCCACCGCGTTGTATATGAGATCCTTGAACGGTTCGTACTCCTTCATCGAAGAAGGATCTTCCAGGAATTCGTTCACCCTTTCGTAGATCATCCTCTTTTTGCTCTTTATCACACTCGGGTAGACATCGTATCTCACGACCCGTCCGTCTCTGTCTATCTCCATCTCCACACTCATGGTGAGCCTGTCTTTCCCTTCAACGAGACTGCAGATACCGTTGGACAATCTGAAGGGAAGCATTGGAATCACGGTATCAATGAGGTACACACTCGTTCCCCTTTTGAAGGCCTCCTGGTCCAGCGCGGAACCTTCTTTCACGTAATGTGAAACGTCCGCTATGTGAACACCAAGAAGATAATTTCCGTTCGGAAGCTTTTCCACAGAGATGGCATCGTCGAAGTCCTTTGCGTCCTCACCGTCTATCGTGACGATAACTTTGTCTCTCAAATCTTTTCTTCCGACAAGGTCTTTTTTCCTCACTCTGGCAGGTATCGCGTTCGCTTCTCTTATGACCTCTTCTGGAAATTCACCCGGTTCTGGAAGATCGTGCTTCACTATGACACTTGGAAGGTCGATGGAAGGGTCATCGAGATCACCGAGTACTTTCACAACCTTCGCCTCAGGGTTCTTGCCGGGAGAGGGATATTTCAGAATCTCCGCTATCACCTTTTGGTTGGGTTTCGCGCCGTCGATGTTCTCGGGTGCCACGTAAAAATCGTACGCAATCTTCGGGTCATCCGGCACAACAAATCCAAAGGTTCCTTTGTGGTCAAAAACACCGACAACTCTCTTGAGACCACGTTCGAGAACCCTTACGACTCGTCCCCTTGGAAGACCCCTCCAGGTTCCTGTTATTTCAACAACGACTCTGTCTTTGTGCATGGCGTACTTCGTGTCTTCAACAGGAACAGCGATTTCTTCGAAATCGTCCGTTATGACAAAGGCCACGTAACCACTTCGTGTGAATTCGATCGTTCCTACTTTGAGATCTTCGCCGAGTTTTCTGTACCTTCCCCTGCTGTCCCTGAAGATCCTTCCTTCTTTTTCCAGTTTTTTCACAACTTCTCTCACTTTTTTTCTCTGTTCTCTCGTCTTTGCCCTGAACTTCTTGTAGAGTTCTTTCAACACCATGGGTTTGTAATCGTCTGAGAGAATGAACCTTTCCACATCTTTCTTCCTTATCGAACTCATGTACTCACCTTCTTCTATTTTGTCCTGAAGAGTCTGTCACCCGCATCTCCAAGACCAGGAATGATGTAACCGTGATCGTTGAGACGCTCGTCCAGTGCTGCAACGTAGATTTTAACATCTTCGTATTTTTTCTCCACCGCTTCCACTCCCTCTGGAGCCGCGATCAGAGCCACCAGCGTGATCTTCTTCGCCCCGTTCTCCTTCAAAATCTCGATGGCCTTTATCGAAGAAACACCCGTCGCCAGCATGGGATCCAGCAAAAAGACCTCTTTGTCGTCGTTGAGAGGAGGCAGCTTGGCGTAGTATTCCACCGCTTGAAGTGTCTCCGGATCTCTGTATATTCCTATGTGGCCCACCGATGCGTTTGGAAGCAGTTCAAGAATACCATCCGCCATCACAAGACCGGCTCTGAGAATAGGAACCACCACGATATCCTTATCGTTTATACGGTATCCGATCGTTTTCGTTATGGGAGTTTCCACCTCTACTTCCTCGCACTTCAAATGTCTCGTGGCTTCGTACGCGAGGAGGAGTGTTATCTCTCTGAGCAGCTCTCTGAACTCCTTCGGACCGGTGTTCTTGTCTCTCATGATCGTGAGTTTGTGCTTTATGAGGGGATGATCCACCACAACGAGATTCTTCATATTTCCACCCCTTCGATCTTGTCACGGTACAGAGGAAACCTTTCGCAGAGCTCCCTTACCTTCTTTGAAACCTCTTCCCTCACCTCTGGTTTCACCGTTCCGTTTTCATCGATCACGTTCGAAAGAACCAGATCTATCATCTCGGCGATCTCTTCCATCTCTTCTTCCTTCATTCCGCGGGTTGTAACAGCGGGTGTTCCTATTCTGATACCGCTCGCCACGAACGGAGATCTCTTTTCGTTGGGAATGGTGTTTTTGTTCACTGTGATACCACAGCTTTCCAGGGCCTTTTCCGCCGCTTTACCCGTTATGTCTTTTGGTGTGAGATCCACCAGGAACAGGTGTGTATCAGTTCCTCCAGAAACGATCCTGTAACCTCGTTTCTGGAACTCTTCAGCCATCTTTTTAGCATTTTTGACCACCTGCTTCTGGTACTCTTTGAACTCCTCCGTCATGGCTTCTTTGAAACAGACAGCTTTCGCCGCTATGACGTGCATGAGAGGACCACCCTGGATACCGGGGAAGATAGTTTTATCCACGGCTTTGGCGATCTCCGGATCGTTCGTGAGTATCAAACCACCTCTGGGGCCCCTGAGAGTCTTGTGTGTGGTGGAAGTCACCACGTGGGCGTATTCCAAGGGATTTGGATGAATTCCAGCAGCGACGAGTCCGGCAAAGTGAGCCATATCCACCATCAAATATGCTCCCACCTCATCGGCTATCTCTCTGAATCTTTTGAAATCGATGATCCTGGCGTAAGCACTTCCACCCGCAACGATTATCTTCGGCTTGTGTTCCAGAGCGAGTCTTCTGACCTCATCGTAATCTATCGTTTCCGTTTCCAGATTGACTCCGTAGGGTACCACCTTGAAGATCTTCCCTGAGAAATTCACCGGTGCTCCATGGGTGAGATGTCCCCCGTGTGACAGGGACATTCCCATGATCGTGTCTCCGGGCTGGGCGAGTGCCAGATAAACCGCCATGTTCGCCTGAGAACCGGAGTGCGGCTGAACGTTCGCAAATTTGGCTCCAAACAACCTCTTCGCTCTCTCTATAGCGAGTTCTTCTGCTCGATCCACCCACTCGCAGCCACCGTAGTATCTCTTCTTCGGGTATCCCTCCGCATACTTGTTGGTGAGCATGCTTCCCATGGTTTCTATGACAGCGAGTGACGCGAAGTTCTCAGAGGCGATCAGCTCCAGGCCGTACTCCTGACGCTTCAACTCGTTCACAAGAACTTCGTATATTTCGGGATCAACCTGTTTTACATGCTTCCACACGAAAAATCACCTCACTCGACAGTGTATTCTGTCCCCGAAGGGGTATCCTTCAAAATGATTCCAATCTCCCTGAGGCGATCCCTTATTCGATCAGAAAGATCGTATCTTTTTTCCTTCCTCAAGACATCTCTCACTTCTATCAGCAGTTTGAGCAGTTCTTCAGAGGAAACTTCTTTCTTCTCTTCGTTGAGATCGAAAAGTCCCAGAACGGGGCCGAACTCCCTTCTGATCAGGTGATAGTAGAGAAGGGCATCCTCACGGTCGTTGTCATCCATCGCTTTGCTGAGGTTTCTTGCGAGCTCAAAAATCAAGGACACCGCTACTGGTGTGTTGAAATCGTCGTCGAGAGCTTCCACAAAACGATTAACGTACTCTTCGTAAACAGCGTTTCTCTTAGGTATCCCGATATCTCCAGATTTTTCGTATCGTCCCAGAATCTCCCAAACACGTTTGACCGCCCTGGAGTAATCCTGAAGGAGTTCTTCAGAGAAGTCCATCGGCGACCTGTAGTGCTTTGAGAGAATCATGTATCTCAGACCGTCTCTGCCGTATCTTTTCACGGCTTCACGGACGGTGAAGATGTTTCCCGTCGATTTACTCATCTTATCACCGAGGAACCTGACCATGCCGTTGTGCATCCAGTATCTCGCAAAAACCTTACCGGTCAGGGCTTCGGCCTGAGCCTTCTCGTTCTCGTGGTGCGGAAACACGAGATCTTCTCCACCCGCGTGTATATCGAAACTCTCTCCCAGGATTTTCACGGACATAACCGTACACTCTATGTGCCAACCTGGTCTTCCCTCTCCCCAGGGGGACTTCCAGCAGGGTTCACCGGGTTTGGCCTTTTTCCAGAGCGAGAAATCGAGAGGAGACTTCTTCGTTTCGTCCACCTCGACTCTGGCACCCGCGATGAGATCCTCTATCTTCTTTTTGGAGAGTTCACCGTACTTTTCGAACTTTCTCACATCGAAATAGACACCCGTTTCCGTTTGATACGCGAACCCTTTTTCTACGAGTTTTTCTATTATCTCAACAATGTCTTCAACGAAATCGGTGGTTCTTGGATGAAAATTCGCCGGTCTTATACCAAGCGCATGTGCGTCTCTCCAGTACTCGGCTATGAAGGTATCTGCCACGGTCTTGTAATCGACACCGAGCTGATTCGCCTTGTTTATGATCTTGTCGTCTATATCCGTGAAATTCTGAACCATTATGACCCTGTAACCCCTGTACTCGAGGTACCTCCTGAACACATCGAATACCAACGCGGGTCTCGCGTTCCCCACGTGGATGAGATCGTACACGGTGGGTCCGCACACGTACATCCTCACAACACCGGGTTGAATAGGCACAAATTCTTCTTTTTTTCCTGTCAGGGTGTTGGTTATTCTCATCGATGCACCTCCAGTTTTCACACGTTGATGTTGCTGATCTCCACCAGTTCCTCCGAAGTGAGAACCTCTTCTATGTTCAGAATAATCACGATATCGTCACGAACTTTAGCAAGCCCGAGAATGTAGTTCTTTCCTTTTCCCGAAAGATTCTGGGGAGGCTGTTCGATGTCACTCTCTGTGAGCGTCAGAACCTCGCTCACATCGTCCACCAGGAAACCTATCAGTGTGTCTTTCACCATCGAAACAATGATCTTCGCCCTCTTCTTGTCCTCCATGTCCGGCATCTTGAACTTCTTCCTGAGATTCACCACCGGGATGATCTTCCCTCTGAGGTTCATGACCCCCTCTATGTACTCTGCTGTCTCTGGAACGGGAACGATCTTTTCCACTTCGACGATGCTCTCCACTTTCATGATGTCCACACCGAACACCTGATTTCCCAGCTTGAACGTCACCACTTTCAGTTCCATCTTCATCCCCCCTCACACGATCTTCATGAGTATCTGACCTGTTTCTATGTTGTCTCCTTCTTTCACGAGGATCTCCTTTACTGTTCCAGAAAACTCGGACTGAAGCTCGTTTTCCATCTTCATGGCTTCAAAAACAAGAAGTTTATCTCCCACGTTCACCTTTTGACCCTCTTTTACAAGCACCTTCAACACGATACCCGCCATGGGAGCCTTAACCAGTTTTTCTTCCTGATCCGGAGACTCTTCTCTTTCCATCACAACTGGTTTTGGTTCTTCCTTGGGAATTTCCTGAACCGTTTTCTGAGACACTTCTTTTGCTGGTTTCTCAGCTGGTTCCTTTTTACGAACGTTTCCTATTTCTTCCACTTCCACAATGTATTCCTTTCCGTTCACCACCACTCTGAACTTTCTGACCATCTTCTCCTCCTCCAGCCGGTTTTTTTCCACGCCTCGTATCCTCGTTTTTCTCTGCTTTTTTTCACAGAAACTATTCTGTATTCACCTTCGATTACCTGCGAAAGCACCGCTGAGATAACTGCTATCACCTCTTCGTTCTCTTCTGAATACCTGGTCTTCTTTTCTTCAACAACAGCGGGTTTCTCTTTTCCCGAGAAAAACTTCAAAACAATGGAGAACAAATACAGAATAAGAAATACAAAGAACACTGTCACTATTCCGAACAGAAAGATGGTGATCATTACCTCACCTCACAGAGGGATGTTTCCATGCTTTTTCTTCGGTCTGTACTCAACCTTAGTTTCGCAGACTTCAAGTGCCCTCATTATGTATTTTCTTGTCTCTCTCGGATCTATCACCATGTCTACGTATCCTCTGCTCGCCGCTATGTACGGATTCGCGAACTGCTGTTTGTATTCTTCGATGAGCTTTCTTCTCGTTTCTTCTGGATTGGAAGAAGCCTCTATTTCCCTTTTGAAGATAATATTCGCTGCGCCTTCAGGCCCCATGACTGCGATCTCGGCGGACGGCCAGGCAAGCACCATATCCGCCCCCAGATGTTTGCTCCCCATGGCGATGTACGCTCCTCCATAAGCCTTTCGGAGAATGACCGTGATCTTCGGGACCGTTGCCTCGCTGTACGCGTAGAGCAGCTTCGCTCCGTGTCTTATGATGCCGCCGTGTTCCTGAGCGACACCGGGGAGATAACCGGGGGTGTCCACGAAGGTCAGAATAGGAATGTTGAAGGCGTCGAGGAACCTGATGAAACGCGCCGCTTTGTCGGAGGAATCAATATCCAGAACACCGGCGAGTACGGAAGGCTGATTCGCCACTATTCCCACTGTCTTTCCCTGGATTCTGGCAAAGCCTATGACGATGTTCTTTGCAAAGTAAGGCTGAACCTCGAAGAACTCCCCGTGATCCACTACTCTTTTGATGACATCTCTCACATCGTATCCCTTGTTCGGATTGTCCGGAAGGATATCGAGAATGTCCTCTGGAGTTTCCAGACTGGTATCGGGATCCTCAACGGGTGGTTCTTCGGCGTTGTTGGAGGGAAGGTACGAAAGAAGTGTTCTCACCAGAGACATGGCTTTTTCATCGTTGTCTGCCAGAAAGTGAGCGTTTCCACTCTTCTGATTGTGAACCATGGCACCTCCCAGATCCTCCTGGGAGATCTCTTCACCCGTCACCGCCTTTATCACGTTCGGCCCCGTTATAAACATCCTGGCGGTCTGGTCTACCATCACGATGAAATCGGTGAGGGCGGGAGAATAGACAGCCCCACCAGCACAGGGACCAGCTATCACGGTGATCTGTGGTACCACACCGGAAGCGAGGGTGTTCCTCAAAAATATTTCGCCGTAACCGGCGAGTGCATCCACACCTTCCTGAATTCGTGCGCCTCCAGAATCGTTTATACCGATCACCGGTATTCCCATCTTGAGAGCCAGATCGAGGAGCTTTACAATCTTCTTCGCGTGCATTTCTCCCAGTGAACCGCCCATCACCGTGAAGTCCTGGGAGAAAACGGCGACTTTTCTTCCGTTTATCTCTCCCACACCTGTAATGACTCCATCCCTTGGAAGTTTCACCTTGTCGAGCCCAAAGTACGTGTTTCTGTGTTTCACGAACTTGTCGATCTCCACGAACGTTCCTGGATCGAGAAGCAGTTCTAACCTTTCCCAGGCGGTGAGTTTTCCAGCTCTATGCTGTTTTTCTACTTTCTCAGGACCGCCACCCTGTTCAATCTCTTTCTCGAGTTTCTTCAATTCTTCGATCTTATCCCTCAGACTCATCTTATCCCTCCGTTTCTAATGATGCCAGGACTTCCTCCAGTATCTCCTCTTCATCTCTTGTGTCTCCATCGAGTTTTTTCATGAGAATCTTCTCGAGAACCTCTCCAATTATTTTACCGGATGTTATTCCTTTTCTGATGAGATACTCTCCGTTTATCTTTTCGAGCTTCGTGTTCTTTATCTTCAAAAGATAAGATTTGAACAGCTCTTCTTTCTCACCGCTGAGATACGCTAAGAAGTGACAGATCGTTTCGTTCGAAACACCCTTCACAAGAGGATAAACAAAGGAAGCAGGAACCCTTTCTGAAAGCATTTCTAAAAGAGCGGGCGCACTCTTTTCTACATGCCTGATCTCATTTATCAAATTCCTGCGAAGAGAATATCTATCCCTCACTTCTTTCCAGCTCTCGTCGTCGTAGAACTCGAGGAACACGTGGAGCACCGCGTAGAATTTGTCAACCTCTCCGAAGTTCTCCTCCACCCACGGAATGTTTCTGAAGAGATTTTCCATCTTCTCGTCCATGGAAGGTGTGTAATAGGTTTTTGGAAACAGATGTTTTATCACATCGAACTGTGCCATCCTTCTGATCGACTTCAGAGGGTTTTTCTCTTCGAGTATTTTCTCCAGTTCTTGTCTGAGACGTGGTCCAGTTGTTCTCTCAAGGTAGCCTTCTTCAACAGCCTGTTTCAGGAGTCTCTCTGTTGTTTCTTCTATTCTGAAGTCAAAACGTTGCTCAAACCGAATGGCACGTAGAATCCTTGTGGGATCGTCTACAAAACTCAGGGTGTGAAGAACCCGTATTACTCCTTCCTTCAGATCTCTGTATCCCCCAAAGAAATCGATCAGCAATCCGAAATCTTTCGGATTCAGCTTTATAGCCATCGCGTTTATCGTGAAATCTCTCCTGTAGAGATCTTTCTTTATCGTACTCATTTCCACATCGGGGAGTTTGGCGGGTGATTCGTAGTACTCCAGTCTTGCTGTTGCGATGTCTATTCTGAGGCCTCCCTTCAGAAAAAGAGAGGCGGTCATGAATTTGTCGTGTTTCACCAGTTTTCCCGGTAGAAAACGTTTAGCGTACTCGGCAAATTCCAGCGCGTTGCCTTCAACAACGATGTCTACATCGAGATTCTTTATACCGAGTAGAAGATCGCGGACGAAACCTCCCACAACGTAAACGGGCATGTTCACCTCATCACCGAACTTCCCGAGGAGTCTGAAAAGATTCAAAATCTTCGGATCCACCCGTTCCACGAGGAGCTTTGAAACGTCTCTGAATATCTGTCCGTTCGCCTGAAACACCGGCATTACGTATTTTTTGAAGGGTTTTCCGAATATCGCCCTCAGAACGTCACTTCTTGTCACGATGCCCACGAGAATACCGTTTTCCAGTATGGGGATTCGTCCTATGGCGTGCTCCACCATGAGTTCTCTTAACCTGGTTACAGAAGTATCAGGGGTCGCCACCACCAGGTTCGTCGACATGATGGATTTCACAGGCCTGTCTCCCAGACCATGGTTCATCGCCTTTTCGACCGCTTTCTTCGTAACAATACCTACCAGCCTGTTCCCCTCAACGACCGGAAATCCACTGTGTCCGGTTTGCTTCATCAACCTATCCACTTCTTTTATCGTCATGTTAGATAGGACCACCTTCACGGGAGAGGACATGATATCTCTTGCGCGGAGGAGTGGCACCACGTGATCATGGAGTCTATTCAAAACTTCTTTCAAAACCTCGTCGATCTCTTTCCCGGTGATAGTTGCGGAGGCTGCCCTCGTGTGTCCGCCTCCCCCGAGGTCTTTCATGAGAGAGCCGAGATCCACATCGGGTGAACTGGTTCTTCCAATAACGTAGATCTTCTTTCCCATCTTCACGATCGCTATGAAGGTTTCCTTTCCCATCATTTCCCAGGCTTTACTCACGATCAGCCCCAGTCCTCCAACGAAATCCTCGCACTCTATCATCGAGATGGTTATCGGAACACCGTTCACTTCATAATCACGTGCGTTCTCTATCAAATCGTCCAGCAGTTCCATCTGCCTAGGAGTGAGTTCTTCTCTTGTGTAAAGCGCTACCTCATCGAGATTTGCTCCATTTTCCAGAAGGAATTTCGCTATCTCCAGATCCCGCGGTGTGGTTGAAGAGAAAAGGAGATTTCCCGTGTCGTCGTAGAGAGCGATCATGAAGAGAGTGGCTTCGGTGGGATCCAGTGGTATATTTTTCTCTCGAATGAGCTCAACGAGTATCGTGATCGTGGCTCCTACCTTCGATACTATTCCATCGTAAGGGCTTTCATCTACATGGTGATCGTAGACTGTTATTTTCGCCCCCTGAGCTTTCTTTCTGATGCTCTCCGGTATTCGATCCAGAGAAGGTGCGTCGACGATCACAAGTTCTGTGATCTCACCTTCAAACTCATGATCCCAGACGAATTCAAACCGATCCGAGTAAACCTTGAGGAAATCGGAGAGATTCCTCGCTGGATTGGAAGGCAGAACTATGATGTGGTCATCAAACAGCTTCTTTGCCGCGACACAGGAAGCGAAGGCATCGAAATCGGGTGACCTGTGTGTGGTAATGACTCTCATTCACTCCACCTCTAAGGTGACGGTCACGGAACTCGCTTCCATCGTATCTTCTTCAAGATCCATGATCACTCTCTCTGCTTTCATCTCCAGATCTTTTTCTTTATCCTTCAACCTCACACTGCGGAGGAGTTCTATGATGCCGTCTTTTCTTTTGTAAACCACCTCTTCGGAATTTGCCACAACTGAACCCTTTTGAATCTTCACCTTTCCAGCTCCCTGGAAAACGTCCTCTTCAAGATCGAAGGTGATTTGTTCGCACTCCATATAGATCGTTTCTGTACTGGTTTTATCGATGAACTCACCTTTCACATTTCCTGTGATAGTTCCTACTCTGGTCTCCACATCGTAAATGAGAGTGTCTCCTTTCAGCTCCCCGTCTTCAAGGGTCACAGTTACAGATGAACTCGCTTCTGTTATTCTCCACTTTCCACTCAGTTTTTTCACGATTAAATTGTCAGCGTTCAGCGTAAAGTTCTCTTCTTCGATCTTGAGAACAACGCTTCCGGAATACTCTATCCTCTCATCGGAAGGCTTCACAAAATCCGCCTTTATGTGAATTGTCTTCGAGAATGCGAAAAGACTCACAAGGATGAAGAACGCGATCAACGACTTTTTCACAGAACCACCTCCTCGAAAAATCTGGAGAACTCTTCGTAAGCGCGTCGCGTTGTAGAAACTGGAGAAAGGGAAGAACACGCTATTCTCAAGCTCTTAGCCTTTTTTATTCTTTCTTTCTCCAGATGCTTTGTTCTGGCTGTTGTCGACAAAAACAGGTACTCGAGCGCGTTTCTGGGGGGATTCTTTTCTTTCTCCACATCGAAAAGGACCGTCAGTTCTCCTTCGGGAACTCCCGTGATCCAGGTGATGGGAACGTACCTGTCTTCGTACGGGCGGTAGAGTATCGGAAAGGAAAGAGAAATCTTGAGCGCTCTTCTCAGATCGTCTCCCTCTTTGAAAACCACTTCCTTTCCTTCAAAAAGATCGAAAGCCCAGATTTCAAGACCCCCTGGGATTTTCTGTGCGGGGAACAGCGAATCTATGTACCTGTACAGGCGCTCGTGATTTCGAACACCGTTCAGCGTGTCACCGATTCTCATCAGTATTCGAAGAGCATCCACCATTGAAAGCTGATCTATGCCTTTCGTGAAGAAAGGATCGAGAAGCTTTTCAATGTTCTTCCATTCCTTCACCAGAATCGAGTACGTCCTGTTAGTAGATCTTGTAAGGAAAAAAAGAGCGCAGGGAATGGAGGAAATTCCACAGCACCTCACCGTGAAATCGACTTTCGAATCTTTTAAAAATTTCAGCACCCCTATGACTCCCAGATAAGCACCGCTGTCTCCACCGAACGAAATTACCAGGGTAAAATCACTCCCCTTAGATTTTTAAGTGCTTTTCTGTAGATTTCTTCGTACTTATCAAAGGCGTTCCAGGGCTCGTTCACATCGTGCATCACCACAAAATCCGCTTTTGAAAGTTCTTCCCTTTCCAGGAGTATCTCCTTCCACCTGTCCATCACAAAGAACATCTCGAAATGATTCTTAAATCCGTCTTTTCTCTCTCTGTTGAAAGCGGAAGCTACGACGAAGTCTGCTCCGAGTTCCCGCGCCTGAGAAACCGGTGTGGGTGCAAGAACCCCACCATCCAGAGAGGGAGTCCCTCCTATCCAGATCGGCTCGAAATATCCCGGCACAGAACTGCTCGCCACGACGGCATCTATTAGAAATCCTTCTGTCACAAGGAGAGAATCCATGTTTTCTGTATCGAAGACCACAACACCGAGCGTCTTCTTGCAGTCAGAAAATTTCTTTCTACCAAAAGCCTCTTTGAGAACAGAAAACAGCAGGTCCGCCTTGAAAAGAGAGCGCTGAAACAATCCTCTCCAGGTGTTCTCCGATTCCGTCTTTTTCAGGTCTTCGAAGTGTTTCTTCATGAGAGAAAAGGTGATGTCTTTCACCAAAGCGGGCTCTCCGTAGAGCGCGTACAGACCTCCTACAACGGCTCCTATCGATGATCCGGTGACCACATCGAACACGTCTCCAGATCTTTCCAGTAAAGCAACGTGAGCCGCCCCTTTGACTCCTCCCGCTGCGAACGCTATTCCCTTTGTCACGCTCATCGCCCCGCAAGAAGAATGATTCCCAGAAGAAGGGCAAGAGCACCGGCACCGATCACCATCAGCGTACTGGTATCCATCTGGAGCGAAGATTTCTCTTTTTCTTCCACCCTCTGGGAAAGTGCTGTCAAGTCCGAAGAGAGCCTTTCGATCTTCTTTGAAAGGTCGCTTACCTGCTTTTTCAGATCCTGGATTTCACTCTCCATTGTCGTTCTGTTTTGCTGATCTTCAGCGACGGATTCTTCCAGTCCGGAGAAACGTTTATTCAGGTTTTCCAGATCGCTTTTCAGGTTTTCCACGCTGGACTCCAGCATCTGAAATTTTGCTGTTATCTGAAGGATACTCTTTTCCAGATCAGAGACCTTTTCCTCCTGAGCGGAGACTCTGCTGGAAACGGCAGAAACCTTCTGGTTCATTTCGTTTTTCAGATTCACCACATCCGAGGAGAGTGAGTCCAATTCTTTGCGAAGCTGGTTCAACTCTTCTGAAAGACTTCCTGTTCTTCCCTTCAGCATGAGGATATCCTCGCCCGCGTCCTGTTTCCAGGTGAGAAGGTTGCGCGTGTCTGAACTGAGCTGAGTGATTGCTCCTTCAAGAGAGGTCATCTCTTTTGACACGTTTTCCAGATTCTTTTCCAGAAGAGTCAGTCTCGAGGTATTCTGTTGTGAACTCTCTTCAAGCTTCTTGAGGTTTTTTTCCACAACGTCTATTCTCCTCAGTATCTCCGAATCTATTCCAGCTGTTTCCTGCTTGAAGCTGGTGAAAGCCAGCGATAAATTGTTGAACGCTTCTTCCAGAGAATCGATCTTTGTCTTCAACTCTGAAACTTCACTCGCCGCGGAGGTAATTTCGAGTACAGCAGAATCGACACGAGAGTTCAAAGAATTGTAGTTCTTTTCCAGATTGGAAGTTCGTTCATCGAGAGCGATTGTGGCTGCTTTTACAATATCGAGCTCATCGAGCAGCGGGAGCTTTTCTTTGAGTTTTTCAAGTTCGAATCTCATGACCAGTCTGTAGATGTACTGCGCCACGTCGTATCGAGTCACGAGGAGCGCTCCCCTGAAGTTCCCCTTGTCATCGAGCTCCATGATGCCTGCTTTCACCACGTAGTTCACGGCTTCGAAAAACGGAGAGTCTGGTTCTAAATCCTTTATATTCTGTGAAAGCAGGAGAATGCTTATCACTACCAACCCAAGAACAAGGATCTTTCTCAAAGACTTCACCTCCCTCTTCAACCTTAAAACATCCTTGAAAACACCCCGTGAACGGCCGGTTTATTGTTTGGAAAAATTTCTCTCCATAACGCCCTTCAACTCCTTCAGATAGTCGAGTATCTTTGAGGATTTTTCTTTACCAAGATCGCTTGTGATCTTCTCGATGAAATTCTCCCTTCGTTCGATGACCTTTTCTATGACCTCCTCTCCTTTTCTCGTTATAACCAGAAAGTAGGCTCTCCGGTCCGCGGGGTCTGGAGTGCGCGTCAGATAACCGTCCGCCTCAAGTCTTTTCACCAGACCGGTCACCGTGCTCTTCGCAACTCCCAGCAGAATACTGAGTTCTCCTGGACGTTTGGGACCTTCGAAATAGATCTTCTGAAGAATGTCGAACTGAGCCGGTGTTATGCCGAAGTCTCTCAACACCTTTCTGCCTTCCACCTTCACCATGAAACAGATCTCTCTGAGAATTCTTTCAAAAGGTTGCTTCACGTTCTCACTCCTTCCCAGATAGCACCACTGTAATCTCACCGAGAGGTTTCTTCTTTTCAAAGTGAGAAATGGCCTCGCTCACCTTTCCTCTGAAGAATTCCTGATGAAGCTTCGTCATTTCTCTTGCGATGAACACTTCTCGATCCCCAATTATCTCCAGAATATCTCTCAGAGTTGAGAGTAACCTTTCCGGTGACTCGAAGAACACAATCACTCTGTTTTCTTTCTTCAAGGATTTGAGGAGTCTTCTTCTATTTTTTCCACGCGGCAGAAAACCCTCGAAGATGAATTTCGAACCTGGAAATCCGCTCACCGCGACGGCACTCGTCAGAGCACTAGGTCCCGGAACGATATCCACCTCTATACCCTCTTTCCAGCACCTTTCTACAAGATTGTATCCTGGATCGGAGATCACCGGCATCCCCGCGTCGCTGACAAGGGCTATTTTCTTCTCCTCTTTGAGAAGCGGCAAAACTTCTTTTATTCTTTTCTTCGAATTTCTCTCGTTGAACGAAAGAAGAGGTTTTTTTATTCTGTATTTGTTGAGAAGAACCACGGTCCTTCTGGTATCCTCTGCGAGTATCAGATCAACCTCCCTGAGCGTCTTCAAAGCCCTGATGGTGATATCTTCGAGGTTCCCTATAGGTGTTCCCACTATGATCAGCTTCCCCAAACTATCTCCTCCTCACCTCATAAAGAGGGGTTCTTTCCCTCGCTTCTTTCAACATGCTGCCGTCCAGCTGTATCTTCCTCGAAGTACCGAAAACCTTCTCAAACTGCGCTAAGATTCTTTCTTCCAGAGCCTTCACATCAACATCGTAGAGATCCAGGATGCCCTTCAAAGGAGGAACGTCCTCGCCAAAGATGGTTTTCAGAAGATCGATATCCTGCTTCAAAACTATGGATCCATGTTCAACGATGGACTCGGCCGTTCTGAACTGGGCACTTCCCACCACTTTGACACCGTTGATAACGATCTCGTACCTCGACGGAGCATCAAAACAAAGCGCCGTGTTCCCCCGTCTTTCGCTTGACAACTCAGCGGGCACCCCGACTTTTACTAGAGCGTCCCTTATCAAACTGTGTACCAGTCTGTGAAATTCCAGAACAGAAAGCTTACCGGCATCCATTCTTCTGGGAACCGCAAGACAATAGGTTATCTCGCGGTGATGGAGCAGAGCCCTGCCTCCAGAAGGTCTTCTCACAACATCTATCCAATCAGGAACGTTTATTCCGTCTTTCTTTTGAAAACGACCCAGAGAAACAGTGGGCCTTTCCCAACCGTAGAGCCTGAACAACACCGCGTTCATCTTTGCGGACCACTCCGTCATCAGACTGTCGATGGCCATGTTCAACGCACCAGGGAAAACACCTTTTTCAATCACAACAAAGGTCTCTTGAATGGTACACCCACCCTCCTTGGATATTTTTCAGGAGAACTCTCGTATTTTCTGAGTATCAGTAGCGCCCTTCTTTCACCGGTTTTTAGAGAATACTCTCGTACCTCTTCGAGCTCCACCTTCAGCTCCTTCATGGCTCTCTGCGCCTCTTTCAGTTCCTCTCTGTACGAAGGCCCTTTGTAGAAAAGAAGTTTCCCACCAGTTTTCAGTGCTGGAGCGCAGATCTCCACCAGAATGTTCAATCGTGCCACGGCTCTGGCTGTGACGTAATCGAATTCCTCTCGCCTCTCTTTAGAGAAGTTCTCTGCCCTTTCTTTGACAACAGAGACATTTTCCAGATCCAGCTTTTCTATCACTCCTCTGAGAAAATTCACCGACTTTTCTCTTGAATCCAGAAGTACCACCTTGAGTTTCGGAAAAAAGATCGCTAAAATAAGCCCTGGGACACCATTGCCTGATCCCACGTCCAGGAGTGTCCCTTTCAGTTCTTCTTTCAAAGGAAGTAGAATTTCTACAACATTTTTATGGACAGCAGAGTCTAAATCCCTGTGAGCAGTGAGATTGTAGGGAACTCTCAGGAGTTCCTCGATGTACTTATCTACCTTTTCTATCTGCGGTTCTTGAAATCTCAGTCCGTACTCGAGAAGAATGTTTTTTACTGAATCCAAAAGCGACACCTCCGAAGAAAATTCTAACATTTGTGGAGGGAACATCTGTGATTCTGAAAATCGCTCTGAGAAACTTCACAAAAAATTTGAAGATCTCCCTCGTTGTGATCTTAGGATTGGCAATCAGCCTGTCGCTGGTAACGGGAGCGCTTTCTCTTTCGGATTCGATAAACGTGTGGAAATGGGAAAGGATAGAAGAAAACTTCGGCAACGCAGATGCCGTGGCGGAGCCAAAAAGCCCTTCCTTTCTCTTTTTCTCCTTCGCAACCTCAAAAATCGACGATTCTGAAATAGAAAACCTGAAAAAACAGGTGAAAGGTGTTCTTCCAGTCTCAGAAGGTAGTGCCAGGTTGAACAACACTCTGGACGTTCTCGTGATAGCCACAGAACCGGAATACCTCTCAGATTTCGTTGGCGAGTCACTGACTTTGAATCCAGGAGAGGCCATAGTTGGAAAGTCCATCGCAGAACTGATGAACCTGAAGGTGGGAGACAGAATCACACTGCTTTTTTCATCGGGGAGTAAGGAATTCACCGTTGTAAAAATCGGTGAGAAAGGTTTTTTGAATTTCAAAGGCGAATCGGCGAGCCTCTCGGGAACTGTTTTCATCAACGTGAAAGATTTTGACGGAGTTTTTCCCACGAAGTGTTACCTTCACTACGATCTTCCGGTTGAAAAGCACGAAGAAACAACCATAGAAACAAATCTTAGGGTGAGGAATATAAAGTACAGCTTTCTCAAATCTCCGATTAACAAGTCCCTTGCTTACGTAACACTCGCCTTTTCCGGTATTTCGATCTTCGTTGGTTTCCTGGTTTTTTACATGTTCTGTGAGGACGTGATAAGAGACAGGAGCTCCACACTCGTGACTCTGAGAAAGATAGGGCTCAGAAGAAAAGAAGAGTGGGGAATACTGCTTCTGGAAGGATTCATGTACTCTTTGATGTCGGCATCAGCGGGTGTGTTGATCGGAATTTTCGTCGGAAAGTTTCTTTTGAGCCGTTTTCAGGAAGTCGTCGATGTGATCTCATCTTCGTTTTTCCACATTGATAAAATAGGATTTCACCTTTCGATCAGAACGCTCCTTCTTTCCCTTGGACTCGGGGTTCTTTTCCCGATGTTCCTTTTCTTTCTGAAAGCGAGAGAAATAACTGGAAAACCGCCCGTTTACAGAGAAATGGGAGAACAGCTGGATGTCTCCTGGAAACTCGTGATCTTTGCTGTGCTTTTGAGCTTCGTTCTTTTCTTCTCCGAACTTCGGGTGTTTTCTGTGGTTTTTCTGTCACTGATCATCGCCATCAAACTCAGAAATCCATTCATCATGATGGCTCTCGGTACTTTGAATCTCGGTATGGGATTCTTTTCCAGTTTGAACCTTCAAAGTGAGAAAGCCTTCATCTTTTCATCTCTGAACAAAGGGTCCGCCATTTTCTTTGGTGTGACTCTTCTGGTTTTTTCGATGGTTCTTCTTTCAAAAAACGTTTTCAACAACCTCATGTCCAGGGGAAATCTTTCCCTACTGATAGGATTGTCCTACGTCCAGCGCTTTCCAAAGAAAGGAATCACAGTTTCCCTGACCTTCGCTTTCCTGATTTTCTCCGTCACTGTCTTCAATATACTATCGGCCAGTGCGGACCGATTCGTTCAAGAAAAGGTGAAAGGAGGACTCTTTGGATACAACTTTCTGGTTCTGGAAAATCCATTCAGGTCCTTGTTGGCGAAAACATCTCTTCCCGTCCACGAGGAACTGAAAGATCCTTCCAGAGTTTACCTCTGCACTTTGAAAACGGAAAGAGGAGAAAAAATGATCGCTTTCGTCGATGAATCGTTCTTTAGAAACTCAACGCTGAAGCTTCTCCGGGGATCTGCGAGATCTCTGGAAGCCTCTGATACCGCCTTGATAGGAGATCCCGTTGATCTTGAAGAAATAACAGGTACTCTGAAGTCCATCCTTCCACTTGGTGGAAGAAAAGAAGTTAAGTTTAAAGTAGCGGGGATCTACAACAAAAACGATTATCTGGTTCCGATCGACATGATTGCACCAATCTCAAACGCCCCCAGCGATGTAAAACCCTTATCGCTGCTTCTTGGAAGAGTTGAAGAGAGCAGTGCTTCCAGCGTGAAGCAGTTTTACCTTTCAAAGTTTGCCTATCCTTTCTTCTTGGATGAAGAATTCAAAAAACTCTACGGCGGAATAGAGGGGCTCGTCAGCGTGATAAAGTTCATTTTCCTGTTTGGATTCTTATCCGCCTCCTCCGGGCTCTTACTCTTCGTTCTGAAATCGTATTTTTCCAGGATAAAGATAATGGGAACACTCCGTGCCGTGGGGATGAAAATAAACCAGCTGGTAGCTTCTTTCCTGATAGAACACCTTTTCTTCCTCTTCGGAGGAATACTCATAGGTACCGTCTCAGGTGTTCTCATGGGGTATTTCGTTTCAGAAGCGATGTCTGAAAGCCTCGGAACTTTCATGGTTTCCGTACCAACAGCTTCTATCCTTCTTTCGCTCCTCACAGTGATCGCCCTTGCTTCAGCCGTTATGGTGATACCGAGCCTCATGATGTCAAAACTCTCACCACTCGAAGCCATGAAGGAAGGAGAGTGAAGGCTTTGATCGAGGTTCACAATCTGTGGAAGGAATACAATGGGAAAGAGAAAGTAACAGCCTTGAAGGGTATAAATCTAAGAATAAACACGGGAGAGTTTGTTGTGATACTGGGCCCCTCCGGTTCTGGAAAGACAACGCTTCTGAATTGTCTTTCTGGTGTGGATCGCCCTACAAGGGGAACTGTGATAATCCATGGAACAGACCTGTACACGCTCTCAGAAGAGGAAAGAACGAGGTTCAGAGCGGAAAACATGGGGTTTGTGTTCCAGTTCTTCAATCTCGTTCCTGTCCTCACCGCCATTGAAAATGTGGAACTACCTCTGCTCATTCTGGGTGTGAACAGAAAAGAGGCAAGAGAACGAGCCTTCGAAATCTTGAGGAAAGTGGGGCTGGCTCACAAGTGCGACAGGTTCCCCGAAGAACTCTCCGGAGGGGAAAAACAGCGTGTCGCCATCGCGAGGGCCATCGTCCACAATCCAAAAGTCATATGGGCAGATGAACCCACCGGTGCTCTGGACAACGAGACGGGGAGAATGATCATAGATCTTCTGATGGAAATGAAGGAGAATTCCACACTGGTGGTCGTGACTCACGATGAAAGAATAGCAGAGAAAGCGGACCGGGTTATAAGAATAAGAGACGGTCAAATAGAACAGGATATATGTGAAAAAGCGTTGTAACCCACATGAAGCATGAGATACTCGAAGCTCCTGTAGCCGCAGCTTTCCCACTGAGTTAAAAGGTTCTCTATCTCTGGAGCGTCCCCGTAGATTCTCATCCTGTCATCGAGAAACTCTACCACGCCGTTTGGCCCAGCGTAGTAGAACGTTCCATCAATCTCTGTGAGTCTCCTGGTGAGGAGATCCACCAGCTCCACGAAGATATGAGAACGTACGAGTAAGATCTCTCTGTTGAATGGAAATTCTCTCAAAAGCTTTCTGTTCCTCTCGAGAAGATTTCCGAGATTGCCCCCTGCCGTTATGAACCTGGTTTCCAGTTTGTAGTTTCCCACAAGATACGGATCCTTTTTTTTGAACAGGAAAGCGGGCTGTCTTCTTGAAAGTTTCAAATTGATAGGTACTATAACCCTCCCACCTTCCTTGAGCTGAGTGAACCACGTCTCCGGCACTTCATCCACACCAACTGTTACAAAAATAACATCGTACGGGGAAAACTCCGGAACACCGTAGTATCCATCGCCACAGACAAAAATAACGTTCTCTATTCCAAGGCGTTCCACGTTCCTTTTCGCGATCTCGCAGATTTTCCTCGAATATTCCACGGAGACCACAAGGCCTTTCTCACCCACAACTCTGCTCATCACGGCAGCGTTGTAACCCGTTCCTCCGCCTATTTCGAGGACTCTCATTCCTTTGTCCAGACCCACCCACTCCATAAACAGCGCCATCAAAGAGGGCTGACTGGAAGTGCTGTATTCTTCTCCATCATCGTAGGAAACCAGAACGATATCCTCGTAAACGTAAGAGAGTGGGTAGGACTTCGTCAGGAACTCCTCACGGGGTATTTCCAGAAAAGCCTTCGCGATGTGATCGCTCACACCGTACTTTTTAAGAATCCAAAAGAGCTTTTCTCTCATAACATCCCCCTGTGTGTTATCATATCACTGAGGAGGGATCGTATGAAGAAAGCAGCGATCATCACTATCGGAAGTGAACTGCTGGAAGGTTTGATACTCAACAAAAACGCACAGTTTCTCTGCCAGGAATTGAAGAATCTGGGATATAGAGTTGTCAAGGTATCAACGGTAGGAGATGATTTGATCTCCATCTCAGAAGAAGTGAAAACCCTCCTTCTCAAGGTCGATCTACTCATCCTCACAGGAGGACTCGGCCCCACACAGGACGATCTCACCCGGGATGCAGTCGCAAAAGTGCTGAACAGGAGTCTCAAACTCAATGAAGAACTCCTCTCGAAGATAAAAGAGAAGATAAAAAAATACCATTCTGAAATACCGCAGAACATTGAAAGACAGGCTTTAGTAATAGACGGTGCCGAAGTTCTGGACAACCCTGTGGGAAGTGCTCCAGGACAACTCCTCACTGTGGATGGGAAAATCGTGATTCTCCTGCCGGGACCTCCCAGAGAGCTGATCCCCATGTTCAACGCACTGAAAGATCGATTGAGAACTCCAGATGCCCTGTATCAGGTTGTTTTGAAATACTACAGCATTCCCGAAGCCGTTCTCGAAGATCTTTTGAAAGATATTCTTTACTCCCAGAACATAGTGGAAGTAGCCACCATGGCCGATCATGTAGAAGGAGTACGACTCAGATTGACCACCCATATGAAGAACAAAGAATATCTGGACGAGATGGTGAAAAAGATTCTCGATAAGACTGGCGAACACCTCTACGGTGTAAACGACGAAAAGATGGAAGAAGTCGTGGTTAGACTCCTGAAAGACAGGAAAAAAACGCTCGCCGTTGCAGAATCCTGCACGGGTGGCATGCTCTCATCTTTGGTGGTGAACGTGCCGGGGGCTTCAGAGGTTTTCATAGGAGGTGTGGTAGCCTACAGCAACGATCTGAAAAAACACATCCTCGGTGTTAGAGAGGACACTCTCAAAAAACACGGTGCGGTGAGCGAAGAATGTGTACAGGAGATGACGGAGGGGCTAAAAAAACTCACCGGTGCAGATATCTGCGTCTCTATCTCCGGAATAGCAGGCCCATCAGGTGGTACTCCGGAGAAACCCGTAGGTACAGTTTTCATAGATATCTTTGAACATGAACACATTACTATGAGGTATAATTTTACAGGCGATCGAAACATGATAAGAACCAGATCCGCTATGATGGCCCTGGAAAACCTCAGAAAATACTTGAAGGGGCGTGAAAGAGTATGATGGAAGAATATCTCGGAGTGTTTGTCGATGAGACAAAAGAATACCTTCAAAATCTGAACGATACCCTCCTCGAATTGGAGAAAAATCCCGAAGATATGGAACTCATAAACGAAGCGTTCAGGGCTCTTCATACCCTGAAAGGAATGGCAGGTACAATGGGGTTTTCCAGTATGGCGAAGCTCTGCCATACCTTAGAAAACATCCTCGATAAAGCCAGAAACAGCGAGATAAAGATAACTTCCGATCTCCTCGATAAGATCTTCGCGGGGGTCGATTTGATAACCAGAATGGTTGATAAGATCGTCTCCGAGGGAAGTGACGACATCGGAGAAAACATAGACGTGTTCTCCGACACCATAAAAAGCTTTGCATCATCGGGAAAAGAGAAGCCTTCAGAAATCAAAAATGAAACGGAAACAAAGGGTGAGGAAGAACACAAAGGAGAATCAACAAGCAATGAAGAAGTCGTAGTTCTTCCTGAAGAAGTTGCCCACGTTCTTCAGGAAGCGAGAAACAAGGGTTTTAAAACGTTCTATATTAAAGTGATTCTCAAAGAAGGAACGCAGTTGAAATCCGCCAGGATTTACCTTGTTTTCCACAAGCTCGAGGAACTGAAGTGTGAGGTTGTGAGAACGGTTCCTTCAGTTGAAGAGATAGAAGAAGAGAAATTCGAAAACGAAGTGGAGCTCTTCGTAATCTCCCCTGTGGATCTGGAGAAACTCTCTGAAGCTCTGTCGAGCATTGCCGATATAGAAAAGGTAATAATAAAGGAAGTAACCGCCGTTACCGAAGAATCAGGGGCTGAGAAAAGAACCGAGAAAGAAGAGAAAACTGAAAAAACTGAGGAAAAGGCCGAAAGAAAAAAGGTTATTTCGCAAACAGTCAGGGTAGATATAGAGAAACTGGACAATTTGATGGACTTGATGGGAGAACTGGTCATCGCAAGAAGTAGAATACTGGAAACGCTCAAAAAATACAACATAAAAGAACTGGATGAGAGTTTGTCTCATCTCAGCAGGATCACCTTAGACCTTCAGAATGTTGTGATGAAGATCAGAATGGTTCCCATCTCCTTTGTTTTCAACAGATTCCCTCGAATGGTGAGAGACCTTGCCAAAAAGATGAACAAAGAAGTGAATTTCATCATGAGAGGAGAAGACACAGAGCTCGACAGAACGTTCGTTGAAGAAATTGGCGAACCCCTGCTCCATCTCCTGAGAAACGCCATCGACCACGGTATAGAACCCAAAGAAGAACGAATAGCCAAAGGAAAACCCCCCATTGGAACACTCATTCTCTCGGCACGTCACGAGGGAAACAACGTGGTAATAGAAGTCGAAGATGACGGAAGGGGTATAGACAAGGAAAAGATCATCAGAAAAGCCATAGAAAAGGGACTCATAGATGAATCAAAGGCCGCTACCCTTTCTGATCAGGAGATTCTGAACTTCCTCTTCGTTCCGGGATTTTCCACAAAGGAAAAAGTCTCCGAAGTGTCCGGAAGAGGTGTGGGGATGGATGTCGTGAAAAATGTGGTGGAATCTTTGAATGGTAGCATAAGCATAGAAAGCGAGAAAGATAAAGGAACAAAAGTTACGATAAGACTACCGCTCACTCTGGCCATCATTCAGGCGCTCCTCGTCAAAGTCAACAATCTCGTCTACGCGATTCCGATAGCGAACATAGACACAATACTCAGCATTTCAAAAGAGGATATTCAAAGAGTTCAGGACAGAGATGTGATAGTCATAAGAGGAGAAGTGATACCCGTTTACCGTCTGTGGGAAGTGCTTCAAATAGAGCACAAAGAAGAACTGGAGGAGATGGAAGCGGTTATTGTGAGGGTAGGAAACAGGAAGTACGGTATCGTCGTAGACGATCTTCTCGGTCAGGACGATATCGTGATAAAATCTCTTGGAAAGGTGTTCTCTGAGGTGAAGGAATTCAGCGGAGCAGCTATTCTCGGTGATGGTAGTATAGCGCTGATAATCAACGTCTCCGGCATTGTATAACGGGGGTGAAAACATTGGCGGATGCTTTGAAAGAGTTCGAAGTTCTATCTTTCGAAATAGATGAACAGGCACTGGCTTTTGATGTCGACAACATAGAAATGGTGATTGAGAAATCCGATATAACACCTGTGCCAAAATCAAGACACTTCGTAGAGGGTGTGATCAATCTAAGAGGAAGAATCATTCCTGTGGTGAACCTTGCGAAGATTCTGGGTATTTCATTCGACGAGCAAAAGATGAAGAGTATAATTGTCGCCAGAACGAAGGATGTAGAAGTGGGATTTCTTGTTGATAGAGTCCTGGGAGTCCTGAGAATAACCGAGAATCAGCTCGATTTGACAAATGTGTCCGATAAATTCGGTAAAAAATCAAAGGGTCTTGTAAAAACCGACGGAAGGCTCATCATCTATCTGGATATCGACAAGATAATCGAAGAAATAACCGTTAAGGAGGGTGTGTAAAAGATGGGAAAGAGAGTTTTGATAGTCGATGATGCAGCGTTCATGAGGATGATGTTGAAAGATATCATCACAAAAGCGGGATACGAAGTTGCAGGGGAAGCAACAAACGGTCGTGAAGCCGTTGAAAAATACAAGGAACTCAAACCGGACATCGTCACGATGGACATCACCATGCCGGAGATGAACGGTATCGATGCGATCAAAGAGATCATGAAGATCGACCCCAACGCAAAGATCATCGTCTGCAGTGCCATGGGACAGCAGGCAATGGTCATAGAAGCTATAAAAGCTGGAGCGAAAGACTTCATTGTGAAACCCTTCCAGCCTTCCAGGGTGGTAGAGGCTCTCAACAAGGTTTCGAAGTGAAATCCCATGAGTGGGATTCTGCAGTTTCTTCTGGCTTTCGGAATAGTTCTCTTCTTTCTTCTTCTGGTTTACTATTTTGTGAAGCGGGGAACCTTCATTCAAAAGGGATCCAGCATTTCCGTTCTGGAGAGACACTACCTGGATAGGAAAACTTTCATCGCCATTGTCAGGGTAATCGATGAATATCTCGTCATTTTGGTAACAGATTCCGGTGCCACCGTCATAAAGAAACTGGAGGACTACGAAGAAAAATCTTTTTCCAGTATGTTCTTCAAAAAGCTGGGGAGAAAAATTAAATGAGAAAGCTTCTTCTGATTCTTTTGATCTTTCTTCCCCTTTTGTATTTTTCTCAGGAAATACCTTTTCCTTCGATATCCATAGGTGTAAGACCTGCCGAAGAACCAGAGGACCTCGTCGTTACTCTCGAGATCCTTCTCGTACTCACCGTTCTGGCACTTGCACCCTCCATCCTCGTTCTCTTCACCTCATTCACACGCATAATCGTTGTCTTTTCACTCTTCAGAAACGCTCTTGGAACGCGTCAAACTCCTCCTAACCAGGTTATGATAGGTCTTGCCCTTTTTCTCACATTTCTCATCATGCAGCCCGTCTGGAACGATATCTACAACAATGCCATAACGCCGTATTTGAACAAAGAAACAGGCTATCAGGAGATGTTTCAACGGGTAAACACCCGTATAAGAGAGTTCATGATCAACGAACTGAAGAATCACCACAACGAGGATAACGTTTTCATGCTCGCGAAAAACTCCGGCATTGAAATCGCAAAAATCGAAGAAGCACCGAATGCCGTTCTGATACCAGCCTTTGTTCTGGGAGAACTGGAAGTTGCCTTCAAAATGGGAGTTGTTCTTTACGTGCCTTTCATAGTGATAGACATGATAGTGGCCAGCATACTGTTAGCGATGGGAATGATCATGATACCTCCGGTTTTCGTTTCTCTGCCGTTCAAAATTCTCATTTTCGTCATGGCAAACGGCTGGGATCTGCTTGTAGAAGGGCTGATAAAGAGTTTTGCGAGGTGATTTGCCGTGACCATTGAGGTCTTTCTGGATATAATGAAAAGCGGAATAAGTCTTCTGCTGGAGATCATCGTACCACCCCTCGTTGTGAGTCTCATCGTGGGGCTTGTGATCAGCATCTTTCAGGCCGTCACTCAAATCCATGAGCAGACGCTGATGTTCGCTCCAAGAATAATTGTGCTGTTTCTCACGATCCTGTTTCTGAGCGGCTGGATGGCGCAGAAAATCCTCGACTTCTTCAGTGAAATGCTTCAGAAGTACTTCCAGATGATCTGAGGAGGTGATGAGGTGAAACAATTCCTCGTTGCTTTAACGATCCTCACATCTTCGCTGTTTTCTTTCGCAAGTGCGCTTGATATAATCGATGAATCGTTCCTCGCACTGAAAGAGTTTCTCGATCAACCGGACAGCGGTGCGTTTCTCTCACTTCTCGAGAGGGCCAGGGGCATATTCATCGTGCCCAAATACCTGAAACTCGGCTGGGTACTGGGAGGGCAGTACGGCCAGGGAGTGCTTTTGAAAAGAGACCCAGAGACGAACACCTGGTACGGCCCTCTGTTTGTGAAAATGTACGGATTGAGCTTCGGTCCGCAGATAGGATTTCAATCAGTTTCTCTCATAGCCGTCATCATGGAAAATGTCGATGCCTTCGCCGAAGGAAACATCACCCTGGGAGGATCACTGAGCGTCGCGGCGGGACCTCTTGGAAGAAGACTCAGCGCCGATTACAATCTTGACGCTTCCGTCTATTCGTATTCAATAGCACGTGGGTTCTACGCGGGTTTTTCCTTAGAAGGGGCAAAGATAGACGTCGACTTAGATCTCACAAGGGAGTACTACAACGTGTACAGAATCGAACCTGAAGAAATACTGAGAAGAGAAGTCTCGGGAAGGGCAGAAAAGATCGTAAACCTTCTGAACGAAAAATTGACAGAAGAATAGGGCACCTTCCGGTGCCCTTACTCTCTTGTGCTGACGACTTTATCGACTATCCCGTACTCTTTCGCTTCTTCTGCACTCATGAAGAAATCTCTGTCTGTGTCTTTTTCTATCTTTTCAATCGGTTGTCCCGTGTGTTTACTCAGAATTCTGTTGAGAAGATCTTTTATTCTTAGAAGCTCCCTCGTGATGATCTCCACATCCTTGGCGGGTCCCTCAGCACCACCGAGCGGCTGATGTATCATTATTCGAGCGTTCGGGAGTGCGTACCTTTTTCCCTTTGCACCGGCCGCGAGGAGCACTGCCGCCATGGAAGCCGCCTGTCCCACACATATGGTTGAGACATCGCACTTTATATACTGCATCGTATCGTAGATAGCGAGCCCCGCCGTCACAGAACCTCCGGGGGAGTTTATGTAGAGGTAGACGTCTTTATCCGGGTCCTCCGCCTCCAGAAACAGAAGCTGAGCTATAACCAGGTTCGCCACATGATCGTCTATGGGGGAACCAAGAAAAACAATTCTGTCCTTTAAAAGCCTCGAGAAAATGTCGTAGGCTCTTTCGTACCTTCCAGTAGACTCAACGACTATGGGAACGTATTGATCAATTATCTTCTTTTCCTTCACCGTCATCACCCTCTCCTTTTGGTTCAACCACCTTCACCTTGACTTCCTGAAGTAACAGATCAAGCACTTTTCTCTTCAAAATGGCCCATCTCAATTCTTCTCTGAGGTCTTGCCGTGCTTTGACAAGGCTCTTAGCACGATCAGGAGAGATTCCCCAGAAAGGAGCGAGTTCCTCCGCTTCTTTCTCGAGTTCCTCATCGCTCACACTGATACCCTTCTCCTGTGCGAGAACCTCTATCACCCTGTCTCTCTTTATGTCATCCAGAATTCTCTCCTTCAGTTCTTCTCTGAATTTCTCCTCGCTCTCATACGAACTCACGATCTGTTCGTACCTTCCTTCTCTCTTCAACCTGTTGATCGCTTCGTTAACGAGTATCTCCAGAGTCCTATCAGATATCTCGATCTCCACAATTTCAGGGAGTTTCTCAAGAAGTTGCTCTCTCATGCTCTCTTTCATTTCCACATCGTAGATCTCTTTTCCCTCTTTCTTCAGAGATTCTTTCAGCTGTTCCAGTGTTTCGAATTCGTTGTTCACTGACTTTGCAAGTTCATCACCGATCTCTGGAAGGGTGCGTTTGTACACTTCTTCCACTTCGAGCTTGTATGTGTACTTCTTTCCCTCGTACTCCCTCTCAATTTCCACAACGTCGCCTTTCTTCTTTCCCACGAGGTCTTTCACAAAGGGTCTGTCTTCGTCCTCACTTATCACGTATTCGTATTCACGAGAGGTGAGTTTTTTTCCCTCCTCGTTGTACACTTCCATGTTCACTCTCACGAGATCTCCCGCTTCAGCGGGTCCTTCTTTGGGCTCGAGGAGAGCGTGACTTTCTCTGAGATCCTCTATTCTCCTTTCCACGTATTTTTCCAGGACCTTTTCCTCGTCCACTTTTTCCACTTCTATCTTCGAAATGTCACCTATTCTCACTTCCGGTTCTTCATGAACCTCCACCACCACTCTGGCAGTGACGTCCTTCAGTTCTCTTTCGGTCACTATAGGAGACAAAATGAGCTTTCTGTCTTTGAGCGTGTCTGGTATGAGGTCCATGAGAAAGTCGAGCGTGTACTCCTGAAATTCTTCACCGAGCTTCATCTTCAGGACATTCTTTGGGATTCGTCCCTTTCTAAAGCCCGGAATCTCCACTCTCTGGTTCAAGTATCTGACCGCTTTGTCCTCAGCCTGCGCGATCTCTTCTGCTCCAAAAACGTACTCCAGCACAACACGGTTTTTGTCTCTTTCAAGCTCCTTCACTTCCATTACTGTTCATCCCTCCTGTCGTGTTTTTATCCTCTTCCTAAGGTATCTCCTCTGGTCCATATATTCTTTTGAAGAGACGATTTGGCTTCTCTGATAACATTGATCTCCTGAAAAAGCGCTGTTTTTCTCTTTTCGATGATTTCCAATCTTTTTCTGTCCTTTTCAAGGATCTCAGACAGTTTGTCCTTTGGGAGTCCTTCCATCAACTCTTTCCTTTTATTCAAAAGAGAAAGAAGCGTTTCATAGTCTTCCTTCTCAATCGCTTCGTCTATTTTTCTTTCTATCTCATCGATGTTCATTTCTCTCACTCTCCGATGAGGATGTTACCATACCTCACAAGCCTGCAACCCGAGCTTTCCAGCAGTTTCTTCAAAGTAAACGGTGGGAGTGAAGTCTCTATCTCCCACCCTTCGACTGACCTTTCAAGGACTTCGAACCTTTTCCTCAAAAAGCTCTCGTCACCTTCTACAATGATATCACCTTTTCTTTTTTCGAGAACAACAAGAGCCACAACAAATCTATCGTGAGAAAGTGAAACATGAGCGTAGTTGAAGAAGCCAAAATCCTTGTGAACACACACAACTGGTTTTCCGTTGCTTTCCAGAAATTCCACATCTGTGAAGCTGTGTCCATTCAAACCCGTTCCCAGAGCCTTGAAAAAAGCTTCCTTTAGAGCGAATCTCCCTGCAATGAATTCCCTCCTGCGCTTTCTCGTCAGGAACAGTCTCTTCTCCGATTCACCAAGGATCCTTTCTGCGAGTTTTTCCGGAACTCTTCCTATCTCCAGGACATCAACACCCACACCGACTATCATGAAAGAATCACCGGAGGATCTACAATCAATCCCCTTTTTCCGTTTTTCCTCAATCTCAAAAGAACAAGAGTTGCAGCCTTTTCAATTTTACCATGGACAAAACACATTCTCTTGGGCTCCAGTCTGAAAGACACAAACATTTCCAGCCACTCCATGAGGTTCTCCGGTGAAAGAACGTAGACGGCCGTTCCTCCATTCTTCAAAAAACGAAACGTTGCCTGGACGAATCCTTCTATGTCTCTCCTTTCGATGCTCCGGGTAGAGGCTCTCAAACGGTTGGGACTCTTAACCTTTGTGTGATGAGGAGGATTCGAAACAACCATGTCGAAAGACTCCGGAGGAAAGGAAAGCTCTTCCACCGAGGAGTTCACGAAAAAGACTCTTCCTTCGAGTTCGTTCAACGAGATACCTTCGAGGGCTTTTTCGTACAGCTCCTTTTCTTTTTCCACTCCGACCACTTTCACGTTGTAGAGCTTTGCGAGGGCAAAACTCACCGTTCCCACACCGCTTCCAAGCTCCAGAACGCTTTTGACGTTCTTAGACGGCCTCGCGTACCACACAAGAAGAGAAGAAGCGTGAGTGGGTCTGTGCTGAGGTCCCGCGTCCACTATCTCGACACACCTGATGATATCGGGATCGAACTTCATAACGATTCCAGAATCTCTCTGACCATCTTGTTCACGAGTTTCCCGTCTGCTCTTCCCTTCACCTTTGGCATCACTACCTTCATGACCTTCCCCAGATCCTTTGGGGAAGAAGCACCCACCTCGTTTATCGCTTCCATGACGATCTTTCTTATCTCGTCCTCCGAAAGCTGTTTTGGAAGGTACGACTCTATGATTTCCAGTTCCTTCCTTTCCTTCTCCGCGAGTTCTTCTCTGCCGTGTTTTTCGTACTCCTCTATAGCTTCTCTTCTTTTCTTGGCTTCCCTCATCAATGCTTCCGTTACTTCTTCATCCGTGGCTTCCTTCATCTTCTCCACTTCCAAGTTCTTCAAGGTTGTGAGTATCATACGAAGGGTGTTCACCCTTACCATGTCTTTGTTTTTCATGGCTTCTTTCAGATCTGACATTAGTTTCTCCTTCAGGGACATGTCCGAATACCTCCTCCCAAAAATCGAGACCCCGCGGGGCGGGGCCTCAGGAAATCACACCTCTCATTATTCGTGCAAGTTCTATGAAAGACTCTTTGAGACTCGCTCCTCCAACGAGACCACCATCTATATCCTTCTGAACGATGAGACCGAGGAAATTGTCCGGCTTTATGCTTCCACCGTAGAGAATCCTTATCGATTCCGCTGTTTCCTCGTCGTACATCTCCGAGAGCAGCTTTCTTATGAACGCGTGTACTTCCTGTGCCTGCTGTGGTGTCGCCACCCTTCCTGTCCCGATTGCCCAGACTGGCTCGTAAGCTATTACCACTTTCTTTGCTTCCTCTTTGTCGAGACCGTAGAAACCTTCTCTCACCTGTTTTTCCACAACACAGAAAGTGAGTCCTTTCTCTCTTTCCTCGAGTGTTTCTCCAACGCAGAGAATAGGAGTCATACCTTTTTCAAGCACCGCTTTCACTTTCCTGTTTATGAACTCGTCGTCTTCTTTGAAAATACGCCTTCTCTCGGAATGTCCCACGATCACGTATTCAACGCCGATCTCTTGCAGCATGAGAGGAGAAATCTCCCCGGTGAACGCTCCCTGGTCTTCGTAGAAAACGTTTTGAGCTCCCAATTTGATGTTTCTACCAGAGAGTATTTCCCCCACTTCAGATAGAGCTGTGAACGGAGGACAGACCACTATTTCGAACTCTTTCACGTCGTGAAGTTCGTTCACGAGCAGCGACACAAACTTTTTCGCTTCCGAGATCGTTTTATGCATCTTCCAGTTCCCAGCGAGGATCAGTTTACGAGTTATTTTTTTTTTATCCGCGATGCTGGCAATACCAGGAAGTTCTTTTCCTTCAAGGAATTCGAGAGAAGCCCCTCCGCCCGTTGAAACGTGGGAGAATTTGTCTTCCAGACCGAACTTGTTCACCGCCGCGGCGCTGTCTCCTCCACCCACAACGGTGATCGCTCCCTTTTCCGTGAGCGCTGCGATCGCAAGTGCGACCTGCTTCGTGCCTTCAGCGAAATCGTCTATTTCGAAGACTCCCATTGGCCCGTTCCAGACAACGGTTTTTGCATCGGAGAGCTTCTGCTTGAAGAGCTCAATTGTCTCGGGTCCTATGTCGAGGCCCATCCATCCTTCGGGTATCCCGTCGTCGATTCTGACAACCTTCTTTTCCACACCGGGTTCGATCTTCTGAGCGATAACGGCATCAACGGGAAGAACGATCTCAACACCCTTTTCTTTCGCTTTTTCGAGGAGTTCTTTTGCGAGGTCGATCTTGTCTTCTTCAACCCTGGACGATCCAACCTCTTTGCCAAGAGCCTTCAGGAAGGTGAACATCATGGCTCCACCTATGAGAATTCTGTCGGCTTTCTCCATGAGGTTCGTGATGACGCCGATTTTGTCAGATACCTTTGCTCCTCCAAGAACCACAACGTACGGTTTTTCTGGATTATAAGTCACCTTGGAAAGGAACTTTATCTCTTTTTCCATGAGGAATCCCGCTACGCTGGGAATAAACTGTGCGATTCCAACGTTGGAAGCGTGTGCCCTGTGCGCCGTTCCGAAGGCATCGTTCACGTGAATATCGGCGAGGCTAGCCCAGAACTTCGCGAGTTCAGGATCGTTCTTGGTCTCTCCCGGGTGGAATCTGGTGTTTTCAAGGAGGAGAACCTCTCCCTCTTTGAGCTCCTCAACGGCCTTTTTCACCTCATCACCGACAACAGCGGGAACAAACTTCACTTCTTTTCCAAGAAGCTCAGAGAGTCTTTTGGCGACAGGTGCGAGGCTGAACTCTGGTGAAGGTTCTCCCTTGGGCCTTCCAAGATGGGACAGGAGTATCACCTTTGCACCCTGTTCAAGAGCGTACTTTATCGTTGGAAGGGCGGCTCTTATTCTCGTGTCGTCCTGAACGACCCCATCCTTCACTGGAACGTTGAAGTCCACTCTCATTATGACTCTCTTGCCTTTCAGATCAACATCTCTTATGGTCATTTTTTCCATGTTCGCACCCCCTTTTTGAGTCTGAGAAGGGCGGGAAAACCCGCCCGTTCTTCACATCTTGAGGAGCAATTCGAGTGTATCGACAACTCTGTTGCTGTATCCGTACTCGTTGTCGTACCAGGAAGCCACCTTCACGAGCTTTCCACCGATAACGTTGGTGATTGTGGCATCGAAGATACCGGAGAACGTCGTTCCAATGATGTCGCTGCTCACAATGGGTTCATCGTTGTATCCGATGATTCCCTTGAGTCTTCCCTCTGTGGCTTCTTTCATGACAGCGTTGACTTCCTCGACCGTGGTTTCTTTCTCGACCAGAACTGTAAGATCGGTGATGGATCCATCGGGAGTAGGTACCCTGATAGCCATACCATCGAGTTTGCCCTTCACTTCAGGAACAACGAGCGCAACTGCTTTTGCGGCACCCGTGGTTGTCGGAATGATGTTCACCGCAGCTGCTCTTGCCCTTCTCAGATCTTTGTGAGGCAGGTCGAGAACTCTCTGGTCGTTCGTGTAAGAGTGAACAGTCGTGAGCATTCCGCTGACGATTCCAAACTTCTCATGGAGCACCTTCACGATGGGTGCAATGGAGTTGGTTGTACAGGACGCACAGGAAATGATGGTGTGTTCGGGTTTCAGCTGGTCTTCGTTACAACCGATAACAACGGTGATGTCTTCTCCCTTGGCGGGCGCTGTGATGATGACTTTCTTCGCTCCAGCCTGCAGGTGAAGTTCTGCCTTTTCTCTGTTTCTGAAGACACCGGTGGATTCGATCACGAAGTCAACACCGAGGTCCTTCCAGGGCAGTTTCGAAGGATCGGGTTCCGCGAAGACCTTGATCTCTTTTCCATCGACGATTAGAGAGTTCTCGGTGTACTCGACTTTACCGGGGAACTTCTTGTGAACGGAGTCGTACTTCAGAAGGTGTGCAAGGGTCTTGGTGTCTGTCAAATCGTTAATAGCCACTACTTCGATGTCGGGATTCTTTCTTTCGTAGATGATCCTGTAGACGAGCCTTCCTATCCTACCGAAACCGTTAATAGCCACTCTTGCCATGCTCTTTCCCTCCTTCTCACATCAATCCTGGTATTCCAAATTGCTGAGTTATTTTGCTCATCTCCTCTTCACGGCGTTTTTCGATCTTTTCCATGACTTCGTTCATTCCCGCTATCAGAAGATCCTTCAGCGTATCGAAGTCTTCTTTCAAATCTTCGTCTATTTCTATATCCTTGACTCTCCTATCACAGGTTGCAACGATTCTGACGGCCCCTCCACCAACGGAAGCCTCTACTTCTATCTGTGAAAAGCTCTCTTCGAGTTCCTGGATTTTTTTCTGGAGCTCCTCCTGCATTCTGGCGAAGTCCTTCAAAATCTTTTCCTGCTTTCCCCCACCCAGACTCTTTCCACCAAAACTCTTGATCTTTTTCAAATTATCCCTCCTGTTCAAACAATCTCAGGATCTTCTGAGAAACCTTCTCGATTGTTTCTTCTTTTCCCATCAGTCGAAGTTCAACTTCTACTTTTTTCCCGAGTTTTCTAGAAAAAATGTTTTCCAGCTCAGGCAGTTTTTTCTTCATCAACTCGTAATGCATAGCTTTCGATGAATCAAAAGAAATAATCACCTTTTCTCCGTCAAACTGCACCTCTGAGAGGCTGAGAGCGACAAAGATAGAGAGATCGCCCTTTTCTTTCAGTTCTTCCATGAGTTCTTTGAAGCGTTTCTCGAACTCGCTGTCTTCCTGTTTTTCTTCTTTTGCCTTCACCGTTTCTTTCTTCTCTTCTTTCTGCTGTACATTTGAATTATCGTTTTTTTCTCTGACATCGTTTTCCTGAACGTTTGTGGTGGAGAACCTCGTCGCTATGTAAGCCGAACCCACTTTACAGACGAGTCGTTTTTCTTCGGCGAACTTTATCTCTCTCAGAAGATTCAGAAGTTGTCTCGAAACCTGAACTATATCGTTCGCTGAAACCTGGTAAACCCCTCTCTCCCTTTCCAGGTCTTCGACCAGATCCTCGACTGCTTCCTGAATGAGCACCTCGTAGTCCTTCCCGCTGTAATAGACGTCGTCGAGAACGGTGAAGACCCTTTTCACATCACCAGAAAAGATAGCGTTCACGTAATCGCGAACAACCTGTATCGGTATCAACCCGAGCGCCCTGTGTACCGTCTCGAGATCTATCTTTCCTTCCGAGAACTTCCACACCTGCTCGAGCATGGTGAGCGCGTCTCTCAAGCCTCCAGAGGCTCTTTTTGCGATGAAGCTCAGAGCTTCCCTGTCTATCTCTATTCCTTCAGCCTCCGCAACTTCCTGGAGCCTCTTTTCGATGAGCTCGTCGGGAATGTTTCTGAACTCGAAAACCTGACATCTCGAGATAATCGTGGGAGGAACCTTCTCAAGGTTTGTCGTTGCCAGCACGAACACGACGTGGGAAGGAGGTTCTTCGAGTGTTTTGAGGAGCGCGTTGAAGGCTTCTTTCGTGAGCATGTGAACTTCGTCTATTATGTAGACTTTGTATTTACCTTCCATCGGCCTGTATCCAACGGCGTCTCTGATTCTTCTGATCTCGTCTATTCCTCTGTTGGAGGCCGCGTCGAGCTCTATCACGTCCATGAAGGTTCCCTCGTCTATCTCTCTGCAGGCTCTGCAGGAATTGCAGGGTTCAACTCCCTTTCTGTTCTCACAGTTCAGGGATTTTGCGAGAATTCTGGCAAGAGTAGTCTTCCCCGTTCCCCTCGGACCGGCGAATATGTATCCGTGGGCCACGCTGTTCTTCTGAATAGCACCGATTATTGCCTTCTTCACATGATCCTGATTGACAACCTCAGAAAAAGTCTTTGGCCTGTACTTCCTGTAAAGAACTTCCACAGAATCCCCCCATGTTATAATCGAATTGCATCCAGCCTTTATTATACCAGAGGAGACATTAAGAATGATTGAACAGAGGAGGAAAATCGTGAAAAAAATAACTATCCTGATCCTGGTGCTCATGGTGATTCCTGTTTTTTTGAGCACCGTTCCTTCTGAAAACAATATTTCCTTTCGCGAGATCAACTCCATCGCGGTGAAGGAATGGTTCAAAGAACTGGTCAGATCAAGAAGAGCCTCCTACAAACTGAAAAGCGATGAAGAATTCCTCGAAGACCTGTGGAAAACGATAAACAACGTGGCAAAAGAGACGAATTTCGATCCTATTCTCATAATATCCGTCATAGATGTGGAAAGCGACTTCAGAAATGTTGTGGGCTTGTACGGAGAACTCGGCATGATGCAGATAAAGAAAGAGACGGCGGAGATGGTGGCGAATCTGTACGGTCTGGAAATCCCAGAGTCAGGCTGGACAGAGCTCGTGTGGAACTACCGGTTGAACATAAAGTACGGAGCCCATTACTTGAAATATCTCTTCGACAAATTCAACAACTTGAGACTGGCACTCGAGTACTACAACGGTGGAAACAGCAGAAAGTCCTACGCCCAGAAAATACTGGAAACGTACGAAGAGTTCAAGAAAGAACTGGGAATCTAGACCTTCGAGTATACCTTGCCGGAAGAGTCCTGGACCACACGGAGAACCAACTTCTCCACTTCCAGTTCTTCGAGTTTCTTGCTGTCCGGAGTTTTATAAATCACCCTCCTCGTTCCCCTGATTTCTTCAAGGGGCTCGAACAACACTCTGGAAAACCTCTTCGTGGCAGAAAAAGGACGCACTCTCTCCAGAATCACACCGTTCACTCCCAGAAGAAAGAGTCTTTCCAGGAGCTCTTCAGTCATCTCTTGAAACTGAAGCTTGTTCTTCCTGAACGTTCCCAATACCACTATTTCTCCCGTCAGGTCGTAGAGCTTTGTTCCTTCGTATCTTTCGTATTTTTCAAGGATGTCCACAACGCTTCTGTCCATAACAACGATCTTTCCCGTGTAGTAAACCACATCTCCTGTCTTCAACTTTCTTATGACGTTCAGAGACACAGGATATTTGAGTACGATCAAAAAAATCACCTCACGATCATCCAAACAAAACCATCGATGAACCTCACAAAGGGATTCATAACGAGTGGTATTATCCAGAGCACGAGCAGAGCGATCATGAAGAGAACCCCGTACACCTCGTATTTTACCAGCCACTCCATATACCTGTCGGGAAGAAGAGAGGCGAGAATCTTGCTTCCATCGAGAGGTGGTATGGGAAAAAGAGAAAAGAGCGCGTACGTGAGGTTGTACTTTGCGGCTTTCACCATGAGAAACCACCAGAAATCCTCTTCGGGAAGATGCGAAGCGATCAATCCACAAAGAAAGAAGAGGATGAAGCTAACGGCAGGACCGAGCAGTGAGATTTTCAAAAGATCCTTCTTCTTGTTTTTGAGCTTCCAATAGCGAATGGGCACGGACCTTGTCCACCCGAACTCGAAGAGGATGAAAGAAATCGTTCCCAGTGGATCGAGATGAACGAAGGGGTTCAGAGAAAGCCTTCCGGCCTGCTTCGGTGTGGTATCGCCGAGTTTGTAGGCTACAAAGCCTTTGATGTACTCTCTGGGAGTGGCGACTATGAGCACCGCGAGGAACCCTGTGAGTATGTTGCCCAGTGTGGGAACGATTATCCTCATGTTCACCATCCTTTCAGGACTCCTTTCAGCATCTCCTTCATCTCAATCGCGTCGTTTTTCATTTTCTCTTTCAGTTTCAATTCTTTCTTCAACACAACGGGAACCTTCAAAGAGATTTCCAGAGGATCTCTCTTTGAAAAGAAATGATCCTCTTTTGTGTATCTTGCGAAAAATCTTCTCGCTTTCTGACAATCGACGATAATGAACGGTATTTCAAAATACGCCGCCACAAGCGCCGGGTGGAACCTCTCCGTTATCACAATGGACGAACTCACTATCTCTTCGAGCAAGTTCTCTCCATTTCTGAGAGGTGGAAGATAGGAGTGATCCCCTGGAAAAGCCGTCGATATGACAAAGTCGTTGATTCCCTGATCCCTGAGGCTCTTCAAGATATACGACACATCCATCGGAGATTTCAGGAAGAACACAGCTTTCTTTTCGGTTTTCTTTTCCATATCAGACTCCATGAGGTGGATTATAGCCGGATCTGTTCCGAGCACCGCATTTCCACCAACCATTTTGACATACCTGTAAGAAGCGGGATCGCGCGCTATGAAGACAGTCCTTTTATCTTTGAAGACGTCCCACACGAGCTTTTTTGAAAGTCTTCTTCTCAACGGTCCCACGCTGTTTCCAAAGAATATGAGAGGTTTGTCCATGAGAAGTGAAGCTTTTGAAATCGAGTAGTAATAGAGAAGGCTCCGGAGACTGGTAACGTCCTGGAACAATCCTCCTCCACCCGCTATGGAAACCTGAGATTTCTTCAAAAGAGAGAGTAGCTTGATCGAATATCTATCGACAGAGGTAACCCCCATGGATTTTTTCCCCTTCGGCAGGGGTGTGTATATGGTCCCGAATCCCAGCTCCCTCAGAAGATTCACACACGCTTTGAACATCAGTTCATCTCCGAAGTTGTCGAAGCCGTAGTATCCCCAGAGAAAGGCCGTTGCCAAGGAAAACCACCTCATTGTGTAGAAGAATACTCTTGGAGAATTATACTACACGAGGTGAAAAGATGATCACGAATCTTTCTGACAGAGTATTCGTGATAGGAACAGGAACATCAGCGAACAGTGTGCTCGTCTGTGGAAAGAAATTTTGTGTGCTCTTCGATTCAACGCTTTTTCCTGAAAAGGCGAGGAAGATCAAAGAATTCGCCGCAGAAATTCTGGGTAAAGAAATTGCCGTTGTTTTCAACACGCATTACCATCCCGACCACACCTTCGGAAACGAGGTTTTTGACAGGATCATATCCCACAGTCTCACCAGAAAATCCCTGGAAGAAATGGATGAAGAGTACATAAGAAAGATAGGAGTGGAGGTTTCCCTGAAGTTTCCAGATGAGACCTTCTCCGAAAGAGAAAATTACAGATTTGGAGACATCGTGGTGGAAGCGGTTCACCTGGGAGGACACACTCCGGATTCTTCGATCTTCGTTTTGAAGAACGAAAAAATAGTCATCTGCGGGGACCTTCTGACAACCGGCATCCATGCCGAAATAGTCACGGACAGTGACCTCTTCGGATGGATAGAAGCGCTCAGCGAAATCGAAAAAATACGGGCAGATTACTTCGTACCGGGGCACGGAAAAGTGGGCACCATCGAAGATGTCAGGAACATGAAAGACTACATCTCAAAAGTCCTGCGCTTCAGAGAAGGCAGTGTGAAACACTCAGAACTCCTGGAAGACCCGAATTTCATCAACAGGGAGCACCCGGAACTTCTGACCTGGGGACTGGAAAACATCATTCGTTGAGAAGCTCGAGCCTTTCTTTTGGACTCACGATCTCTGTTATCCTCACCCCAAAGTTTTCATCTATCACGACAACTTCTCCGCGGGCGATGAGCTTTCCGTTCACGAGGATGTCCACAGGCTCTCCCGTGAGTTTGTCCAGCTCTATTATGGAGCCAGGGATCATTTCCAGAACCCGTTTCAGAGTCATTCGCGTTCTTCCAAGTTCCACTGTGACTTTGAGAGGAATATCGAGAAGCAGTTCCAGCTTGTCACTCGGCACTTCGGTTTTTCTGGTTTCAGAAGGTTTCAGCTCGGCGAATTCTACCGGTTCGACCTTCACCTTTTTCTCCTCTTTCTTTTCTTCTTTTTTCTCACCACCTTTAGTTTCGGATTGTTTCTTTGTGAAGTACTCGTACATCTTCTTCACCAGGTCGGCACTTATCACCTGGTAGAACTTCGACTTCGGAAGTCCCTCTATCTCCATTTCGAATTCGACAACGGCAACATCTTTCTCCGGATTGTCGGTTACCGGTGGAAACTGTGTGTTAGGATCATCGAAATTCAATATCTCCACCTTCGGGGGAGATATATTGATGGTTATTCCTAGAAGTTCAGAAAGCGACGTTGCAGCGCTTCCCATCATCTGATTCATCGCTTCTCCAACCGCGCTGAGTTTGATCTCGTCCAGTTCCTCGGTTTCTACCTCTCCACTTCCCCCCATCATGAGGTCAGCTATAACCGCCACGAGTTTTTTATCGAGGACAAGAACGTTCAAACCTTCGAGCCCCTCCGTGTATTCCACACTCACCACTACCTGTTCACCACTGAAGTCACTCTTGACGTTCTTCATCTTTTCTTCCCGAACAGTTGGAACGGTGATGTGAATATCCCTTCCGAGGATCATCGAGAGCGTCGTTGCAGCACTCCCCATTGCGATGTTTCCTATCTCGCCTATCATGTCCTTTTCTTCGGGAGTGAGGACACCACCGGTATCAGAACCGCTGAGAAGCTTGTCTATCTCTTCCTGAGAGAGGAATTCATTTTCCGTCATTCGTATTCACCTCCGTTGGTGAATTCACCGGTCACCTTCACCGCGTACTTTCCTTTGAACACTCCGGGAATTCCCCTGAACTTGGGTCTCCCCTCAACGTCTATTCTTATTTCATCCTTGTAGTGAGTCCCAAGCCTTATGACGTCTCCCACTTCCAGATCCAGAATTTCCTTCAATCTCAACTCAGCTTCTCCAATCACCGCCTGGACAGTAACAGGTATCTTTTGGGAAGCTTTTCTGAGCTCTTCCATTCTCTCTTCAACTTTTTCGGGTTTTCTTCCCATCATCCAGAAGCGATCCGAAAGCTTTTCGAGCAAAGGCTCAAGAAGCGAAAACGGCCAGCACACGTTGATGAAACTCGTGAACTCCCCCCAGGAAACAGAGGCGGTCACAAGAAGCACTATCTCGTTGGGAGGTACAATCTGAACGAATTGAGGATTCGTCTCCACGTTTTCTATCGAAGGAATGAAGTACTGAAAATCACTCCAGGCCTGAGCAAGAAGCGTGAGAATGTTTGTCACTTCTTTTCTCATTATGGAGGTTTCTATCTCCGTGGGAGGTCTGTTTGGAGGGTTTTCGCCGGGACCTCCCATTATGATGTCGAGCATGGTATAAAAGAGATCCAGTCTCATTTCGAAGATGGCGCTTCCCTCAAAAACATCGCCGGTGAAGATAACAATGAACGAAGGTATCATCACGGATCTTATGAATTCCTCATAAGTAAGCTGATCTATGCTGATTTCGACATCCACAAAAGTTCTCAGCCTTCCTGAGAGATACGTAGAGAGGGCCCTCCCGAAGTTTTCGTGTATCATCTGAAAGGTTCGAAGTTGTTCTTTGGAAAATTTGCTCGGCCTCTTGAAATCGTAAGGCTTAACCTTTTTCTCCTCTTCTTCCTTCAGGAGGTCTTCTTCCTTCAATTCACCTTTCATCAATGCTTCGATCAACTGGTTTATTTCTTCCTGGCTGAGGACATCCGACACGTTACCACCTCACTCGGTGGTCGCGAACGCTTTGATGTACAAGTACACATCAAGGACACCGTATTTCTCTTTATCACCAACGAATCCAGTGATCGTGTTCACCGCGTCTCTTATTTGACGTTTCAACAGTTCCAGACCAGGAACGGTGCTCAGTTCACTCTTATCTTTACTCAGAAAGATCATCATAAGCGCATCCATGATCTCATCTTTCCTTTCGGCTATAGCTGCTCTGCAGGCATCGCTCCCCACACTGAAAGACAAAGAATCTATTACAACCACATCCCTTCCACCTTTGAGGAGAAAGGTCTGATTCTCTCCTTGCTGAATGAGAACCGCCTTTATCCTAACGGGGGTCGAAGGTACGTTCTCACCCTGCTTGCCCTGATTCGAGCCGAGGAACATGGGCAGCAAAAAATACACTGCTACGGAAACCACAAGCGGAACAACGATGCTCGTGATCAAAGATGCACCCATTCGACGTTTTGGTTGTTCTTCTTCTCTTCTTTCTTCTTCTGCCATTCTTTCACCTCACATTTTCTCCCGTTTTATGAGGATATCTATTCTCCTGAATTCCCTTCTCAACCTATCCAATTCCTGCTGATACTTTTCCTCCAGTTTTCTCAGTTCCAATTCGTATTCCGCTTGAGAAATCTCCCCGTTTCTGAACTTCTCATTGAGAAGAGCTTTCTCGACGTTGATCTGGTTTTCAAGATCCTGGATCTTTTTCTTTATCTCCCTGTCTCCAAGTCCTATTGGGTAGAATCTGTCTGGATTGTAGAAAAGATCGATGTTGAAACGTCCGAGCTTTATGTCTGCAGCCCTTTCGATCATTCTTTTTTCCTTCAACTCGGTGAGGAAGAAATTCACTACACTCGCCGCTCGGGCGCTCGAAAGATGCCAGTTGGAAATATATATTGAATTTGGAAGAGGAGGTCTGTCATCTGCGTAACCGTAAACCTCAAGTACGTTCGTGGTGTGCTCTATAACTATCTGTCCCACTTTGGCCAGCAGTTTTTTGGCTTCCGCTGTGAGCTTGGCGCTTCCCGGCTCAAAAAACACCATGTCTTTCAACACTATCAATGTCCCTTCGTCTCTTTCCTCAACTGTGATCTTTCCCTTATATTCTTCGGACAATCTCATGAGTTCTTGATATATTCCCCTCTTTGACGTGATCAGAGGTTCTTCGTTTATGCTCTTTCCCCCCATGAGAACGCTCGGTGGTCTTCCACTCAGTGCGATCCTGAGCCCCACCGCCACCTGCTGGAACTTTCCGGGACTGATAGTGGACATCGAGATCAGAGCCACAAAGAACGTGAGAAGCAGTGTCACCATGTCCGAATAGGTCGTCATCCATTGAGGAGTACCCCTCTGTTCTTCTTTTTTCTTAGCCATCACGCAGTTGCCTCCTGAGAAGCCGCCTCGTAGGCTTGCCTTTCTTTCTCAGGGAGGAACGATTTGAGCTTTTCTTCGAGGATCCTCGGGTTCTCTCCTGCCTGGATAGAAAGAACAGCCTCCAGTATCATTCTTTTTTCCAAAACCAGAATATCTCTTCTCTTTTTGATCTTTTCAGCCATGGGAAGAAAGACACCGTTAGCCAGTATGGCTCCATAGAGTGTCGTTATCAGAGCAACCGCCATAGAGGGTCCCAGTGTTTCTGGATCGTTCAAGGATTTGAGCATTTGAATGAGCCCGATCAGAGTTCCAATCATACCAAACGCAGGAGCGTACGCCCCTGCGGATTCCAGAACCGCCCTTTCTCCGTCGAGTTCCTCTTCAAAGAGTTCCATTTCCGTTTCCATCATGTTCCTCAAAAGATCCGGATCCGTTCCGTCAACCACGAGCTGGAGCGCCTTTTTCATGAACGGATCTTCTATACTCTCCAGATTCTCCTCCAGAGAAAGCAAACCTTCCCTTCGTGCCTTTTCAGAAAAAGAAACCATCGTTTGAATCAGGGAAACGTGATCGAGCTTTGGTTCCCTCAGCGTTGAAAGCATGATGTTCACGATCTTGAAGGCTTTGTCCTTCGGATGAGCCACCATGGTTGCCGCGATGGAACCAACGACGGTTATGAACAGCGACGGTATGTTTATGAACGCCGCAAAGTCTCCTCCACCCGTCAGGATTCCTATGAAAAGAGCCGCTATCACCAGAGCCATTCCCATCAGGGTTGCAAGATCCATAGGATCACCTTCCCTGTTCTTTCCACCAGTTGAAGATCTTTCTCTTGTATTCTATCACCCTTTGAACGACCTCCTCTGCGGATTCCTTCACGATGTATTTTTTACCGTTTATGAGGGTGATCGTTGTGTCGGGCAGTGCTTCTACGGTTTCTATCAAATCGGCGTTCAGGAAAAACCATCTACCATCTATTCTGGTCAGTCTGATCATCTTTCATCATCTCTTGATGTTCACAAGTTCGTTCAGAATCTGATCGGCCGTCGTGATGACACGCGCGTTTGCTTGGAAACCTCTCTGTGCGACGATCATCTTGGTGAACTCTTCCGCAAGATCCACGTTGGACATTTCAAGGGCACCAGGGATCAAAACACCCCTTCCTCCACTGCCAGGAGCTCCTATCTTTGGAACGCCGCTGTTGGCAGACACGACGTAGAGCGAATTACCAACCTCTGAGAGTCCCGAAGGATTGTTAAACACCGCGAGGGCGATCTGTCCAAGAACGTCGGTGAGTCCGTTGCTGAAGGTTCCTATGATCTCTCCCTGCTCGTTTATGGCGAAGGATTCCAGAACACCCATCGGATTTCCATCCTGCCACGGGATGTTCACGGTGCTGTCACCGGAGAACTGGGTGATGTTGGAAAAATCGGCATCTATTTTTACTGTTCCATCACCTTCTTTTGAAGTATCGAACTGTATTGTCTTCATTTCATCACCCAATCTGTAGGTTCCTGTTGTCTCATCGTAGTAAAGTCCCTTTAGATCGGATAGAGAAATTGAACCGTTTTCATCAAAATCCAGAATACCGGCGATGTATTTATGACCGTTGTAAGCGCTGTTGCCGTTTTTATCAACGAATTCAACGGGTTCACCATTGTCTGTGTACGCTCTCCAGATCCAGGCGTTCTGGTATTCTTGGCCATCGATAACGGTTCTTCCAAGCCGTACAAATTCATAGTAAACCGTGTACGCGTTTCCAAGAGAGTCGTACACCTGAACGGCGGTGGTGTAGTGAGGAGACGTGAAATCAGTCTGAACAAAGTTGTTCGGATTGTCTGCTTCATAGAACCTTGGAGTTCCATAGGTGGGGATGACAAGCTCTGCACCTGGCGCTACGAACAACTTGTTCATCACAGCATTTGTGGAAGTGAACACTACGGTATAATCTCCTCCGTTCTTTATATCAGGGTCTGTGATAGTAAAGCTTCCATCATCGTTAACGGTGACCGTTCCCTCGAACACTACATTTCCTGAAGAATCCAGAACCATAACGTTCTGATCACCGGGGCTCACCTTGCTTGTATCAACCGTTCCTGTGATGACACCTTCCCCTGTGACGATATCAGGAAGTGGAGAGAGAATTACTGTATAGTTGCCACCGGATTGAAAATCAGAATCTACTATCTTGTACTCACCGTTGACGATACTCACTGCTCCATTGTAAACAACGTTGCTATTGGAATCCAGAACAACCGCGCTGTACTCTCCATCATTGAAACCAGCGGGTGCATTTCCTACGATAGCGTATTCAGCCGTTAGGTTGTCTGCTTTGTACTCGTCTGAAGGATAGAAGTAAATGGTGTATGTCTCATTGCTATCTAGACCACTTACTGTGAAATTCCCGTCCGAATCTATAGAAACATCCTGGTAAGTAACATTTCCCTGAGAATCAACGATGGCTGCCTTGACAGTCTTACCGTAAAGATCAGGATCTGATACGGTATCAGAGATGTCTCCATTGGCATCCGGTTGTTTCCCGGTGAGGACCCATCCGTCCTTGTAGAGAACCACACTGTACGAGTTTCCAGCTGTAAGATTAGTTGTCAATACAAAACTTCCGTCTGAAGATACGATGGCATCCACACCATCCGCTGCTCTCTGACCGTTACTATCAATGATCAGTGCCTTGTAGCTTCCCGGTTCCACGGCACTTGCATCCACAGTTCCAGACAATCCGGTGGCATCTGCTGTTTCTGACATACTTTCTACTCTTTTGAACTCAACCGCGTACGTTTCACCCGACTTGATATTTGGATCCTCTATCTTGTACACTCCGCCTGAAACATCAATCTGACCACTATAGATGATATTGCCATTTGAATCTTTCACTTCGACATCGTAAGTTCCATCGGACAACGGAGTAGTACCCTGTATGATACCGTCTTCCTCTGCCGTCACTAAACTGGAGTAAAAGTATATGCCGGCGTCTGTTACATTCCCGAATTTGTCGAACACTATGTAACCCGTCACGTTCTCCACACCGTCACCATCCGTGTCGATCTTCATCGTGTATCTTTGATTGTCTCCAAAAGGATCACTTCCAAGATCCTGAGATGTCTTTTCAAACCATATCCTCACCTCGTGATTTTCACCGTTGTTATCGACGAGCGTTATGTAGAAAGGCTCGGGACCAACACTGGAGTTCAGGTTTCCTTCGAACCTCACGTTAGAAGTTTTCTTCGCAGACATCGTCATACCCGCACTGATCACCAGATCCCCGATGGGTCTGTTGGTGTCGATGTACCTTTCACCAGTCTCAGGATCCTGAACGGCTGTCCATCCCTGAACCTTGTAACCCGTAGAGGTCTGAATCAAGTTTCCGTTGCTGTCCAGAGTGAACGCACCGGCTCTTGTGTAATAATAGGAGCTTCCATCCGAGACGATGAAGAACCCATCTCCCTGGATGGCAAGATCGGTCTTCACACCCGTGTTCTGGAACGAGCCCTGCGTCATGATTTTGTCGATACTGGACACCTGAGAACCAAGACCTATCTGCATGGGATTTGTACCGCCCACATTTCCCTGAGGAGGTCGTCCTGCCTTGATCATCTGAGCGATCATCGTCTCGAAGTTCACCCTCGACGCTTTGAACCCAACTGTGTTCACGTTGGAGATGTTGTTTCCTACAACATCCATCGCTACCTGGAAGTTTTTAAGACCCGTTATGCCGCTGTAGAGTGACCTCATCATCACGCATCACCCTCCTGAGAAATCTCCAGGATGGAATCGACAGGATAGAGCGAACCGTTCACAAGAACGAATCCCTCTCCATCCTTTATCTGAACAGCTTCCACCATTCCACCTTCTATTCCTCCTATTTCCTCCAATCCGCTCGATGTAAGCTTATAAACGTGGTAAGTGTAACTGCCATCTTCAACACTGATCCCGTTGTCATCCCTTCCATCCCACTGCCAGGCGTGAACTCCCGCCTGAACAGTTCCAAGATCTTCTGTTTTCACCACTTTCCCGTTTTCGTCAAGTATTTGAACCACAACATGTGCATCTTCATCCACGTTGAATATGATGCTGTCCGACTGACCGTCTACAAGATTCACCGTGTTGTTTTTCACCACGACGTACTTTCCTATCAGAGAAGCGAGCTGGGCTGGGCTCACACTCGTCTGAGCTTCGACGAAGTCCTTCACCGCACTGGTGAGGTTTGTGATCTGTTCAAGGCTCGTGAGCTGAGAAAGCTGAGAAATCATGTCTTTCGTTTCCATGGGTTCCAGTGGATCCTGCATTTCCAGTTCTTGGAGAAGGAGTCTGAGAAAAGCTTCTTTGTCGAGAGAATTACTCGAAGAGCTGGAATTATTTCTGATTCCTGTAAGAGAAGAGAGGTATATACCGCTCATGTCGTAGATCACGTTTTCACCTCCTGGATGAACTCCTCAAATAGACTGCCCGAAGTTTCACGTTTGTGACTTTTGCTTTCTCTTTGCTGTCTTTGATTTCCCTCTTTGTTCTGATTCTCCTGATACAGGTAGTCTTCCTCCTGTTTTTCGACGTAGACCTGCACATCGAATCCCTTTTCGTTGAATCTCTCGATCAACCGCGGTATGTCGTGTTCTAAAACGTGCTTGGCTTCTTCTGTCTGGACTTTGAACACTATTTTCAGCTGGTTCTCTTCCTTTGTTATGGTGATCTCCAATTTTCCCAACTCCGGTGGCTCGAGGTCTATGACGGCCCTTTCTGTTTTGTGGAAGTACATCTGTTCCACAAACCTTGGTAGATGAACGGTCTCTGTTCTTTTCAATTCGGGGAGTGAGTAAACCTGCTTCGCCCTTTCCTGAGACAGAAACTCCAGCGCCTCTCTGTTTGTTATTTCTCTGTAACTTTCGATTTTTCCTTTTTCTTCGTACCTCATTTTCATTTCCATTGGCTGATTCTTCTCTCGGTTTTGGGAGAGTGGTTTTTCAGAAGACTTCTCTGAAGATGTTTTGGTATTGCTCTCAGCAGTCTTTTGATCATAGAAGCTGTTTGCGGGTGTTTCTCTCCTCACCGAAGGAGCTTCATTACGGCTGTTCAGTACGTTTCTGGTATTCTTTTCTGGAGAGGAACCATCATTCCCGAATGACAGGACGGTTTCTCTCAAACCGGAAGAGGTTTTCTCTGATTGTTTTTCTGTGTGAGTATCTCCTCTCTTTGTGAAAGAGTTGATTTTCTGATTTTCTTTTGAATTCTCGGAATTTTCATTTACGAGAAGCGACTCTTTCGAACCAGAACTGTCAAAGCTCGCCTGTGAAATTCTTTGATTGTTAACCTTCCAGACCTTTTCTCCATCACCGTTCGATGATTGTTGCTTTTCGTCTGCAGGGAGAAGCGGAACAAAACTGAGCTTAGACATTTTTATTTCATCCCTGATATTTCCCGTGATCCTTTCTTCAAAGAGTTCGTTTTCGATACCCGTTGTCTTTTCAAAGTCTCTTGATAGCTTCGCCGTATCGGAATTCTTAAGAAGAGATCCTATCTCGCCGAAAATCGTTCGTTTTGCTGTGTGACTTGTCTTCCGATCATCTGATTTCAAAGAAGACTCAGAACTTGTCTGAGAAACTTCAACAGGTGTTCTAAAAGAACTCGAAAGATTCTTGTTCGATTCACTCCGAGAAGTCTCTGATTCCAAATGCAAAACAGAACGGTGTTTCTTTTCGAACGAAATCTGACTTGCATTTTCTTTATTCTCTGAATCTTTCACCAGAAAACCGTTTTCTTTCTTTTCTTCATGTTCAGTGGAAGTCAAAAGCTTTTCAGTTGAAATATCATGTGTTCTGGATTTGAAAATCCCTTGCTCACTTTTTCGGTACTCAGCATGATTTTCATCTCTTTTAGATACTTCTTCCAAAACATGTTTCTCACTGGATTTATCATCGGTTGTTTTGATCTCTTTAATCAGCTTACTCGAAGATGAGCGCACAGCTTCTTCTTTCAGTTCTTTCCGATCCTCAGAAGCATCTTGAGATCTCTTCGAAAGCTGTCCGTCCAGTATCTCTTCCAGCTTCACATTTTCCTCAGCCGACATCGAAATGTGCTGAGCGCTGGTACCATCGAGATTGTCTAACACGTTTCTTTTTGTTTTCTTAAGTCCATCAGCACGATTTTCAGACGATTCGGCTCGATGTACATTTTTCTTCCCAGGTGTAGTGCCAAGCACCTTTCCTTTGCTCCCCAGCGATTTCATCAGGTCCTTCACAGATTGAGAGAACAAACCTGTCACTGATTTCTTTTTCAATTCACCCTTTTTCTCTGCCGTCTTGATCATCGCAAAAAGAGAAAATTGTCCTACCTTCACTTTCTCTCCTCCAGAAGATCCGGAGCGTTCTGAACTATGTACTGGACCAGAACAGAAGCGTGTTCCCGATCCATCATCGAAAGAACCGTTCTCAAGGTTTCTGGATCCATCTTCTCTCTTCTCAGGAAATCAATGGCTATCTCAGGTGTGATGTTGTTCAGAGCGTCTGCCACCGCTTTCAAGTACGCTTCTTTTTGGAAAAGCTGTGATTCTTTTTCCGTCATCTGTTTCACCGCTTCCTGAGCTTGTTTAACCAGCATTTCGAGCCTTTCAATGGTGCTTTCCACACCCACCATGAGTTCCATCACCCGTGCGGCTTTCTGTGGGTTGACACCGGAGAGCGCCTCGAGAAACTCCCCAGCGTACTCTGGATCGGTTCTTTTAAAGATCACAGCGAGTGTCTCATCGTCCACTTCGTTGAGCGCGCTTGCGAGATTTCTTGGATCAGTGTTCAAAAGTACGTTGACGAGTTCGTCCACCTGCTTCTTGTAAGATTCCAGCCTGTTTTTCTCCTCGAGCAATTGATTCTTTAGGGATTGAATCTCTTCGATCATCTTCTCAACAACGTTTCTTTGCGCTTCCAGCACCTTCGCCTGCTCTTCGAGTTCTTTTTCTTTGCTGATCAATTCGTCTATCTTCTGGTTGTATATCTCGATGTACTTCTGGTAGATTCTCGAGTAGTACTCAGCGGGACTTTCCGCTTTGAGAGGTTGATAGCTGATTCTGTCTTTCAAAAACGGCACTTTGGAGGCAAGAAAAGCGATATAACTCCTCCAATCTTCAAAAGGAGACATTCTTCCACCGTACAGCCTGTTTATTTCAAAGGAGATGTAGCCGTACATGAACAGAATCACGAGTATCAGAAACGTTATTAAAAAAACAACGAAAAAACCTCTTCGTTTTCCAGGCAAGGTCCATCTACCTCCCTCGGTTTCATACTTCTACGGGAGATCTATCTTTTCCTAAAGGATGGTAAAGTATGGTAAAACAAAAGAGGGGAACAAATATGGATAGAATACCCGTGATAAAACGAAGCGGGGAAGTATTGTATATCGATAGAAAATCGATCAAATCTTATGTGGACAGATTTCTATCTTCACAAAGTGATGAACAATATTTTTATGTATCCGATTTGAAAATCTCTTCTTCTGGAAAGAGATACCGCGTGGAGATCGTTTTGAAAGATCCTCATGGTAAGATCTTTTCTGGTGAGAGTGAAGGGCCCAGAACATCCCGGAACCTTCTCAAACTCATCGGAGAAGCGGCAACAGAAGCTTTCATTAGACGACATCAAAGAAGTCGCTCTCGCAGGAAGAAGGTTCGTTTTTGCTCATCTCACGTTTTTGAAGAACGGAAAGGAAAACTGGCGAATCGGTGCGGCTCTTCTGGAAAAAGATCTTCTCCAGAGCGTTGTTTTCGCGGTGATAGATGCTCTGGTAAAATAGTAAAAAACAGTGCGTGGGGGGTATTTGGATGAGCAGCGCAAAGACACTGGAAGAAGTCATATCGAAGATATCCGGGGTCATCTCCGCCAAGGTGATAGAGGAAGACGGTCAGCCCAGAGAGATCCACGTCATAGCAGATCCTTCCAGAAATCCAAAACAGATCGTTCGCGATATCGAAACTGTTGCTCTCGCGTCTCTTGGAATGAAGATAGACAGAAGGATCATCAGTGTCGCCCAGCTGAGTCAGGGAAGATTCCCTTCTTCTCAAACTTATGAGATCACCTCCATAGAGGTGAAAAACCTCGACAGGAAAAAACAGGTGAAGGTCACGATACACAACCCTCTCGAAGACGAAGACATGGTGGGTGAGAGCGCGGGTCCTGGAACATCCACGAACCTTCCAAGGCTCGTTGGAGAAGCGGTGATAGAGGCTTTCAATCCTGATTATCCCGTCTCGGTGGACGACGTTCAGAAGGTCTTTCTGGCTGGAAGAGAGTTCGTGCTCGTCCACCTCACGATCCAGGATGAAGATCGAGAAAGAACAGAAGTGGGGGTTGCACCCCTCGAAGGAGACTTTTTGAAATCAGTGGCCACGGCCACACTCAAGGTGGTGAAAGATCTCACCTAAAGAAAGAGCGCTATCGTGTCGACGACTTCTTTTATCTCGTCGTCTCTCAGTTCTGGGAACATGGGAAGCGCAAGACTTCTCTTCGAAAGAGATTCGGCCACCGGGAAATCTCCTTCCTGATATCCCAGATCCCTGAAGCACTTTTGAAGGTGGAGAGGCAGGGGGTAATAAATTGCTGTCTGAATACCTCTCTCTTTCAATCCTTCTCTGACTCTCTCCCTCACCTCTTCATTTTCGAAGAGCACCACATACTGGTGGAAAACGTGGTACCTGAAGCCTTTCTCCTCCACGCGGGGATGGACCACCGGCAGTTTTTTCTCCTCGAACAGTTTTTGGTACGTCCTCGCCACCCGTATTCTCTCTTCTGTCCACTTTTCCAGATACCTGAGTTTCACCCTCAAAATCGCGGCGTGTATCTCGTCGAGCCTCGAGTTGTATCCCACCTTTTCGTGAAAGTATTTCTTTCTTGCACCGTGCACTCTCAGGATCCTGCTTTCTTCCGCTATCTCATCGCTGTTCGTCACGATCATCCCACCGTCGCCGTAAGTCCCCAGGTTCTTCGTGGGAAAGAAAGAGAAAATCGCCGCATCCCCCACAGACCCACTTTTTCTAATCTCGCCGCTCGAGAACTTCCACTCCGATCCCATCGACTGAGCGCAGTCTTCGAGGATCATCACTCCGTATTTCTCCCTCAAAAAGCTCAGCGCCTCGAGATCCACGGTTCTACCGAAGAGATGAACGGGAATGACAGCCTTCACTTTCTCTTTTTTCAGAACGTGTTCAAGCTGGTTCAGATCCATGTTGAAGGTGCTTTCGTCCACGTCGACGAAGATTACCCTGGCACCGAGTCTGTAGGGTGCGCTCGCCGTGGCAAAGAAGGTGTAGGGTGTTGTAACCACCGTATCTCCCTTTTCCACTCCCATCGCCCTCAGCGCTATGAGAAGCGCGTCGCTCCCGCTCGCAACACCAACACCGTGCTTCACGCCAGTAAAACTGGCGATTTCTTCCTCGAGTCTTCTCACGTTCTCTCCGAGAATCACCCTTCCCAAAGAGATCACCTTGTCTATCGCGTTCAAGATTTCTCCCCTGATTCTCTCGTACTGCCTCGTGAGATCAAAAAGGGGGATCATTTCTTCACCTCCAGAAAGATCCTTCTGGCGTTCTCTGTGGTCGCCTCATCCACTTTCGCTTCAGGCACACCCAGTACCTGCGAAATTGTTTCCACGACGTACTTCAAGTACTTCGGTTCGTTTCTTTTTCCTCTGAACGGCTGTGGTGGAAGAAAAGGACAGTCCGTTTCCAGAACGATGTATTCAAGGCCCACTCTTTTAACCACTTCCCTCAGAGCCTCGTTCTTCGGATACGTCACAGGACCTCCTATTCCAAGCAGAAAGCCAAGATCTATGAACTTCTTCGCCCACTCGTAGCTCGAAGAAAAAGCGTGAATCACACCCCGCTTCTCCGGAAGTGATTCTGTTCTGAGTATCTCGTACGCCTCGCTGTACGCGTCCCTGATGTGAACAACGAGGGGAAGGTTCAACTTTCTTGCGAGTTCGATCTGTTCAACGAAGACCCTTTTCTGGACTTCAGCTGGAGAGATGTTCCTGAAGAAATCGAGTCCGGTCTCACCTATGGCGACCACCTTTTCATCTTTCGCGAATTTTTCGAGCTGTTCTATGAAATCCTCGGGAACTTCCTTCGCGTCGTGCGGATGCACACCCACAGAGCAGAAGATGCGATCACTTGTCTTTGAAAGATCGAGTGATTTCTTCGAATCTTCGAGGTTCACACCCACGTTCACCACGAATTCGATGCTGTTCTCTTCAAAGCTGGAAATGACAGCGTTTCTGTCGCCGTCGAACTGGTGAAAATGAAGATGCGTGTGTGTGTCCACCATTGAAATATCCCTCCTCCTGTGTTAATATACTACACAAAGGCTTTTGTGAAAAAAGTGAAGAGGTTCACCTTTCTGTGATGAAGAGGTTTCTTTAGTTTTAACAATTAGGCTGATATAATTCTAATGAACCAAACGATCTGGAGGTGGTGGATATGGTATCGGGATGCGGCTGTTGTTCAGAAAGGCTGGTGAGTTTTTCAGGGATTTCGTGAGTATTTTCAAGCACATATCAGAGGATCTTGAGATGTACCTCAAGCTCGATCCCGCCGCAGAGAGTAAGCTTCAGGTGTTTTTCTTCTACGCTTCCTTCCAGGGTCTTATGTGGTACAGATTCGCCCATTTCTTCTACAAGTGGAAACTGAAAGTTCTCGCCTACCTCATTTATTACTTCGTGCGGGTTGTGTTCTCCATGGACATCCATCCAGCGGCAAGAATCGCTCCGGGAGTGGTGATAGACCACGGTATCGGTGTGGTCATCGGAAGCACCGCCACGGTGGGAAGAGGAACACTCATCTACCACGGAGTCACTCTTGGAACGAGAAAGCCGTGCTCCGGAAAGAGGCACCCCGACGTAGGTGAGAACGTGATGATTGGAACGGGAGCGAAGATCCTCGGCCCGATAAAGGTGGGAAACAACGCCGTTGTGGGTGCGAACGCGGTCGTCCTCGAAGACGTTCCAGACGGAGCCGTTGTCGTAGGTGTTCCTGCGAGAATAGTCAAGTGGAGGAGGGATTTCTGCGATGATGGAAAGACTGATAGGGAGCACTCCTATAGTGAGGCTCGATTCGATAGACTCGAGAATCTTCTTGAAACTGGAAAAGAATAATCCCGGTGGTAGTGTAAAGGACAGACCCGCCCTCTTCATGATTCTCGATGCGGAGAAAAGAGGACTCCTCAAGAACGGCATCGTGGAGCCAACGAGCGGCAACATGGGAATCGCCATAGCGATGATCGGAGCAAAGAGAGGACACAGGGTGATCCTCACGATGCCCGAGACCATGAGTGTTGAGAGAAGAAAGGTCCTGAAAATGCTCGGAGCAGAACTCGTTCTCACACCAGGAGAGTTGGGAATGAAAGGCGCGGTGGAAAAAGCGATAGAGATATCCAGAGAAACCGGCGCGCACATGCTCAACCAGTTCGAAAACCCCTACAATGTCTACTCTCACCAGTTCACCACAGGTCCGGAGATCCTCAAACAGATGGACTATCGGATAGACGCCTTCGTCGCGGGAGTGGGAACGGGAGGTACGATCAGCGGAGTGGGAAGGGTTTTGAAAGGCTTCTTTGGAAACGAAGTGAAGATAGTAGCGGTAGAGCCCGCGAAATCTCCCGTTCTCTCTGGAGGCCAGCCGGGAAAACACGCCATCCAGGGCATAGGAGCGGGCTTTGTTCCGAAGATCCTGGACAGATCCGTGATTGACGAAGTGATCACCGTGGAGGACGAAGAGGCTTACGAGATGGCAAGGTACCTCGCAAAGAAAGAGGGACTTCTCGTAGGGATCTCCTCCGGTGCCAACGTCGCAGCCGCTTTGAAAGTAGCCCAGAAACTCGGGCCAGACGCGAGGGTCGTGACCGTTGCACCGGACCACGCGGAAAGATACCTGAGTATCCTATGAGGGGAACTTACGTTTTGCTTTTGAAACTCGAAGAGAGTGTTGCTTTGAGGTATGGAAAGAAAGCATCTCATTTAGAGCCGGGCTACTACGCCTACGTTGGATCTGCAATGGGGGGATTCTTCAAGAGGATCCCCCGTTATTTTCTCGGCTCTCGAAAGAAACACTGGCACATCGACTACCTGCTGGATCACGCACAGATCGCTGGATTGATAATGTTCAGCGAAAAAAAGATCGAAGAAGGGATCTCGAATGTGCTATCATATCATTTTGAAGGAATAGAGGGCTTCGGTGCGAGCGATCTCAGGGTGAAGACCAACCTCTACCGCGTTGATCCCGATAAACTCTTTTCTCTTCTGGGGGGGTTCCGTGAGAATAGAGATACTCGACGGGCACAGAAACATAGGGGGAAACAAAATCAGAGTGGTTGATTCTGAGAACGACGGTTTTCTTCTGGACTTCGGGTTGAACTTTTCCAGATGGGGAGAGTTCTTCGAGGAGTTTTTGAACCCCAGGACAGGTAAGATCCTTCATGACCTGCTGAAGCTCAAAATGGTTCCCCGGCTCAATATTTACAGGGACGACCTCTTCGATGGAAAGTTCGAAGATCCTGTGAACCACGCCTTTCTCTTTTTGAGCCACGCGCACGCGGATCACACCGGAATGGTGGGCCTCATAGACGAAAAGATCCCCCTCCTCATGACCGGTGAAACCTTTGCGGTGATGAGAGCCAGTGTGTACACGAGCAACTCGAACGTTCTGACTCAGCTCGGCGGAAAGAAAAGAAGAAGGGTCTCAGATAAAGATCTGGAAAACGGAATCCGCGAAGACCTCACGGTGAGTCCGGGAAATTCGAAAAACGCGGAAAGATTGACAAGACGCATTTCTTTTCCCAAGAATATAGAGTTCAACGATGACTTAACAGTCGTCGATATGAACTCCCTGTGGAAGAACGAGCTGTTCGTTGAACCTGTGTACCACTCCGTCATAGGAGCCGCTGGCCTTGCGGCAAGGGTGGACGACCTCTGGCTAGCCTACACCGGAGACTTCAGAACGGGTCCCGAAACGGCAGAAGAAGAGCGCTACTGGCTGGACACACTCGGTGAAAAGAGGCTCGCACTTTCCCTCAGGACCTCGAGATTTTTTGAGAATCTGAAGGACAAGCGCCCGCTCGTTCTCATCGTTGAGGGAACCAGAGTCACGAGGGAAGAGAACGTGGAGAACACGGAAAAGGACGTCTTCGAAAACGCGATGAGAGTTTTCAGGGGGACAAAGAATCTGATACTCGTGGATTTTCCCATCAGACACCTGGAGAGGCTTTTCACTTTCCTTAAGGTCTGCATGGAAAACGACAGAAGACTCGTTCTCATGCCAAAAGACTACGCCTATCTTCTCGAGATGGAACGAGTGGAACCACTCTGGAAGCTGACGGATGAGGAAAGGTCCTTCGTTCGTGTCTACCACCCCGGGAAGGTCACCTACATAAACCTCGAAAAAGACGCACTGCTTCGAGCCAGAGAGGAAGGGATCCTTCTCTCACCAGAGGAGATAAACCTGCATCCAGAGAAATACACCATGGTCGCGGGATACTGGGACTTCCCGCACATCCTCGATCTCGACGAAAGAGTTCTGAACGGCGCCGTCTATATCCATTCGACGAGCGAAGCCTATACGGAAGAGCAGGAGATCGATGCGAAGCGCTTCATGAACTGGCTCAGGTACTTCAACATAATTCCTTTCGGCATAAGAGAAATGAACGGAAACATCGTCTTCACAAAAGAGTTCCACGCCTCGGGCCACGTCTCTCCTCAGGGTCTGGAGAAGATTTTGAACGAACTGAATCCGGACTACATAGTTCCCGTTCACACCCTGAATCCGGGCTGGTTCGTCGAGCGCTGTGATGAAAAGGTCTTACTCGAGAATGTGATTGTGTTATAATTTTTTTCGACACTTCTAAGAGGAGGTGGAAAAGTGGCGAGCAGAGAGGAGATCTTTTCAAAGGTGAAGAGCATAATCTCTGAAAAACTCGGAGTGGACGAATCCCAGGTCACAGAAGAGGCGAAACTCATAGACGATCTCGGTGCGGATTCCCTCGACCTTGTCGATCTCGTGATGGATTTCGAAAGCGAGTTCGGTGTGAAGGTGGACGACGCTGATCTCGAAAAGATCTCAACGGTTGGCGACATCGTCAGCTACATTGAAAAGAAATTGGGGTGAGCTCGCTCACCCCTTTTCTATCTCCTCCGGTTTTAGAACCCTGACCCTCCTGGGAAGACCGTGATCCCTGAATCTGTCACCGCTCAGAATCACCGCGTTCATGGTGCTCGCAAGAGAGATGATGAGTCCATCCGCTGGAGATTCGAAGAGAACGTTCGGAGAGTTTTTCCACCTTTCGAATTTCTTCCTCTCGTGAACTGGCAGCACGAACTCCGCGTTCCTGTCGAAAACGATCCTGTAAGGAAAGAAGAACTCCCTGAAAACAGCGAGCCTTTCAAACACCTCGTAGATGTAAGAGATGGAGAGTCCTCCGCGCCAGAGCAGGTTGCTTCCATCGATGACGATCGGCGCGGAAGGATTTCTGATGATGGCAGAAAGAATGTACGGATGAACGTTCAGCGTTCTCACGGATTCCTTTCCTCGAAGATCGAGCAGAGAGTAGAAGTATTTCAACTCCTCGATATCATTCTCTGATAGTTTCTCAATCGAAAGGTTTCGAACTCTCTCGAGAAGATCCACGTTCTCTCTTTTTTCTTCCTCTTCTTCCGCTTCTTCGAGATGAAGGTAGAGCTCCATGAAATCCTTCTTTCCGAGTTTCACCCTAAGTCTGTTGGCTTCTTCGATGAACTCTTTTACGCTTCTGGCTTTCAGCCTCTTTTTGAGCCTCTCTGAAGGAAAGGGGTACTTTTTCGGCAGGTGCCAGAAGAGGATCTCGAGAGCGTCTATCTCGCTCACTCCAAGGAGTTTCGAAGAAAGCTTCAAGTTCCCCTTCACGGCCTCCTTGACGGCAAGCTCGAAGATGTCAGCCGGCACGTCCACCCTGGAAAGCTCTCCAAGAAAGATTCCTCTCAGTATATTCAGGTCTTTCTCCTTCCAGCCTCTTCTTTTGAGAAGACTCAGAAAATCCTGCCTTGCCTCGAGAAGAACCTGTTTCATCTGCATATCTCGATCTCGTCTCCTTCTTTAACCGAAAGCACCTGACTCGCGTCTCCCAGATTCACGGCGATCTCGAGAAAGCCCGCGCTGTCTGGATGAACGAGCAGTTCTCCCGTGTCCACATCTCCGAAGGCCTTCGCGACAGCCGCTTTGAACTCTTTTCTTCCCACCTTTACTTTCACCACGTCGTCGAAATCCACACCGAGCTTCAAAAAGAGTTCAAAGGGAATGTTCGTCGACACGTTTCCAAAGGTGTCAACTATCGCCACTTCTCCGATGACTTTATCATTTTCGACAACAGGCCTTCTCATCTTGAGAACCTCGTACGAGAGCAGTCTGTCCCCCACTTTCTCCAGCGGAAGTCCCATGTCGAGGTGGGCGGCAACCGGTGCGAAGATGTCCCTTCCGTGGAAAGTGAAGGAAGGATTCTTCTTGTAGAAGAGCTCTCTGTTCTCTATCTCTCTGATCTCGGCAACTCCGTATTCTTCAGCGACGACCGTGAGAACTCCGTTGTCGGGTGCCACGAAGTACTGGTCGTTCTTGGTCTTCATCACGATCGCCTTCCTTGAGGTTCCAACGCCGTAGTCGACAACCACAAGAAAGACGGTGGAAGGAGGAAAGTCGAGGGAGGCTCTGTAGAGAACGTGACTCGCCTTTCTCACGTTGAAGGGCTCTACTTCGTGCGTGATGTCGATGATCTCGGCGGAGGGGTTTATCCTCTTGATCACCGCCTTTGCGACTCCCACGTAGTGACTCTTCAAGCCCCAGTCTGTGAGAAATCCGATCATCTTTCTCCCCCCAGATTTTTTGTTTGTTTATCTACTTTATGGTATTATTATAACGAGAGTTACCATTTTCTTTTCGTATCCCGCCCGAGCCCGCCGGGTCGTGGGGAAAGAGAAAGGGGAGGTTGGCCCTCCCCTTTCTCTAACGATAGGACTTCCAGATCACTCAACCGGTTCAAAATCCTCTTTCGAAGCTCCACAGAGCGGACAGACCCAGTCGTCTGGAAGATCCTCAAAGGGTGTCCCCGGTTCGATTCCGCTGTCGGGATCTCCTTTCTCAGGATCGTAGATGTAACCACAGAGTTTGCACCTGTACTTCTTCACAGAACTCACCTCACTCTTCAACGGTGATCTTTTTACTGCTTTCCCAGAGGCCGTGTATGTTACAGTAGGAGAGGGCTATGATCGTTCCCGATCTGTTCAATTTTACCACGGTTGTGACGGCAGGTTCTGTGTAAACGGCGCCGGTGTTTGGCCCCTGAACGGACTCTCCGTGCGCGTTGAACTCGTACCTTCCCACCTCGTAAACGTATGGATCACCGTCGGGCTGGAAGAAGACCTTGATCCACCTGATGTGGTGCTCCGTTGTGTTCGGGTGCGGGATCTCCTTTCCCACGGTGACCGTGATCTGAACTTTGTCGTCTTTTTTCACCTTCTCGGGTGCCTCTATGACCGGAACGTGCTTTTCCTTTTTGAAGTCTTCCGTCTTAATGAAATCAGAAATTTTCATGCTATCCCTCCTTTAAATTGAAAATTCTCTGTAAGAGCTCCTCGGTGCACCGCAGACCGGACACTTCTCTGGCGGCTCTCCCTCAACGGTGTGACCGCAGACGGGACAGATGTAGATCTTCTCCGCCGTGTAGTCTTCTCCCTTTTCCACGAGTTCTTTGGCTTTTTTGTACATTTCTGCGTGGATCTTCTCGGCTTCCCAGGCGAACTTGGTGCTTCTTTCCGCTCCTTTTTCTCCCTGGAACTGTGCGACCGTGTTGTAAACCGGGTACATCTCGTCGATTTCGAAGGTTTCACCGTCGATGCACTGCTGGACGTTCTCAGCCATTTCTTTGTAGATCTTTCCGAGTTCTCTGTAGTGGTTCCTCGCGTGGACGTACTCCGCGTACGCGATCGCCCTGAAGAGATTCGCGAGTTTCTTCAATCCCCTCTGTTCCGCCTCATCCGCGAAGATCAGATACTTCATGTGCGCCATGCTCTCTCCCGCGAAAGCGTCTTCGAGGAATTTCTTAGTCATCTCTCTCATGCTCTACACCTCCCTACTTCTATGATATTTCTCATTTTTATTTTACCACATAATTATAAACTGTAATGATTTTGAATAGTTACCTTAACCGATGAGGCTGTTCTAATTGAACTGAGAAAAGATTGCGATCTGCTTTTAGATCATTCCTCCAAGATAAGTTACCTTAATGTAACTTAAGTAACACAAAATTAACCTTGACAACGAAGGGGGGGTGGGTATAATAATGTCTGTGATACTGAACAAGTTTGTCAACTATAGTGGACAAAGGGGTTGGGAACTTTGTGAAGATCGGAGAAAAAATCAGGAAATTAAGGCTCTCAAGGGGACTCACACAAGAAGAACTCGCAGAGCGCACAGATCTTTCAAGAAGTTTCATTTCACAGCTCGAATCGGACAAAACGTCTCCATCCATAGACACACTCGAGAGAATCTTAGAGGCGCTGGGCACAGATTTGAAACACTTTTTCTCCGACGTGGAAGAAGAAAGAGTCGTGTTCAAAAAAGAAGAGAGGGTTCCGGTCTACGACGAGCCAGAGGGTGTGAAGAGTGAAATCCTGATGAGCGGTGTGGAAGACAAAGAGATCGATCCGATTCTCGTGACACTGGAACCCGGCGCACAGACAGAGGAAGAATCGTACCACGAAGGTTCAGAATTTGGCTTTGTGATCCAGGGAAGGATAGATCTTTACCTCGACGGCAAACGCTACAGATTGAAAGAGGGAGACTGTTTCTACTACAAAGCGGACAAAAAGCATTACGTGAAGAATCCGGGAAAGAAGAAGGCGGTGTTACTCTGGATCATGATTGACTAAAAATTTCAGAGGGGAGGGATTAACATGAAGAGTCTGGGAAGGCACCTGGTGGCGGAATTCTACGAATGTGACAGAGAGGCCCTCGACAACGTGCAGTTGATAGAACAGGAGATGAAGCAGGCAGCCTATGAAAGTGGAGCAACAATAGTCACGTCAACGTTTCACAGGTTCCTCCCCTACGGGGTGAGTGGTGTGGTGGTGATATCCGAATCCCACCTAACCATTCACACCTGGCCAGAGTACGGGTACGCTGCTATCGATCTCTTCACCTGCGGAGAGGATGTCGATCCCTGGAAAGCTTTCGAACATTTGAAAAAAGCGCTGAAGGCGAAGAGGGTCCACGTGGTGGAGCATGAAAGAGGCAGGTACGACGAGATAGGAATACCCGAGGACTCGCCGCACAAAGTCACTGTTTGAGGAGGTGTGAAAGTTGAAAGAACTCGAAAGAGATCTCCAGCCAAGACAGCACCTGTGGTACTTCGAGTACTATACAGGAAACAACGTGGGACTCTTTATGAAGATAAACCGCATGATCTACTCCGGACAGAGCGACATTCAGAGGATAGATATCTTCGAGAATCCCGATCTTGGCGTGGTCTTCGCACTCGACGGCATCACGATGACCACGGAAAAGGACGAGTTCATGTACCACGAAATGCTCGCACACGTTCCCATGTTCCTCCATCCGAACCCGAAGAAGGTGCTCATCATCGGCGGTGGAGACGGCGGAACGCTCAGAGAAGTCCTGAAACACGACAGCGTGGAGAAGGCCATCCTCTGCGAAGTGGACGGACTCGTCATAGAAGCCGCAAGGAAGTATTTGAAGCAGACCTCCTGCAGTTTCGACGATCCCAGAGCAGAGATCGTGATCGCAAACGGTGCCGAATACGTGAGGAAGTTCAAGAACGAGTTCGATGTCATCATCATAGACTCCACAGACCCGACGGCGGGCCAGGGCGGGCACCTCTTCACCGAAGAGTTCTACCAGGCCTGTTACGATGCCCTCAAGGAAGACGGAGTCTTCTCCGCCGAGACGGAAGACCCGTTCTACGACATCGGCTGGTTCAAGCTCGCTTACAAGAGGATCAGCAAGGTCTTTCCAATAGCCAAGGTTTACCTCGGATTCATGACCACCTATCCCTCCGGTATGTGGTCCTACACCTTCGCCTCCAAGGGAATAGACCCGATAAAAGACTTCAACCCGGAAAAGGTGAAAAACTTCAACAAAGAGCTGAAGTACTACAACGAAGAGGTCCACGTCGCGTCCTTCGCCCTTCCGAACTTCGTGAAGAAAGAACTCGGACTGATGTGAATCGACCCCGCTCCGGCGGGGTTTTTCCTTTCTGGTATAATCTAATTAGCCTGAGCGAACTGGGAGGTCGAACATGAGATTTTACATCAAGACCTTTGGCTGTCAGATGAACGAGAACGACTCGGAAACGATGGCCGGTCTTCTAATGAAGGAAGGGTTCACCCCCGCCTCGGCTCCCGAAGAGGCGGATGTGGTCATCATAAACACCTGTGCAGTGAGAAGAAAGTCTGAGGAGAAGGCCTACAGCGAGCTCGGTCAGATGCTGAAGATCAAAAGGAAAAGAAAGCTCGTTGTGGGAGTTGCGGGTTGTGTCGCCGAAAAGGAAAGAGAAAAACTCCTGGAAAGAGGAGCCGACTTCGTCCTTGGAACCCGCGCCGTCCCGAAAGTGACAGAAGCGGTGAAAAGGGCGCTTCAGGGAGAGAAGGTGGCGCTCTTCGAAGATCATCTCGACGAGTACACACACGAGCTTCCACGTATCAGATCCAGCAAGCATCACGCCTGGGTCACGATCATATTCGGCTGTGACAGATTCTGCACCTACTGCATCGTCCCGTACACGCGCGGCAGGGAAAAGAGCAGACCGATGGAGGATATTCTGGAAGAGGTGAGAGAGCTCGCGAAACAGGGCTACCGCGAGGTGACCTTCCTCGGTCAGAACGTAGACGCCTACGGAAAAGACCTGAAGGACGGCTCTTCCCTTGCCAAACTCCTCGAAGAAGCCTCAAAGATCGAGGGAATTGAAAGGATCTGGTTTCTCACCTCCTATCCGACGGACTTCTCCAACGAACTCATAGAGGTGATCGCCAGAAATCCGAAGGTGGCAAAGTCCGTCCACCTCCCCGTGCAGTCCGGAAGCAACAGGATACTGAAGCTCATGAACAGAAGGTACACGAAGGAAGAGTACCTCGCCCTTCTTGAGAAGATCAGATCGAAGGTGCCGGACGTTGCCATAAGCAGCGACATCATCGTCGGTTTTCCAACGGAGACGGAAGAAGACTTCATGGAGACGGTCGATCTTGTGGAGAAGGCGCAGTTCGAACGCCTCAACCTCGCGATCTACTCTCCACGCGAAGGTACGGTGGCGTGGAAACACTACAAAGACGACGTGCCCCACGAAGAGAAAGTGAGGCGCATGCAGTTTCTCATGAACCTCCAGAAGAGGATCAACAGAAAGCTGAATGAGCGCTACAGAGGAAAGACGGTGCGCGTCATCGTGGAGGCTCAGGCAAAGAACGGCCTCTTCTACGGCAGGGACATCAGAAACAAGATCATCGCCTTCGAGGGTGAGGAGTGGATGATCGGCCGATTCGCCGACGTGAAGATCGAAAAGATCACGGCCGGTCCGCTCTATGGAAAGGTGGTATGGGTTGAAGAAACTCCTTCTCCTGTTTCTACTGATAAATGAGATAATTTTCTCGCAGGTCTATTTCAGCACGGTGGACGATCTTTCCCAGCTGGTTCTCTCACACCTAAACTCCGCAAGCGACATCACCGTCGTTGCCTACTCGATCGACCCGGAGTATCTCGGATTGAAAACAGCGAAAATGGCTTCCGAGGTGCCCGTTCAGGGCGCTTTCGTTCACGTTTCAGAGGGTCTTCTTCACTCGAAATTCATCGTTCTCGACCGCGAAACGGTGATCTTCGGCTCTGCGAACTTCAACCGCTCCAGCTTAGAAGAACATCTGAACAACCTCATCGTCTTTCACTCCAGAGAGATAGCGGACTTTTTCGAGGGAATTTACGACTGGCTCGTTCACGGGAAAAGGCCACAGGTTCGGCTCAAGACCGAAGAAGGTGAGTTCTTTTTGATTCCCGCGGTGGATGTCGAAGAGATCGTCTTGGATTCGCTCTGGAAAGCGAAAAGGTACGTTCTTCTCTGCAGCTACGCTTTCACAGATGAAGACGTCTTTGCCACGCTGAAATTCCTCTCATCTCAGGGTGTGGAGGTGTACATCATCACGGACGAATGGTTCGAGTCTTCAAGGCTCAGAGAACTTCCACTTGGAACCTTTCACGTTCTCGAGGTGAAAGAGCCCCTCATGCACCACAAGTTTCTGATCGTTGATGGGAAGGTTCTGATCACGGGATCTGCCAATTTCACAGAGAGCGGGTTTCACAGAAATGTGGAGGTTGTGTTCAAAACGAGTAACAGAGAGTACGTAGAATCTTTCGTGGAAGAGTTCGAAAGGATCTGGAGGGGATACTTTGTACAGGGTGTTCGTTTTTGATCTGGACGGAACGCTCCTCAACGACAACCTGGAGATATCAGAAAAGGACAGAAAAGTGATCGAAAGGCTCTCGAGAAAGTGCCACGTCGTTTTTGCAAGCGGCAGGATGCTCGTCTCGACGTTGAACGTGGAGAAAAAGTACTTCGGCAGGACTTTTCCCACAATCGCATACAACGGCGCGATGGTGTACATTCCAGAAGAAGGTGTGATTTTGAACGAAAAAATTTCACCCGAAGTCGCAAAAGACATCGTGGAATACATAAAACCTTTCAACGTTCACTGGCAGGCATACATCGACGATGTGTTGTATTCCGAGAGAGACAACGAAGAGATAAGGGGCTACGCGAAACACTCGAGTGTGGAATACCGCGTTGAACCGAACCTTCTGGAACTCGTCTCAAAGGTGGGGACGACCAAGATCCTTCTCATCGATACTCCGGAAAAACTCGACGAACTGAAGAAGATCCTCTCGGAGAAGTTCAACAATGTGGTGAAGGTCTTCAAATCTTTTCCAACGTACTTAGAGATCGTCCCGAAGAGCGTGGACAAGGGGAAGGCACTGAGATTTCTCAGGGAAAGAATGGGATGGAAGAAAGAAGAGATCGTCGTCTTCGGCGACAACGAGAACGACCTGTTCATGTTCGAAGAGGCAGGCCTTCGCGTGGCAATGGGAAACGCCATAGAGAAGGTGAAGGAGGCATCGGACATTGTCACGCTCACTAACAACGATTCTGGTGTGTCTTATGTTCTTGAGCGCATTTCCACAGATTGTCTTGATGAGTGAGATACCGGAGAACTCCACGGGTCTGGTGGCGGTGAAAGTTCCTCTTCAGAACGTTTTGAAAGACGTCTCTCTTCTGTGCCTTGGAAGTTCTGGAAATTTGACCCTCGCAAAAGACGTTGGAATCGCTGTGGGAAAGATCCTGAAAGAAAAGGGTGTGACCTACTACATCTTCGGCAGTTTCGACGTTTTGAGAACAACCGACACAGATCCCCTCGCGAAGGTTTCAACTTCTCCATACATCACCGCTCAGGTGCTATCTCTTCTCGCGGAGGGGCTCTCCACAGCGGGAGTTGTGCCCGTGTTCAACGCAGCTGGAGAGGTGAACGAGCAGGTGATCAGCGCTCTTGTGATGAGAAAAGCCACCTATCCAGTGATGGTGGAAAGCGCGGAAAAGTACGAACGGCTGAAAAGACTCGGCTACACAACAACGCTCGTCATCGACACGGAAGGAAACGTACTTGTTGGAAAACCCTTGAGATTCTCCTGGGCCTATGAAAAGGAGATAGACCTCGAATCTCTCAGAAGGGAAGTACTGGAAAATTCCATCGTTCTTCTGGATAGAAACGTCAAAAAAATCAGTGTGAACGATCCGTGGAGCGGTGGGGTGCTCGTTTTCTCGAACGAAGAGTGGCTTTTGAAGATCGCACAGGACGTACTCGACGGAAAGAGGGCTCCCACAGGAAGGGCACCATAGTTCAAATCTCTATCCCCTCTCTTTCGATCAATCTTTTGAGAAACTCGGGACATCCTTCAAGATCGATCAGATCTATCTCGAACTCGGAAAGTCTGTTGATCTCAGAGAGCACCTTGAAATATTCTTCTTTCGGAAGCCCTTCCACCGCGAGATCGATGTCGGACCTTTTTGTGAACTTACCTGTTCTTCTCAGGTACTTTGCGAGTGAATCAAAAAGAACTACTCTCCTCACACTGTACCTTTCCCTCAACACTTCTGCGACCCTTTTTGCCTCTTTGAGAACCTTCTGAGCTAGTAATTTCATCTTTTCTTCTTCATTTCTTTTTTCTCTCTACCCAGGCCCTTATGTACTCTTCGTACATTTTTTCTTCTCCACAAGACACACCGCATAAGCTGAAATGCCTCTACCCTCCCCTTCGAACCCCAACGTGTTTCCGCTCTTGAACTTCACGTTCACACGGGATGTTTTAAGTGCACTCTTGAGATTTTCCACGATCCTTTCCCTGTAGGGGAAAAGTTTCACAATGGAGGTCACAACCGTTGCATCCACATTGACCACACTGAATCCCTTTTCCTCCAACATCTTCACCGTTTCTTTCAGAAGCTCAAGACTGTTCGCGTTTCTGTACTCTTCCGTCTCCGGAAACCACGTTCCTATGTCGCCAAGACCAACGGCTCCGAGCAGGGCGTCTATGATCGCATGTGAGAGAACGTCTCCATCCGAATGGCCGAGACTTCCTACAGAAGATTCTATCTCCACACCTGCCAGAACAAGCTTTCTTCCCCCAACGAGCGGGTGTCTGTCGTATCCAAAGCCGATGAACATGAGATCACTCTCCTTTTCTTCCCTCGCCAGAATTCTACCATGGTAAAATTCATCGGGGTGATCACAATGAAAGAAAGTCTCATCAGTTTCATAAAAGAAAAGATAGAAGAATACGGCTACAGAGGAGCGGTCGTTGGAGTGAGCGGTGGAATCGACTCCGCCGTAGTTCTTTCTCTGTGTGTTCAGGCGCTTGGAAAAGATCGGGTGTTTGGTCTCATTCTTCCAGAGCGCGACTCTTCAAAAGATTCGGTGAAAGACGCCGTTGAACTCTGTGAAAGCCTGAACGTGGAGTACAGAGTAAGATCTATCACTTCCGTATTGAGAAAGATAGGTGTCTACAAACTTTTTCCACCAAGGCTCTTTCTTCCAGAATCGGTCGTGAAAAGATACGTCCTCAACAAATGGAACTCCCTTTCGAAGGATCCTTTCCTGGACGATCTCAGAAACACCGGCCCTGAAGAGTTCCTGAAAGGTCTTGCGTACTACAGGATAAAGCACAGAATCAGAATGTGCCTTCTCTACTTCGAGGCAGAAAAGAGAGGATACGCCGTCGTGGGAACAACAAACAGAACGGAGTATCTGACGGGCCTTTATGTGAAGTGGGGCGACGAGGCAGTCGACATAGAACCCATCATGCACCTCTATAAGACGCAGGTTTTTGAACTCGCAAGAGAGCTGAACATCCCGGAAAAGTTCCAGAAGAAGCCACCGTCTCCTGATCTCATTCCCGGTGTCACGGATGAGATGGCCTTCGGCATGAGCTACATGGAACTCGACCGCATACTAATGAAGATCGACAAAGGAGAAAGCCTGGAAGACGAGGACCCGAAAAAAGTCGAGAGGGTGAAGAAGATCCTCGAACTCGCGGAAAAGCACCGCCGTGGAATTCCCATCACTTTTGATAGAATATGATACAGAACACACCAGGGAGGGAAAGACGTGGAAGAAAGAGAACTAACACTCGGTGACATCTTTTTGATGTTCAAGAGAAGGTCCAAACTTTTCTGGCTCGTTCTTGTTCTGACGGTCTTTGTGACAGGGATCTATCTTCTTCTCGCCACGCCAAAATACGAAGCCTCTGCAAAAGTGAAGGTCTCCACACAAAAAGGCATGAGTCTTGGACTTTCGGTTGAAGGTCTTCTCGGAGGTCTTTCCGGACTTTTTGGGGGAGGAAGTCTCGAGGACGAAATACAGATCATGCTCTCTCGAAGAAACATCATAGCTGTGATAGACGAGCTCGATCTCGTTCACAAACTCCTCGACGAGAAAGATATAAAAAAAGCTATGGAAAACGGTCTCACAGAAGACGATTTGAAACTCTCCCTTTACAGCTACATGGTAGAAAAGCTCATAACCGTTGAACCGGTGAAAAATTCGAACATACTGGAAGTTAAATTCACCTGGCGGGATCCAAAACTCGCCGCCGAGGTGGCAAACAAGATCGTAGAAAACTACGTGAAGATCAGCGAGAGCATCGCCAAAACCCAGCTTGGAGCGAAAAAAGAGTTCCTCGAAGAACAGATACCGAAGGTGGAGCAGGAGCTCAAAGAAGCGGAGAACAAACTCAAGGTATTCAAAGAGCAGAACAAAATCTACTCCGTTGAAGCACAGTATCAAACACTTATAGAACGTTACGCTTCTCTTCTTCAAAAGATGGAAGAATCTCAAATCGCCATGGAAGCGGCTCAGAAGCAATCTGAATTCTTCTCAAACGAACTCAAAGATCTCGATGTTGAGATAGAACAGATCAGAGACAGCATCACATTCGACCCGATCATCTCCCAGCTCAAAAGCAGATTGATCAACATCCAGATAGAACTCGCAGGCCTCATGGAGCGCTACACCGAATCGAACCCCGCTGTAGTCCAGAAGAAAGCGGAACTCGAAGAAACCCAGAAACAGCTCAAAGCGGAACTCGAAAGACTCCTCACATCCCAGGTGAAGAAAACAGGGTACACCATCTACGGAGAGGCGCTCAGCAGTCTCATAAAAGCCGAGTCCGAGAGAATCCTCTACCAGACGCAGTACGAAGCCTTCAAAAGGATCTACGAAGACCTCGAAAAGGAACTCTCAAAGCTTCCAGAACTCGAACAACAGCTCATCGAACTCGAAAGGGATTACAAAGTGAAAGAAACAATTTACACCACGCTTCTTCAGGCAAAGTACGAGTCGCTCATATCTGAAGCGGCGATCACGGCAAACGTCAACGTCATAGACTGGGCAGTTCCGCCGCTCTCACCGTCGAAGCCGAACAAAAAGCTCACCCTCGCGGTCGGGGGAGTGCTTGGAATCTTTCTTGGCATCCTCGCCGTCTTCCTTGCGGAGTTCTCAGACAGAAGAATCAAATCAGAAAGTGAGGCGGAGTACCTCCTCGGTGTGGAAAAGATCGTGTCAAGAGTTCCTCTGACAAACAAAAGAGAAGTGATAGAAAAAGCCCTCGGAATTCCCGCGGTGAAAGCCGGAAAGGTGGTGTTCATCACCGCTATCGAAGACGGATCGGGTGTGAGCACCACAGCAAAACACATGGCAGATCTTGTTTCGAAGAAAGAAAGAGTGCTTCTCTTTACCGAAGAAGATGTGGAAGGCTCTTTCGATAAAAGGGACGTGTTCGAACTCTTGAAGGATCCAGAGATCTTAGAGAATCTCAAACAAAGCTACGACAGAATCATCATCGATGCGCCCTCGCTGAAGAGAACACCGGAGTTCCTTCCGGTAGCTGAAAAAAGCGATACTGTCTACATCGTGATCAGGCTCGAACACACCTACTCGGAGGATTTGAAGATGCTTCACTCTCTGAAGAAGATAGACGGCTTCATTCTGAACGGTCTGACGAAGAGAAACTCAGCGTACGTGGAAGAAAAATGAGGAGGGGAATCCCCTCCTCTTGTTTTTCTCACGATTGCGATAGCCAGTATTCTAAAAACTCATCCCACCATGTGTCGCTGGGAAAGGAGAGAGTCATGTAGTCATCCTCATAAGTTTGATAAATAGCTAGATTCTCAGGCATAAAGATACTGACAGGAGCGGAGAGTTCTTGATCACCTTTTTTACCGTAGGAATAAACAACAAACGAGGATGGATCGGGAACTGTAGAGAGTTTTGTCCTCAACTTATCTATAAGATCCCCAAGATCAACAAGAACAGTTTTTTTATTGTAATAACCAACAACGTAACTCTTCACGACGTCGCTGTAGATCGAATTAACTTCGTTTAGGTTTGCTTTCAGATCATAAGTGAATGAATCTAAATCATGAACAAACTTCTCCACTTGTGAAGTGTCGTACACCGCAAGACTCAGCCCGTTCTGATAAGTATCATAGGAGGAATAGTACTCTCTGTAGCTGTCAACTATCATCTTTGAGACATCCAGTGGAGTGCTATCTGGTGCTATCTTACCAAGAAAAGAGTAGTCCCATCCATCCGCTGGTTCGTTGAAACTGGAAGCCACGATGTACTGAGCCGTGTTTCTGAGCTCGTATATCACCTCCAGAGAACCCATGAGGCACGCGTCGAACCCGAGGATGTCGAGCGTCTGACCACCAGGAACGCTGTTGATCACGTTTTCAAGCGCCACTCTCAGATCTCTCACCGCTATTGCGCTCTCAGAAGTCTCATCAAAACTGATCGCTTTCGAAGAAGCATATATCGAATCGTATATCCACGCGCTTCCGTGATCCCACATGATCAGAGCTCTGTAGGTTGAAGAGAAGTTTTCAAAGACATATTTCAACCAGTACTCGAGATCTTCGTAAGAACCGCTGTTGAAGTCTACCCCCGTTATTCCCATGATCGCCTTCCAGTTACCATCATCGTCGAGAACCAGAATTCCATCGCTCGTACCTCCTCCATCGTAAAACACCACCACAGAGACGCTTTTGTTGGTGTTCTCCATCTCTTCAAGGTCTTGATCACCGTATCCCCACAGATTGTTGTCTCCGCACATCCACACCACAAAGAGCCATTCAGGAGAGGTGAAATCGAGGGAAAAGCTCTCCATGATGAAAGGATTTCCCTTCACCTGAACGTAAAGATCGTACTTACCTTCTTTCGGAGAAAAGAACGAAAGTTCAGCCCATCCGAAGGAATCCGTTTTCGCTTCATCTTCTTTCACGTAGTAAGAACCGTAGGAATTTTTTATCTTCCTGTAGAGTTCCACCGTCACGCCAGAAACAGGATTTCCACTCTTATCGAGCACCTGAACATCGATCAGCGCGTACCTTCCCGCAACGGGTTCCCCTCTCGTTTTCACCACAAGAGAATCGGGGGTCTGCAAACCACTTGTCAAATCAAGTGGCGTACATCCAACAGCAAGAATTACCACACCTGCCACAAGAAGAAACCACCTCATCTCTTCGCCTCCTTCAGAATTTCCATTTCATGCCGAGTCCCACACTCGCACTTCCTTCAAACAGCTCTAAAGAAAAGAGAAAATTCTTCACACTCCCTCTTATGCTCAAACCGGGTACTTTTTTTGTTTCTCCCTCCTCTTCCTTTGGATATTCCGACTGCAGCGTGTTCGGCCCTTTCACCAGGTAGAAAGCATCCACTCCAAGGTTCAGATCTTTTCCGAACAGATCGAGCGAGGCGTTGAAGATCCTTGCGTCCGGTCCGAAGGCAAACCCCACCGGATAGTCAACGATCGTTCTGGAAGAAGGAAAGTTTGTAAGGTAGACGAATCTGTTGTTGAACTTCAAGTAAGGTAGGAACGTGTTGTAGACGAACTTCGTCGCCAGAGCGTACTCGACACCCAGAACTCCTTTCAAGTCTCCCACAGAAAACACCTTTCTTGCTCCCACGTTGAAAGCGTAGGCTGTTGGTTTCGATTCGTTCTCAGTTGTTCCCACAAGATCGTCGAGAGCGAACTCTCCGTGGATCTCCCAGCCCTTCACAGGAACGTAAGAGAAATCGAACACCGCCATAGAGTTCGTGTAGCCCTCGTTGTAGTTGTTGTGCCAGATTGCGAAGGGACTCGCTGAGAAAAGGTCGGGGTACTTTCCGCCGATCATCGTGAGCTCTCCCACACCAAACCTGAAGTTCTCAAGAAGGTGAAAATCGAACCTGTGGGCTACCAAGGTTTTCACCTTCTCGGTGTACGGAGAGAGAGGATCTGCGTTCACAGGCCTGAGAGTGCTCTGTTTTTCCCACTCTTCAGTTGTCAAAACGGGATTTATCGAGATCAGGTGAAACGTGTACTGTACCTGGGCCTTCGTCGAGAACGTGAAATGACTGAAGTAAGGACTCACATCCGAGATCGCAGTGGGAAACTCGGCGCTTCCCCATCTGATCTTCGATCTTCCAACGGCTACGTAGAAATTCTCACCATCGTAAACACCGTAAGCGGTGTACGGAAAAGTCGAATCGGCGCTCGAAAGTTCTTTCCACAGTGGTGGAACATTGCTGTGGAGGTCCAGATAAAAGTCGCTGTAGTTGTTTGTGAAGGGAATCTCTGTGTAAAACGAAATCCTTCCCACAAAGCCCTCGAAAGAAACGTTCAAAAAGTAAGGAGTGTTCTCGTACAGGTAGAAGTTCTCCCAGGGAGGATCAGAGAGGACGAACCATCCCGTTTTTGTCTTTCCCCCGAAATTCCCGAAATAAAAAAACGGTGAGACCTCAAGAGAAACTCTATTTTCTCTCTCACCAGAAGGCATGGGAAGAACACCGGGAAGCGCTTTTCCTTCGAGAACGTACTCGTAAACCATCTGAGGTGCAAGCTCTGTGATCATCGGCTCTGAAAACAAAACAGAAGAGACAATCACAGCAAAGAAAACCCACCACTTTTTCATGATCATCTCCTCACAGTTCAATCTTCAGCTCTCTGATCAGAATCTCTTTCAATCTCAACGGCTCTTCGAGATGAACAGCCCGAAAGCCAAGTTCTCTTGCGGCCTCGACGTTTTCCGGTGTGTCGTCTATGAAGAGGCTCTCTTCAGGTACAATCTTGTATCTTCTGATCAGCTCGAGGTATATTTCTTTCTCAGGCTTCAGGTAGCCCACATGAGAGGAAATCACCATGCCGTCGAAGAGTTCGAAGAAATCGTAATTCTTCCTCACCATCTCGAAGTAGATCCTTCCGTAGTTGGAAAGAGCGTAGAGCTTGAAGCTTTTTTTCAGCACTGGAAGAAGTTTCACGTTCTCTTCGATGGGTCTCAAAAGTTCTGGAACTTCCCTTTCGAGTCTTTCCACGTACTCTCTGAACCCAGAAAGCTCTCTCTTCTTCTTTTCCCACATCTTGTTCTCAGGAAGAACACCTCTGTCCATCAACTTCCAGTCCTCGTGCTTGAAGATCTCTTTCTCGAGAACCCTCGCCACCTCTTTTGGGAAAGACTCGATCAGGTACTCACACGGTCTCCAGTCGATCAGGACCCCTCCAAGATCGAAAACGATGTTCTTCACTTCAAAAGCCAACTTCGAGCTTCACCTCCAGACCGAGTCCGTCGAGACTGTTCCACCAGACACCCACGTTTCCTCCGTACTCTCCAAAGAAGGCGTTCAGGGACACCTTCACCGTGTGCTCTTTTGTGAGATCGCCGATGAGCCACTTCGTGTCCGGCGGCATCTCCTCACCGTGCCAGGGCTCCTCCGGAGTTCTGTCTCCATAGACGAGGTAGTGGTACATCACACCGAGAGAGTACCAGCCAAAGGTGCGTTCAAGGCCGAGCTTCAAAGAGAAGGAATTTTCGCCGTATTTGTATCCGATCATCCTATCTTCGATAGCTCCTTCGGAAAAGTAAGTGTACTCGTAGGGAACGTTTGAGCTTGTCCTTTCGAAGGTGTACGCGCTCGCACCGGAGACTTCCCCGTAGAACTTCCAGGGACCCATTCTGTACTCACCGCCGAGGAGGAGCGCTATCTTGTCCGGGTTCAGATAACCTCCCGTCCCGAGAAGTCTGTTCAGGCTCATGTCGTCTATCAACGCTTCGAAATAGACCCTTCCCACCCCGAAGTTCCACTCAACCCATCCACCCATAAGAGCGTTTGCGTTCTCTGAAGGATCTCTCCAGGGAGACCCCTCCTGATACTGCCAGATCTCCTGTATGGCGATTGTCGGTATGGGAACAAGGAAGTAGTAAGGGTTGAACACCTCGTTCAGATAAACCACAGCGTCTTCGTATGCGATCTTCAAAAGCCCAAGATCGAACACCACCGTTCTGTAGTTGAAGCTCTTCTCGTCGTTTATGCGAAGCCAGAGGGATTCAACGTGCCAGTTGTTTTGGGAGTAGTTCAGAGAAAACCCGGGAAAGCCGTAAAAACGTGAGTTGTCGTCCAGAAAGAGCTTGTCGATCCCTGGACCTCTCTCTTCGTTCAGGATCCCTGCCTTCAGTCCGAAGGGGCCTATCTTTCCAGAAAGGTTCGCTTCCGGGAAGTAGTAGAACTCCACGAATTTTTTCAGTTCATCGATGATCCCAGTGTGAACTATATCGAATCCCTTGCCCACACCGGCTCTGTAGTTAAACTGCCAGTTCTCGTCGAGCCAGACACTCCCAGACAGCTCCCCCATCCATTTGAAACTGCTCTCATAGAAGAGATCAAAAGATATATTCGTACCAGCAAAAACAAAAAACGGCAGAACACTCAAAAATAAAACGGCTTTCCTCACACTACCACCCCATGAAGTCTTTGACGTTGCTGATCGTGTTTATCACGGTGTTTACTATGGAGAGCGCCTCTGTCACCTGTATAAGCGGGTTGTCGGGAACGAAGACCACATCACCCGGTGCAACATTCGGATTCACACCTCCACCCTTTCCAGAAAGAACTCCCGAGAGATCGCAAACGGTGACCTCTCCCTGAGGTCCTCCTTTGAAGAGGAATATCCTGTTCGTGGCAGCTCTATCCGTGAACCCACCGGCCCTCATCACCACATCGAACACCGTTGAATACCTGTCCACCTTCACGATACCCGGTGTCTTCACGTTACCGAGCACGTACACATAGTTCGTCTCAACAGGTGGCACATACACCACGTCTCCCGGCTCTATCTTCACTTTCTGCACCTCGTCTATGTTCGTGAAGTCGTAGGCTATCTCGTTTTCTCCCCTTCTCAGGATCACCTTCGTCTTTAGTGCCCAGTTGCTCAGACCACCGGCCTGTGCGATGAGTTTCAGAAGTGTCACGTCTCCTTTGAGTTCGTACGCACCGGGTCTCACCACCTCTCCCACGACGTAGGCGAAGTTCTCCGTCTCAAGAGGCACGAAGACCACGCTTCCGCTCTCAAGAACAGGCCCACCCGTGTTGATCACGTCTTCATAATCCACTTCTTTCTTTTCTCCGTCTGGACTCACAACAACGATTCTGCTCGATCCCGTGCTCTTTATACCGCCCACCTTGCCCAGGACGTTCCTGAGCGTTGGTGTTTCCTCGTCTTTGAAGGTCACGAGCGTGTTCGTGATGCCTTCTCCGAAGACGTAAACGTGAGGTCTTTCGGTGTATTTCACGTACACAAGGTCGCCGTCCTTCAGCTCGAAAAAGCTGAGCTGGTTTTGAGAAACGGTGATCTCACTGCCGTTTCTCAGAACGACCACATTGCCCGCTTCGAAGAGAGCGTCTTCTTTGTACCCTCCCGCCTTCACAATGGCTCTGTCTAAGAGAGCCGACTCATCGGGCTCGAAGACAACCATCTGAGGTACTTTCACAAAGCCGTCCACGTACACTCTGACGGCTTCTTTCACATCCACCTCGACAACTGCGCCGTCTTCGAGCGGAAGATCGGTAATTTCCGCCAGCTCCTGCACCTTTCCGTTTGAGTGAACTTTCAATCCCGCTATGTACTTCTTCTGTATTTTTCCGAACCTCGCGAGGGCTTTCTCGAGTGTGATGTCTTCGTCTTTCGCAAAATCGACGTATCCGTACACGTCTCCGGTGAAATAGACCCTCTTCGTCTGTATCGTCTTCACAAGAATCGTGTCACCGGTCCTGAGAGGAACATCCTCCGTCAATATCTTCTCTGGATCGAAGCTCTTTTCTTCACCGTCTCTCAAGAGTGAAAGGCTTTTCACAAGAGAGAAATCCTCGACCCCGTACTTCTTCAGTGCCGTCGAGAGTGTGAACGGTTCGTCCTTAGCAAAGCTCATCCTTCCGTTCCTGACAGCGTTGTCTCCCACTATGTAAACGAACCTGTCCGTGTACTTCTCCACGTAGACAAACACACCGTCTTCGAGGGGAATGTCTTTTTCCACTATCTCCTCCGGGGAGTATTCCTTTCCAGACAGTTTCACGGAGACAACCTGGCTTTCATCGATGAACCCACCGGCCTTCGCTATGAGGTTTCTCAGCGTGAACGCTTCGCTCTTTCCAAAGGCGTAGAGCCCGGGACTTCTCACGTACCCGAGGATGTAAGCCTTCTTCGGGATGAACTCCTTCACGTTCACTATGTCGCCGGGTTTCACAGGAAAGTCCAGCTTGTCTGGTGAGATCTCCACAACGCTTCCGTCTCTTGTGATGACGATCGAATCGATTTCTTCAACACTTCCTCTGAACCCTCCTGCCATCGAGAGGAGCTTTTCCAGGGTCACCGATTCCTTCGGGGAGATCTCGTAAACACCGGGTCGTGTCACGTATCCTGATACATATACTCTTGTCTCTTCGTACTTCTTTATCTCAACGACATCTCCGACATTCAGCTGAACGTTCTCGTCCAGCACTTCCGGTGTGTACTCTGTGGTCTTTCCATCTCTTGTGATCAGAACCTTCTCTACATATCTGTTCTCAACAGAGATCCCGCCGGCCTTCGCCACGAGGTTCTTGAGCGTGAGAGACTCTTCTCTGGAGAAGGTGTACATTCCGGGTCTTGCCACCGCTCCCACAACGTAGGCGAACCTTTCGTCGATTTTTTGAACGTGGACCGTGTCTCCTGGTTTCAAAAGGAGGTTCTTTTGATAGAGATCCTTCTCTGATATCTCAACCGTTTTGTCTTTCGAGAGGACGATTATCTTTCCTGAGCTCTCCTGCGTGGTGCCGCCCGCTTCCGCGATGGCGTCGAGCAGAGTCATCTCCTTTCTGTAGGGATAGATGCCCGGCTTTGCCACGGCTCCAACGACCTTCACGAACTCCGTGTAGCTCTTTTCCGGGAGTATCACCTGATCGTTTTCCTGGAGCACCACGTCTTTCTCGGGAGCCTCACCCCAGAGAAGCGAAGAGAGATCCAGTTCAAAGACCCTTCCATCTCTCAAAACCTTCACCTTCGAAAGATCAACGGAGGAGAGATCAAGAGAAGTGTCAATATCCCCCGAAAGAAGAGAAAGAAGCTTTGAAACTGTGAGATCCTCCATTCCCATGTCCACCACTCTGTTCACAACGCCGGAGACGTAGACGTTCCTCGGTGCGATCTGCTGAAGCGACACGATCACCTCGGGCTCAGAAAAACTCCTGGAGAGCCTCTCTTTGAGAAGCTCTGTTACCTGATCCACGCTGAGGCCTTCCACCTTCACACGTCCCACGTACGGAAACGTGATCGCACCTTCTATGTCCACCGCGCAATCCCTCGTCAGATCCGGGTATCCCACCACTTCGATTCTCAGAACATCTCCCTTTCTTATGGTGTAGGGCAGAGAAAACACCGCTACCAGAAGAAACAGAAAGATCAGCACTCTTTTCATCTCGAACCCTCCTCTTCATCTTTTCTGTTGAAGATTATACCTTATGTCTGAAAAAAGACCGAACCAGAAATAATTCGCTTAGCGATTTTTATTCACTAATATGTTGAATACATCAAATAGATTTTTCATTCTAACACAACCGTTACACAATCTGGATCAAAAACACGGACTATAATAAATGGAGGGACTGCGCAGTCCACAAAAAATTTCACAGGAGGTGTTACCATGGAAAAGGCCCTCAGGATCGTGTGGGCAACAGGTGAAGTGGACGAAAACGGAAACCCCGTGACGAGAAGACAGACCATCTCCGTCAGTCCAAATGCGACAGCACAGGATCTTGCGAACGCGGTGAACACCCTCGACTCTCTCTCGAGCTACACCTACGTTTCCGCCCAGCTCGTCACGTACGAAACCATATGAGGAGGTGAAGTGGTATGAAGAGACTGTACATGGATTTTTACAACGAGGCAGAGGGGAAGAGAAGAAGAATCATAGTCAACAGCCCAGCTGACGGACTCACAGCGGATCAGGTTCAGACAGCCATGCAGACGCTTCTGGACTCAAAAGTCCTGGAAGGCTACGCGATCGACAGAGCAGTGATAGTCGAAACGAACTCAAACGAATTCTTTGATCTCATTCAGTAACGAAGGGAGGGCGTCTGTATGATGACAATACTTCCATTTCTCAAGGACGTCCTCCCGCTCGCCGTCTCCCTGGTTGAAAGACCGGGGGACGGTGAGTCCAAGAAGGAGGAAGTGAAAGAGATCGTTTTCAGCCTCTTCGACAGCTTCGGAATCGACCTTCCCTTCGACGACGATATTCTGGATCACATCCTGGACTACGCCATAGACTTCGTGGTGAACTTCTTCAACGATCGGGTGTGGAACAATGCTTAATCACACCAGGAGAAAACTCGAGAACATAAAGGACGAAGACCTTTCCATCGATTTGCTCCTTCAAAAGTACGAACCAGCTTTGAAGAAGAAAGCAGGACATTTCTTCAAGAAACACGGCTACAAGTTCCTCTCCTACGAAGACCTCTACCAGACGATCTGTTACCTGTTTTGCTACGCCCACAAACTGTGGAACAAAGACAAAGGGGAGTTCGAACCCTACTTCAAGTGCATCGTAAACAGAAAGATGAACGACATCGTAGCAGGGAAAACACCTCCTCGCTGTTGTGATTATCCCTTCAACGTGCTCAAGCCTGAGTACCTCAAAGAGCCGTATCATCCAGAAGATCTCGACGATGAAAAGATCGAAAACTGAAAGCGGGGTCATCCCCGCTTTCTCTTTTCTGGAGGTGATAAAATGAAAGAGAAGTTTCTCGAAAGATTCGGCGAAACTGCCTTTCTTCTTGGAAAGCTCACCGGGATGGATCCGAAGATACTCCTTGCCCAGTCCGCCCTCGAAACCGGCTGGGGAAGACACACGGTGGGAAACAACCTTTTTGGTATAAAGAAACTTTCCTGGCTCGAGGGAGGAGTTGAAGCGGAAACGAAAGAGTTCGACGGAGTGAAAACGATCGATATGTTTCAAACTTTTGTCAGTCCAGAAAACAGTATGATCGCTTACCTGATTCTTATAAAAGAGTGTTATAATAAGGCCTGGGAGTGTAGAAAAGAGCCAGAGAAATACTTCAGGCTTCTTCAAAGACATGGGTACGCGACAGATCCATTGTACGCGGAAAAGTGCATAGGAGTGTACAGGTGTCTCTAAAAACGAACTGAGGAGGGGGCAGATTGAACGGGTTAATCCTCATAGATTTTCTGGTGGTTTTCTCATTCAACCTCCTCTTTTTTAACTGGTACCTGGGACTTCTGTTCACCGCAAGTTTGACCCTCTCTTTTTTTGCCTTCAGGCTATACGACGCGGAAAGCCTTCAAAGTTACAACGAACAGCTGATAAGAACCGTAGTGGGAACAACAGCGGGCTTCATCATCGTTTTGATATTCTACCCCTTGTTCGAAAACGAAATAAACAGATACCATTTCTTCGGGAACTTCCTGTTCTCCGTGGCAGGGGTTCCCGTTTTGAACGTTCTGGTGCACAGACTGTTCACAAAGAAACTACCCGTGAAGAGATATCTCGTTCTGGGAAGAAGAGAAGAGATCGAACCCGTTCTGAAAGAAGTCGAGGAGAAATCTCTTGGAAGATACAGGTTCGTTGAGTACATCAATCCCTCCGTCGAGACGTTGAAAACAAAGCAAAAACTCTACGACGCAGTTCTCCTCGCAGACCCCCGGTTCGAACACATCCTGGAGAAAGTCCGCGTTGAGAACCTGGAATACCTTCCAAACCTGGTGGAAAAGACCCTCAAGAGAATCCCCCTCGTGGTCATGGAAAAGTTCAGAGAGTACTACGAAGTCGCGTTCAGCAGTGTGAAAGACGACTCACCGGCGAAGAGAATCCTCGATGTAGTTGTCTCGCTTGTCGCTCTCGCTGTCTTCTCACCGATCATGCTGATCGTTGCTATAATAATATATCTGGAAGATGGGCTGCCGGTGGTTTTCAAGCAGGAGAGGGTGGGGAAAGACGGAAAGATCTTCACGATGATAAAGTTTCGAAGCATGAGAAACGAGAAAAAAGACTCACCAAAATTCGTGGATCAGGAAAAAGACAGGATACTGAAAGTCGGGAAGTTCATCAGACCCTTCAGACTCGATGAGGTGCTTCAATTTGTGAACGTGCTCAGGGGAGAAATGAGCGTTGTAGGACCAAGACCGGAACAGGTGGAATTTGTCCAAATATTCGAAAAACAAATCCCTTTCTACCACCTGAGACACAAGGTGAAACCCGGTATCACAGGATGGGCTCAGCTCATGTACAAGTATTCCTCCAGTTTGGATGAAGTCAAAAAGAAACTCAGCTACGACCTCTGGTACGTGAAAAACAGAAACATCTTTCTTGACCTGAGAATAATCCTTCAAACACTGGAGGCTGTGCTGTGGAGGAGAGGGGCGAAGTAGTGTCTCACTCAAAAAAGGTTGTGCTTTTGTCCTTCGATGTTGAAGACTGGTTTCAAGTTGAAAATTTGAGAGCTATCTTTCCACCCTCAAAATGGGAAGAATGTGAATCAAGGGTGGTGGAAAATACAGAAAAAATTTTGAACTTGCTCAACAAGTATAAAGTAAAAGCGACTTTCTTCGTTCTTGGATGGATAGCAGAGAGATTTCCAGGTCTTGTCAAAATGATTCACTCAGATGGGCACGAGATCGCTTCGCACGGATACGGCCACATTCTGAACTATAACCTTACACATGAAGAAATTTTTGAAGATATAAGAAAGAGCAAGGAGATTCTTGAGAGCATAATCGATGAAAAAATACTTGGTTATCGAGCACCAAATTTTTCCATAACAGAAGAAGTAATAGATGCATTGAACGAAAATGGATTCCTGTACGATTCAAGTTACCATCCTTTCTCGAAAAACAAAAGATATGGTCAATTGGGAATCAACTCACAAAAACCATTTGTTTTAAAGGAAAAACTTCTTGAGATTCCCCTGAGTGTTTGGAAAAGAGGAAAGATAGAACTCTCAATTGCAGGGGGAGGATATTTCCGACTTTATCCGTTCAGTCTCTACAGAAAACTTGTCTTATCATACATGAAGGATCATGATCTTCTAGTTATGTATTTTCACCCGTGGGAATTTGATCCCGACCAACCGAAAGTGAATAACATTCCATGGTTCAATAAATTCAGACATTACGTGGGTCTGAGAAGAACTCATCTGAAACTAGAGAAATTTCTCCAGGAGAGTCAAAAAAACGGTTGGAAATTTCTTAGATTCAGGGATTATATCTCAGATGGGGTGACGAATACTTGAAAATAGATTTCCATGTCCATAGTTTTCTCTCGTACGACTGCGATTCAAAATTAGAAGATATTGCTTACTCTGCCAGGCAAAAGCAAATAGATATCGTGTTTCTATGTGATCACAACGAACTTCTTTCTTCGAAACCCGAGGTAGTTGGTGGTGTTCTTATAATTCCAGGAGAAGAGATAGCAACATCCGAAGGGGAGATCGTAGGATTTTTTCTCAAAGAGAAGGTGACTCCTGGACTATCGTTGGAAGAGACGATAACGGCCATAAAAAAGCAGGACGGAGTAATTTACATCCCTCATCCATTAGATGTCTACAGGAAAGCAATTGGCCTTAGGAAAACAATAAAAATAATCGATCAGATAGATGTGTTGGAAGTGCTGAATTACAAATCCCTCTTCCAAATGGAAAGATTTCTGGTTTCAAAAATCGCAGATAAATATAAAAAACCGAAAGCCGCAGGATCAGACGCACACAGACCAGGAGAAGTAGGTAACTGTTTTGTCGAATTTGACGTGAAAACGAAAGTCTTTCTACGAAACAAAAAGGACTTGCTGGATCTGTTCAACAAGAAGTATCGTTTACACGGTAAGAGTAGAGGATTTGTAAAAGCAGTCATCAAGAAGGTGTTTGCATGAGTGGTGTCAGAGTTTTGATACTCGATGCACACAGTAGAAAAGCTATACCGTTTGTTCAATCCCTCGGTATGAATGGTAAATACGAGGTATTTGTTGCGTCTCATAAAAAGTTTATACCAGTTAGATATTCAAAATACGTCTCAGGATATTTCCAGATGGATCCTTACGAATCTGATCACTATCTCACAAAAATTCTTGAAATTGTGAAGAAGGAAAATATCGAGATAATAATTCCCCTAGAAGATGAAAGTGTAGAAATTTTGAGTTCGAAAAAAGATCTCGTAAAAGAGGAAGTCAAAACGTTGATACCTGATTATGAGAAATTCAAAATCTTCAGGGACAAATATCAAACGTATCAATTTCTAACGAAGATTAACGTTTCTGTACCAAGAACCTGGCTGCTTTCAGAAGTTTGTGAAAACAAAGCTTGGAAAGAACTCCCTACTCCACTTGTCATCAAACCTAGGAAAGGTAGAGGATCAGAAGGGTTGAAAAGGGTAAAATCAAAATTAGAACTCGAACAGGTTATTGAAGAAATCAAAAAGGAGAACAACACTGAGAACTACATTGTTCAGGAATTTGTTCCAGAAGGTTACTCCGGATACGGTGCTTCTTATCTTTACAATGAGGAGAATAAGTGCATAGCCTCGTTTGTACATAGGAGAATCAGAGAGTATCCCCCAGAGGGTGGACCAAGTGTGGTTTGTGAGAGCGTGAGAAATGAAAGACTGAGAAAAGTTGGGAAAACCATACTGGATACCATAGGCTGGGAAGGTTTTGCGATGGTTGAATACAAGTACAACCCTTCTACAGGTGATTACAAAGTTCTGGAAATAAACCCGAGAACCTGGGGATCGATCACGTTACCGATATTCTGCGGTGTCAATTTTCCTCTCTGGTTCTGTGAAAGCCTTGTAGGGGAAAAAATTGAAATGTGCGATTTTTCTTATGAAACAGGAAAATACATGAGATGGTTCTTTCCAGCCGATATACTGTATTTCATAAGAGCAAGGAATCGTTTTAAACTGCAGCCAAGTTTTTTCAAGTTCTTCGACGAACGCATGACTTATTATGCACTCGACACAAAAGATTATGGATTACTGGTAATCTCTGTTCTTCATTATATTTTGGGATTGTTTTCGAAAGAGAACCTGAGGAAACTTTTCAGATAAGGAGAGACTTTCATGAGCAAAAATCGCAAGATAAGGTGCCTTCAGGTTTTAACTCGTTCGGATTGGGCTGGTGCTCAAAAGGTTGTATATAATCTCATATACGGTATCAAAGAAAAATACAGTGATATCATAGAAGTAGAAGTTGCTTGTGGAAAAGAAAATGGTCTTCTAATTAACGAATTGAAGAGACTGGGAGTAGTTGTCCATATTGTTCCAGATCTTGTGAGAGAAATTTCTCCAATAAAAGACCTAAAGGCATTCTTTGAGCTGCTGAAAATAATAAAAGAAGGCAAATATGATGTGGTTCACCTGCACATGTCGAAGGTTCGGGTCCTTGGAGGACTGGCCGCAAAACTTTCTGGGGTTAAAGGAATATACGCAACAGTCCATGGTTGGTGGCATATCGAACAGTACAGCGGTTTAAAAAGAAGCTTTCTCATCCTTGCCGAAAGGTTCGCTGCAATTTTTTTTGACAAAATTGTTTTGCTTTGCCACAGAGATCTTCTGAAAGCAAAAAAATGGAAAATAGGGAAAGATTCTCAATACGTCATCATCCCAAACGCTTTAATTCCTCAACCACCTGCACCTAAAGGAAAACTGAGAAAGGAACTTGGCATACCAGAAAACGTAAAAATAGTAGGAAATGTGGCAAGACTTGATAGGCCGAAAAATCCTGTGCGATTTCTTCAGGTTGCAGAAAGAGTTGTCCAGGAAATGGATGATGTGATTTTTGTATGGATAGGTGGAAGTATAGTAGAAGATTTCTACGCAAAGCAAGTTCAGCAGTATCTTGATGAAAGACCCTGGTTGAAGGAAAAAGTCAAAATTCTTGGCTTCAGAAAAGATGCTATAGAACTAATGGCAGATTTTGATGTGTTTTTGTTGACATCGGACGAGGAAGGTTTTGGATTGGTCATCTTGGAAGCTATGTCCCTTGGGAAGATAGTTGTCTCAACTAGATGCGGAGGTCCTGAAGACATAATCGAAGATAAAATCAATGGTTTTCTCACAGGATTTGATTATAAGGAAATTGCCACAAAGATAAATTTTATACTGGAAAATTTCGAGTCAATAAAACAAAAAATCGGGCAAGCAGCTGTTGAGAGAGCAAAAGATTTTAAAATTGACAATCAAGTGGAAGGTTATGTGAGACTATACAAGAAGGGTTGAGAAAAAGGTTATGGGATTAATAGGTCTATTGCCATACCTTTTCATACTCGTCATAACTCTTGCAGTGACAGTGCTTGGAAGAAGGAGTCGTCTGCTGATATACTTTTACTCTCTTCTCCTAAGCATTTTTACCGGCTTTTCTGGTGAAGTTTCACCAGATAGGCACAGATATGCTTTAGCACATTCAAATCAAATTTATGTTTATGAACCTATGTTTAACATACTTTCAAAATTTTGTCATGTGCTATCTTTAGATGAACGTTTTCTATTTTGGTTATTCTCTCTATTAACCTTTACATTTATTTTACTTTCACTTGAGACTGTTGAGTCTGTTTGCAAGACTAAAAGATTTGTTTATGTACTTACCTTCGCTTTGTATATTGTAACTCCCGGGTTGTACTTTTCTCAATTCATAACTATTAGACAATCCTTGGCAATTTCATTTTCAGTATATGCTTCGATTCTGTTTCTTACACTAAAAGGGAAAAAACGAGGTCTTTCATTTATCTTCTTTGCTCTCGCTTTCATAACCCACTACAGCAGCATACTGTACTTTCTGGTTTTTATTTCTATCGTAAATATTTCTAAGAAGTTCTTCTCCAAAAGATTTTATCTTTTGGTTTTCTCCCTAATCACCCTACTGGGATTCACACCCATATTTAAAAACATAACTGAACAAATCCTTTTGATCGTCCTTAGTAATATTGACATATACGAAAGATACGCTTATTATGTATCCTTAAGCTCACAGTTTGGATTCAAAGAAGCCTTATCTGTGCTTGCAAAAGGAGGATATTATTTAATTCTGTTGCTGTTTCAAATTATTTTCCCAATCCGTATTGAAGATGAGTCAGTACGAAAGTTTTATAATTCATCGTTCAATATGTTCTATTTTGGGCAAATTTTTAGAAGTATTTTTGCGTTCAATCCAAGTCTCATCAGATTCACAAACTATTTCGTTTTCTTTGGCCTCATATCGTTTTCCATATGGTTTTTCGAGAGAGTAAAATCACTAAAATCGATAAAAGTGCATGGTTTTGGAGAACTGGAATTTAGATATCTTGTCTATTACTTCCTCATAATCTCAATTGTCATATTGTACATCTACAATGTTTCCATTTATGTTGGAGAAACTGATACGAGAATCTTTGTTGAACACGGAAAGAAAATCATGGAATTACTTTTTGGTCTTTAATGGAAGACGAATTTCAGGAGGTGTCCGAATGAAAACAATCTTCATAGATGGAACTTCATTGTGCTTTCCAGTTTTGAAGAGCATTGCAAATATATTAGAAAACACTTTGCCACTACTGTCAAAAACTTACAAAATAGTTCTGATCTTACCAAAAGAGATAGACAAAAGCTATATACAGCAATTAGGAATCTCAGATGTGGTTTTTAATTCAGGATTAAACAGTGATAATTTTTCTATCGTAGACTTTATTTTCAGATACCTTCCAGGAACCAGGCAAATCATAAGAAAATACAATCCTGATTTTTTTTGGAATCCATTAAGCTATTATCCCTTTCAACGAATAAATAGCAAAACAAAATTTATAACTATGATTCATGATTTGTTTACTCTACATCCGGTAAGCAAGAGATCTTTCTTAAAAAAGATAATTTTCAAAAAACTTATAGGTGATACTTTGAAAAATGTTGATGGAGTCATTGTTCCCTCAGCTTTTACACTAGCTTCATTAGAATTATTTTTTCCAAAAGAGATCAAAAAAACACGGGTAAAAGTTATATACAATGGCATTTCTCTCCCCTCTCATAGTTCATCTTATGCTGAATATCAAAAACCACAGGATGATTATATATTATTCATCGGAAGACTTTCTTATTGGAAAGGAACGGATATTTTGCTTGATTTGTATGATAGATACAACTACAACAGATACAAGCTTGTCTTAGCTGGTGTTATAGACGATAGGGCTATAGAAATCAAATTAAAAAAAGTCCTGCAAACAAACCCCAATGTTATTTACAAGGGATTTATATCGGATAGTGAAAAAGAAATGTTATACAAAAATGCCAGACTTTTTATTTACCCTTCACGTTATGACGGTTTCGGTTTACCGCCACTTGAAGCAGCCATTCGGAAGACACCGGTAATTATGAGTAACATACCTGTTCTTTATGAAATAACACATGGAAAGGGTTTGTACTTTGATGTAAGAACCGGGGTAAGTGATTTATTACAAATTCTGGAAAGTGTAGATGACACTACTTTAAAAAAAACAGCAGAAGAGCTTTATAAAGTTGCAAGGGGGTATAGCTGGAAGACGTTTGTTGAAAATTTTGTAGACTTTACAAATAGAATTTGATCATGAATTTGCTGATCAGGAGGTGGAAATTTGAAGGTAGCAGTAGTCGGTAAATTTACTACCGAAGAGATGGGATATCACATTCTTTATACGTTAAGAAAAATAGGGTACGATGCTTATGGTATAGAATTTGGCCCTAAGGTTCATGCAGATAGAAATTTCATGAGAATGTTTAGAACTTATCGAAGAAAATTATTTGAAATTGGAATTAACACTATTAGGACAGTAAGAAAGGTTCTTTTAAAACATATTCTGAACCATATATCGGAATTAAAAGAGATCGATTTGATAATAAGTACGTATGATTATTTTACATACGAAGAAATAAGGGAAATAAAGAAAACAACGAAAGCCACTATTGTTTTATGGTTTCCAGATGCCGTTTCTAATTTTGGAAGGGGCTATTTTATGACTGCGGGGTATGATTTTATGTTTTTTAAAGATCCATATGTAGTAAGATATTTGCGTGAATTTTATGGATTCAAAAACGTTTTCTACCTCCCGGAAGCGTTTAATCCAGATTTACATAAGGTTCCAAAGTACGATCCAAAAGATGAAGAGAGTTACGGCTGCGATATATCCGTTGTGGCGAATTTGCACTCTTTTAGAGTTCCTATTCTGGAAAAGCTGGTTTCAACGGGAAAGTATTCTATAAAGATTTATGGATCCCCTCCACCATATTATGTAAACACAAGCAATCAACTCTTGGGCATTTATACAGGTCGTTATCTTGCAAACGAGGAAAAAGCAAAAGCCTGGAGGTATGCTAAAATATCCCTCAACACCCTTCATCCGGGAGAAATAGAAAGTGTGAATGTTCGCGTTTTCGAAATCACGGGTGCTGGAGGTTTTCTGTTAACGCCTTATCGAAAGTGTCTTGAAGATCTCTTTGTAATAGGTGAAGAAATAGAGGTGTACTACTCTTTGAATGATATGATTGATAAGATAGACCACTATCTGAAAAATTCAGAAAAGCGTGAAAAAATCCGAGAGAAAGGACAAAAGAGAGCTCTCATGGAGCATACATACGAACAGAGATTAAGAACAATGCTTGAAATTATAGAAAAAGGAGGGCATGAGTAAGATAAAATTATGAGATTATTGGTTGTTTCAACAATTCCTCCGTTGAGGAACGTGGCTCCTTGGATCTACGTTTCAGGAGTTATTGAAAATATGCAAAAAGCTCTAAAAAATCTTGGCTACAATCCAGAAATTTCAGTTTGGTTCTCACTAAATAATGATGTTAACATTGAAGAAAAGCCTAGTTATGATAGTTTTTTTAATTATATCGACAATAGATTTTCAAAATTTCACGAATTAATTTTTCCTGCGAAAAATCCATATTGTGCACGTTATTATCGTCGAGATTTCGCCGATTCTCTGTGCGAGGTGATAAAGAACTTATCACCAGAATTTATCCTGTTTGCAAACCTCCCATCTGCTGTTTATCTAGAGGATATCCATAAAATTTTGCCATCAAAAAGCAAAATTATCTTAATAGAACACAATGTTGAATCACTAATCATGCATGAACTCGGTATTTATGGAAAAGACACCATTAGAAGGTTTATAAGCAGATTAAAGAAAAAAATTGTAGAAAATTTTGAAAAGCAAGTACTAGCACAAGTAGATCTTGTAATAAGTATATCTGAGTATGATAAGCAATATTTTGTAAAGCATTTTGGAATAAAGAATGATAAGATTCTCGTTATTCCCCCCCTCTTTGATTTTTCAACGGGTCTATTCAATAACCTTGATGAAGCACAAAACATCATTTCTTTTATTGGAAGTATGGATTGGTATCCCAATATTCTAGGTGTGCATTTCTTTGTGGAAAATGTTCTTCCTAAACTCATCGTTAAAATGGAAGATTTGAAGTTTTATATTGTCGGTCGAAATCCTGTTCCTAGTATTTTCAAACTTCAAAAGAAATATCCCCAAAACATAATAGTAACTGGTACGGTCGACAACGTAGAAAAATACTACAAAATGAGTGATGCCATAGTAATACCAATATTCACAGGTTCAGGCGCAAAAATAAAAGTGTTAGAGGCTATAGCAAGTGGAGTGCCTACAGTTATGACTTCATTTGTAGCTAAGGATTATGATTTTAAAAAAGAAAAGTTGCTAATAGCTGATACACCAGAAGATTTTGCAGAAAAAATAAGATGTCTTTTAACCAATAAGGATTTCGCTAAAGAAATTTCGAAGAATCAAGAAATAATTTATCAAGATTACATAACAAGAAAATCAAAAGAAGTACAGGAAATGTTGAAAAGATTTTTCCTCCAAAAATAATTATAGAAAATTTGAATTCTGGTGAAAATAGATTGTTTCTACTGATAAACTAAGAAAACTTTGCGGAAGGACAAATATAGCTGGAGCTAACTTCAAAATATGAACACTCTCCTCATCACCAATCTTTTTCCAAAGGTTTCAAATCCAAATTCTGGAATCTTCATTGTCCAAAGATTGAAACATTACAAGACTTATGGTGTGAACTTCGATGCTGTTTCACCAGCCTATGAGAATAGCAAATTGGTGGTTCTATTGAAGAAACTCTTGAAGAAGCAGAATGGAGAATATCCATTGGAAGAATATGAGAGAGTGAAGTTCAAACCTGTTCTGATTCACAGAAACTTGCATACAGTACTGATGAACAAAATCTCTCGAAGCTATTTTGTAAAGATTGCGAAGCGATTTGTCGGAGCGATTGAACAATCGTTCGATTTCAGAGAGTACGATCTGATACACGCCCACGGTATGTACAGTGTTCCAGCAGGTTTAATAGCAAAGATCTTAGCGGAAAAGTACGGGAAACCTTTCGTTGTCACCTTACACGGAAGTGATGTTAATATTCTCATGCCACGGAGAAGAGAGATATACGTGTCTATCTTTGAAAGCGCATCGGCAACGATATTTGTTAGTAAGGCGCTTCTTGAAAAAGCAAAATCTTTAGGATTTTCCGGCAAAAACGCTGTTGTGATTCCAAACGGCTACGACGAGACAATATTCAAACCCATGGACAAAAAAGCTGTAAGAAAAGAACTTGGAATACACAGAGAAGGCTACAAGTACGTGGGCTTTGTAGGAAACCTCATACCGATAAAGCGAGCAGATAAACTGGGAGAGATATTCCATCTCATTGCAAAAGAGATACCAGAGATGTTCTTCATCATAGTTGGAGATGGGCCGTTGAGAAAAAAGATCGAAAAAGAAACGAAAGGCTTGAACATCATCTTTACAGGAAGACTTCCACAGAAAGATGTGGCAAAGTACATGAACGCAATGGATGTGATGATGCTTCCAAGCAGAGAAGAAGGTTTTGGTGCTGTTGTAATAGAAGCCCAAGCTTGTGGAACATGTGTGATTGGAAGTAGCAACGGAGGAATTCCAGAAGCGATAGGTTTTCCAGAGTACGTTGTCGAGGAAGGAGATAACTTTGAAGAGATGTTTGTGAAAAGAGCGGTAGAAGTTTTAAGAGTAAGTATATGATATGAACAGACTTCTGGAAAGGGCAAAAGGATTCACATGGGTGAAGGTCGTCGAAAGAGAGACCGAGCTTTACAGACAAATTATACAGGCCGTTCGGCGCGATTGAACGGCTGTTCTAAGAGCAAAAGAGTCTTCTGGTTGAGCCTTAAGTAAAATGAGTTCACGGGAGAGATATCAGTAACTAAAGAGAAGAAGAAGGTGTTGAATGCATGTTCATAAGCTTCGTAATTCCCGCTTATAAAGGATCAAGAAATACCTTTCATCCGTGATCCGGCACTGGTGTAAGAAGATCGAAACGGTTCTTCCGCAGGATGACAGCGGGAAGCAGTCGGGATGATAAAATTGTTCCGTGTGGTTCCCCTGCCGCAGGTGGTGTCGAAAAGTTAGTGACTGATCTGGCAGGGTTCTCAGATCGATCGAAATTTGAAGTCAGCGTGCTAAATGTCATCCAGGACACGTACTGGCCAGAGGAAGAGATGCTCACTGAAACAAGTATCAAGGTTTACACAACCGATATGACACTATCCGAATGCGTGGAAACTGATAGGTGGAAACGCTACTTGTATTACATCAAAACCATGTCACGGATCTGGAAAATTATCAAAAATCTGAAGCCATCAATTATACACACGCATGGCTATGTACAGCATCTCGTATTGATTCCGGCTGTTCTTCAAAATATTCCCGTGAGAATTCACACTATTCGCGGTGTTGTTGAGGAGGCTGGACTGCCTGGTAAGAATGGCTCTCAAGTTTAAAGTAAAAATAACCCGGGAGGAGGTTCCGTATGAAGGTGGCATTCGTTGTATTGAACTGGAACAAATCAGATATGTCCATAGACTGTGTGGAGAACGTAAGAAAAGTGGAGGGTGATGAACACGGAATAATAGTCGTTGATAACAATTCCGACCCTATTGAAAGGGGCAAAATAGTTACATACGCGGCAGAAAATGGTTGGAGAATCCTGAACGAGGACGAAGTAGTGAGATCGAATAACCTTTCAAACCAGTCTACGGAGTTTCGGAATATACTTCTCCTTGCCAATAAGAATTATGGATATGCTCGGGGGAACAATCTTGGCTTGAAGTTGGCAAGGAGTTTAGGCTACAAATGGGCTGTTGTTATGAATAATGATGTTATATTAGAAAAACCTCTGTTGAAGATCCTGTTTGATCTCGTACATAAGGATGACAAAATAGCTGTAATTGGGCCGAAAGTAATCGGTCCGGATGGAAAACGGCAGGGACCATATCAGAAGCCGGGAATCTATGACTATTTCCTATACCCAGTTCTTTACCCTATTCTTTATCCATATGAAAAGATTAGAGCCAGAATGTTCATAAGAAAGTTACAAAATTCCGAAATCACATATCCCTACCGGTTGACTGGGTGTTTCATGCTTATGAACCTCGACGTTTTAAACAAAGTGGGTTGGTTTGATGAGAATACTTTCTTGTATGCTGAAGAAATGATACTATCTGAGAAACTCTACAAAGCGGGATACAAAGTCGCATATACCGATAAGGTTCATGTGAAACATCTACATGAAGCTTCTACATCTGCTTTAGGGAAGAAAAGAAAGCTAATACAACTGGAATCAGATTTGTACTACTTCAGAGAATACAGAGGTTATGGCAAGATTCGCTTATCTTTGGTGAGAATAGGAATTATCTATAGGGAATTTTTTCTCTGGCCAATTCTTTGCAAAATAAAGAGGTGGTTTAAATGCGTAAAGGAATTATTCTAGCTGGTGGAGCCGGAACGCGCCTGTACCCTATGACCCTTATAACTAGTAAGCAACTGTTACCCATATATGACAAGCCCATGATCTATTATCCACTCACCACGCTCATGCTGGCTGGAATAAGAGAGATTCTTATCATATCAACACCGAGGGATCTTCCAAATTTCCAAAGACTTCTCGGTGATGGAAGTCAATTTGGAATTCATCTCGAATACGCTGAGCAATCTGAACCAAGGGGTATAGCGGAAGCTTTTATAATAGGGGAAAAGTTCATAGGGGACGATCCGAGTGCTCTTGTTCTTGGAGACAACATCTTTTTTGGACACGACCTTACAAAACTTCTCAGAGAGGCAAGCAGTAACACGGAGAAAGCTACTATTTTTGCCTACTACGTTGATGATCCTGAAAGATTTGGAATTGTTGAGTTTGACGAAACAGGAAAGGTGCTTTCCATAGAAGAGAAACCTAAAAACCCCAGATCGAACTATGCAGTCGTGGGACTTTATTTTTATCCGAAAGGTGTCTCTGCTCTTGCCAAAACCCTGAAGCCCAGCAAGAGAGGGGAGCTCGAGATAACAGACCTGAACAAGCTGTATCTGGAAAAAGGTCTTCTCGAAGTGAAAATACTTGGAAGGGGATTTGCTTGGTTCGACACAGGAACAGCGGATGCCATGCTCGAAGCTTCAGAATTTGTGAGGATTGTTCAAAAAAGACAGAACATCATAATCGCATCTCCGGAAGAGGTTGCTTTCAGAAACGGCTGGATCTCAAGAGAAGAACTCTTAAAAGCTGCTGAAAGGTACAAAAATTCCGTCTATGGAGAATATCTGAGGAGAGTTGCAGAAGGTAAAATTATATACCGGAGGGAAGAGAAATGAAGATCATAGAAACAGATTTGCCAGGAGTTTTGATTATAGAACCCAGAGTCTTTGAAGACGAACGTGGTTGGTTCATGGAAAGTTATTCTTACAGAGTATTCAAAGAGCTTGGAATAGATGCTGTGTTCGTCCAGGATAATCACTCCTACTCTAAGAGAAAAGGAACCCTCCGGGGAATACACTTCCAGAATAATCCGGTGGCACAGGCAAAACTCGTAAGGTGTACAAGGGGAAAAATCCTCGATGTGGCAGTTGACTTGAGAAAGGGTTCACCCACGTACAAAAAATGGATCATGGTAGAACTCTCAGAAGAGAACAAAAGAATGCTCTTCATTCCAAAAGGCTTTGGTCATGCCTTCCTAACTCTCACCGATGATGTAGAAGTGCAGTACAAAGTCGATCAATACTATTCTAAAGAACATGACAGAAGCATCAGATGGAACGATCCGGATATAGGAATCGACTGGCCAATAGAAGAACCTATCCTCTCAGAAAAGGACAGAAACGCTCCGTTTTTAAAAGACAGTGACTGTAACTTTGTCTATGGTGGTGATGAACAGTGAGAATTCTCGTCACAGGTGGGGCAGGATTCATAGGAAGCAACTTCATACACTACATGCTGGAAAAACATCCAGATTACAGAATTATCTGTCTTGACAAGCTCACCTACGCTGGAAATCTGCGAAATCTGGAAAGTGCGTTGAATAGAGAGAATTTCCACTTCATAAAGGGAGACATATGTGACAGGGAACTGGTTTACAGGGTGTTCGAGGAAGAAAAGCCAGATGTCGTTGTGAACTTCGCTGCGGAGTCGCATGTGGATAGATCCATCGAAGATCCGGAGATCTTTCTCAAGACCAACATCATAGGCACACAGGTTTTGATGGACGCTTGCAGAAAGTACGGCATCAAAAGATTCCACCAGGTTTCAACAGACGAGGTGTACGGAGATCTTCCACTGGACAGACCCGATCTGAAGTTCACAGAAAAAAGCCCGTTAAAACCTTCTTCTCCATATTCTGCCTCTAAAGCCTCTGCCGATCTTCTCGTCATGGCCTACCACAGAACTTACGGACTTCCTGTTACTATATCTCGCTGTTCCAACAATTACGGTCCATACCAGTTCCCTGAAAAGTTGATTCCATTGATGATTATCAACGCTATCCACGATAGACCTCTGCCCGTTTACGGAGACGGGAGAAATGTCAGAGACTGGATACACGTGAAAGACCACTGCGAAGCGATCGATATTATCATTCACAGAGGAAAAGAAGGAGAGATCTACAACATAGGTGGAGAAAACGAAAGAGCGAATATAGATGTAGTCCGGATGATTTTGAAGGAACTTGGAAAGCCAGAGAGTCTGATCAGGTTCGTGAAGGATCGTCCTGGACACGATAGAAGATACGCCCTTGACATCTCCAGAATGAAAAAAGAATTTGGCTGGTCACCGAAAATATCCTTCGAGGAAGGTTTGAAGAGCACGATAAAATGGTATCTAGAGAATCGTTCCTGGTGGGAGGAAATCATAAACGGTGAATACATGAACTACTACGAACGAATGTACGGGGAGAGATTGAAGGAATGAAGGTTCTTATAACAGGAGCGAATGGACAACTTGGAAGAGCCTTTCAGGAACTGTTCAAAAACGAGAAAGTTGAATTCATAGCAGCACCGAAAGAAGAACTTGACATAACAGATCTCAGAAAGATCAGGGAATTTGTCTCAAAGAACCCGGAAATAACCCACATAATCAACTGTGCTGCCTACAACAAAGTGGACGAAGCAGAAAGAGACTGGAAAACTGCCTACCTTGTGAACGGACTTGGACCCAGAAATCTTGCAATTGTGGCAAATGAGATAGACGCCGAACTGGTACATTACTCCACAGATTACGTGTTCTCAGGTGAAAAGGGTTCTCCCTACACCATTTACGACACACCCGATCCAATAAACAGATACGGTGAAAGTAAAGTTCTTGGTGAAAGGTTTTTGATGAGCATAGCAAGCAAGTTCTATCTCATAAGAACAAGTTGGGTCTTTGGAGACGGGATGAATTTCGTTAAGAAGGTTATTGAGTGGAGTAAGAAAAGCCAGGTGCTGAAAATAGTGGATGACGAAGTAAGTTCTCCAACATACGCACCAGATCTTGCAAGAGCAACCTGGGAATTAATAAAACAGAAAGCCTATGGGCTTTACCATATAACAAACAGTGGGTATTGTTCAAGATATGAGTGGGCCGAGTTTATTTTAAGTAAAATCGGATGGAGCGGAGAACTCAAAAGGGCTAAACAAGAAGATTTCAACCTGCCCGCAAAAAGACCGAGGTTTTCTGTGCTGGATAATTTTGGATGGGAAGAGACAGCAGGTATAGCAATGAGGGAGTGGAAACAGGTAGTTAGTGAATATATTCAATACTTTCCAATCAAAAAAGTTTGGAGGTAGAAACAGTGAGGATAGGAATATGGCTTCCAAATTTTGAAAAATTTGAATTAAACAAATGTTATGGTCAGATTGCTCTTGGATTGAGAGAAATAGGACACGACACGGCACTTTTGACCAATGGACGAGGAGAGTTGGTTGATCACAACGAAAACGTAAACGTCATTTCAAATATTGATCTAAAACAAGCAAGAGAGATTTTTTCTAAATTTGATCTTGTTATAATGTACACATGGCTTTCTCACGGATATACAAACTGGGTTGAAGTAGCATCAAGGGTTACAAAGGTTATTATTAAATGTGATAGCATTGGAAGATATGGGATCACTTATAAATTGATGCATCCGATCTACAAATTCTATATAGAAAACCTTTGGAACCCGTTTTTCTTAGCAAAAGTATCAAAAATGAAAATAAAAACTACACTAACCAGATTTAATAAAGGATTGCGCAAACATTTATACTATGGTTTCCTGAGACAATCAGAATTAGCATCAAAAATCATTATCGAATCTCCAAAAGCTGCCACTAATCTTGTTACAGTCTATTCCTACCTTGGAAGATATGACTTAATTGACAAAATAGTTGTAATTCCAAACCCCGTTGCTCCTGTTTTCACTAGAAATGATTTGAGCCTTCAGAAACAAAACGTCATAGTTTCTGTAGGAAGATGGAATGACGAGGCACAGAAAAATCCAAAAGATCTTGTTAAAGCACTGGTAGAATTCCTGAAGATACAGCCTTCATGGGAAGCTGTTTTAATAGGTCCCGGAGAGAGAATTTTGCAAAAATATATTAAAAAATACGCAACAAGCAATCTTGAAAAATTATATATAGTTGGTAGGATACCAAATTCCGAAATCATAAATTATTCAAAAAAAGCAAAGATATTTTTTTCTGCTTCCAGATGGGAAGGATTTAGTATTGCAGCTGCAGAGGCTTTGTGCTTGGGTTCAACGCTTGTAGCTTCTCCTATTGAATCTTTTGATTATATGATTCACAACGGATTTTCCGGAACAGTTTCCATAAGTGAGAAATGGCAAGATTTACTGGCTGCTCTAATATACGAAGCTTCTCTATGGGAAATTGGAAAAAGAAATTCAGAAAGTATAGCAATTTTTTGGAGAGAGAAACTGGATAGAAAAACCATTGCTAATCAAATTCTGAGTATCATTAGTATCTCTTAAGGAGCGACAAAGCAATGAACAGACTTCTGAAGAGCTATTTTTCCTTTTCGATTGGCTTATGGATCAGACTGATCATTTCTTTTATAACGGTCCCTGTTGTATCGTGGTTGATAAATCCTTCAGAGTTTGGAAAGGCTTCCATGTATTCAACGCTGTATTCCATACTGAGCCTGGTATCTTTCTTTGGAACTCCAAACGCCTTCATGAGATTTTACTTTCAAAAGTCAGAAGAGGAAAGAAGTAAACTTCTCTGGAGTTGCCTGTCTGTTCCCATAGGTTTGTGGGTGATTATCAGCGCTGTTCTTTTCCTTTTCAGACACCAGGTGAATTCTTTTCTGGTTGGCAATACAGATGCCGGTCTTCATGTTCTTCTCTCCATAAATGTCCTTGTTGGAATCTTTCAAAACTTCAACCTGACACTCATAAGGATGAAAGGGAAGGGTTTTCTTTATTCTTCACTTCTGATAGTTGAATCTTTGTCTTACGCTGGTTTCATCCTTATATTTGCCTTTCTGATATCAAGAGATTTCTATTCGATACTCTATGCACAGCTTTTTTCTGTAACTGTGAGTTTGATACTTGGGATGCTCTTTGAAAGGAGTTACTGGTTTCCTGTTCGGTTGGGAAAAGGTCTTGTTCTGGAGATAATCAAATACAGCTATCCATTTGTTTTTTCAGGACTTCTCTCGTGGCTTTTAAGCTGGATAGACAGGATTGTTCTTAGAATGTACGTTGATTTCATCGAAATCGGATTGTATTCTACTGCGTTCAAACTGGTGTCCGTTCTTTCTCTGTTCAGTTCTGGGTTTTATACGGTATGGGGCCCATACGCTTATGAACACTTCGAGAAAAATTCAGAAAACAGAGAAGTCTTTGCCAGGGTTTTCGATTATGTTTCCTTTGGCATGTTTTCGCTTGGTTTTCTTATTCTTGCCTTAAAGGACGTTGTTTTTCTTTTCTTTTCTCAATCCTACAGAGAAGCAAGCAGCATCTCCCCGTTTTTACTCCTGACACCGATCATGATGCCTCTCACTTTTATCACTGGAAGGGGAATAGATTTTGCAAAGAAGACGTACTGGTACATTTTATCCGATGGAACTGCCGCCTGTTTCAACCTGGCCGGGAATTTCCTTCTTATTCCTCTTTTAGGTGCAAAAGGTGCGGCCATATCCACAGGGCTTTCCACGATCATCGTTTTTATGATAGAGTATCTGGCATCTGAGCGGTACTATCCTGTGAAATACAGCACAGGGAAGGTCTACACAATCCTGGTACTGTTTCTGGTTGTCTCGTGGATAAACACCTTCCATGGAAAGGTACTGTCTGTTTCTACTTCCCTTCTGGGATTGTTGTTTACGGTTGTTCTCTACAGGAAAGAGTTTGTTGAACTGATCAGTAAATTGCTTAATATGCTTCATGTGAAAAAGCACTAGCATACCAAACCGTTCGAATTTATCGAACGTATTCGATAAACTCGTACGAACTTATCGATTACGATCGATAAACACCTACAGGTTAAAACCAGTCTGATCATTGAACAGTGAGAAAATGTCAAGGAGTACTTTTTTCGTCAAGGCCGATGGAAATGTTGAAAGATGAATGCGGTCGGGAATTTCACAACAAGTCCTGTCCTAGATGTGGAGAATATATGAGTGATGATGTGAAAACATCTCCAAACTTTGGATGGTATTTTTACTGGAAAGATTACATTGGTGAAGATGACTAAGTCTATCCTGCCTTTTTCCTTCAATCTCTTTTCCTGCCTTGCCCCTCTAAATGAGGAGTTGTGATCACATGATAGAATTTTCCTGGAACTGAAACTTCTTCCTGGAGAGGAGAAAATGAAGGTTCTTATTCTCACCAATCTTTTCCCAAGAAAAGACAACCTAAATTCAGGTATCTTCATAACAAAAAGGCTGAAGGAGTACCGAAAACTCGGTGCTGATTTTACGGCCGTTTCGCTGGCGTTCAGGGATAAGGGAAGACTTCTAAGTCTTCTAAGAAGCCTTCTACGCAAACCTTCTGAAATACCTCTTGAAGAACTGGAAGGAGTATCTTTCAATCCTGTTTTTGTTGAAAGAGGGCTCTTTGATGTGGCAGTTCAAAAACTCTGGACAATGAAAAAAGCACTCGAAAATTTCACAGATAGGTTTGCTGAAAAGATTCCTCGGGAGTTTCCAAAACACACTGTCATCCACGCACACGGGATGTATCTTCCCGCACCAGCAGGTGTTGTTGCAAGGAAGGTCTCTGAGATCTGGAACGTTCCTTACGTTGTGACGCTTCATGGAAGCGATGTGAACCTGAACATGGCAAGACGTGATGTGAGAGATATATACCTGGAAACTCTAGAAAACGCCGCAAGATGCATCTTTGTAAGCAGAGCACTTCTTGAGAAGGCAAAATCTTTTGGATACTCTGGACAGAACGCAGTTGTGATACCAAATGGGTACGATCCAGATGTGTTCAAACCCATGGACAAAAATGCCGTGAGAAAAGAACTTGGAATATACAAAGAAAACACACACTACGTGGGCTTTGTTGGAAATCTTGTCCCCATAAAAAGGGCAGATAAACTTCCTGAGATATTTGGGAAAATAGCGAAGGAACTTCCCAACACCAGATTTTTGATCGTTGGAGATGGAGTGTTGAAAGATAAAATACTAAAAGAGATGAAAGGACTCGATGTTGTCTTTACTGGAAGGGTGGTGCAGACAAAGGTTGCAAAATATATGAACGCAATGGACGTGATGGTACTTCCAAGCAGAAATGAAGGCTGGCCTTGTGTTGTCCTTGAAGCCCAGGCTTGTGGAACGTGTGTGATAGGAAGCAGCAATGGAGGAATTCCAGAAGCAATAGGTTTTCCAGAATATGTTGTCGAGGAAGGAAATCGATTCGAAGAAAGATTCGCAAAAAGAGTGGTACAGGTTTTAAGGGAAGGATACGATATGAACAAACTTCTGGAGAGAGCAAAAGGATTTGCCTGGAAATATATAGTAGAAAAGGAGATAGATGTGTATAAGCGAGTGGTGCGGAAACCATGAAGCAGTATTTGAGAGGTTTTCTATCTTTTTCGTTAGGTACCTGGTTTCGTGCGATAATTGGTTTCATTTCCACTCCCGTCATCAGCTACTTGATCGTGCCCGAAGAGTTCGGCCGTGCTTCGATGTTCACGTTAGTGTACAATGTAGCTCTGTTGTTTTCCCTTCTGGGTCTTGATCAGAGTTTTGTGAGGTATTACTACGAACAGAAAGATAAGAGTGAAACTTTCTGGAATTGTTTGATACCTTCTGTTGTTCTCGGAATAGGAATTTCAGCGATTTTTATACTATTTGAAAGACCTTTGAGTGTTCTTTTGTATGGAAAACATTACCGCTGGATCGGTTTGCTTTTTGCGTTATCGCTACTCACTGGAATTCTACAAAGATACAATCAACTTTCTATTAGAATTCAGAAAAAAGGGATTTTATTCTCTACGCTAGATATCATTTCTTCCCTGGGTAATTTTGGAGGAACAGTGTTGTTTGTGTTGGCCGTTTCGGGAAGTTTTTATGCAATCATACTTGGTCAGATGATTGGAAATATCTCTGCCTTAATAGTTGGATTTCTTACCGATAAATCGTCCCGTAAACTCGCAAAGCTAAGCTCAAACCTTCTGAGAATTTTCCTGAAGTACGGCTTTCCTTTTGTGCCTTCTTCTCTCTTGTACTGGCTTTTTTCGTCGATAGATAGGATCTTCCTGAGACAATATTCCACCTTTACAGAAATAGGTCTCTACAGCGCCGCTCTTAAAATCGTCTCGGTAATGCATTTATTGCAGAGTGGTTTCACAACTTTCTGGATACCTGTTGCCTACGAAAAATATGAATTGAGCAACGATTCGAAAGAGTTTTTCAAAAAAGCGAACACGATGATTAGCGCGGTCCTGTTTTTAGCTGGTATTTTCATTCTTGGGTTTAAAGATCTCATATTCCTGCTGTTCGCTAAAAGCTATAGAGAAGCATCGTATATCTCCCCGTTTTTGATACTCTATCCGATTATGTACACAATCTCTGAAACCACCGTTTTAGGTATCAACTTCTCCAAGAAGACCTACTGGCATATTGTCATCACAGGTCTTTCTGCCATTGCGAATTTCCTAGGCAATACGTTACTTGTTCCCATACTTGGTGCAAGAGGAGCTGCTGTATCAACAGGACTTTCCTACATTCTCTTTTTTACACTGAGAACAGTCATTGCGAAGAAGTATTATCCCGTTGATTTTGACCTTGGGAGAATCTATTTGTGCACCCTTTTGACAATCACTGTTGCTGCAGCCGGCACATTTGTGAAAAACTATGCGTTCTACGGCATCCTCTGCGTTCTAGTGATGCTTGCTATCTTACTGATTTACAAAGATGCGTTTTCCTACATAAAGAATCAACTCAGAAAAAAGTGATTTGAAAGCAACAAACAGGGCACAAAAGGACTGTTTACATATATTTAGAGGAAAAGAATTCTCCATCCCAGTTCCCGCTTTTACAAATCAGAGTCGCATTAGACACCAAAGTAATCTATCGAATACACCACCGTACATCACCATACTGTCAAATATGATCTTTTCGGAAAAGCGTTTCAACTGCCATACTTGTGAAAATCCCAGTGGGAGAGATGAAGAATTACGAAGGCACGGTAGAAACCAGAGGAAGACAGTCTACCTTCCCCAGTTCTATCAGATAGCAGGGTCTTTCCTTAATTTTTACTGTATTATCATCCACTCCCATTCTGATGTATCATATATCAGCAATCTTCGCGATAGAACAAAACTCAACATACCGAATTTAAAAACAGAGCAAGTTATACAGCGCTTATTGCATAAGCCCTACAAATACAAAATTTATGCTTTGCCTTTTGTCAATCGTCCAAAGAGAAAAGTGTTGTTTGCACACAGACCTGATCAGACAGAAGCTGTGCCGCCACAGGTAATAGCAGAAGCACACAACATACCCTATATCATCTGTGAGAGCGATAGAGATATTGATAATTCTTGCGATCTGTACCTCATACTTGGAGCAGGACTACTATCCAAAGAGTGTGTTGAAGGTAAAAAGATTATCAATTGTCATCCAGGAATCATTCCTGCCGTTAGAGGGCTTGATGCATTCAAATGGTCAATTTACGAAATGAAGCCTTTAGGTGTTACACTACACTTCATAAATGAGGAAGTCGATAGTGGAGAGATAATCGCTGTTGTTCCCACAAATGTTTACAAAGCTGACAGCATATCTACATTGGCAAGAAGACACTACGAAAATGAAATAGATGTCCTATCAAGATTCGATGAATTCCTTGCGAACCCAGTAAATCCATTCAAAGACATTCCCCCGGGAGAACCCAAAAGAAGAATGCCTTTAGAAAAAGAGAAAGAATTACTGAAAAAATTTCCTGAGTATGTGAAAAAGTTTGGAAAATAATCTTCCCCCAGTTTCATGGGTTCACTCCCAATTCTCAGTCTAAGTACACTAAACAAGTTCTTTTATCCTAATTGATTCATTCGACAACCAGCCTGAATTTGCGAATTGAACTTTCACAACATCATTAATTTTGAAGCTTTGTCTCATCACCAATCGAAAACGAGATCTCCTCCGGATCAAAAGGAAAGCACCTTTTAACGTGTTCTCCCGATCGCAGAAAAGTTCCTTATTTTCCAGTTCCAAGCTAATCGATATCGATCTCTTTCACGAAATGTTTGACAGTGTTTATTTTGCAGCGTCCGCTCTCATGCTGATGTATCATATATCAATACAGAACTTAAAATTCCGAAAATCATTAGTAGAACTTCATTGGAGAAACTATAGTTCGATTTGACCCACCCACAGGTCAAAATTTGGAAAATTTGACCTTTCTGTAGGTCAGTCTCTTTCGAACACAGCAAAGAAAAGCCACGCGGGGATGGCTACGATATCTTCATCTTTGAAAATTGTCTCCTGGGTAACGAGAATTCCTTTTTTGAAGACTCTTTTCATTCCAAAGTAGTCAGATCTATGTATCTTGTTCTGGTATTTAACCTCCACCGGTATCAAGGAACCTTTGTGTTCGAAAACGAAATCTATTTCATTTCCACGATCTGAGTACCAGAAAAACGGTCCGCTGTAGAGATTTGTTCCATTTTGCAAGGTCTTGCCGTCTCCAAGAAGATGTCTGAGAGTTATCATTTCTATGATTTGAGGAAGCTTGATCTGCTTTCCGCTGATCTCTTCAATGATATCGGCTACAATTCTATCGATGGGATACGTCTTCTTCTGCTTCTTCAATCTGACGGTTTTTCTGGAAATATCCACGAAAAACACGTTCATCAGAATGAAGCTGTAACCAAGATACTCGAAATATTTCTGAATCGTGTCAACGCTCTCTATAGCACCGCTGAATATGTCAACAAGAGAATTCCATGAAAAACGCTGTCCCACTATATCCGGAAGTTTTTTGAAGATCTCTATGACCTTAATCCTCGACCCCAGGTATTTCTCCGCGTCCCCCAGGATGAAATCCCGATAAATCCCCTTTGTGATTTCGTCAATTTGACCTTTCTTCAGGAAAACATCTATCGCTTTTGGAAATCCACCTGTGTTCAGGTATTTCAGGAAGTATTCCTTCAGAAAAGAGTTCTTGAGATATAGAATTCGAAGTTCTTCCTCGCTTTTCGAGAAGATATCATCCACTGACATTCTTTCCACTGAGATTCCAAGACTTTCCAGAAATTCTCCGAAGGTGAGAGGAAGGTAAACCAGGTCTTCACCGTAACCCTTTCTTCCTGGAAGTCTTTCGCTTGATCTCTTCAGATCAAAAGCAGAGGAACCTGTGAGTATGAGGAGGGAATTTTCAAGTAAACCGATATCTGCCAGATATTTGATGGATTTCTGCCAGTCTTCCACCGCGGTTATCTCATCTATGAATAGGTATCTTGTTTCACCGGCTTTCCTTTCGAAAATCTGAAAATAGGTCTTCATCGTTTCTATCAATTCGAACCTATCTTTCACGGCATCGCATGTGAAAAAGAAAATGTTCGATGGTTTCACACCGTCTCTTAAAAGCTTCCTTATGTAGAGTTTTAAGAACGTAGTTTTTCCTACCTGGCGAGGCCCTCTTATTGTGTATATCCCGGGTTTGTTCGACGGAATCTTCTTAAAGAGATTTTCTGGGAAATATTTGAATGTGCTGTTTTCGAACATCGATATGTGCCGATCAGTGTTTATGACCCCTGGATCTCGCCACCACGGATTCATAATGTAAAGCTCGTCCATTCTCACTGCGAACCACTCCCTGGAGAGATCTCATTCTATTTTACCATATTCGTTCGAATTTATCTATCTCATTCGATAAAAACGTACGAATTTATCGAATCAATTCGATAAATATCGACGTGTTTGATTTTCAAGTCACGTCCGCTTGAGAAATCTGTCGAACCTGTCCGGTGTTTGTCGAGTTTGTCGACGATGTCGAGATGTGGATAGGGATTTGTAGTATAATCTAAACAAAACAGAAAACAGAACAGGGGTGATCTTGTGAAGAAAGCAGTGGCTGATCTTTTGAGTGTTCTGGTAGACAGACCAGGGAGAGAAGATGAACATAATCTCTGGATTCAATATCAGATATTTCAACACTCTCAAGCACAAAAGCTCTCAATTGTGGCGCTTCTTCAAATATCTTCTTTCCTGTAAACAACCACTCCGTTTTCGATCATCTTTGCGATGGTCGTTTCTATCTGTTTGTATTCACTCAGAGAGTAGACGTGCGGTTCCAGTCCTTTCAATTTGATGGTCCTTTTCACGATTTTATAAGCGTCTTCTCTGAACGGGTCTTCGTACACGACAAGAAGATCGACATCGCTGAAGACGGTGAAATTTCCCTTCGCATAAGAGCCAAAAAGTACCACAAGTCTCACAGGAAGTTTCTTCAGGAGTTGTGGAAGGGAATTTCTGATGATTCCCAGGACCTTTTCCCTTTTATATTCTGGATAGAAGATCTTCGCAGAATCGGATGATCTTTTCAGCATAGTTCACCAGCCTTTCGGCTTCAATTCTGGAATACCTGTTTCTGGGGGAGCCGGAAGGAAGGGCATCCGGATACCTTGTGGGGATATAGGCTTTGTCCAGTTCGAGGGCGAAATCCATGAGTTCTTCAGGAATTTCAAAATGGCTGGAGAGTTCCTCGAGCAAATCCGCTACAGAATGTCCCCATGCCTGCGCACCCATTCTCTGGAACACAGCTCTCACAGCTTTTTCTGCTGCCTGCTGGGAAGAAAAGCATGCCCAGTTGTAGAAGCCGTGCTCCAAATCGTGTTTTGCATGCTCCAGATCATCTTTTGCCGCATCCAACCAGTCTTTGCTTCTCTCCAAATCAATACCACCCTTCACTGAGAGTTTTTCCAATTATTTATTATACTCTGCCGGTTTGAAAAACTGTTGCCCCTTTCGATACCTGCCGCGTCTTTGATAATACCGGGATAGATGAATTCAAATTCATTATTCAGGAGAACACCTTCGTTTTTCTTCTCTAACTATTTTTTCAACTTCATCATCTGAGAGATTGTTCAATCCTTTTTCCAGAGAAAACATCCGTAATTTCTCAACAGCCATTTGAACTCTCATCTTTTCTATGAAATCCAGAATTTCTTTTGGATCTCCATCGATTCTCATGACAACAGCCTTCGGCTTTCCATTCACTGTGATGACCGCTTCACTGTCTTTCCAGAGCACTGCTGGATTGTTCCTGATATCTCTAATCGAGACAAAGCGCACATTATCACCCTTTACCCTATTCTTCGACGACCATAGTTATGTCTTCTATTAGTTTCTGAATTTCAAGCTGAAAGTCTTCAAGGTTTGAAGCAACATCTTGAAAACTCTTCAAAAAATTGCTTAACGACTTTAGAGTTGATAGTGCAACTTTTAATTTTTCCCGGAGATTCTTTATGTCATTTGAAAGAACATCCGAAAGAGTTTTCAGTTGTTCATCTTTTTCATCCAGAGCTTCCTGGAGAGTTGTTATTGAGCTTTCATAGGTTTCTACGATGACTTTTAGTTGGTCGATCTGCTGTAGTTGAGATTCCGCCAAAGAGAGTTGCTCTTCTTTTTCTCTGATTTTTTCTTCCAGAACAGTTATGGTAGCATTTGCTATTTCAAGTTGTTTCTTCAAATCCTCGTTCTCTCTGAGGATTTCTGTTATCGTCGCAGGAGCATTCGCGAGCGAAGCAAGCGTCGCGATCTCTTCATCTTTTGAACCGAGCAAATCTTTGTAGATATCAATTTGTTCCTTTAAATTTGAAATATGCTGATTTTTTAAGGAAATCTGCTGCTCAAGTTCAGCTATTTTCTGATCCTTTTCTTCAACTAAATTTTCCAGTATAGTCACAGAAGCCTCGAGTGTTTTAGTACGGGTTTCCAGAATGGACTTCTCTCTTTCCAGATCTGCTATAACCCGATCTTTTTCTGAAAGCTGTCCTTTGAGCTCTTTGATTTGAGTTGTCAGTTCCGAGCATTGACCTTCTAAATCGCTAATCTTCTTTTTTAGTTCCCAGATATGCTTTTCGTTGTCTTCAATTGCCAATCTAAGTTTATTGAAATCGTCTTTGGGAATGTCCACGTAATTATCATGTCCAACCCACGTATGAAGCTCCGAATCAAGCATGTAGTAGATTTTGTAAAGGGTATCCGTTAAGAAATCTCGAACATAAAATGTCCCCTTCGCAAAAAGCACCAAAGCGATGAGGACAAAAACCACGACGAACACTCTCATTTTCATACACATCCCCCCTACCGAATATTTTTGATCTCATCACTTGAGACAAACAAAATTTTTAAAGAGACTCAATAAATTCCTCGAACGCCTTCACCTGGTGTTCGATGGTCCAGCCTTTTTTGATCACGTAGTCTCTGTACCTTTTCGAATCGTAGTCTTCTTCGACGATCTTTTGAACCGCTTCATCGACACTGTTGAAGAGAAACTCACGTGAAACTAAGATTCTTCAGGCCCTTCTTTCTTCAACTCCGAAACCATTCCTCTATCACCTCAACGATCTTTCCAGCGGCGTTTCCGTCGCCGTACAGTCCTGATGGATATTCCGAACGGTCTTCTTCCATGGTCACGTCGAAGAGATTCTCTTCACTGGCTAACTTGTTCCAGCCTGCTTCGACGAGTTCTCTCCAGCCCGTATCCGGCATCACGACTATCGCTCTTTTCCCCGCAAAATACGCTTCTTTCTGAAGACCTCCGCTGTCTGTCACTACTTTCCAGCACCTTTTTACAAGTCCCATGAGGTTCAGATAATCCACCGGGTCTATCACAACCATACCTTCCAGGAGGTTTTTGAGACCAAATTCCTCCACTCTCTTTTTCGTTCTAGGATGGATGGGAAAGACTACTTTCTTCTCTCTGGAGATTCTTTTGAGTTGCTCTAAAATCTTTCTCAGTTTTACTGGATCGTCCACGTTGAAATCCCTGTGGAGAGTAACGAGAATGAATTCGTTCTCTTTCAGCCCCAGCTTTTCGAACACATCGTATCTGAATCTATCCTCCATCTTGAGAAAAAGATCGTACATCACATCCCCCACAAAGTAAACTCCTTCTGTGATTCCTTCCCTTTCGAGATTCCTCACCGCGAGTTTGCTCGGACAGAAAAGAAGTTGAGAGACACGATCTGTGACGATCCTGTTTATCTCCTCGGGCATGTCTTTGGGATGCTGCCTCAACCCCGCCTCAACGTGGGCGACAGGTATTTTGAGTTTTGCAGCCACGAGCGCACCAGCAAGGGTTGTGTTGGTGTCGCCGTAAACCAGAACAAGATCAGGTTTTTCCCTGAGGAGAACCTTTTCAAACTCGATCATGATCTTTCCCGTCATTTCTCCATGGGTTCCAGATCCCACGTTGAGATTGTAGTGAGGTTGTCTGATCTCAAGAATTTCAAAGAACACATCTGACATATTGTAGTCGTAGTGCTGTCCGGAGTGAACGAGGATCTCCTCTATCCCCTTTTCTTTGAATTCCCTGTGAAGCACTGCCTCTTTTATGATCTGAGGCCTTGCACCGACCAGTGAGAGTACTCTCAACCCATGACTCTTTCCAGAAATTCTTCTTCCTTCTTCTCGTCCCACACGAATCCCTCCTGATGTCTTCTGATATTCTCCAGTATCTCTTCGTATCTCTGACATGCATTTTCTATTCTCTTCAGGCTTTCCTCAACGTTTGCCGGGTCTATAACAACTCCTATTCCCAGATCCTCGACTATCTTTGCCATCGAAACGAAAGAATTCTTCACGATAACGGGTGTTCCGGCAGCGATGGAGTCGTAAAATTTGTGCGGTAAAGCGTACAGATCGTTCTTGTAATCTTCTCTCCCAGTAGTGCTGTACGATATCAGTGAAAACATGCTCTTTGAGAGTTCTTCCATCATCTTTTCGTACGGCAGAAAAGATGTGTACGTGTGCGGAACATCAGAAAACGCTTCTGAATCCATTCCTATTATTCTGAAAGAAAATCCTCTTTCAACAAGTGCCCTTATGAGTTTCTTTTCATGAATGAGATTTCTCGGTGTTTTTCCTACCAGAACGATTTCTTTTTTCTTTTTGCTCGGATCTGGTTCGATTTTCATCGATGCGTAGTTTGGTACAATGAAAGTCTTCTCCGGATCCAGTCCGGTCTTTGCCACAACATCGTTCCGTGTTTCTTCAGAGACGAAGATACACAGGTCAGACAGCTGAAGCTGTTTTTTGAATATCCTCCACATTACAAATTCTTTCAGATCACTCAAAGGCCTGGGAAGAGTACTGAGAAAATTCTGAGGATGATACTCGTGTATATCGTAGACAATCTTTTTTCCACGCTTTTTAGCCACAACGAAGGGCTTTAGAGGTTTTGTAGCCGGAAAGTGATGCATGTATAAGATATCGTAATCTTCAGTTTCTACGAAATGACGGATTTTTTCATCGACTTGTTTTCTTTCAACGGCTTTCTGGAAAATATTTCCCCTGTTCGAACATTTCACGGGGATGTATCTGATGTTATTCTCCTTAAAAGGTAGCTCTTCTTTCTCCGTCCAGTACTGATAAATAACTTCACCTTTCTTGGACAGAGCCTGAACCGTTCTGAAGACCCTCTTGTCGTTTCTTGGGTGCATATATCCAATGACAAGAACCTTCAAATCGCTCACTCCTTCTGAAGATAAGGTTCACTGCTGTTCAACATCCACCCCACACCCTTCGCCACGACCCACGTGTCGAAGTAGTCGAAGAGCCACTCAAAGAGCGTGGTCCAAATCAGAAAGACCGTGATCGTTCTCAGGGAGAAGTACCCGATGAGGGCTCCGTAGAAGAAGATCACGTTGTCCACAAGCTGGGCCAGTTTCGTTGCGGCGTTGTCGCGCAGCCACAGGTGTTTTCCAAAAAGGCCCTTTGTTCGCTTCAAAAAATCCTGAAACCTCGCCTTGAATATACCAGACGTGACGAACGCGAGCCAACTGAAGAGCGTGGTTCTCCAGACGGGAAGAAAGAGAGCCTTCATGTGTTCGTGCGCCCAATCTTCGCTGGAAGGTATATAACCGAGCGCGATCAGCATCCCCACCAGAAACACGACCTGGGCAAAGAAACCCACCGCCACCAGTCTCTGCGCCTCTCTGTACCCGTACACCTCGGTCACGATGGCGATCAGCGTGACAAAGAAAGGCCCGAGGAAAACCCCGGCGTACAGCTGAACACCGGGAAGCAGTTCGTACGCCTTCAAAACGGCAACGTTCATGTAGAGAACAAGAATCGCTCCAAGAGCGTACATTCCTTTCAGACCGAAGAAACGTATCGCAAAGAAAACAAGAAGAACTCCCACGAGATACTCGAGTCCAAGGAACATCCAGTTCACTAGCATCAGCACCGCCTCCATACAAGAACGTTGTCTCTGAATTCCCTCTCTATCTCTTTCCTGTCCAGAAGAAAGCTCAGATACGCGTGAACGGTGGATCTGTAGAGTATGTACTGTGTGAGATTCTCCAGTGTGATTTCGAATCTGTTGAAGAGCTGTTTCATCAGTTCGTCTGTGCTCACAGGATTTACTGTGATTTCCAGAACAGCGTTGATGATGTTCTCCACTGCCTTTCTGTTTTTCTCCACAAGTTCACCGATGTCTCGAGTCACCTCTCCATGAGACGGAACGTAGCAGCTGTAGTTTGTCTTTTCAAGAAAGTCGAGCGTTTCAAGGAACTTCTCCACGCTGTAGATGACGAATATTCTGTGTTTTCTCAGTGTTTCTTCAGAAAACACGGCGTCTGCACAGAAAAGGACACCATCCACAGCCACTCCGATCTGGTTCGGCGAGTGTCCGGAAAGAGGTACTATCTCAAGATCCACGTTCTCGATCGTGATGGTTCCTTCCTCAATCGCTTCATCGACAGCGGAGGGATTTGCCATGAGAAACTTGTTTCTGAGCTCATTCGGCGGATAAGCACCGTACAGGTAGAAAGGCTCAAAGACGGTGTTTTCTATGATCTCTTTTTCCATCTTTGGAGCGAACACGCGGGTGGAGAAGCGTTTTTTCAGAAAGGTGTTTCCACCACAGTGGTCGGCGTGAGAGTGGGTGTTTATGAGATACAAAGGAGGCTTTTCCAGAAGTCGAGAAATCTTTCTTGGCACGCTCTCATCGAGCCCGCTGTCCACAAGAACGGCAACGTTTTCTGTGTACACGACACCTATGTTCACCGGATTTGGAACGTAGGCCACTCTCTCTGTGAGACGCTTTATTTCCACGGTTTCAGGACCTCCCGAAGATCGAGTCTTTGGAAGATCACACCAGCCACTTGATTTTATCCTCCACAAATGGTAGTATTTCTCAGAGCCCAGTTTTTTGTCAAGGAGGTTTTTATTATGAGTATGCACGAACATGAGCATGAACATGAACACGAACACACAACGGAAGTTTTCAGCCTGATCGATCAGGATGGAAACGAAGTCTTCTTCCACAAGCTGGGAGAAGTGGAGGACGAAGGAAATATCTTTTGGGTCTGCGAAGAAGTCTTCCTGAACGACGCAAGAGACATGATCGAAGACCTCGGTGAAGTCTACATCTTCAAAGCAGACGACACTCCGGAAGGCGTGATGCTGGAAGGAGTAGAATACGCAACGGCTCAGAAAGTCTTCGAAAAGTGGCAGAACAGCATACCCGATATCGAAGAGATCTTCTTCGAAGAAGACACTGAAGAGGACGGAGAATGAAGAAGGGCGCCGAAGCGCCCTTCTTTCATATCTTCAGGTATGGAAGGAGTCCCATCTGTCTTGCCCTTTTGATGGCTACCTTTACCATTCTCTGGTGCTTTGAGCAGTTTCCGGTGAGCCTCTTTGGTATGATCTTTCCCTTGTCGGTGAGAAATTCACTGAGAAGCCTTGTGTCTTTATAATCAACGTAATCCAATTTCATTTCACAGAGTCTGCACTTCTTGACCTTCTTCTTTCTCCTCCTGTAAGCCATCAAACACACCTCCCTCAAAATGGTGGTTCATCTTCACTGAAGGTATCGCCGGAAAAGTCTTCCTCCGGTATTTCCAGTTCCTCTTCAGTCTCGCTGACTGTTTCGGTGGGCTTTCTGTCCATGAATCTCACAACGTTTGCGACAACCTCCGGAGATACCCTCTTTTCTCCAGTGGGTGTTTCCCATCTTCTCATTCTCATTTCACCTTCGACGAGAACGAGCCTTCCTTTGGTGAGATAGGTTCTAGCGAACTCTGCCAGTCTTCCAAAGGTGACGATCCTGAAGAAATCAGTCGTTTGAGCGTCGTCCGGCGCGTTCTTTCTGGGAACCCTGTCCACCGCTATGGTGAAGGTGGTGACGGGAGTTCCGCTGAGCGTGTATCTCTCTTCGGGATCTCTCACGAGTCTTCCTATGAGTATGATCTTGTTAAAGAAAGACATTAAGCTTCGGATCCTCCTTCACTCGACTCGATAGCTTCAGCAGCTGCCTTTTCTCTCTGCGCCTTTCTCTCTTTCTTTTCCAGGTCGAACCTTCTGAAGGTCTGCCATCTGATGATCTCAGGCGTCACCCTGTAGAAGTTTTCCAGCTCCTGAAGGTTCTGACCATCGCACCTGAAGTAGATCACCGTGTAGTCTCCTTCGTTGAACTTCTTGATCTCGTAGGCGAACTTTCTCATGCCCATCCTTTCCACTTTGTCGATCTTTCCCTTGACTCTTTCTTCGATGACCTTCTTGACTCTTTCGACGAGATTTTCTCTCTCTTCCTCTGGAACGTTCGGTGCGATGATGAACATGCTCTCGTAGATCCTCTCTTTCACGTAAGCCACAGAAACTCACCTCCCTCGGACGTTCGGCCCCACCTCCGGATGGGTGGAGCGGGATTTCACTTTCACGATTATATCATCATCTTCTGAGTCTGCAAAGAGTTGGAAACTCTCCTGTTTCCAGATATTCTTTGAAGCCCTTTATGCATATCGGCGTTATGTGTGGACAGTGGGTGAGGAAGTTCATGAAATCAACGACCCTATCGGCGATACTCTCCTCGAGGTTGAAGAAGATCTCCCAGGCACCTTTCTCTGCCTCTTCTTCATCGAGGAAGAGGATCTTCTTCAGAAATTCTTTCAGGTTGTTGAAGCGCTCAAGCTCTTTTTGAGCGAGTTCCATTCCCTTTTTTGTCAGAGAGATAGGACCTCTTCTCACGTAATTTACGAGCTTTTTGTTCGCGAGGTCTTCCAGAATCTGCTTCGCGGAGGGCATTTTCACTTTCAAAAAGTCCGATACTCTCTTCAGTCTCGTGCTTCCCTCTTCCGTTGTCAAAAGAACGGCGAGTAGATACCTTTTTTCCGTTGGTGATAACATATTTCTACCTCCCTTTAAGGTTATTCTAACACAGGTTTTAAAGTGGTAGAATATTCTCGAGTGCAAATGAGGGAGGGATGGACTTGAGATTCTTTGGAATGGTTCTGATACTTCTCGGTGTACTCATTCTTCTTTCCGTCTTCAACGTGTTCGATGTTTCGTTTGGAAAGTTTCTTGGAATCGTCTTTGCCATTCTCTTTGGGTACGCGGGGATCAATTCTCTTGTGAAAAAGGGTTTCCCGAACGGTCTTGTTTCCTGTGCCATAGCCACCGTTCTGTTTCTTCACATCTTCAACGTGCACAGGTTCACCTTCTGGGAAGGTTTCGTCGTTTTCTTCTCTGTTCTTCTCATCGAGTGGGGATTCTTTGCGATTCTGTCTCACAGAGATTGAATCTTCATTCCAACAGCTCTCATGTATCCCATCGAGGTGGCGTACTGGATCGATCTGGTCCACCCGGAGCAGTCTCCCACCACGTGGAGACCTTCCACGATGTCGTTCAGGAACTTGTTCGTGTAGAACTTCACCTCGACGGCGTAGAGCAGGTTGTCGAAGTAGGAAGCCCCCGGTATGACCTTCTCCAGGTTCTCCACGAAATCCACGAGGGATTCTCTGATCTTCGACGGAAAGACGAGATTCGCGTCTCCCAGAATGTAACTCTCAGAATCCAGAGTGGGGTGGACCCTTCCGAGTCTCTTCGTCCTTCTGAATTCCTTGAAGTCACCGTACGTCTGCAGAATCACTTTCTCTTTGTCACCGGCTAAGATGTTTGCGAGCTTTGCGAGGTTGACACCGTATCCCGTGGGATCCTTGAACGGCTCTGTGAAGCGCGTGGTGACGAGAATGGCGAAGTTCGTGTTCTCCGTCTTATGCAGGCTGTCAGAATAGCCGTTCACCGTGGTGAAGTCTTCGTACTTTTCCAGTGTCACCTTCCCTGCCGGATTCTGGCAGAAGATCCTGCAGATGTAACCCGTTTTGGTCCTGTAGCGAACCTTCACCTCGTACATATCGGAGAACGGATCCATCACGTGGTTTGGAAGTTCGTACCTGACACCGATGTCGACGAACTGGTTCGGCCTGACAAGCTGCGGATATTTCTCTTTGAGACGCTCCATGAGTCTGTGTCCGCTTCTTCCAACGGCGATCACGAGCTCGTCGAACTCAAACTCTCCCCTGCTTGTGTGCACCCTGTGGGGAGGGCCGAACTCCACATCCTCCACAGCGGTTCCAAAGAAAAACTCTATGTTCTCAAAGGAGGAGAAGTACTCGTATATGTTCTTGTTAGTCTCTTTCAGGATATCCGTTCCCAGATGGAAGAAATAGGACTTCACCGGTTCGAAACCGTGGTGATAGAAGCGCTTGTAGATCTCTTCGTTCGAGAAGGACTCTCCGAACTCTATCTTCCTGCCATCCCTTTCGAAGGACTTCAGGTAGTTCACGATGCCTTCTCTTTTATCGACGGTGGGAGTGTAGCCGGAAAACTTCAGGTAGAACTCCACCGTCTTCGCCTGGATCTCAAGGGGAATGTAGATCTCTCCTCCCATGCCGTGGGAGATGAAGATCTTCCCATCCATCCTCACACCGGAGATGGTGTTGTGGGAGTAGTCTCTTCCCCTCTCCAGAACGGTGATTCTGTAGTCTTTCACCTTACCGCTTTCTATGAGACCGTTGATGAACCCGATGGCGCTCGCTCCAAAGCCGACTATTCCAAGTCTCTTCAACATCCATCACTCCTCGAGCAGTTTCTTTCTCAATTCCTCGAGCGTGACGACCTCCCCTTTTATCTTCTCCAGATAGATCTTCCTGTACTCCTCATCACCACCCGGGACGATGTATATTTTACCCTTGAAGTTAGCAATGGCCTCGAGCTCTTTGTCTGAAAGCTTCTTTGCAAAGCTCAATCCGCCTTCTTTGGGAGTTGAGATGATGAGGATGTCCACACCTTCCAGGTCCTTCAGCATCACTTTCGGGTACTTCACGCTGTAGCCTCTCTTTTTCAGTTCTTCTACGAGCGATTTGAGTTCTTCCAGATGATCGTTCTCGTGGAGCGTGTCGATCATGACCACACCCTTCAGTTTCTCCTTCACAGAGAAACCGCTCGACTGGACGAGTTTTCCATCCACCACGAAAGAAACACGATGGTAGCCTTTCTCCAGCGATCCCGTGGGAACGACGAATCTTTTCACCTGGTACGGTGAGAACTTCATCTCCACTTCTCTCAGCGGGTTTTCATCGAGAAGGACAGAAAGCTTCACATTCTGGTCTTCACCGGTCACGTTGTAGACCTCGAAGTAGACCTTCGCCGATTCACCGTCGTGTATCTCTTCTGGAGAGACTCTCACACTGTTCACATAGATAGGAGAAGGTATCTGAAACCAGATCGGTGAGGTGACTATCTCGTCGCCGTCGAACTGTTTCATGTAGACGAAGTACCATTCGTATCCATCGGGAGGTGTGATCGAAAGGGTCAGATTCAGTTTCTCAGTGTTAGGTCTGAGCTCCAGAACGGTCCCGCTCTGAGAGATGACGGCAAGGTAGAGGAGTTTTTCCGAGTCTTCGTACTCGAGGCTGATCTTCTGTGGAGAGAGATCTTCCACAAAAACGATGTCTCCCATCAGATGGGGACCACTCTTCAAGAGCGCTTTGACGTTCTTGTCTTCGCTTCCGAAGGTGTGCCTCTTCCAGAGGGCATCCATGATGTCGTCGTAGGCCAGAGCGTCTGCCACGATACCGGTTCTTCCTTCGTTCGCGCTCCCCCAGTTAGGCTTGTGGTTGTCCTGTCCCACGGTAGCACCGAGGTGCCATCCTTTGTTTAGAGCGAGGATGTAGTTTCCGAACATCTCTTCGTTTATCACGTCTCCGGAGGACCAGTTCCCGTTTCCCACCTCGATCAGATTCACATACTGGTCCGCTTCAGGAAAATAGCGGAACGAATCGAAGGTGCCAAAGGTGCTTATGGGGTGGTTGAACTGGGCGAGTTTTTTGTGTTCAACGAGCCACCTGTAGAAACCTTCTAGAGAACTTTCCTGGTTTCTGTCGATCCACTCGAGAGACTCGTACACGTTTATGTGCCCCACTCCCGCGGTCCATTCGAAACCCTGAAATGCGACGAATTCACCGTCTTTTGTGTGCCTCTCCGCGGCAAGCTTCGTCAAATAGGGTTTTGTCTTTCCGTTGATCTTCTGGGCGAAGTAGTAAGCGTGGTCCGTCACCGCGAGAACGTCGAGGTACCTTTTCGCGTACTCGTAGGCCTGGTCCGGTGTTCCGGAACCGTCGGAGTAAGACGTGTGCGAGTGAAGGTTTCCGTAGAAGAGCTCTCCAAAGACCGCACAGGAAAGAATCAGAATCAGAAGAACGAGCTTTTTCATATCATCGCCTCCTTCATTTCAATCCGGTCCTCGCGATTCCCTGGATGAAGTACTTCTGGGTGAAGATGAAGAGTATCACCACGGGGAGTATCGAGAACGTAGCAGCCGCCATGAGCAGATTGTACTGAGTTCCCACGTCCGAACTGAACGCCTGGAGTCCAACGGGCAGTGTTCTGTACTTTTCGCTGTTCGTGACGATGAGGACCCACAGGAACGCGTTCCAGCTTCCAACGAATTTGAGAAGTGCAGAAGTGATGACAGCCGGTTTGCTGAGAGGCACCACCATCTGCCAGAGGAATCTCCAGTGAGAACACCCGTCTATCTTCGCCGCGTCGAAGAGTTCTCTCGGTATGGTCAAAAAGTGCTGTCTCAGAAGGAATATCGCGAAGACACTGACGATCCATGGGATTATGAGGGCGTAGTAGGTGTCAATCCAGCCGAGTTTCGAGATCGTGATGAAGTTGGGAACGAGGAGCACCTCACCCGGGATCATCATGGTCGCAAGGAAGAGTCCGAAGATGAAGTCCCTTCCGGGAAAGACCATCCAGGAGAAGGCGTACGCTGCAAGGGAGGCGGTGACCACCTCGAGCAGTGTCGTTGTTGTCGCAACGAAGAACGTGTTGAAGTAGTACCTCGGGAACGGCGCCGCGTTCCAGGCATCGACGTAGTTCTGAAAGATGTTGGCCAGCACCTCGGAGAACGAGAACTTGAGTTTCACAGAGTCGATGGGCTCGTCGCTCAGAAAGACAGAGGGAACACCCTCCAGAAGGATCTCTATCACTTCACCACCCTTCACGCGGACTTCCTTCACGAAATCTGGAGCGTCCACGATCTTCCACGAGCTCATCGCGTCCTCGTAGGCCTTTCTGAGAAATGCAACGTTTCTGAGATAACTGGCCACTTCGTCGAGAAACTCTTCGCCCAGATCGAGCTGGGAGAGTTTCGACTTCAACACTTTGTAGGCACTGCTTTCAGCGAGTTTGACGTCCATTTCAGAGATCATTTGCGAGAAATTTTCTGTTTCGATTCCGTTTTCCTGCGCGAGGGAGATCAGAGAAGAAACAACCGGCTTCACCGAAGCGATGGTGAGAAGATCCACGCGGTGTTTCTCTGAGAGTTCTTTCTCTTTCAAAGAGACGTAGTCCTCAACGGGGTTCTCTGACTCCTCGAGGAGTCTTTCCACGAGCTCTCTGTCGGGAAAGTCTTCGATCTTTTTCAAAAAGAGAGCCTTTCTTTCATCTTTTTTCATCGAGCGGGCGACGATGTCTTTTTCCACGGCAAGTTTCTGAACGCTCTGGAAGAAGCCGCTGACCTCAAGGTAGTAGGAGACGTTTCTTTTCACCTCTTCGAAGGGAGAGGCCACGTTCTTTCTGTAGACAGGAACGAGCGGGTTGTCTCCAGAATATTCGAGCTGTAAACCATCGAGAAGTTCATAGAGTTTCTTTATCTCTTCGTCGGAGAGAATGAGAGTGGTACCCGATTTCATGCCGAGCACCTTTTCCTGGAAAGAAGAGAGTTCACTGCTCACGGTCTCGAGAAAAGAAAGAAATCTTTTCCTTTCCTTCTCATCTTTTATTCTGATGTTCACAAAGCGCTTCATTTGAGAGATAGTTCTCAGAGCTCCTTCAGTTGAACTCAGAATTTCGTTCACCAGTTTTGCCCTCTGAAAGTACGGATCCGCACCGCTCTTGTAGTATATGAAGAACTGTTCGAAGAATTCTTCTGGTGTTTTCCAGGAAAATTCCACCGGAGATTTAGAGGAGAGTTCTTTGACTCTTTCAACATCTACCCCCGTTGCGTATCTTGCCCCTTTGAGGGGGATCGTCATCGTTCCTCTGTAGAACGGGTCGTCGTTCACCGTGATGGTGAGCAGATTTTCCTCGGCCGTTTTCAGAGCGTACGCTTCTCTCAGGCTGACTCCTTTTGCGACCCTCTGGACACCTGGTTTCAGGATCACTTTTACATCGCGCGAGAAAGCGAAGTTCTTCGTGTAGAAGCTCGGGGGCCACTGCTGAACCTCCGAAGGTGCTTTGAAGGAGGTGAGCAGCATCCAGATGAAAGGCCCCAGCATGACAACGGCACCGAATATGAGAAGGATGTATATGACCAGCTTCTTCACGCTATCACCTCACGAGACATATTCGACCGCTCTTCTTCCAACCCTGTACTGGATGAAGGTGAATATCAGTATGATCGCAAAGAGAATGTAGGCCGCCGCCGAGGCAATTCCCATTCTCTGCTGTCTGTAGAACAGGTCGAACACGTAGTACACGAGCGTCATTCCGCTGTTGTTGTACGGTCCCGGAAGCCCATCGTAGAGAACGTAGACTTCCGCAAAGACCTTGAAGGCTCCTATTAGGGAAACTATGAGCAGGAAGAAGGTCGTCGGCGACAAAAGCGGCCAGGTGATGTAGAAGAACTTCTGCAAAGAACTCGCACCATCCACTTCCGCTGCTTCGTAATAAGACCTGTCTATGTTCTGGAGCCCCGCAAGGAAGATCACCGCATCGTACCCGACGGTCTTCCAGACGGAGACGATGGCTATCGTGGGAATGGTCCATCTTTCGTCTTTCAGCCAGGAGATGGGTTCTATGTTGAACAGAGAGAGGATGTAGTTCAAAAGACCGAATTCGTCGTTGAAGATCCACTTCCAGACGAGAGATATGGCCACAACTGATGTGACAAAAGGTATGAAGTAGGCGGTTCTGAAGAACACCCTGAACTTCACGTTGCTGTTCAGAAGAAGGGCGATCACGAGAGAAAGGAAGATCTGCGAAGGAACGCTCAGTATTACGTAGTACAGTGTGTTGGTGAGCGCCTTCAGGAAGAGATTCTTGTCCTTCGCGTCGAGCAGAAAATTCACCAGTCCGGGAAGAGACGAGTTCAGCTCCACGAAGACGAAGATCGCAAGAAACAGAATGAACCAGAGCCAGGCGTTCTTGAACTCCACCCATTTGAAGTCGTACACCAGCCAGCTCCAGGAGATAGCCGCAGCCAGAAAAGAGAGGATGGGATTCTCCACGTTGAAGAGGTTCAAGGCGATGTAAACCAGTACTATAGCGGTGTTAGAGATGATACCTGAGAGGGTTCTTTTCCTGATCAGATGGACAATCAGCATCACGATCGCACCGGCAACTGCGAGGTGAAAGAAGGTGTTCAAAACAGTGAAAACGAAAGAGTACTTCGGAGGATAATCGAACTTGAAGATCTCGATGTAGTTGTCAAGACCTGTGAAGTAGGGATTCTTCATGTTCCTGAAATCCCACTTGAAGAAGCTCAGAACGAAAGAGAATCCAACCGGCCAGAAGACGAACATTCCGAGGATCACGAGTGATGGAAGAAGAAAGAGGTACGCAAGAACCGCTTCTCTCAGCTTCTTCGAGGGTTTCATACTCAGACCTCTCTTTCCCTGAATTTCTTCACATTCAAATTATAACCTATGCGGTATAATTCAAGGGGAAATCATCGAGAAAGGAGGGATTCCTGTGAAGAAATTTCTCGTTGTTCTCATGGTGGTTCTCAGTGTTTTTGCCCTCGCGAAGGTGAAGGTCACGTTCTGGCACGCCATGGGCGGGGGACACGGTAAAACTCTTCAGGAGATAGTGAACACCTTCAACGAACTCCACCCGGATATCGAGGTCGAAGCGGTCTATGTTGGAAACTACGGTGCACTCTCCCAGAAGCTTCTCGCGGCAGCGCAGGCAGGAGAACTTCCCACGATCGCGCAGTCCTATTCCAACTGGACGGCAAAACTCATTCAGAGCGGTGTCGTTCAGCCTCTGAACGAGTTCGTGAACGATCCGAAGATAGGCCTCACGAGGTGAAGAGTGGGAAGATGTTTTCAAACCTCTGAGGGACAACTGTATGTGGGGAGACACCATCTACGCGGTCCCGTTCAACAAGAGTCTTTACATACTCTACTACAACGCGGACGCTTTCGCAATGTACGGCGTTGATGTGCCCAAAACGATAGATGAACTCTACGAAGCAGCGCGAATTATGACAGAAGATCTCGATGGAGATGGAAAGATCGATCAGTACGGTTTCGGTTTCAGGACGACCGTTGACTTCTTCCAGATACTCCTCACGCTCCGCGGTGGTTCCATCCTGAAGCAGGTCGATGGAAAGTGGGTCTCCAACATCGACAGTCAGGAAACAAGAGATGTTCTCACCTTTGTGAAAAAGATGGTGGACGATGGAATCGCGTACTTCCAGGGTGGATACCTCAACGATATCTTTGGTCAGCAGAAGATCATGATGTACATAAGCACGATAGCGGGAAGACCCTACGTTGAGAAATCCACGAAGGGTAAGTTCACCTGGAGCTGGGCTCCAGTTCCCACCTGGGTGACGAACAAAGTTCCATTTGCCGGAACGGATATAATCATGTTCAACACGGCAAGCGAAGAGGAAAAGAAAGCAGCCTGGGAGTTCATGAAGTACCTCATATCACCAGAAGTCACCGCTTACTGGGCGATCAACACGGGTTACATTCCCGTGAGAAGAAGCGCCCTCGAAACGTCGATCTGGAAGGAAGCGGCGAAGTCCGATCCTCTGCTCGAAATACCATTGAAGCAGATAGACAACGCCGTGTTCGATCCGCAGATCGGTGTGTGGTACGAGATCAGAACAGTGATTGGAAACATGTTTTCCGATTTCATCAACGGAAAGGTGGACATGGAAACGGCGATAAAGACGGCGGATCAGAAAATAAGGGAGTATCTAAAAGAAGAGTACGGCGAGTGAGCGGGAGGCTGTTCCTCCCGCTTTTCTTTCGTTTAAAACTCCTTTAAAGAAAAAATGAGAAAATCAAAACAAAGTATGGGATCCAGAGATCCCCTTAAATTTTTTATTTCCTGGAGGTGAGCTGTGTGTTCCGTCTTAGAGAGAACGGGACGAACGTAAAGACGGAGATCTTCGCGGGTATCGCTACTTTCCTCACCATGGTCTACATCGTTTTTGTGAATCCTTCCATCCTCGTTCAGGCGGTCGGCGTGGACGCAAGCAGTCCCCTGTACCAGCAGTTCTTCGGAGCCTTCATGGTCGCAACGATACTGGGATCCGCTACAGCCACTCTCGTCATGGCCTTCTTCGCGAACTATCCCTTCGCACTCGCACCCGGCATGGGACTGAACGCATACTTCACTTACACCGTATGTCTCGGCATGGGGATAGACTGGAGAGTGGCCCTCGCTGCTGTGTTCGTTGAAGGTCTGGTCTTCATAGGATTGACACTCGTTGGATTTAGAAAGTTCGTCGCGGGTATCATACCCGAGTCTATAAAAGTAGCCATCTCCGCGGGTATCGGTTTCTTCATCGCGTTCATAGGATTGAGAAGCGCAGGAATCGTTGTGTCCAATCCCGCCACTTCCGTTGCCCTTGGCGATCTTACGAATCCCGGCGTGATCGTGACGGTCGTGGGGCTCCTCGTGATCGTGGCACTCTACCACAGGAAGATTCCGGGAGCGGTGATGATAGGGATTCTCGTAGCCACACTCGTTGGTGCCATCCCCGGAATAGGAGTTACGAAGTACCAGGGAATCGTCGGTCCCGTTCCAGATATATCTCCGACGTTCATGAAGCTCGACTTTTCTGGATTTTTGAGCCTCGACTTCTGGATCGTTGTTCTCACCTTTTTCTTCGTTGACTTCTTTGACACGCTCGGTACCATCACAGGACTCGCTCAGAGCGCTGGTTTCATGAAGAACGGAGAGCTTCCAAGGGCGAACAGGGCCTTTCTCGCGGACGCGATAGGAACTTCCGTGGGTGCACTCTTTGGAACCTCGACAGTGACCACGTACATCGAGAGCGGTGCGGGAATCGCGGAAGGAGGAAGAACTGGTCTCACAGCCCTTGTCGTTGCCCTCTGTATGCTTGCCATGCTCTTCTTCGCCCCTCTTGCCCAGACGGTTCCTGGATACGCAACCGCTCCTGCTCTGATCTTCGTTGGAGCGCTCATGATTGGGAACCTTGGAAGAGTGAAATGGGACGACATCACAGAAGCACTCCCCGCGTTCATCACTGTTATAACTATGCCGCTCACATACTCTATAGCCAACGGAATAGCGCTCGGTATCATCTCCTATGCACTGGTGAAGCTCTTCTCTGGGAAATCGAAAGAAGTACACTGGTTCACTTGGATTCTCGCTCTCGCTTTTGCTTTGTGGCTGCTCTTCATAAAGCATTGATATGCAGTATTGTGTTATAATAAATCGGAGGTGATAATATGAAAAAATTACTCGTGGTTTCGATTCTTCTGGTTTCGATCGTGATCTTCTCTGGAGCCATCGACGAGATCAAAAGCAGGGGATACCTGCTCGTTGGACTCTCCGCGGATTTTCCTCCGTTCGAATTCGTCGATGAGAACGGCAATATCGCGGGTTTCGATGTCGATCTCGCAAAGGAAATCGCGAGAAGACTCGGTGTTGAGCTGAAGATCGTCGATATGACCTTCGACGGACTCATTCCGAGCTTGCTCACAAAGAAGATCGATATAATCATCTCCGGTATGACAATCACAGAGGAGAGAAAGAAGGTCGTGGCTTTCTCCGATCCGTACTTCGACGCGGGACAGGTCATCGTGGTGAGGAAGGACAGCGACTTCCGACCGAAGACCTACGAAGACCTCATAGGGAAAACCGTGGCCGTTCAAATTGGTACCACCGGAGACATAGAGGTTTCAAAGTACGAAGGCATTAAGGTTGTCAGGTTCGATAAGTTCACTGACGCGTTCCTCGAACTGAAGAGAGGCCGTGCAGATGCGATGGTGCTGGACTCTGCCACAGCAAGGGCTTTTGTGGCGAAGAATCCGGATCTTATCATCTCGAGTGGAGTGCTCTCCAGCGAACAGTACGGCATCGCCATGAGGAAAGAGGACACGGATCTCCTGGAGTTCATCAATAGCGTATTGAGAGATCTCAAAAAGAGTCCTTACGACGTGCTCATAGAAAAATGGTTCTCAGAGTGATGGAGGAATGAAAGATGCCAGAATGGTTGAGCGTGATTGTGGATAATCTGCCGCTCCTTCTGAAGGGTGCCCTGAGCACCCTTCAGCTTACTTCTCTTGCTGTTCTCATAGGACTCGCCATAGGAATCTTCGTCGGCATGGGAAGACTCTCGAAGTACCGGATCATTAGGTATCCGTCTTCTGTCTACGTGGAGTTTCTCAGGGGAACACCTCTGATGGTCCAGCTGTTTCTCGTGTACTTTGGTCTTCCTGAACTGGGGCTCGAATTCGACAGGTTCACAGCCGCTGTCGTTGCGCTCGGAATAAACAGTGGTGCGTACGTCGCCGAGATCGTGAGGGCGGGGATACAGTCCGTTCCAAAAGGACAGTATGAAGCGGCAAGATCTCTCGGTATGTCACACGCACAGGCGATGATCTATGTGATTCTTCCTCAGGCTTTCCGGCACATACTTCCAGCCCTCGGAAACGAATTCATCGCCCTCGCAAAGGACAGTTCCCTCGCCATGGTGATAGGAACCGTAGAACTCATGAGAAGCGCTCAATACATCGTGAGCAGAACCTTTATGAGCTTTCCCATATACGGCGGTGTGGCGCTGATCTACTTCATCATCACCTTCTCCGTTTCCAGACTGGTGAAGTTCGTGGAAGGCAGGTTGAAAGTATGACCGTTTTAAAAGTCGAAGGTCTTCACAAGTATTTTGGAAAACTCTACGTGCTCAAGGGGATAGATCTCGAGGTGAAAAAGGGTGAAGTGATTTCCATCATCGGTCCAAGCGGAAGTGGAAAGAGCACCCTTCTTCGCTGTATAAACCTGCTCGAGGAGTATCAGCGGGGGAAGATCTACTTCAAAGGTGAGCTCATCACCCACAGGAACATAAACAGGATAAGGAGTTCCATAGGTATGGTCTTTCAGCAGTTCAACCTGTTTCCGCACCTTTCCGTCCTGAACAACCTCATACTCGCTCCGATGAAGGTGAAGAACATGCCAAAAGATGAGGCTGTAGAAAAAGCAAAAAAGCTCCTGGAAAGGGTTGGACTCATCGAAAAGATAAACGAAAAGCCCGGAAACCTCTCCGGTGGACAGCAGCAGAGGGTAGCCATAGCGAGGGCCCTCATGATGGATCCGGAGCTCATGCTTTTCGACGAACCCACCTCCGCTCTCGATCCAGAGCTTGTGAAAGAGGTGCTCGACGTCATAAAGGACCTGGCTCAATCGGGTATGACCATGCTGATCGTGACACACGAAATGAGGTTCGCCCGTGACGTCTCCGACAGGGTGGTTTTCATGGACAATGGAAAAATCGTTGAGATGGGGCCTCCCGAGAAGATTTTCTCTAATCCCGAGAACGAGAGGACGCGGGAGTTTCTTGAGCACTTTCTTTCAGTTTGAAGTATTCTTCCAGAACCTCTCTTGCTATCTGGGCCGCTACACCGGAACCGTATCCCCCGTGCTCTACCATCGTCACGATCGCAACTTCCGGATTTTCCGCGGGAGCAAAACCTATGAACCACGAGTGAGGAGCACCACTCCCGGTCTCTGCGGTACCCGTTTTCCCAGCCACTCTGTACGGAAAGTCTCCGAACACGTGGTACGCAGTTCCGGGGTCTTCCTTTTCGTTTCCTTTGAAGGACGTCACGTCGACCATGGCATCCTTGATAAAGGTCCATATCTTCTCATCGATCTGAACTTGCGTTTCTATCTCCGGTTTCACCGCTTTCGATCCGATTTTTTTCACCACGTGTGGTCTGTAGAATATTCCTTCGTTCGCCACAAGTGAAACAAGCTTCAAAAGCTCCATAGGAGTCGCTGTGAGATACCCTTGTCCAATGGACATCAGGATGGTATCACCAGGATACCAGGGTTCTCCTATCTTGGACATCTTCCACTCGGGGGTTGGAAGTGTGCCGTTCTTCTCGCCTGGAAGGTCTATTCCTGTCTTTTCGAAGATACCTAGCTTCTTCGCAACTTCGACCATTTTGTCCACACCGAGCTTCAACCCCATCTGATAGAAGTAGACGTTGCAGGAAACTCTGATCGCCTTTCTGAGATCGATGGGGCCGTGGCCCTCTTTTTTCCAGTCCTTGTATCTCGCCACCACTTCACCTCTGCTGTTTCTGTATTCGAACACTCCACGGCAGTTGATCTTCTCTTCCGGATCGACACCGTTCAGCAAAGCGGCTACGGCCCAGAGTATCTTTATGGAAGACCCTGGGCTGTACGCGGACGATATCGCTCTGTTGATCAAAGGAGAAGGTGAATTTCTAGCAAACCTTTCCCACTCTCTTTTAGTGAAGCCTTCGTAAAAGTTCTGGGGGTTATATTCTGGGAACGATGCGAGGGCGAGGATTTCACCTGTTCTGACATCGGAGAGGATCACAGAGCCCGGATTTCCGATTTTTTCGAGAGATTCCTCGGCAACTTTCTGTATCCTGGTATCGATTGTGAGTGTTACATCTTCGCCGGGTTTCGGGGGGCTTCGAAGAACTTCAGAAGATATCGCGCCGGACGGCTCCACAAAGACCATCTTCACACCGTCCGTTCCTGTCAGGAATTCGTCGTACACACTCTCCACACCGTACACTCCTATCCTGTCAGCGTTCACGTAACCAACTACATGCGGTGCGAGCGGTTCGTACTTTCTCCTGTAATCCATGACAACCCGCATACCGGCTTTCGAAAGCACATCCGCTCTTGCTTTGTCGATGACTATGGATTCGCCTTTAACAAGTGAGAGAATCTCCTCGGAAGTGAAGAGTCCTGTCTTTTTCAGATCATCTATGCTGTTCAGCCACGGATTGAGAACGTAAACCACTTCATCTTTTGCGAGCACTTTTCCATCACTTGAGATGATCTTTCCCCGTGGAGCGGGGATCTTCACGAGCCTCGTTTGAAGAAGGTCTATGTACTTTTTGTGTTTCTCGTGTTCAAGGATCTGCACCTGGAAAGCTTTCATGATGATCAGAACAAACGATAGGGCCATCAGGATCAGAATCAACCTGTTCTTCACCGCTTCGATCCTCCCAGAATGAGCACGATACCAGCGGTGGCAGAAAGCAGAACTGGCAGCATCCGAATCTCACCGACAAGACAGCCGACAGCCACGAGAACGGCAGCGGGGAGCACCACCGAAGAGAAATGTTCTCTCAAGGCGTCAAATATCAAAAATATAATCAAAACGAAGATATACCAGTATCCTGGAATTGCAAAGAGTCTGATCAGAAGCACAAGAAACAAAAGAGGAATATTTCTCCTGTAGAAGGCAAGGCCCAGAAAGGCGGGAAAAAAACTCAAAACGTCCAGGAAGACGTAGTCCCAGAAGACGCTGAGAAAGGCAAGAACGTAGATCATTTTACCACCCCGATGACGATCACCCTGTCCGGAATGTCCCGTGTCACGTTCAGCAGAAAGTACTCCTCATCCCGTCCCGCTACGGTTCCCATGAACAGGTACTCTTTGAAGGCCACGTTCCATTTTTCGCTTTCGAAGTATACTTTCCAGCCTGTAACGTCTATGTCTTCAATGATGGAGAGTCTGGGAACGTGTCCCCCTTTGACGACTCCCACAACAGACTCGCGATTGTTCTCCACTCTCACTTTCTCCACGAAATCTTCAGAAAACACCCTCATAACTTTTGAAATAGGGCCTTTTTCCACAACTATCCCAAGGAACCTCTTCTCCACCGGATCGAGAACGATGGCTCCTTTTTCCACTTCTCCCAGAATGTAGAAAAAACCTTCTCCCTTCCCGGTCACAAAGAAGAGGTTTCCCACGCTACTGGTTCCCAGATAAACATCACCTGGATAGACTCTATTTTGAAGCCTCAAAATCACATCCTGAGCTGTGGCTCTCAGCTTCAGAAAGGGAAAAGTTATTCTGTAGAAAATGTACTGTAGTTTGTCGGACACGTTGAAAGTCTCGTTCAAAAAGAAAACAGTGAGGAAGAGAAGAAAAAGTATCAGTCTTTTCATCACCCGGCACCCTGAAGTTTTCTCAGAATATTCACTTTGTCCAGTACCATTCCTGCTCCTTTAGCCACAGCGGTGAGCGGCTCTTCGGCCCTGATGACGCTGATCCCCGTTTCTCTCTGAAGCAGAGTGTCAAGTCCTCTCAGAAGAGATCCGCCACCGGTGAGAAAGATTCCGCGCTCTATGATGTCGGAAACGAGCTCGGGAGGTGTTTTTTCCAGAGTAGTTCTCACACTTTCCACTATGGCCACCACCACACTCCTGAGGGCTTCCCGCACTTCTCCTCCTTTCAGAGTGAGCTTTCTGGGCAAGCCGGTGGAAAGGTCTATCCCGGAAACCGTTGTTTCGAGCTCGTCGTTTTCTTTGGATGGAAAGACGTTTCCTATCTCTATCTTCACCCGTTCAGCCGTTCTCTCGCCAATTGCCACCCGATATGTCTCCCTCACGTACTGAACTATGGCTTCGTCCATCTCGTCTCCAGCGATACGTATCGATTCCCACGTGACGATGCTTCCAAGGGAGATGACGGCGACCTCCGTCGTTCCTCCACCGATGTCCACCACCATGTTCCCGGAGGGCTCTTCGACGTTGAGATTTGAGCCTATAGCGGCTGCCATGGGCTCTTCTATGAGAAAAACCTTACTGGCACCCGCCTCGAGACCCGCGTCGAGAATGGCTCTTCTCTCCACGTCTGTTATTCCTATGGGAACTCCTATAACCACACGGGGTTTGAACAGGTTCATACCGCCCTTGGCTTTGTTTATGAAATACCTGAGCATAACAAGAGCCACGGTGTAGTCTGCTATTACACCATCCTTCATGGGCCTTATGGCCTTGATCGTGGCGGGAGTTTTTCCTATCATGTTTTTCGCTTCGAGTCCGACTTTCAGTATCTCGCCCGTGGTCGAATCTATCGCTATCACCGATGGTTCATTCACCACAATACCTTTCCCTCTGAGAAAGACGAGGGTGTTCGCCGTACCGAGATCTATTCCTATGTCTTTTCTCAACACCGTATTCCTCCTCCCGTGGTCACGTTCTCGATAAGGATTATATCATCTGATAGAATCTTTTTAGTAGCGGAGGTGAAAGCATTGGAAAGAGTGTACGTGATAGGCCACAAGAACCCGGATACCGACAGTGTTTGTTCCGCGATAGGGTACGCGTACTTCAAAAACAATGTAGAAAAGGGAAAAACATTCATTCCAGCTCGAAACGGCGATCTCACAAATGAGTCCCTCTTCGTGCTCAAATATTTCGGAATGAATCCACCCCTCCACATTGAAACGCTCGAACCCACCGTTGAAGATCTCGAGCTGAAAAATCCCATTTTCGTCCCCCCGGACACATCTGTCTACGACGTGGCCATGCTCATGGAAAGCAAAGGAATAAAGAACGTTCCGGTGGTTTCAAAGGAGAGAATGATAGGAGTGGTCACTGAAAGCAACCTTGCCCGGATCTACGTGAGGAGATTGAAGATAGAACCATTGGTTATACACCCGGTTCCGTTCGATCAGCTAGTCAGGATACTGAAAGCAGAGGTTGTCTGTGACTACATGAAAGAAAAAACCGTATCCGGAAAGGTTCACATCGCGGTGGACGCTCTTCACGTGCTCCTGGGAAAAATAGAGATAGGCGACGTGGTGATTGTAGGAGACAACGAACCGGCCCAGATCGCTCTTCTGGAAAAAGGAGCAAAACTCATGATAGTCGTGAACAACGCTCCAGTATCAAACAGAGTGCTTGAAATAGCAAAGGAAAAGAACGCTGCTGTTTTGAGGGTGAAATTCGACGCGTTCGGCGCCGCAAAGCTCATAAACCTTTCACTCCCCGTGACCCTCGTGATGAGCAAGAAATTCCCCACGGTGACGAAGAAGGACACACTCGAGGAAGTAAAAGAGATCGTCTTCACCTCGAAGATAAGAGCAGCGTTCGTAGAAGACGAGAAAGGGCGGCTTTGTGGTGTTATAACTAGGACGGATCTGCTCAAAGATGTGAGGAAAAAGGTGATCCTCGTTGATCACAACGAGATCACCCAGGCACCCGAAGGAGTCGAGAAAGCGGAAATCCTCGAGATCATTGACCATCACAGGCTCGGCGGTCTGAGCACTCTGAATCCCGTTTTCTTCTACAACGAACCCGTAGGAAGCACCTCAACAATAGTGGCGGAGTTCTTCTTGAAAAACGGTGTGAAGATGGAAAGGGAAATAGCCGGAATTCTTCTCTCAGGCATCGTCTCCGATACGCTCTTCTTCAAACTTTCAACGACAACAGAGAAAGACAGGAAGATGGCGAATTTCCTGGCTGATGTTGCTAAACTCGATCTGGAAAAATTCGCGAAGAAATTGCTGAAAGAAGGGATGAAGATACCGGAAAACGTCGATCCCGCTGAACTGCTGAAGCGCGACGTGAAAGTCTACGAGATGGGAGAAGAATCCTTCGCCGTTTCTCAGATAATGACGTCGGACTTTTCAACACTTTTGAAAGAAAAGGAACGTTTCATGAACACACTGAAGACCCTCAAGGGAGAATTCGGTGTCAAACATTTCTTTGTGCTCTTCACGAATCCTGTGGAAGAAGCGAGTCTTCTGATGATGGATGGAGATCAAAAGTTAGTGGAAAAAGCCTTCAACGCGGAAAAGAAGGACGGTCTTTTTCTGTTGAAGGGGGTTATGTCCAGAAAGAAGGACTTCGTTCCCAAGATCGGTGAGGTGCTGAGAAGGGAGAGATGATTTTGGAAAGGTTCTTCGCGTGGCTCGTTGTGGTGTTCTGGGGGATCTCTTTTCTTGCCACCAAAGTGGTAGTTCAGGTTCTGGATCCGTTCTTTGCGGGTTTTCTGAGGTTCATCTTCGCTTTCTTTTTTCTTTTCCTCATATCCGGTGGAAGACCAAAGCTTTTCAATAAAAATATCGTGATGGCTGGTTTCTGGGGAGTGTTCAGCTATTTTGCGTTTGAGAATTCCGCCCTCATGTTCACAGAGCCCACCAACGCAGCGATCATAGTGTCTTCAGCTCCTGTATTCTTTCTCCTTTTCTCGCATCTCGTTCAGAAAAAGAAAACCACTTCGAAGATGTACCTGGGTGTGATCCTGTCCTTTCTCGGGGTGGCCCTCGTCGTTTTGAACGGCAGGTTCGTTCTGAAACTGAATCCCCTCGGAGACCTTCTCGCCTTCGGCGCGGCTCTGTCGTGGGTCTTTTACACTCACCACATAGAAAGTCTCGGGAGTCTCTCCTTCAGAGAAAACGCGGGGATCATGTTCTGGGGCGTCGTGTTCTTCCTTCCTTTCTCAGCCGGAAAGTTCCAGCAGATAAGAGAGATGAACTCAATCGTTGTGATTTCTCTTCTTTATCTGGGACTCGTCTGCTCGGGTCTTGCCTACTTTCTCTGGAACAAAGCCATAGAGAGACTGGGAAGCAGAACGACAACGAACATGATATACTACATACCAGTTGTAACGGCCGTGGCGGAACACCTGCTGAAACTGAAACTTCCCTCCGCTCTTCTTGTGGGAGGAGTTGTGCTTGTGGTGATTGGTCTTTTGATCTTCGAAAGGGAGGTTCATTATGAAACTGAGGATAGCACTCGTGGGATGCGGAAGGATCGGACAGAAGAAACACGTCCCAGCGCTGATTGAAACGCAGGACCTGTTCGAAACGGTGGCGGTGTGTGATCTCGTGGAAGAAAGGGCGAACCGCGCCGCCGAACATTTCGAAAAGTCGGGCTTGAGAAGACCCGAGACAATGACGAACTACAGAGAGCTCCTCAAAAGAGAAGACGTAGACGTGATCTCCATAGCCACCGAGAGCGGAAAACACTACCAGATCACCATGGAAGCGCTCGAAGCTGGAAAACACGTCCTCGTGGAAAAACCCATGGCCCTCTCGACAAAGCACATGAACGAGATGGTAGAACTCTCGAAACAAAAGAATCTAAAACTCGGTGTTTTCTTCCAGAACAGATTCAATCCACCCGTTCAGGAAGTGAGGAAAAAACTCGATTCGGGGGCGTTTGGAAAGATCTTCTACGCGTCTGTCGCCGTGAGGTGGAACAGAAACGAGGATTACTACAAACAGGCGAGCTGGAGAGGTACCTGGGAGATGGACGGCGGGGTCCTGATGAACCAGTCCACGCACGCCATAGATCTTCTTCAGTGGTTCCTCGGAGGAGAGATAGAGGAGATCTACGGGCACATAGCGAACACGAATCACCCGTACATAGAGGCGGAAGACGAAGGTTTCGCCATCGTGAAGTTCAAAGGCGGGAAGACGGGCCTGATAGAAGCAACGAGCAACGTGTTTCCGAGAAACTTAGAAGAGACACTCGCTATCTTCGGTGAGAAAGGAACGGTGGTTATCGGTGGAATCGCCGTCAACAGGATCCTCACCTGGAGATTCGAAGGAGAAGAGGGTCATCCGTTCATGAATCTACCGGATCCGGACACGGTGTACGGAGACAGTCACAAGTACGTGTACAGAGATTTCTACGAGGCCGTGACGAACGACAGGAAGCCTTACATCTCTGGAGAAGACGGCAAAAAAGCGGTGGAGATAGTTCTTGGAATATACAGGTCTTTCCTGGAAGGAAGACCGGTGAAGTACCCCTTCGACTTCTCCACAGAAGAGATGAAAGGAGTAAAGCTTCGATGAGAAAAAGGGCCGTTTATTTCATTCTGCTCTTCAACGCGTTCATATTCGTGATGATGACCTTTTCTGGTGTTTTCTCGACCAGGGATCCCGTTCTTCAGATGCTGCTTTTGTTGAGATACGGAGCGCAGTACGGTCCCAGAGTCGACGCGGGAGACTGGTTCAGGTTGATCACCGCTCTGTTCGTCCACGGAGGAATACTCCACATACTGTTCAATTCATACGCGCTTTACTACTTTGGCTTGATCGTGGAGGATATATACGGAACGGAGAAGTTCCTGGTCGGTTATTTCTTCACCGGAATCGTGGGTAATCTGGCAACGCACGTGTTCTACCACGACACAATCTCCGTCGGGGCTAGTGGTGCCATCTTTGGCCTCATCGGAATACTCTTCGCGGCGGGTTTTCGAAAGGACACACCCTTCTTCATGAAACCTGTGACCGGCATGTCGCTTCTTCCCATCATTCTGATCAACGTTGTGTACGGATTTCTCCCGGGCACGAACATCAACAACGCGGCTCACCTTGGCGGTTTTCTATCTGGAATGCTTCTTGGATACACGATGAGACCCTTCTCGTGGAAAAGGAGGACCCTCTGGAGGGTCCTCGCGATAGCCGTCGTTTCAATTGTTGTTCTCTCTTACATCTTCCTGATCAGACAGATCCCGGAGATCGACGAAGCGATCAGAAGGTTCAAAGCAGGATGATCTTGTCTCTGTTTTCTTTCACGTCTTTTGTGATGTTTTTGGTGTCGAAGACCACGGGCGCGTTCTTCACAACGAAGTCGTAATCAACTCCGTTCTTGTGGGCGGTCGTGATCACCACGATGTCCACACCCTTCAGGTACTCTTCAGTGAGTTCGACCCGTCGGTGAATCCTGTCTCCTCTCTTCACTTCCGGAACGTAAGGATCGAAGAATTCAACTACCGCTTTCTTCTTTTCGAGGTGGTCCCAGACCTTCAGCGCAGGCGACTCTCTCGTGTCGTCTATGTCACCCTTGTACGCGACTCCAAGAAGAAGCACTTTCGAGCCGTTCAAAGGTTTCTTTCTCTCGTTCAGGATGTCCTGAACTCTCATCACCACGTACTCGGGCATGAAGTCGTTTATCTCACCGGCCATCTCCACGAGGTCGAGCCTCACATCGAACTCCTTCGCTTTGTAAGCGAGGTAGAAGGGATCTATCGGGATACAGTGCCCTCCCGCACCAGGTCCGGGATAGAAGGGCATGAATCCAAAGGGCTTTGTTGCAGCGGCGTCTATCACTTCCCAGATGTTGATTCCCATTCTTCGCGCGACGATGGCCACTTCGTTTATGAGGGAGATGTTGACCAGTCTGAAGGTGTTCTCGAGCACCTTCGCCATCTCCGCCGCCCTCGGTGAAGAGACGGTGTGAACGGGTGCCTCGAGCACGTTTTCATAGAGGATCTTCGCAAGCTCCGTGCATTTTTCCGTCACACCACCGACTACCTTCGGTGTGTTCTTCGTCTTGTAAATTCTGTTTCCGGGATCCACCCTTTCAGGACTGAAGGCGAGATAGAAATCCTTCCCGACTTTCAGCCCGGTGGATTCCAAGATGGGCAGGACGACCTCCTCGGTGGTTCCCGGATAGGTTGTGCTCTCCAGCACAACAAGCATTTCTCTGTGGAGGTACTTTGCGATCTCCTTTGCGGTGTTTATGACGTAGGTGAGGTCGGGTTCCTTGTACTTCCCGAGCGGTGTTGGAACGCATATCGTGACGACGTCGCAGTTCTTCATCTCAGAAAAATCCGTGGTGGCCCTGAGCATACCTTTTTCCACAAGATCTTTGAGGTCCTCGTCGACCACGTCTCCTATGTAGTTTTCCCCGCGGTTCACCATATCGACCCTCTTCTTTTGGATATCGAACCCTAACACTTTGTATCCCGCTTTTGCTTTTTCAACGGCGAGCGGGAGTCCCACGTACCCGAGGCCGATCACTCCGAGAAGGGCCGTTTTGCTCAGAAGTTTTTCTTTCAACACAGTCTTTTCCTCCCCTCTTCGTAAATCAACTTACCAAGTAATTTTTTATCCGATTTTTCGAAGAATTTCAGCCAGCTTTCTACCTCTTCTTTACCGGCGTGTGCGATCGTGTACTGAACTACAGATTCTCTGATGCTTTCGAAATCCACTCTGAAGCCCTTGAGTAAGTTCTTCAGAATTTTCTCTTTTTTTCTCAGAACATCAACCGGTTCCATTTTTCTTCTTTCGAACTCCGTTCCCGGCTTTGGTATGAGCGGGTTGAAACTCATGTGGACCTCCCTGTATCCGAGCCGAACCGCGAGATCTCCGAGTTTCTTGAAGGCTTCAAGATCTTCCTCCGTTTCTTCTTCGAGTCCGTAGATGAAGTACATCTTCACCCTGTCAAAATCCAGTTTTCTTGCCAGTTTCAAGGCGTTTTCTATCTGCTCATCAGTGATGTCCTTTTTAAGGATGTCCCTGATTCGCTGCGATCCCGCCTCTGGGGCGATCGTAAAAGATCTCTGACCGGAGTCTTTGAGAGTCCTGAGCAGCCTTTCCGAGAGTCGATCCAGCCTCAGGGAAGAAACCGAGATCTTCAGTTGATATTTCTCCACTGTATCGAGGAGATCCTCGAGCCAGGGGTAATCGGTTATGGTGGCGCTTATGAGACCGTACTCACTGTACGGGGTGTTTTTCACCAGCTCTTCGAATCTTTCAGGTTTCACGAACCTTGCTGGCTTCAGATTCTTTCCAAATATGCAGAAAGCACAGCGCCTTATACATCCCCTTCCCACCTCGACCAGAAGTTTTCCAGGGAAAACTCCCCGCGATGGAACAACGCTGGAGTGAGGCAAAAAATCGTTCAGATCAACTCCTGTTGCTATTTCGCTGTGTTCTTTCAGAGAGGGAACTTCTACAGAGGGAATCCTGGAAAGAGAACTCAAGATTTCCTGCTTCGTTTCTCCTGTGAGGGCTTCCGTGAACAGATCCAGGTATTTTTCCAGCTCACCGTAGTAGACGGCATCCGCCACCGGAATGAGGAATTCCTCGTTCAAATAGGTGACCGCCCCGCCAGCTATTATGATGGGGTGATAATCTTCTCTTTCTTTCCAGGAAAGAGGAACGTCTTTTTTCTTCAGAATATCGAGGAGGTTTGAAAAGTCGTTCTCAAAGCTCACGGAGAAAAGCCATATAGGGAACTCATCTATAGGTGTCTGCGTTTCAAGGGAGTAGAACTTCTTGAAGGTCTCGTCGTAGAAGAATCTCTCACACCTGATCCTCGGATGGGAGTTGAGGAGCTTCTGGACGTAGTGAAAGGCGAGTCCAGAGGCCGCCACTTCGTAGCCGGAAGGAACAACAAGGGCGACTCGAACGTCGCCCTTTGTCTCCGTTTCTTCGATCTGTTTTTCACTCTCTTTGAATTTCAACACCTTCTCATATTCCAAAAAGTCTTGAGGTCTTCTCGGCCTTCTCAAGGGCTAACCTCCGGAGCTTTTCCCTGGGAACTATCGCTCTGACGAATTCAGCCTCCAGTATCTTTTCGTCACCGCTCATCACGATTCCTCTGAACTTCACCCTGTTTCCCACAACTCCAACCACCCTGACACCAACAGCAACTCTCGTTCCCGTTGGAACAGCCTTCACGTGTCTTGCCAGGGTCTCCACCACAACCGCCGTGTAATCACTGGGGAGATACCTGCTCAACAGCTCGTACGACACTCTGTGAACTACCCCTATCAGGGCTGAAGTCGCGACGAGATGGAGATCAAGCATCTCGATGTCTTCGTTCCACACCATAGTTTCATCGAGAGCCACGTCTTCCGTAAGCCTTTTCCCCTCAAGGAAATCAAAATCCATCATTCCACCACCTTTTCAAACTCCTCGGACAGTATCCGCCTCAGCTCGTCTCCCTCTATCGTTTCTTTCTCCAGCAGTATTTCCACGATGTTGTCCAGTTGCTTCCTGTATTTCCTTATTATCTCCTTCGCCCTCTCGTAGCAGTTCGTCACTATCTTTTTCACTTCTTCGTCGATTTTGCTCGCTACCTCTTCACTGTAGTTTCTGAGCCGTGTGATCTCTTTTCCAAGAAAGACTTCCTGCTCTTCCTTACCCCAGGCGAGGGGTCCGAGTTCTTCACTCATTCCCAGCTGACAGACCATGTTTCTCGCAATTTCCGTGGCCCTTTCTATATCGTTGGCTGCCCCACTCGTCACATCGCCAAAGACCACCTCTTCTGCTGCTCTACCTCCGAGTAGAGCTGTGAGTTTGTCGAGAAGTTCGTTCCTTGAAACAAGGTACTTATCCTCCTCAGGAAGATGAAGCGTGTATCCGAGGGCTTTGTATCCCCTGGGGATTATGGAAATTCTGTGAACGGGTTCCCCGTTTGGAACCACGGTGGATACCACGGCGTGTCCCGCCTCGTGGTACGCTATGATGCGCTTTTCCTTCGGGCTGATCAGCTTCGACTTTCTTGCGGGTCCGGCTATCACCCTGTCTATGGCTTCCTCGAAGTCCTTCATCGTGATTTTGTCTCTACCTTCCCTCGCCGCAAGAAGCGCCGCCTCGTTTACGAGGTTTTCCAGATCCGCCCCGACGAATCCCGGCGTTCTCTTCGCTATGATCTCCAGATTCACGTCTTCCGCGAGCGGTTTGTTTCTCGTGTGAATCTCGAGTATCTTCTTTCTTCCGAGCATGTCAGGTGGATCGACCACGATTTTCTTGTCGAACCTTCCGGGCCTCAAAAGTGCAGGGTCCAGGATATCGGGCCTGTTTGTGGCCGCCATGACTATGATGCCCTCTTTCGAATCGAATCCATCCATCTCCACGAGAAGCTGGTTCAGGGTCTGCTCTCTTTCATCGTGTCCTCCTCCAAGTCCCGCTCCCCTGTGTCTTCCAACGGCATCGATCTCATCGATGAAGACGATACATGGAGCGTGAGCCTTCGCCTGTGCAAACAGATCTCTCACCCTCGCGGCACCGACTCCGACAAAGAGCTCCACGAAGTCAGAACCGCTGATGTGGAAGAACGGCACGTTCGCTTCGCCCGCAACTGCCCTCGCAAGGAGCGTTTTACCGGTACCTGGAGGCCCTACAAGGAGGATCCCCTTGGGCATCCTTGCGCCGATCCTGTTGAATTTAGAGGGATCTTTCAGAAATTCAACTACCTCTTTGAGTTCCTCTATGGCTTCTTCCGCTCCTCCAACGTCCTTGAAGGTGACCCTCTTGTTCCCAGAGGGTTTGTACATTGTTGCCCTGCTCTTTGTGAACGTGAACGCCTGATTGTTCCTTCCAGAGAGGCTCCTCATGATGAAGAGCCACACGACAATGAAGAGTATCGTCGGTATGAGAGTGCCGAGGACGTTTATCCAGAAGGAGCTGCTTCCGCTTCTCTCTCCCGAGACTTTTATTCCCTTTGAAACCAGTTTTTCTATGAGCTGCGAATCGTTCACGGCCCACGGAGCGTCCACTTCGTAAACTCTACCGTCTTTGGTGTAAACTCTCAGTACTCCGTCGTCCCTGATCACAACTTCTGAGACCACGCTTCTTTCGTCCTCGACCATCTGAACAAAACTCGTGTAGCTAAGCTTAGACACAGGTGAGTTTTCGACGTAGAAAAATCTGGCGAGCCAGAAAAGTGTGACTATTATGAGTATCGTGAACAGTAGATTCCAGATGTTAGACCTGTTCAAAATATGTACCTCCTTTCACATAACCGACAGGGTATTCCAGAAGTTCCACAACCACATCTTCTGGCAAAAAGTCTGATCGGGCGATCCCCGGAACCCAGAGAACCCGATCTTCTTCATCGACGAGGAGAGGAACCCTGTCTCTGTAAAAAGTTGGGACTTTTTTCTCGATGAAAACATCCTTCAGCTTTCTCTCCCTGCCGTTGACTATTATTCTATCACCTTCTTTTCTGTTTCTGACCCAAAATTTCATATCGTTTCTGTTATTCACCACTCTTATTTTAAACCCTTCCATCTCCAACATGTCACCTTTCACTTCAACACGGTATTTTTTCTTGAAAACTGTCTTCCCCACAGCTACATAACCGAAAGATCGTTCCACGAAAATTCCGCTCCAGAGCTCTACTCTCTTCGACTTCAAGGTTCCGATCAGTTTTTCATACTCTGGTACCCTTCCGTACATCTCTTTCAACACCCATCTTGTGACTTCGAGGAAAAGAAAAAGATCTTCCGGCTCAACGAACACGGCGTAGTCTTTGTAGAAATAGACATTCCTCTCAACAAAGTCCTGCACAGTTCTTTCAACGAAATTTCTCAGCAAATGGGTGACAGAAACCAGTCTATAGACGGCATCCTCCACAGTTGGGTTCAATTCTTTCATGAGAGGGACTATTCTGTGTCTGATGAAATTTCTCGTGTATTTGACGTTGTAGTTGGTCTCGTCAACAACGTAAGGAACATTGTTCTTTCTGGCGTACTCTTCTATTTCACTCCTTTTGAAGACAAGAAAAGGTCTGATGAACTCTTCTCTTTTAGGAGAGATGCAGGCAAGACCAAGGGGGCCTGTTCCTCTTATCAGCCTGTGAACGACCGTTTCCAGAAGGTCGTTTTTGTGATGTGCGAGGGCGATTTTCGAGGCTCCGACTTTCTTTGCCGTTCTTTTCAGAAAATCGTATCTCACCTCTCTTGCGATCTCTTCCAATGTCTTTCCCGAATCTTTCCAGAGAGAAGGAACATCCACCTCTGACGTTTCTACAGGAACGTTCCATTGGCGACATACCTCTTCTACAAATTCCCTGTCCCTTCTGGAAGACTCTCTTATCCTGTGATCGAGGTGAGCCGCTGTGATCTTGATCTTCAAAAGGGGGGAGAATTTTCTCAGAACGTACAGGAGGGTCATCGAATCTATTCCGCCGGAGACTGCAACAAGCACATGTTCTCCTTCTTCAAGCAACCTTTCTTCCTTCAAAAAGCTCAGAAATCTTTCTTCAAATTCGTCGGAAATGCTTCACACCCCTCCATTAAAAAGAAATGGAGCCAGCGGTGGGACTCGAACCCACAACCTGCGCATTACGAATGCGCCGCTCTGCCGGTTGAGCTACGCTGGCCTCCCTCTGGTTTCTATTTTACCAGCCGCACAGGAATTTTCAAGACCTCCTGGGTTGTATAATATCCAAAAAGACCGGGAGGGAAGATCATGACAATCGGTATCGTCGGTGTTGGTAACATGGGTTCGATCTTCGCAGAGAAATTTTCGAAGGAGGCCGAAAGGATTCTCCTTGTTGAAAAGGACAGTGAAAAACTCTCTCGATTCAATGCTCCTCCATACGAAATTGCCGATCTGGAAAAAGTTCGTGAGGCAGATCTGATAGTCCTCGCAGTCAAACCTCAGGACGCTCCCGTTGTGCTCGGCACGTTGAAAGGTTTCGACGGAATCCTGCTCTCGATAGTTGCCGGCTTGAAAATCGAAGAGATAAGAAAGTACGGTATTCACAAGGTGGCAAGGATTATGCCGAACGTTGCTGTGAGAGTGGGAGAAGGGGTGCTCGCCACCGCCTTCAGCGCTGATATGAGCCTTGAAGAAAGAGAACTCGTCAAATCACTCCTTGAGAAACTCGGTTTCGTCGTTGAAATAGAGGAAAAGCTCTTCTCAGCCGTCACTGCCCTCACCGGAAGTGGCCCCGCTTTCATCTTCGTCGTGGTGGAGGCGTTTCTCGACGCTGCGCTGAAGATGGGCATCCCACTCGACACGGCGAAAGAACTTGTTTATAGGCTCTTCAAAGGTTCCGCGGAGCTTTTAACAGAGACGGGCGAACACCCGGCTCTGTGGAAACACAGGGTGAGTTCTCCAGCCGGAACGACCATAGAAGGACTCATCACAATGGAGAGGTTCGCTGTGAGAAGCGGTGTCATAGAATCTCTGATCTCTTCTTACAGAAGAGCGCTCGAACTGGAGGAAAAGTGAATGTTTCCACGAAAGGAACTCCTGAAAGACGGTTCTCTGCTCCTGATAAGAGAAGCCAGCATCTGGGACGCAAGAAGAATCGTAGAGTACCTGAAAGAAGTAACATCGGAAACGGATTTTCTGATCACCCGCCCGGACGAGGTTTACGATGTTTCCACGGAAAGGAACTACATAAGAATGTACAGAAGCAACCCTGGAAAGCTCATGATAGTGGGCGAGATCAACAGAGAAATCGTTTCTCTGCTGACCTTCACGGGGTTCGGAAGAAAGAGGACGAAGCACGTGGGAGAAATAGGTATAAGCGTGAAGAAGAGATACTGGAACATTGGAATCGGAACCAGAATGATCACAAGCGCCATAGAATGGGCACGCAGGAATGGTTTCATAAGGATCCAGCTCGAAGTTCTGAAGTCGAACGAAAGGGCTATAAGCCTTTACAGAAAACTCGGCTTCGAACTCGAGGGAATAAAGAGAAAGGCCGTCAGAAGAGATGACGGCTCCTTTGAGGATGTGCTCGTTATGGCGCTTCTTCTGGATTAGAAAAGCGTGAACTGTTCCGTCTCTGGAAGGTCCCCGAGAACACCCAGGCTTTTCATCAGCTCTATGTGATTTTTGTTGACCTTGGTCCTCTTCATGAGATCTTCCACCGAAGTGAACGGCTTTTCTTCCCTGGCTCTGATTATCGACTCGGCAACGCTGTCACCCAGTCCTGGAAGTTTGTTGAACGGAATTCTCAGCGAGTTTCCTTCTATCAGAAATTTCTTCGCGTCGGATTTGAAGATGTCGGGCGGTAGGAAGGAAAAACCTCTCAGTATCATTTCCAGGGCAACCTCCAGAACACTCACTTCGTTTTTCTTCTGGGCGTCTTTGGCAGGCATCGCTTTGAGTTCTCTCAAGCGCCTCTTTATGGCTTCTTTTCCCCTGAGTACGAGAACCGGATCGAACTGATCACCTTTTATCGTGAAGTACGCCGCGTAAAACTGAAGAGGATAGTGAACCTTGAAGTAAGCAATTCTGAAGGCCATACTCACGTAAGCCACAGCGTGAGCTTTCGGGAAGAGATATTTGATCCTTTTACAGGATTCGATGAACCATTCTGGAACCTTCAGCCTTCTCATCTCGCTCTCCATCTCTTCTGTGATACCCTTTCCCTTCCTGACGTTTTCCATGATCTTGAAGGCAAGTGACGGTTCCATTCCTTTGTGTATGAGGAAGTTCATGATGTCGTCCCTACACGAGATAACCTCGGAGAGCTTGGCGTAGCCGAGGTTTATCCAGTCACGTGCGTTGTTCAACCAGACGTCCGTACCGTGTGACAGTCCTGAGATTCTCACAAGCTCGGCGAAACTCTTTGGTCTCGTTTCAACGAGCATTCCCCTCACAAACTCGGTTCCGAACTCCGGAATTCCGTACGTTCCCACATCGCTTTCCAGCTCAACGGGATCCACACCAAGAGGCTTCACAGAACTGAATATGGCGAGCGTATCGGGGTCATCCATGGGAATCGTCATGGGATCGATTCCGGTGAGGTCCTTGAGCATCTTGATGAAAGTGGGATCATCGTGGCCGAGCGCATCTATCTTCACCAGGTCATCATGGATCGTCTCGTATGCGAAGTGCGTGGTGAACACACCTGCGTTTCTATCGTTGGCTGGATACTGTATGGGAGTGAAATCGTAGACTTCTTTGTCTTTCGGTATGATCATGAGCCCCCCTGGGTGCTGACCCGTCGTTCTCTTCACTCCCGTGATCATGGAAACGAGTCTTTCCATTTCCGCCTTTCTGAGCTTCTTTCCGGTTTTCTCTTCGTAGCTTCTCACGTAACCCACCGCACTTCTTTCCGCGATGGTGTTTATGGTTCCCGCCCTATAGACGTGGTCTTTACCGAAGAGTTCTTCCACAAAACGATGAGCACGTTCCTGATACTCTCCTGAGAAGTTGAGATCTATGTCGGGGACCTTGTCACCCTCGAACCCCATGAACGTTTCAAACGGTATGCCGTGGCCGTCTTTTCTGAGAGGAGCCCCACATCTTGGACAGTTCTTGTTGGGAAGGTCGTAACCCGCTCCGTATCTGTCGTCTTCGACAACTTCAAAGTATTTGCACTCTGGACACCTGTAATGTGGTGGTAGGGGATTCACCTCTGTTATTCCGAGGAGATTGGCCACGAGTGAAGACCCGACGGATCCTCTGGATCCAACCACGTAACCATCGCTCATAGATTTCTGAACGAGCTCCTGAGCGATGAGATAGAGAACGGCGTATCCATGATTTATGATGGCGTTCAGTTCCTTTTCCACACGCTTCTGGACGATTTCGGGAAGTGGATCACCGTAGATCTCGTACGCCCTCTTCATGGTGAGGTTTCTCACTATTTCATCGGCGTTCTCTATGATCGGCGGGTGAAGTTTTTTCTCGAGCGGCTGCACTTCCTCGATCATATCGGCTATTCTGTTGGGATTCTCTATCACGACTTCCCTCGCGATCTCTTCATCTTCGAATATCTCTATCGCCTTCTCGAGCATTTCTTCGGTCGTTCTGAGATAGAGCGCGGGCTGGTTCTCGAAGTTCCTGTTCCCCTGAGGTGCCAGAAGCGCGGCTCTGCCTTTGGCGTCCTCGGGATCGAGGAAGTGAACGTCACCGGTCATGACGACGAACTTGTTCAATTTTTTCGCTATTCTGTAGAGTTTTCGGTACACTTCTTTCAGTCTTTCTCTGTCTAGGTCTTCTTCATCTTCGGCTATAACGTCGAGCGGCATGACTTCTATGTAGTCGTAGAACTTCGCGATCTCTTCGAGTTCTGAATCACTCGCTCCTTCGAGAGCAGCACGTCCGAGCTCACCGGAGATACACGCGCTTCCCACAAGCAGTCCTTCTCTGTTCTCGATGAGCTCACTTTTGAGGATCCTCGGAACACCGTAGAAGTACTTTATATAGGAATCAGAAACCAGTTTGTATAGGTTTTTCAATCCCTTTTTGTTCTGAACGAGGATCGTGCAGTGGAAGGGTTTCAACGCGGTGTAGTCTATCGTATCCTTCAACTTCTCCATTTCTGAAAGCTTCGTGATACCGATCTTCTTCATCATCTCAACGAACCTGAGGAAAACCTGAGCGGTAACCCTCGCGTCATCCAGGGCCCTGTGGTGCCGGAAGGGACCCAATCCGAGCTTTTCCACAACGGAATCCAGAGAGTAGCTTCTCAGTTTGAGAAGGGACTTTGCGAGGGCGAGCGTGTCTATGTAGGGTCTTTCCCAGTCCAATCCCATCACTTTTTTGATCCACAGCCTCAGAAATCTGTAGTCGAAGTTGGCGTTGTGTGCTACGATGATGGAATCTTCCAGAAAACCGAGGAACTCCGGCAGAACTTCTTCGATGCTTCTTTTGTTTTCCAGCATCTCTTGAGTGATTCCGGTGATCTCCGAACTCCTTCTCGAGATTTCCCTGGAAGGCTTTATGAGAGTGTGGTACTCATCCACTATCTGGCCACCCTGTATCTTCACCGCTCCTATCTCGATGATCTCGTCCACCTGCGGGTCGAGACCCGTCGTCTCGAAGTCGAGGACAACGAACGTGGCATCTCCAAACGTCGAATCGTCGGAGAGATTCCTTATGACGGGCTCCACGTCACTCACCAGATACGCTTCGATACCGAAAATGGGCTTTATTCCAGCTTCTTTCGCCGCGTCGTAGAAGTAAGGTATGGCCTGAACGTTCCCATGATCCGTGAGGGCTACCGCGGGGAAGCCCCATTCTTTGGCTCGTTTCACATATTCGTTCACATCTGTTATTGCGTCCTGATCGCTGAACTTGGTATGGGCGTGGAGCTCCACCCTCTTAACCGGAGAGTTGTCCATCCTTTTCGCTTCGGGAAGCTTTGTGATTCCCTTCACGTAAAGGGCGGGCTCTCCGTTTTCGAGGAGAAGGTCTCCTGTGGCAACGATGATGTCTCCCACCGATACCTTTCCTTCAACCTTTTCAACGTCGTTGAAGACTTTGCAGATCAGAGAATCCTCTCCGTCTGTCAGGTAAATCAGAAGGACCGTTCTTTTCCCCTCGATCTTCTCTATTTTGAAGACCTTGCCCTTCACCGATGTCTTTTTGTTGTACTCAAAGATTTTTGAGGGGGTGAAGACGATCTTTCTGGGTTTCTGTCCAAAGATGTGGTTTTCATCCTCGATCTTCACTTCCTCACCCTTTGGTTCTTCTCTCTTTTCTGGTTGTGGTACCTCTTTTTTCAAAAGATCTTCCGGAGGTTCCACAACCTCCAGCATGATCTCTGTTCCGGGAGGCAGCAGTTCATCGAGCTGTTTTTTCGTGCTTCTGAGTTTCGAGGCGATCCTGTCCCGTGCGAAATCTCCAAGCACTTTCAGAATCAGCCTGTTTCCTTCGAAAACAACATCTTTTATGTAAGGCACATTACCGTTGAGAAAGGAAAGTATCTTTCCCCTTAGATCCCCGTTACTTTTTTGAACACCGTTCACGATGACTCGAAACCGAGTCTTCTTCTCCAGTAAACGCACAAGGTCTTCTATCTCTTCGGAGAATTTTTCCACGGAAACGAGAACCACACCTGCATCGGGATCTATTTCCAGGCTTTTAAACGAGACATTTTTCCACTTCAAATTTTCAATCTTTTTCATGTGTTACCCTCCTTGCTCTGCTCTGAAGGGCGTGACACCAGGCGATGGCGAGTGCATCCGCTGCATCGTCGGGTCTGGGAATCTCCGAAAGGTTCAGAAAACGCTTTACGTTCTCCTGAATCTGTTTCTTGCTTGCCCTTCCATACCCCGACAGCGAAACCTTCACTTCGTTCGGCGCGTATTCAAAGACAGGTATGTTTTTTTCCGCGAGAGCGAGAAGAAGCACACCACGTGCCTCCCCCACACCTATGGCCGTGGTAACGTTTTTCACAAAGAACAGCTTTTCCATGGCGCATTCGTCTGGAGAGAAACGTTCAAGAACTTTCAAAAACTCCTCGTAGATTCGCTTCAACCTCTTTTCCGCTGGAAGATTTTTGGGAGTCTCTATCGTTCCGTGGAAAACGTGAGAGATTCTGTTTCCAGATACTTCAACGATGCCTATTCCTACAATTCCGTAGCCGGGATCTACCCCAAGGATCCTCAAGGAACCCAACCTCCATTATACTGTTCACATATTTTCGTTTTCTATACCCTATGTTTAAGAGAAGGGTGTTTTTTCCAAACCGTTACAGAATCAGCATCGCATCGCCGAAAGAGAAGAATCTGTATCTTCTTTTCACGGCTTCCCTGTAGGCTTCCATGACGAAATCCTTCCCCGCGAACGCCGCAACCAGCATGAGAAGAGTAGAACGAGGAAGGTGAAAGTTGGTAACCAGGGCATCGACGAGTTTGAACTCGAAGGGTGGATATATGAATAGATCGGTTTTTCCCACGTATTCTTCCTGCTCGGGAAGTCTGGCGATTGTTTCCAGAGTTCTCACCGTTGTTGTCCCAACCGCTACAACTCTGTTTCCCCTTTCCCTTGTCTCTCTGAGTTTTCTGACTGTCTCTTTTGGAACCTGGTAGAATTCCTCGTGCATCTTGTGTTTTTCCACTTCCTCAACCTTCACGGGCCTGAAAGTCCCTATTCCCACGTGCAGAACAACTTCAGCGAATTGAACTCCCTTTTTCTTCAACTTCTCTATGAGTTCTGGTGTGAAGTGAAGCCCCGCGGTCGGCGCAGCGACGGAGCCTTCTTCTTTCGCGTACACGGTTTGATACCTCTCGAGAGGAACTTCGTTTTTTATGTACGGCGGAAGAGGTGTTCTGCCCTTCTCGAAGATCAATCTGTCGTCCTGAGGCTGAAACTTCAGAATCCTCGTTCCATCTTCACCCCGACCGAGGCAGACGGCGGACAGATCCTCATCGATCACAAGTTCCGTTCCTTTTTTCACCTTCTGACCCGGTCTCACAAGGCACTTCCAGATACCTTCTTCTAAACGCTCTATCAGAAGAATTTCGATGCTGGCACCCGTTTTTTTCCTCGCGTAGAGACGGGCTGGTATCACCTTCGATACGTTCAGAACGAGCAGATCGCCGGGTTCAAGGTACTCTATTATCTCCCGGAATATACGGTGTTCTATTCTCCGCGTTTTTCTGTGGAGCACCATGAGGCGGGAAGCGTCCCGTGGTTCCACAGGTTCCTGCGCTATGAGTTCTGGTGGAAGTTCATAATCGAATTCCGATACCTTCATTCCTTTCACCTCGCAGCCTGGAAATGAAGACACTGACTCCTGCCAGAATCACAGAGATGTAAAAAAACCAGTCTCCATATCTGACGTAGAACGTTTCGCCTTTTCTCGCTTTTATGTGAAACTCTCCTGCCAGTCTCACCCGCAGAGGAAGAGCATCTACTATTCTACCGTACTCGTCAACGAGACCTGTGATCCCGGTGTTTGCCACCTGAAGGAACTGTCTTCTCGTTTCAACGGCCCTGAACACTCCCTGGACGAAGTGATTCAACAGCGCTGCTTTGTAGTGAAACCACCCATCGTTCGTCACAACAATGAGGAGTTCGCTTCCGTTTCTCACGAAAGCGCGTGATACCTCCGGAAAGTAACTTTCAAAACAGATCTGAACAGAGAGCGGGGGACTCTCTCCAACGTTGAAGACGGAAAAATTCCGCCCAGGTTCATAGTAGGACAATCCTTTCAGGAAACTGAAAACCCCAAAGACCCTTGGGTACGGCAGTTTTTCCACAAAGGGAAAGAGCTTCACCTTGGAATAGACCTTTCTGAATCTTCCATCTTCCAGAACGAAAACACTGTTCTGGTTGTCCGCGGGAAATCCTATCACGAAGGTGTTCTCCTCCGAGAGCTCTCTCAGCTTCTGAGAATAACGCACATCCACCAGAAAGAACGCCTCGGGAGTGATCACGATGCTTCCATGAAAATCCTTCGTCATCGACTCGAGAAGCTCAAGCATCTCTCCGCTCGACACAGAATATTTCAGAGAAGTGGGAACATTTGGTTGGAGTGCAACCACCTCGAAAGAACCACGTTCAGGAACGGGAAGAAGGTGCACAACAGAAGAGTTCAACAGATAGACGAAGAAGATCACAGGAAAGATGAGAAGGCCTTTTCTTCTTCTCAAGAACTCATAGAAGAGGACGTTCAGAGAAACTATCAAAAAAACGAGGCCCAGAGTCCCCGTGATGGAAACGATCTGTATCAATCCGGTGTGACTGTAAAGCGCTTCTGAGATCCTTCCTCCGGTGAATCCGAGTTCTCCCACACCGCGGAGATACTCGAAGACGGTATAAACAGAAGCAAGGTAAAGAGTCTTCAGAACGATCGATCGCGGTGCAAAGTACGAGAGAAATCCAAAACCAAGAAATGGAACAGCTTCAATGATTCCCATCAGCACAAACACCACGATTCCAAGCCAGGAAGGGTATCTTCCAAAGACAAGGGGCACGTTCTCCGTCAGAGTTGGAAGTACCCAGAAGAAAGATATCAGTACGTGAGTGAAAAAGTAAACGAAAGAAAGAAACGCCCTTTTCCACACCCCCTTGCCTTCCACCGCGTACAGAAGTGGAATCAGAGAAAACCAAATTAGAGCTCCGGAGAGGAATCCCGGCATCGAAAGAGCGGTGAGAAAGCCGGAGAGAACGCTGAGAAGAAGGCTAACCAACCCTCTCCACCGCCTCTCTGAGGATCTCCACCACCGTCTTCTGTTCACTTTCTGTGATGTTCGTAAAGAACGGAATGGCGAGCGTTTTCTCAGATTCCCTCTCCGTCACGGGAAGCAGTCCCCTCATGCTATCAAAGAGTTTTTCGTAGAAGGGCTGAAAGTGGACGGGATAAAAGTAGTTTCTAACCTGGACTCCCTTTTCTTCCATGTACCCCATCACACGGTTTCTATCTGGACCTTCCAGTCTCACGACGTAGACGAACCAGCTCATCTTGGTGACGTAATCTTCCACGACGGGCACCTTCACCCAAGAGAATTCTTTCAACATCTTTGAATATCTCTCTGCCGCTTTTGCGCGTTTTTCTACGATCTCATCGATTCTTTCCATTTGAGAACATCCAAGCGCGGCCGACATCTCGTCGATTCTGTAGTTGTAACCGAAACGCACATGGTAGAGCCATTCGTCTCCTTCACCTCTTCCCTGGTTGCTCATGCTCTTCACAGCGGTGTGTATCTTTTCATCGTTCGTCACAACAACACCGCCTTCTCCCGTGGTGATCTGTTTGTTCGGGTAGAATGCGAAAGCGCCGGCCACTCCAAAGGTGCCCACCTTTCTTCCTTTGTACTCGGACCCAAGAGCCTCACAGGAGTCTTCCACCACCGTGATGCCGTACCTCCGACAGACGTCAAGAATTCCGTCCCAGTCGAGGGGATGCCCAAAGATATCAACGCCCATGAAAAGTCGGGGCTTTCCTTTTATCTCAACGTTTCCCTGTTTGAATCCCTTGAGACACCTTTTCACCTTCTCCTCCAGTGTTTCTGGAGAAACGTTCAGAGTTCTCTCATCCACATCCACGAAAACGGGAATTGCCCTTTTCATGAGGATTACGTTAGCAGAAGCGATGAAGGTGAAGGAAGGCACAAGGATCAGATCTCCCTCGTCGATATCGAGACTCTCCAGGATGAGGTGGAGCGCAGCCGTTCCACTGCTCACCGCCCAGCCGAATCTGGCACCCGTGTATTCGGCCACCATCTCTCCGAAACGCTTCGTGTACTCACCGAGACTGAGCCTTCCGCTTTTTAAAACTTCCACTACCCTTTCGATGTCCTGCTCGTTTATATCGGGCCTTGATAACGGAATCATCGATATCACCTCGTCTCAATGATATCAAAAAATCCCCCTCCACCGGAGGGGGAAAGATCACCAAAGGGGGCTGTATTAACATTGAGGGGAGGTTCTCTATCTCTGATAGATGAAGCTCACGAAGACTCTCGCTCCATTCCTGTAAATGTAAAGGGCGATGTAGTCACCATTTTTAACAATGGATGTAACTTTCTTGAGATCCTCTACAGAATTTATATCATATCTTTTGCCGTTCACGTACACTGTGGTGATTACGTCTCCCTTCTGTAGACCGAACTTTCCGCTGCTCTCCTTCACTATGACCCCGTTTATCTCTTCCGGGATCGAATAAGTCTCCCTGTCTGCCGGCGTGATGTTCGACACTGTGATACCAAGGGCATCGATTTTTTCCTCACCGGTTGTTGTTTTCTCTTCCTCAGACGCGGAACCGAACGTCACCTGAACTTTCATGATCTTTCCCTTTCTCTCTATGGTGAGAACGGCAGTGTCTCCCGGTTTGTAGGTGTGTATGATGGAGACCAGTTCTTCGTGACTTCTCACATCCTGATCGTCAACTTTAAGGATCACGTCCCCTTCTTTGAGTCCAGCCTTTTCAGCAGGAGATCCCTTCTGAACACTCGTTATCAGAGCACCACTCGTAGATTCAAGCCCCAGAGCCTTTGCTGTTTCCTCGGTGAGGGTCATGACCGTCACGCCGAGGTAGGCTTTTTCAACCTTCTTTTGAGTGAGTATGGTGTCGAGGAATTTCTTCACCGTGTTGATCGGGATGGCAAAGCCGAGGTTCACAGCCTCTTGAGGGTTGACGATAGCGGTGTTTATACCTATCACTTCACCGTGTATGTTCAGAAGGGGTCCTCCACTGTTTCCCGGGTTGATCGCCGCGTCGGTCTGGATGAGTCCCACGTAGTAACCACTTCCATCTGGCTTTGGAATCCTCCTGTTGGTAGCGCTGACCACTCCCACAGTCACCGTGTGCTGGAAACCGAGGGGGTTCCCAATGGCTATCGCCCATTCACCGATCTTCACTTTGTCAGAATCACCGAATTCCAGATAGGGGAATTTCTTATCGCTGGCTTTGATCTTTATGACCGCGATGTCGAGCTCTTCATCTCCTCCTATGTACTCCGCGTCGTATTTGCTTCCGTCGAGCATGGTCACAGTGATGTTATCCGCTCCACCGACCACGTGGTAGTTGGTGAGAACGTAACCCTCTGGGTCGAAAATGAAGCCCGATCCGAGGCTGGCAACCTGCCTTTCGAAACCGGGTGGAAGTTCACCGAACCACTTTTTGAAGAACTGCTCAAAATAAGGATCGAAGAAGGAAGTCTTCACCGTCTTCACAACGTCTATCTTCACAACGGCCGGTGCACACGCTTCGACCACATTAACGATGGGGCTTTCGTAGTCGGGGTTGACGTATGGAAAGACGCTGGTGAGTATCAGTGCCACAGCGATGGTCAGAAAGAATTTCTTCATCTCTTACCCCTCCCTTCGAAAGGTTTCCGGTTTCTTAGACACACACTCCGAAGGACTGGTTCAAAAACGTGTGGTATGCTTAATATTAGTCGGGAAACCAGGAGGTAGAAAGGATGGGACTCTTCGATTTTTTGAAAAAGGGACTCCAGAAGACGAAAGAAACGTTTTTTGGACGAGTGGTGAAGCTCCTCAAAGGAAAAAAGCTGGACGATGAAACCCGCGAGGAGCTGGAAGAACTTCTCATTCAAGCGGACGTGGGAGTCGAGACAACGGAATACATTCTGGAGAGATTGGAAGAGAAGGACGGAGACGCTCTCGAGTCTCTCAAGGAAATCATTCTGGAAATTCTGAACTTCGACACGAAGCTGAACGTTCCTCTTGAACCCCCCTTCGTGATCATGGTTGTTGGTGTCAACGGAACGGGAAAGACCACCTCCTGTGGAAAGCTCGCAAAGATGTTCGTGGATGAAGGAAAGAGTGTGGTGCTCGCTGCGGCGGATACTTTCAGAGCAGCCGCCATAGAACAGCTGAAGATATGGGGAGAACGTGTCGGTGCCACGGTGATATCCCACTCGGAAGGAGCAGATCCGGCCGCCGTTGCCTTTGACGCGGTGGCTCACGCTCTCGCCAGAAACAAAGATGTGGTCATAATAGACACCGCCGGAAGACTTCACACGAAGAAGAATCTCATGGAAGAACTGCGGAAGGTTCACAGAGTTGTCAAAAAGAAGATCCCCGACGCTCCGCACGAAACACTCCTCGTGATAGACGCCACCACCGGCCAAAACGGACTCGTTCAGGCAAAAATATTCAAAGAAGCGGTGGATGTCACCGGTATAATTCTCACAAAGCTCGACGGAACCGCGAAAGGTGGAATAATCCTGGCCATTGCCCGGGAACTGGGAATCCCCATAAAGTTCATCGGTGTCGGAGAAAAGGCAGAAGACCTGAGGCCTTTCGATCCTGAAGCCTTTGTGGAGGTATTGCTTTCAGAATGAGCAAGTTCTGGGAAAAAGAATTCACCTGCCCTTTCTGTGGAACGAAGTTCAAAAAGAAGATGGTCTTTTTCGACTCCATAAAGATCAAAGCCAGAGATATCGACTTGAAACCTGTTTTTGAAGATGTGAACCCGATGTTTTACGAAGTGGTGACCTGTCCGAACTGCTACTTTTCTGCGTTCGACAAAGATTTCGAGACCATCACCATAAAAGGAGAAGAGACGGAAAGAAAGCTGAAAAAACTGCTCGAAGAAGCCAAGAAAAAGGTCGAATTGAAAAACGTGGAGAACCACGTGGAGGCGATCAAGCGTTACGCTTTGAGTGGAATGGTGTACTCTGTTTTGAACCAGAGAAAAAAAGTAGCGATCTCTTATCTAAAGATCGCCTGGCTGTTCAGAGAGCTGGGAAAGTCAGAAGAAGAAAAGCGCTACCTCGAAAGAGCTCTGAAGGAATTCGAAAGCCACTACAAATACGACTATTATGAGGAGTCAGACGGACCCATGATACTTTTCTATCTGGGTGTTTTGAATCAAATCCTGGGCAACAGGAAAGAAGCCGCGAGGTGGTACGAACTCCTCCTGAGAAAGTACGACAGTAAATCCCTTTACGCGAAGGTGGGGAGGGAAAGATGGCAGGAATTAAGAAGATCTTAATGTTTTCTCTGATACTGATATTTCTCGCAGCATGCGTATCTCCCGAACTGGAGGAAAAATTGAACAATTTAGAAAACCAGATAAGACAGCTGAACACTCAGATAGACTCCATCGAAAAGAAGATGCTGGATCTGGAAAACAAAATGGAGGCACAGGAAAGTTCTCAGGAAGAGCTGGAAGCGCTGAAAAGAGACGTGACATACCTCAAAGAGGATCTATCTTCCCTGCAGGAAGAGTTCTCCAGCAAAATGAGCGATCTCGAGAACAGTTACTACTCCATCTCCATGAAACTTCCTGCAGTGGAAAAAGCCGCCTCCATCTTCTCCGAGATAGAAGACATGAAATCGAAAATCTCAGAATTGGAGAGAAAAGTGAGTATTGTTTCACTCGGAAGTTCCCCGGAAGTCTCAGAAGATCTGAAACACATCCTTCTCGATCTCGAAGAGAGGGTTTCCACTCTGGAAAAGAACGTTTCGGTGGTGGATCGAATAGAAGAAAGGCTGGAAAGTACTGAAAAACTTCTCTCCAAAGTGGCCTTACGCGTTCTTTCACAGGGCGAAACGGAAGCGAAGGTGGTGAACGTTTCAAACGATGAGCTGGAAAGCAGGATATCTGATATCGAGAAAAAGCTTTCCTATCTCGAAACCAACCAGAAAGTGCTGGAACAGATCGTTCAAAATCTGAAAGATCAGAAGCCTTCCAGCTACGCGAACATAGATGTTGAGAGTTACTCACAGCAGTTGAAAAAATACCTCGACGAGTTCAGAAGACTCGTGAGGAGTTATGAGATCGCAAGGATCCTTGGAATAGAGGAAGGATACGTGTTTGTAAGAGTGGAGCGGGGCGACACCCTCGCGAAGATCAGCAACGCGTTCAACCTTGGACCCGACGGTGTGGAAAAAATCATGAAGCTGAACGGCATAGACGACCCGAGGAAGCTCATAGCAGGGAGAATCATAAAGGTTCCCGTCACGAATCTTTCGACAAGTTTTCCAGTTGGAGAAAAACCCGATCCGAAGGTGATCGTCTCCGGTTTTGGCCTGAAAACCGATGGAACTTTTTCCACGGGAGTCGAAGTGGAAAGCGATGGACAGAAGGTAAAAGCTGCGCTTCCAGGGCGAGTGAAGAGTGTAAGCAACGGAACCGTTGTCATATATCACGGAAACGATGTGGAAACGGTGTACAGAAATCTCGCTGTGGTTTCGGTGAACGCTGGTGACTGGGTGAGTGCGGGTGACACCATAGGATACGGTGGAAAGAACGTCGTCTTTGAACTGTACGTGGAAGGAGAGCCCAAGGACCCCATGCTCCTTTTCTTCTCCAATATGGGTGAGTTCGAAATCAGTTTCTACACGGAGTGGGAAGATGGAAAATTACCGGAACACCCCGCCTTCAGACTCACAAAATCCGGCAAAATCCCTGAAGATTGGAAGACAGCGGCCGCGGACACCACCATCTTCCCCCTGGGTTCTGTTCTCTACATACCAGAGCTCAGAGACACCCCCAGTGGTGGAGTCTTCGTTGTGGAAGACATCGGCGGAGTTATCATGGGAAGAAAAATCGATATATACCTGGATAGCATAAGAGAGGCGCTCCAAAACAGAAAGATCGTGTCCAGAGTCTTCGTGTGGAGGGATTGAGATGTTCACGATGCGTAGTGAATACGCGCTCAGGCTCATGATCGTGATGGCAAAAGAGTACGGAAACTACCTTTCGATGACAGAAATACTGGAGAAAGCGAAACAGTCAGTTCCAAGGGAATTCGCAGAAAAAATCCTGTACACCCTGAAAAAAGCCGGGCTGGTGAAGACAAGAAGAGGGAAAAGCGGTGGATACATGCTGTCGCGTCCGCCAAAAGAAATAAAGGTTTCTGAGATCGTGTTTCTTCTGGACAGGAAGTCGAAGGTTTTCTTCGACATGCCTGGCTGTCCGGACGAGCTGGACTGCGTTATCAGGGCTTTGTGGAAAAGAGTAGAAAGCGAAATAGAAAAGATTCTCAGCGGTGTGACTCTCGAAGATTTGGTGAGAGAACAAGAAGAGAAAATGAAACAATGAAGCCCGCTTCCAGCGGGCTCATTTTACTTTCAGGCTGAGTTTTTCTTCAAAAAAGACCTTCTTTCCATCCACCTTGAACTCTTTTATCCCCGTTCTCTGAGCGTATTCCCTCAAAACTTCCTCGATCTCTTTCTTCTCTGCCCTGAGTTCTTTCATGAGATCTTTGATCTCCACATACCTTCTCACCAACTGTTCAATGGTGGGATTCTCCATGCGCTACACCTCCTCACAGATCGACAGTTTCTCTGTTGAACACAGGTACTCTCCATCGTATTTTACCCTGAACACGTCGATATTAACACCGCTGTTTAGAGCGCGCCAGAAAATCTCTGAAAAAGCCGGGTCAACGCTTCTGTTCGGAAGAAAACAGTCGCTTTCGAGGAAAACCAGGATCAACAAAAGAGCCTTAAAACCGCTTTTCACAGACCTGATCAGCTCCTCGATGTGTCTTCTTCCGCGTCCTGTGGGTGCGTCTGGAAACATCGCGACACCATCTTCTTCGTACGTACATCCCTTCACTTCCACAAAGGTCCTCCTGTCGATCAGGAAATCGAACCTGCTGTTTTCAAAGCGTTTCTCGCTTTCTATCGTGGAGCCCGGGAACAGTTCTTCCAGAATCTTCCCGGCCACGATACTGTGGAAACCCGAATGGACAAAGACGAATTCATTTCTGTGTTCGACTGCCAGAAGGTCCCAGTCGGTTTTTCTTCGATCGGATTCTGCACACTTCAGGAGAACTCTTTTTCCTTTTTTCAAAAGAGGAAGGCGCCCTGTGTTGTGAATGTGTATCAGGGTCTTTTTCCCTTCGACAAGGGCAACTCCCGTGAACCTGCTTTTTCTTTCCAGAAAGATCCCTTCCGCATCAGATGGAAGTTTCAGTCTCATCTCTGAAGCACCTTTTCGATCCTTCCAAAAAACAAGGTGTGAAATCCATGGTCCTTGTAGAACTTATCGATGATTTCCACGGGAAGAATGAAAGGTTCCACGTTGTTTGCGAAGGTCACAGAACATTCGATCAACGTGTGGGCCTCTTTAATGGGAGCGGTGAATCCCTCTACCTCGTCTAAGTGGAGAAGTCCTTTCTTGAACTTGTCTTCTTGGTATCCACTCACCCGTCCAAAGTAATTCAGCGCCTCTCTGTATTCTTCGCTTAGAAAATTCAGGGTGAATCTTCTGCTCTCTTTGACAAGGCGCCAGGTGAATCTCTGAGGTCTCACAGCGGAGATGAAATACTCTTCCTCCCATATGATCCCGAAGAAGCCCCATCCAATAGTCATGCCGTTAACCCTGTTCCCCGCCTTGCTCGTCAGTATTACTCTTCCTTCTCTTAGATCTTCTAACAAGCCTTCGTACACGTTCATTCCCCCTTTTCAAAAGTAGATACACATCGAGAATTCTGTACACAGGGCGCCTCAGAGTGACAGAAAGGGTACTCAACATGAAGGCCCTGAACGGGATGTACTTTTTCACCTTGACTCTTCTCAAAAAGAACACAGCGGAGAATCTGAAGATTCCTGCCATCAGAAAGAGCAGCTGAAGTCCAAAAATTTCGAAACCGTGGAGATTTACGTAAATACCAGAGAGAAATTTCGCCGTGATTCCTCCTGCGAATGAGCCTATAAGACTTCCAGCGCTGGCAAAAGACGCGTTCAGACCGAAGAAAATGGGATCGGACTCGAAAGCAACCTCCATAGGAAGGATGGCAAGCGACAGGTTTATGGCAGACCACGCGATGGAAGAAAGGAAGGCGTCCGCTATCATGAGAGTTCTGTAAGTATTGGTGTTCATGAAGAACCACATACCGGAGACGAAAGAAGCAAGGGTGATACCGAACTCGGCTATCGTTTTGTGTCCTACCCTGTCAGATACTTTTCCAAGAATCCTGTAAACCAGCATCGCCACAAAGTTGTTCACAATCATCATGTAAGCGATGTACGTGTAATCCACACCCAGGTTCTTCAAAAGATGATAGTGATAGAAAGCAGAAGAGAACGTGACTGCCATGTTCCAGTAAAAGGTGAAGAAGACAAATTTCATGAAGTTTTCGTCCTTGAATACCACTTTGAGAGGAATTCCCGTTCCTGTTTCCTTAACTGGAACGTCCGGTATTTTGTTCATGGCAAGGATAGAAAGGACAGTTCCCACTGTGGAGATGAGAAGCACAAGAACAAAACCCGAAGAAAAATGATCGACTATAGAAGAATAGAGGTATATAATGAGAGCATTTCCTATGGAGAGAAACATGTTTCTGTTTCCAAACACCCTTCCTCTTTCCTCTGGAGGAACGAGATCCCTCATCCATGAGTTCCATGTACTGCTGGAGAGGGCCGCGAAGATCTGGGAAATCACGAGTGCAACGATGAAAATCAACGGTTCTGTTTTCTCAAGCAGCAGAAAAACGACGAGAGAAGCGAAACTGAATCTGCTGAAAGCGTTGAACACGTTGACCAGAAAACGCCTCTTCCTGTATTTCTGAACAAAGAAGGAGGCAAACAACTGAAAAAATTGCATCATAGGAGGGATTGCAGCGGCGACACTCAGGAGAAACTCGTCCAGGTTGAAAAGCATCGCAAGACCTGTGAACACAGGTCCCTGTATTAGAAGTGCGTAGAACAGTGAGAAGATACCTTCGAGTGTGAGAAAGAGATAGGCCTTTTTCATGGATTGGGTCTCCAGAAGAAACGTCCCGTCCTTTTCTTGTACACAATCTTTGCCATCGTGTAGCATCCAAGAAGATCGAATACGAGATCCAGCATGGTGTCGTCCAGACCTTTTTGTGTGTTGTAGCCAGGCAGTATCTTATCCGTCGTGAATTCGGCTATTTCCCAAAGGACTCCAGAAAAGACCCCGAGAAGGAATGACATCAAAACGGCACCCGGCACCTCGTCCCAGAACCTCGACTTTTTCGTCAGAATCTGGTAAAAAAAGTACGTTATGACAAAAGATCCGTAGAAGTGAAGTATCTTGTCCCAGAAAAATATCTTCCCGTAGAAGTTCAAAAATTGTCCCATCACAGAGTGGAGAAATATCGATGAAGAGAGCATCAATTTCGTTCTTTCGGGTATCTCCTGATGGGTTATCTTCTCGTAAACGTATGGTGAAAAACCACCGAGCCAGAATATGAAATATCCTATCGTTTCGACGATTTTGGCTCGAATAATGGAAAAAACAACTGGAATTCCCAGAAGGGTCACTAAAACTCTGTTAAATTTTTCTTCTCGCTTCTTCACCGGTACTTCGTTTATTTTCTCATCACCTCCTTGCGCTATTATATTTCACGGGAGGGATGAAAAGATTGAAATATCTGTTACTCTTCTTCGCGACTTTTCTTTTCGACAACTCGGGCACTCCCGTTCCTATTCTAACAGCAACAGCGCTGATTTCCATCGGAGAGCTGAAGATTTTTCCGTCTTTCTTTGCGATCTACCTGGGGCTTTTGAGCTGGGATACTGTGACATTCTTTGCTGGAAAAAAGCTCAAATCGGTGTCTTTCAATCTCAGGTGGAAATTCGTACGAAAGGTTCTCATAGAGTTCTTAAACATCTACATTTCTTCAGAAAAAATACTGCTGCCGCTTTGCAAATTCGTTCCCTGGGTGGGCAAGTTCACCCCGTTTCTGGCAGGCTACACGGGAAGAAACCTCCAAGCACTCCTCATCGTATGGCTTGGAGGCTTGCTCTACGAGAGTACTTTCTTTTTCTCCAGCCTGATAGCTGGAAGAGTTTTCCTGAAATTTTCAAAAATTCTGGGAATCGTTCTTTTTGCAGTTGTAATACTTGTTTATCTTCTCTGGAAGAGAAGAATTTCGAAAGACATTGTGAGGCATCGGGAATAGATCATCTAATGTTCAACCTTTCTTCTGCCGCTTTGAGTATTGCCTCCAGCATTTCTGCGTAGGACATTCCTGCTATCTTTGCCATCTTTGCAAGATGACCATCCCAGCACCATCCGGGATTTGGATTCACCTCGAGAAGTTTCGGATTTCCTTCAGCGTCGAGCCGCCAGTCGAATCTGCAGTAATCTCTGCACTCCAGCCTTTCGAACAGTTTCAAACAACATTCGATTATGAACTTTTCCGTTTCCTCTGGAAGTTGTGCGGGGACAGACTTTATGTTCCAGTATGGAGAATCGGGCAACCATTTCGCTTCATACCCACATATTCTTGGGAGTTCTGGAGGAAGTGCAGAATAGTCCTCTTCTATTATGGGAAGTACGACGTAAGATTCTGGTGGGTTTCCTATGATACCCACACTCAGATCCTTCCCCGTCAGAAATTCCTCTACCAGGATTGGTTTGTCATAACCAAACCTGTCTCTTATCTCTGAAACGGCGTTTATCAGCTCTTCAGGAGAGTAAACAACACTTCTTTGAGTGATACCGAAACTGGAATCTCCGAAGTTGGGTTTCACGATGGCAGGGAAGGGAAATGGTATTTCAAAGGTGGTATCTTCCGGCTTTATAAAAACGGCCCTTGGAACAGGTATACCCATTTCCCGTGCGATTCCCCTGATGAGAGACTTGTCGTAGCACAGAACGAGCGTCTGAGGTCCTGATCCCGTGTAAGGAATTCCCAGCATCTCTAGCAATGCAGGAACGTGTGCCTCTTTCCTGGGGTCGTTGTTGAATCCTTCATCACACAGGTTGAAGACGTAGTCTATTTTTCCCCTGAGTTTCATGAGATCGGTGATCAGTGTATCATGGTTGTCCAGATAGGAGAAATGGTAACCTTTCAGACTCTTCAAGGCCGCCTTCATCTGATCGATGGTGTAGATATCGTCTTCATCGAAAACCGAATTCGGCTTCAGAGGATCTGGTTTCCTCGGATCTCCCAGAACGACCACCACGTTTTTCACGGCTTTTTCTGGTCTCTTTTTGATCGGAGTCCATTCCTTCTTTGCCACAGCAGTCACTATAATCCTTCTTTCCATCATTCCAAGATCCTGGTTTCTCTGGGATGATGGAGACAACTCACCATGGAACTTCACATCACTGAATCCCGCCGTTTTCAGAAGATGCTCCAGTTCCTCAGGTGTGTAGAGCCGCTCCGCATAGAATTGATCCGCTATGACACCCTTTTCAGCGTTTACAACCACTTCGCGTGAGATGAGTCTTTTTCCATCAACCGAGAGAGAACGCTCTCTACAGACAAAGTGTTTTTTGTCGATCCATTCCCAGGACCTTGGCTGGAAGTTGTTTTTCAGGTACTCTCCGTTTGCTACATCGATGAGAATCCTTCCCCACGGTTTCAGAACTCTGAAGACCTCCCTGAGAATCCTCAGGTCATCTTCTACACTCTCAAAGTAACCAAAACTGTTTCCAAGAATGAGCACCACATCGAAAGTGTCTGGAGGATAGGGCAGTTTTCTCGCATCTCCCTCCCTGAATTTGACGTTCAGCCCTTCCTTCTTTGCCTGAGCCTTCGCTTTCTGGATCAGATAATGAGATCGATCGAGCCCCTCGACCTTCTGAAAACCCCGCCTTGCAAGTTCCAGGGAGTGTCTCCCATGACCACAACAGAGATCGAGGATGTGATCCTCAGGGGAGAGTTTCAGGATGTGTGAGAACAGATCCACTTCCTCTCTAGTGATGTTGATATCGTCCACAACATCTGCGTCCGTTTTCAGATAGAGCGAGTTGAAGATACGACTCCACCAGTCAGGTTCCACATGCTCTTCCAGGTTGGTGACGGGTCCAAGGAATTTTCTGAGTCTCTTCTGGTTCCTTCTCTGGGAAGATCCGCTACTCTTCATCTTCCAACCCCTCCACCTAAGCGATTTTCTTTACCGAAAAACTACTCCCATCATCATTACAACTCAACTGCCAGATTCATTAATTAATCATTAAGGAAAAGTCAAAATTCTCATCTCATAACCACTTCTTTTTCCTGAAATAGACCACCATCAGAAACGCTATCACACCCATCACAATGAGAACCACTGGATAACCCCATTTCCAACTGAGTTCTGGCATGTACTCGAAGTTCATACCGTAGATACCCGCTATGAAGGTGAGGGGCATGAAGATCGTTGCTATTATGGTGAGAACCTTCATCACCTCGTTCGTTCTGTTACTCATGTTCGAAAGGTACACGTCCAGAAGGCCACTCGCGATGTCCCTGAATGTTTCCACGGTGTCTGCAATCCGGATGGTGTGATCGTAAACGTCTTTGAAGTAAGGAAGCGTTTCCTCTTTGATGAGAGAAGATTCACCTCTAGAGATTTCGTTCAGAATCTCCCTCAGAGGCCAGATCGTCTTTCGCAGTTCTATGAGGTTTCTCTTCAACACGTATATCTTCTGGACTGTGTCTTCTGCGGACATTTCCAGAACTTCTTCTTCCAGTATCTCGGTCTCGTCGTCGATCTTCTCCAGCAGGACGAAATAGTTGTCCACCAGAGCGTCCACCAGCGCATAAAGAAGATAGTCTGCTCCCCTCTTTCTTATAACCCCTCTGTTGTGTCTTATCCTTTCTCTCACAGGATCAAAGACATCTCCCCTCTTTTCTTGAAACGTGAGAACACAGTTTCCTCTGAGAATCAAACTGATTTGCTCTGAGGTAAGTTCAGAGGAATTCTCATCGTAGGTGATCATTTTCAGTACGAGAAATACGTACTCATCGAAGAATTCGATCTTCGGTCTCTGATTGATATTTAGGATGTCCTCCAGAACAAGGAGGTGTATCCCGAAATGTTCTCCTATTCTTTCTACAACGTCTGTTCTGTGGACACCAACGATGTTTATCCACGTGGTCATTGAAGAATCTCTGAGGGAAAGAACATCCTCAACATTTGTTGTCCTGAACTCTCTGAATTCCTCAGGTGAGTAACTCATCACTTCAATCTCAAAGTCCTCTCTGTACTTTCCTGTATAAACGAGCGTTCCCGGAGGAAGACCCTTTTTGATGGACAGAACACGATCTTCCATCACAATCCCTCCCTTTTCTTTGTTCATCCTATTTTAAAACAAAAGGCGCACCCTCGGGTGCGCCCTTTTTGATCACGGAAGCCTTCACTTGAGGAACTTCGAGACGAACGGTGAGGTTTCCCCGCGTCTCATGAAATGCCCGGAAGGACCTTCTCCTAAAAATTCGGAAAACCAGGACTCGTGCTCGATCTCTTCGTTTAAAATTGCAAGAGAAAGTTCGTATGTTCTGTGGTCCTTTCCTGCCGTCATGTTGCAAATTTCCGTGTAGCCTCTCACTGCACACCTTTCAGCGGCAACGAGCACCTTCAATATCTCCTGAACGGTTGGAGTGTCAGGAAGTCTTGCAGGAGGACACGCAGAAAGGTCGTGGAACTCTTTCATGCAATCTGGAAGCTTTCCTCCGAGTTCGTAGATTCTGGGAACGAGCGCTTCGAAGTGATTTCTGTCTTCGATTCTTGCAACTTCCGCAATCTCTTTGATGGTTTCTCCCTCAAGTCCTATGAGGTTCGCTCTCAAGATGGTGTAGTAGTAATAAGTCGTGAGTTCGGCCGCCGCATTCTTGATCAGAAGCTCCAGCAGCTTATCGACATCAACCCCTGCTTTTTCCACCATTTCCCTCGCCACTCTCGCCATAGCAACACCTCCTGCTCACTCTCTCGACTCAGTACGCGTTCTTTTCGTGTTTGTAACAAATCGTAGTTGTTCTATTTTTACTTCGAAGTTTCATTCATTGTATCACATTCAACAGATAATTCAACCTGTTTTTTTCTCATCAGATAGATCGCCACATCCGTGTTCTTTCTGATCGCTTCTTTTATCGCTTCTATGTTCTTCTCCGACTTCACAAGGGTTTTCCAGGAGTAAACGTGCCAAAGTTCGTGAAAATCGGAGTTCGCCACGTATCGATACTTTTTCACACCAACAGAGTTGAACAGGTCATCACGATTCGCGACTTCCCACGCGTCGAACATGTCCTTGAAACGCTCCATGTTCGCCCAGAGATACCACGAAAGGTGTTCTTCATCCTGCTTTTTTCTATCCGGATGCGCGGCTATAACAAGAGCGTTTTGCTCCTTCAACTTCTCCACAATTTCTTCTACAGGCAGTGAAGGATCTACGTACTCCTTCACATCCACGGCGACTATGTGGTACAGATCCGTGTTGTTCGTGATTTCGACACCCGGTATGAGGATCATTCCATATTCTTCCCAGGCCCTTTTCTGTTCTCTCCAGAGAAGTTTCAAATAATCCTGAAACTCATCTTCTGTGATCGCTCCGAGTGGTTCACCGCTCCTCTTTCTTTGCTCGAGGGTTCTTCGGTCGACTATATGATCTGTTATGGCAACCACGTCCACTCCATGTTTTCCAAACAGATCCACCACTTCTTCCAGAGGAAGATGCCCATCACTCATGTTCGTGTGTACATGGAAATCACAAAGAAGCCATTCCGTATCGGTTTTCATAGATCGTCACCTCCTTGTTCAGTTTAGAAAATGATGTTTAAGCCACTGTTCAGTAATTTCTAGAACTTTGCATTTGTTGCATGAAAATTCCCAAATTTCAAATGTTTATTCCAAATTAAAGTCCTGTGACTTTCCTTTAATTCAAAGTAAAGAAAAAGATGGGAGGTCCTTTCAGCGGGTATAATCTCTGAGAAAGGGAAGGAGGTGCAGCATGTCCAAGAAGGCACTTCTCGCTTTAGAAGATGGTTCGTTTTTTTTTGGACAGAGTCTTGGTGCAGAGGGTGAAACTTTTGGTGAGCTGGTCTTCAACACGGGAATGACAGGCTATCAGGAAGTCCTCACCGATCCCTCCTACACCGGTCAGATCGTCGTCATGACCTACCCGGAAATAGGAATCTACGGAGTGAACGACGAAGACGTAGAATCAGATGGAATAAAAGTTGCCGGTTTTGTTGTCTACAGAAGCGTGGATACCCCTTCCAACTGGAGAGCCACTATGTCTTTCCCCGATTACTTGAAAAAGTACAACATCGTGGCCATAGAAGGAGTGGACACCAGAGCACTCACCAGGAAAATTCGAGTGAAAGGTGCTATGAAAGGTGCTATATCGACCGTCGATCTCGATCCGGATTCCCTTGTAAAACGGGTGAAAGAAAGCCCCAGTATCGTTGGAAGGGATTTAGCCGGTCTTGTTTCACCGAAGGAAGTCATCGTAGAAAACCCGGAAGGAGATTTCTCAGTGGTGGTACTCGATTCCGGTGTCAAATGGGGTATTCTCAGAGACCTGAAAAGAGTGGGAGCAAAAGTGATGAGAGTTCCTTACAGTGTTGATATAGACGACATCAAAAAGTTGAATCCCGACGGTGTTCTGATCTCGAACGGTCCCGGTGATCCCGCCGCCCTTTTGAAAACCGTCAGATTGATCAAAGACCTTCTGAAAGAAGAAATTCCACTCGCGGGGATCTGCCTTGGACATCAGCTCCTTGGCCTCGCCGTTGGCGGAAGGACCTACAAGATGAAATTCGGTCACAGAGGCATCAACCATCCCGTTAAAGATCTGAGAACCGGTCGTGTTCTGATCACAACACACAACCACGGCTTCGCTGTGGATCCAAAGAGTTTCGGCCTTCCAGAACTGGGAAGCGAAGATCAGGACGCGAACGTTCTCACGAAAAATCTTCAGAAGATATCTGTCCTCGAAGGAATCAGTCCTCAGGGAATAAAAGTCGAGATCACCCACATCTCCCTGAACGACGGAACGATGGAAGGAATGAGGCTGGTTGATTATCCAGCCTTTTCTGTTCAATATCACCCTGAAGCCTCTCCCGGACCTCACGATGCCAAGTACTTTTTCGAAGAATTCAAACGCCTCATAAAGGAGGTAAGGTAATGCCGAAGAGAGAAGACATAAAGAGGATCCTCGTTATAGGATCCGGTCCGATCACAATCGGTCAGGCTGCAGAGTTCGACTATTCAGGCACTCAGGCCCTGAAGGCTCTCAAAAGCGCCGGATACGAGGTGATCATAGTTAACTCCAACTCCGCAACCATAATGACAGATCCGGAGTTTTCCGATGCCGTTTACATAGAACCTCTAACGGTGGAGTTCCTCGAAAAGATCATTGAAAAAGAAAGACCGGATGCCCTGCTCCCCACCCTCGGAGGACAGACCGCCCTGAATCTCGCTGTGGAACTTGCCGAAAGGGGAATCCTCGATAAATACGGTGTTCAGTTGATCGGTGCAAAGCTCGATTCGATAAAGAAGGCCGAGGATAGAGAACTCTTCAAGGAAACCATGGAAAAGGCGGGCCTTGAGGTTCTGAGAAGCAGACTCGTGAACAACCTCGCCGATGCACTGGAGACGGCAAGAGAATTCGGCTACCCCGTCATAATAAGGCCGAGTTTCACCCTAGGTGGAACGGGTGGTGGAATCGCGTTCAACGAAGAAGAACTGAGAGACATCGTAACAAAGGGTCTCATAGAAAGTCCGGTTCACACGGTCCTCATAGAGGAGTCGGTCCTCGGCTGGAAGGAGTACGAACTCGAAGTGGTGAGAGACGGAGCTGGAAACTTTATAGTGGTGTGTTCCATAGAGAATCTCGATCCCATGGGAATACACACCGGAGATTCCATAACGGTGGCACCCGCACAAACACTCACGGACGTTGAGTACCAGAGAATGAGGGATGCGGCTTACAAAGTGATCGATGCGATCGGTATAGAGACGGGTGGATCGAACATTCAGTTCGCCGTGGATCCAGAGACCGGTAGAATGGTCGTCATAGAGATGAATCCAAGGGTCTCCAGGTCGTCCGCACTGGCATCTAAGGCGACGGGCTATCCCATCGCGAAGGTCGCAGCTCTCCTTGCCGTTGGTTTCACTCTTGATGAGATACCGAACTACATCACCGGCAAAACGATGGCCGCCTTCGAACCTTCAATAGACTACGTCGTGGTGAAGATACCGAGATTCCAGCTCGAAAAGTTCCCCGGGGCCGACCCAAGACTGAACACCCAGATGAAGTCCGTAGGAGAAGTGATGGCGATAGGTAGGACCTTCAAAGAAGCCCTGGGAAAGGCCCTCAGATCCCTCGAACTCGATGCCGCTCCCAAACTGGATCTTGAACACATAAGGGAATATCTTGCAAATCCAACGCCGGAAAGGATCTCCTACGTCTTCGCCGCGTTCAGAAACGGAATGGATGTAGAAGAAGTGCACGAACTCACTAAGATCGACAAATGGTTCCTCAGAGAAATGAAAGCGTGTATAGAACTCGAGGAGGAGCTGAAATCGAAAAAATTCGACGTGGAGATCTTGAAGAAAGCAAAACAGTGGGGATACTCAGACAGGGAAATTGCAGAGATATGGGGTGTTTCAGAAAAAGAAATCAGAAAGATGAGAGAAAACACCCGGATCTTTCCCGTCTACAAGATGGTGGACACCTGCGCTGCTGAGTTCGAAGCACAGACTCCGTATTACTACTCCACCTACAACGGCGTTGAGAACGAAGCGATACCTTCAGACAGAGAGAAGATCATGATTCTGGGATCCGGTCCCAACAGGATAGGTCAGGGAATAGAATTCGACTACACGAACGTCCACGGGGTGTGGGCCTTCCAGGAAGAAGGATACGAAACCATAATGGTCAACTCCAACCCCGAAACCGTTTCGACTGACTACGACACTTCAGACAGGCTCTACTTCGAACCGCTCACCGTTGAAGATGTTCTGGAGATCGTGAGGAACGAAAAACCGAAAGGAGTGGTGGTGGCGTTCGGCGGTCAGACACCACTGAAGATAGCGAGACACCTCGTAGAAGAGAAGGTGAACATCATAGGAACGAGCTTCGAATCGATCGAGATCGCCGAAGACAGAGAAAAATTCGCTAAGCTTCTGAAACAAATCGGGTTGAAGTGCCCTCCATTTGGAACGGCATCGTCCGTGGAAGAAGCGTTGAGGGTAGCGGAAAGCCTTGGATACCCCGTTCTTGTGAGGCCGAGCTACGTGCTCGGAGGAAGGGCCATGGCCATTGTGGACACTCCTCAGGAACTCGAAATGTACGTCAAGGAAGCGGCCGTTGTCTCACCGGGATACCCCGTTCTGATAGACAAATTCCTTGAAGACGCGATAGAACTCGACGTGGATGTCGTGTCGGATGGAAAATACGTGTGGATAGCAGGATTGATGGAGCAGATAGAAGAAGCCGGAGTCCATTCGGGAGATTCCGCGTGTGTTCTACCCCCGGTGAGTCTCTCCGAGAAACTCGTGGAAGAGATAGAGAAAACCGTTTACAAGCTTGTAAAAGCGTTGAAGATTGTGGGAGTTGCGAACATACAGCTTGCGGTGAAAGACGATGAGATTTACATCATAGAGGCAAATCCCAGGGCATCGAGAACTGTTCCCTTCGTGAGCAAAGCGATCGGCATCCCCGTGGCGAGAATCGCCGCCAAAATCATGGTGGGAAGAAACCTGCCCGAGCTCCTTTCTGAGTACTTCCCATATCCCACAAGACCAGGGGTAAAAGTTGATAAACTGGGAGAGAGCGAGATCCTTCCAACTCCCTGGCCGAAGATGTTCTCTGTGAAAGAGGTGGTGATACCGTTCCACAAGTTCCCGGGAACGGATGTACTTCTCGGGCCAGAGATGCGCTCCACAGGAGAAGTGATGGGAATCGGTGAAGATTTCGCAGAGGCATTCGCGAAGGCTCAGATAGCCGCCGGAAACCCCCTGCCAACAACGGGTGCAATCCTCGCAACCGTCGCAGACAAAGACAAGAGGGAAGCCGTTCCTCTCTTGGCTCACCTCGCGGACATGGGCTTTGAGATATACGCAACCAGAGGAACGGCAAAGGCTCTGCAGTCACACGGTGTGGAAGTGAAGGTGGTTCCAAAGGTGGGAGAAGGAAGACCGGACGTGATAGATCTTCTGGAGCAGGGAAAGATATCCCTTGTTGTGATCACCCAGTCCAGTGATGAACCTGCACTCGTCGCCGTCTCTCACGGAAAAGAACCTTTCAGACTCGAGGGAAGAAGAACCGTCGGATACATGATAAGAACCACGGCGCTGAAGAGGAAGATCCCATATTTGACCACAGTCGAGTCACTCAGAGCAGCGGTGGCGGCTATCAGAAAGATGAAGAAAGGCTCCATCGTGAAGGTGAGAAGACTCACCGACACATGGAAAATGTGAAGGGCCCTGAAGGGCCCTTCACCATATTTCTTCGAGTTTTTTACATATGAGGTCTCCCATCTGAGAGGTCGAAACCGCCTTTTCTGGATCCTCTGCGATGTCTCTGGTTCTGTATCCCTCTTCTATCACCAGCTCAACCGCCCTTTCTATCTTTCTTGCCTCTTCTATCATTCCAAAGGAATGCTCGAGCATCATGGCGAGAGAGAGAATCTGTGCGATCGGGTTGGCGATGTTCTTTCCGGCTATATCGGGAGCAGAACCTCCTGCCGGTTCGTAGAGGTTCTTATCACCAAAAGACGCGGACGGCAGAAGACCAAGAGAGCCTGGAAGCGCCGCGCTCTCATCCGAGAGAATGTCTCCGAACATGTTCGTTGTGAGGATCACATCGAACTGCGATGGTTTCAGGATGAGCTGCATAGCAGCGTTGTCCACGTACATGTGCGTCAGCTCCACATCGGGGTATTCTCTCGCTACTTCGTTCACAACTTTCCTCCACAGCATAGAACTGTAGAGGACGTTCGCTTTGTCGACGGAGGTGACCTTTTTCCTTCTGTTTCTTGCAATTTCAAAAGCAGTTCTCGCGATCCGTTCCACAGTTTTTCTGTCGTAGATCATGGTGTCGAATCCCTTTTCCTCATCCAATCCCCTAGGCTGGCCGTAGTAAACTCCGTAGGAAAGTTCCCTGACGGTCACAAGATCGACTCCGGATCCGATCACCTTTTCTTTCAGAGGAGAGACATGCACAAGAGATCTGTAGACCTTTATTGGTCTGATGTTCGCGTAAAGGTTGAGCATCTTCCTTAGGGCAAGAAGCCCCCCTATTTCCGGCCTCTTCTCCGGAGGAAGATCGTCCCATTTGGGTCCTCCGACGCTTCCAAGGAAGATCGCGTCGGCTTCCAGACATATCTTTTTTGTCTCTTCAGGAAGGGGTTCACCGAATCTGTCTATGGCATCTCCTCCGATGTGTCCAAAGACTTTCTCAAAGGTTTTCCCCGTTTTCTTTTCCACCACCTCGAGCACTTTCAGAGCTTCCCTTACAACCTCGGGACCTATGCCGTCTCCAGGCAAAACCGCTATCTTCATTCGTCACTCCCCCACTTCTTTGAGACAGTATTCGAGCCATCCACCTGCTTCCATGATCTTCATGAGAAACTCGGGATAGGGTCTTATCCTGTACTCTTTTCCCTTCGTGAGATTCCTCACCACTCCGTTTTCCAGATCCACCTCTGCTACGTCACCCTCTTCGAACTCGTCGGCTTCTTTCAGTTCGACGATGGGAAGACCGATGTTTATAGCGTTTCTGAAGAAAATCCTAGCAAAAGACTTGGCTATGACGCAGGAGATTCCAGCCGCCTTTATGGCAACGGGAGCGTGTTCCCTCGAGGAACCGCATCCGAAGTTCTCCCCTGCCACGATGATCGATCCTTTTATATCGTCTCGTCTTCCAAAGCCGGGTCTCGCGTCTTCCATACAGTATTTCGCGAGTTCCTGAGGATCAGAAGTGTTGAGGTACCTAGCCGGTATGATCTCGTCCGTGTTCACGTTGTCCCCAAAAACGAAAACCTTTCCCTTTATCTTCACCACCATCACCTCACAGCTTTCTCGGATCTGCGATGTATCCCTTTATTGCGCTGGCCGCCGCCACTGCAGGAGATGCCAGGAAAACCTTGCTGTTCGGATGTCCCATCCTTCCAACGAAGTTCCTGTTCGTTGTGGAGATCGCAACCTCTCCTTCCGCGAGCACTCCCATGTGTCCACCGAGACAGGGCCCACACGTGGGCGTGGAAACGGCGCAGCCCGCGTCGATGAAGATGTCGATGAGTCCTTCTTTGAGAGCCTGTTTGTAAACCTTCTGGGATCCCGGAATTATGATGCATCGAACGTCCGGTGATACCGTTCTTCCCTTCAGGATCTGCGCGGCGAGTCTGAGATCTTCTATCCTTCCGTTGGTACAGCTTCCTATCACAGCCTGATCTATCTTTATTCTCTCTTTCTCAGCTTCGGAAACGTCCTTCGCGTTGGATGGGAGGAAGGGATAGGCAACCTGAGGTTCGAGCTCAGAAAGGTCCATTTCTACTTCTCTCACGTATTTTGCGTCTTCGTCCGGGTACATTTCTTCCACTTCTATGCCTCTTTCTTTCTCGTAGGCGATGGTGATCTCGTCTACCGGAAACAGTCCCGTCTTTCCTCCCGCCTCGATCGCCATGTTCGAAATGGTGAAACGTCCGTCCATGCTGATCTCTTTCACACCCGGTCCAGAGAATTCTATCGCCTTGTAGTTGGCTCCATCCACACCGAGTATCGAGATGAGCTTCAACACGAGGTCCTTGGCAGTCACCAGATCCTTGAACTTCCCGCGAAGAGTCACCTTTATACTCTCAGGAACTCGGAACCACACCTTTCCTATGAGGTAGAAGCCCGCGATGTCGGTGGATCCCACTCCGGTCGCGAACGCTCCAAGGGCTCCGTAGGTACAGGTGTGTGAATCCGCACCGACCACGAGATCTCCGGATTTCACGATTCCTTCTTCTGGAAGCAGCACGTGTTCAATTCCCATCCTGCCTATTTCGAAGAACTTTTCGATCCCCTGCTCTCTGGCGAATTCTCTCATCATCTTTACCTGCATGGCGGACTTTATGTCCTTGTTGGGGGTGAAATGGTCTGGAACGAGCACCACTCTGTCTGGATACTTCACTTTCTTTCCACCGTACTCCTTGAACTTCTTTATCGCAAGCGGAGCCGTTATGTCGTTCGCGAGAGCGATGTCCGGCTCCAGAAGGAGAAATTCTCCCGGTTCCACCTTTCTTCCCGCTTTTTGAGAGAGTATCTTTTCTGCGAGCGTCATCTCACTCAGCACCTCCGTTTTTTCTGAGAAGACCTTTGGCAATGAGGTACTTGTTTATCGCGTTTATGTAAGCTATCGCAGAGGCCTCCACTATGTCCGTGGAAACACCCCTGCCGCTGTAGAGTTCGCCGTCTATTCTCAACGTGAGTTTGACTTCTCCCTGCGCGTTCTTTCCTGTTCCAACCGCCTGAATTATGTACTCTTCGAGCTTCGGCTGTATACCGAGCGCTTTGTCTATGGCCTTAAAAATGGCATCCACCGGTCCGTTTCCTGCCTCTGCTGCTTCTCTCTTTTCGTTTCCAACCTGAAGCACGACCGCCGCGGTTGGAAGCAGTGTGTTCCCGGTGTGTACATGGAAGTGAACGAGTTTGTAACCGTTGATGGGTTCCCTCAAAACTTCAGAGACGATCGAGAAAAGATCATCGTCGTAAACCTCTTTCTTTCTGTCGGCGAGTTCTGTGAATTTCTCGAACACTTTCTGGAAAGTCTCTTCGTCGAGTTTTATACCGTACGTCTCCAGTTTCTTCCTGAGGGCGTGTTTTCCAGAGTGTCTTCCAAGCACAAGCGTCTCGGAAGACCTGCCGATATCTGAAGGTTTCATGATCTCATAGGTTTCTCTGTGTTTCAGCACACCGTCCTGGTGTATTCCCGACTCGTGAAGGAACACGTTCTCTCCCACTATGGGTTTGTTTCTGGACGGGATGAGCCCCGTTATGTGTGTGAGGAGCCTGGAAGCGGGGTATATGAGCTCCGTCTTTATACCCGTCTCGTAGGGAAGTTTGTCTTTCCTCACCTTGAGGATCATCACGAACTCTTCCAGGGCGCAGTTTCCTGCCCTTTCCCCGATGCCGTTCAGAGTCACCTCGACCTGTGTGGCTCCGTTTTGAACGGCAGCGAGGGAGTTCGCCACGGCGAGTCCGAGATCGTTGTGACAGTGTACAGAGAGATCGACGTTTTCTATACCGGGCACACCCTCCCTCAGAGTCTTTATGAGTTCTCCAAACTCGTCGGGAAGGGCGTACCCCACCGTGTCCGGAACGTTGATCGTAGTGGCTCCGGCTTCGATTGCCGTCTTATAAGCCTCTATCAGGAAGGGGACCTCCGTTCTCGAAGCGTCTTCCGCCGAGAACTCCACGAGATCGAAGAACTGTTTGGCGTAACCGACGTATCTTCTGATCCTCTCGAGGATTTCTTCTTTTTCCATTCTCAGCTTGTACTTTCTGTGAATCGGAGAAGTCGCTATGAAAACGTGTATCATACGTTTGTCCTTTGGTCGATCTTTGAGAGCCTCGTATGCCGCTTCTATGTCTTTCTCAACGCACCTTGCGAGTCCCACCACTATAGGTTTCTGAACGGCGCTCGCAACTCTTTTCACAGCCTCGAACTGCACGGGAGATGAAACGGGAAACCCGGCTTCGATGAGATCGACGCCGAGATCCTCCAACATGAGCGCCATTTCTACTTTTTCTTCAATCGACATCGAAGCTCCCGGGGATTGCTCTCCGTCTCTCAACGTTGTATCGAAGATCTTAATTCTCCTCATCGTTTCTCATCTCCTCTTCATCCTTGTGGAGCTTGTACTCTAAGGATTCGAGAAGAGCGGTCCAGGAAGCCTCTATGATGTTCGGTGAGACGCCCACAGTTCCCCACCTTCTCTTTCCATCGCTGGACTCTATGAGAACCCGTGTTGTCGCTTTGGTGCCCGCCTGCTCGTTCAGGATTCTCACCTTGTAGTCCGTGAGTTTCGTGTCTTTCAAAGATGGATAGAATTTCTCGAGGGCTTTTCTCACCGCTCTGTCGAGGGCTTCTACCGGTCCTTCTCCTTCCGCTGCTGTGTGTTCAAAGGGTTCGTCGTGTCCCAGTCTCTTCGCAACTTCGTCCGGGACTCTGACTTTCACGGTTGCTTCGGAGAAACTCTCCTCATCCCTGTTCTTTATGGTCATCACGGTGAAGCCGAGAAACTCAAAGTACTTCTTTCTTTTCCCGAGCATATCCCTGACGAGAAGTTCGAAAGATGCCTCCGCACCTTCGAAGTGGTATCCCTGCGCTTCCAATTCCTTGATCTTTTTGAGGATCTCCCTGACCTTGGGCGATGACTCATCTATTTCGAACCCCATCTCTTTTATCTTCTCCATCACGTTGCTCTTGCCGGAAAGTTCTGAGATGGATATGATCCTTCTGTTCCCCACGAGTTCCGGATCGATGTGTTCGTAAGTCCTTGGATCGCGTTTTATGGCAGAAACATGAACTCCTCCCTTGTGAGCGAAGGCGTAATCACCCACATAGGGCATGTTCTCGATGTGGGGTCTTCCGGAGAGTTCTGCAACGAGGTGTGCCACATCGAAGAGTTTCTTCAGATTTTCCTTTGGTATAACCTCAAGACCCATCTTGAGGACGAGATTCGGAATCACCGAACAGAGATTCGCGTTTCCACATCTCTCTCCAAGGCCGTTTATGGTCCCCTGAACGTGCACGGCTCCCTTTCTCACAGCCACGAGTGTATTCGCCACCGCCACATCCGAATCGTTGTGAGCGTGTATTCCGAGCGGAGTTTTCACGTGCTTTTTCACATCCTCGATGATCTCCTCGATCTCGTGGGGAAGCGTTCCACCATTCGTGTCGGCGAGAACGAGACAATCAGCCCCCGCTTCTTCAGCCACCTTCAGAGTTTTGAGGGCGTACTCTCTGTTCGCCTTGTACCCATCGAAGAAGTGTTCCGCGTCGTATATCACCTCATCGGCGAATCTTTTGAGATATGAAACTGTGTCGTATATCATCTTCAGATTCTCTTCGAGTGTCGTTCGCAAGGCTTTTTCCACGTGAAGATCCCAGCTCTTTCCAAAGATCGTGTAAACAGGTGTTTCCGCTTTTATGAGGGTTTGAATGTTCGTGTCTTCTTCTATTTTCACGCCGGGCCTTCTTGTGGAACTGAAGGCCGCCACTTTCAGGTTCTTGAAGTTCATACCTTTTACAGCTTCAAAAAACGCTATATCCTTCGGGTTGGAGCCAGGCCAGCCCCCTTCAAGATAGTGAACACCGAGGTCATCGAGTGCCTCGGCAATTCTGATCTTATCTTCGAGTGAGAAAGAAACTCCAAAGGCCTGCGCACCGTCCCTGAGCGTCGTATCGTAGACCTTTATACTCAAAAGACCACCTCCTCAGGGCTTCCTGAAGGTTGCCCCCTTGCTTGCCGACTGTACGAAGAACGCGTACCTTCTCAGGTAATCGCTGTCCACTTCCTTCACCAGAGGCGTGAACTCTTTCATTCTTCTTTCGAACTCTTCGTCTGAGATCAAGAGATTCAGGGTTCTCTTTTCAAAATCTATCTCGATGAGGTCCCCGTCTTGCACGATACCTATAGGACCTCCTTCTGCTGCTTCTGGAGAAACGTGCCCTATCACGGCACCGTGCGATCCACCCGAGAACCTGCCGTCTGTGATGAGAGCCACGTCCTCCGCAAGGCCCATCCCCACGATGGCGGAGGTGGGTGAGAGCATCTCTCTCATCCCGGGACCGCCCTTCGGCCCTTCGTAGCGGATCACAACCACATCTCCTTTTTTGATCTTTCCAGAGAGAATGGCTTTTGTCGCCTCTTCTCCGTCTTCAAAGACGACGGCCGGGCCAACGTGGTGCATCATCTTCTCGGGAACACCGGAGAGTTTGGCAACCGCTCCTTCCGGAGCGAGGTTCCCGAAGAGGATACCGAGCCCGCCCTCTTTGTGGTACGGATTATCGAAGGGCCTGATCACATCTTCATTCAGGATCTTAGCTTCTCTGACGAGATCCCCTATCTTTTTCAGATAGATGGTCATGGCGTCTTCCTTCAAAAGACCATTTTCCTGGAGACGTTTCATCACAGCGTAGATACCACCGGCGTCGTCGAGATCCTGGATGTGGTACGGACCAACGGGAGAGATGTTGCAGATGTGAGGAATCTTCCTGCTGAGTTCGTCAAAGAGCTTTATATCGAAATCTATTCCAAAACTCTCGGCTATCGCTTTCAAATGCAGAACTGTGTTCGTGGATCCTCCCGTTGCGAGGTCCACCATGACAGCGTTCATGAGAGAGTCCAGAGTGACGATATCCCTTGGTTTTATATCTCTTTTCACGAGTTCTACAACGAGCATTCCCGCTTCTTTCGCCATTCTCAGCCTCTTCGCGTGGACAGCCGGTACGGTCCCATTCCCCCTCGGTGCGATTCCGAGAGCTTCCGCAAGAGAATTCATCGTGTTCGCGGTGAACAATCCAGCACACGAACCGGCACCGGGACACGCGAGGTCTTCTATCGCTTTGAGCGTTTCTTCATCGACTTTTCCCACTTTGTATCCACCAACCGCTTCGAAAACGGTTATGAGATCGATGTCTCTGCCGTTGTAGCGACCTGCGAGCATGGGACCGCCGGATATCAGAACGGACGGGATGTTCAATCTTCCCATGGCCATCATCATGCCGGGTGTGATCTTGTCACAGTTGGGAACGAAGACCAAACCATCGAATGGAAACCCGCTTGCAACGATCTCTATGGAGTCCGCTATGAGTTCCCTCGAAGGCAAGGAAAACTTCATTCCCTTGTGATCCATGGCTATTCCGTCACAGATCCCGATCGTTGGAAAGACGAAGGGAACTCCCCCGGCCATTCTCACACCGGCTTTCACCGCTTCGACGACCTTGTCAAGGTGGACATGGCCGGGAATGATCTCGTTCCACGAGGACACTATGCCGATGAAAGGTCTTCGCATTTCGTCGTCCGTTATTCCGAGTGCCTTCAAAAGTGATCTATGAGGAGCCCTTTCGAGGCCCTTTTTTATCACATCACTCCTCATCGACGTTCCTCTCCTTGAGCCATGGCATCATTTTTCTGAGTTCTTTTCCCACTTTTTCTATGAGATGTTCGGATTCTTTCTTTCTCATGGTGTAGAAGTAGGGTCTTCCCGCCTGATTCTCGAGTATCCAGTCTTTAGCGAACTTTCCTGTCTGAATGTCCTTGAGCATCTGCTTCATGTTCTCTCTCACTTCTTTTGTAACGATCTTTTCCTGACTGATGTAGTCACCGTACTCTGCGGTGTTGCTGACGGAGTATCTCATGAAGGAAAGTCCACCTTCGTAGATGAGGTCGACGATGAGCTTGAGCTCGTTGAGACACTCGAAGTAGGCAATTTCCGGTTGATAACCCGCATCCACGAGAGTTTCAAAACCGGCTTTTATGAGAGCCGTTACTCCACCGCAGAGGACCGCCTGCTCCCCAAACAGATCCGTTTCCGTCTCTTCCTTGAAGGTCGTCTCTATCACACCAGCCCTCGTCACGCCGATACCTTTGGCGTAGGCGAGTGCTATATCTTTGGCCTTACCGGTGTAGTCCTGATAGACCGCTACGAGAGCCGGCACACCCCTTCCTTCGACATATTCTCTTCTCACGATGTGGCCAGGGCTCTTTGGAGCGATCATCGTCACATCCACGTTCTTTGGAGGAATGATCTGATGATAGTGGATGTTGAACCCGTGGGCAAACATCAGCATCTTACCCTCGGTGAGGTGTTTTTCTATGTACTTTTTGTAGATCTCCGGCTGGTGTTCATCGGGAATGAGTATCATGATGATGTCGGCCTCTTTTGCCGCTTCTTCTATCGTTTTCACGGTGAGACCCTGTTCCTCCGCCTTCTTCCAACTCTTGCTTCCTTCCCTCAATCCAACCACAACGTTGAGACCGCTGTCTTTCAGATTCAACGCGTGCGCATGCCCCTGACTCCCGTACCCTATGATAGCGATCTTTTTGTCCTTGATCAGATTGAGATCCGCGTCCTTGTCGTAATAAATCACTGCCATCAGAATCCCTCCCCTTCTTTTACGTTCCACCTGTTCATGGCTACGATACCTGTTCTCGCTATTTCCTCCACCTGCTTCTGAGGAAGAAGATTTATGAAAGCCTCCACTTTGCTTCTCGCACCGGTGATTTCTATGATCGCGCCTTCTCTGGAAACATCGATGATCTTACCCCTGAATATCTCGACGAGCTGGAAGATCTCCTGTTTGTCCTCATCGAACTTCACCTTGATCAGAGCCATTTCTCTTTCCACGCGATTCTCTGGAAATGGATCGATGGGAGTTACCTTCACAACCTCCACGAGTTTGTAGGCCTGTTTTTCTATCTGTTCTATCGTTTTGTCGTCGCCCTTCACCATTATCACAAGCCTCGAAAGGCCCGGAGTTTCCGATTCTCCAACAGTGATACTGCTGATGTTGAACCCCCTTCTGGCGAACAGGTTCGCCACCTTCCTCATCACACCGGGTTTATTGTGAACGAGCATGGACACAAGATGCTCTCGAATCTGGTCCGTCATCTTTCATCACCTCTCCTGCTCTCTTCGATGACTTTCAGAACTCTTTCCACGAAGGTTTCGTCGTATGGAGCTTCAACGAGCGGTGTTCCCACGTCTCCTCCCGGCGGTACCATTGGAAGAACGTTCTCGGCGGGATCAACGACGGCGTGAATGAGCATCGGCTCTTTGGATTTTGCGAGTTTCTCGATCGCTTCATCGACCTGATCGGGCTTTTCTATTCTCATTGCTTTTATACCAACAGCTTCCGCTATCTTCGCGAAATCCGGGTTGTCAGACAGAATGGTGGCAGAGTATCTGCAGTTGAAAAAGAGCTGCTGCCACTGTCTCACCATTCCCAGCGCTTTGTTGTCCATCACGATGATCTTCACAGGAAGGTTGTACCTTTTTATCGTCATGAGCTCCTGTATGTTCATCTGGAAACCGCCGTCTCCGGCAAAGACTACAACCTCCTTGTCTGGGGCTCCTATCTTGGCTCCTATTCCAGCGGGAAGGGCGTATCCCATCGTTCCGAGTCCTCCGGAACACAGGAAAGACCTCTGGTGTTTGAACTTGTAGAACTGAGCAACCCACATCTGGTTCTGCCCCACATCCGCAACGACCACCGTGTCGTCTGGAAAGACCTCGTTCACCTTTTCCACAACGTACTGGGGTTTTATGAGCTTCCCATCCCTCTTGTAGGTGAGCGGGTACTTTTTCTTTATCTCCTGGAGCTCTTCGATCCAGTCCGAGAAGTCCGTCTCGATTTCGTACTTCAGGAATTCCTCAAGGACACTCTTCAGATCGCCGACTATGGGCACGTCTACCCGAACGTTCTTTCCGATTTCGGCGGGATCTATATCAACATGGACTATTCTGGCGTTCTTCGCGAATGTCCTGGGATTTCCGAGGATTCTGTCGCTGAATCTCACACCGAGGGCGATGATGAGATCTGCGTTGGCCACGGCGTAGTTCCCATAGTAAGTACCGTGCATTCCGATTCCTTCGTAGTAAAGCTTCTCGTCGGAAGGATTCACACCGCGTCCCATGAGCGTGCTGACAGCGGGAACCTTGAATTTGTCGATGAACTGATTCACAAGATCCATGGCACCGGAAAGATTCGCTCCACCACCCACGATGACAACGGGGCGCTTCGATTCTTTCAAGAGTTCAACCGCCTTCTTTATCTGTTTGGGATGGCCTTTCACCGTGGGTTTGTATCCTGGAATTTCCACTTCATCAGGATAGTTGAATTCCCCCTCGGCAGTTTGTATATCCTTTGGGAAGTCCAGAAGGACAGGTCCCGGCCTTCCCGTTGTGGCAACGTAGAACATTTCTTTTATCGCGTAAGGAAGTTCTTCTATACTCGTAACGAGGTGGTTGTGCTTGGTGATGGGCATGGTGATTCCCGTGACATCCACTTCCTGAAAGGCGTCTGTTCCTATGAAAGAGGTGGGAACCTGACCGGTGATCACCACGATCGGAATCGAATCCATGTAGGCGGTGGCTATGCCTGTGACCGTGTTCGTGGCACCTGGCCCGGAAGTGACGATGACCACTCCGGGCTTTCCCGTGACCCTCGCGTAACCGTCTGCCGCGTGTGTGGCTCCCTGTTCGTGTCTGAAAAGATAGAAGTTTATCTTATCTTCGTAATTGCAGAGCTCGTCGTATACGTTGATGATGGCACCACCAGGGATACCGAAAATCGTATCGACTCCCTCTTTCAGAAGGGCTTCGAATAACATCTTTGAACCTTTCATCTTCACGTGAACCACTCCTCTCGGAGATTGAATGATTATACCGGACCTGGAATAATAAATAAATCACGGGGGGTTTTTAGGAATGGTATATCACTCACTTTAAAATGTCAAGTTGTTGAATCGAATTTTTTGTTAGAAGTAGCATTTTTATCATGAAAATGTAAAATTTAGGATAAGATGAGAACATATCGATCCTTTAAAATGTTCACAAACTCTTCCCAAGGAGTGAGAAAAGTGCGGGTAGGAATCGCAGGGCTTGGAACTGTGGGTGGCAGTATATACCGCATACTGAAAGAAAGAGGAAATGAAATAGAAAAAAGGATCGGTGAAAAGTTCATCATTTCGAAGGTGATAAATCGCTCTCCTCAAAAGTACGAACTGCTTGGTGTTCCGAAAGAGGAGATAGCTTTCGATTTCGATGACCTCATTTTGAACAGCGATGTGGTTGTAGAAGCGATAGGTGGAACGGATGTGGCGGTCGATCTTGTGCGACGTGCCTTGGAGCTGGGGCGAATCGTTGTAACTCCGAACAAGAATCTCATCTCCGAGTACGGCAACGAGTTCCTGGAGTACATAAAGAAACGAAAGCTTTTCTTCGAGGCATCTGTGGGTGGGGGTATTCCCATCATATCTCTCCTTCAGGATTACCTGATCTTTCAGAAAGTCACCAGGATACGCGGAATAATGAACGGAACGACGAACTACATCCTCACGGAGATGAGCAAGGGAAGACATTTCGAAGAAGTTCTGAAAGAAGCACAGGAACTTGGCTATGCTGAAGCTGATCCCACAAACGACATCGAAGGTTACGACGTGGCGTACAAGGTCTCCGTCTTAGCTGGTGTGGTAACGGGAAGGTTTCCGGGCATAAACAGCGTGCAGTTCGAGGGCATAACCAGAATAGATCCGGAGTATCTAAAAGAGATCGTTCGCTCCGGAAAAAAGCTGAAGCTGATCGGGGAACTCGATTTTTCAACAAACAGATACGAGGTACGTTTGAGAGAAGTGACACCAGAGGATCCGTTCTTCAACGTGGATGGTGTAGACAACGCGATAGAAGTTTCAACTGATCTCGCTGGAGATTTCCTACTGAAAGGAAGGGGAGCGGGTGGATATCCCACCGCCAGCGCCGTGATAGCGGATCTTTTCAGAGTGGCGAAATACAAGGTGCTCGGCGGTGCCGAGAAGTTCTCGGTTGTGGTGATGAAGTTCGGTGGAGCCGCTATCTCCGATGTGGAAAAACTCGAGAAAGTGGCCGAGAAAATCATAAAGAGAAAGAAGAGCGGTGTGAAGCCCGTTGTCGTGCTTTCCGCCATGGGAGACACCACAGATCACCTGATAGAACTCGCAAAGACGATAGATGAAAACCCCGACCCGAGAGAACTGGATCTTCTCCTCTCGACGGGAGAAATACAGAGTGTGGCTCTCATGAGCATCGCACTCAGAAAGAGAGGCTACAAAGCGATCTCTTTCACTGGAAATCAGCTGAAGATCATAACCGACAAGCGTTACGGATCAGCGAGGATCATCGACATCAACACGGATATCATTTCGAGGTATCTGAAGCAGGATTTCATACCCGTTGTCGCCGGGTTTCAGGGTATAACCGAAACGGGGGATATCACCACACTTGGGAGGGGTGGCTCAGATCTCACAGCGATCGCTCTCGCTTACTCACTGGGAGCGGATTTGTGTGAGCTCTACAAAGACGTGGACGGGGTGTACACGGCGGATCCCAGGATCGTAAAAGACGCGCGGGTGATAAAAGAGCTCTCCTGGGAAGAGATGATCGAGCTCTCGAGACACGGTGCCCAGGTGCTGCAGGCGAGAGCGGCGGAATTCGCGAGAAAGTATGGTGTCAAGGTTCTCATAAAGAACGCACACAAAGAAACTCGTGGAACCCTTATATGGGAGGGGACAAAAGTGGAGAATCCAATCGTCAGGGCGGTTACCTTTGAAGACGGTATGGCGAAGGTTGTTCTGAAGGATGTACCGGACAAACCCGGTGTCGCAGCACGGATTATGAGAACTCTCTCTCAGATGGGAGTGAACATCGACATGATCATACAGGGAATGAAGAGCGGGGAGTACAACACCGTGGCGTTCATCGTTCCGGAGTCCCAGCTCGGAAAACTCGACATCGATCTCCTGAAAACAAGAAGCGAAGCAAAAGAAATCATCATTGAAAAAGGACTCGCAAAGGTCTCCATCGTAGGGGTGAACCTCACCTCAACACCCGAGATCTCCGCTACTCTCTTTGAAACACTGGCGAACGAAGGGATCAACATCGATATGATCAGTGCATCGAGCAGCAGGATTTCTGTGATCATAGACGGAAAATACGTGGAGGATGCCGTGAAGGCGATACACAGCAGATTCGAACTGGACAGGGAGTGATGAAATTGGGCATACTCGAAAAGTACAGAAGATTTCTTCCCGTAACGGACAAAACTCCCATGCTCTCTTTGAATGAAGGAAACACTCCTCTCATACCCCTCGTGAACATGAGCAGGGAACTCGGAATAAACATCTACGTGAAGTACGAAGGATCCAATCCGACGGGGTCCTTCAAAGATAGAGGAATGGTCGTTGCCGTCGCAAAGGCACTGGAAGAAGGCTCGAAAGCCATCATGTGCGCTTCAACGGGGAACACCTCCGCATCCGCTGCCGCGTACGCCGCAAGGGCAGGAATAAAGGCGATCGTTCTGATACCAGAAGGGAAGATCGCACTCGGAAAGCTGGCTCAGGCGATGATATACGGCGCCGTGGTGCTTCAGGTGAGAGGGAATTTCGACAAGTGTCTGGAACTGGTCAAGGAGATCACATCCAAATATCCCATCACACTCGTGAACAGTATCAATCCCTACAGACTCGAAGGTCAGAAAACGGCCGCTTTTGAGATAGTCGACGAGCTCGGAGATGCACCGGACTACCACTTCATCCCCGTGGGAAACGCGGGCAACATCTCCGCTTACTGGATGGGATACAAGGAGTATTATCAGCATGGGTTCTCCACCAAACTGCCGAAGATGATGGGATTCCAGGCGGAAGGGGCCGCCCCCATAGTTCGCGGTCATCCCATAGAAAACCCGGAGACGGTCGCCACTGCAATAAGGATCGGTAACCCCGCGAACTGGGAAAAAGCGGTCCGGGCACGCGATGAATCGGGTGGAGACATCGACATGGTGAGCGACGAAGAAATACTGCGCGCACAGAGACTCTTGGCTCAGAAAGAAGGGATCTTCTGTGAGCCCGCATCCGCTGCATCGATAGCGGGACTTTTGAAGAAGCACAAACAGGGAATCTTCAGGGGTGGAGAGATCGTTGTGTGTACCCTCACAGGGAACGGTTTGAAGGATCCGAACATCGTCATCTCACAGCTTGAACCCCCAAGGATCATAGAAGGAAGAGTAGAAGAGATTCTGGAGGTACTCGACATATGAAGGTCCTGGTACCGGCCACAACGACCAATCTCGGAGCGGGATTCGACGTCTTTGGACTCGCGCTGGATCTTTTCAACGAAGTGGAGTTTTCTTTCGATACAAAAGAGACAACCATAGAAAGTACTGGAAAATACGCTTCGGATTTGAAGGACCACAATCTGTTTTTCGAAGTCTTCAGGTTCTTTGAGAGAAAAACCGGGTACAGAGTTCCGCCAGTCAGGATCAAGCAGACATGCAACATCCCTGTATCGAGCGGTCTTGGATCGAGCGCCGCTGTGATCGTCGCGGCACTCCACATTGCGAACGAAGGAACGGGCAGAAATCTTTCACGGGAAGATCTCATGAAACTCGCTGTGGAGCTGGAAGGACACCCTGACAACGTTGTACCCGCTTTCACAGGGGGGCTTGTGGTCTGTTATCAAAACGGAAGTCATCTTGATTTTGAAAAGTTCGAGATCGATCTTTCTCTCACATTTCTTGTTCCGAATTTTCCAGTATGTACAAACGAGATGAGAAAGATCCTTCCGGAGAAGGTCCCTTTCGAAGATGCGGTCTTCAACATAAAGAATTCATGCCAGTTCCTTGCAAAGATCGCAGCTGGAAAGATCAAAGAGGCTCTGAAATACGTGGGAGATCGACTTCACCAGAACTACAGAATAAACGGCAACAGGAAGATGAAAGAGTTTGTGGAAGCCATCTTATCAAAAAATCCCGAGTACTGGTTTGTAAGCGGATCCGGTCCTTCTGTTTGTTCCAATATAAATGACTTTGAAGGGATTCCCTATCTCAAGGACGTTCTGAAGCTGAGGGTGAACAACAGGGGGATGATAGTTTCAGAATAGGGGGTGTATCGATGGGGGCAGTGGTTGTAAAGGATCTGAAAAGAAAGATTGGAAAGAAAGAGATCCTGAAAGGAATTTCTTTTGAGATCGAAGAAGGAGAGATCTTTGGTCTCATAGGACCGAACGGTGCGGGAAAGACCACCACACTCAGGATCATCTCCACGCTGATCAAGCCTTCCTCCGGAATTGTCACCGTATTCGGAAAGAACGTTGTCGAGGAACCACACGAAGTGAGAAAGTTGATCAGCTACCTTCCCGAAGAAGCGGGTGCCTACAGAAACATGCGGGGAATCGAATACCTGAGATTCGTCGCGGGTTTCTACGCTTCCAGCTCAAGCGAGATAGAAGAGATGGTCGAACGGGCAACAGAGATCGCCGGTCTCGGTGAAAAGATAAAAGACAGAATCTCAACCTACAGCAAAGGTATGGTGAGAAAACTCCTCATAGCGAGGGCTTTGATGGTGAATCCTCGCCTCGCCGTCCTCGACGAACCCACCTCCGGCCTCGATGTCCTCAACGCAAGAGAAGTGAGAAAGATATTGAAACGGGCATCTCAGGAAGGTCTCACCATACTGGTCTCTTCTCACAACATGCTCGAAGTGGAATTCCTCTGTGATCGAATAGCGCTGATTCACAACGGAATGATCGTGGAAACAGGAACCGTTGAAGAACTCAAGGAAAAGTACAAAGCACAGAACATCGAAGAGGTCTTCGAGGAGGTGGTGAAATGTTCGGAAGACTCCTGAAAAAAGAGATAAAAGAGCTTCTCAATCTGGGGACGATCGTTTCTGTCGTTGTGGTGGCTGTTCTGTACGGTTCGCTGGGTAATGTGTTCAAAAGCACCGTAGAGAAATCCACTGTTGGTCAGAAGGTGGCGATTGTGAGGGAAGACACAGGAACGATCGCCGAACTCGCAGAAAAAGCACTCAGCAATATGGTGGATATTGTGTACGCAGGAAATGATCTGAAAGAAGCTGAAGAAGCTGTGAAGAAGGAAAAGGCTTCTGCGATCATTGTGATACCCAAAAGTTTTTCTCAAAGCTTGGAATCAGGTGAAAAAGCGCGGCTGGAAATTGTGTGGTACCTGAGGGGAACCGGCCTGTCAGAAGCGGTCTCCACAGGTATGATCTCATCCCTGATCGAATCTCTCAAGGTGCAGCTTGCTGCATTCTTACTGAACGATCCGAAAAAAGCCCAGCTTCTGTTCGATCCACTCGAGATCGTTCAACACACCTACTTGAGGGGCAAACTCTTCGAAAATCACTCACCAGAAGCGATAATGAACGTCTTCTACTCCCAAAACATAATGATTCCCATTCTCATCATGATGCTGATAATCATGTCGGGATCTTCCCTCATCTCTTCACTCGCGATGGAGAAAGAGAACAAGACCCTCGAGACACTCCTCACGATGCCCGTGAAGAGAGAACACATCGCACTCGCAAAGATCGTGGGAAGTGCGATCGTTGGTTTGATCCTTGCGGGAATATACATGGCAGGTTTTTACAGCTACCTGAATTCTCTGACGCAGGATGTTCAGGGAATGGGGTTGAACTTTAAGACCGTGGATTTCCTGCTAATAGGATCGAGTCTCTTTCTTTCCATCCTGGCTGGCCTTTCTCTCTGTATGCTACTCGGTATGATGGCAAAAGACTACAGAAGCGCTCAGCTTCTCACATTTCCCATTTCGATACTCGCACTGGTTCCGATGATAGCGAACATGATAATGGATTTTTCGAACCTTCCAGGAGTTCTCAAAGTGATCGTTTTCCTGATTCCTTTCTCCCATCCCATAATGTCTCCAAAGCTGGCTTTCTATGGAGACTACGGTCTCATTGTTTCAGGAATTCTGTACCTTCTCATCTTTTCGATTGTCACCACAGTTTTTGTGTTCCGAATATTCAACTCAGATTACGTTGTTCTCGGGTGGCAAAGAGAGAAAAGGCTGAAATTCTTCTCACGCTGAATCTCTGACAGCGGTATAGACATTCAGATGAACCTTCATGTCGAAGGCCTCTGGTATGATACGCTCTGGTTCTGGTTCACACGAGCGAGCGATGGCTTCCACGGCGGAGAAAAGCATGTTCTTTGTGATCTTCGATCTTTTCTCCACAGCTCCTTTCATAATGCCGGGGAAAGCGAGGAGGTTGTTCACCTGGTTTGGATGATCTGACCTTCCCGTTGCAACGATGAAGGCACCCGCTTCCCTTGCGAGTTCTGGATCTATCTCGGGAACAGGATTTGCGAGGGCGAATACCACAGGTTTTCTGTTCATCTTCCTTATCCACTCTGGTTTGAGGATGTTCCCCCTCGAAACACCTATGAAGAAATCAGCCCCTTCCAGAGCCGTTTCAAGATCGCCCGATAGTCCTTCTGGATTGGTGGTACGTGCGATTTCGAGGTGGTACTCGTTCAAACAGGTCTCCGGATTCTTTTCGTTGAGGATACCTTTTCTGTCGACAGCTACAACGTTTTTTACACCAAGATTGAGTAGAAATTTCACGATGTTGTAGCCAGCGGCTCCTATGCCGTTCACAACCACCTTTACTTCTTCGATCTTTTTCCCCGTGAGTTTCAGCGCGTTGAGAAAAGCCGCGGACACCACAACGGCGGTCCCCTGCTGGTCGTCGTGGAAAACAGGTATGTTCATCTCTTCCGAGAGACGCTGAAGGATTCGGAAACACTTTGGCGCTCCTATGTCCTCGAGATTTATGCCGCCAAAGCTCGGCTCCAGACTCTTCACAATAGAGATTATTTTTTCCTCCTCGGATTCGGAAAGACAGATGGGAAAGGCGTCGAGATCGGCGAAAGCCTTGAAAAGAAAGGCTTTTCCCTCCATCACTGGAAGAGCACCGTAAGGCCCTATGTCACCGAGTCCCAGAACGGCGCTTCCGTCCGAAACAACGGCAACTGTGTTCCATCTTGAGGTGTAAACGTAGGTCTTTTCTGGATCCTCAGCGCAGATTTTGGCAACGTCCGCGACACCGGGTGTGTAGAGCAGAGATAGCGTCTCCCTATCAACTTTCTCAACAGGAAGGGCAGTTCTTATCTTTCCCTTCAGAAATCTGTGTATCTCGAGCGCATCCACATCTCTCACTCCTTGAAAATCGTGTTCCCACTGCTGTCGATCGCCACAATGAGAGGAAAATCCTCCACTTCTATCTCGTAGATCGCTTCGGGACCGAGGTCTTCAAAGGCCAAAACTCTCGACTTTTTCACCCTCTTCGAGAGGGCGGCGGCCGTGCCGCTTGGGGTAACGAAATAAACCCTCTTCCACTTCTTACAGGCCTCTATCGCCTTTTTTGAACGCTTTCCCTTCCCTATCGTTGCGATGGCTCCCAATTTGAAAAGCATCTCCAGGTAGTCGTCCATTCGAGCACTCGTGGTGGGTCCTATGGCACCCACGGGCTTTCCAGACGGCGTTTTGGCGGGGCCCGCGTAAAAGACAATTTGACCCCTGAGATCCACCGGTGGTTTTTCTCCTCTATCAACGATTTCTTTCAAGCGTCTTTGAGCCTGATCTCTCATCACGATGAGCTTACCGGAGTAACGAATTTCCTGACCGGCTTTCAGATCTTCAATCCTCAAAAGTCACTTTCCCCCTTCTGCAGAGGTAGCAATCCACCGAGACGGCAACCGGTAGGGTGGCGATATGGGTCGGAAAATGTTCTATGTGAACAGAGTAAACGGTGATACCCTTTCCGAGACCTTGAAAGCCTATTCCGAGAAAGTTGAGTTCCTTTTCAAGTTCCTTTTCGAGCCCTGCGTACTTTGGATCTTTGTTTCTCTCTTTGAAGCTCTTCGTAAGCGCTAACTTCGAGAGGAGAAGGGCCTTATCGGCTGTTCCTCCGATTCCGATACCCACGTGAAGCGGCGGGCAGGCCTTTGCTCCGTGTTCTTTGATGTGCTCGATAACGAATTCTTTGACTTTCTCCACATCCGAGGTGGGAGTCATCATACGAAGAACCGTGAGATTTTCACTGCCCCCACCTTTCACCAGAAATCTGATCTCAAGGGATTTCCCCTTCACCTGGAAGATGTGGACGATTGCGGGAGTGTTCGTTCCAGTGTTGATTCTCTCAAAGAGCGGATCGGAGACGACCGAATAACGAAAAGGATACTCGCTGTACACCTCTCCAACGGCTCTGTTCAGAGTTTCCTCGATGGGTTCTTCCAGTTTTACCTCGTGACCCATGAAAACGAAGAATTCCACTATCCCTGTGTCCTGACAGAGTGGAAGTTTTTCCTCTTTGGAAACGCGGTAGTTTTCCTTTATTATATCTGAAAAGGGACCTTCGTACCGCTCGATGATTTCCTCTACCTCTGGATTGATCTTTATGTTGGCTTCAACGATAGCCTTCTTGATCTTTTCGGAAATAACATGTTTGTTTATCAAAGCTCTTCACCTCAAGAGAGATTATATCACTGAAGGAGGGGGAATATGAGAATTGTTGTGAATTTGAAACCTGAGGAAATTCCAAAGCACTGGTACAACGTACTCGCAGATCTTCCGTTCAAACTCGATCCGCCGCTGGACCCCGAAACGAAACAACCCATTTCACCCGAGAAGCTCTCTGTTATCTTCCCCATGAGTCTGATCGAACAGGAGGTCTCAGAAGAGCGGTTCATCGAAATACCCGAGCCCGTTCTGAAAGAATACGCCGTTTACAGACCCACTCCCCTCATCAGAGCCACTTTCTTAGAAGAGTACCTCCAGACTCCGGCGAGGATCTACTACAAGTACGAAGGAGTGAGCCCCACTGGAAGCCACAAGCCGAACACGGCCATCGCCCAGGCCTACTACAACAAGATAGAAGGAGTCAAAAGACTCGTCACAGAAACGGGAGCGGGACAATGGGGCAGCGCTCTCTCGTACGCCGGTGCCAAGTTCGGATTGGAAGTAAAAGTGTTCATGGTGAAGGTCAGCTACCAGCAAAAGCCGATGAGAAAATACATGATGAACCTCTTCGGAGGAAAGGTAACTCCAAGTCCCAGTGAAGAAACGAATTTCGGAAGAAAGATCCTGAGTGAAGATCCAGACAATCCAGGTAGTCTTGGCATCGCCATAAGTGAGGCACTGGAAGTGGCCGTGTCTGATCCGAACACGAAGTACTCCCTCGGAAGCGTATTGAACCATGTTCTGCTCCACCAGACGGTTATAGGCCTCGAGATCAAGAAACAGCTCGAACTCATAGGTGAAAAACCAGACATCTTACTGGGATGTCACGGAGGAGGATCGAATTTTGGAGGAACGATACTTCCCTTCGTTCCAGACAAACTTTCCGAAAGGGATATCAGGTTCGTTGCCTGCGAGCCCGCCGCGTGTCCATCCCTGACAAAAGGGAATTACGATTACGACTTCGGTGACACCGCAGGACTCACACCTCTGCTGAAAATGTACACCCTTGGAAAGGACTTCATTCCTCCGAAGATACACGCGGGAGGTCTCAGATACCACGGCTCCGCTCCGATAATCGCAAGACTCGTGAAAGAAGGACTCGTGGAGGCACAGGCTTTCGATCAGGACGAGACGTTCGAGGCAGCGAAGATCTTCGCAAAGCTCGAAGGGATAATTCCCGCCCCGGAATCCGCTCACGCCATCGCAGGAGCCATAAGGGAAGCAAAGAAAGCGAAAGAAGAAGGAAAAGAACGTGTGATAGTATTCACTCTGAGCGGCCACGGTCTGCTCGATCTTACAGCGTACGTGTGAGGAGGAAAAACACGTGAAGAAGAAACTGCTGTTCTCCATATGGCTGAACGCCATCATAACACTCTCTGAAGTGGTCGGTGGCTTGATATCCGGGAGTCTCGCCCTTCTGGGCGACTCCCTTCATAATTTTTCCGATACCATGAGTCTTCTTGGAAGCTTCATCGCGATGAAGATCAGCGAGAAACCGAAGAACAAAAAGTACACCTTCGGCTACAGAAGAAGCGAAATCATTGTGGCTTTCTTGAACTCTGTATCCATCTTCATTGTTTCAACACTCGTTGTCATCGAAGCGGTGAAAAGATTGTTGAGTCCCGCCACCGTTCACACGTCGGTGCTTCTCCTCGTCTCCTCGATAGGTCTCGCTGCCAACTTCTTTTCTGTCATCCTTCTTCACACCCACAGCAAAGAAAGTATGAACGTTCGATCTGCGTACCTGCATCTCATCGCGGATACACTGTCCTCGATCCTTGTGGTTCTTGGAGCCGTTTTCATGAGGGTCTGGAAAATATACTGGCTCGACCCGATTCTCGCCTTCGTTATAGCCTTATACATGTTCAAAGAAGCCTATGAGATAGTGAAGGAGTCTCTTGAAATTCTCATGGAAGCCTCACCGAACCTGGACTTTGAGAAAATAAAGGAGGAAATTGAAAAAATAGAAGGTGTGAGGAACGCCCACCATTTTCACGCCTGGAGAGTGGGAGAGAAAGAAATCCACTTCGAGTGTCACGTTGAAGTGGACAACATGGAGCTGAAGGACGCCCAGAAGATCATAGACGAAATAGAAAAAAGATTGAAAAAATACGGGATAACCCACACCACCGTTCAGCTCGAATGTGAAAGGTGCAGCAAAGAGATGATCTGCAGTTAGAGTTTCAAAACGGGTTCTTCTTTCAAAAGCCTCCTGTCGCTGGTGAATAGTACAACCTGTCTGGTCTTGGACACCTCTTTCAGTTCCTGCCAGAGTAGGTCTATCTTCTCATCGTCCAGATCGACAAAAGTGTTGTCCACAACAAGGGGACTCTCAATCTCCAGAACACGACTTATGAACCTCTTCATCTGAAAACTCAGGAGTTTCAAAGCGGAGGTGTTCAACACATCGACAACCTTTTTTTCTTCGGGAACGTTGATCGTCACCATCAGATCCGGAGAAACCTTGAAAACCTGATTTTCTTTGAAGAACCTTCTGTAAACATCCGTCAACTCTACTGCCAGATCCCTTGTGTAACCCCTCAACAGTTCCTCGTGTTCTTTTTTGATCCGATCCTTAAACTCGGGAATGTAACCAATGGCCCGCTCAAGAATCTCGAGTTCAACCTTCTTCCTGAAGAGAGCTTTCAGAACATCGAAAGGTTCTTCGAGAGGTGAAACCACGAGTTTCTCCAGTTCACTTTCTATCTGTTCCACTTCTCTTTTGAGTTCTTCTATTATCGCGTTTGATCTGCTCGATTCTATCTCTTCTTTTTCTTTCATGAAGTTAGCGATTTCTTTTTCCAGTGAATCTCTGGTTTTCCTCAGATTTGCACGTCTTTCCAGAAGGTCTCTCAACACCTTCAATTCATCTTCGCTGTCGACTCCTATTTCCTTCAGCGTGTTTTTCAGTACTTCTTCCTGCTCTCTGGAGTACTCCTGCAGTTCTTCCAGATTCTTTTTCTTGGCAGATAGAGAAGCCTCAACGGAGCTTTTCAAAATCAGAAGTTCTCTCATCTGTTCTTCCACGTTTTCAACCGCCTTTCGTGGTTCACTTCCGTACTTCGAAAGAAACGGTATTCTTTCGAAGACCTTCTTCACGATCTGATCCCTCAAAAATTTTTCGAGTTCTTCGATGTTATCAACACCTGCGGTTTCCTTCAGCTTGCTCACGATCTGGTTCTTTCTCTCGATCAACGACCTCTTTTGCGTCGAAAGATTCATGAGCTCACTTTCAAGTTCAAACAATTTCCTTCTCAACCTGTAATAGTTCCACATGGAAACCACGGAGGCACCTGTTCCTGCCAGTGTCAGATAGAAGAACAGGTATCCCGACTTGAGAAAGGCAAAGATGATGGAAACCAGTGCAAAGGTCAGGAAAACGGCAACAAAAATCCTGAAAATAGAAAGTGTTTTGTCGAAGCGCTTCATGTCGTCACCTGTATTTTCGATCTTTGCCTGAGTTTCTTCGAGTTTTTCATCTATTTCCCTGAGAGGCTCTCTGAGATGACCTATTATCTCGTTCAGCTTTGCTTTCTGTTCGTTTTCCACCAATTCTATCTGTAACTTCATGTTCTCCAACTTGAGTTTCAGTTCTTCAAGACTGCTGACGGAGAAGTCTTTCATGATCGTCTTCAGTCTTTCTTCCGTATCTTTCGATTTTTCCTCGAGTGATTCTATCTCTCTTTTCAGTTCTTCACCGCGCTCTCTCAAATAATCCAGTTTCTGGGCAAGCTCGATCGCTTCACGAACTTTTTCCTCAGGAACCGCTGTTTCCCTTTCGATCTCCTCGAGTTCTTTTTCAACACGGAGAAGCTCCGCTTTCATCTCATTGATTCTGGCTTCGATAGAAGACAATCTCTCAGACTTTTCACTCTCGAATCTATCGATCTCTTCCTCCAGAAGTCTTCTCTTCTCCTGAAGATCCCGCGAAAGCTCTTTCTTTCTCTTCAAAACCAGAAGGAGCGATCGTCTTTTTTCTTTCCAGGCCTCAACTCTCTCTTTCAGGTTTGAGATCTCAGCCTCCAGTTCTTTCGTCTTCTTCATCAAGACAGAGAAATCCTCGTTCAATATCCTTTCAAGTTCCACTGCTTCGGGTCTGTTTCTGTAGCTTTCCATAAGGAAGGAAGCGACCTTTTTCGAACCGTTGAGGGTGTTGTCCACTCCCTCCGATATGAAAGAAGTGAAGGAAAACAGTTCGGGATCCAGTCTTCCCTGACCGAATTCCACCCTTCCCTCACTCGTCTCGAGATATCCCCCAAACCTGTTCGAAAACCATGGCCTGTAGTTCTCAAGTTCGGGAAGCTCTCCCGTGAGGCAGTATCTTATAAAATTCGCAAGGGTGGTTTTTCCAGCTGCGTTCCCTCCGAAGATGATGTTCAACCCGCTTTTCAGGGGGAAAGAAAAATTCTCGAATTTTCCAAACCCTTCAACGTGTACACGCTCTATTTTCATGTTTCATCCCCCGTTTCGATTTCTTCCAGCAGCAATGCATCAAGCTTTGGCCGGTTTTTCTTTTTCAAGATTTTACCAACGAACTTTACGCTTCTTCTGTTCTTTATTCTCTCAACTTCCCTATCCCAGAAGATCCCTTTCAAAAGGGTAAAAGATTCCTCGGGAACTTCCATCAATTCGTCGAAAACGCTTATTTCTTCGAGCTTCACTCTGAAACTTGAAAGATCTATTCTTTCGAATCTTTCACCATCGTACACGAGGCATTCACATTTTTCAGAGAGGGGAGAAGACGTGAACTCAGGGTAGGAAAAATCCAGCCTTCGTTCAACAGAAACATCGAGATAATCCACGATCTCATCCAGAACAATCGAATTCTGAGGAATATAGTCCTTTATGAATTTTTCAGCGATGATAGGATCCACCTCTTCTGAAAAGAGGTTTATAAACACAAACACTCCTTCAAATGTCCTCAAGACGTGGTTCAAAAGTTCAAGTTTTGCGCTGTCCAGTTCTTTCCGAAAAAACAACCAGCCCCCCGGGTAGTCGAAAAACCTCAAACCTTTGATCAAAATGTACTTCATTTCACCCCTCCTTTTTCAAGGGTTTTTCAAGAAAATTTAAGGCGTTCTTTTTGATCGTTTCAAGAGGATGTTACGGAGATCGGTTAAATTCTAACTTGCGTGTCCCTCATCCCCCCGATCCCCCCTGACCCGATGAAGACAAGACACAAAGTATGGGAGGGACGAAAGTCCCTCCTTGTGTTTTTATTTAGGTATGTAAAGCTTCAAATCACGCTCGATGTTGTCTATTCTGGTCTGCTGCACCTGAACGATCTTCGTGGGATGGTAGGTTGTACCAACCCCGAAAACGAGCAGGAACACCCTGTTTGGAATCCCCACTATTAAGGTGGCGTCTCGTGGTATTACAATATCGTATTCTGTGGAGATCTTCGGTTTTTTGTAGTAGAAGAACCTGTAAGGTGAAAGACCTGGCTTCACATCCCTTGAAAAGAGTACTTCATTTCCGTCCTTGACGGTGATCCACACGGGATCGTTCCCTATGACAAAGATCCTCATGTATCCAGTCGTGGGATCGTCTTCGATCTCAGAAAATATCCTTTCAAAATCCACGCTGGCTTTTTCAAAGTATTCGTACGCAGTTATATAGCGACTGATAATGGAATTGGGTTTCAGAAGTTCCTCTACCACCTTCAGTCGTTCCTCGTAACTCTTCAGTGTAGATTGAAACTGTTTTTCCACTTCGTCCATCCTGGCTTCAAGCTTCTTCAAAAAATAGAAATTGAAAACAGACAGCACGAAGAAGAGTAAAATAGCGATGACTATCAAAGAAGCGAAAAACGTTACGAGACTGTCTTTTTTCATCTTCGATCACCCTAATCCAGAAATCATTCTCTTCACCTTCTGAACTGTGTTATCAACTTTCTTTGTGTTCACACCGAGCTCTTTCGCTATCTCGCTGTATGAGTATCCATCCAACCATTTGAGAAAGATCTCTTTTTCTTTTTCATTCAATAGTTCAAGGACTGTTTCTAAAATTATGCCAGAAAATGCGCTTCTGGCAACGTCGGTCTCGCTATCGGGCACTTCAAAAGGTGCGTCATCTTCCTCCTTTTCCATGCCATCCACGTTCACAGCGTCTGAGAGCATTCTGTTCTTCTTTCTGTTCAGATAAGTGAGAAAGGACTTTATCTCGGAGTCAACACTCCTCCACGCAAAAGACGTGAAAGAGCTCTTGGTTCTATCGTAGTAGAAAATCGCCTTTATCAATCCTACAAGGCCATTTTGAACTATATCTTCGTGTTCGGCCCAGCTCGCAAAATACTGAGAAGCGATCTTAACAACCATAGGGTAATACTTCTCAACGATGAGGTCGATGGCTTCTTTGAATCCTGCCTGCGCGTACTCAACGAGTTCTTCAACCCTCTTACTCCTCAGTCTGTATTTCAGCATTCTATCCGAGAGACCTCGGATCCAGAGCGTCTCTCAACGCGTCACCAACGAAGTTGAAAGAAAGCACGGTAATGAAGATGAAGATACCGGGTATGAGAAGCCAGGGATACTTCGTCATGTAGGTGACGTTCTGAGCTTGTGCGAGCATGAGCCCCCAGCTGGCACTCGGTTCCCTGATACCGAGTCCGAGAAAACTCAAGCTCGCTTCACCGAGGATGTAGCCGGGTATCGCAAGGGTCGCGGCAACGATGAGGTAGCTTGCCGTGTTGGGCAGAACGTGCCTGAAGAGAATTCTCGTGTCAGGAAAACCAAGTGCCCTCGCAGCTTCTACGAATTCACGCTGTTTTATTGAAAGAACCATTCCCCTTATAACCCTGGCTCTTCCCGCCCAGCCGATGAAAGAGAGAATGAACACAAGGAGTACATACACCTGTGTGGATGGGATATCGAGTGGTAAAAGAGATCTCAAAAGGATGAGCAGGTAGAAACCCGGCAGCGACATGATGATCTCTGAGAATCTCATCATGAATTCGTCCACGATGCCTCCATAGTAGCCGGAAATACCACCGAAGACGAGCGAAAGGGCGAACGTGATGAACATTCCGATGAAACCTATGGAAAGTGAGATCCTGGAAGCGAACACTATTCTGCTCCACACATCCCTTCCATACTGGTCCGCTCCCATGATGTAAAGTCTCACGTACTCGTTGTTATCGTAGTTGTCCACTCCAAAGAGATGATAGTGGAACGGAAAGATCCAGAAGAGGTACCCTATACGGTTCTTCGCGTCTCCACCCCAGGATTTGACAAACCACTTCACCGGATAAGTTTTGTAGTCGTAGTCGATCACCTTTCCTGTGATCATCTCAATGTCTTCGCCTTTTTTCACGAGGATCATGTTGAGCTTCTCTTTTATGACGACCTTTTCGATCTCATCAGGGGAATTCAGGCCAAGTCTGAAACCGTATTTCCCAAAGTACGTGTCTTTCGCAGCTTCGGAAGAGGTTTCTATTTCCGCCTCTCCTTCCGCCAGAACTTTTTCGTCGTATCCGAATAGAAGGTAATCTACCACTTTCGTTGTTGAACCGGCGTATTTCATGGTGCCGTCCTTTGGAACGATGTAATACTCTTCGTCCAGCATGAAAGAGAATCCCGTTACACCGTCTTTTCCGATTTCGTACTCAACCTGTGTTCCGAAGACATCGAGAACGAGCCTTTTCGGAAAGAGCATTTCGTAAAATTTTCTCTCGAAAGTTGCTTTGTCCACGTAACTTATCGTAGGAAGCACGTAAGCTCCCACTCGTTCTCCCTTGTACTCCCTGTGTATCTTCGTGGGAGGAGCGAAGGAATGCTTGAGAGACTGTTCATAGGGATGGTGCGGGGAGAGAAAATCCGCAAACAAAGCCATGAGATAGAGGACGATCAGGACGTACAGTCCGAACATTCCGAGTTTGTTTCTTTTGAAGGCTCTCCAGACGAGTTCTCTTCTGGAAAGGACTTTTTCCTTAAACTCTATTTCTCCATTCTCTATCATTGTCTTTTCCTCAGCCATTGCGATTCCTCCCTCACTCGAATCTGACCCTTGGATCCACAGCGGCGAGAAGCACATCCGCCACAAGGTTACCAATCACGAGCATTATCGCGCTGATCACGGCGGACGCCATAACGATGTAAATGTCCTGCTGAAGGAGTGCCTGATAAATGAGCCTTCCCATACCGGGCCAGGCGAAGATATTCTCTATGATGACCGCTCCCCCGAGAACGTTGGAAATACTGAACCCAAGGAAAGTGATCATGGGGTTGATAGCGTTCCTCAGGGCGTGCTTGTATATCACCACACGTTCTGGCATTCCTTTCGCACGGGCAAATTCCACGTAGTCTTCGTTCAACACGTCGAGAAGACTACCTCTCATGTATCTCATGAGGGAAGCAAAACCACCGAAACCAAGAGCGATGGTTGGAAGGACAAGATGAGATGCGATATCCTTGAACTTCTCCCAGGTTGTCATCTGGTTGTGATTTACCGAGACCATACCGGCGATTGGAAACCAGCCGGTTTTCGCAGCCATGTAAAGGAGCAGAATGGCCAGGAAAAAACCTGGAAGGGCGATTCCACTGAAAGCGATAACCGTGAGAATCTTATCCCAGATGCTGTACTTCTTCAGAGCCGAGAAAACACCGACGATTATCCCGAGCAACCACTCGAACGCGAGGGAAGAAACGGAGAGTATCACCGTAGCGAAGACCCTCTCCCAGATGAGTGTGGAAACAGGTCTTCTGTAGTAGAACGAATAGCCAAAATCTCCTCTCAGAACGTTTTTCAGCCAGATGCCGTACTGAACGATCCAGGGCTTGTCCAGGCCAAGCTCCTTTTCCATCTTCTCGAGGAACTGCTGAGAAACGGAAGGATCGAGACGGTACATGTCCAGGAAGTCTCCTGGAGCCGCCTGCATGATGATGAAAACTATGAAAGAGATGATTATGAGCTCGGGAATCATGATGATCAATCTACGTGCGATGTACTTGAGCAAGCAAGATCACCTCTTTGAACAGAATTTGAAGGGGAGGGGAAGATCCCCTCCCGATAGATTACTGCTCTTTCCAGACACAATCCTGGTTCCAACCCCACACACCGCCGAAAGCGGTGGGTTCCACGTTGTGAAGTTTGTTGCTGTAGGCGTAGAGATAGAGCTGCTGGGTGGTGTAGATGAGCGGTATGTGTTCAGACACGAGCCTCTGGAATTCCCTGAACATATCGACGACTTTCTGCTGATCGAGTATCTTCACGTTCTCCTCGAAGATTCTGTCGATCTCTTTTTCCCAGTCTGGTGAGTAGTAATCATTGGGATCGACGAAGTCTTTGACCTCCGGATGGTAGTTCCAGAAGTGGAGGGATCCTTTGATTCTCCAGACGTTGGCTCCTCCCTGAGGTTCATCGGATCCGGTGAGCCCTATTATGACAGCCTCCCAATCACCGTTCACGACGAGTTTCTGAACGAGTGTGTTGAAGTCTATAGGAGCAAACGTCACGTCCATTCCGAGCTTTTTGAGCGACTCCGTTATGATGTTACCCATCCCTTCACGAACCTGGACTCCGGCATTGGTCATGATGATGAACTTCACCGGGTTTCCTTCGCTGTCGAGGAGCTGACCGTTCTCATCCCATTTGAATCCACCGAGTTTGAGCATTGTTCTTGCAAGGTCGAGGTTGTACGGGTATTTTCTGAGAACGGATTCATCGTAATAAACGGTCGCAGCCTGACTGATGGGGCCCCACTGTTCAACCGCGAGGCCGTTGTAGAGTGTATCAATCATCGACTGTTTGTCGATGGCGTACGCCACAGCCCTTCTGAAGAAATCATTCCTGAACCATTTCCGCTTCACAGGATCGGGAGCGTTCCAGTTGAAAGTGATGAAAGTGGTTCCAAAATTCGGGCCTCCAATACCCACAACCCAGCCTTTTTCTCTTGCCATGGCTTTGAGTTCTGCGTACTCTGTTCCGCGAGGTCCATACACATCGACTTCTCCGTTTTCAAACGCGAGTCTCTGCGCATCCTGTGTCGGAATGATCTTGAAGATGATACCGTCGAGATAAGGAAGCTGCTTTCCTTCTTTGTCGTACTTCCAGTAGTAGGGGTTCTTCACGAATCTCACGTACTGATCGGGAACGTACTCAACCGGAATGAACGGACCAAGTCCCACGATTTCTCCCTTGTTGATAGCGTCAACCGTCCAGAATTCCTTGAATTTTCCTTCCTTCACGTACGGTTCCGCGAGGTGCTTTGGGAAGATGGGAATACCTCCGATGTACCTTACCGCAAGTCTGTACGTTTCTTTGAGAGTTGTCTTCACCGTGTAATCGTCGATCTTTTCGGCTACCGGCCAGTTGTCTGCAAAGAGATCCTGCATATCGTTCGGTATGTCAGGGTTGAAATAGACATCGTTAATTGTGAAGACCACATCGTCCGCTGTGAACGGAGTTCCGTCACTCCATTTGACACCCTTTCTCAGGTGCCAGACGATCTCCATGCTTCCGTCCTCGTTTTGGATGAGTTCCCAGCTTTCTGCAAGAGCGGGATGGATCCTCGCGTGATTGTCGAGCTCGATCATGGAAGCCATGAACCTCGCTATAACATCTGTGGAGCTCGTCTCCTGAGCCACGACATCGTTACACGTTCTGGGACCAGAAAGCGTCGGTACTACGAGCACTCCCCCGTACTGTCCTGTGAACTCTGCTCCGATGTACGTTTCGAACTGAGCGAACGGTGAAAGTTCTGCGAAAAGTGCAACGGCTGCAATCATAAGGAAAATCCCAAGAAACCTACGCATAACATCACACCTCCTCTATGACGAATGTAAATGACACGCTACCCAGTGACCCGGAGAAATTTCTTTCATCACCGGATATTCTTTCTCACACACAGGCATCTTGTAAGGACACCTCGGATGGAAGAAGCAGCCAGTCGGCCTGTTGATCGGGCTTGGAACCCCACCCCTGAGGATGATGCGTTTCCTTGTACGCTCAACCTTCGGATCCGGCACGGGAACAGCAGAAAGCAACGCTTGGGTGTACGGATGAAGAGGATTGTCGAATATCTCATCGGTGTTTCCCATCTCCACGATCCTGCCGAGGTACATGATGCCGACCTCGTGGCTTATAAATCTCACAAGTCCAAGGTCGTGCGAGATGAAAAGATATGTGAAACCTTTCTCTTCCTGCAGTTTGAGAAACAGGTTTATAACCTGTGCCTGAACGGAAACGTCCAGTGAAGCCGTGGGTTCGTCGAGTATCACTATCTCGGGGTTTATGGAGATCGCCCTTGCGATAGCGATTCTCTGTCTCTGGCCTCCACTGAACTGATGGGGATATCTTTCGAGGTGATATTCCTTGAGCCCCACGCTTTTGAGAAGATCTTTTGCCATATCTACGGCTTCTTCTCGTGTTTTCGCCAGTCCGTGGAACAGAATGGGCTCAGTGAGGATGTCGCCAACCGTCATTCTCGGGTTCAAGGAACTCATGGGATCCTGAAAGACGATCTGTATCTTCCTTCTGAATTTCATCCTCTTTTCATCGATGTTATCAAGCAGGATATTATAGAACTTCTCTTCGCTTTCTTTCGCTTCTTTAAAGAAGATCTCCGAGTACTTCTTATCCACATCCTCGAGCACGTCCACAATCTGATCCGGTGAGAGTTTTTCCCTCATTTCGCGGAATATACCCACGTAGGTCGTTTTCAGGTAGTTCTCCGCATCTTTTCTCTTCATGAAGTAGTATGTTGTGTCGTCACCGTCGATCACAACACGGCCCGCGGTGGGATTCGTGAGGCGCAGGATCGTCTTTGCGGTCGTTGTCTTCCCACATCCCGACTCGCCAACGAGGGCGAACGTTTTTCCCTTTTCCACGGAAAAAGAGATATCATCGACCGCTTTCACGTAACCAACAACTTTTTTCACAAGAAATCCTTTTCTGATCGGGAAATACTTTCTCAGACTCAGCACTTCGATACTCTTCATCCTGAACAGCTCCCCTTTACACGATGAGTGTGTATCCCAAACTATCCACAGCGCTTTTTATTTGCTCTTTGGAGACCTTTTCATCATCGTAATCCACACCGACAACCTCAGCCGCCATTTCGTAATCTACCTTGAAAACACCGTCGAGTTTCTCGATGGCTTCTTTAACTCTCTTGTAATCTTCCTCCGTTTTTGCACCCTTGAGCATGAAATAGTTCAACCTTCTCAACTCTCATACCTCCTTTCGAATCTCATGCCTTCGATTATCAATCTTCCGTTTTTTGCTTCCCAGAAGGTCATCTTCTTCTTTCCGGGAAATTGAATGTATCTCACTTTCACTTTTCCGTCGCCGGTACCTATCCATGCACCTTCCCTATCAATATAGTTTATCAAACCTGGTTCATCTCCCGAACTATCTATCGCTGTCACTCCGAACAATTTCACCTCATCGTTTCCCAAGAAGGCTCTTGCACCGGGTCTGGAATCGTAAGCTCTGATCTTGTTCTTCACCGATTCAGCGTCCTTTGAAAAATCTACAATCAGGTCCTCTTTTTTTATCATTGGAGCATAGGTTGCTCTAGAATGATCCTGCTCTTTCAGCTCTATGTTCCCCGTTTTCAGTTTCTCCAGGAACTCGATCAACATCTCTTTCGACAGTTCTATCAAACGTTTCTCCAGCTGATCGAAAGTTTCAAATGGATCTATAGAAATTTCCCTCTGGAGTGCGATGGGACCAGCGTCGAGTTCTTTCACCATCTTGTATATGGTAACGCCCGTTCTTTCTTCACCGTTCTCGAGCACTCTCTGTATAGGAGAAGCGCCCCTGTATTTTGGAAGAAGAGAAGGATGAATGTTGTAACAACCGAGGCTTGGAAGAGAAAGTACCTTCTCACCCAGGATCTTTCCGTAGGATGCGACTATTATAACATCTGGCCTCACAGACTGGAGAAATTCTAAAGCTTCTTTCTTGTTTATCGATTCGGGTTGAATGAAAGGAACTTCGTGTTTTTCAGCCACTGCCTTCACCGGAGTTGGCTCAACTTTCCTTCCCCGCCCTCTTGGTTTGTCCGGCTGGGTGACCACACCCACCACGTTGAACCCGTTTTTGATCAAATGCTCCAGTATTTCCGCTGCGAACTCCGGTGTCCCCACAAAGACAATTCTCAAGATGCCACCTTCCTTTTCAACATCTCAAGAGTTTCCCGATCAGTCTTCAACGTGATAAGAGCGTATCCTTCCCCGTAGTCTTCGTTCAGTATCTCCAGTCGATCTTTCAGAGCGTAGATCTGCCCTATCTTTTCCAGGGGAACTTTCAAAGTTTCCTGAATATCCTTTTGTCCCATGATTTCTTCCAGTGTGTCCAGAAGCTGATCCAGTCCTATCCTTTTTTCCGCTGAAATGAACAGAGCCTCCGGATACTTCCATTTCAGCGTTTCTATCCTCTCTCTGGGACAGAGATCGATCTTGTTGAAAACCAGAATCCTTGGAATCTTATCGGCACCGATTTCCTCCAAAACTTTCTCAGAGGCTTTCATCTTTTCTTCGAGATACGGATCGGAAGCGTCAACAAGATGTATGAGCACATCCGAATACTTTATCTCTTCGAGTGTCGCTTTGAACGCACTCACAATGGTGTGAGGTAGCTTTCTGATGAACCCGACAGTGTCACTCACGAGAATGACTCTTCCGCTCTTCAGTTTCAACCGTCTCGTGACTGGCTCGAGAGTGGCAAAGAGTTTGTCGGCGACGTACACATCACTATCGGTTAAAACCTTGAGAAGAGTAGATTTCCCGGCGTTTGTGTATCCAACTATGGAAACATGTGGGATTTTCTTTTCCAGTCTTTGTTTTCTCTGAGTGTTTCTTTCTTGCTCTATTTCTTTCAATCTTTTTCGAAGCTGTGCGATGCGGTTTTTTATGTGCCTTCTCAAAACCTCCAGCAAGGGTTCACCCGGCCCTCTGGTGCCAATACCTCCACCGAGTCTGGAGAGTTCCTCGCCCCTTCCTACGAGCCTTGGAAGCTCGTAAAGCAAACTCGCCATCTCCACCTGGAGCTTTCCCTCTTCACTCGTTGCGTGGCGAGCGAAAATTTCAAGGATCACCTGCGTTCTGTCAAGAACATCTACGTTCAGTTCTGATTGCATATTTTTGTACTGCACCGGTGTGATTTCATCGTCAACGACCACAAGATCCGCTTCGCAGAATTCAACTACTTCTTTGAGCTTTTGCAACTTCCCCTTTCCAAGGTAGGTGGCCGGATCCGGTTTTGCCCTCTTTTGCCAGAGCCATTCAACAACTTCAACACCGAGGGTTTTACACAAACCCTTCATTTCTTCGAGAGACTCTTTTATTTTCTCTTCATCTTTACCAACAGCAACGATCACCGCTTTTTTCCCTTCAAGATCCCTCGTTTTCAGAGGTCTCAGCCTCCTGTGCTGTTTCCTGTTTTCTCGGCATCAGCATCACATAAGAAGAAGGAATGATCGTGCTGATCGCGTGTTTGTAGATGAGACTCTGTTGGTTTCCACTCTCCAGCAAGACCGTGTAGCTGTCGAAAGATCTGATGAATCCCTTTGTCTGAAAACCGTTCACCAGATACACCTTCACTTCGATCTTGTTAACCCTGAGATGATTCAGAAACCTGTCCTGAAGGTTGAACTTCTCCGCCAAGGCCAACTCCCCCCTCGATGTGATTTCAAAATAGAATTATACTGAAAAATTTTCAACTATCAGCTTCTTGAGTTTCTCCTTTACTTCTCCTACATCTTCGAACGTTAAATTGTACCACACAGCTTCTTTGTATCTTTTGAACCATATGATCTGTCTTCTGGCAAAGTGTCTGGTGTTTCGTTTTATGAGATGAACCATCTTGTCAAAATCGTACTTCCCTTCCAGATAGTCAATGACTTCTTTGTATCCTATCGTTTTCATCGAATTGAGATCTTTCGAATATCCCATCCCCAAGAGTCTCTTCACCTCATCCACGAGTCCCATCTCTATCATCTTATCAACTCTTTTGTTTATTCTCTCGTAAAGTTCGTACCTTTCCCGAGTCAAAACAATTATGAAAAACCTGTCGTCACCCTTTGCTTCTTTTTGAAGTTCCGAGATCCTTCTTCCCGTTTTCATGTAAACTTCAAGGGCTCTGATCGTCCTCTTGAGATCGTTTGGATGAATGCGCGTCGCCGCTTCAGGATCGAACTCTTCGAGCATTTTTCTCAAAATCCCGGGTTCTCTTCTCTCTAGTTCTCTGAGTTCTTTTCTTATGTTCTCATCGGCAGGCACTCCTTCGAATATACCCCGAACCAGCGCGTCCGCGTACAGCCCCGTTCCTCCAACGTAAACAGGAATCTTCCCACGTCTGAGAACGTCTTCCATTGCTCTCAGAGAATCCTTCCTGTACATGAAAGCGTTGTAATACTCATCAGGATCGATGATATCTATCATGTGATGAGGAACCCTCTTTCTCTGCTCCGGTGTTGGTTTGGCTGTTCCTATGTCCATATAACGATAGATTTGCCTCGAGTCCATCGAGATGATCTCCGCACCTATCTCTTCACAGACTTCGATCATGATATCTGTCTTTCCAACAGCAGTGGGCCCACCGACTATGGCTATCTTCATCGCTTGTGTATCACCCCATAGAGAACACCGCTCTTTCTGGAACCTTTCAGTTCGTCAACCCTGATTCTTTTGAAGAGAGAATCCTTCACGTGGCTTTTGAGGATCACCTTCTTCTTCGCGATTCTCAGCATTTCCTCAATGTCTTCTTCGTTCACCGTGTCGTACACAGCGAAGGGCCTCAGAGGATTCATTGCAGAGGACTCGTACACGGGATTCTCAAACATGGGATCACAGTAGACCACATCGAAAGAATTGTCGGGCTGACTTCTGATGTATTCTTTGAAATTCGCGTGATAAAGCTCTATTCTTTTTAAAGCGTCTTTCAACCACCGAATGTCAGTCTCAAAATTTTCCATTCCGTATTTCACGATGGTGTATATGTGAATGGATCCTTCAAGACCGATTACCTTACCCTCAGGAAGAAAAGCGGCCATGAGGATGGCTTCGCTTCCAAGACCAAAGGTCGTATCCAGCACGATTTCGTTTCCCTCCGGTTGAAGGGATTCTATCAGGTAGTCCTTCTGACCGCTTCTTATGTTCCTCATCCGGAGGATAGCCGAAGAAGGATGAAAAAAGAACTCTCCTCCGGGCCATTTTATTGAGATTCTGTTCTTCTCCACCACGTAGTAAAAGTCCACTTTGAACTCTTTCAATCTCCTTCTTGAAACGTAGATGGTGCCGAGTTTTTCAGCGAGCTCCTTCGCTTTCATTACCTGCTCCCTGTCCGGTTTGTGTGAGGTTGTGACCACGAAGTTTTTCATTCTCTATCACCTCTAAGAGCTTCTCGTTCAGCGCTTTCTGTTCCTCTATCTTTGTCTTCAATTCCTGGTATTTCGACATCAACCGATTGTGCTTCTCCAGTGCCACCTGATAGTTGTGATAGCTCACGAGAAAAACAAAGATCATAAAGAAAAGAAGCGTCAGAAGTCCCAGATTAACTCTGAAATGCTTCCGCCTTCTTGGCCTCAGTTTAGAACGCGACCTCGTATTCGTCCCTCCCCTCCTGTATGGTGAGGGATGTTGAATCACTATCAAAAAACACATCCACATAGTAACTTTCATCCGTTCCTGGCAGATAAAACAGGAATTCCCCATTGTAAACGGGAACTTTCATTTCGTATTCCCCGAAGTTCAGTGTCACTACACTTCCCACGCTGGTGAGTTCACCGTACACCTTCACAGGGTCTTCCACTGCGAAAATTTTTTCGTTTTTGAGATCGAGGAGTAGGTACGCGTTGCTTCTCAGCACCGTGTCGGTGCTGAACGTCCCCGCGGAGTGGTAAAGCACCACCGGCGTTGTTTTGAAAGACACTTCTTTTGTCTGCTCATCAAACACGATCGTAGCCGCCACGGTGAGCTCAAAATCCGACAGATCGAACGGTATATCCACCGTGGTCAAAAAGACTCCCTCATTGGCCAATACATCCTCGAGCGTGTACTCTTTTCCGTTCACCGATAAATAACTGCTTTCCAGATCCACAGTAACGCTTTCGTCTGTCCCCACGTTGAACAAATAGACGTACAGATCCGCTTTTCCAGGGCTCACCAGAGTACAGCCAACGGCGAGCAGCAGAAGAAAAGCAGGAAGAAGAATCCTCACGGGAAACACCTCACAGTATGTACGCGCTCAGATCCTCGTCCTGAACGATCTTTTCGAGTCTTCTTCTCACGTATTCGGCATCCACAACGACCCTCTTTTCCGGAATATCCGGTGCTTCGAAAGAGATCTCCTCAAGGACCTTTTCAGCGACCGTGTATAGCCTTCTGGCTCCGATGTTTTCGAGTCTTTGATTCAGCTGATACGCTATTCGAGCCATTTCTCTGATTCCATCCTCGGTGAAGACGAGTTCCACGCCTTCCGTTGAAAGAAGTGCCTGGTACTGTTTTATGATGGCGTTCTCCGGTTCTTTCAATATCCTCACGAAATCTTCCTCGGTGAGGGGTGACAGTTCCACACGTATCGGGAAACGTCCCTGAAGTTCCGGAATGAGATCTGACGGTCGTGAAACGTGGAATGCGCCGGCTGCTATGAAGAGGATGAAATCCGTTCTCACCGGTCCGTACTTGGTCATGATCGTGGTACCTTCGACAATGGGGAGAAGGTCCCTCTGAACACCTTGCCTGGACACATCGGGTCCCGCCGCGCTCTCTTTCCCAGCGATCTTGTCTATTTCATCTATGAAGATGATTCCCCTGTTCTGAGCTCTGTCGAGTGCTTCCTGCACCACCTTGTCCATGTCTATGAGTTTTTCCGCTTCCAAAGGTAACAGAACCTTCCTCGCTTCAGAGACTTTCATTTTTCTCTTCTTCTTTCGCTTTGGAAGCATTCCGCTGAACATATTCGTGATTTCTATCCCGAGGTCTTCCATACCCGGTCCGAAGATTCCCATGAACGGAGAAACCGTTTCTTCGAGTTCTATTTCGATCTCTTCATCTTCCAGCTCTCCCTTTCTCAGCTTTTCCCTCATCTCTTCCCTTTTCGCTCTGAACCTTCTCCTGTCTTCCGGTGTGTACTGCTGTTGCTGTCCACCGGTTATGAGGTTTATGAAGGGATTCGTGACAACCGGCATGGCTTTCGATTCGGGAACGAGAGCATCGAGAATTCGCTCTTCAACCAGCTCTTCCGCCTGCCTTTCCACTTCTTTTATCTTTTCCTGTTTCACCATGTTAACACTGATCTCAACCAGATCTCTTATCATCGAGTCCACGTTCTTTCCCACGTATCCCACTTCCGTGAACCTCGTCGCTTCGACTTTCAAGAACGGTGATCCGGAAAGCTGAGCCAATCTCCGGGCGATCTCTGTCTTTCCCACACCCGTGGGTCCGATCATCAGGATGTTCTTGGGAAGCACTTCTTTTCTCCATTCTTCTGGAAGCTTCTGTCTTCTGATTCTGTTTCGAACTGCTATCGCCACGGCCTTTTTCGCTTCGTACTGACCGACTATGTATTTATCGAGTTCTTGAACGATTTCCTTCGGAGTCATTTCATCGAAACTCTTCATAAGAACACCTCCTAAACTTCTTCGATCACTATGTTCTGGTTCGTGTAAATGCAGATCTCACCCGCTATCGTCATCGCTTTCTCCACGATTTCCCGCGCGGAGAGATCGGTGTTTCTGAGAAGGGCTTTGGCAGCTGCGAGTGCGTAAGGTCCTCCTGAACCGATGGCAGCCGCATCGTCGTCGGGTTGAATGACCTCACCGTTTCCCGATATGATGAAGATGTTCTCTTTGTCTGCCACAAGAAGCAGGGCTTCCAGTCTTCTCAGAACTCTGTCCGTTCTCCAATCTTTCGCGAGCTCAACGGCAGCCTTTGTGAGGTTGCCGCCCCATTCCCTCAGTTTCGCTTCGAATCTATCGAAGAGCGTCATAGCGTCCGCCACAGATCCTGCAAAACCAGCGAGTACTTTTCCTTCCCCAAGCTTTCTAACCTTTCTCGCGTTTCCCTTCAAAACGGTCGAACCGAAAGTGACCTGACCGTCTCCTCCCATCACCGTTTGCCCGTTTCTTCTCACAACCAGTATCGTTGTTCCGTGAAATTTCATGGTTCAACACCTCCTCAAGTTATTTTAACTCAATTTCTCAGATGAAGGAAATGGTATCATCTTAAATGAGGAGGTGCGAACTTGAAAGTAGGGGTGGCTCTCAGTGGAGGAGTGGACAGTGCGGTAGCTCTCTATCTGTTGCTGAAAGAAGGACACGAGGTAAAGGCCTTCCACATGAAAACGAAGGAAGATGAATTCTTCATCAGAAAAGAGATAAAGAAGAAGGTCTGTTGCAGTCCATCGGATACGGCCGACGCGATGAGAATAGCGCACTTTCTCGGAGTGGAGATAGAGATCGTCGATGTGAAGGAAATCTTCAGAGAGAAAGTCATCGAACCGTTCAAGAAGGATCTTCTCAAAGGTCTCACTCCGAATCCCTGCGTACACTGCAATCGTTTCGTGAAATTTGGATACCTCATGGATTACGTTCTCAACCAGGGATTCGATGCGTTTGCGAGTGGACACTACGCGAGAATAGAGTTCAGCGAAAAGTACGGGAGAAAGGTGATAAAAAAGGGTGTGGATCTGAAGAAAGATCAGTCGTATTTCCTTGCCAGGATCGAGCCCTGGAGAATAGAAAGACTCATCTTCCCGAACGGCATCTACACGAAAGAAGAGATCAGAAAAATCGCAGAAGAAGCGGGAATACACGTTGCAAAGAAACAGGAAAGTCAGGATGTGTGCTTCATACCGGATGGCAGCATCGAAAACTTTTTGAAAGACGAAGGTATAACGCTCAAAGAGGGTGATCTCATCACACCTGAGGGAGAGGTCGTTGGTCGGCATTTCGGGTATCCTCTCTACACAATCGGTCAGAGGAAGGGCTTCAAAATAGAAAAATTCGGAAGAAGATACTACGTGAGGGGCAAGATTCCGGAGAAGAACGTTGTTGTCGTATCAGATCTGGAAGATGTTTTCTTCTCCGGTTTGATCGCAGAAGATCCTGTCTGGCATGTTGAAGTACCGGAAGAGTTCAAATGTGTCTGCAGAGTGAGGAAAAAATCGGAAGAGGCTCCCGCAGTTGTCAAGTTAAGAGATAACGAAGTGGAGGTCAGGTTCGAGAAGAAAGTCTTCGCCGTCACACCGGGTCAGATCGCTGCCTTTTACGATGGAGACACACTCCTCGGAGGAGCGATTATAAAGGAGGGTATCCGATGAGAAGCATCGTTCAGAACAAGGTGGAAGAGTGTCTCGAGATATTGAAGCGGGACAAAACGAAATGGATCGACTTCTGGAGAGAGCTGAGAAGAAAGTTTGGCCCGATAGTCCCAAACTACGAGAGAAAACTCGAACTGAACGATGAAAAGATCGAGAAGATCCTTCGGGAAATAGAACGAAGAGAGCTCGACAGATTCAAGTGGGACTGGCTGGACGTCTCGAGGAACAAAAAAATAGAGTGCGCAGAATCGCTATCAGAGAGAGAAGATTTCCTCGATTTGAAAAGAGAAGACTTCTCCGTGTTCCTCATGTCGCTTCTGGGTCTTTCAGACTGGGTTGTTGTGGATGGAGAGAAAGAGAAGATCGTGGTGATGGATGTGTTCTCTCTCTGGAGAAAGGGCCTTCTAAGAGAGCTTTCACTCGCCACGCTCCACGCGGTGATAGAGTTCAGAAAAGGAAAAGAAATCGGAAACTACGGAGGAAAAAAAGAGTACTTCGATTCACTGCTGAAAGAGATCGAGAAGATTTTAGAAAGAGGAAAAGAAGCTCTCGGTGATCTGTGCAAATTTTTGAGGAACCACGTTTCGTACTATGACTGGGTGGGTTTTTACTTCGTGGAGGATGGAAAGTTAAAGCTCGGTCCGTTCGTGGGAGAGCCCACGGAACACGTGGAGATACCGTTCGGAGTTGGAATCTGTGGTCAGGCAGCGGAGAGAGAGGAGACCTTCGTTGTCCAGGATGTGAGCAAAGAAACAAACTATCTCTCCTGCAGTCCAAAGACGAAAGCGGAAATCGTGGTTCCCATTTTCAAAGATGGGAAAATCATAGGAGAACTGGACATAGATTCGTACAGCCCTTCTCCTTTCTCCGAAGAAGACAGAGCCTTTCTCGAAAAGGTGTGTGAACTCGTGTCAAAAGTGGTGTGAGGGAGAACCTCACACCACTCTTTTAAAATGCTCGATGGATCTGTCCCAGGTTTTCTCCGCGTCGTTCGGGAAATAACACGCGGGAAGTTCTCCGTGCTGTCTGTGATAGTGCATACATTCACAGCAGATGCCCTTTCTCGGACATCCAGGATAAGAACAGTTGCAGTAAGAGAGGTTCCTCTCCTTGTTCGGGCAGGCCTTCACGATTTCACCTCCAGATTTCTCATGATTTGATCGTCCATATCGAGAAATTCGTTTATTTCTCGAGAGAGCCTAACAACAAGATACAACCAGTACACACCGAGAGTGAACAGAGTGAGAAGAAAAACCGATAACACGTTCCTTTCCTTTATGACCGGTTTGTAGTCGATGTTGAAAAGGGTTCTGTAGAGGTAGATTTTTATCTCTTGGAGTTTCCTTATAGTTTCAAACAGGTAGTGAAGAAAGATCACAAAAAAGATCAACTGAAGCAGCGAGAAAATCCATATTCCCGCAAAGAGAAACTCAAAGAACCAGAAAGCTATAAAGGCGATGTACGGCCAGTTTGGAACAAACGGCTTCTCGTTCAAGTTCACAGAACGCTGCTCCGCCAGTCTCAGAGTTTGCAGAACGTTGATGTTCAGGAGCACACTCCACTGTCTGTAAACGATCAAAAGAGAAATTGTGGAAATCAGAGAAAGAAAAAGGGTCACAGTCCCAAGGGTGTAACTGGGAGATCCTGCCAGAATCTCCCTGTAATATTCTAACAGCAGAATCGAACTCATTGCAGAAAAGACAACACCCATCCAGGCCAGGTTCATGTTCACTCTTTTCAATTTTTATCCCTCCAGTGTTCGATGAGATCGTCCCAGGAGCTCTCCGAGGTGAAGTCGCTTAAAGCAACGAAATCGTCCCAGTACTCCGGATTTTTCACCTTCTGAGGCAAGTAGATCTTGACCTCCTCCCAATCCCCTGAAGGGGATGGGACTTTTGGTGGCTCTCAGGCCACCTTCCATGGAGCCAAAGACGCTCCATGGCCACAGAGGTGCGGATGGAACCTCACACCTCTGACGGGGGCCAAACCCGCTACTACCTGGCCTGTGCCAGGATACCTTTTCCAGATGTTGATTGCTCCAACTCCGTCCCTGTGATACTCAAAACCACAGGTTTTGCAGTGGTATCTTCTTCCGTTCGGCTTGTTCTTTGCACCACAGACAGGACACGTCTTGCTCGTGTTCGCTTCTGAGATGAGCTTTACTTTGATTCCGAACTGCTCTGCTTTGTACCTTATCATCTCGATGAGTTTTCTGAACTGCCACTGGTGGATCTTCTGGTTCGCATTGTCGCTATAGTCCGCTCTTTCTCTGATCCCTGTGACGTCTCCTATCACGATGGTTCCGATTTGTTTTCTGAGGCACAGTCCGATGAAACTGCTTGTGATCTTGTGCATGATGTCGTTGATCTGGTTTCTGAGCCGTCTCAGGACTCTTTTCTTTGCACGAACAAGCTTGTTGTACCTTCTTGATCCCTTCTTGCACTCTGCTATGGCAGACTGAAGGCTTGCGAGGCGTTTGTTTCGGTAGCGAAGGATGCTGCTAAGAACCCCTCCGTGGTAGCTGATGACTTCTTTTCCATCAAAGCACGTGATGGGACGGAGCACTCCAGGGTCGACTGCCATAACACCAGAATTAGCACTCTTTTCTTCAATCTCCACCTCTATCGCAAGGTGGAGATAGTATCCATCTTCAAAGACAAGTCTTGCCTGTTTGATGCGAAGGGGAGGTTTGAGAGGTGTTTGTACAACAAATGGTTCTCGTTCTCTGCCAAAAGACAGTCTCAGGGTGCCGTCTGGCAGAAGCTTCACAGCGCTTTCTTTCCATATGAACGGCAGATAGCGTTTTTTCTTGTAGGGAGGTTTTGCATCTTGATTCTTTTTGGCTGCTTTGAAGTACCCTTTGAGGGCTTGAAAGTAGAGCTGAACAAATGCCTGCTTTGAGTGGACGTGGATTTTGATGTTTTCTGCCCAGCGGAGGATGTATTTGTCTGCGGTGGGCCAGGACAGCCAGAAGCCTTTCTTTCGGTGTATCTTTCGCACAAGAGACATCGTTTTGTTGTAGATTCTTGCTGCGGTGCGGTTGAGTTCTTCGCATGTTTGATTCAAATGTCCCGGTACAGCGAGTTTGTAGGTTCGTATCACACGTCTGGGCATTTTTCCACTCCCTGTGCCAATTGTAACACAGTCGAGCTACAACAACCACTTACTATCCCTCTGAAAGAGGATAGCTTGCGTGGTTGGGGTTCTGTCAACCAGAGCGAAGACATCTATCCAAGATGGATTTCCCATCATCTCCTTCAGATCCTGAGAGATGAACTGCTCCAGATCGTTGTCCCCCGCTATCCAGACGAGGAACGAAAGCGTGTGGTTGTAAACAGGAATGCACCCGAAAATCAAGAGAAAAAGACTACCTGTTAAGATAATCAAACTTCTTGCCCTGATACGTATCTCTCCTCTCAAGTTCTTCTTCTACCATGTTGATGATTTCTATCTTGCTCTTTCCCCAATTGCCGAAGATCGTTCCCTTTCTCGGAGGATCTGCAACCAGTCTGTGAATGACCACGTTTGGCGAGAGGTATTCGAGAAATGTGATCGCTCTGTCGATGTACTCCTCGAGTGAACAGATTTTTATTTCTCCCTTTTTGTACATCTCCGCGAGTTTTGTTCCTTCCACCACGTAAAGCGAGTGGAGTTTCACACCGTCTACATCGAGAGCGGAGAGGATCTTGGCCGTCTCTACCACATCCTCCATATCGTCCCAGGGCAGATTCAAAATCACATGCACCACGAGTTCGATGCCTCTCCTTTTCACTCTCACAGCGGCATCCACGAACTCCGCGAGGGTGTGGCCTCTGTTGATCTTCTTGAGTGTTCTATAGTTTGCCGTCTGAAGACCGAGCTCAACGGAAACATCGACACGCTTTTTGAATTCTTCGAACAGATCCAGAACACGTTCGGGCACGAGATCGGGTCTCGTGGAGACAGAAAGCTGGACTATACTGTCGTCCACGAGGGCTTCCTCGTAGCGTTCTCTGAGCACCTCAACAGGGGCGTAGGTGTTGCTGAACGACTGAAAGTACGCGATGAACTTCTTGATCCCACGCTTTTCGTATTTTTTCTTCATTTCCATGACCTGTTCCCTTATCGGGAGCCTCATCAGAGTGGTGAAGCCGCTTCCCATGGCATCACAGTAGATACAGCCACCCTTCCCTTTCGTGCCGTCCCTGTTCGGACAGGAAAATCCCCCGTGTATCACTATTCTTTGAACCCTTTCACCGTATCTTTCCTTCAGATAATCGCTGAGCTTTCTGTATCGCACGGTCCATCCTCCTTTTCTTATCTATGATACAATAGTTTCAAAAGAACTCGAAATCGAGGAGGAGATCGGCCTTGCGGATGAAAGACCTCTACGCTCCTACTCTCAAAGAAACCCCTTCCGATGTTGAGACAGTAAGCCACGAGTATCTTCTTCGAGGAGGCTTCATAAGAAAAGTAGCCGCCGGTATATACACCTACCTCCCATTAGGAAGAAGAGTGCTTCTCAAAATAGAGAACATAGTTCGGGAAGAGATGAACAGGATAGGAGCACAGGAAATTCTGATGCCCATCCTTCAACCTGCGGAACTCTGGAAACAGTCAGGAAGGTGGGACGATTACGGTCCCGAAATGATGAAACTCAAAGACAGGCACGAAAGAGACTTCACACTCGGTCCCACGCACGAGGAGATCGTCACGGACCTTGTGAAGAACGAACTCCGTTCATACAAACAGCTTCCTCTTACTCTGTATCAGATAGCGAACAAGTACAGAGACGAAATCAGGCCCCGTTTTGGCCTTCTCAGGGCAAGAGAATTCATCATGAAGGACGCTTACAGCTTTCACGCAAGCTGGGAATCTCTGGACGAGACGTACGAAGAGTTCAAAAAAGCGTACTCCCGAATTATGGAAAGGCTTGGTGTGCGGTACATGATCATAGAGGCAGAAACGGGTGCCATCGGAGGGAACGCTTCCCACGAGTTCGTCGTTCCTGCGAAAATAGGAGAGACGAACGTACTCTTCTGTGAAAAGTGTGGTTACCAGGCAAGCGACGAAAAAGCCGAATACAAAGGTGAATACACTCAGGAACAGGAAGAAGAGAAACCCCTCAAGAAGGTTCCCACACCCGGGGTGAAGACGATCGAGGAAGTTTCAGAGTTTCTCGGTGTTCCTCCGTCGAAGATCGTGAAGTCCCTTCTTTACAAAGGAAGAGAAGGATACGTCATGGTACTCATAAGGGGAGACCTGGATCTCAACGAAGCGAAGCTCAAAGCACATTTGAAAGATCAGTCGCTGAGAATGGCAACTCCAGAAGAAATTCTGAAAGACTTCGGAGTTCCCGTCGGATTCATTGGACCCATCGGTGTGGATGTGAAGAAAGTGGCCGATCACAGCGTCAGAGGACTGAAAAACTTCGTCGTTGGAGGTATGGAAGAGGACACACACTACGTAAACGCAAACCACCCCAGAGATTTCAAGGTGGACGAGTGGTACGATCTGAGAACGGTGGTGGAGGGCGATCCCTGCCCTGTCTGTGGTGAACCTCTCAAGGCGACGAAAGGGATAGAGCTTGGTCACATCTTCAAACTCGGCACAAAATACTCCGAAGCCATGAAGGCCTACTTCATGGATGAAAACGGTGAGATGAAACCTTTCATCATGGGCTGTTATGGCTGGGGAGTTTCCAGAACGATGGCGGCTGTTGTGGAACATTTCCACGATGAGAACGGTATGATCTGGCCCCTTTCGATCGCTCCTTACACCGTTGTGGTGGACATTCTGAACATGAACGACGCTGAACAGAAGCAGATGGGTGAGCTGATTTACCAGGTTCTCTCAGAAAAAGGGGAAGAGGTTGTTCTGGATGACAGAGAAGTCTCGCCTGGTTTCAAATTCAAAGACGCCGATCTCATAGGCTTTCCCATAAGAATAAACGTGGGAAGATCCCTCAAGGAAGGTGTTGTAGAACTGAAGAAACGCTATTCGAAAGAACTCGTCAAGGTGAACATCAAAAACGGTTTCGGCGCACTTCTGGAGACACTGGAAAAGATGAAGCGGGAGTACGATCCCAAGGAGGCTGCCAGGTGAACTACAACAAACTCTCCTCTGCCACGATACAGGGAATAGAAGCAATGAAAATAGACGTGGAAGTGGATTTTGACAACAGGAGCGTTTTCAACGATATAGACGTGGTCGGTCTCGGTGACACCGCCGTGAAAGAGAGTAGAAAAAGGGTGAAAAGTGCTATTCTGAACAGTGGATTTTCTCTTCCACACGGTAAATACGTGGTGAACCTCGCTCCTGGAGACGTGAGAAAAGAAGGTTCCATGCTCGATCTGCCAATCGCACTGTGCATACTCGCTTCAACAGGAATCGTTCAGGTGAGTGAGAACATCCTCGCCATAGGGGAACTCTCGCTGAATGGAGAAGTGAAGAGGGTGAACGGGGTTCTTCCCGTTCTCCTTTCTCTTTCAGAAAGGTTCAATGGTACGGTGCTCATCCCAAAAGAGAACGAAGAAGAAGCAAAATGCGTGAAAGGACTGGATATATACGCCGTGGAATCTCTCAGAGAATGCGTTGAGTTTTTGAGGGGAGATAGAGCGCTGAAACAGATCGAGTATTCGGGTATAGAAAACGCGAACGTGGAATACGAGATCGATTTTTCCGACGTTAGAGACCACGAGATGGTGAAAAGAGCGGTGGAGATAGCTGTTGCGGGGTTCCACAACATCCTCATGGTAGGAAATCCCGGTTCCGGGAAGACCATGATAGCGAAGAGAATTCCCACGATCTTTCCTCCCATGTCCGAAGAGGAAATCCTCGAGACGAGCAAGGTGTACAGCGCATCTGGTTATCCCGGGATCGTGAAACTCCGTCCCTTCAGATCCCCCCATCACACGGCGTCGACCGTCTCCATTATCGGTGGTGGTACCAACCCAAGACCCGGTGAGATTTCCCTCGCACACAACGGTGTTCTGTTCCTCGATGAACTGCCGGAATTCAAAAGAGATGTGCTGGAAGCCCTGAGACAGCCTCTCGAAGAAGGCATCGTCACGGTTGCCAGAGCGAAGTTCACCGTCACCTACCCCGCCCGCTTCATGCTTGTTGGTGCCATGAATCCCTGTCCTTGCGGTAATCTTGGAGACCCGAAACAACCCTGTGTCTGCTCTCCCAGAGACATCATGAGATACAGAAAGAAAATCTCAGGTCCCCTTCTGGACAGAATGGATCTGGTGATCAACGTCCCGAAGCTCTCCTTCGAGGAAATGATGAAAAAACCCGAAGGAGAGAAAAGCTCTTCAATCAGAGAGCGGGTGATGAAGGCGAGGGAAATACAAAAAAGACGTTTCAGGGATACTCATATTTCCTGCAATTCACAGATGTCTCACAGAATGCTGAGGAGGTTTGTCCAGCTGGACGAGCAGAATGAGGATCTCCTGAAAAGATACGTGGAGAGATACGGACTGTCGGGTAGGAAGATCGACAAAGTTCTGAAGCTTTCACGAACAATAGCGGATCTGGAAGGTTCGAGTGATGTAGAAATGAGGCACCTCGCGGAAGCGCTTCAGTACAGGTTCAGAGAGAGTTAGCTCTCCCACCAGAATTTCCTCTCCGCTATCTCGTCCATGGTCTTTCTTTCTTTGAGGTTCTCTTCATAAAGGTACTCTCGCATCTTTCTTTCTTTTAATTTTTCAAGAATCTTTCTCTCCTTCATTTTTTCAAAAAGTTTTCTTCTCGTTTCTTCCTGTTCTTTTAGCAGTTCATAAAGTTCACTTTGCCTTTTTTTGATCTCTTCCTCATAAAACACCATCTGCATCTCCATATTCAGAAGATCTTCCTTTCTGAGAACCCCTTTGTGAAGAAAATTACTTTCTATTTGCTTCTTTTCAGTGGAAAGTTGTTGTATAATTCTTTTGATATTTTCCACTTTTTCATTGATTTTTGAGAGATCGTTTTTCAAAGTTTCTTCTTCCTTTCTTCGAACATCGTATATTCTCTGAAGTCTAAATCTAAAAGGCACGAATCATCACCCCAATAAGATTTTTGGAAAAATTTATAGTGGATGATAGAATTAAGTAAGGTTATGGTAATTTCCTGACAATATTTTATCAGAATCTGGAGGAGAAAGGTTTGTATACAAGGGAAGAACTCATGGAGATAGTATCAGAAAGAGTGAAAAAGTGTACTGCATGCCCGCTTCATCTGAATAGGACAAACGTTGTCGTTGGAGAAGGAAATCTGGATACGAGGATCGTCTTTGTGGGAGAAGGACCGGGGGAAGAAGAAGACAAGACGGGAAGACCTTTCGTCGGCAGAGCAGGAATGCTTCTGACGGAGTTACTCAGAGAATCAGGTATCAGAAGAGAAGATGTTTACATATGCAACGTTGTGAAATGCAGACCACCCAACAACAGAACTCCCACCCCTGAAGAACAGGCGACATGTGGTCATTTTTTACTCGCTCAGATCGAAATCATCAATCCAGATGTGATAGTTGCCCTTGGAGCCACGGCGTTGTCTTTCTTCATGGACGGGAAAAAGGTATCCATAACCAAGGTCAGAGGAAATCCCATCGACTGGCTCGGAGGAAAGAAGATCGTTCCAACATTCCATCCGAGTTATCTTCTGAGAAATAGAAGTAATGAACTCAGAAAGATCGTTCTTGAGGATATTGAGAAAGCAAAAAGTTTCATAAAGAGGGAGGGTCGATAGCATGCCTAGAGGAAGGAAGAAAACCCTGACACCTGCGCTCGAAGATTACCTTGCAGTGATTCAGGAGATACTTCAGAAACAACCCGCGGCGAGGGTGAGCACCATCGCGAGAAAGATGGGAGTGAGTCTTCCGAGTGTGACGAACGCCATGAAAAGACTGGCGGAACTTGGATACGTCGAATACGAGAAGTACGGATACATAACCCTCACCGAGAAGGGAAAAAGAAGAGCAAGATCGTTGAGGGGTTCTCAGAACAGACTCAGGAACTTTTTCTTCTACGTGATGGGAATACCTTCTCCCACAGCGGAAAAACTCGCGCGTCATTTCTCACACTTCCTGGATACGAAAACGAGAGAAAGATTCAAGAGATTTTACGACATAATGGTGAATTTCGATGAGAGCAAGGTGCAGGAACTGAAGGAATTCCTCGAAGAGAGCAGAAGACTCGTGAATGTTCAGGAAATCCCGGAGGAAGCCAAGAAAATAGAAGAAGATGAGGAGGACTGATTATGAACGTTCTGGTAACAGGCGGAGCGGGCTTCATAGGATCCCACGTGGTGGACAAACTGATAGAAAACGGATACGGTGTCATTGTGGTGGACAATCTATCCTCTGGAAAGGTCGAAAACCTCAACAGAAACGCACTGTTTTATGAACAGAGTATAGAGGACGAAGAAATGATGGAACGGATCTTCTCTCTACACAGACCCGAGTACGTGTTTCATCTCGCCGCTCAGGCTAGTGTCGCCATCTCTGTTAGGGAACCCGCCAGAGACGCAAAAACAAACATCATCGGATCTCTTGTGCTTCTCGAAAAATCCATCAAGTACGGTGTTAAAAAGTTCATCTTTTCGTCCACCGGTGGGGCGATATATGGAGAGAATGTGAAGGTCTTTCCAACACCGGAAACGGAGATACCTCATCCGATATCCCCTTATGGTATTGCGAAGTACAGCACCGAAATGTATCTGGAGTTTTTCGCGAGAGAGTACGGATTGAAATACACAGTTCTCAGATACGCCAACGTTTACGGGCCGAGACAGGACCCGTACGGTGAAGCGGGTGTGGTGGCCATCTTCACTGAAAGGATGCTCAGGGGAGAGGAAGTTCACATATTCGGTGATGGGGAATACGTCAGAGACTACGTTTACGTTGATGACGTGGTCAGAGCGAATCTTCTCGCCATGGAGAAAGGCGACAACGAAGTCTTCAACATAGGAACGGGAAGGGGCACAACTGTGAACCAGCTCTTCAAAATGCTGAAAGAGATCACTGGCTACGATAAAGAGCCCGTCTATAAACCACCGCGTAAGGGTGACGTGAGAAAAAGCATCCTCGATTACACGAAAGCGAAAGAGAAACTCGGCTGGGAACCCAAAGTTTCCCTTGAGGAGGGATTGAAGCTCACCGTTGAGTATTTCAGAAAAACCCTTGAGTGAACTGCTCAGACCGAAAGACTTCGAGGATTTCGTCGGTCAGGATCATATATTCGGTAATAAAGGGATTCTCCGGCGAACTTTAAAGACAGGCAACATGTTCTCTTCTATCCTCTATGGACCGCCGGGGTCTGGTAAGACCTCGGTTTTTTCACTGTTGAAACGGTATTTCAACGGCGAGGTAGTTTATCTGAGCTCCACCGTTCACGGGGTTTCTGAAATAAAGAACGTTCTCAAAAGAGGAGAACAGCTGAGAAAATACGGAAAAAAATTGCTTCTCTTTCTCGATGAAATACACCGCCTGAACAAAAACCAGCAGATGGTCTTGGTTTCCCATGTGGAACGGGGAGACATCGTACTGGTTGCGACAACAACTGAAAATCCGAGTTTTGCCATCGTACCCGCACTTCTCTCAAGATGCAGGATTCTTTACTTCAAAAAACTCTCTGACAAGGACCTGATGAAGATCTTGAAGAAAGCGGCAGGGGTTCTCAACATCGATCTGGAAGAATCGGTAGAGAAAGCCATAGTAAGGCATTCCGAAGGAGACGCCAGAAAACTCTTGAACACCCTGGAGATCGTCCACCAGGCGTTCAAAAACAAGAGAGTAACTCTTGAGGACCTGGAAACTCTGCTGGGAAACGTGAGCGGGTACACGAAGGAATCACACTACGATTTCGCTTCGGCCTTCATAAAGAGTATGAGAGGTAACGATCCAAACGCCGCTGTTTACTACCTCGTCAAAATGATAGAGATGGGAGAAGACCCGCGATTCATAGCACGAAGAATGATCATATTCGCCAGCGAAGACGTTGGACTCGCCGACCCAAACGCTCTACATATCGCCGTTTCGACCTCCATCGCTGTCGAACACGTGGGACTTCCCGAATGTTTGATGAACCTTGTAGAGTGTGCCGTCTATCTTTCCCTCGCTCCCAAGAGCAATTCTGTTTATCTTGCAATGAAAAAGGTCCAGGAACTTCCTGTGGAGGACGTACCGCTTTTTTTGAGAAATCCCGTCACCGAAGAAATGAAAAAGCGTGGATACGGGGAAGGGTATCTTTATCCCCATGATTTCGGTGGTTTCGTGAAAACGAACTATCTTCCAGAAAAGTTGAAAAATGAGGTCATCTTCCAGCCAAAGAGAGTAGGTTTTGAGGAAGAACTCTTTGAAAGGCTCAAACGTCTCTGGCCCGAAAAGTACGGGGGTGAAAGTATGGCCGAAGTGAGGAAAGAACTGGAATACAAAGGGAAAAAGATCAGAATCGTAAAGGGAGACATCACAAGAGAAGAAGTGGACGCCATAGTGAACGCGGCGAACGAATATCTGAAACACGGAGGAGGAGTAGCGGGAGCGATCGTGAGAGCAGGTGGAAGCGTTATTCAGGAGGAAAGCGACAGGATCGTTCAGGAGCGTGGAAGAATTCCGACAGGCGAAGCGGTGGTAACCGGCGCTGGAAAGCTGAAGGCAAAATACGTGATTCACGCTGTGGGACCCGTTTGGAGAGGAGGCAGTCATGGAGAGGACGAACTCCTCTACAAAGCAGTTTACAACGCACTCCTTCGAGCTCACGAACTGAAATTGAAAAGCATCTCAATGCCTGCCATCAGCACAGGAATCTTCGGATTTCCGAAAGAAAGAGCGGTGGGAATCTTTTCAAAGGCAATAAAAGATTTCATCGATCAACATCCGGATACCGCTCTGGAAGAAATCCGCATATGCAATATAGACGAGGAAACAACGAAAATTTTCGAAGAAAAGTTCAGCGTTTGATGAAACCAAAAGAAGGGGCAAACGCCCCTTCTTTTTTTAAGACCTCTGAGGAAGTATTGAATCAACTCAAACGAGTTCTTGGATCTATTCCGCAACAGATTTCCATACCTGAAAGGAACTATTGATATTTTCATCATACCACAGAAAGTAAAAAAGTAAAGGGGGCCTTTGGCCCCCTTGTTATCATTTAGAATTCTTCAGGAATACTCGGTGTTTCTTTTTTCTCCTCGGGTTTTTCAACGATGAGCACTTCCGTTGTCAGGAGCATTCCAGCGATGGACGCGGCGTTCTGCAGGGCGCTCCTTGTAACCTTTGCTGGGTCAATGATTCCTCTTTCAAACATGTTGCAGTATTCTCCCCTGAGTGCGTCGAATCCATAGGCTGGATCGTCATTCGAGAGTATCTTCTCTATGATCACCGCTCCGTCGTATCCTGCGTTTTCAGCAATCTGCTTAATGGGGGCTGAGAGTGCCTTGTAAACGATCTGAGCTCCTATTTTCTCGTCGCCTTCGAGCTCTTCTATGACCTTTTCAACGGCCTTTCTTGCTCTCAGGAGTGTTACTCCTCCACCGGGAACGATACCTTCTTCAACGGCTGCTCTTGTAGCGCTCAGTGCGTCTTCAATTCTGTGTTTCTTTTCCTTGAGCTCTGTTTCGGTGGCCGCTCCAACCTTTATGACGGCTACTCCTCCTGCGAGTTTTGCCATCCTTTCCTGGAGAGTTTCTTTTTCGTACTCAGATGTGGTTTCCTCTATCTGGGCTTTGATTTGAGCGATTCTCTTCTTGATAGCCTCTGGATCACCTTTTCCTCCAATTATGATGGTTTCATCTTTCTTGACCCTCACAAGATCGGCTCTTCCGAGATCTTCAAGGGTGAGATCTTCGAGATTGATTCCGAGCTCTTCACTTGCCACCTGACCTCCGGTGAGAATTGCTATGTCCTGAAGCATGGCTTTTCTTCTTTCACCGAATCCAGGAGCCTTCACGGCACAGGACTGGAGAGTACCCTTGAGTTTGTTGAGAACAAGTGTTGTCAGAACTTCTCCTTCAACGTCTTCCGCTATAACGAGAAGTGGTCTTCCGGTCTGAGCGACCTTTTCAAGGATCGGAATGAGAGGTTTCACAGCGCTGAGTTTCCTGTCAGTGATGAGTATGAAGGGTTCCTTCAGAACGACCTCCATCTTCTCGGCATCCGTGACGAAGTATGGTGAGATGTAACCTCTGTCAAACTGCATACCTTCGGTGAATTCAACGTAGGTTTCGAGTGTTTTGGAATCTTCCACAGTGATGACCCCGTCTTCTCCTACCTTGTCCATAGCTTCTGCGATGAGCTCTCCTATTTCGGCGCTGTTCGCAGATATAGCGGCAACGTGGGCAATGTCCTCCCTACCGGAAAGTTTCTTGGAGACCTTCTTGATCTCTTCAACGGCTTTCTCAACGGCTTTGTCTATACCCCTCTTGAGGAGAATTGGATTGGCGCCCGCTGCAACGTTCTTGAGACCTTCTTTGATCATAGCCTGTGCGAGAACCGTAGCAGTTGTTGTACCATCACCGGCAACGTCGTTTGTTTTGGAAGCAACTTCTTTCACGAGCTGAGCCCCGAGGTTTTCGAATTTGTCCTCGAGCTCAATCTCCTTGGCTATGGAAACACCGTCGTTGGTTATTGTTGGAGAACCCCACGATTTTTCGATAACAACGTTCCTTCCCTTCGGTCCGAGAGTCACCTTTACCGCGTTAGCAACCTTGTCCACACCTCTTTCGAGTGCCCTTCTCGCTTCTTCATTGAACTTCAGAATCTTCGGCATATCTCACACCTCCTTCACTCTTCGATTTTCGCGAGTATGTCATTCACATCGATGATGATGTAATCCTCATCATCAATCTTTATTTCTGTACCCGCATATTTGGAGTAAATAACCTTGTCTCCAACTTTGATGTCAAATTTTTCCTCGTCATCGATCTTTCCCACGGCTACGACCTCTGCCTTCATCGGTTTCTCCTTTGCGGAATCTGGAAGAACGATTCCTCCCTCAGTCTTCTTTTCCTCTTTGATGGGCTTGATGAGAAGCCTTTCACCGAGAGGTATCACTTTCATCATCCATCCCTCCTTCGTAGATTTTTAGCACTCTCATCGTTCGACTGCTAATATAAATATACTACTTTTTACGAGCCTCTTCAAGGGATATTGATTAAGAAAAACGAACACAAACTCAACATTATCGTTAATAATGGGTAAACAATGAGTCAAAGAGGTTGAAGAAAAGTAAAAAGGCGCTTGAAGCGCCCTTTTTCTGGTGGAGGCGGGGGGATTCGAACCCCCGTCCGAAGATGGAGGCCCCTGGGCTTCTCCGAGCGCAGCCCGTGTTTTCGATTTCAGGGGGGACCCCCCACGGGCAGGGTGTCCTCTCCCACAGCCTTCCTGAAATTTCCCGATTCAGGCCGGAAGGCGAAGCCCGAATCGGTAGGCTGGATCTCTCACGCCCTCTTCCGAAGCCCAGCCAACTTCGGAGAGGACGGCCGCTTATCTATTAAGCGGCAACAGCAACAGGTTCGTTGGCACTTATTCTTTGTCCCACCTTTTTTACGAGGAGGTGGGGACCTCGGCTCGCTTCCCAGGGGACTCCATCCCCGTCGAACCCGTTCGCCCCCTGGTTTATCAATCCATCTTTATTATACCACCTTTATTATACCACTGTTCAGACTCTTCCAAATGTCGGAAGGTTCAGGGTATGTTGTATAATCATATGAAGATACATACCCAATTTACGACCAGGAGGTGTACCAGGTGACCGCATACATCATACGAAGACTTCTGCTCTTGCCCCTGATTCTCTTAGGAGTAACTTTCATCGTCTTCTCGATGATCCAGTCCCTCGGGCCGGATAAATTGCTCGCAGCGTACGTCAACCCGAATATGCTGGACAAGTTAACGCCCGAGCAGATGGACGCTCTAAAGGAGAAGTACGGCTTGAACGACTTTTTCGTTGTGAGATACGTCAAATGGCTCTCAAACACTCTGAGAGGTGATCTCGGGTGGTCCCTTGTTGGGAAAGAACCGGTGAAAGATGCTCTTTTGAGAAGACTCCCATACACCGTTGAACTTGCGCTTTACGCCATCTTCCCTGTTGTATTTGTTGGAATATGGCTCGGTGTGAAGGCTGCGGTTCACAGAGGAAAATTCCTCGATCATTTCATAAGAATCTTCGCCGTGGTTGGCTGGTCTTTTCCTGATTTCGTCTTTGGATTGCTCGTTCTGATGATCTTCTACAGCATACTGAACTGGCTTCCTCCTGGGAATCTGAGTATGTGGGCTGAAGAAGTGATCAAATCTCCGGAGTTTCATCGCTACACAAAGCTCGTTACAATAGACGCACTTTTGAACGGCAGACTGGACATCTTCTGGGATGGGCTAAAGCACCTCATAGGTCCCATCATAACTCTTTCGTGGCTCTGGTGGGCGTATCTTCTGAGAATCACCAGGTCGAGCATGCTGGAAGTCCTGAACAAAGAATACGTGAGAACCGCCAGGGCAAAGGGTCTTCCCGAAGATGTGGTTATAAACAAACACGCCAGAAGAAACGCCTTGATTCCTGTTACCACGGTTGCCGGTGGTATGGTCATCGGTCTCTTCTCCGGTACCGTGATCGTGGAAACGGTCTTCAACAGAACGGGTGTGGGAAGTTTCACCGCGCAGGCAGCTCTGCAGCTCGATTACGCTTCGGTGATGGCTTCTGCGTTGTTTTTCTCAACAATTCTTGTTGTTGGAAATCTCATAATAGATATTCTGTACGCCCTTATAGACCCCAGAATAAGACTTGGATGAGAGGTGAAACGACGTGAACCAGGAATTCAAAAGAATAATGAAGAGATTTTTTAGAGATCCATCCGCCATCATAGGGTTCTCTCTGGTGCTCTTCTTTGTGGTGATAGCCATTCTCGCGCCTGTTATAGCTCCTCCCATTCACCCGCTCACCAGAGCCAAGCTACCCGATCCTTACTTGATGCCCGTGGTGAGCTGGAATCAGAGCCCACAACCCCCTACCACGAAAGAGGATGCCCTGGCGAAGAATCCCAACAGAGAACCTATACGCTGTGTTGATTATCATCCATTCGGTGTCATTGGTGGCCGTGATATTCTATACGGAATCGTCTGGGGCACAAGAACGGCTTTCAAGATAGGTCTCATAGTCACACTCGCAAGACTCCTGATAGGAGTGTTCATAGGTTCAATCTCAGGTTACTTTGGAGGATGGATAGATGAGGTTCTCATGAGGATCACCGATATCTTTCTCTCTATTCCTTTCCTCATAGCGGCTGTTGTGCTGACAACCGTTCTCGGGACAGGTCTCGACAAGGTTATGATAGCGATGATCGTGTTTGGATGGATGGGAGCGGCAAGGCTCATCAGAGGAAACATTCTTCAGGTGAGGGAAGAACAATTCGTTCTGGCAGCGAAAGCAATAGGTGTGCCCGATTTTCTCATCATACTGAAACACGTTCTTCCGAATACCATTTTCCCCGTCCTGATATGGGCTTCCATGAACATGGGATCTCTCGTGATAACGGCCGCTGTGCTCAGTTTCTTGGGACTCGGTGCCCCCCAGGGATACGCCGACTGGGGATCCATCCTCAGTTACTCGAGAGACTGGATGATGGAGATAGGAAAGCACTGGTACGCCCTCGTTTATCCCGGTACCGCTATGGTTCTCTTCGTTCTGGGATGGAATCTGCTGGGCGATGCGCTCAGAGACGCTTTCGATCCAAGGCTAAAATTCTAAGGAGGGATCGAATTGACAGAGCCTCTGCTTAGGGTGGAAAATCTGAAAACCTATTTCTATACAGAAGACGGTGTGGTGAAGGCGGTCGATGGTGTTTCTTTTGAGGTCAGAGAGGGAGAAACCCTGGGCATCGTTGGGGAATCCGGAAGTGGAAAAAGTGTGACATCGCTCTCAATAATGAGACTCCTGGATCAGAACGGAAAGATAGTTGATGGAAAGATCATCTTCAAAGGAAGGAATCTTCTCGAACTTTCAGAGAGCGAAATGAGGAAGATCAGAGGAAAAGAGATCGCCATGATATTTCAAGAACCCATGGTGGCTTTGAACCCTGTTTTCACGATAGGGGATCAGATAATGGAGGCAATAATTCTTCACCAGAACGTCTCTGAAAAAGAAGCGAGAAAAATGGCTATAGATCTTCTCAGAAAAGTGGGAATTCCCGAACCTGAAAAGAGAGTGGATGAGTACCCCCACCAGCTCTCCGGTGGGATGAGACAGAGGGCTATGATAGCCATGGCACTCTCCTGCAGACCGAGTCTTCTCATAGCGGACGAACCCACCACCGCTCTCGACGTGACCATACAGGCTCAGATCCTGGAGCTCATGAAGGAACTCCAGAAAGAATACGGAATGGCAATCATTCTGATCACCCACGATATGGGCGTCGTTGCGGAAATGTCCGATAAAGTTGCTGTCATGTACGCGGGAAAGGTGGTCGAGTACGGAGACGTGAAAACCATCTTCACCGAACCCAAGCACCCCTACACCTATGCTCTTCTCGAATCCATTCCCAGAATAGACGTAGAACAGGAGAGACTGAAGAGCATTCCGGGAAACGTACCCGACCCGCTCAACTTCCCTCCGGGATGTAAATTCCATCCCAGATGTGAATTCTTCGAAAAAGGAAAATGCGACGTTGAAGAACCTGAACTGGAAGACCTGGATGGCAATCACAAGGTGAGGTGTTTCTTCTGGCAAAAACTCGATGAAATGAGACATGCAAAAAGCGAGGTGTGAAACGTGAGCAGGGAAATCCTTAGAGTTGAAAATCTGGTGAAACATTTTCCCATAAGGGCTGGTGTTTTTAAGAGAATTGTTGGATGGGTGAAGGCCGTCGATGGTGTCAGCTTCAGCATAAACGAGGGAGAAACCTTCGGCCTCGTTGGAGAGTCGGGTTGTGGAAAAACCACGATTGGAATGACCCTGCTCAGACTGTACGAGCCAACATCGGGACGCATCATCGTGGACAACGAAGACACGACCTACTACTTCATGCCGCGTTCCAAGGCAAAAAAATACATAAAGCGCACCTATCTGAGCAGGTTCGTCAACATGAAGGAGTCAGATGTGGAAAAACTGGAAGGTGTCGACAGAGAGTACGCCCGTATTTTCTTTGAGGAGGCAAAGGGTTCTCCAAAGAAGTTCATGTCCATTCTTCTCGATGATCTACCGGAGAAAAGGAAAAAATTTCGAAGAGAGATGCAGATAGTGTTCCAGGATCCATACAGTTCCCTGAACCCGAGGTTGAGAGTGAAGAGCATAGTGGGTGAAGGCATCGTCACACACAGGATCGCAAGGGGGGAAGAAGTAGAGAAACGAATCAAAGAAATCTTGGAGGATGTGGGTATTCCTTCGGCTTACGTGTACAGGTTTCCACATGAATTCTCCGGTGGTCAGCGCCAGAGAATCGGAATCGCACGTGCCCTGGCTTTGGAACCCAAACTCGTCGTGGCGGACGAGGCCGTCGCTGCTCTGGACGTCTCGATAAGAAGTCAGATCATAAACCTCATGGAAGATCTTCAGAGGGAACACAAACTCACGTACATTTTCATTTCGCACGATCTGGCTGTTGTAAAGCACATAAGCGATAGAATAGGTGTGATGTATCTTGGAAAGATGGTGGAACTTGCTCCTAAAAAAGACTTGTTCGAAAAACCGCTCCACCCTTACACTGTAGCTCTCATGTCTGCGATACCGGTACCTGATCCAACAAAGAAGAGGGAAAGAATCATTCTCAAAGGAGATGTTCCGAGCCCTATAAATCCGCCGTCTGGCTGTAGATTCCACACAAGATGTCCCATAGCGAAAGAGATTTGCTCCAAGGAAGAACCGGCTTTTCGAGAGGTTGAAGAGGGACACTTCGTCGCCTGTCACTTCCCGGGTGAGCTGAGGTGAGAAGGTACTGGCTGGTAATTTTGTTGATCGCCATCGTCATTCTGTTTTTTAGAGTGAAGTGGGAAGTGAAGAGAATACACGTTGAAGATCCAGAGATCAAAAAAATGGTTGAGGAAATTCTTCGGGAAAAACGTTACAGATACAAGTTCACCGACACCAGAGAGAGAGCTCTGATAATAGAAAAGGACAGAGCTATCGTACCGCCAAACGAAGTAGTTCTCCACCTGGACTGGCCGGAGAAAGTGAAAGAGAAGGTGAAAGAACTGGTTGAACCGTTCTTTCAAAAGATAGAGCTTTCCGCCACAGAATCACAGATGGCTACAGCAGAGGTGTTTTTGGAAGCTGTGATCGAAAGTTTCTTTGAAGGAAATCAGTCTCTGTTTGAGAATTCTTACTACTGCGGGGAGATCTACGTGTTTTCAAACGGAAAATGTGTGGCGGAGTACGATCCGTCAACTGGAGAACTCGTTTTTCTCGATAAATAGGAGGTGAACGGTTTGGCAACGCTTCTGGAAGTGAAAAACCTCAGCACGTGGTTTTACATGGAAGAAGGTGTAGTCAAAGCCGTGAACGATGTGAACTTCTCGCTGAATTCCAACGAAGTTCTCGGAATTGTCGGTGAGACTGGTTCCGGCAAGAGTGTGACAGTGAAATCCATAATGCGCCTCATAAAGCCTCCCGGAAAAATAGTGAGCGGTGAGATCATATACAAAGGTCAGGATATACTGAAGATACCCGAAAAAGAAATGCACAGGATTCGAGGAAAAGAGATCGCAATGATCTTTCAGGATCCGATGATGTCTCTTAATCCGCTTTACACGATAGGAGACCAGCTCATGGAAACGATCAGGTATCATCTTGGCTACGACAAGAGAAGAGCCTATCTGAGAGCGGTGGAAATGCTGGAACTCGTTGGAATACCGGAACCCGAAAAAAGAATGAACAACTATCCATTCGAATTCTCAGGTGGAATGAGGCAGAGGGTGGTTATAGCCATCGCCCTGTCCTGCAATCCCAGTGTGCTCATAGCGGATGAGCCCACCACCGCCCTCGATGTGACCATACAGGCACAGATCCTGGAACTCATGAAAGAACTTCAAAAAGAGTTCAAAACGGGACTCATCTTCATAACACACGATCTTGGTGTGATCGCTTCCATGGCAGACAGGATTATGGTGATGTACGGAGGAAGACAGGTCGAGATAGGAACATCCGATCAGATCTTCTACTCACCCAGACACCCTTACACGAAGATGCTCCTGAGAAGCGTGCCGAGAGTGGATAAAAGACTTGAAAAGCTCGAGTCCATACCGGGGCAACCCCCAAGGATGGTCGACATACCACCGGTGTGTCCCTTCTTGCCTCGCTGTCCAAGAAGAGTGGAGAGGTGCTTGAAAGAATTACCAGAGCTTTCCGAGATAGAAGAAAACCACTACGTCAGATGTTTCAATCCGGTTGAGGAGGAAGTGAGTCTTGAAAGAAATTCTTGATTTTCAGAAAAACGAGATCACTGAATACCACGTGTATCGAAAGCTATCGAAGAGAACGAACAAGAAAAACGCTGAGATCCTTCTTGCGATAGCGGAAGATGAGAAAAGCCACTACGAAAAACTGAAAAACATCACCGGGAAGGATGTTAAGCCTTCCTATATCAGGATGTTCTGGTACTCACTGCTTTCCGTTCTTTTTGGTTTGACTTTCACTCTCAAACTCATGGAAAACAACGAGAAAAAAGCGGAAAGAGCCTATGAAAGACTGGAGAAAGAGTATCCAGAAGTAGTCCATATTCTCAAAGACGAAGAAAAGCATGAAGAAGAGCTTCTGAACATGCTCGACGAAGAGCGTCTCAATTACGTGAGTTCTATGGTTCTCGGGTTGAACGATGCTCTCGTGGAACTGACGGGGGCACTCGCTGGTCTCACGTTCGCCTTTCAAAACACCAAGATAGTCGGATTGTCCGGCTTGATAACCGGTATCGCTGCAGCCTTCTCCATGGCAGCTTCCGAGTATCTCTCACAGAGAGCGGAAGAAGGATCAGGTGAATCCAAACCCTTAAAAGCCGCCATCTACACAGGCATCGCTTACATCATAACGGTCGCCGTGCTGGTAGCTCCATACCTCGTACTCAAAAACCCATTCTTATCACTTGTCCTTACTTTGATGGGAGCCGTTCTCATAGTTCTTCTTTTCACCTTTTTTGTTTCGGTGGTTAAAGAGAAGGATTTCGCGAAATACTTTTTTGAGATGTTCCTTTTGAGTTTCGGTGTGGCAGGATTTTCTTTCCTCGTCGGTATACTCGCGAGGAAGATCTTTGGAATCGAAATCTGAGGAGTGCTCGCCATGATATGGAACGACACCGTTTTTTGCGTCGTAGACACAGAAACCACGGGAACCGATCCCTTTGCCGGAGACCGGATAGTTGAAATAGCCGCTGTTCCTGTCTTCAAGGGGAAGATCTACAGGAACAAAGCGTTTCACTCTCTCGTGAATCCCAGAATAAGAATTCCGGCACTGATTCAGAAAGTTCACGGTATCAGCAACATGGACATCGTGGAAGCGCCAGATATGGACACGGTTTACGATCTTTTCAGGGATTACGTGAAGGGAACGGTGCTCGTGTTTCACAACGCCAACTTCGACCTCACTTTTCTGGATATGATGGCAAAGGAAACGGGAAACTTTCCGATAACGAATCCTTACATCGACACACTCGATCTATCAGAAGAGATCTTTGGAAGGCCTCATTCTCTCAAATGGCTCTCCGAAAGACTTGGAATAAAAACCACGATACAGCACCGTGCACTTCCAGACGCCCTGGTGACCGCAAGAGTTTTTGTGAAGCTTGTTGAATTTCTTGGTGAAAACAGGGTCAACGAATTCATACGTGGAAAACGGGGGTAATAAAATGGTTAAGAACTACGTTCTCGACACGAACGTTCTGATTCACGATCCAGATTCCATCTTTTCCTTCGAAGACAACAACGTGATCATCCCTCTTCCCGTTCTTGAAGAGCTCGACAAACTGAAAAGAGAACACGGAAGTGTGGGAAAGAACGCACGACAGGTGATTCGACACCTCGATGAGCTCAGAAAGAAGGGAAATCTCAGAAAAGGGATTCCTCTGGAAAACGGTGGAATTCTTCGTGTTATGGTCCTGGAAAGAGAAGTGGAGAACGTTCCAAGATTCCTTCACGAACGCTACGTGGACAACATAATTCTCGCGTACGTGATAGAGCTCATGAACAGGGAAAAGATCCCCACCATTCTCGTCAGCAAGGATATAAATCTTAGGGTGAAAGCAGATTCTCTTGGTATTCCCGCCCAAGACTATCTGACCGATCGATCCGAGCTGGAGACGATGCCTAAGGGGTATGTCGAAATCGATGACGAAGAACTCAAAAATCAGTTAAAAATGAAAGGAGTTGTGGAAAAGAAACTCGACCTTCTCGACAACTTCTACATAGATCTGGGTGGAGTGTACGGGAAATATCGCAAAGGGAAAGTTCTGAGAGTTGAACCTTTCGAGACTATGGGCATTTCTCCGCGGAATAGAGAACAGACCTTTTCCATGGATGCCCTTCTGGACGACGAAATACCTCTGGTCTTCCTTGTTGGAATCGCGGGAACCGGGAAGACGCTTCTCGCTCTCGCTTGCGGTCTCTACAAAGTCCTCGTTGAAAAACGCTACAAAAAACTGATAGTGACTCGACCCACGGTTCCCATGGGACGTGACATCGGGTATCTTCCCGGAGAACTCGAGAAGAAGATGAAACCGTGGCTCCAGCCGATAATGGACAACCTTGAACTGATATCTTCTCTTTCCGGTTTGAAAATCAAGGAGCTCGAGAAACAGGAAATACTGGAAGTGGAAGCAATATCCTTCATCAGGGGAAGATCGATACCAAAGCAGTTCATCATCATCGATGAAGCACAGAACCTCACTCCACACGAGGTGAAAACGATCCTTACACGTGTGGGAGAAGACACCAAGATCGTTCTCGTTGGAGATCCGTACCAGATCGACACCCCGTATCTGGACAAAGACACAAACGGACTGGTTTACGCAGCCTTGAAACTTCTGGAATCGGATCTTTCCGCGGTGATAAAGCTGGAGAAGGGAGAAAGGTCAAGACTCGCCACTATCGCTGCTGAGCTTCTGTGAGACCTCTTTCAATATTTCGTCCAGCATGGTGCTTTCAACAAACGAAGGGGAAAGCTGATACAGATAGCTTTTCCCCTTTCTTTTCTTTCTGACAATTCCCATTCTCTGAAGCGATGAGAGAACAGCGGATGAGTCTTTCCCCCTGAACGCGTCTATTTCGCTCTTTGGAATCGGTCCTGAGATGAGAAGCAGTGCCACCACTTCCATCTGCGTATCGGTGAGATTTTTGTACTTCCTTCCGGATAGCTTAGAAACGAAACTGGCGTACTCAGGTTTGGTGAAAAAACGATACCTTCCATTCACCTCTCTCAGAACAACTCCGTGCGCCTCGTCTTCGTATTCCTTCTTCAATTCTTCCAGGGCTCTTTTTATCTCCTCAGGATCTTTTTCGAGTATTTTGATAAGCCTTTCCAGAGTAATACCGTTTGAAGCAAATATGAGTGCCTCAATAGCGGCCTTGAGCTGCATTTGTGTACCTCCTGATCCTGTTGTCTCCCACAAGAATCAATTTCCCTATCTTCACAAGCTCGAGAATAGCCAGAAGTCTGACTATCAGTTCGTAGACATTCTCCGCTCTGGAAAGCAATCGCAGGATCTCGATCTCACCATCTATTTCATCAAGTATTCTCTCCATCATCTCTTCAACAGAAAGCGTTTCACTCTTCACTCTATGCACGGCCTCGCGCATGGCCTCTTCTTTCCAGATTCTTTTCAGGATCTCTCTGAATTTTTCTATCCCTTCTATCTTTTCGAAGAAAACGTTTCTTACTCTGACCCGCTTCCTCTTCAGAAGATTCTCTTCTTTCTTCAATATGCTAACGATTTCCTTCACTTTAGAATATTCTTCAATTCTTCTGTAGAGTTCCTCCTTCTTTCTGTCTATCGATTCTTTCTCTTCTTCCTTCACCCTCGGAATGAGCATTTTCGACTTGAGCTCCATCAAAGTGGAAGCCATTTCCAGAAAGTCGGAGGTGATCTTCATATCCAGCTTTTTCATATGCTCCAGATATTCCACGAACTCATCCGCGAGCTGTGAAATGGGTATTTCTCTGATATCTACTTTTTTCTTCCTCACAAGATAGAGCAGAAGATCGAGAGGTCCCTCGAAAACGGGAAGTTTGAAGACAAGATCCATTCTTTCACCTCAGAACATCAGGTTCATGGCCCTTCTCACTTCTTCCATCGTTTTAGCAGCCACTTCTCTGGCCTTCTTCGTCCCTTCCATTATAACGTCGTCCACGTAGTGTGGATCTTCGTCTATCTTTCTGAAGTTCTCCCAGATCGGTGCCAATTTTCGTTTCATATTCTTCAACAGCAACTTCTTACAATCAACACAGCCGATGCTGGCCGTTGTACAGCCTTCCCATACCCATTTGCTCTCTTCTTCACTGATGTCGAACGCCTGGTGGTATTTCCACACGGGGCAGTTCTCCGGATTTCCAGGGTCGCTCCTTCTCACCCTCGCCGGATCGGTCATCATCCTCAGTATCGTTCGTTCCAGCTCTTCTTCTGAAATTTCAAGGTTTATTATGTTCCCATAGCTTTTGCTCATCTTTCGGCCGTCCGTTCCTGGAAGCTTTGGAACCCGAGACAGAATGGCCTCTGGCTCTGGAAAGACTTCATCATATAGATAGTTAAAACGTCTGGCGATCTCCCTCGTGAGTTCTATGTGATAAACTTGGTCCTCACCGACGGGGACCCCTTCAGCTTTGTAGATCAAAATATCGGCCGCCTGAAGAACTGGATAGATGAGAAAACCGGCCGTGGAAAGATCTTTGTAGTTCAGCTCACTTTTTATCTCTTTGTAAGTGGGAACCCTCTCGAGACGTGAAACAGAAACGATCATGCTGAAAAGCAGTGCAAGCTCCGCGTGTTCCTTGACACCAGACTGAACAAAAATCACGGACTTTTCAGGATCTATTCCACAGGCGAGAAATCCCCTCACCAGGTCGCGGGTGTATTCCTTGAGCCTCGAAACATCGTCGTAGTGGGTGGTCAAAGCGTGCCAGTCTGCGACAAAGTAGAAACATTCGTTTCCTTCTTCCTGAAGCTTCACCCAGTTCTCAAGAGCTCCCACGAGATGACCTATATGGAGTTTCCCGGTAGGTCTCATTCCGCTTAGTATTCTCAACTTTTATCCCTCCATGTTCTATGATAATATTAAATGAGAATATCAAGAATGAGGAGAGTGAGAAGGTTGAGCTCAAGAACCATCTACATCTTGCTGATCATCATGGTTGTTTTCATGCTCGTCGAATTTCTCTTTTTCTTTCTGGGAGGAAGAACTCCCTTTGAAATAGTATACTACAGGAGCACCATGGAATACGACTATTCCGGAAACGCCACGTTCATCACCAACGCAAAACTTTATTTCAAAGACGAAAAGAAAAAAGAAGAGTATAAAGCCAACTATGCTTCCGCATCGAAGGAAGGGTTGAACGAGTATTTCTCCCAGATCAGTGAAGAAGTTGGAAGAGAAATAGTTCCCTTGGATTACAACGTGAAAGTTGAAGACACAGGAGGTATGCTCGAAATCACAGAAACAACGCTCCTGAGGGGAGCTGCACAGGTGAAGGGCGATGTCTTGGACACCAGCATGGGAAGTCTCACAATGAACGTAGCGGGTGAAACGGAGATCGTCGTGAAATTACCTGAAGACGCAACTGTGATATCGGTCACACCAACTCCGGTTGAACGTGAGAACAACACCCTGATTTGGCGTCCAGATTCATCCATGGTGTTTCCAAAAGTTATCTTTAAAAGGGTGAATGAAAATGAAGGAATTCCTGGATCTTCTCAATGAATCCAGATTGACTGTCGCTCTCACGGGAGCCGGTATCAGTACCCCAAGCGGCATACCTGATTTCAGAGGGCCGAATGGGATATACAAAAAGTATCCCCAGAATGTCTTCGACATAGATTTCTTCTATTCTCACCCTGAGGAATTCTACAGATTCGCTAAAGAAGGCATTTTCCCCATGTTACAAGCAAAACCGAACCTTGCACACGTGCTGCTCGCAAAACTGGAAGAAAAGGGCCTGATAGAGGCTGTGATCACACAGAATATAGACAGACTTCACCAGAGAGCGGGCAGTAAAAAAGTGATAGAACTCCATGGAAACGTTGAGGAGTATTACTGTGTGAGATGTGAGAAAAAATACACCGTCGAAGATGTTATAAAGAAACTCGAATCATCGGATGTTCCACTCTGTGACGACTGCAACAGCTTGATCAGGCCGAACATCGTGTTCTTCGGGGAAAATCTGCCGCAAGATGCCCTCAGGGAAGCGATCGGGCTTTCATCCAGAGCCAGTTTGATGATCGTCCTGGGATCTTCGCTCGTTGTGTATCCCGCTGCCGAGCTTCCCCTCATAACTGTCAGGAGTGGCGGAAAGCTCGTTATCGTGAATTTGGGAGAAACTCCTTTCGACGATATCGCAACTTTGAAGTACAACATGGACGTCGTCGAGTTCGCCAGAAGAGTGATGGAAGAGGGAGGTATCTCATGAATCTCGTAGACTACCTGGTGGTACTTTCCACGGTGGGAACAGTGGTCTTTTCGTGGACATATCTTCTCCTTGGGAGGAACGGTAACACGAAAGAGCCAAATCAGGAGGATATAGAAGAGAGGATCATGGAACTCATGGGAAAGTTCCGCTACCTGTCGGCCAACAGACTCGAACTCCTCGAAAAGAAGACACAAGAGTTAAGAAAACTCATATCCGAGGCCAACACCGTGATGTCGAGGCTGATGGTTAAGATGTCTGAGATAGAAAGAGAAAGGATCTTCTCCTCTGAAAATGGCGGGGAAAAATCTGAAAAGATGGAAAAACCAATTATCCCTGTTATTCAAGAGCAGGAAGAAACGAAAGCGGAAGAAAAAGAAGAGGAACTGGAAACCGCTATAGAAAAAAGAATCGTCTCGATGTACGACAGGGGATTTTCAGAAGTGGATATCGCCAAAAATCTTGGTATCACGGTTGGAGAAGTCAGACTGATACTCCAGCTGTTCAAGAGGAACGCCGGTTGAGAAGGAGAAAACGGTACTTTCCGGCGGAATCCTTCAGGAAAACAGTGTCGGAAACGATCTTTTTCAACTCCTCCACCTGGTCTTCTCCTATCTCCATCAGCACAATCTTTCCGCTCGTATCGTACCTGCCGAAAAATTCTCTGTAAAAGTCGAGACCGTCCTCTCCTCCAAAAAGTGCCTCTGGAGGCTCGAAAAGAACATCTTTTGGCAGATGAGCACTCGATTTCACGTATGGAGGATTCGAAAGGATCATCTCGATCGATGCGAATTTTTCTTTGAACGGTTCAAGAAACTCACCTTTTCTCACAAAGAATCTGTCGGAAACACCGTGTCTTTCCGCGTTTTTTCTGGCGATTTCAACGGCTTTGGAAGAAACGTCCGTCGCGAAAACGATCGCATCGGAGAATTTCGCAACGCTCACTCCAATGGCTCCGCTTCCTGTTCCTATGTCTGCGACTGTCTTTATTCCGTACTTTCTTATCAGCTCGAGGGCGAATTCGACCAGTTCCTCCGTCTCCGGCCTTGGAACAAAAACGCCTTCTTCCACGAGGAAAGAAAGGCCCATGAACTCTTTCTCACCGAGGATATAGTGCAGGGGATATCCACTTGCTCTTTTCTCCACGAGTTCCAGAATCCTTTTTTCCTCAGTTGGAGAAACTCCCAGGTCTTTCAAAAAGAGATCTTCCTTGCGGATCCCAAGCACCCGGGAAACGATGAGTAACACCTCAAGAACAGAAGTTTCGGTCACTCCCTCGAGTTTTCCAGAGCAGTCTCTTATCAGACTCCAAATTTTTCTCTCAGCTCCGGAGACATTCTTTCTGGTGTCCATGGTGGGTCGAATGTGAGCTCCACCTCCACGTTGTTGACTCCTTCGATCTTCTTTATCGCCTCTTCGGCGTCGGAAAGAATCATTCCGGCGAGAGGACACATGGGTGTGGTCATCGTCATGAGGACCTTCACGTTGTTCTGATCGTCTATCTGGATGTCGTACACCAAACCCAGACTCACCACATCCAGACCGAGTTCAAAATCGATCACGTTTTTCAGGGCGTTCAGAACATCTTCTTTAGTCACCTTTTTCGACATCGGCATCCCTCCCGGTTCTATTATACTATGTTATAATTCAAATTAGAAGAGCCGAATTGAGGAGGTGAAAAAATGCCGAAGGTGACGGTTTCCATAAAGGTGGTTCCCGCCGTGGAAGATGGAAGACTCCACGAGGTGATCGACAGAGCAATCGAAAAGATCTCTTCATGGGGCATGAAATACGAAGTGGGTCCCTCCAACACCACCGTGGAAGGTGAATTCGAAGAAATCATGGATCGTGTGAAAGAGCTTGCCAGATACCTTGAACAGTTCGCGAAACGATTCGTTCTTCAGCTGGACATCGATTACAAAGCTGGAGGTATCACGATTGAAGAGAAGGTATCGAAGTACCGCTAAATGGCTGTTTTTTATAGCTCTGATTTTCGTGTGGGAGTTCTCGAAAGTTCCACAGTATCTTCTTCCCAAACCTTCTTCCATAGTCCTCGAAGGACTTTCGCAGTGGAAAATCTTGATGGATCACAGTCTCTACACGATCCTTGAGGCTTTTTCTGGCCTGGTTATAGGCCTCGTGTTGGGAGTAGGGCTAGCGGTTCTGATGGATCTGTTCCAGACGGTGAAAGAGGTAATGTACCCGATCCTCATCATCTCACAGGCGATACCCATCGTGGCTGTGGCACCGCTCGTCATCATCTGGTTCGGTTTGGGCGTGGGCACGAAAATAGGCATAGTAGCGTTCGTCACACTCTTTCCGGTTGCGCTCAACACTCTCGAAGGATTCAGAACGATCGATCAGGACGCTCTGGATCTTTTCAAAGTGATGAAGGCTACAAAGATCCAGATCTACAGGTACCTTGTGATACCGCACACGTTACCTTACGTTCTCTCTGGGCTCAAGATATCCGCCACATACGCTGTGGTTTCCGCTGTAATAGGAGAGTGGCTTGGAGCAGAAAAGGGCCTGGGCATATACATGATAAGGGCGATGAACACCTTCAGAGCCGACAGGCTCTTTCTCTCTGTGATAGTTGTGGTTGTGCTCAGCGTTGTCGTCTTCAAGATAGCTGATATTCTCTCCAGGAAACTCACACCCTGGTTCGAGGAAAGGAGGCTGGTACAATGAAGAGACTGATCTTCATTGCGATGTTTCTGATCTCTGTCCTCGCACTTTTCGCTGAAGAGGTAACGGTGGTACTGGACTGGTATCCCAACACGAACCACACGGGGCTCTACGTAGCCAAGGACCTTGGATTCTACAGAGAAGAAGGATTGGATGTGAAGATCGTTCAACCGTCTCGGTTGACGGCGGAACAGCTTGTAGCGAGTGGAAAAGCGGAATTCGGCGTGAGCTATCAGGAAGCGGTCACCCTCTCCAGAGGAGAAGGAATGCCCATCGTCTCCATAGCTGCCATCATTCAGCACAACACTTCAGGTTTCGCATGGCTAAAGGACGAAGGAATCAAAAGTGTGAAAGACTGGGAGGGTAAGAGATACGGAAGCTGGGGTTCTCCCATAGAGAAGGCGACCATAGAATACATCATGAGAAAATACGGTGCAGATCCTTCAAAGGTGATTTTTGTGAACGTGGGACAGATGGATTTCTTCGCAGGAACGCTGAACGATGTGTTCGACTTTGCCTGGATCTTCTACGGATGGGACGGCGTTGCCAGCAAGGTGAAAGGGATAGAGATAGAGTTCCTCTCGCTGAAGGATATAGACGAAGTCTTTGACTACTACACACCGGTTCTGATAACGAGCGAATCTCTCATAAAGCAAAATCCAGATCTCGTGAGAAGATTTTTGAGAGCCACGGCTAAGGGGTACGAGTACGCAATACAGCACCCTGTGGAGGCAGCCAAAATACTTCTCAAATACGCTCCGGAACTGGATGAAAAGATCGTTGTAGAATCTCAAAAGTACCTCGCAGGCCAGTACAAAGCGGACGCGGAAAAATGGGGCTACCAGAAAGAAGAAGTCTGGAGGAGATACGCGGAATGGCTTCACTCCATGGGATTCCTGAAAGAGATGATAGACGTGACGAAGGCGTTCACAAACGAGTTCCTACCGTGATAAAGGTATCCCAACTCACGGTTCGATACGGAGAACTCAAAGCGGTGGAGGATCTCTCCCTGGAGGTTCAAAGGGGAGAGATCCTCTCTCTTGTGGGACCATCCGGATGTGGAAAGACAACCGTTGTGAAGGCTATCCTGGGACTGATTCCCTACGAGGGAAAGATAGAGATTTTCACTTCTCGTCTTGGATACTGTCCTCAAAAGGATGTGCTGTTCGACTGGATGACCGTCTATGAAAACGCCGTGCTCCCACTCGTTCTCAGAAAAGAACAGCCGCCATCGAACATAAAAGAACTGTTCGAACGATTCGGTCTTTCTGGCTTTGAAGAGAAAAGGCCGTACCAGCTGAGTGGCGGTATGAGACAGAGACTGTCCCTTCTGAGGGCCGTTTTATCGGGAGAGGAGCTTCTCGTACTCGATGAACCCTTTTCTTCGGTTGACGCCTACACTCGAAAGAAACTCCAGATATGGCTTTCTGAGATCGTACACAGGATGAAAAGCACAGTCGTACTCATCACTCACGACGTGGAGGAGGCGGTCTTCCTTTCAGACAGAATATTGATCCTCTCCGATCGCCCCGCAAAGATTTTGAAGGAAATACGCGTGCCGTTTTCAAAGCCAAGAACCATAAAAACTCTCTCCGATCCTCGTTTTTCAGAAATAGAAAAAGAGGTGCTGGAGACTCTCATGAATCAACCCTGATATTTTCAGGGAGAGTCTCTTCAGTTTCCTCCAGAGTGTTTTCCGTGCCCAGCAGACCGTTCAGGTAGTTTCTCAATCTTCTGACCTGGAACATGAACGCCTCCAGCTTGCTTTGAACCGTTGGTGTGAACGGATTCCCATCGGATTCTATGTGTATCACGGGAAGGTCTCCGAACTCGTCCAGTACTTTTCTCAAAACCCCTGTGGTCTTCTCTTTTTGTTCTTTCAAGCCTTTTTTCACAACCGCTTCCGCTATCCTGCTCGGCATGCAACCGAAGGGTCCTATGGAGATGACACCATCGTAGTGGTTTACGATCTCATGAAGGATGGTTCCTATAGTGAGGATCGCTTCTCCGGTGAGCTTCGGATTGAGGTAGTCTTTCGCCGCGTCAACAATGGCTTCCACATCCACCATCTGAGTCCTGTAAAAGCCGCTCTTTTCCAAGATTTTTTTCACCCTTCTCTCTACGTACCTTTTCACGAGGATCTCGATTCGTTTCTTCAGCCTGTCCACGCGGGTGGAATTCGGAGAGATCAACCTGTTGAGGTACAGATAATCCGTATAATAGATCCACTCGTGGACCGGCGATATGTGCATGATGATCCCGTTCTTCTCCATCAGGTTTTCGAGGTGTTTTCTGGAAAACTCGTCTCTTCTCACATAGATTTCTCCTGTGAGCAGCACCTTCGGCGCCTTTTCGTAATCCATTATTCTCTCAACACCCGAAAGTATCTCTGAGACTTCATCGAGTGTTTTGAAGAAGTCCCTGAGGGAATCATTCGCAAGACTGTTCAATATCTTTTCTCTGCATCCTTCCAGGACTTTCTTTGCTTCTTCTTTGTTCCTCGCCAGCGTCATCACAGCGCGTTCCACATCGAAGAACACATCAGAAACGACAATAGCCAGCCATGCTCTGATCCTGAAAGCAATTCCAAGCCCCGCGTAGGCGTTTTCAGAGTTCAAACCGAAGAGCGTCACGTTCCTCACGTTGTTCCTGTCGAGCCACAGGTTCATGAAGACACTGTACTGCCCGAAGCGGCACGGTCCCATCGTCTCTGGCATGAAATAAAGTATGATCTCGTCATCGGTTGCTTTCTCTCTGATGTACTTTATGAGGCTTCCAAGAGTGAGTTGAAGAGGAAGACACTCCTTCGAAAGAGAGTTTCCCCTTCCGAGTTTGAACTCCTCGACGTCCGGTGGAGGACACACGTCGGACCTGACACCGTAGTATCTGAAAGCCGCAGAAAGACACTGAGACCCGAACTGACCCATTGACGGGAAAACAACCTTCACCCTTTCATCGTTGAGCCGCAGTCTCTCTCCGTCCGGAGTGATCACGTAGAGGGTGTTTTTCTCCAGAACCGTTTGGGGTCTTTTCGCTCTCTTTTTCTCTTCGTTCTTTCTCTGCAACCTGAGATAACTCTTCACGATGTCTATGAAGGCTTCGATTCTCGTTTCTATGCCCGCGTCCGCTGTGTGACTGTCGAGCTCCAGAACGAGCGATGGTTTCTTCGCCATTATGTCTCTGAAGTAAGAGATGATGAAAGAATCAGGCCCACAGCTGAAGTTGGTGATGTAAACCCCAAAGAGTTTTGGATGCTTTTCAACAAAACGTGCCGCTTTGAGAATCATCTCCCCCCATGACCAGTACATGTTTCTGTAGCCCTTTTCATCCTCGAAGGGTATGGAATCGAAGTTGATGATGGGAATTCCGCGGGTGGCGAATTTTTCGGGGATTCCCATGTTCGCATCGGAAGAGAAGGCGTTGTAAGATCTTCCAAAGAGAACCACACCGAATTCCGATTCATCAAGAACCTTCAGGAATTCATCCCACTGTTTCTTTATGAGATTAAACCTTTCGTTGAAAGCCTTCCAGGCCTTTTCAAAGGCCCTTTCTCCTTCCTCGCGTGATCTTCCAAGCCTTTCAGCCACTCTGAGAAATTCTTCCTTTTCATCGCCGCGCGAGAAATCGAAATAGCCCGTCACGAGCTTTTCTTCCAGTTCAGGAAACGCTGATGTGAGCCAGTCAACTTCACTCTGAACAAAGGGACAGAAGACGTTGTAGTTCTCTGAATTTTCCACTTTGATTCCTCTCAACCTTGGAACGAATATCAGATCCGGATTCTTCGAGATCAGATCGTACATGTAGCCGTGGGAGAGTTCCACCGGGAAGCAGAATTCGGAGTTCATCATCTCCCAACCGCGTCTGTCGGACTTTTCGGGAACCACAACGTCGAAACCGAGTTCTGTGAGGAAGGTGTAGAAGAGCGGGAAAAGGTTGTTCATCGCCAAAGATCTGCTCAAACCGATGGTCTTTGTTCCCTTCACTTCTCTCTCGAAGTGGAATATGTATTTCTCCCTGTTTTTGACGAAGTTGTACTTTGTGCTGTCTATGTTGGCGTGTCTCAGCACGTTTTCGTACCTGTTGCAGGCACCACCGAACGGGAACCGCTTTCCATCGATCTCTATGATCCTGATCTCACACTTTCTATCGCATTTTTCTTTCCCACCGGGACAGATGAACGTTCCTCTGTATCTGACTTCTCTGGAAATCAACTCCTTCAGTTTGAACTCTTTCTTTTCCAGAAAACCGAGTTCAAGATTCTCCTTGGTGAGCAGAGCCACTCCGTAAGCGCCCATCAAACCCGGGTGCGGGGGAACAACTATGCTCTTCCCTACGAGAGCAGCCATGGCAACAGGCACCGCTTTGTTGTAGCAAACCCCGCCCTGCATGAAGATCTTCTTTCCTACGGGTCTGCTTCCCTTCACTCTGTTCAGGTAGTTCATACACACGGAGTACACAAGCCCGGCGCATATGTCTTCTTTGGAGATCCCTTCGTTCACCGCCGTCTTGACGTCGCTTCCTATGAAGGCCGCACACTGATCACTGAAGTTCGGTGGATTTTCACCTTTCAGAGCGAGATCTCCGATCTCGGTGTAGTGGACTCCAAGGGACTCTCCCGCTGCCTCTTCGAGGAAAGATCCCGTCCCGGCTGAACAGGCTTCGTTCATCGCGTAATCCGCCGGAACCCCGTTCACCAGATAAGTGTACTTGGCATCTTGACCTCCTATCTCGAAAATCGTGTCCACCTCCGGATCGAAATGAGCAGCCGCCTTTGCATGTGCCATTATCTCGTTGTACACGGCGTCGGTCTGAGAATACAGCCCAACGATCTTCCTCCCTGAGCCCGTCACACCGAGTCCGATTATCTTCACTTTCGTCCCGTTGAGCTGCTCCAATATAGAAGAGTAACACTGTCGTGCCGCTCTTATGGGATCTCCCAGAGTTCGAAGGTACACTCCCGCCAGGATGGCTTCATCATCGTATCTCATCAGCACCGCTTTCGTTGTGGTGGATCCAACGTCTATTCCCAGCACACACACATCTCCATCTCTTGCCTGCTGGAACGGCATTTCCTTGAACTCGACCATGTGCAGGTACTTTTTGAGAGGCTCGTGAGTGGGAAAACTGGTCATTTCCTCTTTTTTGACCGTGAAAGTCTTTTTTGATTCCACTCTGTTCAGCTTTCCCCACAGGTAAGCCCCATAGGCTTCGAAGAACAGCGCTTCTTCCGGAACGATCACTTCCAGAACTCTTTCCAGGTGCTTCAACATGAGCCTGTTTCTCGTCGTTCCACCGACAAGGAGGATCTTCTTCACTCCTGCCTTGTGAGCCAGTTCCACTATCTTGTCGGCCATCACCTTTCCAAGGCCGTTCAGAACGAGTTCTTTTGGAACTCCTTTGTTCAGCGCGTGGGTGCAATCGCTTTTGCAGAAAACGGTACACCTCGAGGAGAGTTCATAGTACTCTTCCGTCTCGACACTGTTCGCCTCCTCAAGAGATATTCCCATCCTCTGAAGCTGCTGAAGGAAGAATTCCCCCGTTCCCGAGGCGCACTTGCTACCCGTGTATATGCCGGTTATGATTCCCTTATCGTTCACTCTGTAGAGAATGGTGTTCTCCCCGCCGGCACTGACAACGGCTTCGACCTTTCCGTATTTTTTCATGAGATGCCTGTAAGCGATTTCCGTTGCCTCCGCTTCGGATATCTGAGGCAGATCTATTATTTCTCTTGTCTTTCGACCCGTGATGACCACGGGCCCTTCATCGAGAAAGGCGGGGATCATCATGGAAAGCAGGGCGAGGGGATCTCCATTGTGAGGAAGATTTCCTTTCTCCCTTTCACTGTAGAATGAAACACTCGAGGAACCGATGCACACGCCGGTCATTTCACATCACCTCTTTGTTGAATATTTTAACACCTACCGTTCGCAGTCTCAACTCACCTCTTGAAATCCTCTCCAGTCTGTGATATCATTTGTACCGGCGACCCGGTAGCTCAGCAGGCAGAGCACCTGACTTTTAATCAGGGGGTCGTGGGTTCGAATCCCACCCGGGTCACCAGTGGTGCGAGAGTGGCGGAATTGGCAGACGCGCTGGACTTAGAATCCAGTGGGCTGAAGCCCGTGTGGGTTCAAGTCCCACCTCTCGCACCAGGATAGAGCAGGCGGGTGTAGCTCAGTGGTAGAGCACCAGCTTGCCAAGCTGGGGGTCGCGGGTTCGAATCCCGTCGCCCGCTCCAGACAAAAGAGAAGGGGAAATCTCCCCTTCTTCTTTTTCTTTATGTCGTGGAGGTAGAAGAGCCTTGAACACTCTGTCGGTGTTGTTATCCCTCTTCACAGTCGTTGTTGTGCAGAGAGTTTTTAAAAAACTTTCCATTTCTCTGCTCTCCGGTGTCATCGTGATGATTCTCTCTCTCAAGGTGGGGAACATTCTGGAAATCTTTTTCTGGACAGTCTCTTCAGATTCCTTCTGGTCACTCATAGTGACGGTTTTTCTGATATACCTTCTTTCAGGGATGATGGAAAAATCGGGTGATTACAGCCGCTTTTCCGAGGAAATGCGAACTATCTTTTCAAAGAACGTGGATTCGTTCGTCCCCGCTCTCATAGGTCTCATGCCGATGCCCGGTGGAGCTCTCTTCACAGCTCCCATAGTGAAGAACTCACTTCCCGAAGAGAATCCGCTGAAACTCGCCGTCAAAAACTACTGGTTCAGACACACGATAGAATTCTTCTGGCCCATATATCCAGCTGTGGTGCTCGTCTCTGAACTCTCCGGAATCCATCCGGGAAAGGTATCTCTGACTCTCTTTCCTGTGTTTGCCACAGCCTTTCTTCTGGGATGGTTTTTTTTCAATGGGAAGCAACTTCCTCGTCTCTCTAAACCCAGATCGTTTTTCAATCTTCTTCCACTGATACCTGTTCTGGGAACGGGTGTTCTCATACTTCTTTTCAAAGTTCCAGGATGGTTCGCACTTCTTTTGAGCACATCGGGTTACGCCGTATTCAGGAGAAGATACCTTCTAAAGACTCTGAAGCAGGTTTTCAATAAGTGGGATGTTTTTCTCGTCCTCTTTCTTGTTTACATCTACAAGGTCGCAGTTGAACACTCCGGTGTGGGTGAAGGCATCGCGTCAGAATTCGTCAGATGGAATCTGTCTCCCTGGATTCTCCTCATCTTTTTACCTCTCGTGTCGGGAATCTCCACAGGTATCACGCAGGCAGCCGTTGGTATTTCTCTTCCCGTTTTGATGGAGGTGTTCAGCAGCAAGTACGCCGTGTACACCTACATGTTCGCTGTGGGTGGTGTCATACTGTCTCCGGTTCATCTGTGTGTAGTGCTGTCTGCGAAATTCTTCGAGGTAGAGGTGTTCGACATTCTAAAGAAGGTGTTCCTCCCACTGGTGCTGACTCTGATCCTCGGCGCCCTCGTTTTGGGGGTGATCCTGTGAACGAAATCGTGGTGAAAGGAGCAAGAGTTCACAATCTGAAAAACATAACCGTGAGGATTCCAAAGAATAGGCTTGTTGTCATAACGGGAGTTTCGGGATCGGGAAAGTCTTCACTCGCCATGGACACGATATACGCCGAAGGACAGAGAAGATATCTGGAGTCACTTTCTACGTATGCGAGACAGTTCCTCGGCAACCTGAAAAAACCTGATGTTGACGAAATAGAAGGGCTTTCCCCCGCCATAGCCATAGATCAGAAAACCGTCTCTCACAATCCCAGATCAACCGTTGGAACGGTGACGGAAATTTACGATTACCTGAGGGTGCTCTACGCGAGGATAGGAAAAGCCCACTGCCCTGAGTGCGGAAGGCCTCTCGAGAAAAAGAGCATCGATGAGATCCTTCAGGATTTGTTCAATTCTTTCAAAGAAGGGAGTCGAATCTACATACTCGCACCAGTTGCGACGGAGAAGAAAGGAACATTCAAAAAAGAGATCGAAGAGTTCATTTCCAAAGGATTCGCGAGAATAGAAATAGACGGCGAGATTTACAGACTCGAGGAAGTGCCAGAACTCGACAAGAACAAACGACACACTGTGAAACTGGTGGTCGATAGGTTGATCCTTGAAACCAGAAACGAACACAGGATACTGGACAGCCTCGAGCTTGCAATGAGGGAAGGAAAAGGATTCGTCGAGATCAGAAACGTCGACACCGGAGAGAGCAAAATCTTCAGCGAAAACCTCATGTGCCCGGTGTGTGGTATCGGGTTTCCAGAGATCACACCAAAGCTGTTTTCTTTCAACAGTCCGTACGGTGCGTGTCCGAACTGTCACGGCCTCGGCTTCACATTTGAGGTGGATCCATCCCTCGTGATAGACGAAGAGAAGAGCGTTCTCGAGGGTGCGATCATTCCGTACAGATGGGACAGAAGGCTCTCGAGATGGGTCGCAAGGGAGATAGAAAAGCGAGGCGCTTCCCCTCGCCTTCCCTTCAAAGATCTGCCCGAAGATGTGAAAGAGTTCATCTTGTACGGAGATGACCGTTTCGAAGGAGTGGTTCCAAAAGTCCAGAGGTGGCATAGAGAAACGGAATCTCCCGAGATGAAGGAGTGGCTGGAAAAGAACTTCATTGTACAGAGAACCTGCTCCGTCTGCGGTGGGAGAAGATTGAACAGGGAAGCCCTCTCTGTGAAGATAAACGGTTTGAACATACACGAGTTCACCGAGCTTTCTATCTCAGAAGAACTCGAATTTTTGAAAAATCTGAATCTCACCGAAAGAGAGCGGGAAATCGTGGGAGAACTCCTGAAGGAAATAGAAAAAAGGCTCGAATTCCTCGTGGACGTTGGACTAGAATATCTCACTCTCTCCAGATCCGCCACCACACTCTCTGGAGGAGAATCTCAGAGAATAAGGCTCGCAACGCAGATAGGTTCGGGTCTCACAGGAGTCATCTACGTGCTGGATGAACCGACTATTGGACTCCACCCGAGGGACACAGAGCGACTGATAAAGACCCTCAAAAAGCTCAGGGATCTTGGAAACACGGTGATAGTGGTGGAACATGACGAAGAAGTGATCAGGAACGCTGACCACATTATAGACATCGGACCAGGTGGAGGAACGAACGGCGGTCGGGTCGTCTTCCAGGGCACTGTGGATGAACTTTTGAAAAATCCAGACAGCTCTCTGACGGGTGAATACCTCTCGGGGAAAAGAAAGATCACAGTAAACAAAACGAGGCGGCTTCCTTACGCGTCTTTGAAGATCAAAGGCGTTCGTCACAACAATCTGAAAAACATAGACGTTGAGATTCCCCTCGGTGTCTTCGTCTGTGTCACGGGAGTGTCGGGATCCGGAAAATCTTCCCTCGTCATGGAAACGCTCTACCCAGTGCTGATGAATCTCCTTCACAAAACCAAACTTCCCACTGGAGAATTCGATTCAATCGAAGGCCACGAGAACATCGACAAGGTGATCGCGATAGATCAATCTCCCATTGGAAGAACACCGAGGAGCAACCCAGCCACCTACACCAAGGTGTTCGACGAAATAAGAAGCCTCTTTGCCATGACCCCCGCTGCTAAGGCACGTGGTTACAACAAGAGCAGGTTCAGCTTCAATCTGAAGGGAGGAAGGTGCGAAGCCTGTCAGGGTCAGGGTTACGTGAAGATAGAGATGCTCTTCCTTCCCGATGTGTACGTGGAGTGCGATGTTTGTAAGGGAAAGAGATACAACAGAGAAACACTCGAGATAACCTACAAAGGAAAGAACATTTCTGATATACTCGATATGACGGTGGATGAAGCGCTGGAGTTCTTCAAGAACATACCCTCTATAAAGAGAACGCTTCAGGTCTTGCACGATGTGGGCTTGGGATACGTGAAACTCGGGCAACCGGCCACCACCCTCTCCGGGGGTGAGGCGCAGAGAATAAAGCTTGCGTCTGAATTGAGAAAAAGGGACACAGGGAGAACCCTCTACATACTCGACGAGCCAACTGTTGGACTTCACTTTGAAGACGTGAGGAAACTCGTGGAAGTGCTCCACAGGCTGGTAGATAGAGGAAACACCGTAATCGTGATAGAACACAATCTCGATGTCATAAAAAACGCAGACCACATCATAGATCTCGGTCCTGAAGGTGGAAAAGAAGGTGGCTACATAGTTGCAACGGGAACACCAGAGGAAATAGCAAAGAATCCTCACTCTTACACCGGAAGATTCTTGAAGAACGTGTTATAATGCCCAGGGAGGTGTAGTGATGAAGACGTTTTTCCTAATCGTTCACACCATCATAAGCGTGGCTCTCATCTACATGGTCCAGGTGCAGATGTCGAAATTCTCAGAGCTTGGTGGTGCTTTCGGAAGTGGAGGACTTCACACCGTTTTTGGAAGAAGAAAAGGCCTCGACACCGGTGGGAAGATCACTCTTGTCCTGTCTGTACTCTTTTTCGTTTCCTGCGTAGTAACAGCTTTCGTTCTAACGAGGTGATGGGATGACGCCGGAAGAACAGGTGAAAATTCTCAAAAGAAACGTTGTTGACCTCATAAGCGAAGAAGAACTCCTCGACAGAATAAAAAGAAAGGGAAAACTCCGCGTGAAACTCGGTGTGGATCCCTCAAGGCCCGATTTGCATCTGGGTCATGCGGTCGTTTTGAGGAAGTTGAGAGAATTTCAGGATCTCGGTCACACGGTCGTTCTGATCATAGGAGACTTCACCGCACGCATTGGTGATCCCTCTGGAAGGAACGAAACGCGTCCTATGCTGACCAAAGAAGAGGTTCTGGAGAACGCAAAGACCTATCAGGAACAGGCCTTCAAGATACTGGATCCAGAAAGAACGGAACTTCGCTTCAACGGTGAATGGCTCGACAGGATGACCTTCGCAGATGTGATCGTTCTGGCTTCAAAGTACACGGTTGCGAGGATGCTCGAGAGAGACGATTTCGCAAAGAGATTCAAAGAAGGCATTCCCATTGCCATATCAGAGTTTCTGTATCCGCTCGCACAGGCCTACGATTCCGTTGCCATCCAGGCAGATGTGGAACTCGGCGGAACGGATCAGCTTTTCAACCTCCTTGTGGGAAGGAAGATACAGGAAGAATACGGTCAGGAGCCTCAGATCGTCATGACGATGCCGATCATCGAAGGAACGGATGGAAAATTGAAGATGAGCAAAAGCTACGGAAACTACATCGCTTTCAACGATCCGCCCGAGGAGATGTACGGCAAACTCATGTCCATACCTGACGAACTCATCATAAAATACATGCGCCTTCTCACGGACATCCCAGAAGAACAGATCGAAGAGTACGAGAAAAAGATGAAGGAAAAAACGATCAATCCACGAGACGTAAAGATGGTTCTCGCGTACGAAATAACTCGTTTCTTCCACGGAGAGGAAAACGCAAAGAAGGCCCAGGAACAATTCGTGAAGGTCTTTCAAAAGAAAGAAATTCCTGACGAGATGCCGGTCGTTGAGATTTCTCAGGAGAAGAACATCGTGGATCTCCTCGTGGAGATAGGAGCTGCATCCAGCAAAAGTGAGGCTAAAAGACTCGTTTCTCAAGGTGGAGTGTACATCGACGGAGAGAGGATAGAGGACATAAAATTCACTGTAGAACCTGATGGAGAGCGAGTTTTGAGAGTTGGAAAGAGGAAGTTCTACAGAATATCAGGTGGAGAGACAAAAAAACTTTAGAAAACTCTTGAATTTCCTTTGGACGGGATGGTATAATCACCACAGGATTTAACTGTGATCAATGAGAAGGGAGGTTTGTCCCATGAAGAGAGTTCTTCTTACCGTTGCAATGCTGTCCGTTTTCTTCTCAGCGATGTTCGCGTTCTTCCCTGATGTTCCAAAAGATCACTGGGCTTACGAGTACGTCTGGAAGCTGTGGCAGAGGGGTATCTTCATAGGTTATCCGGACGGCGAGTTCAAAGGGGACAGGTACATCACCAGATACGAAGCAGCGACTGCGGTGAGCAGGCTCCTCGATTTCATCGAACAGAAGATGCTTGCAGGTGCTTCAGGTGATCTGGCACAGGTTGTTGGAAATCTCTCCGACAAGTACATGGCCCTCGAGGAGAAGGTTAACGGTCTCACCGGCATACTGGACACTCTTGCATCTCAGATAGGTACCACTCAGGCCAATCTCACAGAAACCGAAAGAGAACTGCTTGAGAAGATCGATTCTGTGAAAGAAGAGATCGAGATGGAGTTCGACAAAGAGATCTCGCTCAACAGAGAAGTTGTGAACAACATCGGGCTCAAACTTGGAAATCTCTCCAGAGACTACGAAAGATACAAGGAGAATGTGGACGCAAAGATCTCTGAAGTGAACGAAAAACTCGCAGCCCTTGAAAAGGACCTTGGAAACAAGATCGCCGATCTCGAAGGAATAGTCAATCTACACGAGAAAGACATCATAAACATTTACAACAAGATCAGTTCCGTTAACGAGGAACTCAACAAAAAGATAGTCGCGACAGAAGAGAAACTCTCCAGGAAAGATGAAGAAATCTCCGCAATGGTCGAACTTCACGAAAAAGACATCATAAACCTCTACAACAAAGTCGCTGCACTCAACGAAGATCTCAACAAAAAAATACTTGACACGAAGGCCGAACTTTCTGCTAAAATAGAGTCACAGGAGAAAACGTTGAACATGGTCTACACAAAACTCCTCGACACAGAAAGCAAATTGAACGATGAAATTTCCGCTCTCAAGGAAAAGGACGCGGAGATACAGAAGACGGTTGATCTTCATGAACAGGATATCGTCAACCTCTACGGAAAAACGTCGTCTCTCGAAGAAGACCTCAACATGAAGTACAACGAGACTAACGAAAAGATCGATCAGGTGAAGGCGGAACTCGAGGACAAAATCGAAAGCGTGAAGGCTTACAACAGGAATCTCAGCATCCTCACAGGTGCGTTCTTTGGAATTCTCGGTCTCATTCTGATCGCAATCAGTGGTAAATAAAACCAAAATTTATTCTGAGGGGAGGTAAGATGTTATGAAGAAGTTGCTCGCTCTTTTCCTGGTACTGGGTCTTTTAGTCACAGCAGCGTTTGCCTACGAAGACGTCGTTAAAGTCAATGTCTCCGGAACTGGTTACTTCAACGCGTACCTCGATGAAGAAGGCATCGACCTCGAAGGTGGTATTAGTGATTTGTCTGTGTCCATTTCTCCGAGCTCTGGCAGTGTAACAGCACCTGCTACCATTACAGCAGAATTTTCCATCAACGTCCTTGGAACAACCGCTTCTCTCAGCAAGATAGCTGTCACAACAGATCTGTTCGATCTCACTTACTATGTTGGAGCAGCTAACGTTGACAATTACATTTTCTATGGTGTTGGTGGAGATTACGTAGAATTCACACCGAAACTTGGTCTTGAAGGAATTTCTCTGACCGCCTACTTCGCAGACATCGTTTCTGAAGTTGACCTTGACAACGCCACCAACGACACGAACAATTACTTCGACGACGCTGTTGCTCTGAAACTCGGTGTGACGAACCTTGATCTCCTCGACGCGACACTCTTTGGTGCGTTCTATGATACCGATACGAACAATGCTACAAGCGCCTATGGCTATGCTGCTCACCTGAACCTCACCGGAAAAGACATCCTTGAAAATCTCGTGGTCGATCTTGCCTACGCCTACGAAGCAACCAGCATGTACCTGGTAGAAGCACAGTACAGCAAATCCTTTGAAATGGAACCTGTAACTTTGACTGTGTCTCCACACTTTGTCTACTCTGAAGGAGCTCCGAAGTATTACAAAACCTCTGATGGCGTAGATTGGAACAAGAAGTACATAAAAGCTGGACTGAAAGCAGAAGCCGGTGTCACTGATGAACTTACATTCAGTGCAGAACTGACACCGACCTATGATCTTGCCGCCAACTCCTTCAGTCTGCCTGTAACTCTTGCACTTGCTTATGCTTCTGATATTGCAAGTGCGAATGTGAGTGCTTCTTGGGGTGACGCTGTAGCAGCTGCTACCGACGTTACGATCGATGCAGATCTTACAGTCACAGCTGTCGAGAACCTCACAGTTAAAGCAGCTGCACAATACAAAGTTGCCACCAACGAACTGGGTTACAACGTCGACACCAGCTACGTCTACGGACCTCTCACAACAGGATTCTTCTTCGGAACTCTGTTCAACAATGCAATTCATGACTACTTCACCTGGTACCTGTACCTGAAAGCTTCCGTTGCATTCTAATCCACACTACCACAAATCAACCCCCGGCACTTGCCGGGGGTTTTGTTTTGTTGTATAATTTAAAACTGGAGGCGTGTCCGAACTGGCTAAGGAGCCGGTCTTGAAAACCGGTGGGCCGGAAGGCCCGTGTGGGTTCGAGTCCCACCGCCTCCGCCAGCCCCGTACGGGGCTTTTCTTTTTAGGGGGTGAAAACGTGAGAGCCCTTCTTGTAGTGGACCTCCAGAGGGATTTCGTTGACGAAGGCGGTGCTCTTTACTTCGAAGGAGCAGAAAAGGTGATCAATCCCATTTTGAAGTGGGTTGAAGAGTTCAAAAAGGAAAACCTTCCCATCATCACCACACAGGATTGGCACGATCCTGAAGACAGAGAATTCAACATCTGGCCAAAACACTGCGTTGCAAACACTGATGGTGCAAGACTCACTGAAAAACTCGAGAAAGCTTTGAAAGATTATCCAAATCATTTCTCTGTGAAGAAAAACCGATACAGTGCCTTCTACAACACGAATCTTGAAAAGATAATCAGAGACAACGAAATAGACGAAATTTACGTTTGTGGAGTTGTAACACACATCTGTGTGCTCTTCACCGTTGAAGAGTTGAGAAACAGGGATATCCCTGTTAAAATAATCACTGAAGGCGTCGCTTCTTACGATGAAGAGCTTCACCGCTTTGCGCTGAGGGAAATGAAAGAAATTTTAGGAGCAGAATTCATTTGAGGTGATCAATGTGAAAAGACTCAGCCCCGAGGTCTTCAAGGTTCCCATCGACCGCATCAGAAACGGTTACTACTCGGACATATACTTCATAAACTACGTGAAGGTCCTGAAAAGAGACAGCCGCCACCCACGGGTGTACTATCAGTTCTTTCCAAGAAAAGACGCCGTAATCTGCGGAATTGATGAGGCCCTCGCCATTCTGAAGTTTTGCACGGGATACTACAAAGACGAGGAAAAAGCGAGAGAGCTCTTCGAAGAGATCTTGAAATTAGACAAAGAAATGCAGGCTGCCTCGGTTGAAATGGACGTTCAGAAGATTCTGGAGCTCACACAGAAAAAGTGGGACCTCAGATTGAAACTGAACGATCTTTGGGTAGACAAATGGGATGAAATAGAAGTACACGCCCTTTACGACGGCGAGGAAGCGAAAGAAGGAGAGCCGATAATGACAATAGAGGGAGATCCCACCTATTTCGGGTATCTCGAAACGGTTCTTCTTGGTGTGATCGCAAGAGCCACCAGCACGGCAACGGCCGTCAAGAAAGTGGTGAAGGCAGCGAGAGGAAAACCCGTGCTCTTTTTCAGTGCCCGTTTCGATCACTACTGGGTCCAGGCAACGGACGGCTACGCAGCTCTCAAAGCGGGGGCCTTTGGAGTTTCTACAGACGCGAACGCGGATTACTGGGGTGTCAAATCCATGGGAACGATGCCCCATGCTCTGATAGCCTGCTACGACGGGAAGACCGAGGACGCTGCCATCGCTTTTGACAGACACATGGAAGAAGATGTGAACAGGATCGTTCTTGTGGACTGGGACAACGATGTGATAGGAACAACCTTCAGGGTCATCGAAAAGTTCTACGAGTACGTGATGAAAAAGCCGTTCAAACTCGGAGTGACAGATCCTTCACCGATCATAGGTCCTGGAAAGAACAAGATATGGGGTGTGAGGTTCGACACCTCCGGGAACCTGAGAGATAAATCTGTGGTCCCAAAAGACGAATCCTCCTTTGGAGTGTGTCCGGAACTCGTCTGGAGAGCTCGTCAGGAGTTCGACAAGGTGGGACTCAGGGATCTGAAGATAGTCGTCTCCGGAGGATTCGACGAGAAGAAGATAGATCTATTCGAAAGATTGGGAGTGCCGGCAGACGCTTATGGTGTCGGTTCTCGCCTGCTGAGGGAGAAGGTAGACATCACAGCAGACATCGTTGAAGTCAATGGAAGACACTGTGCAAAGGTGGGAAGATACAAGATAGAAAATCCCAGATTGAAAAAAGTGGGGAAACGCTACTGGGAGGAAGAGTGAGGAGGTGAACGCGATGGAAATCAAAAAGGGTACCTGGATCATAAAGAAGGGTTTTGCGGAGATGTTCAAAGGCGGCGTCATCATGGACGTCACCTCTGCTGAACAGGCCAAGATCGCAGAAGAAGCGGGAGCCGTTGCGGTAATGGCCCTTGAAAGAGTTCCAGCCGATATCAGAAAAGAGGGTGGAGTCGCCAGAATGGCAAGCATCGCAAAGATCAGGGAAATCATGGAAGCAGTATCCATCCCTGTGATGGCGAAGGTGAGAATCGGTCACATAGCCGAAGCAAAGATACTGGAGGAACTCGGAGTTGACTTCATCGACGAATCCGAAGTCCTCACACCAGCTGACGACAGGTTCCACATCAACAAACACGAATTCAAAGTGCCCTTTGTCTGCGGTGCAAGGGATCTCGGGGAAGCTCTCAGAAGAATAGCGGAAGGTGCAGCCATGATCAGAACGAAGGGAGAAGCCGGAACGGGAAACGTTGTAGAAGCAGTGAAGCACATGAGAAGGGTGATGGAACAGATAAAACAGGTGACGAAGATGGAAGACGAAGAACTCGTCGCTTACGGAAAAGAAATAGGAGCTCCCGTCGAGCTTCTCAGAGAGGTCAAGAGACTTGGAAGACTTCCCGTTGTGAACTTCGCAGCGGGTGGTGTGGCAACTCCTGCGGATGCGGCTCTCATGATGATGCTCGGAGCAGATGGAGTGTTCGTGGGATCCGGTATCTTCAAGTCCAAGGATCCGAGAAAGATGGCGAAAGCCATGGTGCTGGCCGTTACCTACTGGGACAATCCAAGGATACTCCTCAAGATCTCCGAAGACATAGGAGAGCCGATGAGAGGGCTCGATGTCGAAGAACTCGAAGTGAGAATGCAGGAGAGAGGGTGGTAAAGAATGAAGATAGGCGTTCTGGGTGTTCAGGGAGACGTCAGAGAACACGTGGAAGCTCTCCATAAACTCGGAGTTGAGACCCTGATAGTGAAACTTCCAGAGCAGCTGGACATGGTGGATGGCCTCATTCTGCCCGGTGGAGAATCGACCACCATGATAAGAATTCTCAAAGAGATGGATATGGATGAAAAGTTGGTGGAAAGAATAAACAACGGCCTTCCCGTCTTTGCAACGTGTGCCGGTGTGATCCTTCTCGCAAAGCGCATCAAAAACTACTCTCAGGAAAAACTAGGAGTTTTGGACATAACCGTTGAAAGAAATGCCTACGGAAGACAGGTCGAAAGTTTTGAGACGTTTGTAGAGATACCCGCTGTAGGAAAAGATCCGTTCAGAGCCATTTTCATAAGGGCTCCGAGGATCGTTGAAACAGGAAAGAATGTGGAAATTCTGGCAACTTACGACTATGATCCTGTTCTAGTGAAAGAAGGAAATATACTCGCGTGCACGTTTCACCCAGAACTCACCGACGATTTGAGACTGCACAGATACTTCCTGGAGATGGTGAAATGAAAGTGAAGATTGATCTGGAAGATGAAAAACTCCGTGAACGAATAGCCAGTATCGTTCAAGAGGCAGGTTTTTTCATAAATGAATCGGCGGATGTGATCATCACCGACGATTTGAAAAAACAGGGTCGGTGGGTGATTCTGGTTTCAAAGAACGTACCTGAGAAGGTTCCGGAAGGTGTGCTGGACGTGATCGATCCACGCCTTCCGGACTTTTTGCTGAGAAGAAAATTCGAAATGATGAAGGTGTACCTGATATTCCCATTTGGTATCCTCAGCTATCTCGAAGACGAATTCGAAAAATCAAAGCGATACGGATTTCCACTTTCTGTTATCTATCTCTTCTTCGAAGATGACGGTACGGCAAGACGTGTCTATGAACTCCTTCGAGAACTTTTGAGGTCTTCTGATAGATTCGATTTCCTGAAGAGAAACGAAATAATGATCGTTCTTCCCGGAACATCGAAAGAAGGCGCGGAAAGACTCCTCAAAAGGTTGAAGAGAAAGTTCCTGAGATTGGACTGGACAAAACAGCCGATGCTCGAGTACGGAGTCGCCCAGGTCGAAGACTGGATGGAAACCGTTGAAGATCTGCTTGCATCTCTTGAATCCTCTCTGAGGAGGTTGTAAAAATCTGAGTAAAAAAGAGTGGATCAACATAATTCTGGCACTGGCTTTTGGATTTCTCGCCGTTGTTTTTATTTTCAGGGAAGTGGATCCCGCTGAATTTTCCAGATATTTTCATTTGAAATCTCTCCTTTACATGTTCCTTCTCTGCGGAACATTTGTTTTTTCTATCGTCATAGACTCTCTCAGGATGAAATGGCTCTACTCATTTGTGTGGAAAGAGAAGTTTCCACTGTACGATGCCTTCTTCAACAATTACATGAGTTTTGTCTTCAGCATGCTCACCCCTTTCTATTTTGGAGGACAGTTTTTCCAGACGTATCACCTCTCAAAAATGGGTTTCAAATCTGAACACAATGTGAACGTGATTCTTTCCAGATTTGTAGAATACCTGATCTCCGTTACTGTTCTTTCGATTCTGGGCCTTGTGAGATACAGAAACTTTCTCTTCTCGAACGCACTTTTGACTTCAAAGTTGATACTTCTCGCGTACCTCATCAGCGTATCGTTCATTGCTGTTTTGATGTCTGCGCTGATAAATCCTCCCCTCATCGCACGTCTTTTTAACGCTTTCAAAAGAATAAGATGGATAGATCGACTCATCAAAAAGATCACCAAAGCAGAAGACTGGGATACCAGATTTCTCGAATGGACAGAAAAATTGAAGGAAAGTGTTCAAGTACTCTGGAAAAGCGGCTTTATGTTTTTTGATTTTCCTCTCACTTTCATTTCCCTGCTTGTTCAATCTTTTGTTCTCTACCTTGCCATCTGGCTCACATCCGGAAAAATAGGTTTCCTTGATGTCACAGGCCTCTTCTATTTCTTGAGTTTGGTCGTGTTTTACATACCCACTCCTGGAGCGAGTGGAGGAGTGGAAGCGGTTTATCAGATCGTTTTTTCCAAGATTTTGAATTCTTCCGAAAAAACACTCGCCTCCATTCTCATCTGGAGGATTTCCACCTATTACCTTCCGATATTCATTGGTATAGCATTCCTCTTGATTTACCGCTATCCGAAGGAAGTGACAAAATGAAGATCGTTCTCAGATTCAAGAAAAAAGGAATGAGGAGATTTCTCTCAACACTTGAGTCCATAAAACTCGTGGAAAGATCCATAAGGAGAGCAGATTTTTCGATCGTTTTCACGGAAGGTTTCCATCCAAAACCGAAGATGAGTTTCCTCGACGCCATGCCGGTGGGTGTGGTGAACCTCGCTTTCTACGTGGAACTCTTTGTGAAAAACATCTCAGAAAAACACATAGAAACCCTGAAAAGCATTCTCCCAAAGGATTTCGCTTTAGAAAGTGCATGGATCTTCGATGGAAACATCAACGAACTGGTCAACTCGTATCGTTTCTTAGTGATCTCAGAAAAACCTGTGGATCTGGAGAAGACTATTTTGAAAAAGAACAAAAAAGTTTCGTTCAAAGAGAGTCTTCTTGATTTTGAAATATCGAGTGGAAAAAAGTATCACATCTTCAGGTATACTCAAAAGAGGGAGAAACTGATAAACCCGTTACTCCTTGCAGAAGAAGGAACTTTTTTCTTACCCATATGTGAAGAAGCCATGACCGAACACGGTCCTCTTTCTTCTCTCCTCGAAAGGAGGGGTACGCGTGTCTAAAAAAGTTCTTCTCGTTGATGACTCGGCGGTTCTGAGAAAAATCGTTTCTTTCAATCTGAAAAAAGAAGGTTACGAAGTGATAGAAGCGGAAAACGGGCAGATAGCCCTGGAAAAGCTTTCGGAGTTTACACCAGACCTGATAGTTCTCGACATAATGATGCCCGTGATGGATGGATTCACCGTGTTGAAGAAGCTTCAGGAAAAAGAAGAATGGAAAAGAATTCCGGTGATAGTCCTCACGGCAAAGGGTGGTGAAGAAGACGAATCTCTGGCACTTTCCCTGGGTGCCAGAAAGGTCATGAGAAAGCCGTTCAGTCCCTCCCAGTTCATCGAGGAGGTGAAGCATCTATTAAATGAATGAAAGGGAAATTTGCGAAAGAATCGCTGAAATCTTGAATCTTGAACACGACTGTTCGAAGGGAATAGATGATCTTCTGAAGATCCTGGAGTACGAGATAAACGAATATCGAAAAAGCTTAGAAGAGCAGGCCATGTTCATGGAAGCTCAGATCGAAGAACTCTCGCGCTCGTACGAAGAAATATCAACTCTGCTTGAAATCTCGGAGATTTTCGGAACATTTGAATTTCCTTTGAGCTTGCAGGACAAACTGGAAAAGGTTATTCGACTCCTCAGGAACGTGATAAAATTCGAAAGCTATCTCGTTCATCTTGAAAGTGAACTGACAGTCGGGGATCTGAACAGAGAAGAAATAGAACCAGAAATAGGAAATCCAGAAAAGACTGTTCTGATAGAACCCGGGAAATCTGAGAAATTTTCAAATCTTCTGTTTGTACCGATAAAAGGGAACAAATACTACGGATATGTGTGTTTCGTTGGAAAAGAAGACGGAGGGGTTTTCACCGCCGGCGACAGGAAAATAGCTGAGATGACGGCAAGATACATAGCGAGTGCTCTCGACAGATTGGATTTTCTCAAAAAGGAGATAGAGCGAGAAAGACTGGAAGAACAATTGAACATAGCAAGACAGATACAGACAAATCTTCTTCCCCGGAAAATTCCAGAGATTGGTTTCGTAGAAGCAGATGCCTGCTCTCAACCCGCTGTTCAAGTTGGTGGAGACTATTACGATTTCTTCGTGTCACAGGAGAAAAGATTTCTCACAGTCGTGGGTGATGTGGCAGGAAAGAGTGTACCGGCGGCTCTGCTCATGAGCGCTGTGAGGAGTTATCTGAAAGTACTGGTCACCACGTGTCCCGATCTGGAAAAGCTTGTGAACAGGCTGAACACCATTCTCTGTGAAGACATGACAAACGATCGCTTTGTAACGATGGCTTTTATAGAGATATCTCCAGATGGAACTTTGAATCTTATAAACGCAGGCCACAATCCAGTTTATTTCTTGCATAAGGGAGAGCTAGTCAAGATCGAAGCTTCCGCGATCCCAATTGGTATAACGGAGTGGGAATACAAAAAACACACCATTCACCTGAAACCCGATACATTCGTGATATCCTACTCTGATGGATTGACAGAAGCAAGAAACGAAGCGGGTGAGGAATTCGGATACGAAAGGCTCGAAAAGATTCTAAGGGAATTTAAAGGTGAAACACCCGCTGAATTGCTGGAGGCACTGAGAAAAAGAGTTAAATCGTTTATGGGAGATGCCCAGCAGCACGATGATATGACAATTGTGGTGTTAAAATATAAAGGACAGCAGGAGGTGGAATGATGTCAGGTCACAACAAGTGGGCCAATATTAAACACAGGAAGATGGCCCAGGATGCGAAGAAATCCAAGATCTTCACAAAACTGATCAGAGAAATCATCGTTGCAGCAAGGGAAGGAGGAGGAAACATAGAAACAAACCCGCGATTGAGAGCAGCAGTTGAAAGAGCAAGGGCGGAAAACATGCCCAAAGAAAACATTGAAAGAGCCATAAAAAGAGGAACGGGAGAACTCGAAGGTGTAGACTACCAGGAAGTGATCTACGAAGGGTACGCACCCGGAGGAGTCGCTGTGTACATCAGAGCGCTCACAGACAACAAGAACAGAACTGCTCAGGAACTCAGGCATCTGTTCAACAAATACGGTGGCAGTCTTGCAGAAAGCGGTTCGGTGAGCTGGATATTCGAGAGAAAAGGAGTTATCGAAATCTCGAGAGACAAGGTGAAAGACCTGGAAGAGCTCATGATGATTGCTATAGACGCGGGAGCGGAAGACATAAAAGACGCAGAAGATCCGATACAGATAATCACAGCACCTGAGAATCTTTCAGAAGTGAAGAGCAAGCTGGAAGAAGCCGGTTACGAAGTGGAAGCGAAGGTAACATTCATTCCGAAAAACACGGTGAAAGTCACGGGTAAAGATGCCGAAAAAGTCCTCGAATTCCTCAACGCACTGGAAGATATGGACGACGTGCAGGAAGTGTATTCGAACTTTGAAATGGACGACAAAGAGATGGAGGAGATACTTTCCAGACTGGAAGGATAATCCTGATTTTGTTTATTCTGGCAACTGTTCCTGCATACGCTGGTTTCATCGAAGTGGGAGCAGGAGTTTATGATGAAACTCCCATAGTGGGTTTTGTACTGTCTCCTGAACTCAAAACAGATTTCATAGAAGGAAAGTTCAGATTCGATTTCTTTGCAAGTTTTTCGGAAGGGGAGCCCTCTCTCCTTCCTTTCATTTATGACAATCCTGTTTATTTCCGATTCGGAATCGATGATTTTTCGTTCGAATATCACGCACCGGCAGTTTTGAAAGCGACCTTTGTGCCGTTCAAAAAGAGCTGGAATGTGAGACTTGGTTTCATGGGTGGAATCTGGAACGGAGAAAATGTTTTCTTTTTCACGGAGAAACCCGTGTTTCTCGTTTTGTCGAACGATGATAACTACCACATTGGGCTGAACTTCAAAGTGTTCGATACAGGTCTTGAACTCTTCGTTGAAAACGAAAAGCCCGGTGTCTGGTTAGAACTTGGGAGTTTAAAAGTTGGTGTTTCGAACTGGATTGGTTTGATCTTTGAACACAAAAAAACGGTGGTTCGTTTTCTTTACGATGGAGAATTCAAACCCGGTTTGGCATTGCTGGAGGAAAACGGCTGGATCTTCATCAACAGTGACTACGTAGAAGGAAGCTGGAAGGTGGGTAGATTTCATGCAGGAGGAAAGATCGGAAAAGAAAATTGGGCCTTTCAAATTTCAGTCGAATTTTGAGTGGAAGGAATTCCCTCAGGAAGAATTCGAATGGTTCGTGAAAGAGGTTGAAAAGAGGTTCGGACTGAACCTCTCTTCTTACAAACCACAGAGGGTAAAGCGCAGAACAGAACTTCTTCTCAGAAAGTACAACGTGGGATACAGAGAGTATTTGAACATGCTCATAAAGGACAAGAAGTACCTCGATGAATTCATGGATAAGATGACGATAAACGTGACAGAGTTCTTCAGAAATCCGGAAAAGTGGTGGGAACTGAGAGATGAGATCATTCCTTTGATTGCAAAAAATTCTCTGAGAATGAAGTTCTGGAGTGCGGGCTGCTCCTCTGGAGAAGAACCGTATTCTCTGGCCATCCTGGTTCACGAACTCAATCTTTCCTATAAAACTCGTATTCTGGCAACGGACATCGACATCGGCGTGCTAAGAAGGGCCCAGGAAGGGATTTACGAAGAAAGGGCCTTCGTCAGTACTCCAAAGGAATACCTGGAAAAATATTTCGAGAAACTACCGGATGGAAGGTACAGGATAAAAGATTCTGTGAAGAAAATCGTGGAATTCAAAAGGCACGATCTTTTGAAGGATCCGTTCGAAAAGAACTTCGACCTGATAGTGTGTCGAAACGTGGTTATTTACTTCGAACCAGAAGCGAAAAATGAGCTTTACCGAAAGTTCGCTGAATCTCTGAAACCGGGAGGGTTCCTCTTCGTCGGAAACACCGAAAGAATTTTCAACTACAAAGAACTGGGATTCGAGATATACAAACCGTTCATCTACAGAAAGGTGAAATAGATGGCGTTTGTGATGGTTCTCACAATTGTTCTGGATCAGCTTACAAAGCGGATAGCAAGCGAGATACACGGAACTTTTTTCATAGTTCCGGGTTTTTTGAGATTCGTGAAGGCAACCAACCGAGGAATCGCACTCGGGTTGTTTAAAAATCTTTCCGAACAGCTTCTCTGGACCGTGATGTTCGTTGTTGTTTTTCTCTCCCTGCTTCCTTATATTTTCAAGTTCAGCAGGCTGGAAAGAATAGCCATGGGCTTCATTCTTGGGGGAGCTCTCGGCAACCTTCTCGACAGAATCAGATTCGGATACGTTCTTGATTTTCTGAACTTGACCTTTCTCCCAACGATATTCAACCTAGCGGATGTGTTCATCATAGTCGGAGGAGCGCTTATGATACTGGGAGTTTTCAGAGGTGGAGACAATGAAAGTTTGGAGAGTCGAAAAAAGAGAAGAGGGCTGGAGACTGGATCAGTTTTTGAAGGAGAAGACACCATCATGGATCTCGAGATCAATGATTCAAAAAGCGATAAAAGAGGGCAAAGTGAAGGTCAACGGTCAGATTAAAAAACCAAGTTACAAGTTGAAAGAGGGTGAAATAGTAGAGGTTGACCTCCCTGAAAAGCCGCAGGAAGCGACCGTTCAACCCGAAGAGATAGAATTGAAAGTTCTTTATGAAGATAGAGACATCATAGTTATCGACAAACCCGGAGACATGATCGTTCATCCTGTTCCCTCCAAACTCAGCGGAACTCTTGTGAACGCCCTTCTTCATCACTGCAAAGATCTTCAGGGAGTTGGGGGAAAGCTCCGTCCGGGAATAGTTCACAGACTCGACAAAGAAACCTCCGGTGTTATAGTGGTAGCCAAGAACGACTTCGCCCATCAGAGCCTCTCGAAGCAGTTCAAAGATCGAAAGGTGAAGAAGACTTACATACTCCTGGTGAAGGGCAAAATGAAAAATGATGAAGGAGTTATCGACCTTCCTCTCGCAAGGCACCCTGTTCTGAGGATAAAAATGGCTGTCGTTGAAACAGGGAAAGAAGCGATCACAGAGTACAGAGTTCTGAAAAGGTTCGATGATGTCGCTACACTCGTTCTCGCCTTTCCCAAAACAGGTAGAACACACCAGATCAGGGTGCACATGAAAAGCCTCGGTCATCCGATTATGGGAGACAAAATCTACGGGAAGCCGAAAGAGGATGAGATCTTCGGAATAAAAAGGCAGATGCTTCACGCCCTGAAACTCGGTTTCTTCCACCCTCGAACGGGCGAATGGATGGAGTTCGTCTCACCTCTGCCGGAGGACTTCAAAGAAGCCATCAGAAGGATCCATGAATACGTGAGGGAAAGATCATGATTCCATGGGTGATATCTCCCTATTCTTTCGATGGCTCAGTCGTTCGATTCGAAAAACTGGCCCTTCTCTTGAAAAGAAAGGGACTGAAATCAGTCATCCTCGCCGACAGAAACTTCCACGCCGCCGTGAAGTTCAACACGATCATGAGGAAACACGGCCTGATACCGGTTCACGGTCTCTGGAAAGACGGCAGAATCTTCGTCGCGAGAAACAGAGAGGAATTCGACAGCCTGGTCAGGTACTACAACGGAGAAACACATGAAATCGAAGACATACCTGTTTTCCAAGAAAGCGAACTAACACCTGTGAGATATCTCGATGCCTCTGAAAAAAAGGCCAGCATCTTCATGAGAAAGATCTTCGGACTCGACGAAGACGTTCAGGGTTTTCCAGAAAAATGTGAAGATGTGGCCGACATTCTGAACGCAGAAGCCTACGATCTCAGAGTGAATCACAGATTTCCCACTCCTCCTAAAAATTGGAACGAATTACTAATAAAAAAGGCAGAACCATTGGGTGAAGAGTACATTAGCCGTCTGAAAAGAGAACTCGAGGTGATAAAAAGAAAGGGTTTCACCCCGTACATCTACACGGTGGAAAAAGTGGTAGAGATCGCAAAGAAAATGGGCATAAAAGTCGGTCCTGGAAGAGGAAGTGCGGTTGGTTCTCTCGTTGCATACCTGTGCGGAATAACAGAGGTAGATCCAATAAAATACGACCTTCTCTTCGAACGCTTCTTGAACGAAGAAAGGCAGGAACCACCCGATATAGATGTGGATGTGGAAGACAGGAGAAGAAAAGACCTGATAAAGGAATTATCAAAGTCTTTTCAAGTCTATCAAGTTTCAACCTTCGGAAACCTCACAGAGAAATCTCTGAAAAACCTCATAAACTCCGTTCTTCCAGATGCGTCTCTTGAAGAGAAAAACGAAATCTACAAAACCGTTTACGGACTGCCGCACCACCCCAGTGTTCACGCCGCGGGAGTCGTGATCTCAGAAAACCCTCTGCCACTACCTACAAGAACAGAAGAAGATATCCCGATAACGGACTACGACATGTACGATCTTCAAGAAATAGGTGTTGTGAAGATCGATATACTGGGTCTTAAAACACTCTCGTTCATAAAGGATTTCAAAAAAGAAATTTTCGATTACTCGGATGAAAAAACGTATCATCTCATCTCCAAGGGAAAAACTCTCGGTGTGTTTCAGCTCGAAGGTCTCCAGGCAAGAAAACTATGCAGAAGAATCTCTCCCAGAAACATGGACGAACTCTCCATTCTCCTTGCCCTCAACAGACCTGGTCCATTGAGGTCTGGCTTGGACGTTATGTTTTCGAATTCGAAGAACGTTCCCGCGTTTTTCAGGAAGATGTTTCCAGAGACAAGAGGGGTTCTGATCTATCAGGAACAGATCATGCGACTCGCCATGTTCGCGGGCCTCTCAGGCACCGAAGCGGATATTTTGAGAAGGGCCATTGCAAAGAAAGAAAGAGAAAAAATGGAACCTCTCCTTGAAAAGATGAAAAAAGGCCTTCTTGAAAAAGGCATGGAAAACGCAGAACAGATTCTCGAGATCCTCCTGAACTTTTCCTCTTATGCCTTCAACAAATCCCACAGCGTCGCGTACGCCCACATCACATACCAGACGGCATATTTGAAAGCCCATCATCTTGAAGAATTTTTCAAACTCTACTTTGCGTACAATTCTTCCGACGCTGGAAAGATCTTCCTTGCCGTTCAGGAACTGAGAAATGAAGGATACAGGGTGCATCCTCCAGATATCAACATCTCTGGGAAAGATCTGGTCTTTCACGGTAAAGACGTTTACCTTCCCCTGACGGTTGTGAAAGGAGTGGGCGTGACCCTGGTTGAACAGATCGAAAAAATCAGGCCGGTCAGCAGTGTGAGGGAACTTCAGGAGAGGGTAACCGGAGTTCCGAGAAACGTTGTGGAAAGCTTGATCACAGCAGGCGCCTTCGACAAACTTTATGAAAACAGAAAACTAGCACTAGAGGAACTGAACAAAAGGGTGGAAAAAGATATTCTGGAGATTCGAAGCCTCTTCGGAGAAAAGGTAGAGCAGGAAAGTTCAAACATCAAAATAGGAGACATCACCGAGCTCGAGGAAAAGAGCATGGGATTCCCGTTGACACCCGTTCATGAAGTTCCCACAGGACTCTTTGCCCGTATAGACGATGTCTTCACGTATGGTAGGATCCTTCCTGTGCTTGTCAAAAGAGTTTCGAGAAACATCGTGACGGATGGTCTTTCCGTTTGCCGTGTGAGAACAGACGTTCCCGATGGTGTTCACCTTGTACTCCTTTCTCCCCTCCAGAAGATCATAAAAATCTGGCCCTTCAACGAAAACACCAGGTTCGTGTACAGAGTGGATTTTACCGCGACACTGGAAAAGGCTGGTCAAAACGAGATAACGGAAGTCCTTAAAAACGGGGCTGTCGTAAGGTATGAAGGATACAGACCTCTAACGGATGAATATCGCTACAGAGTCGTTCCCCGATAGGCACAGTATGCTATAATTCAAATATAGTAAGGAGTCATCACATTTTTGGAAAGGGGGTTTCGCTATGAAGAAACTGTTTGTGCTGTTCCTGGCAGTCCTATCAGTTCTGGTACTGGCCGAAGTGAAGAACCCTAGTGAAGAACCCTGACACCATAATCGACGCCACCATTGGAGAACCCGACACTCTCGACCCACACTTCGCTTATGACACGGCGAGTGGTGAAGTTATCTACAACGTGTACGAGAACCTGATCGCTTACAAAGGAGAGAGCCTCACAGAATTCGAACCACGCCTTGCGGAAAGATGGGAAATTCTGGACGACGGGAAAACTTACAAGTTCTACATCAGGAAAGGCGTGAAGTTCCACGAAGGAGGAGATCTCACACCAGAAGACGTGGAATACAGCTTTGAAAGAGGTCTCATCTTCGATCCAACAGCGGGTCCCATGTGGATGCTCTGGGAAGCCCTGTTCGGTGTGGATTCACTGGAAACTTTCGTCGAGGAAAAGATCGGCAAGCCTTATAGCGAACTCTTCGACGAAAACGGTGAGCCGCTTCCAGAGTACAGAGACGCTCTCATAAAGATCTACACGGATTACATCGATCCCGCCATCGAAGTTGAAGGTGACGCCGTTGTGTTCCACCTTGTGAGACCCTTCGCACCGTTCATGTACATACTCGCCCAGAGCGCCAGCTGGAGTGCTGTCCTCGACAAAGAGTGGTGTATAGAGATAGGATGCTGGGACGGAAGAGCCGATACCTGGTGGAAGTACCACGATATCAGAAAAGAAGATTCTCCTCTCTACGCGAGAATGAACGGAACTGGACCCTTCAAATTCGTCGAATGGGACAGAGCTCAGCAGAAAGTCATCCTCGAGCGAAACGACAACTACTGGAGAGAACCCGCGAAGATCAAAAGAGTCATTATCTGGGGAATCGACGAGTGGAGCACAAGAAGGGCGATGTTCCTTCAGGGAGACGCCGATATCTGTGCTGTCCCAACCCAGTACCTCGAGCAGGTGGAAGGAAAACCCGGTGTCACCGTTGTAAAGGGACTTCCTGAACTTGCGGTAACATCCCTTCACTTCGCGTGGAACGTTCCCGAAGACAGCAAGTACATAGGCTCTGGAAAACTCGACGGAAACGGAATACCACCCGATTTCTTCAGCGATGAGAATGTGAGAAAAGCCTTCATCTACGCGTTCGACTACGACACATTCATAAACGAAGTGCTCAAAGGTCTTGGTAGAAAGATACCAACAGACCTTCCAGAAGGACTCCTCGGATTCAACGAAGAGCTGCTGAACGATCCCGACGCTCCACACTTCGATATTGTGAAAGCAACGGAGTACTTCAAGAAGGCATGGAACGGTGAAGTCTGGAAGAAAGGATTCAAGATCACGTTGCTTTACAACACCGGAAATGAAGTGAGAAGACAAGCCGCAGAAATGCTGAAGGCATACATCGAGATGATCAATCCGAAGTTTAAAGTTGAAGTGAGAGGCGTTCAGTGGCCTACGTATCTCGACGCAACCAAGAGAGGAGAAGTGCCTGCCTTCATCATAGGATGGCTCGCAGATTATCCGGATCCTCACAACTTCATCTTCACATACTACCACAGTGCAGGAGTTTACTCTGGAAGACAGGGTGAAAACTTCAGAAAGTTTGTTTCCACACCACATCCCGACCTTGGTGGCAGAAGTCTCGACGAACTCATAGAAGAAGCGATCGCGAAGACCGATCCTGCAGAAAGACAGGCACTCTACGAAGAGATCCAGAGGTTCGCAATGAAGCACGCCCTCGGTATGCCTCTCTATCAGCCGCTCGGTGTGAGAGTCCAGAGAAGCTGGGTCAAAGGATGGTACCACAATCCAATGAGACCTGGCGACGACTACTACGTGCTCTGGAAAGCAGAAGAGTAAAAAATAAAAGGGGCTCCGAAAGGAGCCCCTTCTTTTTTTCTTTTTGTTTCTCACGCGAGTTCTTCTTCCACTGCAGCCCTTGGGGTTTCTTCCACCTGGATTCCCGCGAAGACATCGAGACCGGTTCCTGCGGGTATCAGCTGACCAACGATCACGTTTTCCTTCAATCCAATGAGCGGATCGACCTTTCCTTCGATCGCCGCTGCGGTCAACACCCACGCAGTTTCTTCGAACGCAGCCGCGCTGAGCCAGCCGGGGTAGTTAAGAGCCGCTTTCTTGAGCGACAGGAGTCTTCTCTTGTACTTGATAGGTTCCTTCGGGAGAATCTGGTACGTCACAACTTTATCTTTTTCGAAGACGTCGATCTCTTTTATTCCCGCTTCTATGATCTTCTTCAAAAGTTCCTCGGTCACTTCATCGCCTTTTTGCGCGAGTTCCACGAGTTCTCCCTCTTCTGTTTCCGTGATGATCCTCTTCGCGAGCGTCTTTCCTATGACCCACTTCCTGTTCTCTTCCACTTTCGCATTTCCTTCGAGGATTTCCCTGTTGAATCTCTTTATATCCACAAGCGGCACAAGTTGATCCGGCAAGTAATCGCTGTCTCCAGGATCGACGATCGTTGCCATGCTTAGCATCTGTTTGAATATGATCTCGAAGTGCTTGTCGTGTATACTCACACCCTGCTGGACGTAGGCGTTCTTTATGATCTTCAGCAGATTCATCGCCGTCATTACACCTTTTTCTGATTCGAGCTCCAGGAGTTTCCACCACACAATGGCGCCGCTGGTGAGGGTTTCTCCTCTCAGGACTTTCTGGCCTTTTTCTACCCTTACTTTCGCTCTCTTCGGTACTTTGTAAGCGTGGATGTTACCGGCGTAATCCTCGATGTAAATCACCGTTCTACCACTTTCATCGGTTGCTATGTCTTTAACGAAACCATCGACCTCACACAGAATGGCTTCGGATCCATAGTATTTTCTGATTTCTTTCTTTCCACCGCTCTTTTCTTCTCTCAAGAACGCGTACGGTTCGAACGTCTTCTCCACAGTTGTGAGACCGCTGACGATGTCGCTCGCACCCATGACTCCTCCAACGTGGAATGTTCTCATCGTGAGCTGTGTGCCGGGCTCTCCTATGGACTGAGCGGCCACAACTCCCACCGCTTCTCCGACGTTCACTATCTTGTGGTTGGAAAGATCCATACCGTAACAGGCAGCGCAGACGCCGTACTCGGACTCACAGGTGAGAGGCGATCTCACAATGATATCGGGTCTCACGGAAACTTTTTCTATTCCATTTTCTTCGAGCATCTTCGCCACGATCTCGTTTATCACTTCCTGGTACACGAGAAGCTGTCTTTCACCTTTTTTATCGTACAAAGGTTCCTCTTCCGCGTAAACAGTTCCAACGACAGGATAGACCTTCACCTTTATGCGGTATTTCCCTTCGTTCTTAGCAGCTTTTATCACATCCCAGGTGAGTTCCGTTCCTTCTTCGTACTCTCCAACGGGTTCTGCTATCTCGGCGTACATGTTGGGGAGTGAGAGTTCTGTTATGTCTATCTCTTCGTACCTCACAACGTCAACCATTTTCTTGTAAGAAGCCAGGAAGTTCGCATCGTCGTCTGTGAGCATGGTGTTTCTCGTGTATTCCTTGCCCGTTTCTGGATTCTTTAAAACTTCTTTTGTTTCTGGATCAAGCACGTCCCTTGCGAGCACTCTACCGAAGAGGAACTCGTTCATCTTTTCCACGACTGTTCCTTCTTTTATCAGATCCATGGCTCTGATTCCCTCATGTGTTCCACAGTCGGGTTCCGCCACTGTAACGCTCTGGGCTACATCCACAAGACGCCTCGTCAGATATCCCGCAAAGGATGTGTTCATTGCTGTGTCAACCTGTCCTTTTCTGGCACCGTAGGTGGAAATGAAGAACTGCAGGATGTCAACACCTTCTCTGAGGTTCTTATCGACCGGGTAATCGAATGTGAGTGCTTCGTGGATCGCCTGACCCTTGAAGATCTTGGACTTTATTTCCCTGGATCTTGGGTCGTACGCCTTGATCATCAAACCTCTGATACCGGCGAGCTGTTTCACCTGATCTATGTTACCTCTAGCACCAGAGTTCACCATCATGTATATGGGGTTGAACGGATCCTCTGCGAGCGTTTTGGATGTGAGTTTTGTGATCTCCTCCGTCACACTCATCCAGAGTCGTATGATTTCACTCTTTCTCTGTTCCTCCGTCAGGAAGCCCTTTTCGTAATTCTCTTCGATTATTCTGACCTTCTCCCAGGTCTTCCTGAGAATCTCATCTCTCTCTGGTGGTATCTTCAGATCTTTCAACGAGAGAGTCAGACCGGAAACGGTTGCGTAGTGGAAACCGATGTCTTTTATGTCATCCAAGAGATCCGCAGCTCTGTCTATACCGTGTCTCTTGAACGTTTCATAGACGAGAGCGTTTATCTGTTTTTTGTCGAAAATTCTATTGTAATCCCTCAAATCTTCCGGGAGAATGCCGTTGAAGATCACTCTTCCCAGAGTCGTCTTTATTCGTTTTTCCTCGCCGTTGACAGCAACCTTTATCAGAATCGGAGTGTGAAGTTTTATGAATCCAAGGTGGTAAGCCAGCATCGCCTCTTCGGGCGAAGAGAACTTCCATTTCACATCTTCTTCTTTCAGTGAGTCGAATTCTTTACCAACTGTTGTGAGGTAGTAAGAACCTATGATGATATCCTGCGTCGGCAGCGAAATCGGCTTCCCGTGTGCTGGGGAGATGATGTTGTATCTCGAAAGCATGAGAAATCTTGCCTCTGCCTGCGCCGCGGCCGAAAGCGGTACATGAACCGCCATCTGGTCACCGTCAAAATCCGCGTTGAATGGTGGACACACGACAGGATGGAGCTGTATGGCGTTTCCTTCAACGAGTTTTGGTTCAAACGCCTGAATTGACATCCTGTGGAGTGTGGGAGCTCTGTTCAAAAGAACGACGCTTCCCTTTATCACTTCTTCAAGCACTTCCCAGGCTTCCGGCATCTCTTTTTCTATGATCGCTTTCTTGACCTTTCTCATGGTTTTGCTGGAAGAACCCTCTCCAAGGAGTTTCGCCAGAACAAACGGTTTGAAGAGCTCCATTGCCATTTTCTTTGGAATACCGCACTGGTGTATCTTCAGATTTGGGCCCACGACAATAACCGCTCTTCCAGAGTAATCCACACGCTTTCCAAGCAGGTTCCTTCTGAATCTTCCTTTCTTTCCTTTCAGTAGATCGGTGAGCGATTTCAGAGGCCTACCGTTTCTATCTTTCAAAACGGCTCTTCTGCTTCTCTTTCCTTCCGAATCAGAACCGTTGTGAATGAGAGCGTCAACCGCTTCTTGAAGCATTCTTTTCTCGTTTCTCAGAATGATCTCAGGTGCCCCGAGCTCCAGAAGCTTTTTGAGTCTGTTGTTTCTGTTTATGAGTCTTCTGTAAAGTTCGTTGAGGTCTGTTGTGGCGAACCTTCCTCCCTCGATCTGTATCATCGGCCTGAGGTCGGGTGGAATCACAGGAACAACCTCAAGAACCATCCATTCGGGTTTGTTACCAGATTTCAGGAAATCCTTTACCATCTTCAACCTTCTTCTGAGCTTTATCGCCTTCGAGCTGGAAGAAGGTAACTTTTTGAGTTCCGCTTCAATTTCTGCCTGAAGCGCTTCCAGATCCAGATTCTGAAGCAGTTTCTTTATCGCCTGTGCCCCGGCATCAGCCACTATCTTTTCTGGATAGATCTGAAGGTATGCTTCGTACTCGTTTTCTGTGACTATATCGCCAACCTTCAAACCCGTTTCTTTGGAAACCTCGGGATCTATATCCGTTATGACCACAATCGGTCTGTCGTTTTCCGTTCTCTCTTCAACATCGAACATGGTTGGATAGTGCGACTCGAAGATTTTGTACTCGGTGGCAGAGAGGTATTCTTCCTCGAAGAGGAATCTGTCAGCCAGGTGATCTCCTTTCTTCACCTGGTCGCCGTTGTTAACGTAGACAAGCGCTCCTTCAAAGACAGGATATTTTCTCTCCTCTATAACCTGTTCTACATAGACTTCACCGGTGGAAAGGACTTCGAAGTTTCCGTCTTCAAGTGCTCTTATGTTGAGGTTGGAACCAAATCTCACTGTACCAGATATGCTCGCTTTGACGGCTGGGAGGCTGGTAGAAGTCGTGATCTGATCACCTTTTTTCACCTTCTGGCCGTTCGAAACAAGAATCTTCGCTCCATAAGGAATCGTGAAAACAACCGGCTGATCCTTACTGGTTGTGAGAGGTTTCAACGTAATAGTATTCGAAAGTTCATCTATTTCCACGTGACCGTCAAACGGAGCGTAAACAGGGTCGATTGTCATTTCTTTTGTCAGATCCTGTCCTTTTTCCACTTCTTGGCCATCTTTCACAACGAGAATCATTCCAGGGAGCACCGTGTGTGTGGCTCTGGTGATGTTCTTCACAATGATCCAGGTGATTTCCCTTCCTGTGATGGACTTTTCTGTCTTCAAAGTCACTTCTCCATCGATATCGGAAAGAACAGGAGATTTTGGATTCTTCACCACAAACGCCTGTTCAACATCGAAATCCCACTTTTTTCTGTATATCCTGTACTCGGTCTCGTAGATCACATCCCCCTGGGAGAACGGAGTATCTTTGGGATCAGTCACAATAAAAGCTCTTTCTATGACACGGCGACTGCCGTAGTAGATGATGTTTTCCAGGTCTGAAGTGCTCATGTTCAAGAGTGTTCCGAGAACACTCGGTATGCTCTCGAGATACCAGATGTGCACAGCGGGTGCTGCCAGTTCTATGTGTCCCATTCTTTTTCTTCTGGCTTCTCTGGATTCGACCCTGACTCCACACCTTTCACAGACGGTACCTTCGTATTTCTTCCCCTTGTACTTACCACAGGCACATTCGTAGTCCTTCACAGGACCAAAAATCCTCTCACAGAAAAGGCCGTCTCTCTCGGGCTTGAATGTCCTGTAGTTGATCGTTTCTGGTTTCTTGACCTCTCCTCCAGACCAGCTTCTTATCACTTCCGGAGAGGCTATCTTTATCTGAATTGCCTTTATCTTCCTCTTGAAAGAGGACATTGGCATTCTACCAACCTCCCAATCAGTACTTGTCGATATCTATCTCGTTACCGTTCTCATCGTAGAGTCTCACATCGAGCGCGAGACCTCTGAGTTCTTTGATGAGAACCCTAAAGCTTTCGGGAACACCAGGTTCAGGTATATTCATGTTCTTCAGTATGGCTTTATAGGCTTCGTTTCTTCCTTTTATGTCGTCGGATTTTATGGTGAGCATCTCCGCAAGAGTATGAGCAGCTCCATAGGCCTCCAGAGCCCAGACCTCCATTTCTCCAAGCCTCTGTCCACCGAAGTGAGACTTTCCACCGAGAGGCTGCTGGTGAATGAGAGAGTACGGTCCTGTGGACCTTGCGTGAATCTTTTCTTTGGCTATATGGATGAGTTTCAGCATGTACATGTAACCAACCACCACAGGATTGTCGAAGGGTTCTCCCGTTCTTCCATCTCTGAGAACCACTTTTCCATTCGGATTGTTTTCGTCGTCTCCAAGGTGAAGGCCTCTCTTCTTCCTTTCTTCGTAGAGCGGTCTGAGAATTTCGTCTTCTTTCGCCCCTTCGAACACAGGAGTTGCGAACCATTTTCCAGTTAGTTTGGCGAGCCATCCAAGGTGCGTTTCCAGAATCTGACCGACGTTCATACGTGAAGGTATTCCCAGCGGGTTCAGTACCATCTGAACCGGTGTTCCATCGGGTAGGAACGGCATGTCTTCTTTTGGAAGTATGTTTGAAACGACTCCTTTGTTTCCGTGGCGTCCTGCGAGTTTGTCTCCGATGTCGAGCGTCTTTCTTGAGGCAACGTACACCCTGACGAGTTTCAAAACTCCCGCTCCCAGTTCTGCTATATCGTTTTGATCGTAAACATCGACCCTTATAACTCTTCCCTCAACCCCGTGAGGCAGCCTGAGAGATGTATCCTTCACGTCTCTTCCGCGTTCACCAAAAACGGATCTGATGATCTTTTCTTCGGGTGTTGTGTCTCCTTCGCCTTTCGGCGTCACTTTTCCAACCAGTATCGCCTGAGAACCCACTCCATAGTCACTCACAACGTACGCTCCAACTCTGATGATTCCGTTCTCATCGAGATTTTTCAGAAGTTCTTTGCTCACGTTCGGTATATCAGCGGTGATCTCTTCAGGACCGAGCCTCGTTTCTCTTGCTTGAGTTTCATAAACTTCTATGTGGATCGATGTGAAGACGTCTTCTTCGAGAAGCTCCTGACTCACAAGGATGGCGTCCTCGTAGTTGTAACCTTCCCATGGCATGAAGGCAACGAGGATGTTCCTTCCAAGTGCCAGTTCTCCCATGTCGGTTGCCGGACCGTCGGCTATGGGATCACCCTTCTTCACAAAATCGCCTTCGTTCACGATGGGTTTTTGATTTATCATCGTATCCTGGTTGGATCTCACAAACTTTAGAAGTCTGTATTCATCAACCACTGGATTGCCTTTATCGTCGTACATGAGATTTCCATTCTCGTCCGTTCTGTGAACAACAACTCTGGCAGCGTCGACCTCTTTCACTATTCCATCGTGTTCTGCGAGAATAACATAACCAGAATTTTTCGCTGCTTCCCATTCCATTCCAGTTCCAACGAGGGGTGCTTCTGTTTTCAGAAGTGGGACGGCCTGCCTCTGCATGTTCGAACCCATGAGGGCTCGGCTGGCGTCGTCGTGTTCGAGGAACGGAATGAGTGAAGCCGAGACACTGAAGGGTTGCTTCGTCGATACATCCATGAAATCTACTTCTTCTTTGGGAACAAGCCTGATATCTTCACCCATTCGAGCCACTACTCTCTCTGGTATTATGTTGCCCTCTTCATCCACGGGTGTGGTGGCAGGTATGATTTTGTACTCTTCTTCTTCGTTGGCCCTCAGATAGACCACTTCATCCGTTACTTTTCCATTGACTACCTTTCTATAAGGAGTCATGAGAAATCCGTATTCATCGATTTTAGCGTATATAGCCAGAGATGTTATGAATCCTATGTTCGCGCCTTCGGGTGTTTCAATGGGACACAGCCTTCCGTACTGAGAGTAGTGCACGTTTCTTGCTTCGAAGACTTTGGATTCTCTTCTCAATCCACCGGGTCCGACAGCAGAAACCCTTCTTTTGTGAGTGAGTTCCGACAGAGGATTCACCTGATCCATGAACTGAGAAAGCTGGTTCATCGCGAAGAACTGGTTGACCGTTGATATGATGGATTTTATGTTTATAAGGCTCTGAATGGAAACCTTACTCAAAGAGTTTATGAGTGTGAGTCTTTCCTGAATGGCCTTCTGCGCCCTTGCGAACAATCTCTCGAACTCTCTCTGAACGAGTTCTCCAACGGTTCTAACACGTTTGTTCCCGAGGTGATCCTTCGTATCGAAAGGTATCGAAGGAAGCTCTTTGTTTATGTTGGAAACATACCTGATAGCAGCAAACACACCGAGATCAGATGTTACTCCGTAATTTCTCCGGAACACAGATACAAGTTTTCTGAGATCGTAGGGAGCCGTTTTTCTCTTTTCCAAGTATTCTTCCTTGAAGATTCTGATCAGATTCTTCAACTCGTAGGAATCTATTTCAAAATCGTTGACGTATCTTCTCTCAAAGTAGTCGAAGAGAATTCTGGAAGCGAGGACTATATCAAGTGGTTTCAGAACGAGAGAAGTTTCGTTGTAAACCTTCTTCCTCGCCTCTTCGGGATCTTCCCCTTCAACCTCTATGAGGTACCTGATGTAAGCGTTTCTGAGTCTTTCGTTGACTTTGTATCTTCCCACCTCGGAAAGATCGTACCTTTCTGGATTGAAGAAGAGGTCGTGCAGATACCTTTTTGCCGCGTTTATTCTTGGAAGTTCTTCGGGTCGCAATCTCCTGAAAATTTCCAGATATGCGTCCACAACGGTGACCTCGTTTAAACCGTAAATCTTTGTCTTTTCCTCTTCTTCCTCTCCCTCTTCGCTCGAGGAAGACACCACTTCCAGCATCTTTTCAAATGTATTTTGAGCTATTGGATGAACTATTTTTATCTGATTTATGTCATCTATCATCAGAATCCTTTCCGCGAGATCTTTGGTCAGGATATCCCATTTTTCAGCGATCTTCCTGTCACCATCGTAGATGTCTTCGAGCAGAATGGAGCCCACGTGGAGCAGGAGACTATCTTCATCGTCGGCATCCAGATAGGTGGGATAAAGGGAGAGGATATCCTCATCTTTTTCGTAACCGATCGTTTTCAGAAAGAGGAAAAGGTTGACCTTCTTTCCGTCAAGGCCCGCGTAAAGAACTCCATCGTAGGGATCGAGGATGACTTCGAGCCATGCACCTCGAGAAGGGAGAAAGTACCCGCCGTATTCTTCTCTGTCTATGTACTCAGACGAGAAGTAAAGCCCTGGGGAAACCACTATCTGATTGACTACAACCCTTTCTGCTCCGTTTATTATGAACGTTCCACGATCCGTCATGTAGGGAATGTAGCCAAGGAACACTTCTTCTTCCTTCATCTCACCGCTTTTCATATCGGTGAGACGAGCCGTCGCATATATCGGAACACTGTAGGTTAGACCCTTCGCTTTACATTCAAGGGGATCGATGGCAGGTTCTCCTGTTCTGGTTGAAACAAACTCGAGAGCAAATCCTCTGTCTGATTTTCTCAAATCTGAGCGGGTCGCCTGCGAATAAATGGGAGAAAATTTCTTGAGGACTTCAAGCAAACCTTCTTCGAGGAATCTTCGGTAGGAACTCTTCTGGATCTCCACGAGGTCTGGAATTGGCAGGGGCTCTCGGCTCTTGCCGAAAGAAACCCTCGTCCTCCTACCGCAAGAGATCTCTTTCATTTTCTCACCTCTCAATGTGGAATAAGAAACTCCCAGGATTTCTCTCCCGGGTTTTGCTTGGATCGAACGGAAAGGAAACAACATGGTGAGGAAGAACGTTTGTACCACACTCTATTTATTAAAACACAAAAACCCTGTACCGGCAAGAGGCGGTACAGGGTTGCAACATTCTTTTTTCACAAACGAAAATTTACTTCAGTTCCACTTCAGCACCAGCTTCTTCGAGTTTCTTCTTGATCTCTTCTGCCTCTTCTTTGGAAACACCGCTCTTAATGACTGCATCGGGTGAACCGGCTTTTTCGACGAGGTCTTTGGCTTCCTTGAGACCGAGTCCGGTGATTTCCCTGACAACTTTGATGACCTGAATCTTGTTCTGGCCGAAGCTCTTCAAAACGACGTCAAACTCTGTCTTTTCTTCCTGAGCGGCACCGGCAGCTGCTCCAGCAACTGGGGCAGCAGCGACAGCCACAGGTGCAGCAGCAGTCACTCCAAATTTGTCTTCGAGCTTCTTCACGAGTTCTGCAAGCTCTGAAACTGTGAGTTTCTCAATCGCTTCGATGATTTCATCAATCGTCATCTTCAAACACCTCCATCATTCAGATTTTTTCTCTTTAATAGCATTGAGCACATACACGAGATTCCTCAAAATACCACTCAATGCAAACACAAGACCGGTAATCGGAGCTTTCACGCGACCAACGAGCATAGCGTAGAGCTCTTCTTTGGATGGGAGTTTCGCAATGTTTTCCACTTCTTCTGCCGTGAATTTCTTTCCTTCGAGGAAACCACCCTTGAGCCTCGAAAGATCTGCTTTCTTATCCTTGTAAAAGTTGTAAATTATCTTGACAGCTTCTACAGGGTCTCCTTCAGTGACGTAGAGTACAGCTGTGGGTCCCTTGAGAAATTCTTCGTAACCTTCGTACTCAGCGTTCTTGAGAGCGAGATTCAAGAGAGTGTTCTTCACAACCCTGAACCTTGCTCCATCTCCGTACTTTTCTCTCAATCTAGAACGAAGCTCGGTGAGATCAGCTACCGTGAAACCCAGGAAATCGGCAAAGAGTATCAGCGATGTCTTTTTGAATATTTCACTCATTTCTTTAACTATGAGTTCTTTCTGTTGCCTGGTCAGCAAAGGATTCACCTCCCAAAAAAATTTTGTGGACCCCGGAGGGTCCACAAAAAGGTCATAGAACCTTTCTGGGACGCCTCCGGCAGGATCTTTAACCCCACGGGCCCTGCCATCTACGGCGTCTTATTGAGTTTTCGATTGCTTTACTCTTTCAACAAACTCTGAAGATTCAATTTTATACCGGGTCCCATTGTAGAAGCCAAAACCACTTTTTTTATGAACTGTCCTTTCACACCTGCGGGTTTCATCTGCATGATCTGTTTTATTGCCGCGATTATGTTTTCCTTCAGTTTCTCGTTATCAAAGCTCCTCTTACCAACGGGTATGTGGATGTTCCCAGTTTTGTCCGTTCTGACCTCGATTCTTCCTTTTTTAAACTCTTTAACCGCTTCTGCTACTTCCTGAGTCACCGTTCCAGATTTGGGCGATGGCATCAAACCTCTTGGTCCCAGAATCTTTCCGAGCCTTCCGATTATTCTCATCATATCAGGTGTGGCTATTGCAACATCGAAATCGAGAAAACCTTCTTTTTCTATTTTTTCTACAAGATCCTCAGCTCCTACGTAATCCGCGCCCGCTTCCAAAGCCTCTTTTGCCTTTTCACCTTTGGCAAACACCAGAACCTTGACTTCCTTACCTGTCCCGTGTGGAAGCACGATCGTTCCTCTGATGTGCTGTTCAGGTTTCCTGTAGTCTATTCCAGTTTGAATGTGGAGTTCTATCGTTTCATCGAATTTCGCCGTGGCAGTTTTTTTAACGAGTTCTATGGCTTCGTCAAGATCGTAGTACTTTGTTCTGTCCACCAGTTTCCTTGCTTCAAGATACCTCTTGGAGTGCTTCGGCATTGCGCCTCCTCCTTTCCGTTACATCAGTCCACTACTTCTATTCCCATACTCTTAGCGGTTCCTTCAATGATCTTCATGGCTGCTTCCAAGCTGTTTGCGTTCAAATCTGGCATCTTTGTTTTCGCTATTTCTTCAATCTGTTTTCTGGTAACTTTTCCAACTATCTTTCTTTTTGGCTCGGAAGAACCCTTCTCTATACCCGCTGCTTTCTTGAGAAGGAAGGAAGCAGGTGGTGTTTTGATGATGAAAGTGAACGACTTGTCTTCGTACACTGTGATAACAACAGGAAGTATCATGCCTGCTTTATCCGCTGTTTCGGCATTGAACCTTTTACAAAACTCCATGATGTTAACACCGTGCTGACCCAAGGCGGGTCCAACGGGTGGAGCCGGCGTGGCTTTTCCGGCAGGCAGTTGTAATTTAATCTGAGCCGCTACTTTCTTCGCCATGTTCGAACCTCCCTATGCGTGGTGCGGATTCCTCCTCCCACGTTTTCTCACTCGATTTTCTCCACTTCAGAAACATGAAGAACAACAGGAGTTTCACGTCCGAATATAGTTACGTTTACTTTCAATTCCTGTCTCTCTGGATCGATTTCCTTTATAACACCCGCAAAATCTTCGAAGGGACCGCTTATTATCTTCACCATGTCTCCAACCTTGAAACCGAGTTCGACCTTCACAGGTTTCTTCTTCTCTTCGTACTCTTCGAGGCCCGCGAGTCTCAAAATAGGTCTCATTTCTCTGTCTTTTACGGGAACGGGTTGTCCTCCCGAACTGACAAACCCCATAACGTATGGCACGGAACGAACGAAATTGTAGGCCTCATCGTTCATGATCATTTCCACGAACACATAACCCGGGAAGAGTTTTCTTCTTTTCGTCTTGTAGATTCTGATCTCTTTTCTTGTTGAATAATCCACCACTTCGACTCTTCCCGAAACCTTGGCGAAGAACTTCCTGGCTTCCGCAAGCATTTCCCCCTGTTTCACTTCTTTTCCTTTTTTTATCCTATCCCTGTCGAAAACATCCAAAGGAATGTAATAAACGTCCTGCTCACCATCGGGTGTCTGAACGACCACTTTTTTCATTCGTTCTATCTCAACGATCTTTCCATCCAGTTCACAGATGTACTCTTCGTTTTTCGAAAGCGGCAGTCCCTGCTTCACTTTCGTTCCAACCCTCAAACCCGGCTCGATTCCCGCAGACTCGGGAATGTAATACGTCTTCGTATACTTCCTATCGATGGTTTCCACAACAATCTTTCTGACGTTCTTCACGTCAACGATCACACCGCTTCTTCGAGCATAAATAGGAGGTTCTTCAGCTATCAAATCCCCTTTGTTAACATCTTTTCCATTGTTCACGTGTAATTTGGCCTTCGGAGAAAGTATGAGCCTCTCGGAAGGGCTGGTGGCGTCCAAAACTACCTCTTCAGGAATAACAATACGGCCCACCAGATTTTTTATCCCGGTGGCTTCGACTTTCTTTTCGATATTTTCTTTAACCTTTTCCTCGTAACCGGACATAGTAAGGACTATGTACCACTTTTTCTTCATCACCTATCACCTTATCCTATTCCCAGCGCTTTGAAAATCGCACTCACAACTCCCGAGAAGATGAAATCAAGCACAAAAAAATAAACACTTGTAACAGCGAGTATCACGAGAACAACACCAAAAGAAGTGAGCAACTCCTTTCGGGAGGGCCAGGAAATTTTCTTTGCTTCGGCGATGACTTCCCTGAAGAACTTTCGGAGTTTCTCCATTCTCGATGCCCCCTCAGATCAAAAAATGGCAGGGCCGGCAGGACTCGAACCCGCAACCACCGGTTTTGGAGACCGGCGCTCTACCAGTTGAGCTACGGCCCTGCGATTACGCTTTCGTTTCGGTATGAATCGTGTGGGCGTTGCACTTTGGGCAGTACTTTCTCAGTTCGAGCTTTGCTCTTTTGTCCTTGTTCCTTGTGGTGTAGTAGTTCTTGTTACCGCACTGAGAACATTTCAGAGCCACTTTCACTCGCATATCTTCCACCCTTTCTCAAAAAATCTGGTGGTGGGGGGAGGATTTGAACCTCCGAAGGCATTCTGCCAGCGGATTTACAGTCCGCCCCCTTTGGCCACTCGGGCACCCCACCACATACTTTTGGAGCCAGCGGTGGGACTCGAACCCACAACCTACTGATTACAAATCAGTCGCTCTACCGGTTGAGCTACGCTGGCCCTATTTCCTTTCCGATGACCTATGGCGGCGGTGGGACTCGAACCCACGACACGGTGATTATGAATCACCCGCTCTCGCCGCTGAGCTACGCCGCCCAAGACCGTTCATTAATTTTACTATCAGAGCTTTTCTTTGTCAACCTCGAACATCTTTGAACGATGTGTTAAAATAATAAGGAGAGCCGTGCTCTCCTTCAGGAACTGGTGGGCTCGGGAGGATTCGAACCCCCGACCACCCGGTTATGAGCCGGGCGCTCTGCCAACTGAGCTACGAGCCCACACCGCTATCAGATTATATTCTAACAAAACCCCGTTGTCAAGGAGTGTGATCAGCATGAAGAAAGATCCCATCAAGGAAATGCTCGTAAAATATCCGAGAATTCTCGTGATAAAAGCCGCTCTGAAGATTTTAAAGGACGGAAATAAGATAGACCGAGAACGGATCGAAAAAACGATTGTCAAGATCATGACCAAAAAGGAGGGCTGAAAACTTCAGCCCTCTAAGCTTATATGTTAGTATTGTTATAAAAGACCGGCACCCTCCAACAACGAGCACTCTCCGGAAGGGAGGATATCGATGAAGATCGATATCTTGGACAAAGGATTCGTTGAACTTGTGGATGTGATGGGAAACGACCTCTCCGCTGTACGGGCTGCCCGCGTTTCTTTCGATATGGGTTTGAAAGACGAAGAAAGGGATAGACATCTCATCGAATATCTCATGAAACACGGTCACGAGACACCTTTCGAACATATTGTCTTCACTTTCCACGTGAAAGCCCCTATATTCGTGGCGAGGCAGTGGTTCAGACACAGGATCGCTTCTTACAACGAACTGAGCGGCAGATACTCGAAGCTCTCCTACGAATTCTACATTCCCTCTCCCGAACGCCTGGAAGGGTACAAAACGACCATCCCTCCCGAACGGGTGACGGAGAAGATCTCAGAAATAGTCGATAAAGCGTATCGAACGTATCTGGAGTTGATAGAAAGCGGTGTTCCTCGAGAAGTGGCAAGGATAGTGCTCCCTTTGAATCTGTACACGAGGTTTTTCTGGACTGTGAACGCAAGAAGTCTCATGAACTTTTTGAACCTGAGGGCAGATTCTCACGCTCAGTGGGAAATTCAACAGTACGCTCTGGCAATCGCGAGAATTTTCAAAGAGAAGTGTCCCTGGACTTTTGAGGCATTTCTCAAGTATGCTTATAAAGGAGATATCCTGAAGGAGGTACAGGTATGAAGAAAGAACTGGTTCTTCTGATGGTTCTGCTGGCTGTTTCCGCGATGGCAATTTACATCTCAGAAGTCGATTTCAAGGGATTGAACACACTCAATTCCGAATTCATAGTTCAAAAAGTCGGAAAACTCTTCGGAGAGGTATCATCCGATGAAATTCAGGAGTATCTGAAAAAAGTCTTCAACCTTGGATATTTCTCCTCTCTAACACCCTCTCTGGAACCAGCTGATGTGGGCTACAGACTTGTCGTCTCACTGGAGGAAAATCCAGTTGTCAAAGATTGGAAACTGGAAATAGAGGGCCCTGGTCTGGTGGACAAAAAAGAACTCGAAGAGCTCGTTAAAATCGAGAAAGGCATGCCGTTGAACGTGAACCTTTTGAAAGAAACGTTCGAAGCTATGAGAAACAAGTATCAGGAAGCGGGATACTTTCTTGTGGAGATAAACGGAAACTTTGAAGACGGTACTTATAAAATCGTTGTGAAAGAATACGCTCTTTGGGATATCGTTTTCAACGGAGAAGTGGATGGCCTTGATTTCGTTTCCATCCTTTCGAAAGCGAAGATAAAAACCCTGAGAGACTTCTATTCTTCCTCTCCACTGGTGAGGTTTTTCACCATGAGCAAGAAAGATTTCTATCCAAAGTACTCCGATATAAACAACCTCATCTCAGTTATAAATTCCTACCCGTTCTTCTCGAAAGAAACAACGGTTGACTTCAAGAAAACCACGGTGAAGGACATCGAAGAAAAAAACGTCGTAATCATGGTGGTCAATGTAGTGCAGAGAAGACTGTTTGAAGGAGAGAAAGCTTTCAAAGAGATTCTCTTCCACGGTAACACGATCTTCACGGATCAGGAGCTTTTGAAAGCGTCCGGGTTGTCTCCAGATCAGCCCTACACGAATTCTCAGGTGCTTCTCGCGATGAACAGAATAGTTGATTTTTACGAGAAGAACAATTTCCCATACACGTGGGTGGAAGCAAAGGTAGAAGACGACAGCCTCGTGTTCGATATCTACGAGAAATACGTTCGCTCCGTTAAAATCGAAGGACTCAAGAAAACAAAACCCTACGTGGTGGAGAACCTGGTCACCATAAAAGAAGGAGAACCTCTGAACAAAGAAGAGATCATGCTCACCTACTCTTATCTGCAGAACAGCAGGTACTTCGATTCTGTGAACATATATCCACAGCTTTCTCCAAGCGCAACTCAGGTGGATGTCGTGATAGACCTCAAAGAAGCGGAAAAAACGAGGAATTTCATAGGTGGAATTGGATGGACCATGCCGAAAGAAGGTGAGTGGTGGCAGGGCTTCAGCGGAATGGTTCAGTTCTCCGCAGTGAACACTTTCGGCTACGGAGAGTCCTTCTCTGTGAATCTCAACCTCGGTTTCACCGAAAGGAGCTTTGAAGGAAGTGTAAAACTCCCTGTCAAATTCGAAGTTCCAATGAACCTTGAACTGGGGATTGGATACACAGATTACACCACCTCCAGCGGCACCGATACGATCAGCCTCAAAGGCTTGATCTCTTCTCTTCCGTACAAGGGGCATTCCTTCGGTATCGGACCCATCTACGAAAAAACATTGGTCGACGGAAGCAAGGGAACTCTCGCAATTCTCACGAGATACAAATACAACACCAAGAACTCCGCAATCCTTCCAACCGAAGGATACTACCTCTCGCTCGACCTGACGCGCGCGGGTCTTTTCGGGCTGGACGATCAAAAGTACTGGAAGGGCATCCTCTCGGGAGAAGCGTACTATCCGATCTTTGAAAGTCTCTTCTGGAGCTTCAAAGGCACAGGCGGAATGGTCCGCAACGAAATTGGAACGGAACTTTTGGAAGTTTCCGGACCTTACGCGGTACGTGGTTACAACTACTTCGAGACTGAAAAGATGTTCAAACTCTCAGCCGATCTGAACTGGATTCTCCAGAAAGAAAACGTACCCGTCGTCACTGGACTGTTCGTCGACTACGGCGGAATAGAAGAGAACGGAAATATGAACACTCTCTCCTCAGCAGGAGTGAAACTCGATCTCGTCGTTCCCCTTCTTGGAAGCGTGGAAGTTGGCGGTGCCTACAGATTCAACGAAAAGAACTGGCAAATCTACTTCTTCATGGGTGGCTGGTGAGGAGGGAAGTCGGTGAAAAAGATCGGCATCATTGGCGGTGGCCAACTCGGAAAGATGATGACCCTGGAAGCAAAGAAGATGGGGTTTTATGTGACCGTGCTCGATCCCACTCCGGGGAGCCCCGCTGGACAGGTGGCGGATGAGCAGATAGTCGCAGGTTTTTTCGACTCAGAAAGAATTGAAGATCTGGTAAAAGGTTCAGATGTTACCACCTACGATCTTGAACACATCGACGTTCAGACATTGAAGAAACTCTACGACGAGGGCTACAAAATACATCCCTCTCCGTACACTCTGGAAATCATACAGGATAAGTTCATTCAAAAAGAATTTTTGAAGAAAAACGGCATCCCAGTTCCCAGATACAAACCGGTGAAGGATCTGGAAAGCGACGTCAGGGAGTTCGGTTTCCCTGTTGTTCAAAAGGCGAGAAAAGGAGGATACGACGGCAGAGGTGTGTTCATCATAAAAAACGAAAAAGATCTCGAAAACGCCTTGAGTGGTGAGACCTACCTCGAGGAATTCGTTGAGATAGAAAAGGAACTCGCTGTCATGGTGGCAAGAAACGAAAAGGGAGAGATCGCGTGCTATCCTGTGGTGGAGATGTACTTCGATGAAGATGCGAACATATGCGATGTGGTGATAGCACCCGCCAGAATAGAAGAGAAAGAGACAAAGATCGCAAGAGATGTCGCTGTGAGTGTCGTGGAAGCCCTTGAAGGTATCGGAATCTTTGGCATCGAGATGTTCCTCACAAAACAGGGTGAGATCCTCGTCAACGAGATCGCACCACGCCCGCACAACTCCGGCCATTACACCATAGAAGCGTGTGTAACAAGCCAGTTTGAACAGCACATAAGGGCCATCATGAACCTGCCGCTTGGGTCAACAAAACTTCTCATCCCCGCCGTGATGGTGAACCTGCTCGGTGAAGAAGGGCATTACGGAAAACCTGTTCTTGTGGGTCTGGAAGAGGCTCTGGCCATAGAAGGCCTTTCCCTTCACTTCTATGGAAAAAAAGAAACAAGACCTTACAGGAAGATGGGACACTTCACCGTGGTCGATGACAGCGTGGAAAGGGCACTTGAGAAGGCACTGAAGGCAAAAAAGATCCTGAAGGTTGTATCGGAGGAGGGAGCGATGTGCCAAAGGTAGGAATCATCATGGGAAGTGATTCTGACCTTCCTGTGATGAAACAGGCAGCGGAGATCCTCGAGGAGTTTGGGATAGATTACGAGATCACGATCGTTTCCGCCCACAGAACTCCGGATCGCATGTTCGAGTACGCAAAGAGTGCCGAAGAGCGGGGTATAGAGGTCATCATCGCAGGAGCAGGGGGAGCAGCGCACCTTCCCGGAATGGTGGCAAGTATCACACATCTTCCCGTTATCGGTGTTCCTGTGAAGACCTCCACACTGAACGGTCTTGACTCTCTTTTATCCATCGTTCAGATGCCGGGGGGAGTTCCCGTTGCCACCGTCGCCATAAACAACGCAAAGAACGCGGGAATACTCGCAGCGTCCATTCTGGGGATCAAGTATCCGGAGATCGCAAAGAAGGTGAAAGAGTACAAGGAGAAAATGAAACAGGAAGTTCTGGAAAAGGCAAAAAAACTTGAAGAGATGGGATACAGGGAGTATCTGGAACAGAAGGGTTAATTTGTGATAAAATTAACTTGGAAAGCCCAATCCCACCTGAGGTGGAGGGTATCCGACACCGAGGGGGGAGAATACCCCTTCGGTTGTGCGAAGGGGATTTTTCTTTGTAGAGGTGATAGTGTGAGACTGCCGGACGCCGGTTTCAGAAGATACATCGTTGTTGCGGGAAGAAGGAACGTTGGAAAATCCTCTTTCATGAACGCCTTAGTTGGTCAGAACGTGTCTATCGTGAGCGATTATGCGGGAACTACGACCGATCCCGTCTACAAATCCATGGAACTTCATCCTATCGGTCCCGTCACCCTCGTGGATACTCCCGGACTCGACGACGTGGGAGAACTTGGAAGACTGAGGGTAGAGAAGGCAAGGAGGGTGTTCTACAGAGCAGACTGTGGAATTCTCGTGACAGACAGCGCACCAACTCCCTACGAAGACGACGTTGCAAATCTCTTCAAAGAGATGGAAATTCCTTTTGTGGTCGTGATAAACAAGATCGATGTTCTGAAGGAAAAAGCCATGGAACTGAAAAGACTGTACGAGGATCGATACGAAGCAAGGGTGCTCCTTGTCTCGGCACTTCGAAAGGAAGGCTTTGAAGATATAGGGAAAGTCCTCTCTGAGATCCTTCCGGACGACGAGGAAATTCCCTATCTTGGCGATCTGATAGATGGCGGTGATCTTGTGATTCTTGTTGTTCCCATAGACCTTGGAGCACCCAAGGGAAGGCTCATCATGCCACAGGTACACGCAATAAGAGAGACTCTGGACAGGGAAGCCATCGCACTCGTTGTGAAGGAAAGAGAACTCAGGTACGTGATGGAGAACATTGGAATGAAGCCGAAACTTGTGATCACAGATTCTCAGGCCGTGATGAAGGTCGTCTCCGACATCCCCGACGATGTGGAACTCACCACCTTCTCGATCGTGGAATCACGCTACCGTGGCGATCTTTCTTACTTCGTTGAGAGTGTGAAGAAGATAGAAGAGTTGAGAGATGGCGACACGGTCGTGATCATGGAAGGTTGCACCCACAGGCCCCTCACCGAAGACATCGGAAGGGTGAAGATTCCAAGATGGCTCGTGAACCACACGGGAGCGCAGCTCAACTTCAAGGTCATAGCCGGAAAAGATTTTCCTGATCTTGAGGAAATAGAAAACGCAAAACTTATCATCCACTGCGGTGGATGTGTTCTGAACCGCTCAGCGATGATGAGAAGGGTAAGGATGGCAAAAAGACTCGGTATACCGATGACGAACTACGGTGTGACCATCTCTTACCTTCACGGTGTGCTAGAGCGGGCGATTCGTCCATTCAGGGAGGAAGTGAGGGTTTGAGAAAAGAAAGAGACTATCTCGGAGAACTGGAGATAGAAGACGACGCTTACTATGGAATACACACCAGGCGAGCCCTGATGAACTTTCCACCAACTGGCGAAAGGCTCGACGAAACGTTCATCTGGGCGTACTTCATGGTGAAAAAAGCCTGCGCTCTTCTCAACACCGAACTCGGATACCTGGACGAGCAAATAGGAAACGCCATTGTAAAGGCATGCGATGAATGGGAAACGTTGAAAGAACACGTTCTGGTGGATCCCCTCTCGGGTGGAGCTGGAACGTCGATAAACATGAACATAAACGAGGTGATAGCAAACAGGGCAACAGAGATACTCGGTGGAAAGAAAGGAGAATACCTCGTCGATCCCATAGATCACGTGAACTTGCACCAGTCAACGAACGACACCTTTCCAACGAGTGCGAAGATCGCCACCATCGTGAAACTGAGAAAACTCATAGAAGCGGTGATAAATCTTCAGGAGAAGATCCAGGAGAAAGAGAAGGAGTTCTACTCCATCAGAAAGCCGGGAAGAACCCAGCTCATGGATGGTCCACCGATCATGCTTGGACAGGAGTTCGGTGCCTTCGCCGATGCCCTCGCAAGGGACAGATGGAGGCTCCACAAGGTCGAAGAGAGAATAAGAAGCGTGAACATCGGGGGAACAGCGATCGGAACTGGAGTTGGGGCACCGAAAGATTACATCTTGAAGATCGTGGAAAAAGTAAGAGAAGTAACGAAGGTGAAGATCGCCAAGGCGGAAAACCTCATAGACGCAACCCAAAACTGGGATGTCTTTGCGGAGGTTCACGGTCTTTTAAAATCCCTTGCTGTGAATCTCTACAAGATCTCAAACGATATCAGACTCCTTGGAAGTGGGCCAAACACGGCGATAGGTGAACTCATTTTGCCGGCGGTTCAGGCTGGAAGTTCCATCATGCCGGGAAAGGTGAATCCGGTTGTTCCAGAGTATGTGATGCAGCTCTGCCACATGGTCTTTGGCCACGACACGATACTGAACCACACATGTGCACTCGGAAACCTCGAACTCAACCAGTTCGCCCCACTCATAGTCCATCTCACACTCAAGTCCCTCACACTTCTCACAAACGCCTGTCGCTCCCTGACGGAATACGTGGTGAACATAAAGGCAAACGAAAAGCGGTGTGAGGAACATCTCTCACGTTCTGTGTCGAACCTCACACCGCTGATAAAGATGTTCGGTTACGAGGCCGTCTCAGAAGCGGTGAAGAGGGCAAACTGGGATATCGGAAAGACTCTGGAAATTCTCTCTCGGGAAAAGAACGTTCCGATCGACGAAATAGCAAAAAAACTGGATCTGAAGAAGATGACCGGTCTTGGTTACTCCCTGTAGAAATAGTCCACCAGTTTTTCGTAGAGAAATCTGTAATCATCGTAGAGTTGTTCGTATTTTTCGTTTCTTTCAGGATCGCAGCGAAAAACCTGCTCCACATGGACTTCCTTTTCAAGGAATTCTTCTACGCTCTCTCCTAGAGATTTCAGGGCCATCACGTAGGCACCGAAGGCGGAAGGATTCTCCACGTTTGTGACCGTGATATCTTTTCCCAGAACATCCGCAAGGAGCTGAACCCAGTAAGGCGAACTGGTGAAGCCTCCCGTTGCAACGATCCGAACAGGATCCACATTCCCCACTTTTTTTACCGCGTTGTATATGTCTTTTATTCTGAAACAGATTCCTTCAAGCGCCGCCCTGGCGATATCGCTTCTTCTGTGAGATGAAGCAAGTCCCACCAGAACACCCCTGTACCTTTCTCTCCAGTGAGGTGCCCTTTCACCGTTTAGGAAGGGAAGGAAAACAAGACCGTTTGCCCCGATTGAAGACTTCTTTGCCTCCTCTATGATCTCGTCGTAACTGTCGAACTTCATAACATCTTTCAGCCACATCAGCACGATTCCACCGTTGTTTATCGCACCACCAAGAACGTAGTTTTTCTCATCGATCAGATAGCACCATGTGGAGATACCTTCCCGATCTATCACGGGTCTGTCCAGAACCACACGGAACGCACCACTTGTTCCGATCGTTACGGTGGCAGAATCCGGATCCATAGCGTTCAGTCCAACATTCGTCATCACCCCGTCTCCACCGCCGAGGACCAGATAGACCTCTCTGAAACCAAGTTCTTTCGCTACTTCTTCTTTCGCTTTCAACTGAGCGTAAGGTGACTTGAGTTCTGGCAGGTTTTCTTTCTTCACTCCCACGATCCCGAGGATCTCATCGTCCCACTCAAGGGAATGTATGTTCATCATACCGGTTCCAGATGCAAGGGAAATCTCCTCTACGAACTCTCCTGTCAGTTTGTTGACTATGAAGGCTTTTATCGAACAGAACTTCTTTGAATCTGAGTTCTTCTTCATCCAGAGAATCTTCGAAGGCCAGTACATCGGATGAAGCGGGCAGGCCGTTCTTTCGTAGAAGAACCTGGTTCCGTATTTCTTTTCGAGTTCTTCCTTTTCACGATAGGACCTTCTGTCCACCCAGTTGAGAAGGGGTGTTACCGGATTGAAATCTTCATCGAGCCCAACCACACTGTGAAAAACAGAACTCATTCCAACGTAGAGAACGTCTCCTTCCTTTGGAATCTGCTTCAAGAGGTAGTAAACGGCCGACAGAATCTCTTTTGGGTCCTGCTCCACTGCCTCTGGAGATGGGAAAAAGATCCTGTAGGACTTCTTCAGAACCTTCCACTCACCGTTACTTTTGAACATGAGACGAGCGCTTTCTGTTCCAATGTCTATGGCCGCTATCATCTTCTCCTCTCCCTCAGATCGTAGAGATACTTTCCTCCCGGCACTATCCAGAGGGAATCCTCGTCCATGAAATCTTCCTTTCTTATCTTCGAGGGGTCCATGTAGCCCAGGTTCACCGCTCTGCACTCGTCTTCAGGAATGGAGGTTGCCAAGATCACGTCGAACTCGAACTCTTCCTTTCCCGTTTCTGGATCGAACGTTCCAGCTCCCCTCACGTTGATCACATGCGCTGCAACGTTTTTGTTGAAGTCGGGATGCTTTTTCAGATACCACTTCACGTAGTCTTTGCAGTGGTATCCTATCTCCCTGATCCATCTGTCCATTTGAGGATTGGAGTGAAATCTCTTTATATGAGGTGCGTAGATGATGATCTGTCCACCTTTTACCATCACACCGGGCCTTTGGAGTTTGTAAGAACCCTTTCCGGCGGTCCAGACCTCGTCGTATTCTTCTCCAATCACCTGGACAGCTCTTTTGAGGGGGCGGTCTATGTACTTAACATGGAGTTGAGAACTGAGTTCACACGCCTTTTCGTACGCTTTCAGAAAGCCCTCGAATCCTTCGTCTATGTAGAGAGCCCTTGGAATCACCTCTTCCTCTTCCTCGTACACCATGTTCAGGGTGAAGGATCTTGCTTTGATCTTTCGAAAGATCATCTCCGATGCTCTGTTTATGATCTTCCGCGCAGGATTGTCCACCGTGCCTATGAGCTTTGGAATGCCCATGAGTACGGCGGCCCAGTGGAAGGTATCCACCACCTCCGTGCTGGCAACACCAGGAATGACGATCTTCAACCCACCCGAAAAGCCCGTTGATTCATGAGGAACGGTACCGTTTATGAAAAAGATCGCATCGAAGTCTCCAAAGAGCAGTTTATTCACCTTTATCGGTATCTCCTCTTCCAGATCCCCTTCTGTCATTTCGGAGACAAAATCAGAAGGAAGCGTTCCAACAAGCGTTAAGGCCTCTGGATTGAAGAACTCGTGGTTGTGGAAGAACACTCCTTTTTCGTCCCTTGAGATACCGAGTTTTCTTTCGAACTCTTCCACCTTCATCGCCCTGTGCGTGCCACTCGCGTTGAGCGTATGAAACTCTTTCAGACCTCTTTCAAGGAGAAACCTGTAGAGGTTCTTTGCCACTAAGTGGGTGAAATCTACACGAGTGTAATCCGTGTGCACCACCAGCACTTTTTTCACTCTTCCAAGATCTTCAACCAGTTCTGAAAGACCTTCTTTTATCTTCTCTTCGGTCAAAGGATCTCCTTCCAGATACACCGTCATGCTTTCACTCCTTCAATTTGCGGTCCATCCACCATCCACGAAGATGATCTGCCCTGTTACATACCGCGCCTTTTCGGAAGCAAGAAAAATGGCCACTCCTTTAAGATCTTCTGGAACACCTGTTCTTCCAAGAGGGATTCTCTTTAACATGTAGTCCAGTTTTTCTGGATCGCTGAACACAGCCTCTGTCATCTTGGTTCTGTACCAGCCTGGCGCTATCACATTCACCCTTATGCCGTACCTTCCCCACTCCTTTGCCAGGGCTTTCGTCAAAGAGGCAATGCCTCCTTTCGAAGCAGCGTACGCGGATATGTTGGGCATGGTGACTTCCTCAATGGTGAGAGATCCTATGTTTATGATAGAGGGATTATCAGATTCTCTTAGGAGTGAAAAGGCCTCCCTACACACGTAGTAGGTTCCAAAAAGGTTCACCTCTATCACCTGTCTGAACTCATCGAGCGGAAACTCTTCCGCTGGATGTCTTCTGTTTATTCCAGCAGCGTTGACCACCGTATCGAGTCTTCCAAATCTCTCCCTCACTGTTTCCAAAAGTTTTCTCACTTCCTCGTAGTTTGAGACATCACATCGGAAAGCCATCGTTTCAACACCGTATTTTTCTTTCAACCTTTGAGCCGCTTCTGACGCTTCCCCCAGACTTCTGCTTGCAACGACCACTGAACATCCAGCCTCTGCCAGCCCCTGAGCGATTCCAAAACCCAACCCACGAGAGCCGCCGGTTACAAGTGCAACCCTCCCCTTCAGATCGAACACCTCTTTCACCCCCTCAGCAGATCCACGTGTCTTTTTATATGTTTTGCCACAGTTTCGTAGAAGAGCTCCTCGTTTTGTTCAAGCGTCTTAAACAGCCGTTCTTTCAGAGACGCATCTTTCAGAACAGAGCCGTAGGTGACGTGGATCAACTGTCTCACGTTGATGTCCTCAAAGAGTGTTGGAAGATCTTCATCTTTCATTTTTTCTACATCCGGAACTTTCGATAGATCCGCAGATATGTGATAGGACTTTTTGTCTTCCTCAAAGCGATCAAGGGCACACCTGTAGATCTCGCGGAAGAGATCGGGGTTAACCATAGATATGACCTTTACCGCCTCGAGATAACTCGTTCCGGCCGTCTTCACGTGGAAAAGGCCTCCTGTTGCAGAAGCAAAAGCAGGATACGCGGAAAATTTGTCGCTTCCAGAGTGGAGTGATATTTTGTACCCTTCTAACATCCTCGAGATCTCAGCGTGCATCTTGATTTCTCTCTCGAACTGTACAAGATCCCCCTTGTAGTCTATTCCCTTTTCCCATTCACCGACGAATCTCAGGGCAAGATTGGTGAACTCCACACCTTTTCGTCTAAGTTCTTCCACAACGAAAATGTGGAAAAGTGGACTCGTGGGAGTTTCCGTTTCGTCAACCGAGACTTCGAAATCGAAGTCTGAGGTTTCATCTTTCAAAATTTGATACATCATATCTACATGGGCAATCGCATCGTAATACACGAGCGCCGCATCTCTGAGATTCTTTTCATCGAATTCGATCCTCTCACCGAGAACAAAGTATTTCTTACCGAGATAGATTCTGTCGATTCTTTCCCTTCTCAGAATCTCTTCGAACTTCTCATTTTTTTCCTTTTCGGTGAGTTTTGAAAGATTCCTCACATGATCCGAAGGATCGATTGTGAACATGGTGAAACCTTCTCTCGCAGCTGAAACAAGATCCTCCGGCTGCTTCACGTGATCGGCGTCTGCTCCGAATCCCCCATTGTATCCCTCTTGGAAAACTCCCCATGTGGCATCGTCCAGCACATCTCTCCAGGTCCTTCCTGTTCTCTCGTTCTCCCTCACCGACTGCTGCGCAAAGATGGGAAAAAGCCCCGAATCTTTCAACGCCTTCACGTGAGCCGGTGTGGTGATACCAAGTCGGTCACCCGTTCCAAAAGACGCTCTCAATCCCGCTCGAACTGGTTTGAGATCTGGAAAGTATTTTCTGAGAACCTCCAGGTTCTCATGATTTCTCTCACAGAAAAAGAATGAAACACCCTCCGCCTGCTGTTTTTTGAAAAACGACAGACCTTTGGGTGCCTTTTCTCCAGCAATCACTAGAATTTTTCCTTCCTCCCCCTTTGTCAAGAAGAAAGAGAGCGAATCCTTTTCTCTATAAGACTTTTCGTAAACTTCGTATCCCCTTCCAAAGTGATCTTTGAACACTCTCAAGACCATATTTTCTCAACTCCTTTCATACGTGTACAGGTTCTTTATGGTCTCCGCCTCCACATTTTTCAAGTGTTCTCTTAACTTCTCTATGGCACCTTCTTTATCGCCGCTGATGATTCTCTCTATGAGTTCTTTGTGTTCCCTGTTCGAAACGATGTACCTTTCGTTCAAATGCCTTACGAGGTCTATACGATCCCATATCTTTTCATACAAAGAGATAATGAGATCATTCCCCGAGGCTCTGATAAAGAGTTTGTGCAGTCTTTCATCGGAATCGTCGAAAATCTCTCTCTTTGCGCTTTTCTCTACATCCTCGATTTCATTTTTTATTTCCAGAAGCTCGCTGGAACGGGAGATTTTTTCGAAGTAATTTTCAAGACAGAAGACTTCCATCATGATTCTCGTCTCTATGGTTTCTCTTATGAATTTCTCATCGACGTCGGTTACAAAAAATCCAACCCTTGGAACCACCTTCACAAGACCTTCAGTTGCAAGTTGGAGAAGGGCATCCCGCACTGGAGTAAAGCTAATACCGAGTTTTTCGGAGAGTTCCCTCACGTTTAGTTTCTCCCCAAGCTTCAATTCGTGGTTCAGTATCATTTCTTTGAGAAGATTGTAGACCGTAGTTCTCACAAGGTCCACTTCGATTTTTTTCATTCTACCTCTCCTTCCTCCCAGTTGATGTGGAACACACCTTCTTTGTCTACTCTCTCAAACGTATGCGCTCCGAAGAAATCCCTTTGAGCCTGTATGAGATTCGCCGGCAGTCTTTCCTCAGTGAGGCTCATGAAGTAGTTGTAAGAAGAACTCAAAACAGGAACGGGGATCTCGTTTTCTATGGACACCTTCAAAACATTCTTCAAAGAACCAATTCGCTCCTTCAGAAGAAAAATTACTTCCTCACTCTCCAGCAAATGCGCATTTTCATCCGATATGTATCTTCTCAGCGTGTCTATCAACTTTGCTCTTATGATACATCCTCCCTTCCAGATTCTGAGTACTTCAGAAAGATCCACGTTGTAGTTGAATTCCTTTGACGCTTCTGAGATCAACCACATACCCTGAGAAAAGGCCATGAACATGGCAAAAAAGAGTGAATCTCTGAGATCTTTCAAGAACTCCTCACTCTTCTGGAGAGCGCTTCTTCTCTTATTATACAGTTTCGAAAGTTTTGTTCTTTCCTCTTTGAAGTGGGAGATCACCCTTTCAACCACGGCCAGGTTTATGGAAGGGGTAGGTATTCCGAGGTCAAGGGCTGCTTGGGATGTCCACTTTCCAGTTCCCTTCTGTTCTGCCTTGTCCAGGATCACATCGACCATCGGTTTTCCTGTTTCTTCATCTTTCTTTCTCAAAATCTTGTAGGTGATCTCCACCAGGAACGAGCTGAGTTCCCCTCTGTTCCACTCTTCAAAGATACTGGACATTTCTTCAGGTGATAGGCTCAAAACATCTCTCATAACGTGATAAACTTCCGCTATCGCCTGCATGATGGCGTATTCTATTCCGTTGTGAACCATCTTCACAAAGTGCCCCGCCGATCTTTCACCAACGTATGTACAGCACGGTCCATCCTCTGTTTTCGCTGCTATTTTCAAAAGAATCTCCTCAACCAGGTTGTACGCTTCTCTACTTCCCCCAGGCATGAGAGAAGGCCCGTGAAGAGCCCCGTACTCACCACCAGAAACTCCCATACCGAGGAAAAGTATTCCCTTTTCAGAGAGTTCCTTGAAGCGTCTTTCGGTATCCATGTAATGGGAATTACCACCGTCTATTATCAAATCACCTGGTTCGAGGTGAGGAAGAAGCTGAGAAATCGTATCATCCACGGGTTTTCCTGCCTTTACCATTAAGATTATCTTTCTTGGTCTTTCGAGAGACTTCACGAAGCTTTCGATATCGTAATGAGGTTCTATCTCTTCATTCGTTACACGATTTTTCACAAATTCCTCCGTTCTCTGTGCTGTTCTGTTGTAAACCGAAACTTTGTAGCCTTTCCTCGCAATGTTCAGTGCAAGATTCTGACCCATCACAGCAAGACCGATGAGACCAATATGAGATTTCACCGGCGTCACCTCCCTATTTTATTTCAGCAGAGCTTTACCTTCGATGTAAAGCTTTTCGAATCTTGATCCATTCATGATAACATTCTCCATCCCCAACTGACCGAACTCAAGAAGAACAGAGATCTTCGCTCCTTCAATTATAGTATCAGATATCAGAATATCTTTTACATAATCATTCTCCAGACCCTCAATCCGTACAGCGTATTTTCCACCTGTCGCCTTCAGGTTCTTAACAAAAACGCTTCTGACTACAGGAAGATATTCTCCCTCTTCGTTATCGTATCTGAGATTTATTCTGATCACCTCTTCTGAAACGTTCATAGCCACGTTGTCTATAAAGAAGATGTTCTCCATGTATCCTCCACGCCTGGAATTCGTTTTCAACCTGAGAGCCCTTTCCACATTCATGTAGACGTTGTTCCTTGCAACGACGTTTCTCACACCACCAGACATCTCACTCCCAATCACAAGTCCACCATGACTCGCCTGACTGATCACCAGGTTATCCCTCACAAGAATGTATTCAGAAGGTACTCCGATTCGTCTTCCGTCCGCGTCTCTCCCCGATTTGATGACCACAGAATCATCACCTGTGTCGAATCTGCATTTCTCAATGAGCATATACTTGCAGGATTCAGGATCGATACCATCATTGTTTGGGCCCGTGCTTGAAATTTCAATGTTTCTTATGATCACATTTTCAGAGAGAACCGGATGTACACACCACATAGGAGAGTTGATGATCTTCACACCCTCTACCAAAACATTTCTGCATCTGTAAAACTGAACAAAACTCGGTCTCAGATAATGTCCTTTTCCGAACACCCTTTCTTCAACTGGTGTTCCTCTCTCGGCCATTTCTTTCAGTTTTTTTACATCCTCCTGCTGGTTGGGAAGTCCTTCCTTCCATCCGAAATCTTTCTTTCCCTTCCAGGGCCACCAGTGTTCGTTGTCTGCTGAACCGTCCAAAACCCCACTTCCGGTGATAGCCACGTTCTCACAATCTAAGGCGTAAACCAGGGGAGAATAATTGTACAGTTCGATTCCCTCGAACCTGGTGAGAACGACGGGAAGGTATCTCTCAGGATCAGGAATGAATTTTATGGTTCCCTTCACGTGGAGTTCGATATTGCTCTTCAAATGAATTGGTCCCGTTAGAAACACACCTTCGGGAACAATCAGTCTTCCTCCGCCCTGTTTTGAAAGTTCTTCTATGGCCCTTTTGAAGCTCTCAGAACAGTCTGTTCTTCTATCCCCTCTCGCTCCAAAATCAAGGAGGTTAACCTCCCGATCGGGTATCTGAGGCTCTCTCACGTGATTCAAAATTTCTTCTTCAATCTTTTTTGCCAGTTCTTCCATGATCATCCCTCCGGATAAAGGATTACTTTCAAAGCCTCTCTCGATTCCATGAGTTCCAGGGCTTTGTTTGCCTCTTTCAAAGGAAGTCTGTGCGTGATGAGCTTGGAAAGAAGTTGATAATTCTTGGACGTGATTGAAACCGTCTTCACAAAGTGTGAAGTATCACTGACCCAGATTCCCTTGAAAGTCGCGTTCTTCAAAACAAGCCATTCGTAAACTTTAAAAGGTACAAGATCCTGTGGCACAGCTACCCCCGCAACAGAGTAAAATCCTCCTCTTCTCAGTAACTCAGATCCTTCGAGAAGTGCTCTGCTGTCCCCCGTCGCTTCCAGGATAAAATCTGCTCCTCTACCGTGTGTGATGTCCATTATTGCTTTTCTTCTCTCCTCAACACTCGTTTCTCTTCTGTTCAATGTGAGATCTGCTCCTATTTCTTCGGCAAGTTTCAGCCTGTTCGGAGAACCCGCTATTACAATCACATTCTCCGCACCAAGACTCCTTGCTATAACAACTCCAAACAATCCCAAAGGTCCCGCTCCCTGTATAACAACGGTCTTCCCAGCAAAGGATTCAGGATACTCATCAAACGCGTGGTATGCAGTTGCTCCCGAACACATCGCCATAGCAAGAACGTCGAGATCGTCTTTTTCCGATACCTTTAAAACGTCTGTTTCTGGGTCCAGCACAATGTGAGAACTGTAGCATCCTCTGAGGTGAGGATACTCAGAACATCCCCTGTTTATTCCATAGACCTTTCTATTTGGACAGAGATAAGGTTCTTTTGACACCTTACACCAGTAACATTCACCACAGGTGATACCCCTATTCCAGACTATCAAATCACCGGGTTTAAGGAGTTCTCCATTGAGATCTCTCTTTTCTCCGTTCACTTCGACAACTCTTCCTGCACCCTCGTGCCCCAGGATGATGGGAAGAGGTACTCTGGGATCTTCTCCGCGAAACATGTGAACATCGGAACCACAAACACCTGCAGAGAGAATTTCAACCAGAATAGATCCTCGTGGAATGTCTGAGATCTCGAATTCTTTATATACAAGAGGTTGATTGAACTTTTCGAGCACCATGGCGTGAGCTTTCAACCCTATCACCTCCTGATTTATCCTTATTTTGCACCTATGAAAGATATGTGATGTTTCATGACCTTGTACCTTAAATATTACCACAACTGTTTGCAAATCCATATTTTGCAAACGTTTTCGAAAACGTTTTTTGCAGCAATTAAAATATTATAAAAGACACTTTCGGATTATTGACTTTTATTGAGTGTGTCTGTTAAAATTGTAGCGAACAGTGAAACAGTGAAGGCGAAAGCTATAGCAGGAAAACTTGATCTAACAGGGGAGCTACCTCAGCAGTGTCCCGGCATATTGCTGATTTCTCAAAGTCAATGCATTTCGTGCATCGGAAAATGAGAGGAGTAGGAGTTTCTTTTTAGTTAAGATGTCTGCTTCTTAGAGAAATTACCCGAACTCTGGAATTTGATTGAAGTTGAAGAAGGCAACAATTAGCCAGTTTCTAAAGGAGGTGTATTGTCTAAATGGAGAAGATACGGGAAGTTGAACGCTGGGGAACATACGAAATAACACTCAAAGGGAAAGCGGAGGGGAATCCTTTTACAGACGTAGAAATCAAAGCAGTGTTTACAAGCGAAGCTGGTGACAGTTTTGAAGTGGAAGGCTTTTATGATGGGGAAGATACCTTCAAGATCAGGTTCATGCCGAACAGGACTGGTTTGTGGAAGTACGAGGTAAGAAGCGACATCAAAGATCTTGACGGTATGAAAGGAGAGTTTCTGTGTGTTGACCCTTCTGAAGGGAATCATGGACCTGTTCGAGTGTGCAACACTTATCATTTCTGCTATGAAGATGGGACACCTTACCATCCGTTTGGGACAACACTCTATGCGTGGGTACACCAGAGAGAAGAACTCATTCAGCAGACACTCGAATCACTCAGGAACTCTCCATTCAACAAAGTCAGGATGTGTGTGTTTCCGAAGTACTACGCTTACAATAGAGAAGAACCTCCTATGCTTCCTATGAGCTGGAGAGAGGAAGACGGGAGATATCAGGTAGAGTTCAATGTGAAGTTTTTCCAGCACTTTGAGAGGTTAGTGAAGGAACTTATGGACATGGGGATAGAAGCGGACGTGATACTGTTCCATCCGTATGACAAATGGGGATTTTGCAGCATGCCGGAAGAAGTGGACAAAGCGTACTTGAGGTATCTGATAGCGAGAATTTCTTCTTACAGAAACCGTGTGGTGGTCAATGGCGAACGAATGGGATTTTCTATACTCTCACAAGAACGTGGAGAAAGATTGGGATGGATACTTCCAGTTGATAGTGGAGAAGGCATCCGTACAATCATCTTCGCATCCATTCACAATGGAGGTCATATTCTACGATCCACACAAAACCCTGGCATCAACACATGCCAGCATCCAGTGGCAAGGATCGTTGATGTCGTGGGGAGGAGGCGATACGGGCATAAGGCCAATAACAACGTGGAGGGAGAAATATAAGAAACCCATAGTTGTAGACGAGTGTGGTTATGAAGGGGACATACCAAGGCGATGGGGCAGTCTGCCCGCGTGGGAGATGGTAAATCGTTTTTGGGAAGGTGTTACCTCTGGAGGTTATGTGACACATGGAGAAACTTACTACTCTGAAGACGAAGTCCTCTGGTGGTCAAAAGGAGGAAAACTCAAAGGAGAAAGCCCTACAAGAATAGCATTTTTGAGATCAATCATTGAGGAAGCCCCATTCCCACTGGAACCAATCGATCATAGAGACCCAAGATATATCAGTTCAATAAGATACAACCACTGCCTTGCAAAAGACGATGAATACATCCTTTTCTATTACGATCTCTACAAACCTTCCGAAGAAGAAGAACTGAAACTGCCTGAGGGTAAAAAATATAAAGTAGAACTTATAGACACCTGGGAGATGAAGATAACAAAACTCGGAGTGTTCTCAGGAAAAGTTCAGTTAAAGCTTCCCGGAAAATCCTTTATGGCCTTGAGGATTCAAAAAGTGGAATGATTTGACACAGGAGAATGAAATTTATTACAATATTATATTGTAGTCTAGCTGAAAACTGATATGTGGAACATCAGTTTTTTAGAGGGGGTGTTTCCATGAGGCGTCTATTGGTTCTTCTTGTGGTACTCGGCCTTCTCAGTGTTGGTCTTAGTGCTGAACTGATCGGTTTGAAGGCAGTGAAACCAGGAGAGTACTACAACCTGACGGATTATGAAGCACTGACTGGTAAGAAGATCACAGAGTTTCACGAATCGCCGATGCTCTCAGAACTTGCGAAGCAGGGAAAACTCCCACCCGTTGAGCAGAGGCTTCCGGAAAATCCTCTCGTTGTTGTACCTTACGAAGGTATAGGAAAGTACGGCGGTGTGCTCAGAAGAGTTTGGAAAGGCATAGCGGACTGGTGGTGTGCAGGAAGATTAGTGTTTGAAGGTCTGCTAATGATGGATAAAACCGGAGCCAGACCACTCCCGAACATTCTTGAAAGCCTTACCTCAGATGAAACAGGTCAGGTGTTCACAGCCAAAATTAGAAAAGGTTTGAGATGGTCCGATGGTGTTCCAGTGACAACTGAAGATATCAAGTTCTGGTACGAAGATGTTGTCAAGAACGGTGCACTGAACGATACAATTCCTGGGTGGCTCAGAGATAGAGACTTTAAAATAGAGATAATCGATGACTACACCTTTAGATTCGTTTTCAAAGAACCCTTCCCAACTTTCCCAATTCGATTAGCAGATGAGTTCTACACCGGAATTCTTGTGCCTTCACACTATGTAAAAAAGTTCCTTCCGAGATACATAGGAGAAGAAAAAGCTCAGGAGATAGCAAAGGAACATGGTTACGCGTCCTGGGATAAGTTTGTAAAAGACTTCTGTTTGGGATCTGGAGACGCGGCAAAGGTTTGGGTGATGAATCCAGATCTTCCAGTTCTGCTCCCGTGGAAAGTTTCCAAACGTTCAACGGAACAACTCTTGGTACTTGAAAGAAATCCTTATTACTTCAAAGTTGACCCTGAAGGCAATCAACTCCCGTATATCGACGAGGTTCATTTTGCTTACGCGACGGAGCAACAGATGATCATTCTAAAGGCTATTTCCGGCGAGATCGACTTTCAGGGCAGACACTTCTCAACAAATCTGGAAACTTTCCAGATTCTCAAAGCTAATGAACAAAAAGGTGGTTACAGAGTTCTTCCTGTTAGAACCACATCCTCTATAGCTTTATTCTTCAACCAAGAATATCAGGATGATCCTGTTATCGCTGATATCCTGAGGAACGTTAATTTCAGAAGAGCCATCTCACTTGCGATTAACAGAGAAGAAATCTGGATGCTCCGTTATGGAGGATTAATAGGAAAACCACGGCAGTCTTCACTCGTCAAAGGAGCAGCTTACTATGATCCAGAATGGGAAAAGGCATACGCTGAGTACGATCCAGATAGAGCAAACAAACTTCTCGATGAGATAGGACTTGACAAGCGTGACTCTGAAGGCTGGAGACTCAGACCGGATGGAAAGAGACTGGAGATCATCATTGAATATTATGACCCAGCTAACACACCGGAATTAGAAATGGTGAAGTCCTACATTGAAGCAGTTGGGGTGAAAGTACTTCTTCAGCAGAGAGAGAGATCTCTGTGGTTTGCGAGGTTAGAATCTGGGAAAATACAGATAGGTGTTCAGGGTATTGGAGCAGCAAACCTTCTGTTCGACGGAGATTACAGCGGATCTTTGTTCGCTCCTCTCTCTTATAAGTGGTACACCAGCGGAAAGAAAGAAGGAGTTGGAATAAAACCCGAGGAAGGTTCCGTACTATGGAGGTTCTATGAACTGAGGGATCAAATAGCAAAAGTGGTTGATCCGAACAAGAGAGACCAACTTGCAAAAGAGCTGGTAGATCTCTTCAAAGAGAACCTCTGGTTTGTAGGATGGGTTGGAGAAACAGCAGTTCCGTTCGTTGTCAACAAGAATCTGAGAAATGTCTCTGAAGATTTGCTGTTCTCCTTCGATATGCTCAAGACTCCCAAAAATTTCAGACCCGAACAGTTCTACTATGCCAAATGAACCAATCAGGGGGTGGAATTTCTCCACCCCTCTTATCCATAACCAATTAAGAATAGAGATCAAATCTATCGCTGGGTAGAGGTGATGAGATGTTAGGGTATATTATGCGACGTTTAGTGAACATGATTATCACACTACTTGTTATCTCGGTGATAGTATTTACAATCATTCAGCTACCACCAGGTGATTTTTTGACTGCCTATATTGCTTATCTCCAGTCTACCGGAGAAGAGGTTGATCAAGCCACAATAGATGCTCTTAGGAAACAATATGGTTTGGACCTTCCTGTTTACGCTCAATATTTCAAATGGCTCTGGGGAATTCTGCACGGTGATTTTGGTTATTCATTTTACTGGAACAAACCCGTCAATCAGTTGTTGTGGGGTAGATTGGGAATGTCTGTCGTGGTTTCAACAATAGCGATTGTCTTTTCATGGGTGACAGGATTTGTAATAGGTATGTATTCGGCTACACACCAGTACTCTTTGGGAGATTATCTGGCAACACTCCTCGGATATATAGGACTAGCGACTCCAAATTTTCTTTTAGCATTGATTTTGCTGTGGTTAGCTTACTCTTGGGCAGGTGTGAATCTTGGAGGATTGTTTTCACAAGAATACATAAATGCTCCGTGGAGCTTTGCTAAGTTTGTTGATATGTTGAAACATCTGTGGGTTCCAATGGTTGTTGTGGGAACAGCAGGGATGGCAGGCCTCATCAGGACGTTGAGGGCAAACCTTCTGGATGAGCTTCATAAACCATACGTGGAGGCTGCTCTTTCCAAGGGATTGCCAGAGAGGTATGTTTTCTGGAAATACCCAATGAGGATAGCCATGATTCCGTTCATCAGCACGGTTGGTTGGACCATTCCGCGTGTCTTTTCTGGAGAGACTATAACCGCCATCGTGTTAAATCTCCCGACTGTTGGTCCTCTTCTATATGGTGCCCTGATGAGTCAAGATATGTATCTGGCAGGAAGTCTTGTTATGTTTCTGAGCTTTTTCACCGTACTTGGAACATTGATCTCTGATATTTTACTTGCCTGGGTAGACCCAAGGATCAGGTTCGAGTAGGAGGGATAGAGCTGTGAGAAGAAGAAAAGAGATGAAGAACAAGGAAGAACAGTTTTATTACGCATCACAGTGGCAATTAATTTGGTGGCGTTTTAAAAGACATAGGATGGCGGTTATAGGTGGAGTTGTGCTGTTGATAATGTACATCTTGGGTATTTTCTGTGAATTCTTTGCTCCGTATGATCCCAATAGATACAACGCTCGCTTTCCTTATGCTCCTCCTCAGGTGATTCACTTTTTCCACGAAGGAAAATTCATAGGGCCATTTGTTTACGGATACAAATCAAGCATTGATCTTGAAACTTTGAGGAGGGTTTATACGGTCGATAAATCTCAGATATATAAAATAAAGTTCTTTGTTCGGGGAGATAAATACAAACTCTGGGGTATTTGGGAATCAGACTTGCATTTTATAGGAGTAGAAAAAGGAGGATATCTGTTCCTCCTCGGAACCGATGCATTGGGTCGAGATATGCTGTCGAGAATTCTCTATGGAGCCAGAATTTCCACAACAATAGGTTTGGTAGGTGTGTTTTTAAGTTTTGCACTTGGCATTGTCATTGGCGGAATATCTGGTTATTTGGGAGGTGTTGTGGATAATTTCATTCAGAGGACTATAGAAGTCATAAGGAGTATCCCAACGATTCCTCTCTGGATGGCCTTGAGTGCAGCAGTACCTCCCAACTGGTCACCTGTAAAGGTTTACTTTGCCGTTACAGTAATTCTTTCTCTCACAAGCTGGACAGGCCTTGCAAGGGTTGTGAGAAGCAGGTTCTTATCTTTGAGAGAAGAAGATTTCGTCATGGCAGCGAAGTTTATGGGTGCTTCTAATTTCAGAATCATATTCCGTCACATGTTGCCTTCGTTTATAAGCTATCTTATTGCAAGTATAACTCTGTCCATACCGAACATGATTCTCGGTGAAACGAGTTTGAGTTTTCTGGGGCTTGGTATAAGGCCTCCTGCTATCAGCTGGGGGGTTCTTTTGCAGGGAGCGCAGAATCTCACGGTTGTTTCTATGTACCCATGGCTCTTGCTTCCTGTTGTGTTTGTAATAGTAACTGTTCTCTGCTTTAATTTCGTCGGTGATGGGTTGAGAGATGCAGCCGATCCATACGCGAACATGTAGGAGGGACAGAAATGAGTACATTGCTTCAGATAAAAAATTTGAGAACGTACTTTTTTACAGACGAAGGTGTTGTGAAGGCAGTGGATGGTGTGAGTTTTGAGATAGAGGAAGGAAGGACATTGGGTGTTGTGGGAGAGAGTGGTTGTGGAAAGAGCGTCACGGCAAGATCCATCATCAAGCTTTTGAGTACAGCAGGTCGGATCGTCTCGGGGGAGATCCTCTACAACATGGACGGTCAGATGGTGGACCTTGTGAAGTTCTCAAAGGAAGAGATCAGAAAGGTCAGAGGAAGGCACATTGCGATGATCTTTCAGGAGCCCATGGCTGCCTTTTCTCCTGTGTACACGATTGGAGATCAGATCACGGAGGGTATGATCTACCACTTTGGAATCACAAAGCAGGAGGCAAGAGAGCGCGCGGTAGAACTTCTGAGAAGAGTTGGTATTCCAAAGCCGGAGAAGATGATAGACGCCTATCCGTTCGAGTACTCGGGTGGTATGAGGCAGCGTGCGATGATTGCGATGGCCCTTTCGTGTAATCCGCGCCTTTTGATCGCAGACGAGCCGACCACGGCCCTCGATGTGACGATACAGGCTCAGGTTCTTGATCTTTTGAGGGAGCTTCAGGAAGAGTACAAAATGGCGATCATGATGATCACACACAACATGGGAGTCGTTGCGGAGATGGCGGATCATGTGGTGGTGATGTACCTTGGGAGGGTGGTAGAGAGCGCTCCGGTTGAAGAACTCTTCTACAATCCCAAGCATCCGTACACATCGCTTCTTTTGAGGTCCATTCCTGTTGTGGGAAAGAGGGTAGAAAGGCTCGAGGTGATAGAAGGGGATGTGCCAGATCCAAGGAACATGCCAAAAGGTTGCAGGTTCCATCCAAGGTGCCCCTACAGGATGAAGGGTCTTTGTGATGAGAAAGAGCCAGTTGAGGTTGAGGTAGGACCAGAACACAGAGTCAGTTGTTTTCTCTATGGAGGGGAAAAAGATGGCGCTTCTTGAGGTGAAGAATCTGAAGAAGTACTTTCCCATCATAAAGCGGGGTTTTAGAAGGAAGGTTGTTGGGTATCTGAAGGCGGTGGATGGTATCTCCTTCCACATAGAAGAGGGAGAGACCTTAGGACTTGTTGGAGAAAGCGGCTGTGGAAAGACCACAACGGCAAAGCTCATCATGAGAGGGATCGAACCGACAGAGGGTGAGATTGTTCTCAATATGGATGGAGAAAAGGTCGATATTACCAAGTTGTCTGAGAAGGAACTCAGGGAGAAGGGTGTGAGGCGGTTTCTTCAGATGATCTTCCAGGATCCTTACTCTTCTTTGAATCCGAGGATGACGGTGCGTGATATCATTGCGGAACCTCTTGTGGTGAACGGTGTTATAAAGGGAAAAGAGGAGATAGACGCCATCGTTTCTGATCTTTTGAGGGCAGTCGGTCTCAGGCCTGAGTACATGCAGAGATACCCGCACGCTTTCTCTGGGGGGCAGAGACAGAGAATCGCCATCGCACGTGCGATCGCACTGAAGCCAAAACTTGTGCTCTGCGATGAACCCACTTCCGCTCTGGATGTGTCCGTTCAGGCTCAGATCATAAATCTTCTGAAGGATCTTCAAAAGGAATACAACCTCACGTACCTGTTCATCTCGCACGATCTTGGGGTGGTGGAACATATCACAAACAGGGTGGCTGTGATGTACGTGGGAAGGATCGTGGAACTGGCTGAAACTGAAGAACTCTTCTCTTCTCCAAAGCACCCTTACACGGAAGCACTTCTTTCTGCTGTTCCAAAACCGGATCCAAAGAGGAAGAGAAAGAAAGCTCAGCTCACAGGTGAGGTGCCGGATCCTTCGAATCCACCGTCTGGTTGTTATTTCCATCCCAGGTGTCCTTACGCTAAAGCTATCTGTAAGGAGGTGTATCCCGACCTCAGAAACGTAGGTACTGATCAAAATCCTCATCTCGTGGCGTGTCATTTCGCAGAGAAACTGAATCTTTTGGGAGTTTAAACAAGAAGGTAATTACAATGTTTTTTGCTGGGGGGATAGCTTTATGAGGAAGGTGCTTCTGTATCTGGTACTACTGGTAAGCGGAGTGGCGGTCTTTGCGTCGACTGTGGATTTGAGCGACATTCTGCTACCCGCAGAGATTGAGGCATCTATTTATGACAAACCAGATGGTTTCGCTTCTCTTCCAACCGAGGACTGTCCAGAGGGCACGACAGGTGGGGCTGGAGGGGAGATCGTATATGTCAGGACAGCAGAGGAGCTCGAAAAATGGGCTAAGACTGAAGGAAAGTACATCATAGTTATTGATGGAACGATTGTGTTCGAACCAAAGAGAGAATTCGAGGTCACATCAGACAAAACGTTCATAGGGATCAACAATGCGAAGATAGTGGGAGGAGGATTTCACATCACAGGTCAAAAGAACATCATTATCAGGAACATACAGTTTGAAGGGTTCTACATGCCGGACGATCCTCATGGAAAGAAGTACGACTTCGACTACATAGGTGTGAGAAAATCGCACCACATATGGGTTGACCACTGTACGTTTATCACAGGAAACGATGGTATGACGGACTTTACGAAAGGTACCCAGTATATAACTATATCCTGGTGTGTGTTCGCAAATCACGACAAAGTTATGGCGCTTGATGGCGACAAATTCACCGTTCATCATAACTACTTCATAAACAACATTCAGAGGATGCCAAGGGTCTCTCGTGCTATGGTCCATGTGTTCAACAATTACTACTCCTTAGGGCCCAGACAGGGATTCTACCCGAGTGTACTTCCCCTCTATGCGGTAGCTTCAGCTGATGGTGCTAAAGTTCATGTCGAGGGGTGTTACTTCGTAGGTTACGGTGGCTTCATAGAGGAAAACGTAATCTGGAAGATAAGTCCCTTCTTTGTGCCTTTCGCTTATGATGAACCAGTAGAAGGATATTTGAGTGTAGGAGAAGGAGATGCAGCCAATTTTTACAGTTACTGCAGAGACATACAGACAAGGCCTATCGAGGAGGGTAAGCCGGTATTTGATCCCAGGGAGTTCTATGATTACACACTCGATCCAACTAACGATATACCGGGTATAGTGGCAAAAGGAGCTGGAGCTGGAAAGCTTGTTTTCAAGGAGCTTAAATAATTCTGAAATCTCCCTCCCCCAAAGGGGGGAGGGATAAAAAGGGGTGTTTCCATGAGTCGTCTACTGGTTCTTCTTGTGGTACTCGGCCTTCTCAGTGTTGGTCTTAGTGCTGAACTGATCGGTTTGAAGGCAGTGAAACCAGGAGAGTACTACAACCTGACGGATTATGAAGCACTGACTGGTAAGAAGATCACAGAGTTTCACGAATCGCCGATGCTCTCAGAACTTGCGAAGCAGGGAAAACTCCCACCCGTTGAGCAGAGGCTTCCGAAGAATCCGGTTGTTCTTGTGCCTTGGGAAAAACCAGGGAAATACGGAGGCATCATGAGAAGAGTCTGGTTGGGGCCTTCCGATTTCTGGAACATAGGTCGTCTTATGATGGAAGGACTGGTACTCGCTGATAACACAGGTGCGGCATACCTTCCATGTATCCTTGAAAGTCTCCAAACAGAAGACAACAAAGTGTTTGTGGCAAAGATCAGAGAAGGTCTGAAGTGGTCCGATGGAGTGGAAGTAACTACCGAGGATTTTAGATGTTGGTATGAAGACCTTGTGCTAGGTGGAGCACTCAAAGGGCTTGTTGGAGCAGGTATAGGAACCCTTGTTCCGCCCACCCTGGTCGGTTGCAAAATCGAAATCGTGGACAAATACACCCTCAAATTTATTTTTGAAAAACCAAATCCATTGTTTCCAATGTATCTAACCGACATTGTATACTCGAACGTCATGGTTCCTGCTCACTATGTGAAGAATTTCCTTCCAAAATACGTTGGTGAAGAGAAGATACAGAAACTTGCAAAGGAAGCTGGTTATACGGACTGGACGCAGTATCTGGTAGATTATTACGTTGGAGTGACAGCGTTTGTAAGAAATCCCGATCTTCCCGTTCTTCTTCCGTGGAAACTTTCAAAAGAGTCAACTGATGAACTCGCCATATTTGAGAGAAATCCTTATTATTTCAAGGTTGATACCGAAGGAAATCAGCTTCCGTACATCGACAAAATTTACGAATACCGTATGCAAAGTTACGATGAAACTTTCCTGTTGAAACTGATATCTGGAGAAGTTGACTTCCAGCTCAGGGGAATCAAGTTCGACTGGTATACGGTGCTGGCTGCCAACGAGGACAAAGGGCATTACAAAGTGCTGCTCACGAAAACAACCAGAGGAGCAGAGACAGCTCTGTTCTTCAATCAGAACTACCAAGGTGACGATGAATACATGAGGGAACTTTTGAGGAACGTAAAATTCAGGCAAGCTCTCTCACTCGCGATCAACAGAGAAGAGATCTGGCAACTCGTTTACAGTGGATTCGGAAAACCCAGGCAAGCTTCTCTTGTTGAAGGACTTCAGGGTTACGATCCAGAATGGGAAAAGGCATACGCTGAGTACGATCCAGATAGAGCAAACAAACTTCTCGATGAGATAGGACTTGACAAGCGTGACTCCGAAGGCTGGAGACTCAGACCGGATGGAAAGAGAGTGGAGATCGTCATAGAATTTGTACCACCTGGAACAGACAAAGAACTGGAGCTTATGAAATCCCACATCGAAAAAGTGGGAGTTAAGGTACTTCTTCAGCCAAGGGAACGCTCTCTTTACTTCGCGAGGCTTAATTCCGGTCAACCTCAAGTTGTGGCATGGGTGTTTGGAGGGCCATTCTTCCTTTGTATCGATCTCAAGGGAGGAAAGTGGGCTCCATTGTATTATCAGTGGTACGCAGGCGGGAAAAAGGGAGGTGTAGCTCCTGAAGAAGGATCTGTTTACTGGAGACTATACGAACTCTGGGATCAGGTGACCACAGAAGTTGATCCTGAGCGGAGAGAAATGCTTATAAAAGAGATCGTGAACATCTTTAAGGAAAATCTGTGGTTCATAGGAGCAGTTGGACAGGTCCCAATACCTGGTGTTGTGAACGAAAAAATGCAAAACGTTCCAAGACACTGTCTGTGGAACTTCAACCTTTTCAAAACCCCGAGAAACTTCAGGCCCGAACAGTTCTACTACGAAGAGTAATACCATTAAAGGTGGATTAGAAGGGAGGGAATCCCCCTCCCTTTTTATTTATTTGTTTTCTCACTTTTCATCCACTTCCGTGAAGAATTTCCTCATTCCCACCACCTCTCTTTTTTCACCGACCACAGTGAAGGAACCAGTGAGTCTGATGTCTTCAGAAGAGCTTCCTACCATCACTTTGAACTCACCGGGCTCCACCACGAGTTTCATGTCTCTGTCGTAGTAAGCGAGTACATCCATGTGAAGCCTGAACACAACAGTCTTCTTCTCTTTTGCCTTCAAAGAGACCCTCTTGAAACCCTTAAGTTCTTTCACAGGCCTTGTGACACTCGCAAACTCACGGCCGATATAAAGCTGCACCACCTCGTCTCCGTCTCTGTCTCCGGTGTTTTCCACGTCCACCTTTATCACCACCTCACCGGCCGGTGGTACTTCCTTCGGCTCGATCCGGAGGTTGCTGTACTCGAACTTCGTGTAAGACAAACCGTGCCCAAACGGGAAGAGAGGCTTTGTGCTCTCGTCCACGTAGTCTCCGTGCCAGTGAGACCTTCCCCCGGATGGTTTGACGTAGTGGAAGACAGGAATCTGACCAGCGCTTCTTGGGAAACTGATCGGGAGTTTTCCAGAGGGATTCACCCTTCCGTAGATGATGTCAACGATCGCTCTTCCTCCCGCTTCTCCAGGAAGCCACACCTGAAGGATCGCGTTCACCTTGTCAGCGACGTTTTTGAGTGAGTAGGGTCTTCCCGTGATGAGGACAAGAACAATGGGTTTTCCTGTCTTTGCGACTTCGAGGATGAGTTCTTCCTGGACACCTGGAAGCTTGAGGTTAGCCATGTCTCTTGACTCACCGGTTGTGCAGTCAAGGGTGAGTCCAGATTTGTCCCCTACGACAACGATGGCAACGTCGGATTTCTTTGCAACTTCTATCGCCTCTTCGAAACCGCTTCTGTCTTCCCCTGTCACATCACAACCCTTTGCGTATTCGAATTCGATCCCTTCTTCTTTGAGAATATCAACAATGGATGGTATTTTTGAGAGTTCTTTTTCAAAAATACGCTTCATCTTTTCTTTCTGAACCTTAGGAAGTATCACTGCAGAATCCCAGGTTCCCTCCGAAGTGATTCTCATATGTCCAAGGAAGGTATAATCACCGAAAAAGAGTCTTGGGTCAGAAGCATGTGGACCTATCAAAGCGACTTTTTTGTTTTTCTGAAGAGGAAGAATGTTATCATTTTTGAGGAGTATGATAGATTTTCTTGCTATCTCGAGCGCGATGTCTCTGTGGCTTTCTATCTTTGCTTTTTCCACCTCAACGTAGGGATTCTCGAAGAGCCCAAGCATGAACTTTAGTTTCAACACCCTGGCAACAGCCACGTCTATAAGAGACTCTGACAAAATGCCTTCTTCTACGAGTTCTTTCAAATATGCATAACACTTGGCGGAGGGTAGTTCCAAATCTAATCCCGCTGTGAAAGAGAGCATGGCAGCTTCTTTCTCATCTTTTGCCACTTTGTGATGGTCTTTTAACCTCATCACAGCTCCATAATCTGCTACTACAATGCCTTTGAATCCCCATTCTTTTCTTAAAATGTCTGTGAGAAGACTTCTATTCATCGCACAGGGTACACCGTCTATTTCACTGTAAGAATTCATAACAGATAAAGCCTCTGCTTCCCTTATAGCTGCTTCAAAAGGAAGCAGAAAAATTTCTCTGAATTCTCTCTCCGGTATGTTCGTTGGATTACAGTTCCTGCCCCCTTCCGGTACTCCGTGACCTGCAAAGTGTTTAAGAGTAGCAGCCACACCGTGTTTAATATCACCCTGGAGTCCTTTTACATAGGAAACTCCCATTTTTGCAACAAGGTAAGGAGATTCTCCGAACGTCTCTTCCGTTCTTCCCCATCTTGGATCTCTTGCAACATCCAGAACGGGAGCAAGTCCCTGATGGACACCCATCTTCCTTAAATCTTCCCTGATGGTAGAGGCCATCTTCTCTATGAGATCTGGATCCCATGTACTCGCCATTGCTATCGCCTGAGGAAAGCTGGTCCCTCCAGGTCCCATATATCCTGCAAGGCACTCCTCATGCATTATGGCGGGTATCCCGAGTCGTGTTTCTTCTACGAGGAATCGCTGTATCTCGTTTACGAGTTCTGCAACTTTCTCTGGCGGAAGATTTGTTGATCCTCCCGGTCTTGTTACTTCTCCTATACCATGTTTGAGAAGTTCTTTTGCTCTTTCTACTTGGAAATTCCCATCCTCATCGATCAGGTCTTTTCCCTGTACAGACCCAAGTTGTGCAATCTTTTCCTCAAGACTCATCTGCGAGAGAAGGGAACTCACCTTTTTCTCTAAATCACCCATGATAATCCCTCCTTGTTTCAATGATTGTAAGCAAAATTAAAGAGCCTTCTCAAAAAAATTTAATCGCGTATTCTTGCATCTTCACAGAAAAAACATGTCCTTCGGTGAATACTTTGAAGGAAAGTTTTTCAGGTAACTGATTATAAATCTTCTCGATATTTTCTTTTATAGCAGGAATCCTTTCCTTCGGAAACAGATGATCATATTCCCCCACCATGATTAAAAGATCTCTTGGAAATATTAGACCTGCTATATCGGGAAAGGACATATACCTTGAAAGCGATGGTATGTGAACCATAAACGTGTGTGCTGCACACTTTCCCAGCATATTTTCGTCAAATTCACCCATGAAACAAACCACAACACAGGCCTTGATTTCTGGTTTCAAGGCCGACGTTAGAAAAGATCTGAAACCTCCAAGTGAAAAACCAACACTCCCCATTCCATTCCTGTCGATATCCTCTCTGGTTAATAGATAATTTATCCATGCGATATCTTCGTTCAAAAGAACAGCAGGCCAGTTGGTTCCAAGAAGATTTATATTCTTCCAGATAACTGGTTCCAGTTTCGATGAAATTTTGTTGAAAAGTCTCACATACTCATCTGACTCTTCGTCTAAAGAGATGAGTTCTTGGTAAACTTCATCTTCTACAAATTCTTTGACTATTTCCATTTTTAATCGTCTGCTCCCAAAATAAAAAGCATCCGGACAAAAAACAGCAAATCCATTCTTCACAAGATCTAGAACCCATCTTCTTTCCTGGTATCCTTTTTTTCGATATTCAAACATGAATGAACCAGGAGGAGCGTCCATGTAGAGACGCCCCTTCCCATGAAAGTAGTATCCTCCGTGATCATGAAAAGCTATCACAACAGGAAAAGGAGGTTTCACATCTTTTGGTTTTAGAAGAACACTTTCAGATTCTATTGAACCAAGCTGGGCCTTTATGTGTTCCTCGAAATAAAAGTCCTTTTCTGTTGATTTTCTTTCCTTCTCTACGAAACAGGATTTTGAGTTGATGGGAAGAAGTAAGCTAAGAATTCTTCTGATGAAATCTCTATCTGGTAAACTATTTTTAGGATTCAAATAGTGTTTTCCAACAAATTTAAGGAACTTCTCTTTCATTCTAAAACTTCTCCCTTTAGAATTTTCCTCAAAAATCGAAGTTCTTCCATTCTCTGGAACGACTCTCCTCCCTCATGTTCGTTGAATGAATATATCCTTATTTCCTTAGGACCGGCATAATGATTGTAGGCGGCAAAAACTGTAGAAGGCGGGCAAGTTTTATCCATAAGCCCAACAGAAAAGAGAGCTGGTATTTTTGCCCTTACCGCAAAATTTACACCGTCAAAGTAGGAAAGTGTCCTGAACACAATTTCTTCTTTGTCTCTATGGACTTTCAAATAATTTACTATTTCACTATAAGGAGCGTTGTCTGTTATCTGAACTGCTCTTCTAAAATGACACAAAAAGGGAACGTTTGTAATGAGAGCCCTTGGAATATTGGAAAGCCCCGCGACTGCGAGTGCTATTCCACCACCCTGGCTTGTCCCTACAACAGCTATTCTTTCAGGATCAATCTCTGGAAAACTGGCTGCAGCTTCAACAGCCCTTACGGCATCTGTAAAAACTCTTCTATAATAATACGTTTTAGGATCCAGTATACCACGAGTCATAAAACCTGGGAATTGGGGATTCAATGGTTCTTCGCAATAATCTGGTGTGTCACCTTTTGTTCTACTCGTTCCCTGGCCTCGTGTATCCATAACAAAATTGGCATATCCCGCACTACTCCAGAAGAGCCAGTCGAACGGGAATCCCCTTCCTCCCCTGTACCCAATGAACTGAACAATACATGGAAGCTTCTTTTCTTTCCTGACAACTGGTAAAATTAACCACGCCTTTATCCTTTGCCCCTTGTAACCAGAGAAGGTGACATCGTACACTTCCACGTTCTCAAGTAAATAATCTACTCTTTCAAAAACAGGATCCAGAGGAAACCTCTTTGATTCCTCAAGAGTTTCTCTCCAGAACTGGTCAAAATCCTCCTCTTCGTATCTTTCAGGAAGGTAAGACCTTAATTTCTCCAGAGGCATGTCAAACAGTGCCATATCAATTCTTTCCTCCTTTTGAGTAATGTTTCTTCATTTCCTCGTTGAAGGGGAGGTTGAGAATATCGTCAATGACAGCAACGGCCTGTTCGTAGGATCTGGTTCTTGGATCCCTGACGAGGATCTCCTCAAGAACCCTCCTGTCACCAGATATGAACGCCTCAAGTGCCCACTCCATCCTGAGTATCCTTGGAAGAAGATAGAACTTCTTGATCCTGTCTGTAAGATCAGGCTCTATCTTCTCCGTATGTATCCCCTCTTTATCAACTACCACCGGCACCTCCACCACTACATCGTCCGGTATTCCCTTTATCACCCCTCTGTTCTCTATGTTCAATACAAGTCTCGCTTTCTTGTCGTTCACAAGCGCGTTGATGAAAGGTATGTGCTGTTCTACACTCTCACTGCCTGTTGTGAACACCTCAGGCCACACCTTCGTCAGCTCTATCGTCGGATCTTTCTCTACTTCTTTCGCAAGTTCCATCAGCCTCTTCCTCTGCTCCCTCAAACTCTCGTAGAACTTCGGCCTTTCCACTTCGTTGTCTATCCCTCCAAACTTCCCGTACCATCTCTTCTTCGTCTCAAGATCGTAGTGGTATTTCCATGTCCCACTCCTCACTGTATCCCCTATCGGGTACATCCCGTAGAACCTGTACATGTCTATCGCTGCAGGTGAAAAGTCCACATCCCATGGATTCTTCGGCTCCCATCGCGATGCGTTCTCCTCTATCCATTCGTCCAGCTTCGGATAGAGATCTTCCCCTCTGCATCTAAACCTGTTCATCCATATCGCATGGTTCACCCCTGCCACCTGCCAGTCTAATTCCTCTGGCTCCACACCGAGTACTTTCGCAAGGTGGAACACGTGCGCATACCCGTGGCAGAAACCCACTATCTTCGCCTTCGTAAGCCTCTTCACAAGTTGTGTGATCTCAAAAACAGGATTGGCCGTCTGCAGTATCCACGCATTCGGTGCTATCTTCTCCACTGCCTTTGCTATATCAAGGCTCATCTTCAGGTGGTTGTAGTTGCTCAAAGTGTAGTAGTCCGATACCATGTTCAGCTCCTGGCTGTCTATTCCCCTGTAGTAACCGTGTCTTTCCCCTACTTCCCTCATGATCTCGTAGTGCACGTACCCGTCTTCATGTCCAGGTGCCCTGTAGAGTGCTGTGTTGATGACAAACTCTGCCCCTTCAAGTGCCTCCTCAAGGCTTGTCGTCTGTTCCACTGTGTACTCTGCATTCAGTTCTCTGAGGTACTTTGTGACGAGAATGTACGTTGCTTTCAACCTTTCTTCGTCGATGTCCATCAGTACCAGTCTTGACCCATACAAATCCGGTGTCTTCGCCAGGTCCCCTACCAGCTTGATCGTGTACCTCACACTCCCCGCTCCTACAAATACTATGGTAGGCATGTGTGCACCTCCTCTAAATTCCGGGTAATGGTTCAAATACAAAGAGGGGGTCTCCCCCCTCCAAATGTTAACGGATTGGTTGATGATAATTACTGAGCCGTATTTAGTTCTTCAAACATCAGTTTCCCTGCTCCTGCTCCATCCACGACGATTTTTGGAACATCTTGAACTGGATCAAGCGTGTAATCGTAGTACTCGCGTGGATCGAGAGCGGGTTTTCCTTCCTCAACAGGACGCACTTCAGGTTCTTTACAGTAGTAAAATTCATTCTTTGCATCTCCTTCACCGAGCGTCAGATAACCTTCCACGGGACCCATGATTCTGGTGGGAAGGAACGCAATTCCCGCCTCTGCCATCACAGCACCGTATCCCATGAAGTAGTTTCCTTCAACGTGGACTTTCGCTCCCATCGCTGAAGCAACACCGTAAATGGGGAAGACGTTTCCAGAGACACCTGTTCTCAGGCCCATGCTGTAGAAGTTGTTGAACACGTGTGCCATTCCAAATCTAATTCTGGGCATTCTCTGAATACAGTTCTTGAAGTAGTTGTGGTGGTACGTGACCTTGTAAGCCTGCCCTGCCTGTTCAGGATCTTCTTTGTCGGAGGAACCAACGAGGGAGACTTTGTCGTGATCCACAAATTTACACCATGAAACAGTGATATAGTTTGAGTATTTTGTAATATCCACTGCACCATCGTTGCCATTGACAAAGGTACAGTGGTCGATCCAAATATGATGAGAATTTTCTGCATTGATATAGTCGAAATCATACTTCTTACCTTGAGGATCGTCCTCCATGTAAAAACCCTCAAAATGAATATTTCTTATGATCACATTCTGGGCATCCTTTATCACAAGGCCACCACCGACTATCTTTGCATCGTTTATTCCCACGATCGTTTTGTTTGAAAGAACTTTAATTTCTCTCTTTGGTTCAAAAACGATCGTTCCATCAACGACTATTATGTACTTTCCTTCTGCTGTTGTGTATTTCTCCAGTTCTTCCGCTGTTCTGACAAAAACGATCTCACCACCTAGTCCACCAACTGTACCCTCCGGTAAATCCGCCGTCGGCACGGATGCAAATCCCACAGGTTTGTCATTGAGAGAAGCTTTTACAGCACCAGTTAGAACAGCTGTGAAAATAAGAAGCAATACTAAAGAAACCACACGAGAAAACCTCATGAGCATCCCTCCCTACTGAGATATCTGATGTTTCAAATTTTCACGTCAGTGATGTTACCACATTTTTTCAACTCGAGTCAATATTTTGGTTTCATAAGAACATATACAATAATTAGGCATAATTGTTCCTAACCTCTCATAATCGATTGTGTTTCAAGTTAATTGAACTTGACACAGGTGAAAACTCAGTGATAAAATCCCTTTGAAGTATCAGACATCAAATCCTATGTCAGGAGGGGAGAGTTATGCGGAAACTCAAGCTTGTTCTTTTGATCTCTTTGATACTTTTACCGGTACTGGCCAATGCCGTGAAACTCACCATATGGTGTGGAGGAGGTACCGAAAGAAAGGGTCTTGAAGCAGTAGTTGCCGAATACAAGAAATTGAATCCAGATGTCGAGATCGAACTTGTGGATGTTCCTTACAGTTCTTATGAGCAGAAAATAAGATTAGGAATACTGAGTGGTGATCTCCCGGACCTTGTGACGATTACATATCCATATGCACCTGGATACATGCAATACATGCTCGATCTGAGGCCTTACATTCAAAAGTATCTCGGAATCACACCTGATGATTTCCTAAAATCTCTCTACAATGTTGTAAGAAATCGTATAACCACAAACGATGGAGAAATCAAATATGTTCCTTTGCATTTCACAGCACAATGTCTCTGGGTAAACAAAGATTATTTCGAAAAAGCAGGCGTCCCCTATCCACCTTTTGGAGGAAGAGAAGAACCCTGGACATGGGAAGAATTCATTTTGGCTTTGAAAAAAGTGAAAGAAGCGAACGGTATTCCTTACGCTCTCTCTATGCAGAGAACTGCCGAAAGATTGTTCGCATACATGGCGATCAGAGGAGTCAAAATAATTGATGAAAATCTCGATTTTACACTGGATAAGGATCCAAGAGCAAAACAGCTGCTTCAGGATTTTGTAAACATGTTTAAAGAAGGTCTCATGGTTCCCGCCGAATGGATCTCTGCTCAGGATCCAAACATGGCATTTGGAGGAGGATTGACAGCAGTTCTGTGGGCTGGAAGCTGGAGCACAGCCGATCTTCTTTCAATCGAAGGTAAAAACTTTGTGCCAGCTTATCTTCCAAAAGATATGTACTGGCTGAGTATCGAAGGTGGAAGGTTCTTCGGTGCTTTCAAAACGGGTGATAAAGCCAGAGAAGAAGCAGCTGCTAAATTCGCGCTGTGGGCTGGCTGGAAAGGTTTCGGCTATGACATCTATTTGAAGACTACATTTCATATGTCTGCCTACAAAAATCACCATGTGGAATATGGAAATCCAATCATGGATCAGGTTCAGAAAGTCTGTGGCGATATGATAGACAACACACCGGAATGGGTTGTCACCATAAGAAATTCTGTTGTCTGGTCCAGATTACAGTCTCCAATAGTCAGTCAGATGTCTGCTCTGGTAGCCGGACAAACGACAGTGGACAATGTTATAAAGGTGCTTCGGAATGAATACGACAAAATAGTAGCAGAAGTTGGAAAGAAATAATCCCGGAGGGGGAATACCCCCTCCTTTTTCACAAAACACAAAAGACTGAGGAGGTAATTTGATGTTCTATAAGCTGGTAAAGAGCAGGTTCATATTCGTCATACCCGCGTTTGTTTTCCTTAGTCTTTTCGTTCTGATACCCATCGTCAGTGTTTTTGTTATGAGTTTTTACAATTGGGATTTACTATCTCCCCCTCAGTTTGCCGGCATCAAAAACTTTCTGATGATGTTCAAAGACAAAATGTTTTGGAATTCTATTCTTATATCACTCAAACTACTGATCATCACAGTGCCTTTCACATTCTTTATACCACTTTTTTTAGCACTTGCTCTTCACAGAGAGACAACATCTTCGAAGGTGTTAAGAGCACTCTTTTACTGGCCTTACATGATGCCAGCTGTGGCGGGAACGACCATGTGGAAATGGTTGCTTTCCTATGACACAGGATTGCTGAACTATTTGCTCAGAATTGTAGGATTGAAACCTGTACCCTGGCTCTTGTCTCCCACACCTGCTACTATGTCCATAGTATTTGTCAGAACCTGGGGAATGACGGGGTTACTTATGATGATGTTTATAACAGGTCTGCAAAACATTCCAAATGAATATTATGAGGCAGCCATGATAGATGGTGCAAATCGATGGCAGATATTCTGGAAAATCACGTTTCCTCTTTTGAAAAATACCAATCTTCTAGTTCTTGTCACGTCTATTGCGCATGTATTTAGAGATTTCGCGACCATATATGTCTTGACAGGTGGAGGCCCCGGTTATGCCACAACTGTCACACCTCTTTACATTTATCTCACTGCCTTTACTCATTTCAGAATAGGTTATGCATACACCCTTTCTATCGTTTTCTTACTTATATCCTTCATAATAGCTATGATATCTCTAAGAATTAGAGAATCGAGGTGAGAAGAGATGAAAATATCTTCTATAATAAAATGGTTATTTCTCATAACACTCCTTGTTCTTTACATGTTACCTGTGTATTATGCTATCGTTTCATCTTTCAAAAGTTTGGGTGAGATTTACTCCTATCCCCCAACCATAATTCCTAAGGTATTCACTTTGAAAGCTTACAAAGAAGCCATCCAAGGGCAAGACCTTTTGACCTATCTCAAAAATACTCTATTCGTCGCAATCGTAGCAACTGTAATAACTGTCGTAGTTTGTGTAATGGGAGGATACGGCCTTGCCAAGGGTACCTTTCTCGGAAAAATAGTCCTCAACAGAGTTGTTGTAATGACACTGTTTGTTTCAGCACAGGTTATCATGGTTCCCCTCTTTGTTATGATTAGGAACCTTGGACTCATAAACAGCCTCTGGGGATTGATTATACCAGCAGTTTATACCCCCACCGGTATGTTCACCGCCATACAATACATGAAGGAAATTCCTGATGAAATACTGGAAAGTGCCAAAATCGATGGAGCAAATGAATGGCAAATTTTCTGGAGAATAGTCTTCCCACTCTCGAAGCCACTGGTAGCTGCTCTTTCGATTTTCTCTTTCACTTGGAGATGGAACGATTTCGTTCTTCCACTCCTTGTTGTCAACAAAAGAAGTCTTTACACTCTCCAGCTTGCTCTCGCAACTATACAGGGAGAATACGGCGGAACTCCATGGAACGTGATTCTGGCCTTCTCAACTTTGACAATAATACCTACTTTGATTATTTTCCTCCTCTTCCAGAGATTCTTCATGAGAGGTATAATGGCAGGTGGATTGAAATACTGAATAAAACTCTGGAAGGGAGGAGAAGGTATGTCTTTGAGATTGAAAGTCATAATTATAATGTTAGTCCTCGCATCTGGATTGATCGTAAGCTTCGGTTTCCTCTATAATAATGTCTCTACGTCGATAATTAACACTGTTAAAGAAAATATATCAAACCAAACAAGCGCTCTCTCAAAATTCATTTCCGAAAAAATCGTGAACATCATAAACATATCAAAAGCAGCTGCCACCTATCTTGGTTCGCAATTTTTTGAGGCATTCATGATAGCGAATCAGATGAAGCCAACCGTTGAGAAAGATCAGGGAACTTTTGCTTTTGGTTTTGCTGTCCTTACCCTGAACAAAAGTGCTGCCATTATTACCAAAGAAAGAACGGTGAGAGAAGATTACAGTAAATATGAGCGGTACGTTAAACTGGTCGAAAACAAAGATTACGTTTTGATACCAGAAACCTTTCAGGGAACGCCCGTCCTGACCGTAGTGGTTCCCATAGAAACTATGAATACCCGTACCGGGATTGTGGGTTTTGGAATAAATCTTTCCGAAAACTCCGATCTCTGGAAGGCAGTTGTAGAAGAAGGGAAGGCAAGTAAGAGTGGGTACGGAGTACTTGTCACAAGCGACGGAAAGGTACTGATCCACAAAGACATGGGAAACTTCATGAAAGACGTGAAGGAGTTAGGCGGCTTTGAGAAAGCATTCGAGGAAGCAAAGAGCGGTGGAGAGAAATACGTAGAATACGAATACAACGGGGAGAAGAAATACACCGTATGGGAGAAAGTGCCCGGGTACGACTTCTACATCTTCTCAACAGGGTACCTGGAAGAACTTCTTGCAGAAGGAAGGAAAGCGACCCTTGGGACGATAGTGACGTATGTAGTGTTTGGCGGAGTGATCTTTGCAGTTCTGTTTATCTCGATGATGCCGATAGTGAAGAGAATGAGGCAGCAAGTGGAGAAAGTGAAGAGATTTGGAGAAGGGGACCTGACAGTAGAGTTTGAAGCGAAAGGAAGAGACGAGCTGACCCAGATAGAAGAGAGCCTGAAAGAAGCGGCACTCTCACTCAAAGAGATGATAGTGAGCATCATAGAAGCGGCAAGAGAGCTAAGCGGTGCATCAGAAGAGATAAAAGTTCTCTCAGAAGAGAGCCACAAGATGTCAGAGAACCTGCACGAAGAAGCCAAGAAGATACTGGACGAGGCGAACAACATGAGCAGTGCGCTGACAGAAGTGACGAGCGGCGTAGAAGAAGTAGCAGCGAGTGCTCAGAACATCTCAAAGATCACCCAGGATTTGACAGAAAGGTCAGAAGCTGTGACGAAAGCGGCAAGAGAAGGAGCGGAGAGAGTAGAAGCGGTGGGAGGAGTCATAAACAAACTCAAAGGGTCAGCTGAGAGACAAAGGGACTACCTGAGAGAACTCGTTGACTCGGCCAAGACGATAGGAGAGATAGTGGACACGATCAGCTCGATAGCAGAGCAGACGAACCTGCTCGCGTTGAACGCAGCGATAGAAGCAGCTCGAGCTGGGGAAGCGGGAAGAGGCTTTGCGGTGGTGGCAGACGAGATAAGGAAACTCGCAGAAGAGAGCCAGAGGGCGACAGAAGACATAGCGAAGATGCTGAGCAGCCTGAGAACAACGATAGAACACGTGGAGAACGGTTCGAAAGAGATGTTCGAAGGAGTGGACGAGATAGCGGTGATGGGAGAAGAAGTCACAAAGAGATTCAGAGAGATCCTTAGAAGGATAGAAGAGATCAACAGCATGATAGAGAACACAGCTGCCACCGCGCAGGAGCAGGGAGCGGCTGCTGAAGAGATGGCAAGCGCTATGGACAACGTTACAAAGATCGTTGAAGGAGTTGTGGAAAGCCTCAATAGAATGGAATCTCTCATAGAAGATCAAACCGAATCTGCTGCCAAGGTCTCTGAGGCCGCTGAAAAACTGTCTGAGCTTTCTGAACAGCTATCAACGCTCGTTCAGAAGTTCAAGGTGTGAGGTGAATCTGAGTGAAAAAAAGGTTCAAATACAGAACAATCGAAGAGATGCGCTGGGAAGCTATTACGTTGGGAATGGATCTTCCACTGTTGGATGATTTCGATGTTTTCAGAGATCCTGTTGATCTTGGTTCAAAGACAATCCCGAACAGGTTCGTTGATCAACCTATGGAAGGAAACGACGCACAGCTCGATGGAACCCCTGGTCCCCTCACACTGAGGCGTTACAGGAAACTTGCCGAAGGTGGAGCTGGTGTGATATGGGTGGAAGCCATTGCCGTTTCCAGGGAAGCGAGGGGAAACGACAGACAACTAATGTTGACAGAAGAAACTGTGAACTCTTTCAGAAGCTTTGTTGCAGAGATAAAAAGTGTTTCCTTGAAAACAAACAGCTTTGAACCGTACGTTGTAGCCCAGCTCACCCATCCTGGAAGGTTCGGAAAGAACAGAAAGATTCTCTTTCACGATAAATTCTTAGATGAAAAATACGGTATAACAGAGGATTTTCCCCTCATGTCCGATGAAGAACTGGACAGTTTGAAAGAACAATACCTGAGAGCTGCAAAATTTGCAAAAACAGCTGGTTTCGATGCGGTTGATATTAAAGCGTGTCACAGATACCTTCTTTCCGAACTACTTGCAGCACACACACGCGAGGGAAAATATGGAGGTTCCTACGAAAACAGAACAAAACTTCTGAAAGACATCGTAAGACTCGTTAGAAAGGAAGTCGAAATAGACATTACCGTGCGATTGAACCTTTCTGACTTCATTCCTTACCCATACGGGTGGGGATCGACAGAAGAGGGAACACTCGATTTCACAGAACCTGGAAGACTTCTGAAAGAACTGGAAGAACTCGGTGTGAAAATAATCAACGTGACCGCTTCCACACCGTATCTGAAACCTCATATAAACAGACCGTATGATGAAATGGGAAAGTACAATCCTCCTGAGCATCCCATCGTTGGAGCCATGAGACTTCTGAACCTGGCGAAACTGGCCAAAGAAACTCTTTCAAAAACGCTCGTTGTTGCGAGCGGCTTCACCTGGTTCAGACAGTTCGCACCCTACGTTGCAGCCGGTATGCTGAAGAACGGCTGGTGCGACTTTGTGGGTTTTGGAAGAATGACATTCGCGTACCCAGATTATCCAAAAGACATACTGACAAAGGGGAAACTCGATCCGAAAAAAGTCTGTATCACCTGTAACAAGTGCGCGGAACTGAAAGCTGCGGGAGAAAGCTGTGGTTGTGTTGTCAGAGATGGTGAAGTGTACCTTCCCATATACAGAAAGATGGAGGAGAGCAAGAAATCATGAGAGAGTCGGTTGTTAAGTTAAACGAATACACCCTGAGAATTTTCTCTCTCAATACTATCGTGGTGGGTTCTGGTGCTGCAGGTTTGAATGCGGTAGATAGGGTTTTCTCTTTTGGCCAGAAAGATGTGGCACTTTTAACGGATAACCTGAAATGGGGAACATCCAGAAACACTGGCTCTGACAAGCAAACATACTACAAGCTCACGCTTGCAGGTAATGTACCTGATTCCGTTTATGAACTTGCTGAAACATTGTTCAACGGAGGAAGTATGGACGGTGACATCGCACTCGTTGAAGCTGCCCTTTCGGCCCGGGCGTTTTTCAGGCTCGTGGAACTTGGGGTTCCTTTTCCCCATTCGAGGTACGGTGAGTACGTTGGATACAAGACAGATCATGATCCCAAACAGCGCGCTACCTCTGCAGGTCCTCTGACTTCCTATTACATGTGTGAAAAACTTCTGGAGGAGATTAGAAGAAAGGGTATAAAGATCCTTGAAGGTTACCAGGTGATTGGTATATTAACAGACAGGAACGGAGAGAAAACAATTGGCCTCATCGCACTCGATCTGAACAATATCGATGATCCGGAAAAGAGATACGTTCTCTTCAACGTGAAAAACATAATCTATGCAACCGGTGGACCTGCGGGAATGTTCTATTTCCACTCGGTTTATCCTCCTGTGCATTTTGGAGCCACGGGTATCGCTTTCGAAGCGGGGGTTATGGGGAAGAATCTGACGGAATGGCAGTTTGGAATCGCTTCCAAAAAGTTCAGATGGAATTTGTCTGGTACCTATCAACAGGTCATACCGAGGTACGTTTCTACGGATGAAAATGGAAACGATGAAAGAGAGTTCCTTGAAGAGTACTTCCCGGATCCTTCCACGATGCTGAACGCCATCTTCTTGAAAGGTTATCAGTGGCCGTTCGATGTGAGAAAGATAAAAAACTACGGTTCCTCTTTGATAGACATTCTTGTGTTCTACGAGACAGTGATCAAAGGTAGAAGAGTCTGGTTGGATTTCACGAAAAACCCAGGTTGGGGAAGCAAAAACGGAGAACTGGACTTCTCCCTTCTTGGAAAAGAAGCGTACGAATACCTGAAAAATTCAGGTGCTCTCTTTGGTCGACCCATAGACAGGCTTGAAAAAATGAACAGACCCGCGATAGAAGTCTATTTACAGCACGGAATAGATCTGAGAAAAGAATACTTAGAAATCGGAGTCTGTGCGCAGCACAACAACGGAGGTCTTCACGGAAACATCTGGTGGGAAAGCAATCTGAAACATTTCTTCCCAGTTGGAGAAGTGAACGGATCCCATGGAGTATACAGACCCGGGGGTAGCGCTCTGAACTCTGGACAGGTTGGAGGAGTAAGGGCCGCCCAGTACATAGTAGAGAACTACTCCGGTGATCCTCTGCGTGAAGAGGAAATTCTGGAAGAGGCGAAAGATCAAATCCTCAAAAAAATTGAACTGGGCGAAAGTTTTGTGAAAAAAATCACTGGAAAATCCAATGTGTCATCCATTCTCAAAGAGATAAGCGAGCGTTCCATGAGAAGTATGGGTATAGTGAGATCTCTTGAAGAAGCGGGAAAAGGGAAAAACGAGGCCCTCAGAGATTTCAATAATCTGATTGAAAAAGTAGAACTCTCCTCTATAAGACAACTTCCTTTCGCATTCAGACTCTACGACGTTCTTCTCACACAATACGTGTATCTTTCAGCGGTTGAAAATTACATAGAATCGGGTGGAAAGAGTAGAGGTTCTTACATCGTTCACGATCCGACTGGAGAACTCCCCGTCCCAAATCTACCAGAGATGTTCAGATACAGCCTGGCCGGCGAATCTTTCAACAAGAAAATTCAGAGAGTTCGTTACAAAGAAAACAAGTGTGAATTTTTCTGGGATCCTGTGAAGGAAATTCCAAGGGAAGATACCTGGTTCGAAACGGTATGGAACAGCTTCATGAGGAGAGAAGTTTTCAGATGAGAAGGAGGCAACGACTCATGAAAGAAATCTCTGTGGTTCTCGTGGGTATCGGAGGTTACGGTAACAAATATGTAGAGTACATACTGAGAGAAGGAAGAGAAAAAGGTGTTCGAATATCTGGTGTAGTGGATCCGTATCCACAGAATAGCAGGTTCTATGATGAACTCCGTTCGTTAAACGTTCCTATGTACAACACACTCGAAGAATTTTACTCTCACCATACAGCAGATCTTGCTATCATTTCTTCTCCTATCCATTATCACTGCGAGCAAACCTGTACGGCAGTCAGAAACGGAAGTCACGTGCTCTGTGAAAAACCCGCTGCAGCTACTGTAAAGGAAGTAAAAAAGATGATCGAATGCAGAGAAAAATACAGAAAGATCGTAGCGATAGGTTATCAGTGGTCCTACAATCCTGCGGTTCTCAAGCTCAAGGAGGATATTCTCGCTGGAAAATTTGGAAAGCCGGTTCTTTTTAAAACTCTTGTCCTCTGGCCAAGAGATACGGCTTATTACAGAAGAAACTCCTGGGCAGGAAAATTGAAGGTGAACAATCGATGGGTTTTAGACAGTGTGGCAGGAAACGCTACAGCACACTTTCTGCACAACATGCTTTTCTTGCTGGGCGAAAAAATGGAAGAAAGTGCGTATCCTGAAAGTATGGTTGCGGAACTCTACAGAGCCAACGACATAGAAAGTTTCGACACTTGTGCTTTGAAAATGACTGTGAGAAAGATACCCGTTCTTTTCTTCGCAACACACGCTGTAAAAGAACGTAAAGGACCTGTTTTTGAATACAGATTTGAAAAGGCCCGGGTCATATGTAATTACCCGGAATATCCTGAAAGTGAAGAGAATCTTCTCGTTGTTTATGAAGATGGTAGAAAAGAGATTTACGGTCCAACAGATCATGGTAGTATGAGAAAACTCTGGGTTGTGGTAGATGCAGCGAGGGGGCGAAAGGAATTCATCTGTACCCTTGAATCAGCCATGGCCCACACAATTGCTATAAATGGAGCACACGTTTCCATGAAAGAAATCCAGGATTTTCCAAAAGAATTGAAGAGAGTAGAGGGAGAACCTCCTATGATTTGGGTAGAAGGATTAAAAGAGGCCATGGAGAGAGCCTACGAGGAGGAAAAAATCTTTTCTGAACTGAATCTACCGTGGGCGAAGCGTGGTGAAGAAGTAAAGCTTGAAAACTTCGAGGGGCTCGAAGGGGAGATAACATGCTGAAGATATGCGTAATTGGCTCCTCTGGTCATTTCAGATATGCTTTAGAAGGACTCGACGAGGAGTGTTCCATTACCGGGATCGCACCAGGGGTACCAGAAGAAGATTTGTCAAAGCTGGAAAAAGCTATATCTGAAATGAACATAAAACCGAAGAAATACAACAACTGGTGGGAAATGTTAGAAAAAGAAAAACCCGATATTCTGGTTATAAATACCGTTTTTTCTCTGAACGGAAAGATCCTGCTAGAAGCTTTAGAGAGGAAAATCCACGCCTTCGTAGAGAAACCTATAGCTACCACCTTTGAAGATCTGGAAAAGATCAGGTCTGTCTATCAGAAGGTGAGGAACGAGGTTTTCTTCACAGCCATGTTTGGTATTAGATACCGGCCACATTTTCTCACCGCCAAAAAACTTGTCAGTGAAGGTGCTGTGGGTGAAATCAGACTTGTGAACACACAGAAGTCATACAAACTCGGACAAAGACCAGATTTTTACAAAAAGAGGGAAACATACGGAGGGACCATTCCCTGGGTTGGAATACACGCGATTGACTGGATCCACTGGATCACCGGAAAAAAATTTCTCTCCGTTTATGCTACTCACTCACGTCTTCACAATTCAGGCCATGGAGAACTCGAAACGACAGCGCTCTGCCACTTCACATTGGAAGACGAGGTTTTCGCCTCTCTTTCCATAGATTATCTCAGACCCCAGGGTTCCCCTACCCACGATGACGACAGAATGAGAATAGTGGGAACCAAAGGAATCGTCGAGGTCATTAATGAAAGAGTGTTTCTCACGGACGAGAAAGGACACAGAGAAGTACCACTCGTTGAAAAAGGGCAGATTTTCGAAGACTTTTTGAGGGAAATTCGTGGTCAAGGAAAGTGTATGGTAACTCCGGAAGACTCCATTCTTACCACCGAGATCGCATTGAAAGCAAGACTTTCAGCGGATACAGGACAGATCGTTAGGATTTGAAGGAGGAAAAAGAATGCTCTACACGACATTCTCGGCGATAATTCCTTCTTTTCTTATCATACTCATCGGCTACACAGTGGGAAAAGTCTTTTCTGAAGAAACAATGGGTCTTGTTTCAAAAGTTGCAATCTGGGTCATGGTTCCAACGGTAACGTTTACCTTCATAAACGAATACACTCCCAGTTTTTCAACCCTTGGAGAATTCGGACTTGGAGTGGCTATTATTTTTGTTATCTTCTATCTTTATTCCAGACTCTTCAAAGAGAAAAAAGAAGTGATTCACGTCACTGCAGTTACCGCGAACGTTGGCTATTTGGGATATCCTATCCTTCTTTCTTTGTGGGGAGAAGAAGCACTTTCTCTCGGAGTTGTTTACGCCACCCTGAACATCATCATGTTCTCTGCAGTTCTTCCCATGTTCCTCGGTGAGGAAGTGAACATCAAAAATCTGTTCAAACTTCCTTACGTGTACGCTCTGATTGCAGGATTTCTAACCGGAAAATTGGGCTGGAGTTTTCGAGAACTTCCCGAGTGGCTTGTAAATGCTATTTTGATGTTGAAGCAATCTGCTATACCGTACCTTCTTCTTTACGTGGGATTGTCTGTCTCCACACTGAAACTGGGAAGGCATCTTTCAAAAATTGGCGGGATTATCGTTGTGAATAAACTCTTTTTTGCCCCCTTCATTGCGCTGGTTTTCGCTCTGGTTTACGGTCTTGAAGGACTCACAGCCAAGGTTTTCGTCCTTGAAACGGCCATGCCCGCCGCGGTAAACGCAGTTGTTCTTACCTCCGCCCTGGGCGGAGACAGCGAAACAGTGGGTTATGGTGTCACTCTCACCACCTTCTTTGCCATCTTTACTCTTCCTGTCTGGGCTGTCATCCTAGAGAGAATCTTCAGTTGATATTGTGAACTACCCCGCTTCATAGGAGGCAAAACTTCCCGCTTCAACTCGTGATAGCTCGTAGACCCTTTTCGGGAGCCGCCGCCAGAGCACGGTCCACGGACATAAACTCGGACGGTTCCTGTTTCTATCGTGATGCGCTCCACATGCAGGACACATCTGTTCTCTAACATTCAAGCCGTGGCATAGCTCAGAAAGAAGTTGTACACGAATCTGGTTAGGATAGATTCTGAATTGTAGGTTCGAAGCATTTTTGTCACGTCCTTGTAAAAAATGGAGCCTTTCTTGCAAGTCTTAATAAAAATTTTTCTATACTTCGTGAAAAATTTAACAATTAAAGTTGATAATAACGGTAGGAGTTGATAATCATGATAACAACCACCATATTTCCAGGTAGATATGTTCAGGGGACAGGTGCTATCAATATTCTAGAAGAAGAAGAACTTTCTCGTTTTGGAGAAAAGGCATTCGTGGTGATTGATGATTTTGTGGACAAAAACGTGCTAGGGGGAAACTTCTTCAGCTCTTTCACAAAAGTCAGGGTAAACAAACAGACCTTTGGTGGAGAGTGCTCAGATGAAGAGATAGAGAGACTTTCAGGTCTTGTTGAGGAAGAAACAGACGTGGTGGTGGGTATAGGTGGTGGAAAAACACTCGATACCGCTAAAGCGGTCGCCTATAAATTGAAAAAGCCTGTTGTGATTGTTCCAACTATTGCTTCTACAGATGCTCCATGCAGCGCCCTTTCCGTGATTTACACACCAAACGGGGAGTTCAAAAGATACCTGTTTTTGCCAAAGAATCCAGATGTCGTTCTGGTAGACACGGAGATTGTGGCGAAAGCCCCCACGAGATTTCTCGTGGCTGGAATGGGAGATGCCCTTGCCACGTGGTTTGAGGCAGAATCTTGTAAACAGAAATACGCTCCAAATATGACGGGAAGACTAGGTTCGATGACAGCCTACGCACTCGCAAGACTTTGCTATGAGACACTTCTAGAATACGGTGTACTCGCAAAAAGGTCGGTGGAGGAAAAGTCTGTCACACCTGCCCTTGAAAAAATCGTTGAGGCAAACACCCTTTTAAGTGGTCTGGGATTCGAAAGTGGAGGACTGGCAGCTGCACATGCTATTCACAACGGTCTCACCGTTCTGGAAAATACCCACAAGTATTTACACGGTGAAAAAGTTGCCGTAGGAGTTCTCGCATCACTGTTTTTGACTGACAAACCCAGAAAGATGATCGAAGAGGTCTACTCTTTCTGTGAAGAAGTGGGATTACCCACTACTCTGGCAGAGATAGGACTTGATGGTGTTTCGGACGAGGATCTGATGAGGGTGGCAGAGAAAGCCTGTGACAAGAGTGAAACAATACACAACGAACCCCAACCTGTGACATCAAAAGATGTGTTTTTCGCCCTAAAAGCAGCAGACAGGTACGGAAGGATGAGAAAAAACCTCACTTGACCTTTCTTCTTTTTTTAGTCTTGTTGTTGTCTGCTGCAAGAATCAGACGCCTTCTCAGAAGGTTGAGGGAGTCCGCATACTCATCAGCGAATCTGTCCATGGAATTTATTTCCAAAATTACGATACCATCGAAACCAGACTCTCTGATTATCCTGAAGACCTTGTTGTACGGAATATCCCCTTCTCCAATGGGAAGGTGAAGATCTCCTATTCCATAGACGAAACGAAAGGCTTCTACATCCGGTATTTTTTGATAAGTCTGCGGAGACTCCCCGAAGTTATCGCTGAGATGCAGTTCAACTGCATATGGAAGGCCCTTCTTCAACTCATCGTAGAAATCTATACCGGTGTAGTTTGAAACTATAAACAAATGACCCACATCTATGACGAGCTTCACGTTTGGATGATTCACCGCTCTTACAAGCTTCAACACCTCAGAAACTGGATGACCAACATTTTCAACGCCTATGACAACACCCTTCTCTTTTGCAAGATCCGCCAATTCACGGAGAGCCACGATTTCAGCCTTTCTTTGAACTCTCTCGGGAACATCTATCGAATGATCCACCTCTCCGTAATGGTAAACCACCACTTCCGCATTTATCTCACCGGCGAATTCTATTGTGGCTTCCATAACCCGGTAATGCCAGGGATTGGTTTTTATCTTCAGATTTATCACATCGGGAGCATGAACCGTGTATCGGAAATTGTAGTTGGAAAGAAGTTCTTTCACTCGCTCAAGCCTTTTCCTAATGATCCTGCCCCGTGCTATCACATCGAGGCCAGCAGCTGGAATCTCCACGTAATCGAATCCTATGCTTTTGAAAAACTCGAGTTCACTCACCAGTCTTTTTATTGAACCGTTTACCCTCCTTGTATCCACGTTGGTTCCTATTCCCTTTATCATAACTGCACCTTCTTTTACAGAATCGTTTCCTCCGTTTCTGGATTAAACAGATGAATCTTCCTTAGATCAGGAACCAGAAATACATTCTCACCCGGTTGTGGGGCTTTTCCAGTGTCGCCGAAGACCTTTATTATCTCTCCTTTCTCCGTTTTCACGTTCACTATTATATCCCTTCCCAATGGTTCTACAACATAGACAACACCGGGAATTGAGTTTTCCACACGCTCGCGGGAAATCCTGCAGTGCTCAGGTCTAATGCCGACAACGACTTCCTTCAATTTTACATCAACTGGTTCTGGCAGTTTAATGATGACATCGTCTCTTTTCAAAATCGTTTGTTTGTTTTCCACGGAGACAGAGAAATCCCTCAGGAAGTTCGTTGGAGGATTACCTATGAACGAGGCGACAAACATGTTCTTTGGAGAGTCATAAACCTCATCGGGTGTTCCATACTGAACGAGTTTCCCCTGATTGAAAACAGCGATTCTTGAAGCCATCGTCATCGCCTCAGCCTGATCGTGAGTGACGTAAACAGAGGTGATTCCAAGTTCCTGCTGAAGGTGTTTTATTTCCGCCCGCATGATCATCCTGAGGTTTGCGTCCAGGTTTGACAGTGGTTCATCGAAAAGGAGCACCTTTGGTTGCTTCACCAGAGCCCTTGCGAGCGCCACTCTTTGCTGTTGTCCTCCGGAAAGTTGGGTTGGCTTTCTGTCGAGAAGATTATCTATGAGAAGTTTCCGGGCTATCTCAACGACCCTTTTTTCGACTTCGTCCTTTGAGATTCTTCTTGCCCTGAGTGGAAAGGCTATGTTTTCAAAAACAGTCATATGAGGATAAAGCGCGTAGTTTTGGAACACCATACCCACTTCTCTGTACTTTGGAGGAATGTCGTTGACCAGCACGTCGTCGAAGTAGATCTCACCAGAGGTGGGCTTGTATATACCGGCAAGCATCAAAAGAGTCGTGGTCTTTCCACAGCCAGATGGACCAAGCAGCGCTACGAACTCTCCATCTTTCACTTCAAAACTCACACCATCCACCGCTTTTACTTTTCCGAAGTACTTTTTCAGATTTACAACCCTGATACTGGGCATTATCCTTTCACTCCCCCGATGGTCAGTTTTATCATGTGTTTGCTGACGAAGAAGAAAAAGATGATCGTTGGTATCATGTAAAACAATCCAACAGCGGTCACGAGACCATAGTCAGCAAATCTGTAGTCTCCGATGAAGCCTTTCACGTACTTGGAAAGAGTCCACAGATTCTGCGAGAAGATGAACGTGTTCACAAAGACAAACTCAGACCATCCAGAAAGAAATGCGAAGATAGCTGTAACGGCGATCCCGGGTTTTACAAGTGGAAGAAGAACTCTTCTCCACACCTGGAACCTGCTGTAACCATCAACGAGTCCTGCCCACTCGAGTTCCCACGGTATACCATCGTAAAATCCCTTCATGATCCAAGTGCCCCATGGTACCTCCAGAGAAGCTTTGAGGAGAATCACCCCCCAGAGGGTATCGAGAAGTTTTAAGGTCCACAGAAGATAGAACACAGCCGTCATAAGAGAAATCGCCGGGAAGGCGTGCAAAGCGAGAATGAACTTCATCATCGAAGAACGTCCCGGAAAATCGTACCTGGACAGAGCGTATCCACCCAGACTTGTAATCGCCACCTCAACTCCCATCACACCAAGCGCTAAAAGCGCCGTGTTCAGGGTAGTTTGCCATATGTTCGGATAGCCTTTAATTTCTTCCCATAGAAATCTCCAATTCTTCAATGTGAGTTTGGTGGGCACAAAACCGTTCACCAGATCTTCGCTGAAAGATCTGAGAACGAGCCAAACATACCCGATCAGTATCGGGGAGGTTATGAGAAAAAGGATCACTATTATTATGAGATTCCTGATTTTCTCCGAGTTCTTTTGCCAGAAAGTGACCTTCATCATTCCACCTCGACCTTCGGCTTTTCCATGAGGGATTCAAAACCGAAGAATTTCATGTAAACAAACGCAGAGATCACACCTATGATCACTAAAATGATGGAAAGAGCGGCACCGTAACCGAATCTGAAGTGTGAAAAGGCGTTGTGATAAGTGTAAAGCGCCCATACTTCAGTTCTGTAAACAGGTCCTCCATCCGTGATGATGAGAATGTATTCGAACGAAGCAAGGAGTGAAAGAGTCTGATAGGCAGTTACAAACAGCAAATGCCACTTTATGAGAGGAAGAGTGATTTTTCTCACTATCATGAACCAGCTCGCCCCATCGATACGAGCTGCCCTGTAGTAATCTTCTGGAATAGATTTTATCGCCGCTGTGAAAACCAGCATACCCATCGAAGCACCTATGAAGCCATTGGCGAATATGATCATCCACATTGGAGCGCTGTGCAGCCAGTCCTGTGGTGGAAGACCGAAGAGCCCCCGTATGAAGTTCACAAGTCCATACTCCGTGGGATCGAACATCCAGAGCCAGAGAAGACCATAGACCACAGAAGGAGTGAGTCTTGGTAACATCCAGAGAGTTCTGAAAAAATTTCCCCATCTATCGCTGATCGATGTGGTGAGAAGAGAGAGCAAAAGAGCGGTACCGAGGTTGAACAGTCCCAGGGTCCCGAAGGTATAAATAAAAGTGTTTGCGATCACTCTTGGAATTATAAAATCCGTGGAAATGTCTTTGAAATTCTGGAAACCTACAAAATTCCATGTGAAAGAATAATCCATATCAGTGAAGGCAATGACAACGGTGAGAATGACTGGGATAACAAAAAAGATGATCACGAAGATGAGAAGAGGAGAAAGCAAAAGCCACGGCTTCAGTTTTTTCATGGAATCACCTCACAAAAGCGAAGTGAGGGGGAACCCCCTCACTCAATGATCACTACTCTATCTTTCAGCTGTGATTTGAGCCTCTTTGCCACATCCTCCGCTACCTTCTCTGGATTCATGCCACTTTCTGCCATCTGCATTCCTTCGAAGATGATTTGGTTGTAGAGATTGAACATGTCGTCGTTTGGAATGAACCCCGAGTACGGCAGAAGCTTTGTTCCTTCCATCATGATGAATTCCTTGGTGTATTCGGGAAGCACAGTCTGCTGCCATCTGATCGGCAGATGTCCACTCTCAACCGCATGCCTCATGTTGAGCTCTGGAGCAGACGCAAGTGTTATCAGAAGGAACGCGATGTCCGGGTACTTACTCGTGCTTGGGATCATGTAAACAACCGGATGAGACAGGGTGTTTGGTCTTCCTCTGTCTCTGAACTTAGGAACGGGAGCAAGAATGAACATTTCCTGGAGTTCTTCTTCTGTTTTTCCGTAATCTTTTTTCCACTCAGCCCAGTTCCACGTTCCGCCCATCCACGCCAGGACCTTTCCACCTGTAACGTCTTTGTGAACAGAAGTCCACGGTGTTCCTATCATGTTCTTTGGAAGAATCTTGTAGGTATTTGCAAGGTCGTAGAGCAATTTGTAGTAATCTTTCATCTCTTCCACATTGTAAACAAAGACTGCCTTCTCTTCATCGTAGAAGTCAATGCCCATGCTGATCATGAGCTGGTAGTAATCGATACCTGCTTTCGGCCTGTGATAGAGGCCCCATTCCACAAGGCCCTTTTCAATGGCTTCTCTTGCCACTTCGATGAAGTCCTCGAAGGTGAACTCTCCTCTGGCGATTCGGTCTGGCAGGGAATTGATCTCTTCGTCCGACCAGCCGAGTTTCTTAAGAACCTGCTTGTTGATGTAGAAAGGCCGTGCTTCTGTGTCCTGAGGAATTCCATAGATCTGTCCCTTGTACTTCGTTGATTCCCAGAGCGATGGGATGAAATCGTAGTAAACCTCGTCCCAGTACTTCTTCACGTATTCGTCGAGAGGTATGATGTATCCCGCTTTTGCCCAGGCTCCTATGTCGTCGTGACCGGAACAGATGATGTCCACCGTCTGACCAGATTTGATTCCGAAAACTACTTTCTGCTTGAAAGAACTCCAGTCTGTGGTATCGAAATAGCCATCAACCTTGATGGTGAGATCGACTCCCAGATCCTTCAGAATCTTGTTTAGCCTCTCCGCAGCTGTTTTCAGGTTGTCGAACCTGTAGTAAGATGGATTATCGGGTCCCACGGTCCACGCGGTGATGGTGATCTCTTCTGCGAACATCAAAAGACCTATGGTCAAGATGATCACAAGTAGAAGCTTTCTCATACTTTCACCCCCCGTTTTATTAATTTTATCACTATTTTTTCAATTTCCGTTAAAAAACATCAAATTTCTTTCCTGTAGGCTCGGAAGGTCAGGTGCAGTGCTACCCATTGTAATAGAAAAGCCATCTCAGGTTGATTTTTACTCCCACAACTAAAGAGTATGAGCAATCGTCCTGTTTATCATTAATCAAGACTGCCCTCATTGTGTTACTACAAGTTAACAATTAGTTCTTTTAGAGTCCTGAAGGCAACCTCCGCAGCCTTTTCCATCCCTCCCGGAAGAGGAAGACACTCAACGGAGATGTATCCATCGTAGCCAATCTCTTTCAGGGTTTTGAAAGTGCTTTCAAAATCAAAGTGTCCGCATCCCGGTGCCCATCGGTTGCTGTCTGCCACATGGAAGTGGTACAGTTTCTTTCCCGCTACTTTCAGACTCTCTGAAATGTTTACCTCCTCTATGTTCATGTGGAAGGTGTCTGCGAGAATTCCCACCCTGTCAGAGTTGATTTTTTCAATCACCCTCAGTGCCTCTTCAACGGTGTTTATGAAATCTGACTCGTACCTGTTGAGAGGCTCTATGACGAATCTCACTTCTTTTGTATCGCTCAGTAAAGAGTTCATACTTTCAAGGAAGAGTTTTTCTACCTCTCGATATGGCCTTCCTTCCCTTTTTCCACGAACAAGGCCGATAATAACAAATGCTCCGAATGACTCTGCAACTTCCGCATGTTTCTTGACCCTCTCGATCGACTTTTTTCTGATCTTCTCATCCGGATGTGTTAGAGAAAGCCCATCAGCGAGGAACGCCTGACCAGTTCCTATGGCACAGACGGGAAGTCCCAGATCTTTTGAAAGCCTGGCCACCTCGTTCCAGTCCACAACAGAAGGGTCTCTGACAGCGATCTCCACCGCCTGATAGCCGATTCTTTTTGCAAGTTCCATTCCTTTTTTCAGGTCTCCTTTGAAAGCCAGTGCGTCAAAGGCAGCATCAGAGGTGCTGATTACCAGAGAGAGTTTCAACATCATCCCTCCTCAAAGGTCCTGGATGTCTCATCTTAACAGAAGTAACCCTTGCTGCAAACCGTGTGGCCTCATCCACACTCATTCCTTTGAAGAGAAAAGCAACGAGAAACGCGGCTGTACACGTGTCGCCTCTTCCTGTTCGCCCCTCCAGAGTCCATCCTTCAAAGGGTGCTTCATGAAACTCTCCATCGAACACAAGAACACCGGCGGAGTGAGTTGCAAGTACAATCCTGGTCCCGAAGGAGCCGATGATTCTACACGCATCTTTTAGATCCTTTGTTCCTGTCAGAACCGCTGCTTCTTTGATATCGACCTTGAAGAGATCAAAAAATCTCAGGTGTTCTTTTTTTCTCCAGTCTCTGTAGACGAGTTTTCCGTTTTCTGGGGCTCTGACAAAACCCTGTGCGTCTCCAGATAGAAAATCCACCTTTTCGCGCAATTTTGTTATGAGCTCTTCTGGAAACTCACCGTACCACAGGGGATTCACGTGGCAAACCTTTCCTTCAACGTGCAGAAGATCCTCCTCTGTGAACGGATCAGCTGCCGAAATCAGAAAACTTTCCCTTTCGTCTGGACTGGTTCCATACCTGTTCTCTATGCTGGTTGTCCTGGTACTTTCCAGAAAGACCACTTCAACTCCGTTTTCACGTAAAAACTCAAAGTGTACGATATCTTCCCTTGCACACTTTGTAACCACCTTCGCTTTCACCCCAAGAAGAGCTGCGGTGATAGAACCAGCCACCACTCCTCCACCGTACGCTGTTTCCTCTTTTCCATGTATCACGTTGATGTCCTTCGACACGTGTCCAATGAAGGTGATCATGGAATCACCTCTTCCAATCTCACGGCCCTTTTTTCTTCCAGAGATTTCTTTGCAGCGTATCCCAGCAGAAGAGCCATTCTCCCGTCCTCTCCACTCACGGCCGGTGGTTCGTTCTCTGCTACGTTTTTAACGAACGTTTTCAACTCTTCCAGATACGACTCTCTGTACCTTTCCAGGAAGAAGTAGAGATACTTCGAACCGTGGTCACCCTGTTCATCTGTGAGCATGGTGGTGTCTTCTCTGATGTTGTCGACGGTGATTTTCCCTTTTGTTCCAAAGACCTCCAGTCTCTGATCGTAACCATAAACAGCCTTTCTGGAGTTGTCTATCACCCCGAGAGCCCCGCTTCTGAAACGCAGAACGACCACGGCTGTGTCCACGTCCCCTGCTTTTCCTATCTCCTCGTCCACAAGCACAGATCCACTGGCGTAGACCTCTTCCACTTCCTCACCCATTATGTAGCGCGCCATATCGAAGTCGTGTATGGTCATGTCGAGGAATATTCCTCCTGAGACCTTCACGTACTCTATCGGGGGTGGCTCAGGATCCCGGCTCGTTATCTTCAAAACATGGGGTGTCCCTATCTTTCCTTCCTCTACTGCTTCTTTTACCTTTTTGAAATTCCTGTCGAATCTTCTGTTGAATCCAACAAAGAGGATCCTTCCAGCCTCTTTCATTGCCTCTATCATCCTGTCCACTTCCACCAGATCCAGGGAGAGGGGTTTCTCGCAGAACACGTGTTTTCTTGCTCTGGCACATTCAAGGACAAGTGGTGCGTGCGTGTTGGTACTGGAACAGATCATCACCGCTTCCACTTCTGGATCACGTATGAGGTCCTCCGGGCTGGCAAAGACCTTTTTCACCTTCAACTTCTCGGCCACTTCCTTTGCTCTTTCAATCCTTATATCGGACACCGCCACCAGTTCCACGTCTTCCAGGAGTTTTGCGTTTTCGGCATGTATCGTTCCTATGCGCCCCAGACCGATTATTCCAAGTTTCACGGTCTCATCCCCACAGGTTCCCAGCCGTGTACAGGTTCCTCCAGCCTTCCGTAAGTGGCTCTTTTGTGAGTGCATCGAGTTCTTCCTTTGGCCTCTGAGACAGCATCTCCGCAGGTGGCAGTTTCCCCGGCGGGAACCTTTCCATGATGTCCCTCACGAGTTTTTCCAGGTAATCCAGAAGGGCTTCAACTCCTTCCTTGGCCTTGTCCGCAGACGCAAGGGTTGCCTTTCCTACAACCCCCTCAGGATACGCCACAACCTCTATGGGACCTCCCCCTACGTGTCCGTACCATGCAATGGGTCTGTGAAGGAGATTTCCCGCCTTGTCTATGTGTCCTTCCGGTAGGAACCCTTTCGGCTCTGTGTCGACAGCCCATTCCTGGTGCATGAGTTCCGGAAAGAGCGCAAGGCTCCATGACGTCTCCACTTCGTCTGCGTGAATGAACGGTGTTTCGTAGGGGCCGCCTTCTTCCTTCGTCTTGAACTTGTCCTGTATGGCGTGATACCAGTTCAGATTGATGATGATGGCAGGAACCTGGAAAATCTTTGCGAACTTGTGAATGGCTACAGGAATCACGAACTCCTGGCCATGGCCGTTCAGAAGGATCTGCTTTCTGAAACCAGTGTTCCAGAATCCTGCTATGACGCTCACAAGATAGTCTATGAACGCCTCATCTTTTACTGGAACCGTTCCTGGCATTCCTATGTGGTGGTACGGATGGTATCCATACCAGATGGGCTCTGCAACTGTACAACCTGTTTTCAATGCGACCTGCTCGGCCATCCTCGTGACGAGGAAGGTATCTTCTCCTGTTGGTGCATTTGGTCCGTGGTTTTCCGTGCTTCCCACAGGGATTATTATGAGGTCACATTCCTTTAGTCTTTCCTTTATCTGTTTCATCGTCATCGTCTGATAATAGACACCCGTTGGTCTTTCCATGTGACCTCCCTCAGGTGGTATCTGCCACTTACCCATAACTCTCACCTCACTCGTTCACCATGGTAACCTTCACCAGGGACTTGTCGGTTTGAAGCCTCTTTATGTACTCAGGTATTTCCTCCATGGTAACGGTCTTGGAGATGATTTTGGTCATGTCCATCCCGGAGGCCATGAGACTGATCACCCTCGGGAAGGTACCATGACCAGAGTGTCCCTGAGATCCCACGATCTGTGCCCTTCTGACCTGAAACACTTCCCCAGTGAGAGGTATCTTCGCGTCGGCTCTTGCCACGATCACCACGGTGGCGTTTATACCGCGGGCTCTCCAGATTACCTCTTCTATCTGTGGCCAGACGAGCTGAGGAACTCCAGTAGCCTCAAGAAAGAGTTTTGCTCCAAGGCCGTTGGTGTAATCGAGAACCGCCTCAACAAAATTCTCTTTGGTGGGGTCTATCACGTGATCCGCTCCGAGTTCTTTTGCCAGATTTCTCCGAACCTCCGAAGGTTCAGAAAGAATCACCTTTGAAGCACCAGCGTGTTTCAGGATCGCAACGGCCGCGAGCCCAATAGGACCTCCTCCCAGAATCACCACGTTGTCGCCCGGTCTGATACCCCCACCTCTTACGATCACAGCGTTGTAAGCAACAGATGTGGGCTCCACAAGACTTCCTGCGAGGAATAGTCTGTCACCTTCGTACACTCCTTCAAGTTCTCTGAGACTCCACGCATACTTTGCGTCCACTTTTACATACTCCGCAAACGCTCCATCCACATTGAACCCAAGTTCGTTGAGATTTTCGCAGTGGTTAGGAAATCCTTCCGCACACGGTCTGCAATGGCCACACCAGAGCATCTCTTCCGCACAGACAGGTTCCCCAATTTCGAATCTTTTGTTTGTTCTTCTATTTATGGCTTCCGGTCCCGCTTCAACCACAACTCCCGAGAACTCGTGACCCAAAGTGACAGGAAAACCGGTGAGACCTGGGTAGAGAATGTAACCTTCTTCATCAGTTTGAGCCATATGGACATCACTTCCACAGATTCCACAGGCTTTCACCTTGATTATGATTTCCGTGGGTTTTTCGATTCTTGGTTCTGGTACCTCTTCCACCCTCACTTCCGGATATCTCCAAACCTTGCTACCGAGCCAGGTGAGTTTCCCCTCAATGTCTTTTGGACCGAGCTTAAACTCCGGCCTTGGATCCCACTTCGCGTGAAGCCTGACAGCCCTCATACTTTCCCCCTCCTTTTAACCCCAGGATATTTTCAATCACAAAAAGAGCCCCACCGATCGCAACTCCGTATTCCTCGATTTCTCCTTTTCTGATCTCAACATCCTTCAATATATCCTCGGGAACGATCTTTGAGACAACCGACCTCACTACAGCCGAGATTTTTTCAAATTGATGGAGTCCTATTCCTCCTTTTATGATGACAACGTCTGGATCGAAAAGTACAATCGCATTCGCGACAGCGACTCCAAAGTGTTCCAGGTTCTTTTTTATCTCGTTGTGGCGTTTTTCAAATACCCATTCAGGACTTTTTCCAAATCTTTTACTCATAGAAAAACCAGAGAACCACTCTTCCAGATGTCCAAAACCCTTTTCGAGTACTATCTCCTTTTCCTTTGACCAGTCCGTAACAATGTGCCCGAACTCCCCTGCTTTCCCCCTCGCCCCCCTGAAGATCTTTCCATCGTAAACAATTCCCGATCCAATTCCCCAGCCGACAGAAATGAGCAAGACACACCTGAATCCTCGTCCAGCTCCTATCTTTGCCTCCGCGAAAGCATCCAGATTCGCGTTATTTTCGACAAAAACGGGATATCCAAAAGTTTTCTCCAGCTCCTCTTTTAGATCCCAATCTGTGACATCGAAAGCCGGAATACGCTTTACAAGATGATCTTCATCGACAGTGCCCGGTATTCCAATTCCTATTCCAAGAATCCTCTCATAGACAAGAAATGGATGGATCACCTTTTTTATCAATTCAAGCAACTTCCTCTTGTCCAGGTTTGAGGGTAAAAGTATGTGCTCCTTGTTCAAAACATTTCCAACCAGATCGGTGAGCACAGCGTCGATTTTCGTGCCGCCGATATCCACACCTATGACGTATCTGCTCTCCGGAACAAAAGAAAGCAAAACGGGCTTTCTTCCACCTTTGGAAGAACTTTCTTTCCTTCCCGCTTCTTTGACGAAACCCAGTTCTATAAGCCTGTTCACAGCCTTAGACACCACTGGCTTACTTATCCCAAGAGCTCTGCTGATATCCACCCTTGAAATGTCGCTTCCAGCCATTATCATTTGAAGAACTGTCTTTTCCATTTCATTCAGCATTTTTCCATTCCTTTCGTTTGTTATCGTTAACTAACCAACCACATTATAATCAATTTGTCAACTATAAGAAAAATTAGAAAAAAAGAGGGAACAAAAGTTTCCTCGGGTTAAAGGAGAATATTTTTATGGGATCATTTCACATCAAGTAGAATCATCGTTATTCACAAATCACCTGGTATCTCTGTTTCGTCCAGTACCTCCACACCGTTTCTTTCCAGAACGAAAGCGGTAACTCCCTTTCCCGGAACCAATCTTCCGGAAAAACTTCCATCGTAGACGAATTTTTTTCCACAGGAGGGACTTTTAGATTTCAGAATGGCGAGGTCTACTTTCAGAAGGCGAGCAACCTTGAGGGTGGTTTCCGCGCCTTTCAAAAAATTCTCAGTTCTGTCGCTTCCAAACTCATCGAGAACTCTTTCCTTCCCGGTCCATCCGCAGCCTCCATAAATCTCACACCGGGGCCTTGGAGTTGGAAGACCACCAAGTTGCTCGGGACAGACAGGTATCAGATCGTGCCTTTCCAGCAGCGAAAGAACTCTTTCATCTGCTGCTGAACGTCCGTCGTATCTTGTGGGAAGTCCCAGAAGGCACGCGCTTACCAGGATCTTCATTCTCCACCGGTTCCTATGAGTTCTTTTTTCAACACCCAGATCTGGTTTGGCAGGTAATTGATCGGATTCACGGCTTTCTCATTCACTCTAACCTCGAAATGAAGGTGAGGCCCTGTACTCAAACCGGTGTTTCCAACCCTTCCTATTATCTGACCTTTCTTTACGTACTGACCCTCGTATACATCTATTTGGGAAAGATGCCCGTATATGTGTTCGTAAGAAGCAGATTTTATTTTTATCATGAGACCGTACCCGCCGTTTTCCCCGGCGAACTCCACCACTCCGCTTTCAGCAGCGAATATGGGTGTACCCTCCGGTGCCGATATATCAACTCCTGAGTGAAAGGAATATTTCCCGGTTATGGGGTGAATCCTCCAGCCAAAACCGGAGGAAATGACACCATAAACAGGCCAGATGAAGAATTTCTCATCGTTGAACGCCTTTCCAATGATACTTTCAGGTATGAACAGCTTCTGTCCCGCATATATGGTGTAAGACTTGAGCTGATTCGCTTCCTTTATGAAAGTAGCGGTTGTGAAGAACCTTTTTGCAATAGTATCGAGGGTGTCTCCTTTTTTTACTGTGTAGAGGTAGCCAGGCGGCTGAGGAATCACGATCTCCTGCCCCACTCTGAGATTGTGAGGGTCGAGTCCGGGATTCCAGTCAAGAAGAAGAGAGGGGGAAATCCCAAAGTTGAGGGATATACTGTAAAGGGTGTCGTTCTTCTGGACCTTGTAATGAATCAGGAAGTAGGATGAGAATCCGTGTACGAAAAAGACAACAAGAAAAAGCAAAAAGAAGCCTCTCTTCATCCTCCCCATCCTTTCATACGAGTTCTATCAGCTTCTCAGGTATTTTATAGGCCGGAAGAACGTAATCAGAGTAACCTTCTTCGATCACCGACTTGGGCATTCCAAAGACGACACATGTTTCTTTATCTTCGGCTATTACCGTTCCACCGTAAAACTTGACCTTGAATGCTCCCTTGGTGCCATCTTTGCCCATACCCGTGAGAATTACAGCTATCGTTTTGGATTTGTATATCTCCGCTGCTTTGTCCAGGGTGAAATCCACCGATGGCCTCACGTTGTTTATTTTATCAGACTTGTCCAGGAAGAAAAAAACCTTGCCGTTCTGGGCTTTCAAACCAAGATGGAAGTCCCCGGGAGCGATATAAACAAAACCGGGCTTGACCTCTTCTCCGTCTTCGGCCTCCTTCACTGTGAGTTCAGAGGTGCTGTCCAGCCTCATTGCGAGCGATTTTGTGAAACCAGGAGGCATGTGCTGGACCACCACTATTGGAGCTGGGAAGTTTTTCGGAAGGTTTGGGATGATCATGTCGAGCGATCTGGGCCCTCCGGTTGAGGAACCTATAACCACGATTTTCCCACTTACAGCTGGTTTGGTTATGGTGAGCCGTGAAACCTTCGGCTTAAAGAGGAGAGTGCGTGGATCCACGTTCATCGCCTGTCTGATCTTTTCCAGAAGTTCCGGGGCAACTTGTCTGAAAGTGAGAGAAACCGAACCGTGCGGCTTGGTGATGAAATCCACCGCACCGTTTCTGAGAGCTTCTATTGTGATCGCCGCGCCTTCTTCCGTCAAACTGCTCACCATGATGACTCGTGTGGGGACTTTTTTCATGATGAGTTTCAGCGCTTCAATTCCGTTCAGATTCGGCATTTCGATGTCCATGGTTATGACGTCTGGTTTGAGTTCTACAGCCTTTTCAACGGCTTCCAAACCGTCTTTAGCGAATCCCACTACCTTCATGTCTGGCTGAGAATCTATGATATCTTTGAGTACCATCCTCATGAACGCCGAGTCATCTACCACCAGTACTCTTATCACCCTGTCTGTCATTTCTGTACCTCCTCATGGAAAAAGAGATTACAGGAAAGAATATCAAAACACCAGAAACGAAGAACTTGGCAAACGAAGGTTCCCAGGAGAAAAGAGCTTTTCCCAGTATCAAAATACCCACAACCACTGAAAAAAGTGAATACCAGAGAACCACACCGGCCGCTATATCTTTCACGAGCTTTACCGATTCACTGTACTCCTTGAAGAAAAGATCGAGAAATTTTTCCACCACCGTGTTGAGAAGCTCCGCTCCAATGACAGAGAATATGGCAAAGTATATCCACAAAAGATCATTCGCACTCAACGGCAAAAAGAGAGAAAAAATAGCCACAACGATCCCTATGAAGAAATGTATTTTGAGATTTCTTTCCAGTTTTAAGGCATTTTCTATTCCTTCAAAGGCGTTTTTGAAGGATTTCAAAATATTATTCGAATCCCGCTGCAAGCCTCTTCCACACCCTCTCTGTTTTTATCTTGAACTGTTTTTCGAACATGTTGTAGCCGAACTCCAAAGCCTTCAGGTTTATGTCCCACAGAGGCCTCCTCACGTGATCTTTCAGTGCTCTTTTCAAAGAATCGAGCTTCACTATGTTACAAACTTTGGCAAGTACCCCCACCATTATGACGTTAGAAACCATAGCCGTCTTGAATTCTGAAATGGCCCTTTCTGTAGCGGGTACAAACAGAATCTTTCGGGTTATTCTCTTTACGAAGTCAGGAACGTTCTTCACAAAAGTTTGATCGAGAATGACCACACCGTTTACTTTCACCGACTTGTAAAGCTCGTCCATCGCTTTCTGATGAAGAATACACACAATGTCGAAATATTCACTCTCTGGATAGTCTATCGGTGAGTCGTCGTAAAGCACGTCGCAGTAACTGACATCTCCTCTCACCTGAGCGCTGTAAGACTGCGTTTGGACAACCCATTTACCTTCATAAACGAGAGCCTTCGCGAGTATCAAACCCGCCAGTATGTTTCCCTGTCCGCTGATACCCGCTATTCGTATGGAAACAGGCTCTGTCATTCCATCGCACCTTCTTTTCTGGTCAAACGCCTGTAAACAGTCAGAAAGTCTTCTTTTTCTTCCTCACGGAAGATTCCTATCTTTATTTTACCTTCTTCGGGTCGTTCCAGAAAACACGTGTTGTTCTTGAAGTATTCCATCATCTGATGAGGTTCGGGCATGCCGTTGTACCGTCCAAAGTAGGTGTGACAGTTCGTTAGAACGTCAACAACAGAAATTCCCCGGTGCTGAAGGGCCTTTTTTAGGACTCTCACCAGGTGATCGTAGTGATAAACGGTACTTCTCGCAACGAAAGTGGCTCCAGCGGAGAGAGCTATCTCCACCGCGTCGAACGGTTTTTCAAAGGCCCCAAGAGGAGTTGTCGAAGTCTGATAATACTGAGGAGTCGTTGAAGAAACCTGGCCACCTGTCATGCCGTATATCATGTTGTTGAAAATGACAACGGTTATATCTATGTTCCTCCTACACGCGTGTATGAAATGGTTCCCACCTATCGAGAGAATGTCTCCGTCTCCTCCCATCACAACCACTTCGAAATCCGGCTTTGCCAGCTTCACTCCCGTTGCGAAGGCGATTGCCCTTCCATGAAGGGTGTGCAACGTGTTGAAATCGAGGTACCCTGTAGCCCTCGAGGAACAACCGATTCCAGACACCACAGCCACTTTTTCTTTTGGAAGTGCGAGGTCATCCACGGCTTCCAGGAACGCTTTCAGGACTATTCCGTTCCCACAACCCGGGCACCAGACGCTCGGCCACCTGCCCGGCCTGAGGTAAGAAATGAGTCTTTCCGTCTTCACATCTCATCACCTACAAAGCGAACACTTTCCACTCCCGTGAACTTGAAGAAGAAATCTGTCAGAGGATCAGGATAATCCTTCTCGTAAACGACTCTCTTTATTCCAGCGTTAACTATGAGTCTTGCACAGATTGAACACGGTTTGTGCGTGACATATATGGTAGCACCGTTGACCGCTATACCGAACTTTGCCGCTTGCATCAATGCGTTCTGCTCCGCGTGTAGCGCGTAGCATATCTCCTGGTGTTCTCCAGAATTTATTTCAAGGTCATCGCGGATACATCCGATTTCGTTGCAGTGGGGAAATTTCGAGGGAGGCTGGTTGTATCCGGTGGCGAGGATTCTGTGATCTTTCACAATCACAGCTCCCACTTTTCTGTGAACACAGGTCGATCGCTCACTAACCATCCTGGCAATCCTCATGAAGTAGGAGTCCCAGGATTCTCTACTATCCGGTTTCTTCTCTATTTTCAGATTGTTCAGGTATTCCTCCAGCCTGTCTTTCACAAACTCACCCTTATGAGATTGTATCACAAACAAAAGCGAGGGCTTTACGTGCCCTCGCCTTCTGTAGTATAATTTCAATCCCAGACGTCGTTTCAAGGGAGGCCGAAAAAAGGGGAGGAGGTTTCTTCTCCCGAAAGGAAACCTTATCCTATGGCCTCCCGTCCTCTTTCTCCCGTTCTGATCCTAATGCAATCCAGCAGATCCAGCACAAAAATTTTCCCATCTCCTATGTTTCCTGTCCTTGCCCCTTTTTGAATCGCCTCGATAGTTGGTTCAACGAATTCTTCATTGACCGCTATGAGAAGCATCACCTTTTTGAGAAGATTCACCTCTTCTACTTCACCTCGATACGTTTCTGTGTATCCCTTCTGTTGACCACATCCAAGAACGTTCATGACAGTCATCTTGTAAACCTGTGCATCGAAAAGTGCCTTTTTCACATCCGGTAACTTGTGGGGTTGTATAACAGCTATGATCAGTTTCATACTGTCACCTCCTTCATCTTGTGGTGAAGATTTCAAAATCAGCGTATCCTTCCATGCCGTGCTCTTCTATATCCAGCCCCTTCAACTCTATGTCTCTGTCCACCCTCAAACCAATTGTCTTTTTGATGAACCAGAACACAAGGAAACTGGTCACTACTGTCCAGGCGAACACACTGATAACACCCAGAAACTGAACTCCAAGTTGATGCACTCCTCCACCGAAGAAGAGCCCGTTCACATCCCCCATCCCGCTTGCAAGAGCGTACTTGCTCTCCGCAAAGAGTCCCACGGCGAGAGTCCCCCAAGCACCGTTGACACCGTGAACGGATATGGCCCCAACGGGATCGTCGATTTTCAAAACTTTGTCGAAGAACTCAACCGCAAACACTACGAGCACCCCTCCGATCGCTCCTATGATCAAAGAACTCACAGGAGACACCACAGCACACGGTGCGGTGATGGCAACAAGGCCAGCAAGAGCACCGTTCATCGTCATACTCGCATCCGGCTTTCCATATTTTGCCCATACGGTGACCATTGCAGCGAGTGCTCCAGTGGCAGCAGCGAGGTTGGTGTTCAATATGATCATCCCTATCGCACCGTTCGTTCCGGCAAGAGTGCTTCCTCCATTGAACCCGAACCATCCAAACCATAGGATGAAGGTTCCGAGAGCAGCAAGAGGAATGTTGTGCCCTGGAATAGGCTTGGGATTACCTTGACTGTCGTACTTTCCAAACCTGGGACCAAGAAGGGATGCACCTATCATGGCAGCCCATCCACCAACAGAATGAACAACTGTGGAACCTGCAAAATCGATAAAACCTTTCTGTGCAAGCCATCCTCCTCCCCAGATCCACCTTCCAACAACCGAATAGATGATTCCTGTTATGAAACCTGTGTAAGCGAGGTACGCGGGAAACTTAGTGCGCTCTGCCATCGCTCCGGACACAATCGTCGCGGCCGTACCTGCGAAAGCCATCTGAAACATCCACATGGCAAAATCCCAGAGACCTTCTTTTGTGGAGGGATCAAAGGTGAGAGGATGTTTCCCGAACATGATCCAGTAGCCGAAGATGAAGAAGACCACAGATCCGATCGCAAAATCCATGAGGTTTTTCATGAGCACATTCACCGTGTTCTTTGCGCGGGTGAAACCGGACTCTACCATGGCAAAACCCGCTTGCATGAAGAAGACCAGCGCTGCGGAAATGAGGATCCAGACCATGTCGAGTGACCAGCCGACATCTGTGACACCGTCCTGGGCGAAACCCACAGAAAGAAAAGCAAGAACTAGCAACAAGGAAAAAACTCTCTTTCGCATAAAAACACCTCCTTTTGGTAAATATGTTTGTTGACTCTTTTAAGATTAATTCTCTATCAATATGATACAAATAAACAATATTCTTGAAAAACAAAAAACAAACACCATGGGGTTCTTTTTTTTAGAGGGCACAAACCCCATGTTGGATTAGATATTTATTACTAATTTTCGGGAATAAATTTCTGGAGGATTTTATATGTCTCAATACTATCAATTCAAAAAACCGCTGTCAATTATGAGAATGTTTCAGTTTGACTGGGAAGATTGTTAACACTCCGGGTTGTATAATCGTCAGGGAGGGATCGACATGTCGGGAAAATTGACCGTAATCACGGGTCCCATGTACTCCGGAAAGACAACCGAGCTTCTCTCCTTTGTGGAAATATACAAACTGGGAAAGAAAAAAGTCGCTGTTTTTAAACCAAAAATCGACAGCAGATATCACTCCACCATGATCGTCTCTCATTCTGGAAACGGTGTTGAAGCACACGTGATAGAACGTCCTGAAGAAATGCGAAAGTACATCGAAAAAGACACCCGGGGAGTTTTCATAGACGAGGTGCAGTTCTTCAATCCGAGTTTGTTTGAAGTGGTGAAAGATCTTCTCGACAGAGGAATAGATGTCTTCTGTGCAGGGCTCGATCTCACACACAAGCAAAATCCCTTTGAAACAACTGCTCTGCTCCTCAGTCTCGCCGACACCGTGATCAAAAAGAAGGCAGTCTGTCACAGATGCGGTGAGTACAACGCTACCCTCACACTAAAAGTAGCAGGAGGTGAAGAAGAAATAGACGTTGGAGGACAGGAAAAATACATTGCGGTCTGCAGAGACTGTTACAACACCCTCAAAAAACGAGTTTGAAGGTGCTACCTTTTCCTTCTTCGCTTTCAAGAATTACCTTCGCTTTCAATCTGGAAGCGAGTTCTTTGACTATGGAAAGACCAAGTCCGGAACCCTCTGTGTTTCTGGATATTCTGTAGAATCTCTCAAAGATTCTCTTCTGCTCTTTTTTCGGAATTCCAGGTCCTGTGTCCTGAACGTAGATGGTTAATCTACCTTCCTTTCTTGCACCGACGATCACTTTCCCTTTCTCCGTGAACTTCACAGCATTGTCGACCAGATTCTCCATTATCACCCTCAAGGTGTCTTTCTCGGTTTCTAAAAATAGATCTTCTGGGCAATCTATTTCCAGCTCCAGCCCCTTTGATTCTGCTTTCGGCTTGAATTCATCTACGATTTGCTGGAGAAAATCCTTGAGGTTTATTCTTTCCTTCACAACGCTGTTGAGAGAACCTTCGCTTTTCACGAGAAGAAGGAGCTGGTTTATTTGTTTGCTCATCTTCTCGACGTTCTTTTCCATTATGCCCAGCTTGTTTTTCACATCATCTGGTAAATCTTCTCGATACTTCAAAACATCGAGACTTGTTTTCAGAACAGAGAGAGGCGTCTTCAACTCGTGGGAGGCGTCCATCGAGAATCTTTTCAGGCTGTTGTAGGCATTCCTCACAGGAAGCAGAGCCAGGCTGGACACGAAATATCCGAATACAGCGGCTCCCCCCGCAGAAAACAGAATCACGAGCAAATACATGGAAAGAAGTCTTTTACTTCGCTCTATGAGATCGGAGATGTCCTTTCCCACTCTCAGAAATATTGTGGTGTCTCCCAGATCTATCTTTTTGGTGAAAATCCTGTAGTTCCCTTCCGTGGAAAACCCCTCTTCCACGGGAGTTTCGGGAGTTCCTATCTGTTCTCCCACCTCCAGAAAGACCTCTCCCGAGGGAAGCAGGAACTGGAACGCCTCACCACGTGGGACAAAAAGGGGATCCACTCCCCTAAACGTGCGGAGCATTCCCATCATTCCAGGCGCTCTCAATCTTCTTTCGATGAGATCCGCCGTTCTCCTCAGCTCACCATCGAATTGGGTGGTTATTCTTCTCTTTTCTACAATGAAAACAGCGCCCACTGTGATGGCCACTATGAGAACTATGGAGAGTGTGAACACGGCCGTCCAGATGAGCTGTGTTTTTCTGAAGGCCTTTCTTTCACTCGTCACGGGCAACATAACCGATACCTCTCACCGTGTGAATTATTTTCTTTTTAAACCCTTTGTCCACTTTTTTCCTCAAATTCTTTATATGACTTCTCAAAACATCGGAGAAAACTTCATCATCGAAGCTCCACAGGTGTTCCTGGAGCTCCTCCTTCGTGACAACTCTGTTTTTGTTCATCACAAGGTATTCCAAAATTTGGTACTCTTTCTTTGTCAAATCTATTTCTTTACTGCCCCTGTATGCCTTTTTAGTGGCTGTATCCAGAATCAGGTCACCGCACACGAGTTTTGTGCTTTTGCTTTCGCTCTTTCTTCTGATGAGAGCTCTCACCCTGGCTATGAGCTCTCTGAGATCGAAAGGTTTAGGAAGGTAATCGTCCGCTCCCATGTTGAGACCTTTCACACGGTACTCCACATCCGAAAGAGCCGTGAGCATCAAAACGGGGGTGTTCACTCCACTTTCTCTCATAGACTTCAGGATCTCCCACCCATCGTGGACGGGAAGCATTATATCAAGAATCACAACATCGAAAGGTTCGTTCAGAGCCATGTACATACCCTCTTCTCCATCGTAACAAACATCGACGGTGAACATTTCTTTCTTTAAAGCCTCGGCTATCAGATCGGCGAGATCTCTTTCGTCTTCTACCACAAGAACTCTCACGTTCATCACCCCGATTTTTGACCTTGATCAAATACTATCAGTTTGAACGTGAAAAAAACGTGAAACACCACCCCTTGAACTATCCCTGTTCTTGATGTATAATTTGAAAGGCCGTTGGGAGGTCGTCTAACGGTAGGACGGCGGACTCTGGATCCGCTGGTGGAGGTTCGAGTCCTCCCCTCCCAGCCAGAAAGGGGATGCAATGCATCCCCTTTTTCTTTATCCACAGACCAAATTAATTTTTATGCCATAACTGGAATAATTACACGGATGTTTCATAACAGACTTTTACTTTTCTCAAACGAAACAATACTGATACAGTCCTTTGATTGAGAGAACACATATGGTATAAATGTTATACACAAGATTTTATATTCATGCTTTTCTCCTTCAGGAGGTGAATGCCTTGTCCTATGACCTTCCCCGTCTGATACCAGATAAAGACTTCAAAGTCCCATCCGCCTGTGGAGTCTCCGGGATAATGAACACCTCTGGAAAGAGATTCAGCGGTAGCGTGATCGTGGAAAGCATGGCGCTCATGAGAGAAAGAGGAAACGGGCTTGGGGCTGGATACGCTGCGTATGGAATATATCCGGAGTTGAAAGATCTTTACTGTTTCCACATGCTCTACGACAGCGATCTCGATAAGAAAAATGCCGAAGAATACATAAAAGATCACTACGAAATCATCGAAAGTGAACCCATCCCCACCAGGAAAAATCCCCACATCAAGGAAGTCCACATCCTCTGGCGATACTTTCTGAAACCAAAATTTATTCCTGAAGGCATGAGCGAAGAAGACTTTGTTGTCAGCACCGTCATGTTCATAAACGAAAAAATTAACGGAGCCTTCGTCATGTCCAGTGGAAAGAACATGGGTGTCTTCAAAGGAGTGGGATTTCCGGAAGACATCGCTGATTTTTACAGAATAGACGAGTACAAGGGTTACATCTGGACAGCGCACAACAGGTTCCCCACGAACACCGTCGGATGGTGGGGAGGAGCACATCCGTTCGGTATTCTCGACTGGACAGTCGTTCACAACGGAGAAATATCTTCCTACGGTATAAACAGAAGGTTTCTGGAAGCGTACGGCTACAAATGTACACTCATGACGGACACTGAAGTGGTGGCGTACCTGGTGGATCTCTTCATGAGACGGTTCGGCTACAGTCCTCAGCTCACGGCAAAGATCCTCGCAGCGCCTCTCTGGAAAGATATAGACCTCATGCCAGAAGAGGAAAGAAAACTCTACACCGCTTTGAGAATGAATTACGGAGGAGCACTTTTGAACGGACCGTTTGCCATTATCGTTGCGAACAACAACATGATGATGGGGCTGAACGACAGAATAAAACTCAGACCACTCGTCGCCGCTACAAAAGACGACTTTCTATACATCGCTTCCGAGGAGTCTGCTATAAGAGTTGTTTGCCCGGAACCTGATGAGGTCTGGGCTCCAAAAGCCGGTGACCCCGTCGTTGGAGTGCTGAAATCCGCCAGGAAAACTCAGGTGGTACTGGAGGGAGAAAATGGCTAAGAGAAAAGTACCCCCCGAATTTGTTGTGGAACGCGATGATTATAAATGTATAAGGTGTCTCGCCTGTGTGAGGGTTTGTTCCTACGGTGCGAACTTCTACGATGAAAACGCCAACAGAGTGTACACAGAAAACACCAAGTGTGTTGGATGTCACTTCTGTGAGGCTATCTGTCCAACAGAGGCCATCACGGTTCGAAAGAACGATTTCGACATAAGGCCTCTTGCCCACTGGACTCCAGAACATCTCATAGGCATCATGAAGCAGGCAGAAACCGGAGGAGTTCTTCTCACCAGCATGGGCAACGACCGACCTTATTTCAGCTATTTCGACCGCATAGTGCTCAACGCGAGTCAGGTGACAAATCCCTCGATAGACCCCCTCAGAGAACCCATGGAGATCAGAACGTACGTCGGAAGAAAAGAAGAAAAACTGGAAATTGAAGAAGACGAAGACGGAACGGTGAAACTCAAAACGGAAATCGCTCCTCAGCTCAAGCTGGAAGTTCCCGTTATGTTCACCGCTATGTCCTACGGTTCGATCAGTTTGAATGCAATCCTTTCACTCGCAAGAGCTGCAAGGACCGTGGGAACCTTCTTCAACACAGGTGAAGGAGGACTCCCGAAAGAACTGAGAGAGTTCAAGGACAACATGATCGTCCAGGTTGCATCCGGACGCTTCGGTGTGAGTGCAGATTATCTGAACGCTGGATCTGCGGTTGAGATAAAGATAGGGCAGGGTGCAAAGCCGGGTATCGGTGGACACCTTCCGGGAGAAAAGGTCACCGAGCCCATATCGGAAACCAGAATGATTCCTGTTGGAACCGATGCTCTCTCTCCCGCACCGCACCACGACATTTACTCCATAGAAGATTTGAGACAGCTCATCTACGCCATAAAAGAAGCCACAAGATACGAAAAACCAGTTGGTGTCAAGATCGCTGCAGTCCACAACGTGGCTCCAATCGCTGCCGGTGCAGTCAGAGCCGGTGCGGACTACATAGTGATAGATGGTATAAGGGGTGGTACAGGAGCCGCTCCCAAGATAACAAGAGATCACGTCGGAATTCCCATAGAATTCGCTGTAGCCGTTGTTGATCAGAGACTCAGAGAGGAAGGCATAAGGCACATGGCCTCTATCGTGGTTGCGGGTGGAATCAGAAACAGTGCCGATGTGATCAAAGCGATCGCACTCGGAGCAGACGCGGTTTACATAGGAACGGCCGCTCTCATTTCACTCGGCTGTCATCTCTGTCAGACGTGTTACCTTGGAAAGTGTAACTGGGGAATCGCCACCCAGGATCCAAAACTCACAAAGAGACTGAATCCAGAGATAGGCGCAAGAAGAGCCGCGAACCTTCTGAGAGCCTGGGCTCATGAGATAAAAGAAATCCTCGGTGGAATGGGTATCAACGCCATAGAGTCACTGAGAGGCAACAGGGAAGTCCTCAGAGGTGTGGGACTCCACGAATACGAACTGAAACTCCTTGGTATCAAACCCGCAGGAGAGGCGTGGTGATAGCAGTGAGAAGAATACTTATCAGGGAAGAATACTGCATAGGGTGCAAGCTGTGTGAGATAAACTGCGTCGCTGCACAGGTGGGAACGGGAAACCTCATAAAGGTGTACAGATACGTCCCGGAACTTCCCGAGCCGAATGTGATCGTGGAAGAACACGATTACGTCACCTTCGCACTTCAGTGCAGAAACTGTGATGATCCATCTTGTCTGAAGGCCTGTATGACGGGCGCGATGCACAGAGATCCAAAAACAGGAGCCATTAGAGTGAATCAAGAAAAGTGTGTTGGATGCTGGATGTGTGTGATGGCTTGTCCCTTCGGTGTGATAAGAAGGAACACAAAAGAAAAGAAAGTTGCCTCAAAGTGCGATCTCTGTGCCGATAGAGGAACTCCTGGCTGTGTTGAAGGCTGTCCAAACGAAGCGCTCGTTCTGGTTGAGGTGAGAGAATGAGGTACGTGATAGTTGGATCCGGGCCAGCCGGTTTGAACGCGATAGAAGCGATCAGAGAAGTTGACAAAGAAGGAGAAATCCTTCTGATCACGGCAGAGAAATACGTGGGATACTCAAGACCTTTGATCACCTACTTGCTTGGAAGAAAGGTCACAGAGGAGAAGATGTATTACAGAACGGAAGACTATCTGAGAGAAATGAGGGTCGATATAAAACCCGCTACAAGAGTCGAAAAGGTGATACCAGAGGAGAAAACAGTAGTAACAGACAGCGGAGAAGAAATTCGCTACGACAAACTCCTGATTGCCACCGGTGGAAAGCCGTTTGTTCCAAACATAGAAGGACTCACTGGAAAGAAAGGTGTGTTCACATTCACCACGTGGGAAGACGAAGAGAAGGTAGAAAAGTACATAGAAGAAAACGATGTGAAAGAAGCCGTGGTGCTCGGTGGAGGTCTGATCGGTCTTAAAACAACGGAAGCGCTGATGGAACTCGGAGTGAAGGTCACCATCGTTGAACTGGCAGACAGGATACTCTCCGTTACCTTCGACAGAAAGGCATCTGAGATCATCACCGAAGCTTTGAAAAAAGAAGGATGCAGCGTTATAACGAACGACACAGTGGTGAAAGTGAACGGTGACGACACGGTTTCCTCCGTTGTTCTAAAAAGCGGAAAGGAGATCCCAACAAAGCTTCTCGTCATCGCAATTGGTGTGAGACCGAATGTGGAATTCCTCAAAGACTCCGGGATAGAAATAAACCGCGGTATTGTGGTGAACGAAAAGATGGAAACAAACGTGGAAGGTGTTTACGCTGCGGGAGACTGCACTGAATTCTACGATCTGATAGATGGTCAGAGAAAAACGATCGCCATCTGGCCTGTGGCTGTTGCGCAGGGAAGAGTGGCTGGCTACAACATGGCTGGGAGAAACGTGAGGTATCCCGGCGGTATCCCGATGAACTCCGTTGAACTCGCCGGTATTCCAACCATATCGGTCGGGCACTCGAACGTGGAAGACGATGGGTATGAAATCCTCACCTTCGAAGAAGGAAACACCTACAAAAAAATGGTGTTGAAGGACAACAGACTCATAGGTGCCATCCTTGTGAACGACATAGACAGGGCCGGAATCTACACAGGCCTCATCCTTCAAAAACTCGACGTGTCTTCTTTCAAAGACAGACTACTCGACGAGAACTTCGGCCTCGTTTACCTTCCAAAAGAGTTCAGAAAGAAGATGCTGGAGGGGGAAATCAAGATATGGTTAGAATAGACGCGAAAGGCCTCCACTACAAAAAACTGAACGACTTGATCTGGGAAGCGATAGAAAACGGAGAAGAAGAAATAGTTCTGGACAACGTTTGCGGTCAGAGATACATCGGAGCCGGAATCAGAAAGAAAGTAAAAATAGAAATAAACGGCGTTCCGGGGAACGATCTTGGTGTTTTCATGGACGGTCCTGAAATCATCGTGAACGGAAACGCACAAGACGGTGTAGGAAACACCATGAACGCAGGAAAAATCGTGGTTCACGGGCACGCGGGCGACATCATAGGATACGCCATGAGGGGTGGACACATCTACATAAAAAGAAATGCTGGATATCGAGTGGGAATACACATGAAGGCCTACAAAGAAAATTACCCCGTTGTCGTCATAGGAGGCTTTGCGAGAGACTTCCTCGGAGAATACATGGCAGGAGGACTTCTCATAGTGCTGGGACTGGAAAAAGATGAAGATGGAAACATCGCAGGAAACTACGTTGGAACAGGAATGCACGGTGGGGAGATCTTTCTCAGAGGAACCGTAGAAGAGCACAAACTCGGAAAAGAAGTGAAAATCTTCCAGCCCACCGAAGAGGATATCAACAGGATCAAGCCTTATGTTGAAGAGTTCTGCAGACTCTTTGACTACGACTCAGAGGAGATTCTGAACGGAGAATTCATCATCCTCAAACCCTACACACACAGACCGTACGGAAGATTGTATGCGTATTAAAAAAGAGCTCCCGGGATTCCGGGAGCTTATTTCACAATATAAGGAAGGTATTTGTCAACAACCGCCCGAGCCGCGCCGAGCATCCAGTTCGCATTGGCCACCTGAAATTGCACTTCTCCCACAAAATCGCGATTGAATCGAGCTCTAACCATCTCTTCCAAGATCTTGATCATTTCTTCGTTGACCACACCCTCTCCCGCGAAGAACACCCGAGAAACACCCGAACCCATGATAACGTTCCCCAAGACCACAGAAAAGGTTTTGAATGCCTTTTCGTAGTGCACTTTCACAGAATCAAAATCCTTTCTGGCTTTTTCTCTCAATTCTTCGATTGTCTGCCTGTACTTTTCTTCTTCGCTTGTGATGAAATCTTCGAAATCAATCTCTTTTCCAAGGCAAGACTTCAAAACAGCGTACTCTGAAGAATGATACTCCAGACAACCTGTCTGTCCACAGTAGCACTTTCCTTCTGAAGAAGCCAGCATGTGTCCCATTTCTAAGTGATGAATCCTCTTATCTTTCCAGAGACTCGCACCTATGCCGATGCCGTAGCTCACCAGAAGAAAGTCTGCGTTCACTCTCTGGGAAATTTCCCGGCAGAGAGCATCCGAATCGTTCATGACGAGGATCCTTTCAAGATCTTTCAGGACTTTCCTTGGATCCCAGTCTTTCACGTTCATCACATGAGAAACAACCACTCTTCCTTCCTTCACGATACCAGAAGAGCAAATACCCACTCCGAGAAGATTTTCACTGTGAAGTTGTTCGATGGTTTCTCTGAGAGCACGAGTATAACCGTCGTTGTTTCTCATACCGGACAGAATCTGCACTCTGTGTTCTTTCAAAGGATTCATGCTTGCGTCAAAGAGTACACCCCGTACCTCTTCGCGACCCACCTTCACCCCGATCGCGGTGAATTTTTCTGGATTGACTTTCAAAATCTGATATGGTCTTCCTCTCCTCTTCCTGATCTCTTCAAAGACGAGGAAACCTTCATCGAGCAACTCGTCGATTATGTAGCTCAGAGTGCTGTGTGCGAGGTTCAAATTGCTGGCAAGCTGGTTTCTGGTAGTTTTTCCATTTCTCAGTATGTACCTCAAAATCTTTATCTTGTTCTCTCTTCGAAGAAGCGGTGAAGGCACTCTCTCACCTCAACAGATCTAAGAAGAGTTTCAGATAGTTCTTCAGATGCACCGTGATAATGAAATTCTCCACCACAGTTTGCCTTCCTTTTTCTCCCATTTTTCTTCTGAGTTCTTCATCCTTTATGAGTTTTACCACGTATCCTGCAAGGTCCTCTCTTTCCCATGCCAAATAACCATTTTCTCCATGTTTCACCTGTATCTTAACACCACCAACTGGCCTTGCTACGACCGGAACTCTCTTGTAAAGTGCTTCACTTATGACGAGACCGAAGCCTTCTCTTGTTGCCGTGTGCAGAGCGACAGTCGTGGCCCTCTGAATAGCGTTCACTTCCTTGTTTCCAACACCTTTCAGGTTCGTGCAGAATTTTATATCTTCGTCCGTTCCAGCGTATCTGAGGACCTTTTCAAAGAAGAACCATCCCTCCGGATCGTCTGTTGCCATGGCGGAAACTACGGCAAGCTGAACCTCCGGGATCTCTTTCTTCACCAGTCTATAGACGTCGATGGCACTGAAGAGATCTTTCCATGGATCAAATCGAGCCACAACAGTTATCAGAGGCCTTTCCGGGTCTATTTCGAGTCTTTCGAGAGTTTTTCTTATTGTGTCTTCATCAAGATCTCGATTCTTTTCACTCAGGGGATCTATACTCGGTGGGAAAGCTATGCTCCTTTCTTCCCATCCCTGCGGGAAATACTCCTCAAGATGGAAAACAAGTCTGTCGTATCCCTCCAAATACTGGGAAAATCTCTGCCAGACCTTCATGTTTGGAGTGGATAGATCTATATGACATCTCCAGATCCACTTTCTGTCGTTCAAATTCACGAATTTTCTCAGAGCTGCTGGTTGGGGATCGTGGATCACGAATAACTCTTCGTCCTGGATCAGTTCTGCGTTTTTTCCACAGACCTCTTCGTAAAGGTTCCACTCTTCTTCTGAAATCTCTATATCCGCACCTTGAAGCGTGTTGTGAAACTTTTTTGTGACGTTGAAGAACTCATCGGGTGCCTCTATGACCCTCCACCTGGCATCCAGACCAACCGATCTCATAAGCGGAACGAGATTGTGGAGGATTTCGGCAACTCCTCCACCGTAGGCAGTCGCATTGACGTGAAGAACCTTTTTTCCTTTAAGAGGTTCTGCAAGTTTTTTTATCTCGTCCACCTCGTTTCCGATTATGGTGCGGTACTCCTCTATGTTTCGCTCTCTCAACACAACATCCACGGTGATCCCTCCCGAATTTATTCGTAACTTGAATTAATACACAATTAATCATACCACAGGATGGAAATGTTTCAAGAGGTTTTTTCGAGTTAGCGAAAATAAAGGTAGTTTTGAACAATATGTGTGTTTATGTCATGACAAACCAGATTAGTTCCAATCATTCACAAAGTAGGTGATGCGTGTACATGGCACTGGAAGATCGATACAGAGTATGCAATTACCGGTAACGAAAAATTTCATGCGGGTTTGTGGTACCGGAAGCTATGCGTTAAAAAGGGAATAATGGATGATATGAAGAGACAATATGAAGAGAATTTGTGGTAATCGATGACGTGTAAGTGCTTTGAATTCAAGGAGTCAATAGTTAACTTCTAACACATTGAGGGAGACCTTCTTTCATCTATTTGTGAAACATAGAACTAATCGATTTTTACCAGAAACACCCCAAAATGCCCTGACGTAGGTTGATATAATTTATCTTCTGTTTTTTGCTTGTGTTCTTTCGTTGTTGGACTATGCAATTATTCCATTTTTCCAAACAGTACTTGAAGGTGCTCTCTTGTGTGTTAGAATGGTTTATGGAGAAAGAGAATATGGAAGTTCAAAAAACATCTTGCTTTCAGAGTGTGTTTGTGGTATAATTTCTCTTGAACTCAACGGGTTTCAATAATTCCTTAGAGGTATGGAAACTGAGGTTGATCCCTGCGTGGATGTAAGGAACTTCTCGTTTCAATAATTCCTTAGAGGTATGGAAACGCAACCTTCTTGAAGTTCATTTTTCCACCTCCGTCGCGTTTCAATAATTCCTTAGAGGTATGGAAACGCGTAGTTGAATTGCACATCGTTTGAACCGGCTGGAAGTTTCAATAATTCCTTAGAGGTATGGAAACTCTTACAGGGCACTACAAAGCTCGGACAATTCTACGTTTCAATAATTCCTTAGAGGTATGGAAACCGTGGTTGACCTGTGCTAAATTCTCGTCCCAGTATCGGGTTTCAATAATTCCTTAGAGGTATGGAAACTACAAATCAGGAGCCGAGAAGTTGACGCGGCTCTTGTTTCCAGTTTCAATAATTCCTTAGAGGTATGGAAACACAGATCTTTCCAAGGAGCAAGCTTCCAGGCTTAGTTTCAATAATTCCTTAGAGGTATGGAAACAGGGGCTGTGGCATGATGTGTGGATCGAAGACGGGGTTTCAATAATTCCTTAGAGGTATGGAAACGGATATAGCAGAAAAATTACCTGAAGGATGGGTAAAGTTTCAATAATTCCTTAGAGGTATGGAAACTTTGTACACGAGGCAACCGAGTTTCGTGCCACATTGTCGTTTCAATAATTCCTTAGAGGTATGGAAACCCGTTAGAAGCTTTTACCACTTCTTGGTCTCTAACTGTTTCAATAATTCCTTAGAGGTATGGAAACATCCGTGGAATTTCGATACAGTTTGGAGATTTGGAAGGTTTCAATAATTCCTTAGAGGTATGGAAACTACCCCTCAACGATATCTACATCTTCAAGAAATTCTCGTTTCAATAATTCCTTAGAGGTATGGAAACACACCCTGACTTGCCTTCTGTACCACATCATCTCTAGTTTCAATAATTCCTTAGAGGTATGGAAACCCAGCCAATCGCCGGCCATCGCTGGATGGGTCGCATGGTTTCAATAATTCCTTAGAGGTATGGAAACTAGCATATATCCTACCAAAATCTGTGAATACAACCAAGTTTCAATAATTCCTTAGAGGTATGGAAACTCGTACTTTCGAAGCATCGAGGGAATTACATCGCCCGTTTCAATACTTCCTTAAAGGTATGGAAACACCCGATTCCGTGAGATATGAGAGAACCATTTTATGAAGCAGGGGAAAACCCTGCTTTTTGTTTTTTGTTAAAATTCTTGAGGAACTCTGTTTTTGAGGAGGAATGGAGATGAGATTTTTTGTTCTCGGTGCAGGGAGCTGGGGGACGGTTTTTGCACAGATGCTGTATGAAAACGGAGAAGAAGTTGTTCTCTGGGCAAGGAGGAAAGAGATCGTCGATCTCATAAACGTTTCACACACGAGCCCTTATGTGGAGGAATCGAAGATCACCGTAAGAGCCACAAACGATCTTGAAGAAATCAAAAAAGAAGACGTTCTCGTTATAGCGATTCCCGTTCAATACATAAGGAAGCACCTTCTGAGACTGCCTGTGAAGCCTTCCATGGTGCTGAATCTTTCAAAGGGAATAGAGATCAAGACAGGTAAAAGGGTGTCTGAGATCGTTGAAGAGATACTGGGTTGTCCTTACGCTGTTCTCTCCGGGCCTTCACATGCCGAAGAGGTCGCAAAGAAACTTCCAACTGCCGTCACGCTCGCTGGAGAAAATTCGAAAGAACTTCAAAAGAGGATCTCCACCGAGTACTTCAGGGTGTACACCTGTGAAGATGTGGCAGGAGTGGAAATCGCAGGAGCATTGAAAAACGTCATCGCTATCGCCGCAGGGATCCTCGATGGACTCGGTGGTTGGGACAACGCAAAAGCATCACTCGAAACTCGCGGTATATACGAAATAGCGAGATTTGGAATGTTTTTTGGAGCGGATCAAAAGACCTTCATGGGTCTTGCTGGAATAGGAGACCTCATAGTTACCTGCAACAGTCGTTACAGTAGAAATAGACGTTTCGGAGAATTGATAGCGCGGGGATTCGATCCGCTGAAACTTCTTGAAAGCTCACACCAGGTTGTAGAAGGTGCCTTCACTGTGAAAGCCGTGATGAAAATGGCCAAAGAAAATAAAATAGATATGCCCATCTCTGAAGAGGTCTACCGAGTCATTTACGAAAGAAAATCACCCCTCCAGTCGATGAGAGATCTCATGAGAAGAAGCTTGAAAGACGAATTCTGGGCGAGCTGATTAGACACCATAATTTTTTCTACCTTTGTAGTTGAAATTTAATTCGAAAAGTAGTAAAATTGTGAATGGAAGATCGTGAAAAATTTCTCTTTTGGAGGGGAAAACATGAAATACGATGTTGTCGTTGTTGGAGGTGGACCTGCCGGTCTTGTGGCGGCATTCACCACAAAAAGATTCTTTGGAGACAAAAAAATTCTCGTCGTCAAGAAGACCGAGAAAGAAATGGTACCTTGTGGAATACCGTACATCTTTCACACTCTCGGCAGTGTGGAAAACGACTACATGGGAATTGAAGACCGCTTCAAAAGCGCAGGCATAGATCTTCTGATAGACGAAGTTGTCGATGGAAACCCCGATGAAAAGAAGCTTTTCACGAAGAGCGGAAAAGAGGTTTTCTACGACAAGCTCATCATCGCAACTGGATCTTCACCGAACACACCAAAGATCCCTGGTGTGGATCTAAAAGGTGTGTTCACCGTTCCAAAAGAGGCTGACTATCTCAAACTGCTGCATGAGAAGGTGAAGGATGCTAACGATGTGGTCATCATCGGGGGCGGTTTCATAGGTGTTGAAGTGGCTGACGAGATCAAAAAGTCCGGAAAGAACGTCACCCTCGTGGAAATAATGGACAGTCTTCTTCCCGTATCTTTCGACCCGGATTTTGGAGAACTCGCGAGAAAGGAACTCGAATCTGACAACGTCAAAGTCCTCACAGGAAGAAAAGTAACAGAGATCCTCGGAACGGAAAAAGTGGAGGGAGTAAAGCTGGACAGCGGAGAAACGATTCCGGCCGATGTGGTTGTGCTCGCAACAGGTTACAAACCAAATTCTGAACTCGCCAGAAAACTCGGGCTCAAGGTGACAGAACTCGGTTTCATAGAAACGGATGAGTACATGAGAACTTCAAAACCTGATATCTTCGCTGCGGGCGACTGCGTACAGCACAAAGACTTCCTCACCGGAAAACCCTCCAGACTCATGCTTGCTTCCGCTGCCGTTTTCGATGCCAGAATCGCAGCGTCCAACCTGTACGGTTTGAAGGTGATCAGAACGAACAAGGGTTCTCTGAACGCGTACTCGACCGTCATAGGAAGCAAGGCCTTCGGCTCTGTGGGAATAACAGAGAGAATAGCGAAGGAAGAAGGATTCGAGGTTGTCGTTGGAAAGGCAGAGGCACCAGACAGACACCCCGGAAAGTTCGAAGATACCTCAAAACTCGTGGTGAAACTCATCTTCTCGGAAGACAGCAAGATCCTGCTCGGTGCGCAGGTTTGTGGTGGAAAGAGCGTCGGAGAGATAGTGAACCTCATAAGTCTCGGCATACAGAAGGGCATCACAGCCAACGATCTGTTCACCATGCAGATCGGGACCCATCCACTTCTTACATCCGCTCCAACGGTGTATCCATTGGCGAAAGCGGCTGAAATGGTATTATAAATTTCTCATATGGAGGTGTTGCTCATGACAGCGAAAGAAAAACTGGAACAGATTCAGAAGCAACTTCAGGAGATCATCGGAAAGGCACCTGAGATCGGAAAGTTCGCAGAATACGTTCACGCGGCTGAAAGCCCAAAAGCACTCGACACAAAAACGAAGGAACTCATATCTCTTGGAATAGCTGTGGCAGTGAGATGTGAACCGTGTATCGTCTGGCATGCGGGAGCCGCTGTGAAAGCGGGAGCAACAGAAGAAGAGATCCTCGACACAATCAAAGTGGCGGTTTGTATGGGCGGTGGCCCAGCACTCATGTACGGTTTGAAGGCATACGAAATCGCCCTTGAATTCCTCGGAAAATAACACCACCCCTCCCTTCGGGAGGGGTTTTCTCAGGAGGGAACGAGCATGTACGATGCTGTGATCATAGGAGGAGGACCCGGAGGTTACGTCTGCGCTATAAAACTCGCACAGCTTGGAAAGAAGGTTGCTCTTGTCGAAAAAGATGCCCTCGGGGGAACCTGTACCAACAGGGGATGCATCCCAACGAAGGCGATGCTCACAGTCTCCCATCTCATGGATGAAATGAAAGAGAAAGCTTCAAAGTACGGTTTGAAAGTCGCAGGAGTCGAATACGACGTTGCCGCCATAATGAAACACGTTCAAAAGAGCGTGATGATGTCAAGAAAGGGAATAGAGTACCTGCTGAAAAAGAATGGAGTTGAAGTCTTCAAAGGAACGGCCGTCGTGGAAAACAAGAACACGGTTGTCGTCCAGGAAACGGGAGAAAAACTGGAAGCAAAGAATCTCGTTCTCGCACACGGATCCGTTCCCTCCGTGTTTTCTCCCTTCGATATCGACGGAGTCTGGACGAGTGACGACGTGTTCAATTTGAAAGAATTCCCAAAGTCGCTTGTGATAGTGGGCGGTGGTGTCATCGGTGTTGAATTCGCGACGTTTTTCGGTTCTTTCGGTGTGGATGTGACGATCGTTGAGATCGCAGAACATATCCTCCCTTATGAAGACTCAGATGTGGCAGAAGAAGTGAAAAAGGCCCTCAAAAGGAAGGGAGTTAAGATCCTGGAAAAAACAAAAGTTTCCTCCCTGAGCAAAGTCGATGACGGCTTTGAAGTCGCACTCGAAAATGGAGAAACCCTGAAGGCAGAAAAGGTCCTGCTTGCCACAGGAAGAAAGCCCAACATACCGGAGGACGTGAAAGCTCTCGGAGTGAAGATAGAAAAAGGAGTCGTCACTGATAGCAGGATGAGAACGAATGTGGAAAACGTCTACGCGATAGGAGATATCAGATGCGGAATCATGCTTGCTCATGTGGCCATGTACGAGGGAATAGTTGCGGCAAAGAACATCGCGGGAGAAGAGGAAGAAATGGATTACTCGGCCGTTCCAAGCATCATCTTCTCCTCTCCGGAAGTGGCATCCGTCGGTGTTAGAGAAAAGGACGTGAACCCCGAGGAAGTTGTGATCTCCAGGTTCCCGGTCTCTGCAAACGGAAGGGCAAGAACGATGCTCGAAAATCTGGGATTTGCCAAGGTCATAGCGGACAAGAAAGACGGAACGGTTCTTGGCATGAGCATCGTTTCACCATCGGCAACCGATATGATCATGGAAGGCGTCATCGCTGTGAAGTTCAGGATGAAAGCGGAAGATCTGGAGAAAGCCATTCACCCACATCCGACTTTGACAGAAACCATACTCGGGGCTCTTGAAGGGGTTTCAGGAAAGCCTATTCATCTGTGATACGTGGTAGCACTCTTTCCTTAAAGGGCAGGCATCACACTTCGGAGTTTTGCTGCAAAATTTTTTCGCATGTTCCACGATGAGCCCGTGAAACTCCTGGTAAAGTTGGACATCCTCTGGATAGTGAGTCATGAAAAGCCTTTGCACTTCGTCGTAGTCGTTCAGCTCGATGTTGAAGATTCTCTTCAAAAGTCTTCTTGTGTAGCTGTCAACGACGAAAATCGGTTTTTCCAGGGCGTAGAGCAGAATGGCATCGGCGGTTTCTTTGCCGATGCCTTTTATTTTGAGGAATCTCTCCCGTAGAATATGTGTTGGAAGATCTCTCAGACGAGACAGATCGTAGTTGTATTCTTTGAGAAATTTCAACAGTTCCTTGAGGCGCTTTGTTTTGATGTTGAAGAACCCCGCTGGTCTTATGAGCTCTGCCATCTTCTCTTCGGAAAGAGAATCCAGTTCTTTCAGCAGGTTGTTTCCTTTGACTTCGTTTTTGATGTTTTCCATGGCACGTTCAACGTTCTTCCAGTTCGTGTTCTGGGTGAGAACTGCTGTTATTACGATTTCCTCAGGTGTTCCGGGCCACCATTTCCCAACCGATCCGTGTATTTCCAGTAACTTTCTGTAGAGTTCTGTCAGTCTCATACTTAAAATTATACGGGGGGTGAACCAGATGAGCATCATCTACAGGAGAAGGAGTATCAGAAAGTATCAGAAAAAGGATGTTCCGGGCGAGCTGGTGAAAGAGATCATCCGTGCCGCCATGCACGCTCCTTCCGCGTGCAACCAACAACCGTGGCATTTCGTTGTTATCAGAAACGAGGAAACAAAAAAGAAAATCGCGGAGATCCACCCTCATGCACAGATGGCCGCAGAGGCGCCCGTTGTAATCCTTGTCTGTGGAGATCCCACACTTGAAAAGTGCAAAGGCTACTGGGTCCAGGACTGTTCCGCCGCCGTGGAGAACCTTCTTCTGAGAGCAACAGAACTCGGTCTTGGAGCCGTGTGGTGTGGAGTTTATCCAAGAGAGGAAAGGGTGAAGGCCTTCAGAGAGCTTCTTGGGATACCCGAACATGTCGTTCCTTTTGCCCTCGTTCCGGTGGGATACCCCGCAGAACATCCCGTCCAAGTGGACAGGTTCAAGCCCGAAAGGATCCATTATGAAAAATGGTGAAAAACATTAACAAACAGATCCATCTTTTTAGAATCTCCACTAACAATTTATTGAGATGTAACTAACCAAACCACAATATATTGTGGTAGAATCTCAGTAGATCTCACCGGAAGGGGGTCCTTCCCTTGTATGTGAACCGAATAGGAACTTTCCGGGATCATCCAGATCTCTATGGGGTGTCGGTTTACTTCCAGGGGTGCGATGCGAAACCAAAGTGCCACATGTGCCACAATCCAGAGACGTGGCACCTCTCGGAAGAATACAAAAGACCGTCAGAGGTTGTGACAAAGATCATCGATGAGAAACTCTCGAGTCTTTTGAGGTACTTCCCAAAGGCCGCCCTCGTCTTTCTCGGGGGAGAACCCCTCGCCCCGTACAACAGAGAAGAGATGCTTTCTCTTTCGAAGATGTTCAAGGAAAAGTACGGAGAACGCTTGACGGTATTGCTGTTCACCTGGAGACTCCCAAAGGACATCGTAAAAGAGAACCTTCTCAAGTACGTTCAATACGTGGATGAGTTCGTCATGGGAAGGTACCTCCACACTTACCGCCGGGATGGGTTTCCGGCTTCTAAGAACCAGATTCATATTGACAGGAGAACTTTTGAGAGAATGATCGAAGCAGTGTTGAGGAGGGGACACTATGAAGGTTCAGTATTCGTTCGAAAGAGAATTTGAAGAACTGATGAGTGATCTTCTTTCCAAGTACGGTTATGAGATGTTCCAGATGGACGGTCTCGGCGATCAGCTCGATGTGGTGAAGTTCACAGAAGACTTCGTGAGACGGGGAATCATCGAGTCCACGATCGATGCAAACGCGAACGTCAGAGTCACAAACATCAGTACTTACTTCATCGAGATATCGAAGCCTCACACGTACCTCTACTCGCTGTACAGGATCTGGCAAAAGATGAAGGAGATGTTCGGAAAAGAGATCGCAGACGAGTTTGTTGAAGCGCAGATAAACGGTGCCGTCTATCTTCACGACAGACACCACGCAGCTCTCATGCCTTACTGTTTCGCCTACACCCTGCAGCCCATAGTGGAGAAGGGGCTTCCGTTCATAAAAACCATAAAATCCGAGCCCGCAAAGCACCTGTCCACATTCATTCAGCATGTCATTCAGTTCGTGATGTTTGCATCCAACCAGAGTTCTGGTGCGGTTGGACTTCCGGACTTTTTCGTCTGGATGTGGTACTTCGTCAAGAAAGACCTCGAGGAAGGAATCATTCCTCGCGACAAACTCGACTGGTACATAGAACAGCATTTCCAGATACTCACCTACTCGCTGAACCAGCCCATCAGAACAACGCAGTCTCCGTACACGAACTTCACGTACCTCGACAGAAACTACATAAAAGCGATTTTTGAAGGGGAAAGATACCCAGATGGTTCTTTGATCACAGACCACGTGGAAGACATTATCGCTCTGCAGAAACACTACTGGGAGTGGGTATCAAGGGAAAGAGAGCGCCAGATGTTCACCTTCCCTGTACTCACAGCAAGCCTTCTCTATAAGGACGGCAAGTTCCTCGACGAGGACAGTGCTCGCTTCATAAACAAAATCAACATGAAGTGGCAGGACACGAACTGGTACATCTCCGACTCGATAGATGCTGTGGCGTCCTGCTGCAGGCTCACATCGTCTACTCAAACTTTGAAAAAGTTCTCGCTTTCGAGCGAGGAAGAAGAAAAACTGAAGGGAAGGATGAACTCTATCGGTGGATCGGACCTGAACATCGGATCCTTCAAAGTGATCACGGTGAACCTTCCAAGAATCGCTCTTGAAAGCAGTGGGGACAGAGAAAAGTATCTTCAGATTCTCAGGCACCGTGTTCAGCTCATCAAAAAAGCCCTCGCCGCGATCAGGGAGATCATAAAGGAGAGAATATCCGAAGGACTCCTTCCTCTCTACGAAAACGGCCTCATGCTATTGAACAGACAGTACGGAACCATCGGTATCACCGGTGTCTGGGAGAGCGCCTCGATCATGGGATTGACCACGGAAGACATCGACGGCCTGAAATACACAGAAGAAGGAGAAAAGTTCATAGACAGCGTTCTGGATATCATTAGAGAAGAAGCGGAGAAGGGATACCATGAGTACGGCTTCACCTTCAACATAGAACAGGTACCCGCGGAGAAAGCGGCTGTGACTCTTGCTCAGAAAGACAGATTCCTCTTCGGTGAGAAACAACCGTTCGAGATCTACTCCAACCAGTGGGTGCCTCTCATGGCAAACACTGATGTTCTCAACAGAATCCGCTACTCCGGAAAATGGGACAAAAAGGTGAGTGGAGGAGCGATTCTGCATATCAATCTTGGGGAACCCTTCAAGACGGAGGAAGAATCCTTCAACATGGTGAAGATGATTGCGGACATGGGTGTGATGTACTTTGCGTTCAACACGAAGATCAGCGTGTGTGAGGATGGACACGCGTTCTACGGAGAGAGATGCCCGGTCTGTGGAAAAGCCAAAGTGGATGAATACATGAGAATCGTAGGGTATCTCGTTCCGGTTTCCGCTTTCAACAAAGAAAGAAGAGAAATAGAGTATCCCAGAAGACAGTTCTACGATTCGCTGACAATCAGAAAGTGATCAGCCCCCGCACAACGCGGGGGTTTTTTATGGTACAATTGTTATTGAGAATTAGTTTCAACTTTTTGGAGGTGAGTTTCATGAGGGTGAAGCATTTTGAACTCCTTACAGACGAAGGGAAAACATTCACTCACGTTGATCTTTACGGGAAGTACACCATCCTCTTCTTTTTTCCTAAAGCAGGAACGAGCGGTTGCACGAGAGAAGCCGTCGAATTCTCCAGGGAAAACTTCGAGAAAGCTCAGGTAGTGGGGATCTCCAGAGACAGTGTTGAAGCATTGAAGAGATTCAAGGAAAGGAACGATCTCAAAGTGACTCTCCTTTCAGATCCGGAAGGAATTCTCCACGAATTTTTCAACGTTCTGGAAAACGGAAAAACAGTTCGATCCACCTTCTTGATAGACAGGTGGGGCTTTGTGAGGAAAGAGTGGAGAAGAGTGAAGGTCGAAGGACATGTCCAAGAAGTGAAAGAAGCACTCTCTCAGTTGTTAAAGGAAGACCTTTCACTGAACAAGCACATAGAGTGGAGAAGGGCAAGGAGGGCGTTGAAAAAAGACAGAGTACCGAGAGAAGAGATAGAACTCCTCATAAAGGCGGCTCACCTTGCTCCCTCGTGCATGAACACCCAGCCCTGGAGATTCGTGGTAGTGGATGAAGAGGAACTCCTCAGAAAGATACACGAAGCGCTCCCCGGTGGAAACTACTGGATGAAGAACGCACCTGTTTTGATAGCGGTTCATTCGAAGAAAGATTTCGATTGTGCACTCCCAGACAACAGAGATTACTTCCTGTTCGACACAGGACTCGCTGTGGGAAACCTTCTTGTTCAAGCAACACAAATGGGCCTTGTGGCTCATCCCGTTGCGGGCTACGATCCTGTGAAGGTCAAAGAGATCCTGAAACTCCCAGAAGATCACGTGCTGATAACCCTGATCGCCGTGGGATACCTGGGAGACGAAAATGAGCTTTCCGAAAAACACAGGGAGCTGGAACGCTCAGAAAGGGTAAGAAAAGATCTCTCTGAGATCCTCAGATGGAACCTTTAGTCTTCTTTTCTCAGAACGAGTGACGCTGTGTAAAACACAAACAGAAGACCAGCTATGAACATAATCACTGCGGTGACGATGTACCTGCTAAACGGAAATATCTCAAAGCCCAGTGAGTACCTGATGAGTTCCACACCGTACTTCACTGGAAGAAAGAGTGAGACAACTTTCAGATAATCCGGAAGGAACGAGACCGGAAAATAAACACCTGCCAAAAACATCATAATGGTGAAGATAATCACAGCGGCATCCGACGCAACTTCAGATTTCTTGAACAGAATTGATATCAGAGCCCCAAGCGCGATGAATGATAGAACAGAGCTGACGACGGATATCAAAAAGAGAAACACGTTCAGTTCATAGTTCGCTTTAAAGATCAAAGTTCCCAGCAGCATTATGAGAGCGGTGCTCAAGATTCCGTAGAACATCCGAGCCGAGATGAGGCCAAAAACGAAAGAAAAGTTTCCAACGGGGGTCGCTTTCAGTCTCTTCAAAAAGCCTCTTTCCCGATAGCGGGAGAACACGTCCACTGTTCCAAAAATCCCGATCGAAAGCAATGACACGGCGATCACACCCGTGAGGGTATAATCGAAAGATGTGAGCTTTCTTGTGGTTTTCAGGGTTTTTTTCTTTACCGTGATGACGGGATTCAGACCGTTGAGGAGCCTTGTGACCTTGTTTTTGAGAGAGACCTCCCAGGAATCGAGAAGCGATTGGTAGTATTCGTCCGTTGTGTTTCTTATGAAGATGATCTTATCTTTCTCTACCACCGCTATCTCGTGGTAGTAGCCCTTCACCTCTTCCAGTGAAGAGTACACATCACCGAAATCGGAGAGCTCATAGTCAGCGGTTACAACTGCTGTTTTCACGGTGCTGCCGGAGCCACCAAGGAGAAAACCGAAAATCAGAAGAAACATGACGGGAAAAGCGATGCTGAAGAAAGTAGAAATCTTATCCCTCCACGATTCCTTCCACATAGCAGAGAGCAGAGCCAGGAACTCACTCAACTACCATCACCTTCCTCCAGTTCAAAAGAAAGAGAATGAGAGAAAAAACTATCCACACGATCGGCACTAAGAAGTGATTCGAATAAATCGTTCTGTAACCGAAAGATCCCCTCAGATAATCCACCAGATAGGTCGCGGGATTTCCAAGAACAACCGCTTTGATCGGCCAGGGAATTCCGGAAACATCGAAGTAAAAACCTCCGAGAAACATGAACACCTGGTTGAACACCTGTGAAGCAACGCTCAAAGCGGAGAAGGTTCTGAATAGAGACACCATGAGCAGAGACACACTCAGAAACGTGAGAAAAGAAAGCAGAACACCACTCAAGAAAGATGAATTAATGGGAAACTCAACTTTGTATACAAAACGTGCAAAGAGCGTCACAGAAGCGGAAGTGATGGACATGGCAAAAAGTCCGCAGACGACTATGGAGAAAAAGTAGTGATAACCTTTCAGTGGAGAAGCGAGGATTCTTTTCAGAATTCCTTGTTCTCTGTAGAGAGCGAGCTGATACGGGATCGTGAACAAACCAACGGACATCACACCCACAAGAAGAATGGCAGGAAGAATGTAGTGAGAGTAATTGATAGCCTGCCTTTCTTTTTTTCTGTACTCTACTTCTACCTCCTTAACCTTTCTGAGTTGAAGATCGAGCGACTCGAGTATGTTAGAAACAACGTTCGCAAGGACGACAGATTCCTGCCTCTCTGGAGCGTAAAGAACGGTGATCTCCACAGGAACAGAGATCTTCGTTTTGGAAAAGATAATGGCTTTTGTGAAGAGATTGTCGAAGTTCTCCGGTAGAATCACACAAACGTCGATTTTTCCGTATTTGAGGTCCTTTTCCGGGTCGTTTGTTTCAACTATTTCGATCCCAGACGGGAAATTCTTGAAAACACTTTCTGCAATAGAGCTTTCTCCTACAAGTCCTATCTTCAGGTTCATGTTTGAGGGTACATCTCCGAAGATGGACACGAGAATGAGATAGAGGAGTATCGGAAAAAGGAAATTCCAGAAGAGAACACTTTTGGTTCTGAAGTAATCGTTTTTCAGGATAGAAAAAACAAGATGCCTCATTCTCTGAGATCCCTGCCTGTGAGCTTCAGGAAAACATCTTCAAGATTCGGTTTTCTTATCACGATATTTGAAACGTTCCAGTTTTTCAGGAGATCTTTTATGAGTTCTTCTGGGGTGTCAGTTTCCACAACGTAGTGGTTTTCTTTTTTCTCCAAGTATTTCACGTTCACGTCCTGATCACAGTCAAACTCGACAACGGTTTTCAGCCCGGAAGAGCTTATGAGAGAGGAAGGAGTTCCTTCTGCTATGATCTTCCCGTGATCTATGATGCAGACATGGTCAGATAATTTTTCTGCCTCCTCCATGTAATGAGTGGTGAGAAAGATGGTCTTTCCAAGATTTTTGAAGTGTTCTATGATATCCCATATCTGTCTTCTCGCCTGTGGGTCAAGACCTGTCGTTGGTTCGTCGAGGAAAACAATCTCCGGATCGTTGATGAACGCCACAGCTACCGCGAGTCTCTGAAGCTGGCCCCCAGAGAGTGTTTTCACCATTTTTTTCTCTATGTTTTCAAGAGAAAACAATCCCATCACTTTTTTGAGATCCAATCCCGTTCCGTACAGTCCGCGGAACAATTTGAGAGTTTCCCAAACAGTGAGGTTTTCAAAAAACGCGCTTTTCTGAAGACACACACCAATTTTTCTCTTCGTTTCTCTATCCAAGATTTCCTTTCTCTCACCAAAATAATAGATCTCCCCGGAGTCTTTCTTTCTGAGGCCTTCGAGTATCTCAACGGTCGTAGTTTTTCCCGCACCGTTGGGCCCAAGGAAGGAGAAAACAGTTCCACGCTCCACGGTGAAACTTATCCCGTCAACGGCCTTCACATCACCGTAGTGTTTTTTCAAATCAACGACTTTCAAAACCTCCAGAAAAATCCCTCCTTTGAATGTAATACTACCATACATTGAAACAAAAAAGCACCCCGTGAAGGGGCACTTTTGTTTGTACGCTAAGGATGCATTGAAATTTGTTGAGCTCAGCGGAGATTATCGATACAAAACGAATTTCCGCACCTCTGAGGAAGTAGTGAAACCTTTTTGGAGAGCTCATCAACCGTCTGTGCGTGTTTCCATACCTCTAAGGAAGTATTGAAACTTCAAGGTTGATTTCATGGAAGGAAAGGTTTTTATGTTTCCATACCTCTAAGGAACTATTGAAACTTATAGGACTTTCGGGTGTTGGTTGTGTGCTTGCCTCGTTTCCATACCTCTAAGGAACTATTGAAACTTGGAGGTGATACGATGCGTGGGATTTATGTACTTGTGTTTCCATACCTCTAAGGAACTATTGAAACGGTTCCGTGGAAAGATCTTGTCGTCGGCATCTCGAAGTTTCCATACCTCTAAGGAACTATTGAAACTTGAGCTTCTCGACTGTTTCTTTGACTCCTTCGATCTGTTTCCATACCTCTAAGGAACTATTGAAACAAAAGTTCTGGAAGGGGCAGTTCTTTCAGAATATTTCGTTTCCATACCTCTAAGGAACTATTGAAACCCTCTTCCATCCAGATGTAATTGAATTCCGCCGACTGTTTCCATACCTCTAAGGAACTATTGAAACAAGGAATGATTGAAACAGTGAAAGGGCGGAGCACTCACGTTTCCATACCTCTAAGGAACTATTGAAACAGGTTTATAACGGCTGTGTGGTAAGAGGAATAAGCGGTTTCCATACCTCTAAGGAACTATTGAAACCTCAGGGAGGAGGGATTAGCATGAGGAAGTTTTATGTGTTTCCATACCTCTAAGGAATTATTGAAACTGACTTCTCTGGGATAGGAAAACGCCGGCCAAATGGGTTTCCATACCTCTAAGGAATTATTGAAACCGGTGTAGATGACGTCAGCGATCTCAAGGTGGCTCTGTTTCCATACCTCTAAGGAATTATTGAAACCTACAACTACGGCGTCACGGCTTATCTCATCGCCGGTTTCCATACCTCTAAGGAATTATTGAAACTTTTTTGTTGGAAACCTACCATGTGAAAGTTATCACGGTTTCCATACCTCTAAGGAATTATTGAAACCACTCGAGGACGGCGATGAGGTTCTCGTTTGCAGACGTTTCCATACCTCTAAGGAATTATTGAAACCGATTTCGACCATACGCTTGAAATCTTCCCTCAGCTGTTTCCATACCTCTAAGGAATTATTGAAACAAAAGCGGGGAGTAATAGACCCGCGCAAAGTCCGAGTTTCCATACCTCTAAGGAATTATTGAAACCCGTTGAGTTCAAGAGAAATTATACCACAAACACACTCTGAAAGCAAGATGTTTTTTGAACTTCCATATTCTCTTTCTCCATAAACCATTCTAACACACAAGAGAGCACCTTCAAGTACTGTTTGGAAAAATGGAATAATTGCATAGTCCAACAACGAAAGAACACAAGCAAAAAACAGAAGATAAATTATATCAACCTACGTCAGGGCATTTTGGGGTGTTTCTGGTAAAAATCGATTAGTTCTATGTTTCACAAATAGATGAAAGAAGGTCTCCCTCAATGTGTTAGAAGTTAACTATTGACTCCTTGAATTCAAAGCACTTACACGTCATCGATTACCACAAATTCTCTTCATATTGTCTCTTCATATCATCCATTATTCCCTTTTTAACGCATAGCTTCCGGTACCACAAACCCGCATGAAATTTTTCGTTACCGGTAATTGCATACTCTGTATCGATCTTCCAGTGCCATGTACACGCATCACCTACTTTGTGAATGATTGGAACTAATCTGGTTTGTATGAATAAAACATAATACGTTAAAACAAATATATTTCACACTAATACAAAAGCAAAGAACAGAGTGGTAAAATTTTTCAAAACTTTTTTGGAGGTGTTCTGAGGTGATCGTTCTTGTGTTCCTTGGGGGTATCCTCGCAGGTTTTTTGAACGTTCTCGCAGGTGGTGGCTCAATGATCACACTTCCCATTCTAACAGCACTGGGACTCGGAATAGATGTTGCAAACGGAACGAACAGGATCGCCATAATACTTCAAAATCTTGTGGCAATTGAAAGGTTCAAAGCCAAAAAGGTTTTGAAAATAAAAGAAGCGATTCTTGTTGCCTTGCCGGCCATAGCGGGAGCGGTTCTGGGAAGCTCCATAGCAGTTCAGATAGAGAAAGAGATGCTTCAGAAAATCGTAGGTGCTATCTTCCTCGTCATGGCCGTTTCTCTTGTCTGGAAACCCAGAATCTGGCTTGAGGATAGATCCGTCAAAAGAAACTGGGTTCTCATATACATCGTCTTTTTTCTGATCGGTATCTACGGTGGGTTCATTCAAGCGGGGGTCGGTTTTCTTCTCATGCCAGCGATCGCTCTTCTTCTTGGATACGAACTTGTCAAAACAAATGCGATAAAAGTTTTCATCGTGGCTTCTTACAATATAATCTCACTTGTGATCTTCATTCTGAACGGAAAGGTGAACTTTCTCTACGGCTTCATTCTCGCTCTTGGGAATATGACTGGTGCGTGGCTCGCTGCCACTTTCTCCATCAAAAAAGGTGCAAATTGGGTGAGATGGATCGTCTTTGCAGCAATAATTGTGGTTGGAATAAGATACGTTTTTTAATTAACTTTCAATCAAAAAGAAATAGAAGTGTGTCATGATAGAGGATGGAATAATGCATAAAGTGAGGGAGGTGTACCAGTGACAAAGAAAGAACCCGGAATAATCGTCGGTGTGAGCAACAGGCATGTCCATCTCTCAAAAGAGGACCTGGAGATTCTCTTCGGCAAAGGCTACGAGCTCACCCCCATAAAAGATCTCAGACAGCCTGGTCAGTACGCAGCGAAAGAGACGGTAACCATAGTAGGGCCAAAAGGCGCGATAGAGAACGTTCGCGTACTGGGGCCTGTCAGAAGAGAAACACAGGTCGAGATCTCCAGAACGGATGCCTTCAAACTCGGACTCAGACCCCCTGTTAGAGACTCGGGAGATCTCGAGGGAACACCGGGAATAGTCATCATAGGTCCAAACGGCATTCTGGTTAAAGAGAAGGGAGTCATCATAGCAAAAAGACACATACACATGCATCCAAAGGACGCCGAACATTACGGAGTTAAAGACAAAGATCTTGTGAAGGTGATCGTTGAAAGCGGAGACAGAAAACTGATCTTCGATGATGTTCTCATAAGAGTGAGGGAAGACTTCGCACTGGAATTCCATGTGGACACGGATGAAGCAAACGCAGCGATGCTCAACACCGGGGACTTCGTTTACATTGTGGAGTTCTAAAAAAATAAAAAGGGGAGCGTTCGCTCCCCTTACTCCTGAACTTCCACCTCGATCACTTTCTTCTTCCTTTCTTCTTTCTTTGGTACCCTTATCGTGAGAACACCGTTCTTGTACTCTGCTTTGATCTTTTCCACGTCAACGTAGTCTGGGAGTCTGATTGCTCTTTCGAATTTTCCAGCGCTTCTTTCAACGTAGTAGTAGTTCTTGCCTTTCTGTTCTCTTTCGAGTTTCTTTTCACCAGAGATCTTCAAGATGTTCTCTTCGACCGTTATTTTAACGTCTTTTCTGTCTATGCCTGGGATTTCTACTTCTATCACTACTTCATCGTCTGTTTCGTACACATCCATTTCCGGTGCAAAGAACTCCTTAGCGGGTCTGACCTCCGTCCTGAAGAAGTCATCGAAGAGCCTGTCGATCTCCCTCTGGAGTTCCCTGAACGGCCTGAAGATGTCTTCTCTTCTTCCAAGAAGCATAGTGTCACCCCCCTTTTACTGATTTGATGTTTCTCCACCAGTTGCAGATTTGTATAGGTATTCTCCTATCTTCATGCTTTCCTTCTGGAGATCATCGAAGAGCATCTTCACTTTTGGTATGTCGTTTCTGTTTATCGCGTCTCTGAGTTCTCTGATCATGTCTTCAAGTCTGGACTTGAGATCCGCTGGTATCTTATCTCCGTGTTCTTTCAGAGTCTTTTCTACGCTGTATGCGAGATCGTCTGCTCTGTTCTTGAGTTCGATTTCTTCTTTGAGACGTTTGTCCTGTTCTTCGTATCTTTTCGCATCTTCTATCATTCTCTTTATTTCGTCTTCGGAGAGCTTGTGTCTTCCTGTGACTACCATTGACTGTTCTTTTCCAGAACCGAGATCTTTTGCGGAAACGTGGACTATTCCGTCGCTGTCTATGTCGAACGTGACCTCTATCTGAGGAACACCCCTCGGTGCCGGTGGAATTCCAACGAGTTTGAAGCTTCCAAGGAAGATGTTTTCCCTTGCAATCGGCCTTTCACCCTGATAGACTCTGATTTCTACTTCGGTCTGACCGTCTTCAACCGTTGTGAAGATCTTGCTCTTTCTCACAGGTATCTTGGTGTTCCTCGGGATTATCGGTTCGAAGAGTCCGCCTTTGACTTCTATTCCGAGTGTTAATGGTGTTACATCGACGAGAACGATATCTCTTCCCTTCGCTCCTTCGGTGCCTGCGAGTATCGCCGCCTGAATCGCTGCTCCGATAGCAACTGCTTCGTCCGGGTTGACGCTCTTGTTGGGTTCTTTTCCAAAGAACTCCTTTATGAACCTCTGCACCATCGGAACTCTGGTCATACCACCGACGAGTATGATTTCGTCGATATCCTGTGGTGAGAGCTTTGCATCGTTCAGTGCCTGTTCGATTGGGCCTCTTGTCATTTCAACGAGATCTCTTGTGAGCGATTCGAAGAGACTTCTGGTGATTCTCATTTCAAGGTGCAGAGGCTGTCCGCTCGGAGAGACAGCGATGAACGGCAAACTCACATCGGTTTCCATCTTCGTTGAAAGCTCTATCTTGGCTTTTTCGGCAGCGTCTCTCAATCTCTGAAGCGCCTGTCTGTCTTCTCTGAGATCTATTCCGTGCTGTTTCTTGAATTCCTCTGCCATCCAGTCGATGAGCCTCTGATCGAAGTCGTCTCCACCGAGGTGGTTGTTACCGGCTGTCGCGATAACTTCGATCACACCTTCTCCTATCTCGAGTATGGAGACATCGAACGTTCCACCACCGAGGTCGTAAACCAGCACTTTCTCTTCTTTCCCAGCTTTATCGAGTCCGTACGCGAGGGCCGCTGCGGTTGGTTCGTTGATGATCCTCAAGACTTCAAGACCTGCTATGATTCCAGCCTCTTTCGTTGCCTGTCTTTGGGCATCGTTGAAGTAAGCGGGACAGGTGATGACGGCTTTCTTTATTTCACCACCGAGGTACGCTTCCGCGTCGTTCTTCAGCTTCTTGAGGATGAACGCGCTGATCTCCTGAGGAGTGTATTCTTTATCGTCTATTCTCACTTTGTAATCAGTTCCCATTTTTCTCTTTATGGACTTTATCGTTCGTTCAGGATTGAGTATCATCTGTCTCTTGGCGGGTTCTCCTACGAGTATCTCTCCACTCTTTGTGAACGCAACCACGGATGGTGTGACCCTGCTTCCTTCAGCGTTCGGTATCACTTCAACTGTACCGTCCGGTTTCATCCAGGCTATAACAGAATTGGTCGTTCCAAGGTCTATTCCCACAACGAATTCTTTCTTTTCTGCCATTGTGTCACCTCCTTAGAACCTTTTCTCATCCATGAGAAATTATAGTGAGGTACAGAGCGAGATGTCAAGGGGTCGTATGAAAATTTGCAAAAACATACATTCATCTCATAATGAGGGAAATCGAATGCATAATTTATTAGAAACAATATCGTATAGCAAATGAAACTTTTGAATGATAATAACAATTCGGATCGAAAGTGAGCTATAATTTGTTCTGTCAGGGAGGGATCGAAGTGAAGATCGCGGAAATTTCTTCAAAAAGACCCATAGCTATCTTCATGCTGTTGATGGCCGTTGTCTTCCTTGGTTTCATCTCGTTTCAGCATCTCAAGCTGGATCTTCTTCCTCAGATAGAGTACCCTTACGCTGTCGTTATAACCACGTACATGGGAGCGGGCACGGAAGAAGTCGAAGAACTCGTAACCAAACCTCTTGAAGGGTACATTTCCTCAACTCCGGGTGTCAGAAGGTTCACCTCCATGTCGATGGATTCCGTTTCTTTCATCCTCGTCGAGTTCGACTGGAATGTGAAAACCTCCGAAGCCGTTGGAAGACTCTCAAGGTACGTAGATCTTGCCACTCGCGACCTGCCAGAGGGTGCGAATCCTGTGGTCGTAGAGTTCGATCCTTCCTTACTTCCCGTGTATGCTTTCTCAACAGAAGAGAACTGCGAAGATGTCGTGTCGAAAATCAAAAGACTGCCGGAAGTCGCCAGTGTAGAAGTGATGGGAAAACCAGAAAAAATCGTTGAGATTGTGCTTGATCAGGAAAAAATAAAACGGTTCGATGTTGATCCTTCGTTGATAGAGACCATCCTTTCAGGGAATCTCGTTTACCCGTTCGGCTATGTGAGCGATTCTGAAGGAAACATCTACCCCGTTTCCGTCGATGGCCGATTCGAAAATATAGAAGATCTCAAAAACACCATCGTTGGTTTCAGGGGAGTGAAGTACCAGTCTCTTCTGCAGGGTAAGGTACCGAACATACTCGTTCCCGTGAGATTGAGAAACATAGCCGAGGTTAATATAACGAACGAAAGTGTTCAGGGAGAAGTCAGGGTCAACGGAAAGAAGGCTTCTCTCATCGCTATCTACAAGAGAAGCGGTGCAAACACTGTCAAAACTGTCCGTGAAATAAAGAGGATACTGAGAGATTCCAAAATAAATTACATAGAGGCCATGAACCAGGCTTATTACACTGAAAGAGCGATCGACAATCTTCTCAAGAATCTTCTCTACGGCTTTATCGCAGCTTTCGTGGTGGTTTTGATCTTTTTGAAGGATTTCACGTCAACCATCGTCACTTCGTTTTCCATTCCGCTGTCCCTCACGATCACCTTTGTTCTTCTTTATGCTTTCGGCTTGAACCTCGACACACTCACGCTGGGCGGTCTCATAATGGCACTGGGAATGCTGGTGGACAATTCCATAGTCGTGTTTGAGAACATATACCGCCATCGCTCCCTCGGTGATCCAATACCGGACTCCGCGAGAAAAGGCGCAGGAGAGGTATGGCTGGCGATTCTTGCTTCCACACTCACAACCGTTTCTGTTTTTCTTCCCATAGTGTTCTTCACAGGTTTTGTAGTGAGACTGTTCAAGTATTTCGCCATTGCGTTCGTCTTCGCGCTTTCTTCCTCGCTGTTCGTATCTACAGTCGTCGTTCCAGCGGGTACAAGGTGGATAAAACCAAGAAGAGGAAAACTCACCGAAGCGCTGCAAAAGCATTATCGGAAGGCATTGGAATGGTGTTTGAAAAGGAAGAAACTGGTCCTGGTGATTTCTTTCTCTCTGGTTGCAATCTCCGTGATTTACCTTCTTTCGAAACCTCTGGGTTTTCTCCCATCTTTCCAGACGAATCTCATGGTGATAGATGTGAAACTTCCCTCTCAGTCGTCCTATGAGAAAACCGCCGAAGCTGTGAAGCAAATAGAAGATTACCTGAACGAACACAGAGACGAGTACAAAATCTCTTCCTTCTACGCGGAAGTTGGAATAACGAACGTTTACTCGCAGATAATGGGAAGGGGACAGAACGAAGCAAGAATAATGGTGAACCTCGGAGGAAGCAGGAGGGAATTCGCGAAAAACAGAGAGAAACTGAAGAATGCCATCTCCCAGCTGAACATTCCAGAAGCGAAAATAGAAGTTCTTGAGCAATCACAGCAAATATACGAAATTCTGGGCTATCCTGTGACGATCGAAGTGAGAGGAGATGACCTTTCCCTGATACAGGAAAAAGCGAAAGAAATCTTCGAGCGTTTAAGGGAACTAAAGGAAGTCAAAAAGATTCAGATAAGAAATTCCTTTGAAAAGGAAGTCCTTCATGTGAGAATAGACAGAAACAAAGCCCTCATGAACGGAGTGGTGGCAGGGCAGGTCTTTCTGGATCTCCAGACTTACCTTCTCGGGAAGAAAATCGGAACACTGAGAACGGAAGAAGGAACACTTCCCATCGTTTTGAAAAAGGCAAAATCTCTATCCCCCGAAGAATTACCGAAAATTTCGCTTACTGGTCTCAAAGGAGATGTCCCTCTTGGTGCTGTTTCGAGAATATCGAGAAGAACACTTCCTTCTATAGTGGAACACTCCGATGGAGAACGTGTTGTTTACGTGGATCTGGTGAGTATAGAAGGTTCGATCGGTGAAGTTGCAAAGAAAGTAGAAAAGCTCTTAAATGAAATTGATCTTTCTGGTGTAAAAGTGGAAATCACCGGACAGAAAAGTTTCATGGACGAAGCGTTTTCGGAGCTTCAGTATGTTGTTTACATAGCGATCGCGCTCGTATACATGATTCTCGCTGCGCAGTTCGAGTCTTTTGTACTACCTTTTGTCATATTCTTCACCATACCCTTCGCTGTCGTTGGGGTTGCCTTCGCGGTTTTCGTGAACGGATACTCACTGAATGTACCCGTTCTTGTTGGACTCCTCACCCTTTCGGGAACGGTTGTGAACAACGCCATCGTGATGCTGACAAGAATAGAACAGATAAGACAAGAAAAAGGCCTCTTAGAGGCCACACTTGAAGGTGCTCAGAACAGGCTGAGACCCATCCTGATGACCACCTTCACCACGATCGTTGCGCTTCTACCAACTGCACTGAGTCACGCAGAAGGATCGGAAATAGAGTCTCCGATATCCTGGGTGGTGATCTTTGGAATGCTTATATCCATGCTGTTCACTTTGTTTGTGATCCCTGTGATCTACACTGCGATCAGAAGAAAAGTCAGAGTATAGATGAGAGCTTCTCAACTATCTTCTCACAGCTTTCTGGATCGCGCACAGCAACAAATATGGTATCGTCTCCTGCAAGGGTACCTACTATCTCGTCTATGTCGAGTCTGTCTATAACCCGAGCGATACCGCTTGCGGTACCTGGTATCGTCTTTATGACGATGAGATTCCCTGCCCTGTCTATACTCTCAACGAAGGATTTGAAGTTTCTTTTCAGCTCTTTCCACGGATCGATCACAGGGGTCTCATCGAGAAGTTTGTACACGTAGTTTCCACTCTCGTCCATGATCTTCACGGCACCTATCTCTTTCAGATCTCGAGCAACGGTTGGTTGAACAGCTTTTATTCCATATTTTTTCAGTTCTTCAACAATCTGGAATTGATTACTTATTTTTTTCTCATGTATAATCTTCCTTATCAGTTCCTGTCTTCTCTTCTTTGAAATTTTCAATTGCAAACACCTCCGAAGAACATTTTTGAAAGCATACAACTATATATATAGCATAAATATGAAAAATATGAACGGAAAATTCAATTTTTATGATGTTGTTATCAAAAAAGTAACTTATTGGTTTATCAAACGAAAAAAATCATTGCTAAGATAATTGTAGGGGGTGGGAAGATGATCAAAAGGGTCAAGACGGGTATCCCGGGGATGGACGAAATCCTTCACGGTGGAATTCCTGAGAGAAACATCGTGCTCATCTCTGGAGGACCCGGTACCGGAAAGACAATCTTCTCCCAGCAGTTCATATGGAACGGTCTTCAGATGGGGGAACCCGGAATCTATGTTGCACTCGAGGAACATCCTGTTCAGGTGAAGAAAAACATGGAAGTTTTCGGCTGGAACGTTGATCCTTTTGAGAAGGAAGGAAAGTTTGCCATAGTGGACGCGTTCACAGGTGGAATCGGTGAATATGCCGAGAAAGAAAAATACGTCGTAAGAGACATAGACGATGTCAGAGAACTCGCCGAAGTGCTGAAGAGAGCGGTGAGAGAAACACAGGCAAAAAGAGTTGTGATCGATTCTGTAACCACTCTCTATATCACGAAACCCGCAATGGCGAGAAGTATTATCTTCCAGCTCAAGAGAATACTCTCAGGCCTTGGATGTACATCGCTCTTTGTGAGCCAGGTGTCAGTCACTGAGAAGGGATTCGGAGGTCCTGGTGTCGAACACGGAGTGGACGGTATCATCAGGCTGGACCTTGACGAAATCGATGGAGAACTCAAAAGAAGCTTGATCGTCTGGAAGATGAGAGGAACATCCCACTCGATGAGGAGGCATCCGTTCGAAATAACCGATAAAGGAATCGTCATATATCCTTCGGAGGGGGGTGAAGGAAGATGAAACTCAACTTCAATCCCGTGACCAAAGAGGAGATTCACCAGCTCGAGACCGCTTTGCTCGTTGGTACACTTTTCAGAAAGGAAGTGCTCGAGGAGATCAGAAATTCTGCTGAGAGGCTCACCTGGGTTGACAGCCTGGCGGTGGCAGCCGGTGCCCTTGCAAGGGCAAAGGCAGGAATGACAGCTTCCGAAATAGCAGAGGAACTTGGAAGGACAGAAGCAACAATCAGAGAACACGTCAAGGGAGAAACCAAAGCCGGAAAGCTGGTGAACGAAACTTATGAACTTCTGAAGGAAGGAAAGTTGAGTGTGGAAGGATTGATAGGTGAGGGTATCAAGGTAGTCACTACTACTACTGGTAGTGACGAAAAGCTCCAGGAAGTCAAAAAAGAACTCGAGGAGATCAAACAGAAACTTGAAAGTGTGATTCAGAAACTGTGAGGCGGGGAATCAATCCCCGCCTTTTGTGAACAGAAGAACCACTATTCCTCCTGAAAGCACAGCAAGACCCAGTGTCGAAAACATAAGAGAGTAAGACTTTTCTGCGAGCAATCCCGCCAGGAAAGGTCCGATGGTTGCTCCAAGAAATCTGGCAGAGCTCAAAAGACCAAGTGCTCTTCCCCTCTGAAGGTAGTGGAATCTTCTTCCAAGAAAATTGTTCGATCCGTTGATGAAAGCTCCAAAACTCGCTCCCAAAAAGGCATAAGCCAGCACTGGTGCCCAGTTCTCAGGTATCATCATGAGAAAGGGAACCAGTGAAGACATGAAAATGCCTAGAACACTTATGAATTTCGGATCGACCTTTTCTACCATCTTCCCGAACAAAAAATGGGATGGTATTTGAACTAGTGGATTCACAGCCGTGATAAAGCCTATCGTCGAAGCACTATAATGAAATCTTTCGTTTAGATAGACAGCGATCAGTGACATAGAGCCGGAAGTTCCCATCTGCCTCAAGAGACTCCCCAGGTACAGTGCCCAGATTCCATGCTCCATTACCTTCCTTCCAAAATGAAAGTCTTCCTCTTTCTTCTTTTGGATCTTCTCTTCTTTCAACCCGAGAGCAGGAATCACGGATACTGCCACGACTATCGAAAAGAAAACAAAAGCGAGCTTCAGATCGATAAACATCAGCAGAAAACCTATGGAAATCCTGCTCAGAAGCATCCCAAGTGAATTTGAAGAGTTGTAAAGTGAAAATCCAAGTGACATTTTCTTTGCAGTGCTGCTGAGCGCCATGGCAGCGGGAGGATACATTCCGTTGAAGAACGCTATGATCATGGAAACGATCAGAATGGCAGAAGGAACGTCTATGACCGCGTACAGAGGATAAAAAGCAGATGCTAGAACGAGGCTCAATATGATGAATACTTTTCTTTTCCCGATTTTGTCTGAAATTCTTCCCCAGAAAACGTTAGAAAAGGTGTTCATTGCCCCTTGCAAACTGGAAAGGAGCCCTATTAGAAAGAGAGTTGCTCCTATTTCTTTCATGCGAAGCTGTATCAGAAGATTGAAACTCATGGTGCCCATAGAGCGAAGAACGTTGGTGAGAAAGAGCATCCTTCAACCCTCCAGCAATTAGTTCGGTATGTGAATTATTTTATCACAATGACGAAAAACATCAAACATCAAAAGAATAGCAAACAAAAAATCCAACAACTTATCATGTACCTATCAAATCATCTGCTACCCGTCTGCCTAGGAACAAGAGACTTTATCCACTCGACAAAAGCGGGATAATTTCTCGTCTGGACATAAATTCTTCCTGGGCCTGTGAAGGTACACACCAGACCTTCTCCACCGAAGAGTGTGGATTTCAGCCCACCAAATGTTCTAACGTTCCATTTCACCGTTCCATCGAACGCCACGACATGTCCTGTGTCAACGGTAAACTCCTCTCCCGACTGGAGTTCTATAGATTTTATTCCTCCAAAAGAAGAAACGGCCACATCACCGTGACCAACGAATTTCAAGAGAAATATTCCTTCACCAGAGAAGAATGATTTCAAACCACCGAATGAAACGTCCATTTCCACCGAAGGATCACATGCCAGGAAAGAAGTCGATTGAACGTAGAGGATGTCTTTCAGAGGTATCACGTCTATATCTCCCGGAAGCTGAGGAGCCAGACCGACTTCACTTTCTCCGCGGGAGATGTACGTGTTCATGAAAAAGTTCTCCCCGCCCAAAATGGCTCTTTTGAGGGCTTTCCAGACACCTCCCGTTGCTGAAGTGTTAACTTCGATGGGTCCTTTCATGTAAACCATCGCACCCGGTTCTACCACAACACTCTCCCCAATCGAAAGAAACACCTTCAAAAGAGCGTAGCTACCTTTCAGTACGATTTCGTACTTCACCCTTTCCCCTCCTTCTGTAAAACTCACAGTGATTCTTCAGAAAGCACTCTTCACACAGAGGATTCTGCGGTTTGCAGATTCTTCTTCCGAATTCGACCATAGAACCGTTGATCGGCCCCCAGAGATCTTCCGGGAGCAATTTCTTGAGGGCTTCTTCTGTTTCTTCCGGTGTTCTTGTCTTCACCCAACCCAGTCTGTTGCTGATTCTGTGAACATGCGTATCAACCGCGAGGGCAGGTTTCTTGAAACCCACCCACAGCACTATGTTCGCTGTTTTTCTTCCCACACCGGGAAGTTTGAGCAGTTCTTCCAGCGAATCGGGAACTCTTCCGCCGTACTTTTCCACGAGGATCCTGGATATCTCCACAATCCTCTCGGCTTTTTGCCTGTACATCCCGGATTCTTTGATCAAATCGTAGAGATCCTCTGGTTTCGCCTTTGCGAGTTCCTGCGGTGTTCTGTAAACTTCGAAGAGCTTCTTCGACGCTTTCTCTGTGTTCTCGTCGCGCGTTCTCTGGCTCAGGACAGTGGAGATGAGAACTCTGAATGGATCCGTTTCTTTGTGGTTCCTTGGAAATCGCTTCACGATTTCTCTTGCCAGCTCTTCTATCAAAGTACCACCTCACAGTTTTTCCATGAGACTCCTGTAAGCAACGTAGGTTTCGAAGAGGTCCGCCTTCGAGGAGATCTCAAAAGGAGAGTGCATCCCCAGAAGAGCGGGTCCCATATCGATCACATCGGATCCTCTCTCAGCAAAGAACTTGGCAATTGTTCCTCCTCCGCCCTGGTCCACCTTCCCGAGGGTGGCCACCTGCCAGATGACTCCCTGTTCGTTCAGCACTTTTCTCACACGAGCTACGAATTCAGCGTGCGCGTCGTTCGTGGAGTATTTTCCCCTTGCACCCGTGTACTTCACAAGAGCAACTCCGTATCCCAGTTTCGGAGCGTTGTGAAGATCGTGGACATCTTTGTAAGGAGGATTCACGGCAGCGCACACATCTCCAGAGATCACGGAGGTATTCTCAAGCACTTCATCGAGCACGAACTCCGAATCTTTCGCACCTTGCATTTTCAGAATTTGTCTGAGGGCTTTCAAGTAGAATCTAGCTTTTGCTCCCGTGTTTCCATCGCTTCCTATCTCTTCCTTGTCGAAGAAGATCACACCTATCGATTTTTCGGGATTTGCAGACAGAAGAGCCCGAAGAGCTGTGTAGGCACATATCCTGTCGTCCTGTCCATACGCTCCTATGAGACTTCTGTCCATTCCTACCTCTCTCGGTGAGAAAGCAGGAACCACTTCTATCTCACCGCTCACGAAGTCTTCTTCGGTGATACCGTACATCTCGTTCAAAATCTTAAGAACGTTCGTCTTCACCGCTTCTTTTTCTTCTCCACTGAGAGGAATCGTTCCGGCTATGAGCATGAGGTTTTCTCCCTTGAACTTCTCAGAGATCTTCGCGTCTTCCTTGTCAAGATGCGGAAGAAGATCTGGAATCGTGAAGACGGGATCCTCCGGTTTATCCCCTATGTGAATCTCTATCTCCGTTCCATCGTTTTTGAAAAGAACACCGTGTATTTCAAGAGGAATGCTCAGCCAGTGATACTTTTTTATTCCTCCGTAGTAGTGTGTTTTGAACAGGGCTATCTGCTCATCTTCTATCAACGGATTGGGTTTGAAATCCAGCCTTGGAGAATCTATGTGCGCAACCACAAGGTTCAGACCTCTTTTGAGGTCATCCACCACACGAAAGGCGGCGATGGCTTTTCCCCGGTTCACAGCGTAAACTGTCATGTTCATGGGATCCCCCGCGAAGTCTTCAAGAGGAACGAATCCCGATTCGTCGAGGATTCTCTTGATCTCTTTCACCGTCATCCTTTCGGTTTTTGCTTTGCTCATGAATTCCATGTACTCTTTCGAAAAGGCTTCTATTTCCTCCTTCTTCCTGTGGTGCCAGACGTTTTTCCTTTCCATTTTCATCAAACCACCTCCGTTTTGTAAGGCTTCATTTTAACTCCCTCAAAGACAACCTCTTCCCCTGAAAGATTGTGAAACACCTTCAAAGAATGCTGATCATCGTAGAGTCTGTACACAAGAAACTTGTCCTCTTTACACAAAAATTCGAGCTTTGCCCGATCGATCCACTGGTTTTCCTTTCTGAATCTCGTCCATCCCAGAGTGTGTGAAAGAATCGAATCGGGATCTCTCTTCTGGTATTCTACGGAGATACCAGAGAAAGGCCCGTTGTACGCGGGCCACTTCCAGAAGGTCTGTCCCTCAACGCACATACTCTCGTTCCACGGGAACGGATCCAGGACGACTTCTGTGTTCGGTTTCTGGTAAACTCCCTTCATTCCAAGCTCATCCCCATAGAACACGAGAGGAACTCCCGGGAGAGTGAAAAGAATGGAAATCGAAAGTTTGATCTTTTCTTTGCTGAAGCCTCCTTCAAAGCTTGCAAGCCTCGACATGTCGTGATTCGAAGTAAAATTCACCGGGAGGTAGTCTTTGCCGATAACGGCCCTTTCGATCGACTCTATCAGAACTCTTGTGTTCTCTTTCCATACAGCTTCCTTTATACAGTGGGATGTGTCAAAGTTGAGCATGTAGCCAAATATTCTGCCGTGTTCATCCACCATTCTGGCCTCTGCCCATATCTCTGCGAGGAAGATGCCCTTCAAATCGGAAAGAAAGTACTTCCAGAAGCGAACATTCTGTTCGATCGTATCTCTCATGTGCTTTGCTGCATCGAACCTGAAACCATCCACTCCCATATCGAGAAGGTGGAGAACCAGTCTTTTCATTTCATCGAATACCTGCGGGTTGTCGTAGTTCAAGTCGGGTGAGAAAGGTCCAAAGAGCCCTCTGTAGAACCTCCCATCTTCCAGGGGATGCCAGATCTTTTCTCCATCCCACTCTCTTCTTTCGTCCAGATCCGTCTCTTTGTTTGCCCATACGTAGTAATCTCTGTAGTGTGGATCTCCTTTCAGCGCCTTCTGGAACCACGTGTGGAGAAAGCCTGTGTGATGGATGGGAAGGTCAAGAACGACTTTTATTCCGCTGTCGTGGAATGCCTCGATCATCTCTTTGAACTCTCTCTCACTACCGTACTCAGCTTTGAAAGAATAAAAATCCACCACGTCGTACCCGTGAAAAGATATGGAGGAAAAAACAGGCATGAGCCAGACAAAGTCAATCCCCAGTTCTTTCAGGTAGGAAACAGCGTTTTTCAATCCCCTGAAATCTCCCACACCGTCGAGGTTTCCATCCCTGAAAGATCTCACGTAGATCTGATAGCCTATCATCCCTCTATCCTCCTTGGCTCAACAAGAATGGTTTTGTAGTTCTTGTATATCACCATACCGGGTTTGAAACCCTTAGGTTTTCTTACATATTTTATGAATGTGTAATCGACCGGCACTTTTCCGGAGTTTTTTCCCTTCGAGTAACCGGCCGCGAGACTCGCCGCATATTCCACGACTTCCTGAGGCACCTTCTTTCCTTCTGTCTTCACCACAACGTGGGCTCCCGGCATCTCGTGAGCGTGGAACCACAGGTCCTCCTTCGAGGAAGTTCTCACGAGTTCATCGTTCTGTTTGTTGTTTCTTCCTATGAGAATTTTGAACCCGCCGTAGTACACCTCTCTGAAACGGGTTTTCTTTGCTTTTTGTTTTTTCGTTTTCCTCTCTTTCAGGAGTCCAAATTCTCTCATTTCTTCTTCTATCTCTTCGAGTGTTTCCAGATCTTCCGCGTCTTCGATCGTCTCCCACAGCTGATAGAGATACTCTTTTTCCCGCTGTATCTCTTCGAGCCGTTTTTCTACCTGTTCTTTCTTTCTCTGCAGTTTTTTGTAGGTATTGTAGAACTTCTGGGCCGTCTGGGCAGGATCTTTTCCCACATCCACAACGATCTTTTCGTTTGTCTCCCAATCCGTGAGTTCGACCTCTCCGGATTTTCCCTTTATACTCCAGAGGTTCTGAACGATGAGATCGCCGAGTTTTTTGTATCTTTCGGCTTTCTCCGCTTCGGAAAGTTCCCTCGAGAGTTTTTCTTCAAGATCCTCCAGATCTTCAATTCTGCTCACAACCACTTTGATAAAACGATTTTTGGTGTTTTCAAAGGTGGATTTTTCTTCTTTCCATCTCACAAATTCGTTGATACCCTCGGAGGGTTTTTCAAAGTACCTTTCTTTGAGGCTCAGCATAGTAAACCTAAAAGCAGAAACTTCCACAGGGTGTGAAGCTTCGTAGTAGACAAACACCCCCGGGAGTTCCAGCTCCTTTTTTATCTCCTCAAGAACTTCGAGTATCTTCCTTTGATCCACAGCCTTCCACGGAGTATCCAGTTCGTAGCCGGTTCTGTGGATCAGCTCTTCCACGGAGACGGGAGAGAAGCCTTCGAGAAGTGAAAGGAGAACGTTTCGGATCGTTTTTTCACTCTCTGGTGGAAGCTCTCTCAATTCAAAAATGGAAACCTTTCCGGAGGGAAAAATCACGAACTCCCTGCCGGGGAGGATTTCTCTCTTTTTCGTTACAATGCGTCTGTGTGCGTCAATGATCCTCCTATCTCTGACCAGTATCATGTTCGAGTGGATCCCCATTATTTCGATGTAGAGATCTTTTTGAACGATTCCCTCTATCTCATCGAATTTCTCGAAGGAAAACCGCAGTGTTCTGTCCATCCCAATTTGTTCTACCTTTAGAAGTTTCGCACCTTTCAGTTCCTTTCTCAGAAGCATCGTGAACGAAGAGGGCATCTTCTCCGATGCCTCTTCTTTTTCAGCGATCGCTACATGGGAAACATCGGGTCTCAAACACACCCGAACGGTCGCACTTCTGAAAAGAAAATAATAATCAACCGTCGTTGGTTGATAAATCTGCCTCAAGTGTTCTCCTTCGAGTTCCTTTAACTCTCGGACTGCTTTGTGCAAAAGCAACCCATCGAAGGGCATATCAATCGACCTCTATACCGAATTTTTCTATGATCTCAAACACTTTCTTTATATCCTCCGCGTGCTCTTCGTTTCCACCAGGGGTTTCCAGGATCCATGGAACTTCCTGGATCTCTTTGAAGGAGAAAAATACGGCAAAACCTTCTTCACCTATGAATCCGCTTCCTATTCTTTCGTGCCTGTCTTTTGCCGCACCGAGGGGGTATTTAGAATCGTTCAGGTGTATCATCTTGAGTCTTTCCAGACCGAACAGGCTCTCTATCTCGTTGAGAAGGGCTTCGACACCCTCCTTTTTTGTGATGTCGTATCCAGAGTCGAACCCGTGACACGTATCGTAGGTGATGGCCACACGGTCTTTTTGATCGACGAGATCTCTGATTTTTTTCAGCTGTTCCAATTTGTATCCGATATTTCCTCCTTTTTGTGAAACGTTTTCAAGAAGAATCACCACACCTTCGGTGTTGTTCAGCACTTCGTTCAGACCTCTTACTATTCTGTCTATTCCCTCTTCCTCTCCAGTTCCGAGGTGGCTTCCGGGGTGAATGTTCAGATACCTTATACCCAGCTTTCTGCAAATTTCCACTTCTTTTTTCAAAAGTTCAACAGATTTCTGCCAAATGTCATCCTTTGGACTGGCGAGATTTATGAGGTATCCACTGTGACAAAACGCGTTTTCCCAGTCGATACCGTGTTTTTTCATCTCCCTTTTGAATTTCGTGGCGGCCTCGTCAGAAGGGAGTTTTGCACTCCAGGAGCGAGCGTTGTGAGGAAATATCTGGAAGGAGTTCCCCCCTATGTTCACTGTGTCTTGTGGTACCCTGTCAAATCCTTTCGAGATGGGCATGTGAGCTCCTATTTTTATCATGCTTCTTACCCCTTTCCCGGTGATATAATGAAACGGTGCATGGGGGTGACATCGTGTGGATCACTGCGCTTGTTGTTCTTGGATTCACTCTATATTCATTTTACACCTGGGCGTTTCTTGTTCGTCACAGAAAGATCATCTCGTACATAGAAAGAGAGATTTTGGAGTTAGAAGAAAGAGAGAAGCTCTTCAGAAGAGAAGTCGTCTCAGGAAATGACTTTGTCAAAGAAAAATACGAAAAAATACTGAAGCTCCTCGAAAAAGCCAGGGAAGACTACAACTTTGAGGTAGAGAAATTCAACAGGAAACTCAAATCACCTCTTTATTTCATACCTGCAAAGCTTTTTGGAGAGGTTCCTTTGGAGAAGAAAGATTAAATTTTCTTTTTGCGCTCTTTCCATATTTTTTCCGCTTCTTCTAAGGAGATCTTTTCTTCCCAGAACAGCCAGGGTTTCCTGTGTGAGATCTTTTCCACCACCTTCTGAATAGCACTTTCAAGGTCTATTCCGTAATCTCTCTGTGCCACTGCTGCCACGAGAAGAGCGTCGTAGATGAGATCTCCTATCTCTTCCTCGAGATTTGCGAGGTCGTTTTTCTTCACAGCTTCAGCGACTTCTTCTATTTCAGAAGCGAGTGCTTCAAGCAGAGTTTCAATGCTCTGTTTCTCTAACCAGGGGCACTTCCTCAAACTTCTTTCGATGATTTCAAGAAGTCTTTCTACCATCCCATCAGCTCCCTCAATCCTTCAATGAGTTTTATATCATCATCGTCATTCTATTTGCTTTTAGAATCAGCTCTTTTGTTTCCATGCTCGAAATTTCTTTCAATTTCATCACGCTCCTAAATTCGATGAATTCTATAATATATTATAGAGGTTCTTAAAATTTGCATCACAAAAAGGAGGTGAGAGTATGAAAATCGGATTCCTCAGCAGATGGGGTGCCACGTGCGGTGTGGGGATGCACGCAGAGATACTTGCAAGAGAGTTCATCAGAATGGGACACGAAGTTGTGGTCTTTGCACCAACAGAAGAGAGTGCCAGCAAGGAAGTTAAATACTACAAAAGAACGGAAGCCCAGGATCCGGAGTTCGTGAAGAGAGAGATCTACACGGAAGTGGACAACGTAACAGAGGAGGGCTGGGTGAAAGAAGAAGAGATTTTAAAGGAAAACCTGGACCTGCTCATAATAGAAACCTTCTGGAGAGTTCCGGTAAAACCACTCACCAGGCTCATAGAAAAGCTGAAGATTCCGGTTATTTCCGTTTTCCATGAAGCAAACATCTTCAAAGCAAGAGAAGTGGTGAAACTGCCCTGCGATAAAATCGTGGTTTTCGATAGAAGGTTTTACGATGAGATTCTGGAGTTTTACGAGATCCCCCGGGAAAAGGTCGAAGTGATCAGCTACCCGGTAATGAAACCCTACGATGCGGAACCAGAAAGACCCGTCAGTGAAGACAAGTTCCTGTTCTTTTCGTTTGGAAGACAACCCGTCGAAGAATACTGTGACTTCCTCAACGCCCTGAAAAAACTCAGAAAGAGATTCGACAACGTTCACTACTGGATCATCAGGTCAGATGGAAGGGTGGATTACGAGGCTGAGTGGATCACCCAGTGGCAGAAAAGACCAACCGTCGAAAAACTCTACAGTTATCTGAAAGGCTCGAACGTACACCTTCTACCAAAAGGAAACACTCCGAACGTTGTTGTGTCTTCTACCCTGTATCAGATCATAGCGAGTGAAACCCCCATCGTCATAAGAGACAGTAGATTCGTTGAAACCATAGAGACCGACGTGTACGGATTCGGCCCCATCGTGAAGTACAGAAATATTCACGATCTGGTTCACAAGCTTGAGCTTTTGATGCTGGACAGAGAGCTGGTCGAGGATATCAAGAAAGAAGTGAGGGTTTTTGTGGAAAAGTACGGCGGTGACAAGATCGCTCAGGAATTCCTGGATCTTGCAAAGACCATCACCAAATGAGAGGGCAGCCCCCTCATTTTTTCACCAGCACCCTTATAACCCCGGGGATTATTGAAAAGAAAATCTTCTTGGCCCAGAAAGATTCACCATCGAATTCCACCGGTTCATCTCTTTGAAACTCCACCACCACCTTTTTCGCCTGATAACCCTCCACCCTGGGATGTTCCAATAGCTTTCCGTTGAACACCCTGTGCAGGTTAGCCAGGATTCTCAATTTTCCTATGTCGTTTATCACTGTCACAGCAAGAAGGCCGTCGTCTGGCACAGCGTGGGGAAGCTGGTTCATGCCTCCTCCATTGTATTTACAGATCCCAACGTTCATGGAAAAAACCCTCTTCTCCCACACCTTTTCATCGATCTGGATTCTGGCAGTAGGGGGATCGTATTCGATGATAGAGGAGAAAATCCTCGAGAAGTAAGAAACACGGTTCTTCCTCTTGAGAAGGTTGGTCCTGTAGGTCACAAATCCGTCGAAGAAAAGGCCTGCAACATTCACGAACGCGCGCTTTTCTATCTCTCCGCTCGCTTTTTCGTATTCACCTACTCCCAGATCCTGAACGAATTCTTTTCCATCTTTCAATGTTTTGATCGCTTCTTCGATCTCAAGAGAAACGCCGATCGTTCTCGCCCAGTCTTTGCCGCTTCCGAACGGTATCCACCCGAAGACAACTTCTCTTAAATCGTATCCGTTCAAGAAGATCCCGTTTACCACCTCGTTTACCGTTCCATCTCCACCGAACGCTGCTATTCTTCTGTATCCCTCTTTGAAAGCCTTCTTTGAAATTTCCATCGCGTGACCTGGCCTTTCTGTGAAGGCAACCTTGTGATCTATCCCGTGTTTCTTCAGAAGATCTTCGACTCTGTCCCAGATTTTTCCAGCTCTTCCTCCACCCGCAGCGGGATTGTAGATCAGGAATACCATGTTCATCCCCTTCCGATCAGAGCAAGCAGAATAGATACAGCAAAAGCCCCAAGACTCACAGAGAGGAACTGCCATCCTTTTTTATCGTAGAACTTTTTCTTTTGATTCTGCTTCTTCTTTATAGCACGTGTTCCAAGATCGAAAAACACTATCGCGATGAACAAAAGTCCAAATCCGGCAAAGAACAGAAAATCCGATACAAATCTCAAAGTCTCACCTCCGCAGGGGATATTCTACCAAAAAAAGGGCAGGAAATCCCTGCCCTTCTTTAGTGTTTCTGATTCCTTTACTCAATAAGGCTTCAAGGATTCTTTATAGATTGCTTCCACCAGATTCTCATCTACTTTCATTGGTGCCAAATTCAGCAGAAGATCTAATGCAGGAGTTTCAAAAGCAAGCCTTACAAGTTTAGGGATGTCTTTTTCAGAAAATCCAACATCCGCCAGTTTCTCTTTGACACCCAAGTTAAAAATCCACTGTTCAAGTTTTGAAGCAGCTTCTTCCGCTTCATTCGGTCTTCCTTTTAAATCAGGAATTATAGGCTGATATACGTAAGCAAGTATTTGTGGTTTCGCTTTATATGTGTATTTAAAAACAGCTGGAAGCAGCATAGCAAGTCCCAAACCATGGGGAAGATCGGGTTTGATAGCACTCAGCGGATGTTCAAGAGCATGCGTGAGATGTAGCATACCATTATCGAAAGAGATACCTGCTATTGCAGAAGCATACATCAGGAAGTAACGCGCTTCTAAGTTATCAGGTTTTTTGAGAACCTCGGGTAAGTATTCAGATATCAATTCCACAGTATTTCTTGCAAGATTTATTGAAAATGGATTTCCTAAAGAAGTTGTAGCTGCTTCTGTGATATGATTCAGTGCATCAAGAGAGGTATAAATACTTTGTTTTTCTGGAAGACTTTTAGTTAGCTCTGGATCATCGATAGAGAAGGTTGGATAAATGCAATCATAGGCTATTGGTGGTTTGTATTCTTTTTCCAGAATAGATGCCACTGCAAATCTATCGACTTCTGTTCCTGTACCATGTGTTGTGTTTATGGCAATTATGGGTTTTGCTTTTTCGGGTATGAACTTTTGTTCATACAATTCTTCAGCTGTTTTTTCAGGATACTCAAGTAATATTGCGACACTTTTTGCAGTGTCGATAGGGCTTCCTCCGCCTATTCCTATCACGGCTTGAGCGTTTATTTCAAGCGCTTTTTTTGTAGCCTCGTTTATCTGTTCGGTTGTGGGATTTGGTGTCACATCATCATAAACTACGTATTCTATACCTCTCTTTTCCAAAGCAGGCTTCACTTTATCCCATGCACCTGTAACTTTGTACGCAACTTTGTCACTAACAACTACCACAGACTTTATACCTCTTTCCTTCAGAAAATCCAGTATATCCTCGATTTTAGCTAATGCACCCGCCCCAAAGTAACAAGTCGTTTTTGTTCTTATTTCAATTACATTTTTGATGTTAATCTCTTTGGACCACATAATCTATCACCTCCTGATTTTCATTGTACCCGGACTTTCTTCATTGTGAATTTCATAACAATTACATTTGTGAAAATTTTCTCACACGACTATTCTCACCTCGTATCCCTTTGCGATCAACACCCTCTCTATCTCTTCAACGTGTTTTTCATCGACCGTCTCAAGCTCGAGCTCTATTTTGGCAAAACCAATGGGAACTTCCTTCGCGGAGCGATTGTGAAAAACGGAAAGGACGTTTGCGCCGAGTTCCGCCACTATCCCGAGAAGCTCTTTCAGGGTACCGGGTCTGTCCATCACAAACGTTTCTATGAACACTTTCCTTCCGCTCTTCACGAGCCCTTTGTTTATGATTCTGTCTATCATGTTCACATCTATGTTGCCGCCGCTTATCACGATAGCTACCTTCTTTCCCTTCACATCCAGTTTGTTCAAAACAGCGGCCACCCCCACTGCTCCTGCACCTTCAGCAACCACCTTTGCTTGCTCAAGAAGGAAAAGGATGGCATCCGCTATTTCTTCTTCGTTCACCGTGACCATCTCATCGACGTACTTCTTCACCAGCTCGAAGGTCAGGTCACCGGGCTTTTTCACGGCTATTCCATCGGCAAGCGTGGGTTTACCCTCGACCCGCTCTGCCCTGCCCCTTCTCAGTGAAGCGATCATGGAAGGCATGTTCTCCGTTTGAACGCCTATTACTTTAACCTCAGGATTCATCGATTTGATCGCAACGGATACTCCCGAAATCAAACCACCTCCACCAACGGGCACTACCACCACTTCCACATCCGGAAGATCTTCCATTATTTCCAGCCCTATAGTTCCCTGCCCAGCGATGACATGAGGATCGTTGAAAGGATGCACGAAAACCGCACCTGTTTTCTCCTGTATTCTGAGAGCTGCTTCGTAGGCCTCGTCAAAAATGTTCCCCTCAAGAATCACCTGAGCTCCAAGATTCCTCGTTTTGGTGATTTTAGAAAGAGGAGCGTACTTCGGCATCACGATGGTAGCGGGAATACCGAAGATTTGAGCAGCAAGTGCCACTCCCTGCGCGTGGTTTCCAGCGGACGCGGCAACGACTCCTCTCTTTCTTTCCTCTTCGCTCAGGTGGGCTATTTTATTGTACGCTCCCCTTATTTTGAACGAACCGGTCTTCTGGAGATTTTCCATCTTCAGGTAGATCTCTCCACCTGTCACTTCGCTCAGAACAGAGCTGTAAGCAAGAGCGGTCCTGTGCACCACATTCTTCAGCGTTCTTTGGGCTTCTTTTATATCCTCGAGTGTGATCACGAGAAACACCTCCCGGTTTTCTGAGCAACCACAGTTTTAATCTTACTCCAGGCCCGAACTCGTTTGAAAGAAGGAGTTTCTCATTTTACTTGTGAGAAATTCACGTTTTTTTCACAAAAAAAGGCATAGAATTTTATCGTCAAACAATCGAAAAAGGAGGTATTCGTATGAAAAATCTCTTCGTGGTGCTGTTGTCTCTCGTTTCTGTGCTGAGCTTTTCTGTTTCTCTGAATGATGTTCTTCAAACCGCTCTTGCGAGCAGTACAGATTATCAAATCGCGCAGATCAACTTAGAATCCGCGACGATGGACTACGAAAAAGCAAAACTCGAAGCAACGAACAAGAGATCAGAACTCTCCGCAGAACTCAGCTACTACAACAACCTTCAAAGCTACAGAAATTCGCTGAAATCCGCTTATCAAGATGTTCTTGGAAGGATTTTCAATCTCTTGACCGCTGACCTTTCCTACGAAATCGCACAGCTGAACTTCGAAAACGCCCAGGAAGACTACAAAACCAGTCAGGAGCTTTTCAAGAAGAATCTCATTTCCGAGAACGACCTGAAAGATTCAGAGCTCACCCTCGAAGAAGCCAGCAACAACCTCCTTTCCGCCCAAAAAGACCTTGAAGAAGCCCAAAAAGATTATGAGGAGATCTTCAGCGTGGAAGTGAGTGAAATAGAGCTTCCTCTCATCGATTATCAGAACCTTGTAGGTGAAGACGAATACCTCGACAATCTTTCTTCCGTCAAGATCGCGGAGCTGAACATGAAGATCTATGAATACGATCTCAACAACCTCTCCGCTTACGCTTCGAAGTACGAACAGAAAAAGGCAGAGCTGAATTACAAGAAATCAAAGATGAACTACGACGAAGCTTTGAAAGAAGCAAAAGACAGCTATAAGAGCACCCTCGATTCTCTGGAAATCGCCTTCTTGAACTTGAAAGTACTGAAAGAGAAGATTGAGCTCAACGAGAACATCCTCAAAGATTACCAGGAAAGATACGAAAAGGGACTGATCTCAAAGAAAGAACTGAACACCCAGAAGATCAATCTTCTCAACACCAAAAAGAACTACTTCAATTCGCTACGCAGCTACTACACTTCGATCGTGAACTTCCTGATAGACGCTGGAAAAGAAGTCTCCTTTTGAAGAAGGTGGTAAGAAATGAAACGATTTTTTCTGGTTTTTCTCCTTGTTCCGGTTTTCCTCGTGGGGAACGTCTTCGATCTGTTCGAGGAGAACCTGAAAAATTCGTCCGGTTACTGGTCGAGTGTGGAAAAGTTCAAAGAAGCACAGCTCAACTACAAACGTTACACAAACTTCTGGAATCCTGAGATATCCGTTTCATTGGGGAAGACAGGTATCACCATAACAGAGGATGGTATCTCTGATTTCTCAATATCTCCAATTGTCAACTTTGTAAACATCTACGGATTCGAGCTCGGACTTTCCTTTCCGATCTCGGTGAACACCGACGACTGGTCTTTTAACTTCGAAGGAACACAGCTCAGTGTGTCCAGAAATCTCAAAACGGAATACACAGTGGACAAGTTGAAGACTGAGGCAAACTACCTTTCCAGCAAGTATTCTTTGAAATCCACAAAGAACAGCATTTTCATCCAGACCGTCCAGGACATATTCGACTGGTACTACTACACAAAGAAGATCGAGATACTCTCGCAGAGACTTCAGGTGTTGAACGAAAAACTCAGCAAGGCAAAAGATGACGACGAAAAGAAAGCTCTGGAAAAGCAGATACTCTCCACTGAACAAACCCTGAGAAGCGCAGAATACAGTCTTCAGACGATTCAAACAAAGAACATCGACGAAGAAGTGTATCAGAAAACAAGAAAGTTTCTCGAGGGGGTCACTCTGCCGGCCACCACTCTGGAGTACAGAGAAGACCTGAAAGCTCTGGAGCTTCAAAAGAAAGCCGAAGAGATAGAAAAGAAAACATGGTTTCTTCCGTATCTTCCGGATCTGACGTTCTCGTTCAACTACGACTTCGAAGAGAACGAGTGGTCGATCGGAATAGGATTTCAGATGACGCTCTGGGACTTTGGAGAAAGAAAACTGGAAGCAGAGAAAAGAAAATCCCAGCTGGTTTCTCTGGAATATCAGGAAAAGGTGCGAAACATAGAAAACTCGTTGAGCCAAGAGCTTGTCAACATTGCCAATCTCGAGTCTCAGCTGAGACAAAAAGAAATCGAACTGGAAGATCTGGAGGAAAGCTCCAAAACAAACGATCAGCTTTTCAATAAAGGCTTCCTGAGTGAAGAAGACTACGCTCTCTCGAAACTCGACTACGTGGAAGGAACTCTCGAGAAAGAAAATCTGGAAAATTCATTGATTCTGGAAAAACTGAAATACATAAGCATCTTAGGATACGATCTTGAGAAATTCCTCAAGGAAGGTGATCAGAATTGAAAAAGTGGATAACCCTGCTGATCATAGCAGTACTGGTGGTTTTGGTAGCTGTTGTGATCTTTTTGAACAGAGCCAGTGCCCAGACCGTTTCTGAAAAAGACGCCACTTCAACACAGACTCCTGTCTATCTCACCTACACTGTGACGAAAGAGAATGAAACTGTAGAAATAGTGGGTCAGGTCACCGCCGATACGAAGAAAGTCACTTCCAAAGTATCTGGAGACGTTCTGGAAATTTACGTGGAAGAGGGAGATGTGGTTCAGGTAGGTCAGAAAATAGCAAAGATAGACGACACAGATTATCAAATCAGTTATCTTTCCGCTCTCAACAGCTACAAAACTTCTCCCACCGAGATCAACCGTTTGAATCTGGAGAAAGCAAAAGAGAACCTGGAGAACACAACGGTGGTTTCGCCTGTGAATGGAGTAGTTCAATCGGTCAATGTGGATGTGGGAGACAGTGTGTCGGTTGGTACCAGCATAGTCACTATAGTGGAAACAGATACCCTCAGAGTAGAAGGTTCCATCAGTGAATACGACCTCAAGAACGTCAAAGAAGGAATGAAGGCTGTTTTCACCTTCGAACAGCTTGGCCTCACCCTGACCGGAAAGGTGAAAAGAATCAGTCCTGTTGCGGAAACGTCCGGTGGAGTTACCGTGATACCGGTGGAGTTTTCTTTCGATCAGATACCTCCCAGCTTAGTGATACCTGGTCTCACGTGCGACGTGGAAATAATCATCAAAGAAGCTACAAGTTCTTTCTTTGTACCAAAAGAAGCGGTCAGTCAGGATCAAAACGGTTACTACGTGATGAAACAAACACCCCAAGGACCTCAAAAGGTGTATGTTGAGGTGGGTGAAGAGCTGAACGATAAGATAGAAATCAAAAAGGGTGTTTCCGAAGGAGACGTTTTGCTTCTCATCCCGTCACAGCAGGAAATCCAGAGACTTCGAACAAGGCAAGGTCTTCCGATGTTCGGCCCCGGAGGGGGACGAGCAAGATGAAAAAGGTGATGGAGCTTGTCGATGTGTGGAAAATATATGACCTGGGTGAGGTGAAGGTCGAGGCTCTTCGTGGTGTTTCTTTCGAGGTGTTCGAAGGAGAATACGTGATCATAATAGGACCATCTGGAAGCGGAAAGTCTACACTCCTTCACATTCTTGGATGTCTCGATCGTCCTACAAAGGGAAAGGTACTCATAGAAGGAGAAGAGGTTTCGAGGATGGGTGATCGAAGGCTCGCGCAGGTTAGAAACAGGAAAATAGGCTTTGTCTTTCAGAGTTACAACCTTCTTCCCCGTCTCACCGCTTTGGAAAATGTGGAGCTTCCAATGATCTACGCGGGTGTACCGGCGAAGGAGAGAAAAAGGAGGGCAAAAGAGCTTCTGGAATTGGTCGGTCTGGGAGACAGACTCCATCACCGGCCGAATCAGCTTTCAGGAGGTCAGCAACAAAGAGTTGCGATAGCGAGGGCTCTGGCAAACGATCCTGTCTTCATCCTCGCAGACGAACCAACGGGAAATCTGGACACAAAAACTGGCGAAGAGATACTGGAGCTGTTCAGAAAACTCCACGAGATGGGAAAAACGCTGGTTGTTGTGACTCACAACCTCGAGATGGTGGACGAAGGAACGTGCATCGTGAGAATCAGAGATGGAAAAATCGAAGGTGTAGAACGTCGAGGTGTTGTGTATGGAGATACTTAAAGAGGTTCTGAGATCACTTCTTGCCAACAAGATGAGAACGTTTCTATCGATGCTCGGTATTGTGATCGGAGTGACCGCCGTTATCATGGTGATGTCTCTTGGGGCAGGTATGAAAGAAAGCGTGACAGAGAGGCTCACTTCGCTTGGATCGAACATCATCATGATCACACCTGGATTCACTGGAGGAAGAGGAGGTACGATCGCTCAATCGGTGGAATCGCTCGAGGAAGACGATGTAGAAGATATCCTGAAGATGTGCCCGAGTGTTGACAAAGCGATCGGTCTTGTGAATGGAAGTTTCCTTGTTCAGTACAGAGAGACAAACACCAGATCTAACGTGTACTCTGCACCAGCTGATATTTTCCACATTTTGAATCTGAAAGTCTCTTCTGGAAGGACCTTCTCCCAGGAGGACAACACTGCCAACGTCGCGATCATCGGACAAGAAGTGGCGTACAACCTGTTCGGAAACGAAAATCCTCTGGGCAAAAAGATTTACCTCGTTCAGGGAAATAGAAAACTCGTCTTTGAAATCATTGGAATCTTCGAAAGAACCGGTAGCATTCTCATGTTCAACCCAGACAACATGATTCTGATCCCCTATGAAACGGGAAAATTCAGGGTCTTCCAGACACACGGGAAGGTTTCCATGATACTCGCAACAAGTAAATCCGCGGATGTTGCTCAAAGGGCAGTCATGGAGATAGATCACCTGCTCTACACAAAGTTTCACGAGGAAGAAAGTTACTACAACATCATCAGTCAGCAAGCCATCTTGAACGTGGTCTCTGAGAGTGTGTCTATCATCAACCTTGTTCTCGTTGCAATCGCCGCTGTGTCGCTGATCGTTGGTGGTATCGGTATCATGAACATCATGCTCGTCTCTGTTGTTGAAAGAACCAGGGAAATAGGTATAAAGATGGCTATAGGAGCATCAAGACTCAGAATTCTTTTGGAGTTTCTTGTGGAAAGCGTTGTGATCACATTCGTTGCTGGTGCCATAGGTGTTGCTCTGGGTATCTTAGGTTCGAACACGATAGTTAACACCTTTGGCAGTCAGTACGGATTGAAAGCCGTGGTAGATCCGCTCTCTGTGATTGTTGCATTTGGAGTTTCGGCAAGCGTTGGATTGTTCTTTGGGTTCTATCCCGCATACAGAGCCTCCAGACTGAGTCCAATAGAAGCCCTGAGGTACGAGTAATTTAACCGGATAGCGGAAACACAAAAACAAACATTTGCCCCGAAAGGGGCATTTTTTGTTTTGTATCAGATTTCCATGCCTCTAAGGAAGTATTGAAACTTAAGATGTCTATACCGGGCATTCTACAAAACAGCGTTTCCATACCTCTAAGGAATTATTGAAACGTTGAGACCATTCGTCAGGATTTTCGGGTGAATAGTGTTTCCATACCTCTAAGGAACTATTGAAACGTACATGGGTTGCTGCGGCAATGAATCCAGAAACCGAGTTTCCATACCTCTAAGGAACTATTGAAACGATGATGATGTAATTGTTCTTTCAGGTAGTAGATACGAGTTTCCATACCTCTAAGGAACTATTGAAACATTGCGAGAGATCAGAAATATTCTCCGCTTTGTAAAGTTTCCATACCTCTAAGGAACTATTGAAACTAAAGGATATGAGATACTCACTACTGAGAAATCATTGTTTCCATACCTCTAAGGAACTATTGAAACGTGTATTGTGCTTTTGTTCAGAATGCTTTCGAGTCTGTGTTTCCATACCTCTAAGGAACTATTGAAACAAGAACCCCGCAGACAAAGGAAACGTCACTCCCGAGTTTCCATACCTCTAAGGAACTATTGAAACCTGGCGACATCCTACACGCTACAAGAAGATTCTCTTCTACGCGTTTCCATACCTCTAAGGAACTATTGAAACCAGGCACGGTCGCGTACTGGACGAACTCGTTAGTGGACGAGATGTTTCCATACCTCTAAGGAACTATTGAAACGAATAATCTCTTGAATTTTCCATAATCGTCCCTCCCCTGTTTCCATACCTCTAAGGAACTATTGAAACTGGAGGAGGGGACGACAAATTTCTACCAAAATCCACTATTGTTTCCATACCTCTAAGGAACTATTGAAACCAGCAAGAAACCTCGGTGTCTCGCTGAGAGAAGCAAGTTTCCATACCTCTAAGGAAGTATTGAAACCTTCACCGCATCAATTATTTCGTCTGTTTTATCTTTTGTTTCCATACCTCTAAGGAAGTATTGAAACGATATACGTAGGTAACGTTGCATCAAACGACCTCATGTTTCCATACCTCTAAGGAAGTATTGAAACCAAGGTGAAAAACCGAAGCCAAACCTCCCTTTCGAAAGTTTCCATACCTCTAAGGAAGTATTGAAACCAACTGAAGCATCAAAAATTATGTCCAATGCTCCGGGTTTCCATACCTCTAAGGAAGTATTGAAACCGATATCCGCCTCCTGAAGCCATTTGTAGAGTTCCCGTTTCCATACCTCTAAGGAAGTATTGAAACTGTAAAAGATATTGGAAAAATGTACCAAGTGTACTCAACGTTTCCATACCTCTAAGGAAGTATTGAAACTTCGCTCTCCCGCTTTGACTACCATTCGCAGAGGGTGTTTCCATACCTCTAAGGAAGTATTGAAACCACTAACCACCGCAGGTATTCGCTCTGCGGAAGCGGGTTTCCATACCTCTAAGGAAGTATTGAAACGGCGATGAGATCCTCGTCTGCAAGTTGAAGTACCGCTGTTTCCATACCTCTAAGGAAGTATTGAAACGAAACTTGCCGAGAAAATGGCTGAATCTAAGAATGGTTTCCATACCTCTAAGGAAGTATTGAAACGGAGGTGGAATTATGTTCAGAGTGTATGGCAAAAACGGTTTCCATACCTCTAAGGAAGTATTGAAACGGGGCGAATGGCACCGCATAAAAGAAGTGTATATGTAGTTTCCATACCTCTAAGGAAGTATTGAAACATTCCAAGTAGAAGTGGATGATCCTGAAATTCTGCAGTGTTTCCATACCTCTAAGGAAGTATTGAAACGCGGAGCCGTGATAAAAGCAGCTGTTGATCCTTGCGGTTTCCATACCTCTAAGGAAGTATTGAAACACACACAAGACTTGACACGACGTGGTAGGATAGGGGTTTCCATACCTCTAAGGAAGTATTGAAACCCGTTGAGTTCAAGAGAAATTATACCACAAACACAATCTGAAAGCAAGATGTTTTTTGACCTTCCATATCCTCCCTTTCCATAAACCATTCTAACACACAAAAGAGCACCTTCAAGTACTGTTTGGAAAAATGGAATAATTGCATAGTCCAACAACGAAAGAACACAAGCAAAAAACAGAAGATAAATTATATCAACCTACGTCAGGGTGTTTTGAGGTGTTTCTGGTAAAAATCGATTAGTTCCATGTTTCACAAATAGATGAAAGAAGGTATTCCTCAGTGTGTTAGAAGTTAACTACTAATTTCTCGAATTCAAAGCACTTACACGTCATCGATTACCACAAATTCTCTTCATATTGTCTCTTAATATCATCCATTATTCCTTTTTTAACGCATAGCTTCCGGTACCACAAACCTGCATGAAATTTTTCGTTACCGGTAATTGCATACTCTGTATCGTTCTTCCAGTGCCAGATACACGCATCACCTACTTTGTGAATGATTGGAACTAACCTGGTTTGTATGCATAAAACATAATATGTTAAAACAAATATATTTCACACTAACACAAAAGCAAAGAACAGAGTGGTAAAATTTTTCAAAATTCTTGGGGAGGAAGATGATGATTTCCATATTCTTCGGGAGTTTCCTTGTGGGGCTTTCCGGTGCGGTCGCACCGGGCCCTCTAATGATGATAGCCATATCCCAGAGTGCAAAAGGTTGGAAAAACTCTATAAAACTGATATCCGGCCACGTTGTTCTGGAAGCTTTTCTTGTTCTCCTGCTGGTTCTTGGCTTTCAATGGGTCCTGAAATCTCCGCTTGTGACAAAAGTGATAGGTCTTCTTGGAGGATCTTTCCTTGCTTTCATGGGGATTTCTCAGCTAACAGCCATCAAAGGTGAGATCTCACAGGTAGAAAAAAACGATCTGAAAATCCCCCTTCCCATCACAGGAGCTCTCGTTTCACTGTCCAACCCGTACTTTCTTCTTTGGTGGATGTCCGTCGGCAGCGCTTTCCTTGTCAAAGCGCAGACATCGTTTCTGGCTGGGGTTACTGCCTTCTACTTCGGCCACATTCTCTCAGACATTCTCTGGTACTCTCTGATAGGTGTCTTTGGAAACACCATATTGAAATCCTCACGGATCTATAAAATAGTGATGGCCGTGACCGGTCTGTTCCTCATCGGTTTTGGTCTTTTCTTCGTGCTTGACTCTCTCAGGTGAGTTCTTCCAGCTTCTTTTTTATGTACTCCAGAGCCAGAAGGTAACCGTATACACCAAGGCCGCTTATTTGGCCGTCGCACACCTCAGCCGTAACGCTCCTTCTTCTGAACTCTTCCCTCCTGTGTACGTTCGATATGTGAACCTCCACCTTCGGCACCTTCACAATCTCCAGGGCATCCCTTATGGCGTAGCTGTAGTGGGTGAAAGCCCCCGGGTTTATCACAAGACCATCGAAATCGAGCCTGTGCAGTCTATCCAAAATTTCTCCCTCGTGGTTCGACTGAAAGACCTCCACTTCCACATCGTTTTTCCTTCCCCAATCTTCTATCATCTTCACAAGATCCTCATGAGAAAAGTTTCCATAGATGTTTTTGTCTCTTTTTCCGAGCATGTTCAAGTTGGGTCCGTTCACCACGAGTACTTTCAATCTACCACCTCCAAAAGTTCGAGCGGATCGACCTCTAAGAATTCGATCTTTCCGATTTCTTTCACGTAAGGAAGCCTAACTCTGGAACCTTTCAGGATCTTCTTGTCGTTCAGAATGAGATTTCTGGCTTTCTCAACATCGACGGATGGAACAGGAATTGGTACGATCTGTTTGACCTTTTCTACGATCCATCTCATGGTTTCCTTAGGCACTATTCCCTTTCTGTACAGGTACATCGTCTCTTTTTCGATGCCCCACGCTACCGCTATACCGTGAGGTACCCCTTCCAGCATCTCGTACACATGACCGAGCGTGTGTCCCAGATTCAGGGCGTGCCTCAAACCCATGTCGTAGGGATCTTCCATCACTATCCTCGCTTTCTCTTCAACGGAGATTTTTACCATCTCGCTGAGAACTCTGAGATTTCTCTTCTCAATCTTCTCCGGCTCATCGAAGAGTTCTACCCCGCGACCCGAAAGAATCGTCATCTTGAAGGCTTCCACGACTCCCTCTTCGAACCTGCCCTCATCCATGGAAAGCGTGACGGTGGGATCTATGATCACGTAGTCTGGCATTCTGAAAGTCCCAACGACGTTTTTCACTCCAGCGAAATCGATGGCATTCTTTCCACCAACGGAAGCGTCCACCTGAGCCAGAAGTGTTGTTGGATAGAAAGAAAGTCCCACTCCTCTTTTAAACGTGCTCGCTACAAAGCCGGTGAAGTCGGTGAGAGCACCTCCCCCGACACCCGCTATGGTCTTTCCCCTGGGAAAGTCCATTCGGATGAGTTCGTAGTACGCTCTGGAGACATGCTCCAGCGTCTTCACTTCCTCTCCATCCGGAAAAAGAAGCCGATTCTCCGGGAGGTACCTTCCGTATATCTTCTCCACCCTCTCCGTGGTGAAAACCAGCTCTTCGTTTCTCACCCTCTTGAAGCCACCGAGGATGATCTTCACCAGGTGTGGTTTTTCTATCGTTGAGATTTCTTTCTCGTCCAGAGCCTCCAGCACAACGAGTGCGGTTGTTTCCCACTCGTTCAACCTGGAGGTGTCGATCCTTCTGAACTCCGCGTAGAACTGTTTTCTCTTTTCCCAGATCTCCCGTATTCTCTCTTTTCCTTCGCTCAGAAGAGGTCTGTTCTCTGTTGTTACTCTTTCCATCAACACTTCAGGGGGAGCGTAGAGAAAGAGAGTCTTTTCCTTCTTCAAAAGCTCTCTGTTCTCTGGATCGACCACAACACCTCCACCCGTTGCCACAACCACGTTGTCTCTTTCCACAAGTTCTTTAAGAAGTTCTTTTTCTTTCAGGCGGAAGTACTCCTCACCGTCTTCTTCGAAAATCCTTCGAACGCTTCTTCCCTCTCTTCTTTCTATCTCTTCATCCATATCTATGAACTGAAGGTCGAGCACCTCGGAAATCCTTTTACCGATAGTGCTCTTTCCAGAACCCATCATTCCAACGAGGAAGATTCTCATTCTCGAACCTCCTTTTCAGGTCGTCGATGTTTCCATCGCCCAGATGTTCGAGCAAAGCGTCCGAGATCACCACAGCGAGCGCGGCTTCACACACGACAGAAGCAGGAGGAACGGCCGTCACGTCAGATCTCACGTACGGTGTCTTCGCTGGTTCCATCGTTCTCAGATCAACGGATTTCAACGGCTTTCCCGTGGTGGGAATAGGCTTCACAGAGACGTTCACCCACACGTCTTCTCCGTTGGTGATGCCCCCTTCTATTCCTCCCAGATTGTTCGTTTTTCTCTTTATCTTGCCGTCTTCCAGTTCGAATTCATCCAGATAGTCGAAGCCGTACCACATTTCTTCACTTCCAATCACCACTCCCTTCACAGCGGGAATGGCAAAAAAGAGAGAACCTATCTTCGAGTCGAGCTTTTTGAAAAGATCGGAGTAGCTCCCGATGCCTGCCGGGACACCTCTTGCAATGATCCTCACCTTGCCGCCGAGGGTGTTTCCCTCTTCTTTCGCCCTGTCGATCTCGGAGATCATCCCCTCCGTTGCCTCTGGATCCGGACAGAAAACGGCCGATTCGTCCCTCTTTCTTCTCAACTCCTCAAAATCGTCTGGGATATTCTTCGCTTCCACGTTTCCAAGTCTCGTGACGAACCCAAGAACATCTATGTTGAACTCTCTGAGAAGACTCTTCAGAAGAGCACCCGCCGCCGTGAGAGCCACCGTCCATCTGGCACTGGATCGTTCCACGTAGACGTTCAGATCCGGCAGTTTGTACTTCACAAAAGCAGCGTAATCTATGTGACCCGGTCTCGGCACGCTCCGAACGTCTTTCACCGGGTTGCCCGCTTTGTTTGGAACGAGAATCGTCAGCGGTGCTCCCGTTGTGATACCTCTCCACACTCCGGAGACGATCTCGAAGGCATCTTCTTCTATGCTCATCCTTTTTCCTCTACCGTAGCAATTTCTTCTCCTGAAAAGTTCCCTTCTTATGATCTCTTCATCGATCTTCAAACCCGCAGGAATCCCTTCCAAAACCGCTATCATGTACTTTCCGTGGGAATCTCCCGCTATTGTGAGCTTCATCTCAGTACCTCCCCGAACACTTCTTTGAACGATCTTTCATCGTAGATTCCCCATATTTTGAGGTTTTCCATCGCCTGATAGTAAAACATGAGGTTTCCCTTTACAACGTGTTCCACTCCCAATCTCTTCGCATCAGAAACGAGAGGAGTCTCAAAGTACACCACGTCGTAAACAAGAGACAGACCTTTCAAAGAAGCTTCGGAAACGGGCAGTTTCTCTCCCTTCATTCCAACGGAAGTGGTGTTGAAGAGACTCTTCGCCTTTTTCAAAACTTCATCGAGCTGATCGAGAGAGAAAATTTTCACAGGAAAATCGAGAGCCTTCGCCCTTTCGATCGTTCTGTTCACCACCCAGATGTCTTTCACGCCCATCTGGAGGAGAGCGTAGATCACGGCACGTGCGGCTCCGCCCGCTCCCACAACGACAACGGGCTCCTTCACCTCTACACCCTCGAGCGACTTCACAACGCCAACCCAGTCGGTGTTGTATCCCTTTCCCCGAAAGACACAGTTCACGGCTTTTATTCTCTGCGCATCTTCCGATGGTTCGACGTACTGCATCACTCTTTCTTTGTGAGGAATTGTCGCGTTGAAACCATCGTATTCTTCGAGAATCCTTCTTATCTCCGTGTCGAAAGATTCAGGTGGTATCTCTTCCATACCGTACGAGTGGCTTATCCCCGCCCTTTTGAAATACTCGTTGTAAAGCCGTGGTGATATACTGTGCTTTACTGGATACCCTATGATGCAGAATTTCATGATATCACCACTCTCTCCAGCAGTTCGTAAAAGTTCGGGAATGACACCGCCACGCACTCGTGATCTTTCACTTCAACACCCTCTTCACTCACGAGCCCTGCTATGGAAAAGAGCATGGCCATTCTGTGGTCGCCTTCTGGATCTACCGATCCACCTTTTATGCTCTGCTTTCCAACGATCTTGAAACCATCTTTGAACTCTTCTATTTCGACACCGAGCCGTTTGAAGTTTTCCACCAGAACCCTTATCCTGTCGGATTCCTTCTTTCTCAACTCCTCCGCGTTCCTCACGACCGTTTCTCCCTCTGCGAAGACACCAAGAAGCGCCACAAGAGGCAGTTCATCTATCATGAGAGGTATGAGATGTTCGGGAACAACCACTCCCTTCAGATTTGGAGAGGTCTCCACCCTCACAGTTCCTATCGGCTCGAGATTTTCTTCCGTGATCTCCCACTCCAGGTTGGCTCCCATGAGTTTCATAACTTCAAGGAGTCCCGTTCGGGTGGGATTCAGGCCAACGTCCGTTACTGTGATTCGAGCGTTGGGGTGAATAGCACCGAGAACCACGAAGAAAGCAGCCGACGAGATATCACCGGGGACTTTCATCGTGAAGCCCCTGAAGGTAGCAGGCTCCAGAACTACACGTGTTCCTTCCACTTCGACGGGAACACCGAGGTTTTTGAGCATCCTTTCCGTGTGATCTCTGCTTTTTGCTGGTTCGATAACGATCGTTCGTCCGCTGGCTCTGAGCCCCGCCAGAAGAACAGCGCTCTTCACTTGAGCGCTCGCCACCGGTGTTTTGTAGCTGATACCGGAAAGGTGATTTCCCTTGATAGCCATGGGAAGGTAGTTGTTCTGCCTCGCCATGAAACGCGCTCCCATCATCTCCAGAGGTTCGATCACTCTTCTCATCGGCCTTCTGGAGAGAGAAGGATCCCCATAAAGCACTGTGAACATCTCGTATGAAGCGAGAACCCCGCTCATCAACCTTGTGGTCGTTCCGGAGTTTCCACAGAAGAGAGGTTCTATCGGTTCAGCGAAGGGCTTCGGAAAGACCTTCATCTTTTCCCAGTTGCCTTCAAAACGTGTACCGAGTTTTTCGAGAATGTCGTGGGTCCTCTCTGTGTCGAGACACCTCAAAAGGTTGTACAGGGTGCTCTCCGTTTCTGCCAGAGCAGATAGAATGAGAGCCCTGTGAGTTATGGATTTGTCCGGAGGAACGCTCAGAGCTCCTTCAACCTTCTTCGCTGGAAGCACCTTCAAGATATCACTTCCCTTATCGTTTTTTTCAGGTTTTCGAAATCTTCTTTCTCTATGAGATGATAGAGAATATTCAGAAAGTTTCTTGCGTTCTCCAGATATTTGAGGATGTTTTCTTTATTATATCTGATCATATCCAGCGCCATCTCCATGTTCTGTTTAGAAAGTCTCGTGTTGGAAAGATAACCAGGTCCCGCGTATTCTTCGAAGGGTTTCCCCACGTACCGCGCGCTCAGCGAGATCAGATACTGAACGTGACTCACCGCAGCGACGATCTCGTCGTGGATCCTGTAGTCTATCCACAAAGGTCTGGCACCAAGATCTTTCACGATGTTTTCAATCATCCCATCTTCTTTTCCGTCGAGAGAGCAGAGAAAGAAGATCTTTCCGCCGAACATTTCCCGATCCCAACCCGATTTTCCCTTTCGTTCGTTTCCGGCCATGGGGTGTCCTCCTGTAAAGTTCAATTCCCTCTCTCTGGCTATTTCCATGAAAGGTGTCTTCACACTCGCTACATCGAGAATCTTGCCTGAAAAGTCCGTCTCTTTCAGGAATCTCTCCTCGACGCTCATGGGAAGCGCAAGAACGAGAAGGTCTGTATCGTAGAGATCGCTTTCCTTTGAAACAGTTTCTATTCCGTTTTCCTCCAGTGCTTTCATCGTTTCTTCGTCCCTATCGAAGGCTGTAACATGATGCTTTTCTTTCAATTTCAGCGCGATCGATCCACCGATGCATCCCGCTCCGAGCACAGAAATTTTCAATTCACCTTCACCCCCAGGGCATCAGCGAGTTTCTTCATTTCCTGAACCAGTTCCTTGAAGAGCTCGAAGTCAAGACTCTGTTTTCCATCCGAAAGTGCCTTCTCGGGCTCCGGATGAACCTCCACAATGATTCCATGGGCTCCAACCGCTATAGCGGCTCGGGAGAGTGGAATGACGAGGTCTCTTCTTCCCCCAGAGTGGCTCGGATCCACCAGAATGGGAAGATGGGATTCCTTTCTGATTATAGGAACAGCGGATATATCGAGTGTGTTCCTCGTGGCCTTTTCGAACGTTCTGATTCCCCTTTCACACAGTATGATCTTCGTGTTTCCAGAGTTTGCAATGTATTCAGCGGAGAGAAGGAACTCTTCGATGGTGTTCATGAAACCCCTTTTCAGAAGAACGGGTTTGTTGTAGCTTCCCGCTTTAGAGAGCAATCTGAAGTTCTGAGCGTTTCTCGCTCCTATCTGAATGATATCAGCGTACTCGGCCACTTTTGGAAGATCGTCTTCTCCGAGAGCCTCCGTCACCACGTACATACCGTACTTGTCGGCAGCCTCTCTCAGGTATTCCAGCCCCTTTTCTCCGAGTCCTTGGAAAGAGTAAGGAGATGTTCGAGGCTTGTAGGCCCCTCCCCTCAAAACTTTAACACCGAGTTCGCTTAAAAAGTGTGCGGTTTCCATGAGCATTTCCCTGCCTTCAACTGAGCACGGTCCCGCTATGATGGTGAAGTAGCCGTTTCCTATCTTCACATCTCCGAGGTCGATCACCGTGTCCTCCGGATGGAACTCACGAGAAACGAGTTTGTAAGGTTTGAGCACCCTCACAACGCTTTCCACGCAATCCAGCGACTCGAACTTGTCCGCCACCACGTACCTGTCGTCCCCGATGATCCCAATAACCGTTCTTTCCTGACCTTTGGAAATGTGACACTTCAAGTTGTAACTCTCGGCCAACTTCACCACCTTCCTTATATCTTCTTCTGTGGAACCGGGTTTCAAAACGACTATCATAGACCTACCACCTCCTACGGGATTCTGGTAATAAAAAAAGGGCTCCGCTGCCCGGAGCCCTTCAGTGTTTTCTATCGCTCCGGGCAGATACCGAAAGAGGCACCTGCCCGGAGCGGTCGCACTCACGGACAGGTGCCCCTGTTAAACCAAAAGTAATAATAATTGTGTTCAACCGATTTGAGACATATTATTCTTCCACGTCGCATAACCTTTCACCCCTGTTTGGTTACTATTCTAACAAACAACGCTGGAAAAATCAAGTGGGAAGCTCTTTTCCCCTCAAAGCTACCAGAAGCAGTACAGCGACCAGAAAAGAAAGTGCCCCGACAACGTAGTAGAGAAAATGGACCGGCACTCTATCAACGAGGTATCCGTAGAGAACCGATCCGAGCGGAGTGACTCCGTTTGCCACGAGAATGAGGAAAGAAAAGGCCCTCGCTCTGATGTGAGAAGGTGTCATCTTTTGAAACGCCGTGTCCAGCGGAACGTTGATGATGGGATTCAAAAAACCCATTATCAGGAAAGTGATGAAAAACAACGAGAAGAGGACCAGTCTGTTCAAGGAAAAATCAGGCATAACGAGAAAGCCAAGGAAGACGATGGGAAGCTCAAAAAGAAAGATAGAGATCTTCATGGCCTTCCACATGTTCTTCTTCGACAGGTACGATGCAATCAAAAAGTTCCCAAGGAGTGCCCCTAAAGTGAAGGAGGTCTCCAGGAAACCAAATTCCTGAGCCGAAAATTTCATCACTTCCCTGATCGTGTAAGGATACACCACCATGAACAGCGGAGAGATGAGCAGATTCAGAAAAAGTGCGAAGATCAGAATGGTTCGTATGAGCTCGTGGTTCCAGATGAAGAGAAATCCTTCTTTGAGATCTTCAAGGATCTGAGAGAATTTTGCTGGCTTTTTCTCCACCTTTCGGCTGTAAACGATGAAGATCTCACTGATGGCAGAGAGGACAAAAGACACTCCATTCACAAGAAACACGATCGCTATACCGTAAAATCCGTAGATCACTCCTCCCAGTGCAGGACCCAGAATCTGAGGAAAGATCCTCACCATACCCATGATGGAGTTGGCTCTCATGAGAAAATCCTGCGGAACAATATCGGGAAACATCGCGCCTGTCGGTATGTCGAAGAGATTGTCCATAATAGCCATGGCTATCTGAGAAACGTAGAGAACGGGAAGAGTGATGGAGTTCCTGAACGCGAGAAGAGCCAGAAAACAGATGAGAAATCCCCTCAAAAAATCCATCGACACCATGAGGAACTTCCTGTCTCCCCTGTCTCCCACGATCCCGGCTATGGGTGTGAAAAGGATCCTTGGAACCATGTAGGCTACGGTCATCAGGGCAACGGCAGATCCGGAGTGTGTCAGATCCAGTACAAAAAGAGGAATCGCAACCGCCTGAACGGAACTTCCAAGAATCGATACGAATCTTCCGAGTGCGAGAAGGAAGAAGTTCCTCTTCCAGTGTAAGATCTCATTCACAGTACTCCCTCCTCATCGATTCTGAAGACTTCCAGGTACCATTGTACTGGATGTTTCTGTGATACCCGGTTCCCAAACCGCCGGTGAAGATGGAACTGTCTCTAAAGTAGAAAAAAACAGCACATACAGCCATATCAAAGAAAACAACATCACCACAAGAATCGTTGAAACCATCAGATACACCTTCATGGAAGATCACTCCTCTCCTTCGACCTTCTTCTTTCTGGAAGAAACAGAGATATTACTGATGAAAGGAGAAATCATCTTCAAAATACCGCCGACGAAGAAATTCGATATCCTCGCGATATCACCTTCCACCACTGGTGTTTTCCCTGATTCTTTGGCATCGATCAGGGCGAGGTCTCCTTTCACCGTTCCTCCACCGAATTCGATCTTTCCACCGATGACGGCAAGATCACCTTCCACCTCTCCGGAAAAGAACGTCTCACAGTTGATGAGTGCGAGATCTCCTTTGATTTTCCCCCTTATGATCGCTTTCTTTTTAGAAAGGACGAGATCTTCTTCCACCATCTCGTCTTCGTCGAGGATGTAGTCGCCCTCCCGTTCAGAAAAATCATCTTTTGACCCGTTTTCTTCTCTTTCCTTTTCCTGCATCGCTTTTATCAGCATCTCCCCTTCTTCTGGACTGATCTCTCCTCTTGCCACGGCCTCCAGAATCTTTCTGATTTCGTCAGACATCGCTCTCCCCTCCTTTTTTTCTCTTTTTCAGAATTTCCAGGGCTTCTTCAACGCCGATCTTTCCCTCTTTCACCTGTTTGAAGAGATCCTCTTCTGAGATTTCCTCTTTCATCTCTCCAAGAGGTTGGAGGTTCATCTTCTCCAGAATCTTTTCCAGTTTTCCTCTCAGAGCGAAGTAACCCTGCCCTGTGTAGCGCTCTATCTCCTTCAGATTTCCACGCGCTCTGAAAAATAGAATCACGAACTCGAGCTCGTCTTTATCGAGAAAATCGAACGGACTCGCTCTGAAACGTCCTCGCACGGTGACCTCATCTCTTTTGCAGTGAAGCTCTGTAACTATCATTTCTTTTCCACAGACCGGGCACTTGGGCAACATATTTTGTCACCTCCTGCAAAATATTTTAGAATATTACCAAATATTTTGTCAAGTCTCCAAAAAAATTTTTCTGTAAGGATTTTCGTTGCCCCTTTTCCCGCCGTGAAACGAGATTTTCTTTACATATAATTAGTATTGCCTTATTTGATTTTTAATACACCGGTGGTACACTCTTATGTGAAAGATGAGAATTATTCTCAAAAAGGAGGTGAGGAAAATGTTTGTGTTGATACCGGTAGATGTGTTGATAGCCATTCACAGCGAGAAGATAGGACAGAAAAGGAACAGATAATTATTAATTCTTATTTTGTGCTTAATATTCCGATGCTACATTTACAGGCGAAGGATGATGATATCTGAAAGGAGGTGAAGAAGATGTTAGAACTGATACCGCTGGATGTGGTCATAGAGATTTTTGGTGGAAAAACACAGGAAAACAGAAAGAAGAATAACAAAAAGTAAGTGCCGTACCCCTGCGTCCCCATTTTTTAACCAGGCCTCGAAACGAGGCTTTTTTTGTTTTAAAATACATAGGGTGATACTGTGTTTCTTCCCACAACACGTGAGGAAATGAGAAAATTAGGCTGGAAAGAGCTCGATATCATCCTTGTCACAGGCGACGCTTATGTGGATCATCCCTCCTTCGGTGTTGCCTTCATCGGTCATTATCTCGTCTCTCATGGCTTCAAAGTGGGGATCATCGCTCAGCCAGACTGGAGAACAGAGAAAGACATCACACGCCTTGGAAGGCCTCGTCTTTTCTTCGGTGTCACCGCTGGAAACGTTGACTCGATGGTGGCGAATTACACGGCCTCGAAGAAAAAAAGAAAAACGGACGACTACACACCGGGTGGAATCGGTGGAAAAAGACCCGACAGGGCAACCATCGTCTATACGAATCTCATCAAGAGATTCTTCCCGGAAGTTCCCGTTGTCCTTGGTGGATTGGAAGCGAGCCTCAGAAGGTTCGCACACTACGACTGGTGGAGCGATAGAGTGAGAAAGTCTGTTCTCGTCGATTCAAAGGCAGATCTCCTCGTCTATGGAATGGGTGAAAAGGCAGTTCTTGGGATCGCACAGATCCTTTCCAGAACGGGTGATATAGAAAAGTGCAAAAGTATTCGTGGAGTCGTCTGGTGGGCCTCTCAAAAACCCGAAGAAGGCATCGAACTGCCCTCTTACGATGAAATCTCAGAGAATCCCGAAAAATACGCCGAAGCATTGAAACTTCAGACCTGGTACACTGATCCATACAAGAACATTCCGATCTACCAGAGGCAAGACACGAGGTACGTGGTGCAGAATCCACCCCAGCCACCGCTCAGCCAGGAAGAACTCGACCGGCTCTACCTTCTCCCTTTCGAAAGAGAAGTTCATCCGTTTTACGCAAAGATGGGAAAAGTGAAAGCGATAGAGACGGTGAAGTTCTCGATAACGGCTGTGAGAGGTTGTTTCGGAAACTGTTCTTTCTGCGCCCTCACACAGCATCAGACAACTCACGTCTCCTACCGCAGCAAAGATTCCATTCTCGAAGAAGTGAGGATCCTCACGAAGAAAAAGGACTTCAAAGGCACCATCACAGACGTTGGAGGACCGACTGCGAACCTCTACGGTTCGGGCTGTTCCATCAGAGAAACGAAAGGACAGTGCCAGAAGTTCTGTTTGTATCCCATCGTGTGCAAGGTTGTCCGACCGAACCACGACGAATTCATCTCTCTTCTCGAGTCGATCAGGCAAATTCCAGGTGTCAGAAACGTCTTTGTCTCTTCAGGAATCAGACACGACTTTGTCTTTGCCGAAAAAGACCCAGATGTCTTCATAAGGGAACTCGTGAAGTACACCCCGGGACAGCTGAAACTCGCCCCCGAACACGCTCATCCAAAGGTGCTATCTCTGATGAGAAAACCGCCTGTGGAACTGTTTCTCGAGTTCAAAAAACGCTTCGAAACACTCGCAAAGAAGATGGGAAAGAGAAAGTATGTGATCGGCTACTTCATAGTGGGACACCCGGGAGAAGGCTGGAGGGAGAACAATTACTTGAGAGACTTCATACTCAAACACCTCGGGTACTTTCCCCAGCAGATCCAGATCTTCACACCTACTCCCGGAACGGTGAGCACCGCGATGTACTACTCTGGTGTGGATCCCTTCACAGGTGAAAAGGTCCACGTCGAAAGATCGCTGAAGGTGAGAAACAAGATGAAGGAGAACGTGCTGTTCAAAAAGAAGGGGAGGGAAAAGAGATGAGACTCACTGTCTTCCTTTTGATCTTTCTTGGTGTGATGGTGTTTGGTGCCTTCGATCAGGAAGCGTTTCTCTTCGTTCAGCATCTCACCGCTGAAAACTTCGAATCGGCTTTGAATATGTGTTCCAATCAGGTAAAAGCACAGCTCAGTGTCCAGAGCCTTTTGAACATCTGGAACTCTCTGAAAGCACAGCTCGGTGACTTCAGAGAAATCACTGGATACGAAAAAATCACCCAGGGTGAATACGAGATCTACAACTTCACTCTGAGGTTCGAAAGAGGAGAAATCTCAGCACTTGTCACCATGGACAGAGAAGGAAAAGTCGCCGGACTCTTCTTCAAACAGGCTACAAAGACAGAGTACGAACTTCCAGACTACGTGGACCCGGAGAGCTTCGAGGAGAAGGATATCACCGTGAACGGCCTTCCCGGGAAGATCACGATCCCAAAAGGAAACGGACCGTTCCCAGCTGTTGTCCTCGTGCACGGCTCTGGACCGAACGACATGGACGAAACCATCGGTCCAAACAAGATATTCAAGGACATCGCGTACGGTCTGTCTTCGAAGGGTATCATCGTTCTCAGATACCACAAAAGAACGTTCGTCGAGAAAGTGGACCCCACCACCTTGACCGTCGAAAAAGAAGTCATAGAAGACGCACTGGAAGCGGTGAAGATACTCAAAGAGAGAAAAGACGTCTCCCGAGTTTATATGCTGGGACACAGCCTCGGTGCGATGCTCACACCGGAGATAGCGGAAAGATCGAAGGCAGACGGTGTTGTCATGATAGCACCGCCCGCAAGACCGCTCGAAGAAGTCATGGAAGATCAGTTGAAATATCTTCAGTCTCTGGGTCTTGCAAGCAACGTAGAAGAAACTCTGAACATTCTGGAAAAACTCAAAAGAAAAGAGATTCCTCCAGATGAATTCGTCCTTGGAGCTCCCGCGAAGTACTTCTACGACTTGAGAGAAAGAGATCCTGTTTCAATTGCGAAGAGACTAACCATCCCCATGCTTTTGATCTTCGGCGGCAGAGACTACCAGGTGACTGAAAAGGACCGAGAAATCTGGTTGAAGGAACTTTCAGGCAGGGAAAATGTGAAAATACTCGTCTTCGACGATCTCAATCACCTGATGATTTCAGGAGAAGGAAAATCAACGCCGGTTGAATACATGAAGAAAGGTCACGTTGACAAAAGAGTAATAGATGAGATCGCCAGGTGGATGGTAAAATAACAGGAAAGGAATTCGGAGGGAAAAGCGTGAGGATCTACGATCCGTTTAGAAAGAAATGGATAGAAGAAGAAATAGAAACACCCTTTCCCTCGAAAGGATTGGTTGCCACGTTTCCCTTTGTCGATCTTCACGTTCATGTTCGTCTCAACGGTGGAGAAGATTACAGCTCCTTAGAAGAAGCCTCCCTTGTGGGAGGCTTTTTTAAAGTGGTGGTACAGCCCAACACAAAGCCGCCCATAGAAAGCAAAGAAGTTCTGGAAAGACATCTGGATCTCTCCAGAAACAGAGCGGTCGAGTTTCTCTTTGCCGTTTCTCCCTTCGGATCGATCGAAGCTGAAGGAGAAAGAGTGGTGGGCTTTTCAACGGACGGCATAGAGTGCGACTACCCTACACTCATTGAAACAATGAAAAAGAAAAAGAAAGCCCTCTGGTTCGACCACAGCCAGATGTACGAGGTGGATGGAATCTTCTACGAGGGGGCTCCTTTGCCGTTTCAGAAAAGACCGAGATCGAACGAAGCGATAGCCATAACACGAACCGTTTTGACGGGCCTTGAGTACGGATTCGAAAGATTCCACATCCAGCACGTAACAACGAAGTACTCCGTAGAAGTGATATCGTTTTTGAAGAATCTAGCAAAGGTCAGCTGTGAAGTAACACCACACCATCTGTTTTTCTGCTACGAAGACATCAAAAACACGAACTTCAAGATCAACCCTCCTCTCGGATCTCCAGAAGACAGAAAAGCTCTCATCGAAGCCGTGAAGAAAGATGTGATCGATGTTTTAGCGACAGATCACGCGCCACACCACGAGAAACCGGACAATTTTCTCACCGCTCCCTACGGCTCAACATCCATAGAAATCGCCTTTCCTGCCTATTACACAGCCCTGGGTGATCTCGAACTCGTCGTAGAAAAACTCACGAAAAATCCCCTCGAAGTGCTTGGTGTTGAAGCTCGTCTCACAGAAGATACCCTTGTGTTCATCGATCCGAAGGCGGAGTTCATCGTGGATGCAAAAAAATTCAAAAGCAAAGGGAAGAATTCCATGTTCGACGGTGTCAGACTGAAGGGAAAAGTGGTCGCTCTTAAACTCAAAGGAAGATGGGTGATGATAGATGGAGAGGTTATTGCTGACCAAAAAGAAAACGATTAGAGTGAACGAGGATACCTGGATCGTTCTCTTCGAGGAACGGATTGATTTCTCTCCAGGACAGTTCGTCATGCTGGAGACACCGAAACTCGTCAGAAAGCCTTTCGTTCTCGGATACTGGGAAGATCACACGGCGATCTCCGTTCAGGTGAAGGGAAAGGGAACGAAGTGGATCGTCGAAGAAGCAGAGAAGATAAAAGGTCACGGTCCTCTTGGAAACGGCTTCGAAAAGCCTGGAAAAGGCCTTCTCATCATCTCTCCCACATGCCTCACAATGGCCGAAGCGCTTCGAAAGAAGATGAACGTAGATGTACTCGTGGGAAGCAGAACTCCCTTCCAGATACCGCTCGAACACGAAACGGCCGTTGGTGATGAGGAGTTTTTGAGAAAACTCTCCTCCACGGGAGAGTACGACTGGTACCTCGTCTCCGGTTCTCGGGGAATGGAAAAAGTCTGCTGGGAACACCTGAGAGGAAAAGAAGTTTACTTCTCGCTCGAAGAATACATGGGATGCGGAATAGGAGCGTGTAAGTCCTGTGCCGTCTTCACAAAAGAGGGTGTGAAACACGTCTGCACCGATGGCCCCATATTCAGAGGTGATGAACTGTGCTGGAGCTGAAACCTCCCCTTGTTCTTCTCTCCGGTCCTGCCGGCTTTGGAGAGTATCTGAAGCTCATGGATCACAGATACGTGGGCGGTGTTTTGCTGAAAACCGTCACGCTCCATCCGAAAGAAGGAAACCCCACTCCTAGAATGGCAGACAGCGATTTCTACGTGATAAACAGGATCGGACTGGAAAATCCCGGAATACACGCGTTCGTTGAAAACGTTCCAGAACTTCCTGTTCCCATGATCGCAAGTCTCGGTGGTGATTCTTTCGAGGAGTATCTGGAAGTGGCCCGTGTGTTCAAAAAGGTAGCGGACAGATTCCATGCGGTGGAGTTCAATTTCTCCTGTCCGAACGTGAAAGAAGGAGGACTCTCCATAGTCAAAAACGCGGAAGAGTGGAAGAAACTCCTGAACACACTCAGAGAAGAACTTCCCGACTCCTTTCTGATAGCGAAAGTGGGAGTGGAGGGTATCTTCGTGGAAGACGCCGCGGAATTCGTGATGAAAGCAGAATGGAACGGCATCACACTCGTGAACACGGTGAGGGGACTGCATTTTGAAAGAGACACGATGATCTTAGGAGGACTTTCTGGTCCTGTGCTAAAACCGATCGCACTCAGGGCAGTGTACGAAGTGAAGAAAAGATTCCCAGAACTCTTTGTGATAGCGAGCGGTGGTGTGTACTCCGTGAAAGACGCAGAAGAATTCCTGAAAGTGGGAGCGGACGTGATAGGGGTCGGAAGCGCTCTCTTCAAAGATCCTGGTGTTGTGGAAGAAATTGGAAAATATCTGCTGGAGGTGAAAAGATGACACCTGTTCTCAGTCTGGACATGGAGGATCCTATCAGATTCATCGACGAGAACGGCAGTTTCGAAGTGGTGAAGGTGGGGCACAACCTCGCCGTACACGGAAAAAAGATCTTCGACGAACTCGCAAGGAGAAATCTGAAGATAATCCTCGACCTGAAGTTCTGCGATATCCCTTCAACGGTGGAACGTTCCATAAAGAGCTGGGATCATCCGGCGATCATAGGTTTCACAGTTCACTCCTGCGCTGGATACGAAAGCGTGGAGAGGGCTCTCAGTGCAACAGACAAACACGTGTTCGTTGTGGTGAAACTCACTTCTATGGAAGGGTCTCTCGAGGATTACATGGACAGGATAGAAAAACTGAACGAACTCGGCTGTGATTTCGTGCTTCCCGGTCCATGGGCGAAGGCTTTGAGAGAGAAGATAAAAGGCAAAATTCTCGTTCCCGGCATCAGAATGGAAGTGAAAGCAGGCGATCAAAAGGACGTCGTAACGCTCGAAGAAATGAAGGGAATAGCGGATTTTGCTGTGCTCGGAAGAGAGATCTACCTGAGCGAAAATCCCAGAGAAAAGATCAAAAGAATAAAGGAGATGAGACTGTGATAAAGGAAATCCTCGAGAAAACCGGTGCTTTGATGGAAGGGCACTTCATTCTCTCTTCCGGGAAACACTCCTCAAGATATGTTCAGTGCGCACGTCTTTTCGAGTTTCCAGAGTACGGCGACATCGTGGGAGAAGAATTAGCAAAGCTTCTGAGGAAGTACGATGTGGAAACAGTAGTGGGTCCCGCAATGGGGGGAGTGATACTCTCGTACATCGTTGCAAGGTACCTGAAAGCGAGGTCGTTGTTCGCGGAAAGAGAAAACGGAGTGATGAAACTCAGAAGGGGCTTTTTCGTAAGACCTGGTGAGAAAGTAGCGGTAGTTGAAGACGTGGTGACCACGGGTGGTTCTGTGAAGGAAGTGATAGAGCTCTTGAAAGAGTATGGAGCAAACGTGGTGTGTGTGGGTTCCATCATCGATCGCTCCGGTGGAAAAGTGGACTTTGGAGTTCCGTTCGAAAGTCTTCTGAAGCTCGACCTTCCGGTCTACGATCCTGAAGACTGTCCACTCTGCAAACAGGGAATCCTGGCAGAAAAACCGGGAAGCAGGGGATTGAAATGATAATAAAAGGTGCCCTGGTGTGGAGTGGAAGGGAGTTTGTTCAAAAAGATCTGTTCGTGGAAAACGGAGAGTTCGTCGAAAAATCGAGTGAACCTGTCATCGATGCGAGAGGATGCTTCCTCGTTCCTGGCTTTGTCGATTCACACGCACACGTTGTGGGAACGGGCTTTTCGAAACTCAGTATCCAGTTCAACGATTGGGACGAGCTTTTCGAAAGAGACCTCACCGGTGAAGTCGTGGTGGGAAGGGGCTGGTTCGAAGAACCAGACGGATCAGTTGTCGAGAGACTGGACAGAATCGAAGTGCCCATTTTTCTCATAAGACGGTGCGGTCACAAAGCGTTTCTCAACAAAAAAGCGATGGAGGTTCTGGGAGTCAAAGAAAGGTATCTCGTAGAGAACTTAGAAAAGATCTACGAGTACGCCTTCAAAGAGAAAATGGCCGAATTCTACAGGGTTGGAGAAAAGGAATTTCTCAAACACGGTGTGACTTTTGTTCAGAGCGACGATCTTTACGGTGTGAGCGTGGAAAGGCTTCTTTCCATTATAAGACACTCCAGAATCAGACTCTTCGAGAAGCTGAAACCAAAGGATCTAAAACCCGAACACTTCGGAGATCTCAACAAGAGAGTGCACGTTAAAGGAGTCAAAGTCTTCATGGACGGTTCCCTTGGAGCAAAAACGGCTCTCATCTCCGGTGAATACGACGACGGAACGCAGGGTGTGCAACTTCTCACAGAAGAAAAACTCGAAGAACTGGCTCGCTTCTGCGACGAACACGATCTCATTTTGAACGTTCACGCCATAGGAGACAGTGCGGTGAGCCTTGTTCTCGATGTTCTCGAAAGACACCGCGGTCACAGAATCATCCACGCTCAGTTCGTCCAGGAAAAGGATCTACAACGGGTGAAAAACACCACTTTTTCCGTTCAACCTCATTTTTTGTTCGAAGATCAACCCCTTTTGAAGAAGGTGAAGGTGAACGCGCTTCACTATCCGTTCTACAGAATGTTCAAAGCGGGTGTTTCCATATCTTTCTCTTCAGATTCTCCTGTTTCCCCCTGTGATCCAAAATATATCGCAGAACACGCACTCAAAATGGGTTTCTTCAGAGAAGAAACGTTCTACCTGATGACGGAAGCGGGGGCAAGTCAGGTGGGAATAAAAACAGGAAAGATAGAAGCAGGGTACAGAGCAGACTTTTGTCTCTACGAGAGAAATCCACTTCTTTTCGAGGATGATCCCATTGCGGTGTTTGTGGAGGGGGAGAAGATTTATGAGAAAAACGGATCCTCTCATTGATATTTTCAAAAAGAACAAAGAGAGAATCGATATCCTTGGAAAAGCATGGGATATCTTTTATTTTGAAGGAAGAGCTCCCGATGTAGGTAAAAGGCGTGAGAATTTCATAGTTGAGATGCTAAGAAAAGAACTCCCACACCTCATAAAATCCGTCAATCAAGCCCCAGACACAGAAAGAAACTGGGATATTGAAATAACTTTTCAAGACGACTCAACAAAGAGGTACAGTATAAAAACAACTGAAGGATTTTCCGACGTTAAAATAGCATGGGATGGATTCCCAACCAAAGATAGAATTTTAACTTTCAACTTCCAGGCAGATATATTCTACATTGCAAGAAACAAAGACAAAATAATACTATGCGTTATTGATTTAGAAAAATTGAGAGACCTACAGAGAGAAGTAGAAAAAAATGAATCAAAGTTGGAGGAGTACTACTCACTCCCGAGCAGCAACACAAACCCGCGTGGTTTTGGATTGAAGAGTTCTACTGTAAAAAGATTGATCGAGCTTTCAAAAAAAGAGGAAAACTATTTAGAGATCGATTACAAACCTTTTCCCGTTGAATTGATACTCAAAGCAAAAGAAGAATATTTCAAAGGATGGTACGATCTCATAAAAGAGTTGATAGAAAAATATCAACAGTGATCTTCAAAAAGAGTAGGTTTGCTGAGAATATCCTTTACCCTTTCTTCGGCCTTTTTTACGTATTCGGGATTTATCTCTATTCCAACAAAATGCCGTCCTGTTTTAACGGCAGCCACACAAGTTGTTCCTACACCAGCAAAAGGATCGAGAACGACATCTCCTTTAAAGGTGTAGAGCTGTATACAACGGTAAGGAAGTTCCTCAGGAAAGGGGGCAGGATGTCCTACTCTCTTAGCTGACTCTGGTGGAAATTTCCACACACTCCTTGTGAATTCTAAAAATTCTTCCCTTGTTATTGTTGATTTTGCTTCTCTATCACTGGGTTTTCTTCGCTTTAGATCTCCTTTACTCATTACAATTATATATTCGTGTTGATCTCTTAGCACGGGATTTACAGGAGACATCCACGAACCCCACGCAGTCGAAGAACCACTCACCGCTTCCCCTTTGTCCCAAATGATCTCTCCACGTATCAAAAAGCCTATCTTTTCAAACAAATGGATGAGATACGCATGAAGAGGAATGTACGGTTTTCTTCCAAGATTTGCTACATTAAAACAGGCTCTTCCACCCCAGACGAGAACCCTGTACACTTCTTTCATGATTTCTTCTATGAATTCAAGGTATTCATCAAGAGTCATATCTTCATCGTATTCTTTCCCTACATTGTACGGAGGTGAAGTCACCATGAGATGTATCGAACAGTCAGGTATTTTTTTCAGAACTTCTCTGGCATCTCCCTCAATAACTTTGTCCAGGAGATTTTCAGGAAGTGGATTCTCGATGAGATCTTCCTCTGAAGGTTTCGGAAGGGAAAAGTTGGAATAGATCGCTCTACTATAAAATGGAGACGAATCATGGCTTTCCCTGCCTTTTACTCCAAAAGAACTGGTTCTTGTTGATTTTCTTCTCTTCATAATGCCATCCCCTGGGGATATTAAAATAGAAAATGGAGCAGGCGGTGGGACTCGAACCCACACCCTCCGCCTTACCAAGGCGGCGCTCCACCGCTTGAAGCTACGCCTGCTCGCCTTCGTGGTTATTTTAACACACGAACGTTTTCTGTTCAAGATACTTCTTGATAACCCTTCTCTTTCAAAATCTGGACTACTTCTTTATTCACCACGTACTTCGGAATATTACCCTTGAAAAATTCCACCACAGATTGAGCAGCCATCATATTCATTCTGAGGATGGCTTCCTTTGTGTGTGCACCTATATGGGCTGTGGTGATGAGATTGGGACATTCGAAAAGAGGTGAATTGGGATTCGGAGGTTCCTCAGAGAAGACATCCAAGGCAGCGCCCGCTATTATTCCTTCTTTCAAAGCCTTCACAAGTGCCTCTTCATCTATCAGCCCTCCGCGGGAGGTGTTGATCAAAAAAGCAGATTTCTTCATGAGTGAGAGTTCTCTTTCCCCTATCATGTTCTTTGTACTTTCGTTCAGCGGAACATGGAGCGAGATGAAATCACTCTCCTTCAAAAGTTGATCCAGATCATCAACAGGGGTAGCCTCCAGTAATCTAACACTATCTTTGCTCACGTAAGGATCGTAGACCAGCACGTTCATTCCAAGGCAGACGGCCTTTTTAACCACTTCTCTTCCTATCGAACCAAACCCCACCACACCCAGTGTTTTTCCAGAAACTTCCTGTCCCACCGTTCCTTCCCATTTTCTTTCGAGAAACAGTTTGTTGTGAGCCCATACAAGACCCCTACTCAGTGCGAAGATGAAAGCGATTGTGAGCTCCGCGACGGAAAGGGAATTTGCACCGGCTGTGATGGTAACAGGAATACCTTTTTTCGTGGCAGCTTCCAAATCTATGTTGTCCACCCCCACACCGTGCTTTGCTATGACTTTAAGACTGGAATTTTCTATCATTTCTGCTGTTACTGGGTGTGTTCCCACAATCAAAGCATCTACTTCCTTCAGGATGTCAGGGTCTATAGTATCGGATCTTATTATTTCGAAGCCTTCTTTTTTGAGGAATTCAACAGGTTTCTGGGAGTACTTTCCGAAGGTTCGTGTCACGATCAATACTTTTTTCATATCTTCCCCCTCCAGATTCAGTACTTCAATTCTGAAACCGCGAGTCTACTCCTGTTGAGAATTTCTATTGCCCTTGGATCTCTTGCTGCTAAAAGCGTGTATATCGTATCAAGAATCACAAGCTGAACTATCCTCGAAGTCATCGCATCGGTTCTTATTTTCGTCTCTTTTGTGTTGGTGGCAAGGACAACATCCGAGTACTTCGCAAGCGTGGATTTTCTATTCCCTGTGATAGCAACAACCGGCATTTTCATCTCTTTAGCTTTTTTGGCGAAGTTCACCACAGAGATCGTTTCTCCGGTGTGCGAAATGGCAACCAGCAGATCGTTTGGTGAAGCTGTAGCAAGAATGGTTGCTATGATGTGCTCATCGTTGGAAAACAGACAGTTCTTTCCTATTCTTGTGAATTTGTGAAACGCATCGAACGCGACAGCAGCCGACGCTGCAAAACCGATGAATATGATCCTCTGAGCGTTTTTAAACAGATCGACGGCCCTTTCAATGGAATCGACATCCAGCCAATTCAGTGTGTCCAGAATGGCTCTCACCGTTGCTTTGAATATCTTCTCTGTGATGGTTTTCGCATCGTCCTCACCCGAGACATCTTCGTAGACGATCTCGAGCGGTGCCCTGGAGATGCTCTGAGCCAAAAGCACCTTGAACTGTTGAAAGCTGTTCAATCCCAGTTTTTTGTAAAACTTCACGACGGAGGCTTCACTCTTCACACCTGCTTTTTCACTGAGATCGCTGATGGAACTCTCTATAATTCCCTTCGGATCGGAAAGAATGGTATCAGCTATTTTTTTCTCTGCATTCGTGAACTCATCGTATTTTTCCTTGATCCTCTGAATAACATCCACACTAAGACCTCCTCACACAGCGGTAGAACCTCCATCTATGTTTATGATACTGCCCGTCATAAATCCGGCTTCGTCACACGCCGCAAAGAGGATTGCGAAGGCAATTTCCTCTTCTTTCCCCAGTCTCTTCATGGGGATCCTGGAGGTCATCTTTTTCAGGAGTTCTTCTGGATTTGGAGAAGCCTTCACCCTCGCCATGAGCCCCTCAGACTGAGTGGTGCCTGGACACACCGCGTTGACCCTGATTCCGTAATCGACGTAGTCAACGGCAAGAGATCGTGTGAGTCCCAGAAGTGCCGCTTTTGAAACACTGTAGACACACCTTCTTGGAATCCCTATGAGTCCTGCTTCGGAGGAGACGTTAACAATGACTCCTCCGCCCTGCTTTTTCATCTGTTCGACGGCGTATTTTGAGAGGAGAAAAGGTCCTTTGACGTTCACGGCTATCGTTTTGTCGAAATCTTCCTCTGAAGTCTCTTCTATGTTCCCATAAGGCACAATACCAGCGTTGTTCACCAGGATGTCGAGCCTTCCGAACGTTTCCACTGTTTTCTTCACTATCTGTTCTGCATCTTTCGCCACATCTCCGAATATAAACGCGGCTTCTCCTCCCTTGCTTTTTATCAGCTCCACTGTTTCTTTCCCTTTTTCCTCAGAGATATCGTTAATTGCTACCTTCGCTCCTCTTTCTGCGAACATAATGGCTGCCTTCTTTCCAATACCGGAACCTGCTCCTGTTATCAAAACCACTTTTCCCTGGAAATTCATAGCTCTGCTCCCTCCTTATCCAAAGATGAGATTCGGAATGAACAGTACGATCTGCGGGAAGAAGATAACCAGAAGTATCGCCAGTATCGTCACAAACAGAAAAGGCCAGGATGCCTGTATGTATTCTTCTATGGTTGCACCGAGCACAGAACAGCCGGCATACATGGAAGCACCTACAGGTGGTGTCTGGTTACCCATGGCAGCAGATAGAATGAACACCAGACCGAAGTGAACGGGATCTATTCCCACCTGTCTTGCCACAGGAAGCAGGATTGCTGTAAGCATGAGAATCAAAGCCGTTGCGTCCACAAACAAACCAGCGAAGACCAGGAACAAGGAGATCATTATCATCAGAACGTTTGGATTGGAAGATATTCCAAGGAGGAACTCCGCGAGCTTTTCCGGTATCCTTTCCCAGATCATACCGTAACCAAAAATTGTGGACATCGAAAGTATGAACATCACACTACCGATATCACCAAGAGAATTCTCCAGGGTTTCCCAATAAAAGGTTTTGAAAGACATCTCCCTGTGTATTATGAATCCCACCAGCATTCCGTACAAAACTGCGAAAGAACCAACCTCCGAAGGGGTGAAGATACCGCCTCTCAAACCCACAATCAGCAAAACCGGAAACATAAGAGCCCAGATACTCTTTCCAAGAGATCTGAAAACTTCATTTACCGGTGCTCGTTTCTCTCGTTCAGGTGCAAGGTTCAATCTTTTAGCAACAAACCATATGGTGATCATGTAAACCACCATCAAAAGAAGTCCAGGTCCTATTCCCGCCGCAAAGAGCCTTCCTATGGAGACCTGACCGATCGTACCGTAAATGATGAAAGCGATACCGGGAGGAATGATAGGAGTGATCAGGGACGTCCAGACGTTCACAGCAACAGCGAATCCTCTTGGATAGCCTCGTCTGAGCATCTCTGGACCGAGCATCCTTGTTTCCATCGCCGCGTCCGCAATACTGGATCCGGAAACTCCTCCCATCAACGTGGAAAGAACAGCTGAAACCTGACCGAGTCCTCCTCTCATGTGACCAACGAGGGTAGAGGCAAAATCGAGAAGTCTTCTCGTCACACCGGCAGAATTCATCACATTACCAGCCACAATAAACATGGGAATAGCAAGCAACGTGAAATTCACCGTTTGAGAAAGCAGTCTCTGTATCGGAATGGTGATGGGAAGTTCTGGATGTTGAAGAAACCAGAGGAATCCGGATATTCCTATAGCAAAGGCAACAGGCATGCCAAGCATCAGAAAAACAGCGAAGGCAATGAGCACTATGATCATGTCATCTTTCCTCCTTCTTGTTGCCTCTGAATTCTTCTATCAGCTTCAGTACAGTTGTTCTGAATAGCAAAATTGCACCAACAGGAACACTCAGTGTGACCCACGTGTAGCTGAAGTTCGGTATCCCCACGAAGGTTCTGTATCTTGTTTTATAGGAAAGATAAAAGCCCCACACGATAAGATAAACAATGAAAGCAAGGATAATGAGGTAATTCACTATTCTGATAATTTTCTGAGTCCTTTCGGAAAATTTCTTCACAAGGATGTCCACAGACATCATCTTGTTTTCACGCCAGGCCACATCCACTGCAAAGAAACAGGCCCAGGCAAAAAGAAAACTGCTTATATCAACAGCCCAGTTTATTGGATGCTTTAGAAATCTGGCAACTCCTGAAGCAAAAACGAGAACAATCATAACCATAAGGAGAATCTTAGCGGCGTGTTTTTCAAACTTCAAAAGAATTTGGTCCACTTTTTTCACGTCTCTCACCTCTGTCTGAATAGAGTGAAAGCCCGACCCAGAAGGGGCCGGGCAATTGATGATTACTCTCCCTTCACTTCCTTAATCAACTGGTTGAGAGCATCCTCAAGACCGAGATTCTTGTAAGCCTGTTTTGCCCTTTCCATAAAGGCTTCCTTGTCGATTTCAGAAGCTGGTATCACTGTCATACCCTTTTCGATACACTTCTGTTTGTATTCTTCTTCGAGTTCTTTCATGATTTTGAGAGAAACTTCGATTCCCGCCTTGTCCATCTCTTCCTCAATAATCTTCTGATATTCCTTAGGCAGGCTGTTGAACCAGTCTGCGCTGACGATTTCGAAGTTGATGAGAAGGAAGTGTCCCGTTTCAGACATATACTTCAAAACTTCGTACAGACCACCGTTGTAAACATTCGCGTAAGTGAGTTCCGCTCCATCGACCGCCTTCGTCTGGACCGCCGTGTAGATCTCTCCGAAGTTGATGGCAACAGGGATGGCACCGAGAGCTCTTATGGATTCTTGCCATGCAGGTGCACCGGGAGTTCTGATTCTCAAACCATTCAGGTCTTCCGGTTTCCTGATGGGTTTGTTTGTCACAAAGTGTCTGTAACCCTGCACCCAGTAGAAGGAGAGAACTTTTATACCGAATTTCTGTTCCAACTCTTTCAACCACTTCTGCATCGTTGGAGACTGCTTGATCTTCTTCAGAACCTCCATCGCCTCTTCAGGAGTTTTTGCGCCCATGAAATCGATGAAGTATGCAAGGTTCATGACACCGATGTCTTTAACGTACATTCCAAGCCTTGCAGAGTCCGTGTTCCATCCCACAGGCGCTCCCATTCTGATCTGCTCGATGATGTCCTCTTCCACTCCGAGTTGTGAACTCGGAAAGACTTCAATTCTAACATCGCCGTTCGTTCTCTCTTCAACTGCCTTGGCCCACTTCAGAAACGCCTGATGGTACGGTTCGCCTGGAGCAAGAACGTGTCCAAATCTCAGTGTGTACTTCGCGCCGAACACAGCCGACACTAAAAACACGCCTAAAATCAGCATCAAAAGAAGCTTTCTACCCATTAACCCACACCTCCTCGATAAAAATATTTTTTTCTTATGGTACTATAACCATATCTTTGCAAAAAAATTTTATGTCTCAATCGGATAGAAAGTCAATGGTTAACATTTCTGTTACATAATGTGGTGATAGTATACTGATGAGGAGGGATGAGATGAGAGTTTTCTCTTTTCTTGGCGACAAATACCACGATCACGATCTCTTTCTGGAAACCTTGAAATATGCCTTAAACTGTGAGATCAATGATCTTCAACCTGAGAATTTCCCAGAGGTCAGAAAACTCCCAGGTCTTGTTGTCATAGGACGCTGGAACCTCCTCGATGATGAAACACCGTGGCTCAAAGACGGAGACATCGAGATTCTGGAAGACTATGTGAGATCTGGAGGAAAGCTCTTTGTCTGGCACTCCGGCCTTGCACGTTTTCCAGAGAGTTACAACAGGCTCGTTGGAGGAAGGTTCATCCACCATCCACCTCAGAAGAAAGTGAGATACTACGGCAAGGACGTTGAATTTGAACTCGTGGATGAACACTATTTCGTGGATCTGTATTCCGATGTGGAGATATTCCTCTGGAGCGAATCAGAAGACGGTACTTCCATTGCGGGCTGGACGAAAAGATACCACAACGGAAAAATACTGGCCCTCACACCTGCTCACAGCGAGGGCCTGAAGGATCAGGTCTTTAGAGATTTTTTGAAGAAAATTCTCAACACCTTTGTCGATCAGACTTCCTGGTAACTCTCCACCGGATAGTCGATCTCCTCGAGCTTCTTCAAAACACTGTCCAGATCTTCCGTTTCGACAATCACCTTTTTCTCTTCCACACTCACTTCGTAGTTTTTAACTCCCAGTTCTTCCAGTGCCTTCGAAATTCTCATTTTGCAGTGATTGCAGGAAATATCCGGAACGTTGAGAACGTACTTCATAGCAGCACCTCCTCACAGAAATTGAGATTCTATCTCTTTTATTATCCTCTCTTCTTCGTTGATCTCTTTCACAACCCTGTTGAGATCCTCCAGAACCTTTTCAACATCCAGACCTTTCTTTTCACAGGCATCCTTCAAACTTGCCATCTTCGCACAGCAAGTGTCAAAACCGTATTTTCTGAGCGCCTTTTCCAGTCTCTCATGGGCTTCCATGATTTCCTTGAGAGTGGTATCCTCTCTTATCTTCTCAATTATTTTCCTCACCTCCCTTTCTAGCAGTTATCAAACGTACCACATCGCCCAGGAGGTGTTTTTCTTTCTCGATCACAAATCCTGCTTTTTTTATGTTGTCAACCGTTTTTCTGAGCATGCTTGTTCCCAAAAGAAGTTTTGTGAAGATGTGCATCACAAACAGCATCGCGTTAACGTAGCATTTTCTACTTCTCATGTGTTCGAGAAAAACTGCTTTTCCAGAGGGTTTGAGAACTCTGTGAACTTCTTTCAAACCTTTCACAGGATCAGGCACTGTACAGAAGACAAACGTGGAAACAACGCAGTCGAACTCTCCATCTGAAAAAGGAAGATTCTGAACGTCCGCTCTCAACAACCTCACCCTTTTCTCAGGAAATTTTTTCAACCTTTCCTGACACACCCTGAGCATTCCTTCACTGATATCTACACCTACAACATCCACATCGTCTGGATAGTACGGAACGTTCTTTCCAGTGCCGATACCAACTTCCAATATTTTCTTCCCTTCTACTCTTTTGAAGAGTTCTTCACGAAACCGTGAGAAAAACTTTTTCTCGATAAAACCTTCGAACCTATCGTACAGTGCCGCGAATCTGTCGTACTTTCTCTCAACACTCATTCCCTCACCCTCATGGAGTTGAGGGTCACGGTGATGGAACTGAAGGCCATGGCGAGTTCTGCGATCACCGGATGAAGCAGTCCCATCATCGCCATGGGAATGGCTACTACGTTGTAGAAGAAGGCCCAGAACAGGTTCTGTTTTATGATTTTGAAGGTTTTTCTTGATACTTCGATGGCATCGACCACTTTCGATATGCCACCTTTTGTTATGATGATGTCTGCGCTGTCGATGGCAAGATCTGTTCCCGAACCTATCGCTATTCCAACATCTGCCCCTTTCAAAGCGGCGGCATCGTTCATACCGTCTCCCACCATCGCAACTTTCTTTCCCTGAGCCTGGTAAGACCTCACAAGGTCCAGTTTTTCAGAAGGCTTCACACCTGCGTGGAACTTTTCTATTCCAAGGCGTCTTGCAACCGCTCTTGCAGTCTTTTCGTTGTCTCCCGTTATCATGACAGGTTCTATTCCCATCTCCCTGAGTTTTTTAATGGCCTCGGGACTGTCTTCTCTGATTGGATCCTCTATTGCGAGAAATCCCACAACTTCACCGTTTCTTCTCACCTCAACCACGGTCTTTCCTTCCTCCAGAAGAGTTTCATACTTTGAATAATCCAGAGGCTTTCCAACAAAATACTCTTCTCCTTTGTAACGTGCCCTCACTCCTTCTCCTGGGATCTCTTCCACGTTTTCTATCTCAACCACATCCTGAGAGAGTTCAGAGATTGCCTTCGCGAGCGGGTGGTTCGAGTTTCTCTCTATACTCGCAACAATTTTGATCAGTTCAGCGGAGAAATTGTGATCCACCACTTTCGGACTTCCTTCGGTGAGCGTTCCCGTCTTGTCTGTGAGCACCACTCCTACATCCTTCGATGTCTGAATCGCCTCGGCGTTTCTTATGAGAAGGCCCTTCTTTGCAGCAAGTCCCGTTCCCGTGACGAGCGCCATGGGAGTTGCAAGACCAAGAGCGCACGGACACGCTATGACGATGGTTGCAACGAAGACGAAGACAGAGAAGGTCAGCGGGTCACTGGTTTGTATGATCCACGGAAAGATCTCTCTTGCCTTTTCTACAAAGGGAAGGAACCGTTCGTAATTGAAATACCACACCAGGGCACTGACTACTGCAAGAATAATGATCGTGGGGACAAACCACATGGTGATTCTATCGGCCAGAGCCTGAATCGGTACCTTCGAACCCTGTGCTTCCTGAATCAATTTGATCATTTGAGACAGAAAGGTGTCTTCTCCTATTTTTGTGACTTTTATTTTGATAGGACTCGATACGTTCAAAGAACCGCCGATCACTTCATCGTTTTCCCTCTTCAAAACCGGTATGGATTCTCCCGTTACTACAGATTCATCGATTGAAGATTGGCCTTCCACAATCACTCCATCCACAGGAATCCTTTCACCGGGTTTTACCAGTACGATGAACCCTTCTTTCACTGCTTCTATCGGCATCATTACTTCTCCTTCATCGGTGATGACGCGGGCTTCTTTTGCTTGAAGTTTCAAAAGGGCCTTGATTTCCTTGCTGGCCCTGTCACGCAGGTAAGATTCTATGAAACGTCCTGTGATGTGGAACGCAACGATCATCGCACCGATGGCACCAAAGGACATCACAGGAAGTCCCACACTGTCAAGTACAGCCGTCACCCAGGAAGTCACCGCACCGAAGAAGATGAGTGTGTCCATGTTCGTGTGTTTGTGTGTGAGGGCTATCCATGCTCCTCTGATCGTTCCTCTTCCCACGTAGAACGTAACGAACGCACCCGCGAAGACCTCTATCCAGGTGAAATAGGGCACTTCAGAAACAAACATGTGGTAGATCATGAGGAGGGCAAGGGGGGCTGTGACGAGCCAGGCAAGTATCAGATTTCTTTTTGACTCTTCGTATCGCTTTCTTTCCACATCTTCTGGAGATTCTGTTGTTACTCCGTATCCCACTTCCTCCACGGCTTTTTTGATCTCCTCGAAGGAAATCTCTTTCTCTGCCACGATGAACCCAGTCGAAGTAGCAAGGTTCACCGCTGCAAATTTCACCCCGTCGAGTTTTCTCAGGGCCTTTTCAACGGTCTTTGCACAGGTGGCGCAAGTCATCCCCGTCACGGTGAAGGTCTTCTTTATCTCTTCATTCTTTGCAGCACGATCCTCCATCGTTTTCTGATCGGCCATCCTGCCACACCTCCCTCGCCCAGGTTTCCGCGATGCATGCTCCCATGGTAACGGCGACCTCGAGGATCTCTTTTATTTCATCTTTTGTGGCACCCATTTCAACTGCTTTTTGGTAGTAACTCCGGGCACAGGGTTTGCACTTTTCCACAACCGCTATGGCCAGGGCTGTCAGCACTTTGTACTTTGCAGGGATTGAACCATCAGAAAAAGCCTTATTTCTCATCCTCACAACCGCACCGCTCACCTCAGGAAATTCTCTCCTCCACCTTTCGAATTCATCCATTCTGGATCTTCCCCCTCATTCTCTCGTATTCTTCTTCTGTGATCTCACCGCGAGCGAACCTTTCTTTCAAGATCTCAAGAGCTCTATCAGTTCTTCCCACTCTTTCATGTCTTTCTCCTCCAAGCCATCTGAAAAGAAAGACAAAGAGTACCACCAGAATAACTGCCCAGAAAATCATCATGATAAGACCTCCCCAGTTCCAGGGCCAGAAGCCCCAGCTCCAAAAACAGAATGGACACATCGTTTATTCCTCCTTGCTAAATTATGCTATACTAATTGTAGCATATTATGGAAGCCTAATTCAAATCGAAATTTTCCAGTAAGGAGGTGGATTTTATGAAAGTGAAAGATCCTGTCTGTGGAATGAAGATCGAAAAGGAAGAAGCGGCAGAAAAGGTCGAGTACATGGGGAAAGAGTACTATTTCTGTTCTCACGAATGCGCTGAAAAGTTCAAAGACAATCCGGAACAGTACGCCCATCAGGGAAGATCACGCGGTTGTTGTCATTGAAAAAGGCGCCGCCCGGCGCCTTTTATTCATTCAGGATCTTTTCTATCTCTTCCATCACATCTTCTGTGAGTTTTTCTTTGATCTCAACTGCTTTCAGGTTCTCTTCGAGCTGTTCCGGTCTGCTCACTCCGAGAATGACACTGCTGACGTTTTTGTTCTTCAAGATCCACGCGATGGCAAGCTGTGGAAGACTCGCACCGAGCTGATCCGCTATATTCTGGAGTTTTCTGAGCTTTTTGAAGGTTTTTTCGTTGAGAAGTCCTCCTTCTTCGAGCCACTTCCTCACCTGCGGGAACGTGGCAAGCCTTGAGCCTTCAGGTATTCCGTTGTTGTATTTTCCAGAGAGAAGGCCAGACGCGAGTGGTGAATAAGTGGTGAGACCCATGCCGTACTTTTCGTAGAGAGGTGCGTACTCTTTTTCCACCCTTTCTCTCACGAACATGTTGTACTGCGGCTGTTCCACGATGGGAGGCATGACACCCAGTTCTTTACAAACCCTGTGCGCTTCCTCTATCTCCTTTGCACTCCACTCGGAGGTTCCCCAGTAGAGTGCAAGCCCCTCTCTCAAAATGTAGTCCATCGCGAAGACAACCTCTTCCATGGGAACGTTCGGATCGGGTCTGTGACAGTAGAGGATATCCACGTAGTCCATCTGAAGCCTCTTCAAAGAGTTCCAGGTCCCCTCGAGAAGATGCTTCTTCGAAAGCCCCAGATCGTTCGGCCCACTTCCACCCCAGAAGATCTTCGTGGAAACGACAAGGTCCTCTCTTCTGAAGTTCTTGAGTATTTTTCCAAGCATCGCCTCTGCTATTCCACCCGCGTACGCCTCTGCCGTGTCGAAGAAGTTTATTCCACTGTTGAACGCCTTTTTCACCACTTCTGTGGCAGTATCGAGGTCGAGCTGTTTTCCGAACGTAAGCCAGGATCCAAGAGAGAGTTCACTGATCTTGACACCCCATTTTCCTACCTTTCTGTACTCCATCGAAAACACCCCCTTACAGCAGACTTGAAACGAGCACTCTGTTTCCCTCGGACTTCACACAGGCTTCTATGAATGCAAGATCCTTCAGAGCCTGAACCGGACTTCCCAGATCGTTAGGTTTCCCCTCCATAACCACCTGATAGAAATCTTCAAACTCTTTCTGGTAGCTGTTTTCTTGTGGAATTCTTATTTCCTCCTCGTTCACAACAATCTTGTCCCAGAATACTGAAATTCTTCCCTTCGTTCCTGTGATTTCAAACCGCTCTTTTCCCTTCAAGGAGTAAGAAACCGTGTAGTTTCCAACTGTGCCGTTTTCGAACTCGAAGATAGAGGAAAGAAAATCCATTCCCCCGAGAAGAGGAGAAAGATCCTTCGCGACGGCGGAAACCCATTCTATCTCACCAAGGATCAACCTCATCGCCGCCGCGTGGTGAACACCACCGTCCGAGAGAAAACCTCCAACGTGCTTCGGTTTCTTTCTCCAGTCGGTGTGAACGTACTTGTTGTTTTCGTCCATCCCCACCCAGATCTGCCAGCTCATGAAAACAGGATCACCTATCGCCCCGCTCTCAACGAGCTCTTTTGCCTTCCAGAACGCTGGAACGTGCCTGAAATTTTCCGCGATGTAGACTGTCTTTTCAGACTTTTCGGATAACTCGACAACCTTCTTTCCCGTTTCTACGTCCGTTGAGATGGGTTTTTCACAGATCACATGGGCTCCCTTTTGAAGGGCCTTTTCGATGAACGGGAGGTTCAATTCAACGGGGAGTGTGAGATCGACCGCGTCAACAAGACCAGAATCCAGAAGTTCCTCGTAGCTATCGAAAACAACAGGTTTTCCGACCATTTTCGCGAACTCTTCAGCGTGAGACTTTGTTCTACTCGTGACAGCCATGATCTCAAAAAGATGGGAAAGGTTCTTCAGAGCAGGAAGGTGCAGCTCTCGAGCGGCGATTCCACACCCCACAACACCCAACCTGATTCTTCTCAAAGGCTTCACCTTCTTTCATGTGGCTTCCCAATACATTATAGTTTGAAAATGTTTTCATTTCAATGTTCGGTGAAAACATCGATCCAGGGTTTTTCAAATGAAAAAACGGTGTAGAAGATTATGGAGACGATAAAAAGTACAACTATCACTATTTTGAAATCTGTTCCGAGAGAATTTCTTTCCAGATTTCTCTCGAAAATCTCTGACAGAATCGCAGCAAGGAAGGTCACCACAAAAGCCCAGGAAAGATCCACAGCAAGCGATTCGATATGTCCAAAGAACACAGGGAGCATGTACCAGATGAGCACTATGAACCAGGGAAGAAGAACTGTTGATAGGATACGAGGATACCAGAACCCGTGTTTTTTCTTCGCGAAGAAATACTCGATGATGTTCGTGAAAAAGTACGCCCAGAAACCGATCTTGAGATGTTCAAAGACAGACTCGTCAACTCCACAGATGGGCTTTAAGAATTCCCAGCCGGAGAGTTCGTAGCCAAAGTGAAGAACAGCGTAGATACCCAGAAAGATCAAAGCCTTCCAGAGCATCATCACACCTCCCCTATACGAAGCTTGTACAAATTCTAACACCAGAACAAAAAAGGGCGGAAATCCGCCCTTGAACACGCTTCTGTTGGTAAAACTCTCACTCTTTCAGAAGGATCAAGACATCGAGCGGTTGCAGCCTTGCCTTTTTTTCATACAAATTTCCTTTGATCCGATCCCTGAACGTTCCTTCCGGCAAGTCAACGATCTGCGGTTCATGAGAGTGATTGAAGAGAAAGTAGAAGGTCTTCTCTCCCTTGACTTTCTTTATCACCTCTACACCATCTGGCGGTGTGATCTCTGCTCTGAGATCGTGTTCTCTCTCTATGAACTTCACAAGATCCCATACAAGATCGAAAGACGCGGAAGAACCTACGTAGTAAACCCATCCACCACCGTATCTGTTTCTCAACACGGCAGGTTCGTTCATGTAATAGTCCCTTCCAAATCTTCCGAGCACTTCCGCTGTGGTGGTTTTTATGCAGTCAAACACCAAACTACACTCGTACCTTTTGCCAAACATCAAGATTTCGTTTTTCTCTTCAGGTGGCAAAGCATCTATTTCTTCCACATAGCCCCCCATAAGATCGCGAAGATAACCTGGATAACCTCCCAGAACAACCTGATCGTCTTCATCGACAATACCGCTCATCGTTGTGAGGATCAAGATTCCTCCGTTCGAGACGTAATCTTTCAGCTTCTGTGCAAGTTCTTCGCCCACCATGTAAAGCACCGGAGCGACGATGACCCTGTATCTTTCAAAATTCTGATCTTTCCCAACAACATCGACTCCAAGACCGGTTTTCACAAGTGCCTTGAAATACTTTTCTGCTTCGTTCAGATATCTGAAGTCTATGTTCGGTGTGAGAGTGTCTTCCATCGCCCACCAGCTTTCCCAGTCGAACAGAAGGGCAGTCTGTGAGACAACCCTTGTGTCGAGAAGATCCGATAAGGACTTTATCTCTTCTCCCACTCTTTTCACTTCCCGAAAGACCCTTGTGTTCGGACTGTCGACATGTGTGATAACAGCCCCGTGGAATTTTTCTACTCCTCCCTTTGATTGTCTCAGCTGAAAGAACATGAGAGTCTCTGCACCGTGAGCGAGAGCGTGATAACTCCAGAGCCTCATCTCTCCTGGTCTTTTCTGGGGGTTGTACCATCTCCAGCACGCCTGCGAAGGAGACTGTTCCATCAGGACGAAGGGTTTTCCTTCTTTCAAACAGCGTATCAGAGAGTGTCTCAAAGAAATCACGGAGAAATCTTCTTTGTAACCGGGATAGTTGTCCCATGCTGCAACGTCCATATGCTTCGCCCATTCGAAATAGTTCCACTCCTTGAAAGTTGCCGCAATCAGATTCGTGGTGACGGGTATGTCGGGAGTGTGTTTCTTTATTGCCCTGTATTCCTCCAGGAAACACTCGAGCATACTCTGTGTCATGAAGCGTCTGTAATCCAGATAAAGTTCTGGAAGAACAGATTGATACCTGTCCTTTCTCCAGACGAGAACACTCCTCGTTGTTGGAACAGGAATCTCTTCCCAGGCGGTGAAGGTCTGGGACCAGAACCGTGTGTTCCATCTTCTGTTCAATTCATCGAGTGTGCCGTACTTTTCCTTCAACCAGTTCTGAAACTTCCCCCTGCAGATATCACAGTAGCAGTAGTTCAGGTATTCGTTGTTCACGTGCCAGAGAACGAGAGCAGGATGATCCTTGAAATGTTCTGCGAGTTTCTCTGCAATGTTTCTTGCAAAATATCTGTACTTCTCACTGTTGGGGCAAAAGTTCTGTCTGCCTCCCTTTTCTCGCTTTACACCGTTCACGTCTGTGAAAAGGATTTCAGGGTATTTCTGCGTCATCCAGTGAGGGGGAGCGGATGTGGGAGTTGCAAGACAGACGTAGATACCTTCTTTGTACAGGCGATCCATTACTTTTTCAAAGAACGAAAAATCGTAGGTGTTCTCGTCTGGTTGGATAAGACTCCATGAGAAAACCCCGATGGTGACCACGTTGATACCTGCTTCTTTGAACATCCTAATATCTCTTTCGAACGTTTCCTCGTCCCACTGTTCCGGGTAGTAGTCTCCTCCGTACCAGATCACAGGAAGTTTCGGATTTACCACCCATGTTCACCTCCAAAAAACCCCGGCGATCGCCGGGGCTTCCTCATTTCTGTTCTATGTAGAACTGTATCGGCATGGCGTTCCACGGGCTGAAGAACGGCGTTGCTGTCACCAGTTCCTCCGGTACGTTCTTGAAGTTGTTCTTGACAATAGCAGGAGATATATCTTCGCCCACCGTTCCTATCATCCAGAGATTTTCTCTGTGAATCTTCGTTACTTCTTTCATGAGTTCCTTGATCTTTTCAGGATCGGAAGTGTTCTGAATCTCCTTCCATACGTCGAGTAGTTTTTCGAGAGTCTCCTTTATACCCTCGGGTGGAACGATCGCATCTTCCTGCTGTAGATATTCCTTCAGAGATTCTTCTCCTTCAAGGTAAGAACCAGCCCAATCAGCCCAGCCAATGTACCACGCAGAAGCGTACTCCGTGCTTCCAGGAATGATCCATAGGGGATCCACAAGAGGCTGGCTTGCCCTATCCATCACCCAAGCCTGCGCATCGAAATCGTGCGCACTGAGCCTCGAATCGTAGAGTGACCTTTCGAGGTTCTCGATTTCGACCCGAACACCTATCTGTTTCCAGTATTCTTTCACCATTGTCCAGACATCAACATGGGTCTGACCGGTGACCTGTATGGTGAATCTCAGAGGTCTTCCATCGGGAAGGAGTCTGTACTCGTGCCTGCTGTCCCACTTCAGTCCCATTTCGTCGAGGAGCTTGTTTGCTCTGTCTGGGTCATACTCCGCATACGCCTTCTCCCATTCAGGATCGTAGTACGGAGATCCGCTCACGAACGAGGCTTGCCTTGGTTCTGCCAGTCCGTTGAAGAGGATCTCGTTGATCTCCTCTCTGTTGATAGCAAGTGACAGCGCCTGTCTGAATCTCACATCCCTGAAAACTTCTCCGAGTACAGGATCTGGCGGATCGGATATGTTCAGCATCACCATGCTCACGGATCCATTGTCGGTTTTCCATCTCAAAACCCTGTAACCACCGCTCTTGGCGTTTTCGAGAAGAAGCGGCAAAACACCCGGGCCGGGTCCCAGAAGACCGATGTGCCTCCACTGCATATCGATTTCTCCGGAGATTGCTTTCAACATGATAACTTCACTACTTTGAACGTATTCGTGTCTGATCCTATCGATGTAAGGCAGTTGATTCCCTTCGATGTCAACTGCCCAGAAGTATGGGTTCCTCTCGAGAATGTAGAACTGTTCTGTTGGATCTGTGACGGGTTTCCAGGGTGTTAAAACGGGCAGATCAAGACTTTCGAGAAAATCACTTTTGTCATTGAAGAGATCTACCCATGTGTTGTGAACACCCTCAACCATTTTCTTTTCGATCTCTTCCATAGGAGTGTAATTTGGGTGGAATTGCTTCAAGAAATGTTTTGGAGAGCCTGTGAATCCTCTGTTCGCCACTTGAAGCAGAAACAGAGCGTACGGTTGTTTGAACACGAATTTCACCGTGTAGGGATCTGGAGCTTCCACCCTGTCGAGAAGTCTGTACCAGGCGGGTTTCGCAGGGGTGAGTTCATCATTCCCCAGTATATCGTCGACCCAGAAAAGGATATCTTCGGAAGTGTAGGGATGACCATCGGACCACTTCATGCCTTCTCTGAGATGAAAGACATATACTTTTCCATTTTCAAGTATGTCCCAGCTTTTCGCTACTCCCGGTACAAACTTCTCTCCGTTCTTGTCCCAGAACACAAGACTCGCCTGGTTGATTCTGGGAATACCCCACCTGTCAGAAGGTCCTTTCCAGACTCTCCTCCAGGTGCCACCGTACTGTCCTACACTCTCCTCAGGAACTACAACAAGAGGTTCCTTTGGAAGTCTCTGCTCGACCGGTGGGAGCTTTCCTTGCTTCACAAGTTCCGCAAGCATAGGTGCCTCGTTGAACTTTTCAATCCTTTTACCCGTGGCTTTGTAGTAGTCTTCAGGTGTTGCGTAGACACTCCAGGAAAGACCAATCACAATGAACAGTGAGACGAGCAGAAAAACAAAGACTTTCCTCATGAACACACCCCCTTTGATGAATGTTTTTATTTTTTTCCTCTAAAGAAATTTCTTCGTTATTATACTACCACCGCTGTACAAAGAGAACCAAACACGAAAAAATCCGATTTTCTGGAATTATTCACAACTATCGATAAATATCGATTTTTACCGTCAATTTTCTCATCTGAAATCGTATTTCCTAATTTGAAAAAGCCTTCAGAAAAGAAACTCGACGTTAATCTTCTATAATTCGCTGGTATCTGGTTTCAGAGGAATTATTCGAACTCTGCGTGAAAACACTTTCATGATAATCTTAGTTCAAAAGGAGGTGGGTCAAAATGCGTTTCACGGAAGGGCTGTGGAGATTGAGAGAGGGGGTACAGTTGTTCAGGCCAGAACAGGTGTACGAATACTCCTGCGATGGAAAAAGATTGATCCTTCGATCGCCGTTTCAGAGGGTGGAGCACCGGGGACAGACGCTTCAGGGTCCGGTCTTCGAGATCGAGATCTCCTCTCCGTTTGAAAACGTAATAAGAATTCGGTTCAGACATTTCAAGGGAGTACTCGAAAAGCCCCCGTACTACGAAATCTACCAGGACGAAAACTTCACACCGGATATCAAAGAAACAGAAGGAAGTTTTATCTTCACCTCAGGAAAGGCAAAAGCGATCATAAGGAAGAATCCCTTCGGTGTGGAATTCTTTTACGAAGATCGTTTCCTCACGAAATCGGATCTGGGATACGCCGTGGCACCAGAAGGGAGGTTCTGTCTTGAAAGACTCCACCTGAGTGTGGGAGAGATGATCTACGGTCTCGGAGAAAGGTTCTCACCTTTCGTCAAAAACGGTCAGAGAGTTGTCATGTGGAACGAGGACGCCGGAACGATCTCCGATATGACCTACAAGAACATCCCGTTCTATGTGAGCAGCAGAAAGTACGGTGTCTTCGTGAACGATCCTGGAAAGGTGGACTTCGAAATCGCAACAGAACATGTGGAAAAGGTGCAGTTCAGTGTGAAAGGAGAGACTCTGGACTATTTCATCATCGCCGGGAAAGATCTGAAAGAAGTTCTGGAACGCTACACACTTCTCACAGGACGACCAGAACTTCCTCCTGCCTGGAGTTTCGGACTCTGGCTCACCACATCCTTCACCACACAGTACGATGAGAGAACTGTGATGGAGTTCGTGGATGGCATGAGAGAGCGTGACATACCCCTTCATGTCTTTCACTTCGACTGCTTCTGGATGAAGGAGTTTCACTGGGTGGATCTTGAGTGGAACAGGGAGAACTTCCCCGACCCTGAAGGGTTGTTGAAACGTCTCAAAGAGAAGGGCCTGAAGGTGTGCGTCTGGATAAACCCCTATGTCTCTCAGTTTTCAAGTCTCTTTGACGAGGGAAAAGAAAAGGGTTATTTCCTGAAAAAACCAGACGGAGATGTCTGGCAGACGGACGACTGGCAACCAGGAATGGCGATCATCGATTTCACGAATCCCGAGGCGAGAAAATGGTTCGCTTCAAAACTGGAAAGATTGATAGATATGGGAGTTGACTGTTTCAAGACGGACTTTGGAGAGAGGATTCCCACAGATGTGGTCTATTACGACGGATCCGATCCTGAGAAGATGCACAACTACTACACCTATCTGTACAACAAAGTGGTCTTCGAAACCATTGAGAGAAAACTCGGAAAGAGAAACGCTGTCGTCTTCGCAAGGTCTGCAACGGCAGGGAGTCAGAAATTCCCGGTCCACTGGGGAGGAGATTGTCTGGCTTCCTATGAGTCCATGGCGGAAACCTTGAGAGGAGGTCTTTCTCTGGCACTGTGCGGTTTCGGTTTCTGGAGTCACGACATCGGAGGATTCGAGGACATCACAACACCGGATCTGTACAAGAGATGGGTGGCATTCGGTCTTCTGTCATCTCACAGCAGGCTCCACGGAAATTCGATGTACAAGGTTCCCTGGAACTTCGATGAGGAAGCGGTGGAGGTGCTCAGATTTTTCACGAAACTGAAGTGCAAGCTCATGCCCTATATATTCGCCAGCGCAGTCGAAGTACATGAGAGGGGAATCCCTGTCATGAGACCCATGATTCTTGAGTTTCCAGACGATCCCACCTGTCTCTATCTGGACAGACAGTACATGCTGGGAGAATCACTCCTTGTCGCTCCGATCTTCAGCGAGACGGGAGAGGTGACCTACTACCTTCCAGAGGGAGTCTGGACTCACTTTCTCACCGGCGAGAGGGTAGAAGGAGGAAGATGGAGAACAGAAAAATACGACTACTTCGGACTCCCACTCTTTACAAGACCGAACTCCATTATTCCGACAGGGTCCGTCGATGACAGGCCGGATTACGATTACGCAGACGGTGTCACATTGAACGTTTTTGAAATTTCAAACAAAACAGCGCATGTTTACAACACACGGGGCGAGGTGGAATTGAGTGTGAAAGTAGAGAGAAAAGGAAACGAGATACACGTTGAGGTCCTGAAGGACTCCAGAAAACCGTGGAAGCTGCTGTTCTGGAACGAAAGGCTTGAAGCTGTGGAAGGCGCTGAGACAAGAGAACTAGAAAAAGGAACAGAGGTGGTTCTCAGTTTTCAGAGAGCGATTTTAAAGACAAAATGAGGGCGCTTCTGCGCCCTCATTTCATAAGCACAAAATCGATACCGGCTATTTCACAGAAGGTTTTGATCTCCTCCACGTAGTCTCCGTAGACGCCGTGGATGTGGTTGGAGGAATATTTGGCCAGGAATTCGTCTATAGGTGTCTCCATCTTCAAAAACGCGTGCGGCCAGTTGTTTTGTATGCTGTCTGCTATCTCGTAGTTTTTCTCCTCCCCAAAGTCCACGAACTCTCCGGGAACGACTGTGAACCTGTACCTTCCATCTTCCCTCGTGAGTCTTCCAAGTGTCACTTTTCCGGGTGCTGCTATGTGTTTTACCGCTGCACCACCTGCGGGGAAGTAGAACGTCTGTGGATAGAACTCCACTTTCTTCATGTTCTCGTCTGGATTGAACGATCTGGCTGCAAAGTACGTTGCGTGGTTTCCTGAGTTGCACAGATCCAGTACATCGTACTCCTCCACGTAGTGTCTCACGTCCGCAAAGAGCACAGGTGTTTTTGCGATCAGCTTGAATATCTGCATCGTGAGCGCCCCATCGGAATCTGCCTCTGTCGCGCACACGATCGGTTCGTGCTCTCCTTCCCAGTCGTAGGGATCGTTCAGGAATGCTTCTGTCACATCCATCGTTACGAAGTGTTCTGTGAGTTCGAGCTGGCCTTTTATTCCCACAAAGTCTAATTCCATCTCCTCCACGATCTCCCTCACCGCGTGGTAGCTTTTTATCTGGAGTTCAAGCTTTTCTGGTGTGAGGTACTTCCCATCGTAGTGAACCGCTTTTGCTTTCTCTTCGATCCAGAGCCTTCCTTTCCTTGCACGCTCGTCTGGTATCAGCTGGCTTCTTCGAACGATCTCGAACTGGTCTATGTGCTCCACATCGACACCGAAGATCTTGTTCCACAGATCCACGTTCGGAACGGCCGTGTACATACCCATCGATCTTCCACCAAACACACCGTATCTCTGACCCCTGAGTTTTTTATAGGCGCTTCCCGCTCTGATGAATGCCATCACTTTCCTGAGAACTTTCTCGTCTTTTATGCTGCCCCACATCCTGTAGTGCTTCGTTCCGTCCTGTTCCAGAGCTCCCGCCGCAGAAAGCATCGCAACCATACCAGGATACTGCGGGTTTATGTTGGAAAAGAGCAAAAACGGTCCCGGTGCGAATTTGCTCGCAAGAACTGTGAAGTGAGGAAACGCCCACACCGCGTAGTTAAAGATGGTAACTTCCGCTCCTTCTTCTGCGAGTCTTCTTGCTTCTCTCTTCGCTATTGAAGGCTTCCACACGATTTCTTTCGCCCTGATTACCTCCACTTCTCCTGTTTCTTCCAGAGTTTTTGCTATCTCATCTTCGAACTTTTTCACAATGCCCTCAAGTTCCCTGTGCACGTACTCTCTTCCATCGGAAAAGCTGATGAGTCCTACTCTGTACTTTTCCTTCATTCTTCCACCGCCTCCAGCACGAGTGTTATACTGTCTATTTCAAGAATCTTTTTGGGTACTATAATTTCCAGGTTCTTCCCCACATTTTTGAAACTCAATCTCTCCCCCGTCAGGAAATGTTTCACTGTTCCTGCTGATAGATTGAGATCCTCAATTACAATTTTTTCTCCGACTGGGATGCCAAAAAAGATGGCAAAGATTCTGTTACATTTTCTGGTGAACCTGATCTCTGTTCCGTCCTCAGTCTTCGCACAGCACCTTTCCCAGACAGAAGTACCGTAGATGGCATCTCCGTACTTTCTCAGCCATTCACCAAGACCTAGAAGCCTTTCTTTTTGCAGATCCGGAATCGTTCCGTCACCCTTTGGCCCAACGTTCAAAAGGAGATTTCCTCCCTTGCTCACAACGTCCACGAGCGTGTAAATGAGCTGTTCAACAGAGAGCATGTGTTCCGGCCCTTCGTTTCGGTTGTATCCGAAGGAGAGTCCTATTCCCCTTGTGAACTCCCATTTGTAGCCCGGCAGATCCCCCGGATAGTTCACGTGGTACTCAGCCGTTTTGAAATCCCAGTGCGGCACTCCCCACCTGTCGTTCACAGCACCCTCTGAATGTTTGTTGTAGTAGTAAGTGAAGAGATACTTCAGGTCTTCCTTTCCTTTCTCCGGCCAGCCCATGTCGTTCCAAAGAACGTCGGGAAGGTACAGATCCACAAGTTCCATGACCTGTTTGTAGGCATAATCTGCGTATTCGTAGGTATTCGGCCTGATGTAAGAGAAATCCTCAGAGTATCTTATCGGCTCGGTCGTGAAGCGCCAGTCCAGACCCCCTGAGTAGTACACTCCAAATCTCAATCCTGCTTCCCTCACGGCTTTTGCAAGATCTCCTATGAGATCTCTCTTCGGTCCTCTCTTCACGGAGTTGAAATCTGTGTATTTCGTCCCCCACAGACAGAATCCATCGTGATGTTTCGTTGTCGGAATCACGTACTTCGCTCCTGCTTTTTTGAAGAGATCTGCCCACTCATGTGGATCCCACTTCTCTGCGGTGAAAAGATCTGCAAACTTCTCGTACTCGAAATCTTCCCCGTAGGTCTTCACGTGGTATTCCCAGGTGGGACTTTCTTTGATCCGAAGGGAATTTTCGTACCACTCCGCGTATGGATTCTGGAAAAACCACACATCCATCGGCACTTTACCGAGTTCACCGGTGGGCGTCGCCCATCCCGGAACAGAGTAAATTCCCCAATGGATAAAGATCCCAAATTTTGCTTCGTCGAACCATTTCGGTACTGTGTGTTCCCTCAGAGATTCCCATGTGGGTTTGTAACGATGACTCACTGTGCATCCCCCTTCTACAAATTAAACTTCTGGATAACTTCCTCATAGCTCAAGTCATCGTGTATGATGTATTTCAGGGCTGTCAGGACTTCTTCCATGTTTTCTCTCTGCCATAAGTTTCTTCCAAATATCACTCCTTTTGCACCTGACCTCATCGATTCCTGAACCACCTTCAGGATCTGTCTTGGATCGTCTGACTTTGGACCCCCGAGCACAAAAACGGGAACACGAAGCCTATGAATTATCCGAGAGAGACGACTTTCCCCCAAGAATTGAATCTTCAAAATGTCCGCTCCTATCTCCACGGCTATTCTCGCAGCAGATTCTATGAGATCAAGATCGTTCCCCTCTGAAACATTCTCCCCCCACAAAACCGGTTCGACTACCAGTGGCATATCCCAATGCTCACATTCTTCAACGGCCTTTGATATCACTTGAACTACTTCGGCTTGTGCACTCTTTTCTAATCCCCATGGAAATAGAATCTTCACGGCATCCACTGCCATTTTCACTGCCTGTTCTATGGAGTATATCAGCTTATGGGCGAATACTTTTTCGAATCCTCCCGGAACAGTTGAACCCATTGGAAGATCTATTGTTAGAATCCGAGCAGGGGCGCTTTTCCCTCTGAACAACTGATCTGTCAATCTCGCCACGCCAGGACTCAAAAGAACCCCATCCACACCACAGGGTATCGCTCTCTCTAAAGTTTCCACAGGATCCTCCAGTCCCTCTACGTTTCCAAACATCAAACCATGATCTAAAGCGATAATAAGAGACCTACCAGATTTCGGATTCAAAAACCTTGAAAATCTCACCGCCTTTCCACCATGCATCAGACTCACTCCTTATTTTAGAACCCATAAATTCTGTTTCTGAGTTTTAAATACTCAAGATATTTCCTTTGAAAGTAATCGCTCTCACCCGGGTAGAAATATTCATATTCAAAGTTTTGAGAAATTCTTTTGAAAAACTCTTCCCAATTCTTTTGGCCTGTTTTTGCGATTTTGGCTATCATAGCAGCACCAAGAGCGACGCTCTCGTGAACAGAGAAGACTTTCACGGCTCTGCCGAAAACACTTGCTTTTACCTTTAACCACTCTCTTAGCTGACTACCACCACCCGTTGCCACAACCTCATAGTTTTTCAATCCCAGTTTCTCGAATTCGCTAAGACAACCTCTCATTTCGAAAGCGATCGATTCAAGAACAGCAGAGATGATAACATCTCGATCATCCGTGTCTTTTAAGTTGAGGAACGCTCCTCCGATCTCTTCCCTGTCGAACGTACCACGGAGGTAGGGGAAGAAAAAGGCTGTGTTCTTTTGGTATTTAAACATCCTGAAAACGGAGTAATCTTCCTTGAGAATTTTGTTGAGGAGCCAGTCGATACAGAATCCACCCGTGGGAAGACCTGTGAGAAGATAGTACTTACCAGGGATACAGTGGAAACCAGCTTGGAACACCTTTGGAGCCTTCTTCAGGTACCCCTCCAAAGTTTCTCTACCGACCGTCCAGAGCATAGCCTCTGTCGTGCCAGAAGAATCCATCAACTTGGTTTCATCGTGAACACCAACGGCATAGGAAGCTGTTATATGGTCCTGACCAGCTGTTGTTACAATCACATCCTCAGGAAAACCGATTTCTTTGGAAATTTCTTCCCCTATCTTTCCTCGTGGAACTCCACTATCTACAACTTCGGGAAGGTGTTCTTTTGGAATGCCAGATGTTTCCACTAATTCATCGTCCCATTCTCCCGTGAGTATGTTCATCAACAACGTTCTTGAGGAGTGTGCCCTGTCCATCGCGACGTTTCCTGTCAACAAAAAGGCAATCAAACTTGTCACATCGAGCCATTTGTAAACTCTTTGACTCAGTTCTTCATTTCTTTTGTAGAACCTCTTCATTTTGAACACAGAGTATATCCACGAAGGCCATAACCCTGTTTTTTTGAATATCACAATCGGTGGAACTCTTTCCAGAAACTCTCTGTATTCCCTCAGAACACTTTTGTTGTACCACATCATTCCGTCCTGAAGTACTTCTCCATCTTTCGATATTGGAAACACCGTTTCTCCGAGTGAAGAAATTCCAATAGCTCCTATCTTCTTTTTTACCTCCTCTGGAATTTCTTTGAGAGATCTCAATATCTCTTCAAAAAGCTTTTTTGATGACAGAAAATCGCCCTCTTCACTGGAAATCACCGGCGTTTTGAATTTTTCCAAAAACACCACTTTGAAATAATCATTGAACACCAGAACTTTCGTGTTGGTTGTCCCCACATCTATACCGCAATACACAAACGATCCCTCACCTTACTGAGAAAAAATTCCCTTCATCAATGCCTTTTTGTGAGACGACAGGTATTCTTTCACCCCTTCAAGATCCAGACGATCGGTGACAAGTTTTTCGAAGGGAAACTCTCCAGATTCTATGATCTTCACCGCTTCTTTCATTGTAAAAGGATTCAGGTAAGACCCGAGCAGTTTCATCTCCTTTCGATAGATCTCGAACGGTGAGATCTCAACCGTCTTGTCTTTGGAGATGACGCTGAACTGAAGGAGGGTTCCACCTTTTCCTGTGTGCTCAAAGCAAGCTTTGAACCCTCCCACCGTACCAGAGCACTCGACAGTGAGATCGTACTCTCCTTTTGGTTCATCCACTTTCAATCCAAAAGTTTGTACAACGTATTCCGCGCGTTTCTCGTCCTTCTCCGCAAGGACTATCTCTGCACCCGGAAAAATTTTCTTGAAGATCAAACCAAAAATCACACCTATACTACCTGCTCCGACTACGAGGATTCTGTCGTGGAATCCGTGTTTCACCATCTTAACTCCTTCGAGAATACAGGAAAGCGGTTCTGCGAAAACGGCTCTTTCTGCGGGTACATTTCTCACAGGATAAACCTGTGAGTTCTCCACGAGCACGTATTCTGCAAATCCTCCTGGTTCTGTCACACCTGTTGCTCGAAGGTTCTCACAGAACTGAGGCATACCTTTTCTACAGTAGTCACACTTTCCACAGGATCTGTTGGGATCTATCACAACCATCTGCCCCTTTTTGAAAACACCCGATCTTTCAACGGCGCCGACGATCTCATGCCCTGGAACAACTGGATAGTTGGCGTTGGTGCCTCCAGAGAATATCTTGTAGTCGGTTCCACAAATACCGCACGCGAGTACTTTCACGAGGGTCTGATCTTCACCAGGAACGGGTATCTCTTTTTCCACAACACTTACAGTACCGGGTTTTTCTATCAAAAGTACTTTCATATTCTAACCTCCTCACCAGACGGTGTAACCTCCATCAATCACAAGATCGTGCCCTGTCATGTAATCCGAAGCAGGACTTGCAAGGAAGATGGCAGCTCCTATCAGATCGTCCACCTCTCCCAGTCTTCCAAGAGGGATCATGTCGAGCCAGAGGGGAACAAGATCTTTCACGTTTGGAGATTCTATAAGAGGTGTTCTGATGTATCCGGGGCTTATGCTGTTCACTCTGATTCCGTATGGGGCCCACTCGGCGGCCAGGGATCTGGTGAGGTGAATCACACCCGCTTTTGAAGCGTTGTAAGCTGTCTGTTTCTGAGGTTTGTTCACGATGTGGCCAGACATGGACGCGATGTTTATGATCTTTCCGTATTTTCTTTCCTTCATGGCGTGAAACTCTGCCTTTGCAGAAAGAAACACCCCAACCAGATTCACGTCTATGACCTTTTTCCACTTCTCAACCGGATAATTCTCCGCTTCACACCAGTCTCCTATTCCCGCGTTGTTGACTCCTATGTCGAGTCTTCCCCACCTATCCAGCGCCTTCTTGACTGCTCCAAAACAATCCTCTTCTTTTGTCACATCTCCAACATAGAAATCTGCTTCGCCACCTTTTTCTTTTATCTCTTCGACCGTTCTTCTGGCTGTTTCTTCGTTTATGTCCATGATTAAAGCAGCTGCACCCGCCGCTGCCAGCGCCTGAGCGATCGCCTTCCCGATGCCCTGTCCTCCACCAGTCACCAGAGCAACCTTTTCCTCTAAAGAAAAGAGTCTTTCAAGAATTGGCATACCATAATCCCCCCTATACGGAATTATCGAAGCTTCGTGACAATAAATATTCCTACTATAATAGAAAGAACAGTAGCTATGTAGATGGGTAAAAGGCTCTCGAGAAACCTCATCCATAGAAGATGTATGGCTACAAAAATTACAACAGATATAAAAATCCGGTCGAACAGATTGTACCTTGTACTCATAATTTCTCCCCCTCTTGAACAACTTATTCCTTAACAGCACCGAATGTCATTCCAGCAACTATATACTTCTGAACAAGGAAAAGGAAAACAAAAGCGGGAATCATAGTAACAATTGTCATAGCAGCCATTTCACCCCAGTTTGTTCCTGTAACGGTTACGAATTCTGCCAATCCTGTTGGCATTGTTCGAGCTCTGAAATTAGTCAAAGTCGATGCAAATAGATATTCATTCCACGAAAACAACCAAGTTAAGACTGCTGCTGCCATTATACCTGGCCGTGCTACCGGGAATATAATCTTCCATATTAATTGCCATAAATTTGCACCATCTACTAATGCTGCTTCGTCAATTTCTTTTGGAATACCATCTATTGTTCCTTTGAGTAACCATATAGCAAATGGTAGGTTAAAGACACAGTAAACCAGAATCAGAGCAAAATGTGTGTCATAGAAAAACGGAAGCACTTTTGCAAACAGGAGGTAAATAGGAAGAGTAAAAGCAGCGGGTGGTGCCATTCTATTTGTTAGTGTCCAGAAGAAAATATTATTGGATCCACGCAATCGGAACCGCGACAGGGAAAAAGTAGCCAAAAAAGCTAGAAATATTACAAGGAGGGTATTTCCTGTTGCGACTATTACAGAATTGAAGAGGAATTTTCCGTATATATCCCTAAAAAGAGGACGGATATAATTTTCCCAATAAAAAGAATTCAAAATAAGATCTGTTCTTGTAAACACTTCTAGCCTCGTTCTCAGGGAGACTAACAAAGTCCAGTAGATCGGGAAAATAGTGATAATGGAAAGAAAAATCCAAAGAACATACCATAATGCTTTGAAAACAGTTTTTTTCCTTATAGCCATCCTTTATCCCTCCTCGCGTCTGGTAACTACTTGGAGGAATAGCCAGCTTAGAACTATGGTCAAATAAAGCAGAAAAACAGAGATAGCAGATCCATAACCGTAGTCTGTTCTGGAAAACACCATTCTCCAAACATGTATACCAGTAAACCTTGTGGCTGTTCCAGGCCCTCCTCCTGTAAGCATCCACACCTCATCTACTATTCTTAGGGCATCCATCAAACGAATGAAGACAACAGTTAAGCTCACTGGTTTTAACAAAGGTAAAGTAACATGCCAAAAGGTTTGCCATCTGTTTGCCCCATCTATCTGAGCCTGCTCAAAAGGAGAACGTGGCAAAGCTGATAATCCTGCAAGGAACGAAAGAGTAACAAAGGGTGTCCAGTGCCAAACGTCCATAAGCACAACCGTCCAAAAGGCCTGAGTGGAGCTTCTTCCTATGTTGTACACAATCCCTATTTTTTCTAAATATCTGTAAATTATTCCAAGACCAGGATTTGTCATCAATTTCCACATGGCACCTATGGCAATCGGTGGCATCGCAAGAGGCAAAGTATGAATCAATCTGAAAGCATTTCTAAATCTATAAGGTTTCATCAATGAAATAGCAAGCATCAAACCCAAGAAGGTCTCAAGAGGGACGACTATTCCAGCGAACAACAAATTCTTACCCAAAGATGACAAGAAAGCTTCGTCGAATACCAATTTTCTAAAATTGTCGGCTCCTATCCAGATGGGTTTACCCGTGGCACTGAAGATGTTCCATCTGTAAAAAGAAAGGAACAGTGCATATATGAAGGGAACAACTCCTACAAAAAGAAGGATTACAATGGTGGGGGCCAGCAGCCCCCAACCTTTGCGTTCTTCCGATATTTTCATTTTTCAATCCCTCCACGCTTTGTTTTCAATATCCTAGTTCTGCAAGTGTTTCATCGATCTTTTTAGCTAGTTCGTCCAGAGCTTCATCAGGTGATATTTCCCCTCTCAGAGCTCTTGCAATGTACGGATATCCCATATCAACAATTATGGAGTGGAATGGGAATGGAGGAGCACCTGCAAACAACTTACCGTATTTTTCCATGAAGGAGAAATAATAGCTGAATTTAGGATCAGCCTTTTTAAGCTCTGGATCTTCAAACGTACTTTTTCTTACTACCCTCCCAGTTGCTAGAGCAAATGGGACTTGATTTTCCTTTGCGGTAACCCACTGAATGAACAGTAAGGCAGCTTCTTTGTGCTTAGAAGTTTTTGGTATTCCAAATGCACCTCCATCATAGTAACCAATGTAACCTCTTCCTTTAATGGCATCTTCCTTTACCTCAGGATAAGCAGGCGGGAGCGCTACTCCAATTTTCCCAACCACTTTAGAACGCGCTTCATCAGTAGCTATCCAACAAACATTCTCTCCGTATACAAATCCTTGAGCAGCTCGACCAGCAGCCATTGTAGCTGCCACTTCATCCCATGTACTCTGCAATGCTTCAGGCGGTGCATATTTCACTAACTCCACCCACCATCTTAAAGCTTTCTTTGCTTTTTCACCATTGAGCTGTCCTCCATTTTCAACGGAGGCTCGATAGTTATTCAAGTTAATACCCCAATTATAGACACCAAACATAGGAAGTATAGTCTCTACAAATTCATAGAAACAAGATGGATGAGAAGCTCCCTGCACAGTTGTACCCCAAAGCTCCAAATTATGTTTTTGAGCATATTCAGTGAAAAATTTCGCTATTTCCAGATATTCTTCAGGAGTTTTTGCAGGTTCCAATTCCTTGCCGTATTTTTCCTTATATTCTTTCCTTACGTTAGGATCATCAAAAAGATCTTTTCGATAAACATATGGTTTTACAAAAGCTTCAAATGGCAAACCAAAAAGATGACCTGTTTTAGGATCTTTGAAATAGTTTATAAAGTTGGTGAAATCTTCAAGATCAAGTTCTAGGTGAACGAGGTTCGATTTCTCTTTCATAAAAGCAGTTAGATCAGTCAAAAAACCTCGGTGTAGATACGAATATATGATGTCTTGTTCAACGTAAACAAAATCATAAACACCCGTTCCCATTTCCATATCTTTTATAGACTTATCGTACATCTGATCCCAAGATGTTGTTTCAAGAATGACTTTAATACCTGTTTCCTTTTCAAACAACGGTGCTAAAACTTCCTTAATGTACTTAGAAGGAGGGGTACTTTCGCTAATCCCTCTTATGGTTATTCCTTTGTACGGCTTTGCTGCTTCTGCCCACCACGAATTTTGGGAAAAACTAAGAATGGCCACTACCAATAACGCACTTAAAACAACCTTCGTAACAAACTTCTTCATACAAAACACCTCCTCTATGAAATATCGATCTTTCTCACCGATTATTCGTTAACAACCATAACTTTGACCACATTTGATCTATGATTTATAGCATATTCAAAGGCTCCTGCTAAATTATCCAAATTAAAATATTTGGAAATCAAAGATTTTAACACAAATTTTCCTTCAGAAATCAATTTTATGGCTCTGGGATAGGTGTTTGCATACCTGAAAACTGTCTCTATCCTAGCTTCTTTGGCAATCAACTCATTGACATTCAGGGGAACAGTGTTTGAAGGAGGTAAACCTACTAAAATTCCCGTTCCTCCTCTCGAAAGAAGATAAGGCACTTCAGAAACAGTTGTTTCACTGCCGGCTGTTTCAAAAACAACATCAAAACTGTTATGAAAAGCCTCATAATCTTCTCTTTTTTCCACTATTGCTACTCTTTTCGCCCCTAAATTCTTCGCAATTTCCAATTTCGAAGGAAAGATATCAAAAACTGTTACATCTGTTACTCCCACCGCTTTTAAACTTTGAAACACCATAATTCCGATGGTTCCTGAACCAAGTATTGCAACTTTGTGTTCGGGTTTGACTCCCGATCGTTCGACTGCCCACAATCCCACCGATAGAGGCTCTATCATTGCTCCCTCTTCATATGAGACGTTTTCTGGAAGTTTAAAGCAAAAATCTGCTGGATGTGTCACGTATTCTCTGAAAGCACCATCAATAGGAGGAGTTGCCCAAAATTTTACATCTGGGCACAGATTGTATCTTCCTGATTTGCAGTATTTACATTTTCTACAAGGTACTTGAGGTTCGATAGCGACTCTGTCACCCAGTTTCAAATCTTCTACTCCCTCTCCTACTTCCACAACTTCACCTGCTGCTTCATGTCCAAGAATAATAGGTTTTTCAACTACGAAATTTCCTATTCTCCCATGCTGGTAGTAATGAATATCGGAACCGCATATCCCTACTGCTTTAATCCTTATTAACACTTCGCCAGGGCCAGGAGAGGGAATTTCAATCTCTCTCATTTCAAATTCTTTAGGTCTCACCAGATAAACTGCTTTCATGTTATCACTCCTTCTGTAACCTTCATCATTTTTTGGTAACTCAAACGTTTGCTTTCACCGTTATTTTACATAGAGATTTGTTCAAATGTCAAGGGCCAAAATTCCCTATTTTTCATACTCATTAACCATTATCCTTGATTATTTTGAATTACTGCCCATTTTCTTTCTTTTTCTCATGCTTTTGATTACATATTGCCACGTAATAAGACATAATGCTAAAATAAAAAGCGAAAAACAGAAAATAAGATTTGGAGGTGATAATTTGAAAGGAATTTCTTTAAAAGATATTGCTCAACGATTGAACGTTTCTGTTTCAACGGTTTCTCGCGCTTTAAACGGAAAGCCTGGCGTCAGCAAACGTTTGCGTGAAAAAATTATAAAACTCGCCGAAGAACTAGGATACACACCCAATCCATTGGCAATCGGTTTGAAGAGCGGTACAACAAAATTGGTAGGAATTCTTGTTCCTGAGTTAAAGGGTGATTTTTTTGCTCTAATAGTTGAAAGTGTAGAAAGAGCATTGTACCATCTTGGGTATCGATTGTTGCTTTGCCCCACCGAAGACGATCCAAAAAAGGAGGAAGAACATCTCAAGATTTTGGTAAATCAAAAAGTCGAAGGAATACTCTCAGCACCTGCGAATTTTAAGGAAAACAAAGAGCTTTACGAGGTAATAATAAACGAATATAAAATCCCTGTTGTATTTTTTGACAGATTGGTTGAAGGAATAGAGACAGATTATGTTATATCTGACAATTCAGAGGGAATGAAGCTATTGATGGACTATTTGATTTCGCGGGGTCATAAAAAAATAGGATTCATTCATCCATTGCGAGGTATCTACACTTCTGAAATTCGTTTGAAAACTTTCCTTGAGTACAAAGACAAAATAGTCTTCAAAGAAGAATGGTTAATTGATGGAAAATCTTCAGAAGAAGATGCAAGGGAAGCTTTCCTCAACCTCATGCGTTCAAAAGAAAGGCCAACAGCAGTGATAATAGGTAGCTATCATATGACCCTTGGTTGTTTGAGAGCTGCAAAAGAAATGGCTTTGAAAATACCAGAAGATGTTTCAATAGTGAGCTTCGATGATGCACCATGGAATGAAATATTTGAACCCCCCATCACCTGTGTTTCACAAGATCCCAGAGAGATAGGATTAATTGCTGCTACCATTCTATTGAATAAACTAAAAAATAAAAAGCATAACAACACCAAAATGCAAATTGTTTTAAAAGTGAAATTCTTAAAAAGACTTTCTGTATCGACAATAAAGTGAGGGAGGTACTATCATGGCTACCATCCTCTGTACCGGCGAAATCCTCATCGATTTCATCTCCGAGGACAAAGGAAAGAACCTTTCACAGAGTGAGCTCTTCAGAAAAAAAGCGGGAGGTTCTCCTCTGAACGTCGCCGTTGCCCTCAGAAGACTGGGAAGAGAAGTTTCCTTTCTCGGAAAACTTGGAGGAGACCAGTTCTCCGAGTTCCTACTTGAGGTGATGAAAAAAGAAGGCATAGACACAACACACATCATCTTCGATTCTTCTTGTAAGACTACCCTCGCTTTTGTGGCAAGAGACGCTCAGGGAAATCCGGATTTCGTCTTCTTCAGAGAAAAACCAGCCGATACGAATCTGAGACCGGAAGAAGTGAACATCAACCCCGCACAATTTTCTTTCCTTCACATCGGATCATATTCTCTTGCCGTTGAACCATCGAGAAGCGCCTATTTGAAAGTGATGGAAACGTTTTTGGAAGAAGGGAAGCCCGTCTCTTACGATCCGAACGTGAGACCCTCACTGATAGAAGACAGAAACACCTTCGTGAAGGACTTTCTCGAGATCTCTTCGAAGGTAGATATTGTGAAACTCAGCGACAAGGATCTGGAATACATCTTCCAGGAAGATCTGGAAACTTCCGTTGAGAAGATTCCGATAAGAGAAGATGCAGTGCTCTTTGTAACAATGGGAGAGAAGGGATGTCTTGTGAAGTACAGAGGTAAAGTGCGTATGGTACCTGCTTTCAAGGTAGAACCAGTCGACGCAACGGGATGTGGAGATTCCTTCACGGCTGCTTTGATACACAAATACCTGGAGAAAAAACCAGAAACGATTGAAGATGCCGTTGAGATGGGAAGGTTCGCAAACGCCGTTGCGGCCATCGTCATCACGAGGGTAGGTGGGGTGGATGCGATGCCCACGTTAGATGAAGTCGAAACCTTTCTATCGAACCAGAAACGTTGAGTTGATACTTCATTAACCAAAAACCAACCGAAATTTCTAAAAATCCCCAGTTGGCTCTTAAAGAAGATGAGAGAAAATAGCCTTTGGGAGGTGGAAAGATGAAGATCTTTCTGGACACGGCAAATCTAGAGGAGATCAAAAAAGGTGTCGAATGGGGAATCGTCGATGGAGTCACAACGAATCCCACACTGATCTCAAAAGAAGGAGCCGAGTTCAAGCAAAGGGTGAAAGAGATCTGTGATCTGGTGAAGGGACCCGTCTCCGCAGAGGTTGTTTCACTTGATTACAAGGGTATGGTGAAAGAAGCAAGAGAACTTGCCCAGCTCAGCGAATACGTGGTGATCAAGATACCCATGACACCCGATGGAATCAGAGCGGTGAAGACACTCTCTGCCGAAGGGATTAAGACGAACGTGACTCTGGTGTTCAGCCCGGCACAGGCCATCCTCGCCGCCAAAGCGGGCGCAACCTACGTGAGCCCCTTCATCGGAAGGATGGACGACCTCTCAAACGATGGAATGAGAATGCTCGCCGAAATAGTCGAGATCTACGACAACTACGGATTCGAGACGGAGATCATCGCTGCAAGCATCAGACATCCGATGCACGTGGTGGAGGCAGCCCTCATGGGTGTGGACATCGTGACAATACCATTTGCCGTGCTGGAGAGACTCTTCAAACACCCAATGACGGATCTTGGAATAGAAAGGTTCATGGAAGACTGGAAAAAGTATTTGGAGAACCTGAAGAAATAAAGAGCCCGCCACCCGGCGGGCTTTTTCATGAGCTACATGTTGATGATATCTTCATTAGATTTTGTTTGAAGAACTTTCTTTTTTATCACAAGTATTTTAGAAGGATTTACACTCAACTCATCTACTCCTAATTTAATTAATTTAGGAACAAAATTCTCATCTGAAGCAACTTCACCACACACACCAACCTCGATACCATTTTTATGGGCATTCTCAATCGTCATTTTGATGAGTCGTAAAATAGCAGGGTGAGATGGATTGTACAAGTAGGAGACAGATTCATTTGTTCTATCGACTGCCAGAGTGTATTGAATTAGATCATTTGTACCAATACTGAAGAAGTCAACTTCTTTTGCAAGGATATCAGATATGAGAGCAGCCGCTGGAGTTTCTACCATTATTCCAACCTTTACATTCCTATCGAAAGATATTCCTTCCTTTCGCAATTCTTCTTTACACTCTTCCAATATGGTTTTTGCTTTTAAAACTTCCTCTTCACAACTTATCATTGGAAACATAATCTTTAGATTTCCATAAATAGAAGCTCTTAAAAGAGCTCTCAGCTGTGTTTTAAAAATATCTTTTCTGTTCAAACACAATCTTATGGATCGATATCCAAGAAAGGGATTTTCTTCTTTTCCTATCTCTGCATACAAATAAGGTATTATCTTATCTCCGCCAACGTCCAGGGTTCTTATTATAACAGGCTTACCCCTCATTCTTTCCAAAACAGTCCTATAGAACTTGAACTGCTCTTCTTCAGATGGTGGCTTTTCTCTATTCATGAATAGAATTTCTGTTCTCATAAGTCCTATTCCCTCTGCGTTATTCTTTAAAGCGATGTCAAGCTCCTCCAAATTTCCTATGTTTGCAAAAAGTTTTATTCTTCTCCCATCAGATGTTCTGGTTTCAAGGTGAAGAATATCTCTCAATTCCATTCTTTCCTTGTATTGATCTATTATTCGTTCTCTGTAATTTTCCAAAACACTTTTTTCGGGATTCACATGAACTAATCCTATGTTGCCATCAACAATTAGAAGATCTCCATTTTTAATCATTCGGGTGGCTTCCTTAACTCCCAAAATCAGCGGAATACCAAAAGATCTGGCAATAATAACAGCATGAGAGGTTTTCCCGCCTTTTTCCAGCACAATGGCTTTGATGCGTTCTTTTCTCATTTTTGCTGTTTGAGATGGTGTCAGGTCTTTTGCTACCAAAACACAATCCTCAGGTATATTCCAAAGATCAGGCTCCGATTTCCCTGATAATATTCTGATGAGTCTTATTCCAACATCTTTTACATCAACCGCTCGTTCCTTCATATATTCGTCATTCAAACCCAAAAGCATTTCCTCAAAAAAGCGAATAGATTCTTTAACAGCTACTGAAACGTTCTTTCCTTCATCTATCTTTCTCTCAACCATTTTTAGAAACTCGGGATCATCAAGTATCAATAAATGGGCTTCGAATATCATTGCATCCTTTTCACTCAATTCCTCCTGAGCCTTTTTTTTCAATTCCCTTATTTGTTTCTTTGCTTCATCTATTGCCTTAAAGAATCTTTCCAGTTCATAATGCTTCCCATTATATTCTTGGAAACCGCTATCGGTGTCGGCTTCTTCTTGCAGAACATATGCTTTTCCCAGTTCAATACCCTCAGATGCTGGAATTCCTTTCATTAACATAATGTCTCTTACCCCCATATCATTCTGCTAGGTTTTCCAGCAATTCTGTCAGTCTCTTTATTGCCTCTTCCTCGTCTTCACCGGAAGCTCTAAGAATGATCTCGTCACCCTGTTTTATTCCCATTGCCAAAACTTGGAGGATGCTCTTCGCATTCGCTTCCTTCCCTTCTTTTACTATGAAGATATCACTTTTAAGTTTTCCAGCTTCCGATACAAAGATACTGGCAGGTCTCGCATGTAGTCCCGTTGGATTTTTTAATGTAATCTTCGCTTCAACCATCAGATAATCTACCTCCTTACTCAGATCTTTTAGGTTTCAGTGTGGAGAGTATCAAAGCAGTTACCAAAGTACCTGCTGTTATTGAAATCAAGTACATGAACAGATTGCTAACAGCATTTGGTATTGGAAGAACGAATATTCCACCGTGTGGCACTGCAAGAGTACATCCAAACAGCATGCTTAAAACAGATGCAACTGCCGATCCCGCCATGATAGAAGGAATCACTCTAATAGGATCCGCCGCGGCGAATGGAATCGCTCCCTCTGTTATAAAGGAAAGTCCGAGGAAGAATGCCGCCTTTCCAGCTTCTCTTTCTTCTGTGGTAAATTTGTCCTTTGCAAGAATAGTCGCCAGTGCCACTCCAAGAGGAGGAGTCATACCTGCCGCCATCACTGCTGCCATCACAACCGAGGGCTGCCCAGAAGAAAGTGTTGACACTGCAAAAGTATAAGCAGCTTTGTTTACAGGTCCTCCCATATCAAAAGCCATCATCAAACCAAGGAGTATCCCAAGGAGAACCATACTGGTGTCATTCATACTATTAAGCCAGCTTGTCAAGGAACTGTTCAAAGCAGCGACTGGTTTTCCTACAACATAAAGCATTCCAAGCCCCACAATTAATGTGGAGAGAACAGGAATTATAAGAACTGGTTTCAATCCCTCGAGAGATTTGGGAAGTTTTATGGTCTTTTTTAGCCACGCCGTCAAATATCCTGCTCCAAAACCAGCTGCTATTCCACCAAGAAAACCAGCTCCTATTCTGCTAGCAAGCAGTCCTCCTATCATTCCCGGTGCAAGGCCTGGTCTATCCGCAATTGAAAACGCTATAAAACCAGCCAAGATCGGTACCATCAGTGAAAATGCAGCATTCCCTCCTATTTCCATAAGGGCAGCTGCGAAAGATCCTTCTTGTTCAAATGCTCTGATACCGAATGCGAAAGAAATTGCTATTAAAATCCCTCCTGCCACAACAAACGGAATCATGTGTGAAACACCGGTCATCAAATGTTTATAAACGCCCTTTGCTTTTTCCTTTCTCTCAGATTTAACCTTGTAAACTTCATCAACAAAATTTTTTCTTTCCATGTTCAGAGCTTTCTGAATGAGGCTTTCTGCATTTTTTATAGCGTCTTGCACACTTGCCTTCAAAATGGGCAATCCAGCGAATCTCTCTTCGTCTATTTTCGTATCACAGGCCAGAATAACCGCGTGTGCTTCCCTCAGATCTTCAGACGTTATTACATTTTCTGCGCCAACAGATCCCTGGGTTTCAACCTTGATTTCCACACCCATTTTCTTTGCAGCCATCTGAAGCGCTTCTGCTGCCATATAAGTATGTGCAATCCCAGTTGGACAGGATGTTACAGCCACAATCTTCTTTTTCATTTTCCCCTTCCTCCTTTCTACTCACTTTCTGTAAAGGCATCTATAACATCCTCAAAAGATTTTGCATTAAAAAGTTTGTTTCTAACATTCTCGTGCATTAATTTTCTAGAAATGAAACTCAATATTCTAAGATGTTCGTCACTTGAGTCTTCTGGAACTGCTATCAAAAAGAAAATATACGCGGGTTTTCCATCCATAGAATCGAAATCAACACCATTTTTCGATACACCAAAAGCGATACAAGGTTCTTTAACTGAACTATCCTTACCATGTGGAACCGCTATTCCCATACCGATTCCTGTTGAAAATTCTTCTTCTCTTTTTAAAACTGCTTTTTTAAACTTTTCTTTGTTGGTTATTTTTCCACTTTTGTGGAGAAGATCGATCAGCTCATCAATGACTTCTATCTTTGACTTTGACCTAAGATCAAAACTCATACATCCTGGAGAAAAGAGTTTTTCCAACTCCATTACATCACCAACCTTTCTAATTTTATTTTTTTAAGGAATCTTTCTATATCTTTCTTGATAGGAGGCTTTACTCCTTCTGTTGCTACCTTTGCTGTGGCACAGGCAACTGCCAATTTAAAAATTTCCTCATCGTTCATCCCTTTTGAAAGACCATAAGAAATGGCTGCGACCATGGAATCTCCTGCTCCAGCGGTACTTTTTACTTCAACGGGAATTCCTTTTGAATAAAGAGATATTTGTTCTGTAACAAAAACTGCCCCTTTATCACCCATTGAAACGAGTACCTTTTTTACACCTTTCTGAAAGAGTGATTTTGCAGATCTAGCTATGGCCAATGGATTTTCTTCGTTGAGAGTTAGAACACTCTGAAGTTCGTTGATATTTGGCTTTAGAATATCGGGGTTCCCCTCCAAACCATATTTAAGGGCTGTTCCATCTGCATCGAAAATAACAACTGTTCCCTTCCTTTTCAAAAGTCTGATAATCTCGACATAGAAATCCGCTTTTACTCCCGAGGGAAGGCTTCCGGACAAGACGAAAATGTCATTTGGATTTGCCAGGGTTCTCAGTTTATCTAACAGAACATTCTTGTCTTTTTCTGTTATTTCAAATCCATTCTGATTAAGATCTGTATATACCTCATCTTTTTCCTCAACTATCTTTATGTTCGTTCTTGTAAAACCTTCAACCAAGACGAAGTCGAAGTCTAATTTCATATCTTGAAGATATTTTGTGAACCAGGAACTATTCTCCTTGCCAAGAAAACCAAGTACTTTTGATTTTCCCCCCAGGATTTTTATCACTTTTGAAACATTGATCCCCTTTCCACCAGCATCCATCAAGAAATAGCGACTTCTATTAACTTTCCCTCTTTCCAATGTGTCAATGTAAATGGTGATATCAATTGCAGGGTTGGGTGTAACTGTATAAATCAATCCGTCATCACCTTCCCTGTGATAATATTTATTCCTAGCTTTTCATACTCACGTTTTTGATCTTCTGAAATACTATCAGTGATGATATAGTCTAAGTCTTCTACAGAACATATGAAAGAAAAAGTCACCTGGTCAAATTTTGAACTATCAACGACTAAAAATCTTTCTTTAGATATTTCTATCATGGTTCTTTTTATCATTGCTTCGATAAGACTAGGAGTTGTTACTCCATATTTTATAGATACACCGTTCGCACCAATAAAGGCTTTGTCAACTCTAAACTGTCTGAGAACCATCTGTGCAATATCCCCAACAAGTGCTTTGGTTTTCGTCCTTATGATCCCTCCTGTTACAATCACTTCAAAGTTATCGTTATTGGATAAATCATTCGCTATATTTACAGAATTTGTTATTATGGTCACATTTTTAGCTACTATGTTCTGAGCAATGTATTTTGTTGTTGTCCCTGCATCCAAAATTATGGTATCGCCATCTCTCACGAAAGAAGCGGCTATCTTTCCAATGCACTCTTTCTCCTTCTTAAATTTTTCTTCTTTTTCATCAAAAGAAAGTTCAAAAGATGTGAGGGAACTATCAATGGCTCCTCCATGTGTTCTCTTTAATATCCCCAGATTCTCAAGTTCTCTGAGATCTCTTCTGATGGTAGACTCAGATACCTCAAAAAGCTTTGCAAGTTCCGAAACTCTCACACTTTTTCCACTTTTTATGATCTGTGCTATTCGATTTCTTCTTTCTTCCGCGAACATACTCATTCCTCCTTTTTTGATCGATTGTGATCGCTTTATGATTGATTATGACATATTGTGATTGTTCATGATCATTTCTCATTCTAGATTATAAAGATGCCATGAGTCAAGATTTTTAATTAAATACAGATAACGATTAGATTACAGAAACAAACATGGTATCCAGGTGGAAAATATAAAAATTGAGGTGGGCAAAAGATTTTGAACTTTTTATCAAACAAAGTGCAAAGAAGACACCATCTTAAGGTGGGGATGAATTTGTGAAATATGCTATAATACGATTACAACTACGACCAAAAATCGCTGTCGTCGAGTAGGGTGGGAACCGTCCGAGTTCATACCCGTGGACCGTGTTCTGGCGGCGGAACCCGAAAGGGGTCTACGAGCCATCAGGGGTTGAAACGGGAAGTCACACCTTCTGTAAGGTGCGGTAATTCATGAAAAAATAAGGTGGGAACAAAAGGGATTTTGGAGAGTTTTTCCTTAGTGATGAGGAGAAAAAAGCCCGCCACCCGGCGGGCTTTTTTAAGCTACCCACATGTTGTCTATGTGAACGACCACCTTGTTTCCTTCGTATCCGAGGATCTTTCTCAAATCGGAAGATTTGTGACCCGCTATTTTCTCCAGATCCGAAGACGAGTAATTCACGATTCCTCGACCGACGAGTTCTCCTTCTTCGTTCACTATCTCCACCACATCTCCCACATCGAACGTTCCTTCCACACCTGTGACACCAACAGGCAGAAGGCTATTACCGCTTTTGAGTGCCTCTTCAGCTCCTTTGTTTACGTATATCTTTCCTGCAGGTTCTGAGAGAAAGGCAATCCAGGCTTTTTTTGCTTTCAAGCGTCCTTGTGGTTCAAAAACAGTACCGACAGGTTCTCCCTTCACAAACCTTGTGAGGTTTGAAACGTCGTTTCCGCTGCATATGGTCGCTTTCACACCGCATCTTGAAGCCATCAACGCAGATTCTATCTTGGATCTGATACCACCAGTTCCCCAGCTGCTCTTTCCCATATCTTTCAGTTTCACCGACTCGTCGAATCTTTCGACGAGTTTTCCGTTCTCATCGATGACTCCATCCACCGTTGTGAAAAGCACAAGGAAGTCCGCATCCCAGGCTATCGAGAACATGGCAGCGAGCGTGTCGTTGTCACCGAGTGTGATCTCCTCTGTTGCAACTGTGTCGTTTTCGTTCACGATGGGTACAACATCGAACTCCGAGAGTCCGATCAGTGTGTTTCTGAGGTTCAGGTACCTTTTTCTGTTGGAAAAAGTGTCCCTTGTGAGCAGGATCTGGGCGATTTTGATGCCATAGAAATCGAAGGCGTTTTCGTACACCTTCATGAGCTGGACCTGTCCCACAGCGCAGAGAGCCTGTTTTATGTGAAGGTCCTGTGTTCTCTTTCCTTTTCCAAGATAAGTAAAGCCCGCAGCGCGGGCCCCAGATGTGATGATGGAAATTTCGTGCCCTTGACTTTTCAAACGTGCAACCTCGCGACAGAGTTCTGCGATGTAAGACTTTCTCAAGCCAGAACTTCCCACAAGCAGGTTGCTTCCAACCTTTACAACGACTTTCATAATCATTCCCTCACATGATAATTTCCAAGAACGACGAATTTGTACGTGGTGAGCTCTCTGAGTCCCACAGGACCTCTTGCGTGGAATCTCTGAGTGCTGATTCCGATCTCGGCACCGAATCCGAACTGTCCACCGTCTGTGAACCTGGTCGAAGCGTTCACGTAAACGGCTGCGGCATCGATTTCTGAAACGAACTTTTTAGCGTTCGAATAGTTTTCAGTCAGAATCGATTCGGAATGTCCTGTGGAATATTTCTTTATATGCTCAATTGCCTCATCCACATCTCTGACCACTTTGATGGCGATGATGAGATCCAGATACTCGGTGGGCCAGTCCTCTTCAGTAGCCGGTACCACGTCCGGCACGATTTCTCTGGTCTTTTCACAGCCTCTCACTTCGACGCCGTGTTTGCTCAGCTCCTCCACGATCACAGGAAGAAACTCCTTCGCTATCTTCTCATGAACGAGCAGTTTCTCTGCAGCGTTACAGGTACCAGGCCTTTGTGTCTTCGCGTTTATTATGACCGGAACAGCCTTCTTCAGATCGGCGCTCTCATCGACGAAGATGTGACAGTTTCCAACACCTGTTTCCAGTACCGGAACAGTCGCGTTGTCACGCACAAAGCTGATGAGGCCGTATCCACCACGTGGAATGACGAGGGAGAGATACTCTCTGAGCCGTATCATCTCAAGAACGAGGGATCTGTCGGTGTTCTCTATGAATTCAACGGAGCTTTCTGGAATCTCTGTTTCTTTGAGCGCTTCCTTTATGGCTGAGACTATCGCCTTGTTCGAGTTAAGAGCGTCGGATCCGCCCCTGAGCAGTATGGTGTTACCGCTCTTCAGGGCCAAGATCGTGGTCTCCACAGTGACGTTCGGCCTGGATTCGTAAATGATCCCTATCGGACCGATGGGAACCCTCACCCTCGCGATTCTGAGTCCGTCTTCTCTCACCCAAGAATCGATTACTTCTCCCACGGGATCTTTCAGTCCAATCACCGTCTCGCAAGCTTTTATCATCTCATCGATTCTTTTATCGTTCAGGGCGAGTCTATCGACAAGGGATTCTTTCACACCCCGCTCGCGGGCCTTTTCCACGTCGATTCTGTTCGCCTCGAGGATTTCTTTTCTCCTCTCATCGAGTTTCTCGGCTATCTTCTTTATCGCTTTGTTCTTTTCCCTCGTCGTCGCGTTTCTCAGAACATCCCAAGCCTCTCGTACCTTCTTCGCCTTCTCGAGGAGTTCATCCACAACTCTCACCCCCTAAACCTTCGGGAAGGAACCGTGTTTTTTCAGATAGTTCACTATACCGTCTTCTTTCAGTATCTCGAGGAGAAACTTCGGAATAGGAGTGAATCTGTATTCTTTCCCTGTTGTGAGGTTCTTCAAAATACCGTTTTCGAGATCTATCTCAAGTTCGTCTCCCTGGTTGATCTCGTCGACTTCTTTGAGCTCTATAACCGGAAGCCCCACATTGATGGCGTTTCGGTAAAAGATCCTTGCGAAAGACTTCGCCACGATACAGGAAACACCAGCGATCTTTATGATACGCGCAGCGTGCTCTCTGGAAGAACCAAGTCCGAAGTTCTTGCCGGCCACGATGATGTCACCTTTCTGCACCTTCTTTGCGAAATCTTCCATGGCATCTTCCAGGACGTGTTTTGCGAGCTCCTCAAGATTGTTCCTCAGATGAAAGTACCTTCCAGGTGCTATATGGTCAGTCGATATATTGTCACCGAACTTCCAGACTCTTCCCCTTATCATGCTCCACCCTCCTTCAAATGAACCTTCTCGGATCTGTGATGTATCCAGTTACCGCGGTGGCTGCCGCCGTTGCAGGAGAAGCAAGGTATATCTCCGCGTTGGGGTTTCCCATCCTTCCCTTGAAGTTTCTGTTCTGCGTGGAAAGTACCCTCTCTCCGTCTCCAAGAACACCCATGTGGATTCCAACACACGGGCCGCAACCCGGTGGTATAACTGCCGCTCCAAGTTCAACGAATTTCTTGATTATTCCCTTTTCAAGGGCGTCCATGTAGACCTTCCTTGAAGCGGGGCCGACGATCAGCCTCACATCCGGGTGCTTTCCGTGTTTCTCAAGAATTTTCAAAGCGATCTCAAGATCCTGGAGTCTTCCGTTCGTACAGGTTCCTATGAACACTTGATCTATCTTTATCTTTTCCTTTTCAACCTCGCTTACCTTTCTCACGTTGTCCACATAGTGAGGCAAAGAGACGAGTGGTTCGAGTGTGGTGGCATCTATCTCTATCTCTGTCTCGTAAACCGCGTCTGGATCTGCTTTCAACTCTCTGAAGTCCTCCTCTCTTCCCATCTTTTTCAGGAACTCTCTGGTCTTCTCATCAGAAGGCATGAGACCTGCTTTCGCTCCCACTTCCACCGCCATGTTGGAAATGGTGAGTCTGTCCTCCACATTCATATTTTCGATACAGCTTCCGTGGAACTCCAACGCTTTGTAAGTTGCGCCGTCGCTTCCCAGAATTCTCGCGATCTCGAGAATAATGTCTTTCGCGTAAACTCCATCCTGTAACTTCCCGTTCACCACAACTTTGATCGACTCAGGTACTTTGAACCAGTTCTGTCCAAGCCCGAAGATGATCGCAACATCTGTGGACCCCATTCCCGTTCCGAAAGCACCGAGCCCACCGGCAGTGCAGGTGTGCGAATCCGCACCTGCTACCAGATCGCCGGGTTTCACGTATTTTTCCGCGAGGATCTGGTGGGATATCCCGTCTCCCGCATCGAAAACCTTGACTCCCATCTCTTTTCCAAATTCTCTCATCATCTTCTGCGAATTCGAAAGCTCTTTCCTCGGGCTCGGAGAAGCGTGATCGATGAAGAGGAAGGCCTTCGGGACCTTCACTTCTTTGAAGCCGAGTTCTCTGAATTCGTTTATCATCAGGGGGCCTGTTCCATCCTGGGCCATGGCTATATCCACTCTCGCGAGTACGATTTCTCCGGCTTTCACGTCTCTTCCAGTATGTTCAGAAAAGATCTTTTCTGCGAGTGTCTTACCCATTCTCATCCCTCCGCTCGATAGGAATGTATTCGACATCCATAGGACCCACGTACTCACTAGTTGGTCTGATCAGCTTGTTGTCGCTCACGTATTCGATCACATGAGCGGTCCATCCGACAACGCGAGCAGTTGCAAACAGGGCAGTGAACATGTTCCTTGGAAAACCGAGCTCTTCGAAGAGAACGCTCGAATACAGATCCACATTCGGGTATATGTTTTTGATCTTGTTAGAAACGATGTATTCTTCCAGCTTGCTGGCGATTCTGAACAGTTTGCTATCTGGAAAGTGTTCCTGAAGAACTCTCTTCAAAAACACCGCTCTCGGATCGTAAGTTTTGTAAACTCGATGCCCGAATCCCATGATCTTTCTTTTCTCTTTCAGACACTTTTGAACGAACTCTTCCACCCTGTCTTCACTTCCGATCTCTTCTAGCATGGGCGGAACCTTTTCACTCGCACCACCGTGTAGGGGACCTTTGAGCGCTCCGAGAGCCCCCACAATACAGGAATAAAGATCGGAGAGTGTGGAAGCTATCACGAGCGCAGCAAAGGTAGAAGCATTTATATCCTGCTCCATGAGAAGAATGAACGCAGATTCCAGAAGACGGACCTTTCCGTTTCTCTCACCGAACATCATGTAGTAAAAATTCTCAACGTGCGGTAGATCCTTTCTTGGCTTTATCAATTCTTTTCCCTTAGAGTACCTGTAGTAGTAAGCCAGTATTGTGGGAAAGACGCTGGCAACCCTGATGGCTTTTTCTCTGAGATCCTCATCGTTCCCATCCATGGAACCGTGAATGGAAAGGAATATCTTCAAAACATCAATGTAATGAAGGTCTTTCGGAAGATGGTAAAGAATTTCAAGGGCTTCATCAGGAAGCTCTCTGTAATCTGCCATTTTCCTTTTGAATTCTTCAAGCTCACTCTTTGTGGGAAGCTTTCCGTACCAGAGAAAGTAGGCCGTTTCTTCGAAGGTCGATTTTTCCGCGAGTTCCTCAACCGGTATTCCTCGGTAGTAGAGCCTTCCGTTGATGCCATCCAGATAGCATATCGAACTTTCACATATTTTGACGCCTTCCAGTCCCTTTTGTATCAAAATAACACCTCCGTGTTGTATAACTATACACTGGAACGATTAAAAATGAAGGAGGGCTTTGGGAAATTTTACCATACAAACTTGAAGGTAAAGTTAAACAGTACTGCATGGCACAGGCTGGCATTTTAATGCTTTTCATTTCAAAAAAGATTTAACACTTTCGCAGAAAAATTGGTAGAATATGTTTTGAAGACATTAAGCAAGGGGAGGGGTTGAAGTGGCTGAAAGATTGGGGATACTCGTTGGTGGAGGGCCGGCACCTGGAATCAACAGTGTGATAAGTTCTGTTACCATCGAAGCTATAAACAACGGACTCGAAGTGATCGGAATATACGATGGATTCAAACACCTCGTAGAGGGAAAAACGAATATGGTGAAAAAACTTTCCATCGAAGATGTCTCCAGAATCCACATCGAAGGTGGATCCATTCTCAGAACCTCGAGGGTGAATCCTGCCAAATCCGAAGAAACCCTCGAGAAGACAGTTCAGACTCTCAAAAAGCTCGGGATAAAGTATCTTGTTACTATCGGCGGGGACGACACCGCGTTCTCCGCGAGCAAAGTGTGTGAAAGATCGAAGGGCGAAATAAAGGTGGTCCACGTTCCAAAGACTATAGACAACGATCTCCCTCTTCCGGAGAACATGCCCACGTTCGGTTTCGAAACAGCTCGTCACGTAGCCACAGAGCTCGTCTACAATCTCATGCAAGACTCAAGAACAACGAACAGGTGGTACTTTGTGGCCATGATGGGAAGAGAAGCCGGGCACCTCGCTCTCGGCGTTGGAAAAGCGGCGAGTGCAACGATCACGATCATTCCTGAAGAGTTCAAAGAGGGAGTGACGCTCGAAGAAGTGTGCGACGTTCTTGATGGAGCGATTCTCAAGAGAAAACTCATGGGAAGAGACGATGGAGTGGCGGTCATAGGTGAAGGTATCGCAGAAAAGATGGATCCTGAAGAACTCGCCAACATTCCCGGTGTGATAGTCGAAAAAGACCCACACGGACACCTGAGACTTGCAGAGATCCCGCTCGCCACCATTCTGAAACGGGCGATCGAGAGGAGATACGCTGAAAGAGGTGAAAGAATCCACATCGTCGATGTCACAATAGGATACGAACTCAGAAGCGCACGCCCTATACCTTTCGACATAGTATACACCAGAACACTCGGTTACGGTGCAGTGAGATTTCTCCTTGGAGACTATTCCGATCTCCCTGGCGGGATGGTGTGCGTGGTTGGTGGCAGAATCAAGATTCTTCCCTTCGACGCTTTCATGGATCCAAAGACCGGAAGGACAAAGGTGAGAGTGGTGGATGTTCGATCGGAAGATTACAGAGTAGCAAGAAAATACATGATAAGGCTGGAAAAGAAAGATCTCGAAGATCCCGAAACTCTCGAAAAACTAGCAAAGCTCGCAAAGATGGAACCTGAAGAATTCAAAAAGAAATACTGGCATACGACAGAGCTTCCATAAAACTTTCATGAGCCCCATCTCGGGGCTCATTCTTTTTCTACAACGAGACCGTATTGGCTTGTGAAGAGCTCGTAATAAAAGCCTCGCTTTTGAATCAACTCATCGTGTTTTCCCATCTCCACAATTTCTCCGTCTCTTAAAACGATGATCAGATCTGCGTTTTTTATCGTGTTCAATCTGTGAGCTATGATGATGCTGGTCTTCCCCTCCATGAGTTTCCACATGGCTGCCTGTATGCTTTTCTCCGTCTTTGTGTCAACGTTGCTGGTGGCTTCGTCCAGTATCAGGATCTTTGGATTCGCAAGGAAAGCTCTTGTTATGGCAAGAAGCTGTCTTTGACCCTGACTCAGATCTTCACCGTTGTCGGTGAGGACCGTTTCGTAACCCTCAGGCAGGTGCTTTATGAAGTGGTCGGAATGTGTCAGTTTCGCTGCTTCTTTTATTTCTTCGTCGGTAGCGTCAGGATTTCCGTATTTGAGGTTTTCTTTCACGGTTGTGGAAAACAAAATAGTATCCTGAAGGACGATGCCTATGCTGGATCTCAGAGAACTCCTCTTTATTTTTCTTATATCTATACCATCCACGAGGATCTGCCCTCTGTCCACGTCGTAGAATCTCATCAACAGATTCACGATCGTCGTCTTTCCGGACCCTGTGGGACCCACCAGTGCAACCTTCTGACCCGGTTTTATGTGAAAGGTTATGTCTTTAAGAACAGGCTTTTTCTTGTCGTAGGAGAACCAGACATTCTTGAACTCGATTTCTCCTCTGACTTCCCTCAGTTCCACAGCATCAGGATCGTCTTTTTCTTCCTCCAGATCGAGAATCTCAAAGATTCTTTCAGCACTCGCAAGCGCCATCTGGATCATGTTGAACTGGTTAGAAAGCTCGTTCAACGGTCTTGTGAATTGCCTCGTGTAGCCTATGAAGGTGGCTATGGTACCCACTGTGATTATGTCTTTCAAGGCGAGCCATCCTCCAAAACCGCTGATCAGGGCAAATCCGAGGTTGTTGACCATGTTCATCAGAGGGGGGAGAACACCTGAAAAGATCTGAGCCTTCGTTCCCACCTTTCTGAGACTCTCGTTCACCTGGTCGAACTTCTCTATCTCTTTCTCCTCTCGGGTGAAGAGTTTTATCACGCTGAGGCCAGAGATGTCTTCTTCTATGATCCCGTTGAGCTGGCCGAGGACTCTTTGATTTTCGTAGAAGTATTTTCTGGTTCGGCTGGAGACGATCTGCGTGATGAGAACGGTCAAGGGAACTATTGAGAGTGTGACGAGTGAAAGGATCACATTCACTCTGAACATCATGATCACAGCACCTGCGAGTGTCACAATTCCCGAGAAGAACTGAATGATACTGTTTCCAAGAACGTTGTTTATATTGTCCACATCGTTTATGACTCTGCTTATGATGTCTCCGTGAGGTGTTCTGTCGAAGAAGCCGACCGGAACTCTTTGAAGCTTCTCGAAAAGTTCCTTTCTCAAACGAAAAACAACATCCTGGGAAAGCGTTAACATGATTTTTCCCTGAAGCCAGAAGAGAAGAGACGTAAGCGCATAAATCGTTCCGAGAATCAGCATGTACCTGGGAAGAAGATCGAATCTTCTCGGAACGAAAACAACATCGATAGTTCTTCCTATGAGATACGGTGAGAGAACACCAAGTATGGAAGAAACGGTGACGAAAACAAAGACCATGATCAAAGTGAAAGTGTGAGGTCTCAGATAACCGAGGAGTCTTCTCAACGTGGCCGTGGGATTTTTCAGTGCGGGTTTTTCTAAAATTGGTCCGTGTGGCCTTCTTCTGATCTCAGGCATCGTTCATCACCCCGTTTCCAAACTGGGATTCGTATATTTCTCGATAGGGTTTGCAGTGTTCGAGCAACTCTTTGTGGGTGCCAAATCCCGCCACTTTCCCCTCATGAAGGACTAGGATTTTATCGGCGAGAAGAGCCGTTGGGATCTTCTGAGTGATGATGAAGGTCGTACATCCTTTCGTGTATCGCTTCAACCCATCCAGTATTCTTTTCTCAGTTATGGGATCCACTGAGCTCGTGCAGTCGTCGAGTATCAGTACCTTTGGCTTTTTTACAAGGGCACGGGCTATGGAAAGTCTCTGTTTCTGACCTCCCGAGAAGTTCCTTCCTCCCCTTTCGACGCGAGAATCGTATCCTTCGGGCAGACTGATTATGAAATCATGTATCTGAGCGATCTTCGCCGCCTCCACGATTTCATCATCTGTGGCATCTTCTCTTCCCCATTTCAGGTTCTCTTTGATGGTTCCCGAAAACAGCACGGTTTCCTGAGGAACAGCAGATATGTGACCTCTCAGATCTTTCAGCTTCACCGTCCGAACATCCAGTTCATCGACTTCCACACGTCCACGTTCTGGATCGATGAGTCTTGGAATGAGGTTCATGAGGGTGCTCTTTCCGGACCCTGTTTCACCCAGAACGGCAACGAGTGATCCTGATTCAACGGAGAAGTTCACTCCACTGAGAACAGGATCGGTGTTTTCGAAGTATCTGAATTCGACATTTTCGAAGGAAACGCTCCCCTCCACATTTGGAAGTGCTAAGGCATTGTCCGCTTCTTCAATCGCAGGTTTTTCGTTCAACACCTCGAGAACTCTCTTTGCGGAAGCACTGGCTCTTACAATGAAATTGAGAATGTTTCCGATCATCATGAGAGAGAACATGATCTGCATGAGATAATTCGTGTATGCCATGATGCTTCCTATCTCCATCTGGTTGTTTCTAACGAGAACCCCTCCAAACCACAGGACGGCGATCATTCCCATATTCACGATGAATATGAAAAGGGGCAGTGCAAAAACAATGAGCGAAAAGGCATTGATGATGGATCTTCTCAGAGATTCGTTTGCTTTCCGAAAGTTCTCATTCTCGTATTCTTCTCTTCGAAAGGCCCTCACTACCCTGACACCCATGAGGTTTTCTCTCACGACTCTGTTGACCTCGTCAGTGCTCTCCTGTATCTTTCGAAAGAGAGGATTCCCTTTCCTAGTGAGCCACACAAAGAGAAGAACGATGGGAGGTATCAAAAAGATCAAAACGGAAGAGAGCTTCGCATTGATAGACACCGCCATGACAATTCCACCTACAAAGAGAAGAGGCGCTCTGACAACGATCCTGAGAAGCATCATCACCAGGTTTTGAAGCTGAGTTACGTCGTTGGTGAGACGCGTTATCAAAGATGAAGTGTGGAATCTGTTCACGTTGGAAATAGAAAAGCTCAGAACTTTTCTGAAGAGATCTTGCCTCAAGTCGGCTCCAAAGTTCTGGCTGGCGTAACTCGCGAAGACCGTGCAGCCTATTCCTCCCACCGCACCTATCAGTGCCACTATCAACATGAGGATCCCTGTTTTCAAAACCAGAGAAAAGTCTCCACGCGCGATTCCTTCGTCGACGATACGTGCCAAAAGAGTGGGTTGTGAAAGATCACATATCACTTCTACAACCATGAAAAGCGGTGCAAGAACAGCAAATATCCAGTACAGCTTTAAATATCTGGCGAGTGTTTTCATTTCGAGTTTTTCCCTCCGTAGATAATGTTGTATACGCTCCTTTCAAAGTCTTCCGTGGCGTGTTTTAATTTCTTCTTTTGTTCCGGTGTGAGATCTTTCGCGTTTTTGAAAATCACATCCACTACATTTCTCAGGGAAAGACCACAAATTTCAGAAAAGACTCTGAACCTCTCTGCGAAATCCAGGGCTTTCTTGATCTCTTCTTTGTGTTCTTCCAGGTACTTTCTCCCCTTATCAGTCAAACGGTAAACCTTTCTTTTCCCCTCGTTGTACGTTTCGATGTATTTCTGCTTCCTGAGGGAAGAGAGTATCGGGTAGAGCGCACCAGGACTCGGAGGTTCTGATCCTACCATCTGGGAGATCTTCTTCATTATGTAGTACCCATGAGAGGGTTGTTGAGAAATTATGTGAAGAACAAGAAATCTGAGATGCCCTTTCGTATCTCTCATACTGTCACCAGATATATCTATAGAGTTATGATTTTCAACAAAAATTATACCGGACTCCTGGAATGTTTCAAAACACTATTTTGGAAAAATTCTTGAGGATCTTCATCCCATCAAAGACATCCAGGACGGTGAATCTGTCCCTTATGGTGTTTGCGAGACGTACAACTTTTGACAGAAAGTCTTTGCTGTAGCTGTTGATCATCGAGTTCACATCTATCGTCTCAAGAGTTCTTTTGAGATGGGGGAAAAATTCCTTATAGATGCTTTCCATTGGTTCTCTGACTATATCTGCTTCGATTTTTGGGAGTTTCTTCCCGGCGTATGTTTTTAAAAATTCTTCTACTTTTCTTTCTTCGAAGAGCTCAAGAAGTTCTTTCCTTCTTTCCTCAATGGAGTACTCTTCTAGAGGTATCTCTTTTTTCTCTACAAGTGCCTCGTACGCCTTCATCGAAACAAAAACTCCTATCATCACTGTCAGGCCATGGAAAGGAGGCATCTCCTCTTTTTCTTCATGAAACATCTCTATCAGATGGGAAACCATGTGTTCTGCACCGGACGCCGGCCTTGAATTTCCCATGATGACCATGTTGATTCCCGAAACGAGATGGGCCTCTATGAGTGTTTTGATGGCGCTTCTTTCTCTGTTGAGAATGTCCTTTGACTTCAAAAGAATTTCTTTCAACAGATCTTTCATGTCGTCCCAGACGAAGTCACAGATGTATTCACCCGTAACGATATGTGAAAGAATCCAGTCCATTCTCGCGGGAATCTTGGCAACGATGTCTCCTACGCCAGCCCTCAAAAGGTCCATCGGTGCGTTTCTCAACACCTCGATATCTAAAAGGATTCTCCTGGGGGGAATCGCCATGAAGGTCTTTTTCACACCGTTCACCAGGATAGGTGCCACGGTGGAAGTATAAGCATCCACAGAAGGCGCTGTGGGAACACACGAGAAACGCTTTCCAGAAAGATATGCCGCGTATCTTGCTATGTCTGTGAGGCTGCCAGATCCAATCGATACGATCTCCGGGAAATCTCCAGATGCTTTCACTATTTTTTCAACGTTTTCCATCGTTGCAATGGGTCTTCTCTCGTTGAAAACGAAAGACCGCTTCCCGGGCAAGTCCACCAGGGAAGCGGTGTTCAGGTCTGCTATGAAAAACGCATCCGGGAAAACATCCGGTGCCTCTCTTATGGATGTCTCCAGGATTTCTATATCTGGAACCTCATGAGTTTTCCCGCAACTGCACTCGAAGGTTTTTCCCAGGATATCCTTCATCCCTCACAACCTCGCCATCAGGTCTTTTGTTCTCTCATAGAGATCTCTGTATATTTCGTAGTACCTGTCGTAGATCTTCTTGTTCTCCGGATCTGGCTCCACGGGATCTCTGTATTTCACCCACTCTTTTATTCTCTCGGGCTTGTCTATAACGCCTGTTCCGAGTCCCGCAAGGAAGGCATCTCCGTAAGGAGCCTCCACAAGGCTTGCAACCTGTCTCATTTTGAAACCGGTGACATCCGCGAATATTTTAACCCACACGGAAGATTTGGAAACACCACCGACGATCCAGCACTCGTCGTTCAGTTTCAAACCAGCTTTCAAGCCCTCTTCCATGTTGTGTCTCAGGGCATACGCTCCTCCTTCCATTAGTGCCCTGTAGAGGTGTGCTCTCTTGTGATAGAGAGTGACCCCAAAGAACACACCCCTTGCGGTAGGATCCCATATCGGAGATCTTTCACCCATGAAGTATGGAAGAACGATGATACCCTCGCTTCCAGCAGGGATGTTTGCTACCTCCTTGTCAAAGAGCTGGTACGGTGAGATGCCAGTTCTTTCACCGACGATTGTCTCGCTCTCACCGAACTGTTCCTTAAACCACCTGGCGAGAGCCCCCGTTGTAGCGGACCCTCCAAATGTGTAGATCCTTTCAGTGTCGTAAACCACGTAAGGATAATTCACAAGCCCGAAAGCCAGTTTCGAACCGTCGTGGACCGTTCCCCAGCAGGTGGAAGTACCCACCATCGCAACGTGTTCTCCCTCTTCAAGTGCACCGGCAGAAAGCTGGGCAACTGGGGCGTCTATTCCACCAGCTACAACGGGTGTTCCCTCGAGGAGCCCGCACAATTCCGCAGCTTCTTTCGTCACTCTTCCAACCACGTCAGAAGACTTCACTATTCTCTCGGGGAGAAACTCAATTGGTATTCCGAGAACATCGCACATCTCCTTGGACCAGGTGAGCTTTCTGATGTCAAAAACACCACCCAGGTTTCCAGCAGAGGAATAGTCGATGACAACTTCTCCCGTCATTTGATAGATCACGTAGTCCTTAGGAGTGATGAACTTGTAGATCTTTTCCCAGATCTCTGGTTCGTTGTTTCTGATCCACATGATTTTCGTAAAGCCAAAGTACGAATCCACGTAATTTCCTGTGATTTCGAAGAGCTTTTCCTTGGGAACGTTCTGTTTCACCCACTCCGTCTCTTTCACCGCTCTTCTGTCCATCCAGATGAGGCAGGGTCTGAGGGGTTGCATGTTCCTGTCAACTGGAATGCCCGATCCACCGTAGAGCCCGCTAATGGCAATCCCAGCTATTTCTTTCTTCGATACCCCAGATTTCTCCACCACTTCTTTTACAGTTTCAAAGACTGCTTTAACCCAGACATCAGGCCACTGTTCTGCCCAGTTTGGTTTTGGAGTTATGACTTCGTACTCTCTGAAAGCCTCAGCGAGTACTTCTCCTTTTTCGTTCACAATGACGGATTTCGTCCCCTGAGTTCCTATATCACTTCCGATGAGGTACATGTTCCCCCTCCTCACTTCTGACCGTACTTGGTGTGGTACTGATTGTAGAGATGATCCACCTCGTCAGGTGGCAATGGTGTGGGTTTTCCTGCAAGTGTCGCAAAGTACGCTGCCTTTGCTACCTCCTCAAGGAAAATCGCCTTTTTCACCGCATCGTCCACAGAGGTCCCCACGATCATAACACCGTGTTTTCTGAGAAGAACAGCACCGGATTTTCCAATCACTTTCACAACAGCTTTTCCAATCGCCTCGGATCCTACAGGAGCGTATTCTGTAAGAGGAATCTCCTCTCCGAAAACATCCGCATGTGCCGTGCAAAGAACGGGGATTGATTTTTCGAGAATTGCCCACACCATGGCGAATGTTGAATGAGTGTGAATCACGGATTTTGCCCAGTCGAGGTGTTTGTAGAGATACAGATGTGTGGCTGTATCGACGGAAGGTTTCTTCTCTCCCTCGATCACGTTTCCTTCAAGGTCCACCACGACGAAGTCTTCTGGTTTCAGCTCGGTGTATGGAACACCGGAGGGCTTTATCAGAACATGATCACCGATTCTCACACTCACGTTACCGCTTGTGTAAGCGACAAGACCGTATTTTTCCAACAGAAGATGGGCATTGTATAGCTCTTTCCTTTCTTTTTCGTACATGATTTACCTCCTTGCTATAAGTTACAAATTCAACCCAGCAGCGAGTTTCATAACTTTTTCTTGAGAAGCATCTTTGGCATCAATGATACCAGCGAGTTTTCCAAAGCTCATCACAGCGATTCTGTCACTCATTTGAAGAACTTCAGGAAGTTCAGACGAGATCATGATGACACCTACTCCTTCTTTTGCAAGCTGTGACATGATCCTGTATATCTCTGCCTTTGCCCCTACATCTATTCCTCGTGTCGGTTCGTCCAGTATGAGAATCTTCGGTTTCAAAGCAAGCCATTTCGCAAGTACTACTTTCTGCTGGTTGCCACCAGAAAGATACAACACCTTCCTGTCTGGATACGGTGGCCTTATGTCAAAGGTCTTTATCGCCCAGTTCGCCAGTTCTTTCTCTCTTTTAAACGATATGAAAGGCCCTTTCTTTATTCTATCAAGACTCGGCAGCGATACGTTGTGCATGATACTCATGATCAATATGAGTCCCAGTCTTTTTCTGTCTTCTGGCACAAGTCCTATCCCCTGTTCTATCGCATCCAGAGGATGGTTTATCTCCACTTTCTTCCCTTCTATGTATATCTCACCTCCCCTCTTTGGCCTGAATCCAAATATCGTCTCCATCAGTTCTGTCCTTCCTGCCCCAACAAGCCCAGCAAAACCAAGTATCTCCCCTCTCCTCAAACTGAACGATACGTCCTCGAATCCTTCCCCAGACAGGTTTTTCACTTCAAGTACCACTTCCCCGGGTTCATGCGCTTCTTTTATGTAAAACTTCTCTAATTTCCTTCCCACCATCATCTCCACGATCTTTTCTTTCGTCAGGTTCTCTATGCTATCTGTCCCTATGTACTCCCCGTCTCTCAGCACACTCACCCTGTCACAGATCTCGAAGATCTCTTCCAGCCTGTGCGATATGAAGAGTATTGCCACACCTTTCTCCTTGAGATTCTTCACAACCTCAAAGAGTTTTTCTGTCTCTTTCTGTGTAAGCGACGAGGTCGGCTCGTCCAGTATCAGCACTTTCGCTCTTTTGTATACCGCCCTTGCTATCTCCACCATCTGCTGGATCGCTATGGAGTATTTCCCCAGCTTCTCCTCAGGATCTATCTCTATGCCAAATTCCTCTCTCATGAACCTCTCCGCTTCTCTGTACATCTTCTTGTAATCTACAAAGATCCCTCTCTTCTCTTCGTCTCCCATGAATATGTTCTCCGCAACCGACAGGTTGTCCATCACCGATAGCTCCTGAAACACCGTCACTATCCCTGCATTTATCGCTTCACTCGGATGGTTCCACCTCACACTCTTCCCTTCGTATATGATCTCACCTTCATCGGGTTGATACACCCCTGCTATTATCTTCATCAATGTGCTCTTACCTGCCCCGTTCTCCCCAACTATCGCATGTACCTCACCAGGATAAAATTCCATGCTTACCCCTTTGAGCGCATGTACCCCTGGAAATCTCTTGTGTATGTTCTTCACCTCAAGTATGGGCTTCATCTCTCTTTCGCCCTCCTGATCTGGTCTATCGCTATCGCTATGATGATCACTATGCCTATCACCACTTGCTGCCAGAACGACGATACCCCAAGCAGTATCATCCCGTTCCTCAATACCCCCATTATCACTGCCCCTAAAAACGCCCCCAGTATCGTCCCTTCACCACCAGACAAACTCGTCCCTCCTATCACCGTAGCCGCTATCACGTCCAGCTCATACCCCTGCCCCGCATTCGGTTGGGCCACCCCAAGCCATGCCGTCAATAGAAATCCCGCAAACGCAGCAAGAAATCCGTTTATCGTGTACACCATGATCAGTATCCTGTCTGTCTTGATCCCCACCAGCTTCGACGCTTCCATGTTCCCTCCTATCGCATAGATCCTTCGCCCCGTCACTGTGTACTTCAAAAATATGTGGGCTATCACCCCTATCACCGCCATGTAGATCACCGGTACCGGCACTGGCCCTACCATTCCTTGCCCGTGCACTGTGAAGCTCTCTGGAAACGGTGATATGGGCCATCCCCCGCTCATCACGTACGCAAGTCCTCTCCCTACGCTCAACATTCCCAATGTGCTGATGAACGGTGCTAACCTCGCCTTCGTGATCAAAAGCCCGTTCGCAAGCCCAAAGCCTACTCCTACCGCCAATCCTATGACCACACTCAAAAATGGTGACAAACCCTTCTCATTCATCAAAAGCCCCATCACTACACTCGCCGCCCCAAGTATGGACCCTACCGACAAATCTATCCCAGATGTGATGATCACCATCGTCATCCCAAATGACATGATCGCTATGAACGATACGTTCAGTATCACCGTGAATATGTTCTCCACTGTCAAAAATTCTCTCGTCGTTACCCCTAAAAACACCACTATCGCTATGAGTATTAGAAATATCCCCGCTTCCCTCGCCTTGAACAGCTTTTTCCACAACTCAACCACGCCTCCTCACCATTGTTTTTATCCTTTTCTTTTCATAAAGAAGGGGGGATGACCCCCCAATTAATCTCGAAATTTTAGAATTTGTACTTATCGCTTTGTATAGATTTTCTTTGCGTATTCATAGTACTCATCAATATTTTCACTCGTGACAACATCAACACCTGTGTCGATGATGTAGTCCCTTTCTTTTATTATCTTGTAATCAGGTTTCCCGTATTCTGCCACTATTTTTTCAAGATTTCCAAGGGTTTTTTCAACACCATCTTTTGCCATGAAATAGAGCAATACCGTGGAGAAATAACCCATGTCGTACGGTCTTTGCCCTATGAGACCTTTTATAACACCAGCTTTGACAAGCTCAAGCTCTGGTTCCAAAGTATCAAAAGCAACTATCAGAAGTTCCTTCGCTCTCTGCGGTCCACCGAGAGCCGAAATAATGGTGTTCGGAGGTGCAACAAGAGAAGCGTTTGAAGCGAACCACCCGTCAAGATCCGTGTACTTTCTAGAAGCATCCCTCAGTATCTGAATCGCTTTCGCTGCATCGTCATTACACGGGAACGGATCAGCAACGTAGACTATCTCTTTTCCGCTCTTCTTGGAGTAGTCCTCAAGAGCATCTTTGAAGCCTCTGATCCTTTCGTTCAAATTCAACGCAGCAAGACCACCTGTGAGTATCGCAAGTTTGATTGTCTTCTTCTCAGGTCTGTATTTTTCTATAAGCTGCGCCATCAATTTTCCTGCTTCGTATCCTGCGTTGTAGTTGTTGGTTCCTATGTAAGCATACCTTCCACTGTCCGGTGAGTCAGAGTCAAACATGATTACTGGTATCCCCTTGTCAAGTGCCCTCTTGACAACTACCTTTATCCCTTCAGGATCGTTCGGTGAAATGCCTATCCCGTCTACACCTTTCACTATGTAGCTCAGTATCTTCTCTGCCTGCTTCGCTGCATCTGCCTCAACTGGTGCGTCGAATATCGCTTTGATTCCCAGTTTCTCTGCCGCATCTTTCATCCCGTTCTCCACCGCAAACCAGTACGGATTGTTGAGTGATTTCGGTGCCAGAAGTATTGTCATGTCTTCTGAGAAAACAAACACCGACAGCAGCAAAATCATACCAAGCAACAGCAAACCTTTCCTCATGAAAAACACCTCCTACGGTAGGAATACTAATGGTTATGATAGGTACGTACATTACATAATATACACTACAATAACAGAAAAGTTCAAATTCAGTTCTCGGTCATTTCATATCGAAATACCAGAATACAGAAAATTATTCGTGATTATTAACAGAATGCTTAGTTTTTCTTCTCCTTACAACCGTTTACAACGAATCTATAAACAGTAACCTGTCTGTACTCCTCACCTGGTCTCAAGATGGTGCTTGGAAAGTTTGCATGATTTGGAGAATCGGGGAAGTGCTGTGCTTCAAGACACAAACCTGAGTACGGTCCGTAGTATGTACCGCATTTTCCCTTCACATCGAGGAAGTTTCCCGTGTAGAGTTGAAGACCCGGCTCTGTTGTGTAAACTTCCATCTTTCTTCCGGTCTCGCTATCCTTCAAAACGGCTGCAAGCTTTAGCTTTCCATTTTCACCGTTTAAAACGTAGTTTATATCGAAGCCTTTTGTTGTAGTGCTTTTCAACGGTTCAATGGCATCTCTCAGAACTTTGAATGTCCTGAGATCGAAAGGCGTACCATTAACAGGGGCGATTTCTCCTGTTGGTATAAGGTTCTCGTCAACGGGGGTGTAGTTATCTGCGTTTATCATAAGCTCGTGATCAAGTATTGAACCATCACCGGTAAGGTTAAAATAGGAATGTTGTGTGAGGTTCACAACAGTGGGTTTATCCGTTTTGGCACGATACTCTACCTTCAGTTCGTTTTCGTTTGTGAGAGTGTAAATAACTGTGAGATCCAGATTTCCAGGATAGCCTTCTTCGCCATCGTGGCTCAAATACTTCAGAACAAGGGAAGGTCCAGCGGGCGTTTTCATGGGAACGGCTTTGAAGACCCTGGTGTAGAATCCCTTCACACCACCGTGGAGCGCGTTTGGACGATCTCCATCGTTCAAGGCAAGCTGATAGGTGACTCCGTCGATCTCGAATCTTCCACCGGCTATTCTGTTTGCATATCTTCCCACTATCGCTCCGAAGAAGAAGTTCGAGTTCTTTGCTTCGTACTCCTGGAGTGTGTCAAATCCCAAAACAACATCAGAAAGGGTGCCAGAACTGTCTGGCACCCACAACTCTCTAACTATCGCACCATAAGTGATGATTTTTGCCATCATTCCATTTTTGTTTATGAGTGTGTACTGATATACAGGTATTCCCTCAGAAGTTGTTCCGAAGAACTCCTTTTCAATGTGGCTCATCAGATATTCCATTTCTTTCTCCTCCTGGCAGCGGTTTTTCTTACTCCAATTCTACCTCAATCACACTGCAAGAGAATGGCTTAAATGTGTGTTCAAATTCGGTGTCAACGGTGATGGTTTCGGAGGTAATATCAACGACGTTCGGATTTTCCATGGTGTTTCTCGCGTTCACGTCCGGACCTGTGAGTGTATAAACGGTGGCTTTTTTCTGTCCCAGTCCCTCCACTCTGATCGGAACCTTCAAAGCGTCTTCTTTCCTGTAGTTTACAACAGCGATGAAGAGTTTCTTGCCATCTTCTGAGATGGAAGCGGCGGCATCAAGGAACGGTGCGTTCTCGACAGAGAAAGGCATTTTGTTGATGAACATGACTCCTTCTATGTTGTAAGTCTCCGATTCAACATGGGTCTTGACAAGCTTTTCTCCGGAATGATTCACGATGAGTTCGAAAGCCTTGTAAACGGGTGTGAGAATGAGACCGTCTTTCTCGGTGTGTATAGCTCCAAGGGCGTTTACAAGCTGTGCGAGATTGGCAAGTGGGACTATGTCGCTCATCTTTTGAAGAAGTACAAGCACTCCACATGCAAAGATACCATCTTTGAGATCGTAAGGTTCTTCGAGTTTGTTATCGGATACTCTGTACCATACGTTCCATTCATCAAGGGCGATTTTGACTCCTCTCTTTCTAGCAGTATCCACCATATCGATGAGTTTTTTCACTCCGATGAGTCTTTCTTTGAGGAGGTAAACCGTAGAGACCGTTTCGTAGTAATCGTCGGACCCTGTGTAGAAATGGTAGGATATGAAGTCAATCACATCACCTGCTTCTTGAAGAACCCTGAGATTCCATATAGGGTCGTCACAGCCCACGGCGATCGCTTTAATTGTAGGATCGAAAACCTTCATCCATTTCGTGTATTCTTTGGCGGCTCTTGCGTATTCGTCCGCCGTCAGGTGGCCTACCTGCCATTCCCCGTACATCTCGTTGCCTATTCCCCAGAACTTTACGTTGTAAGGTTCTGGATGACCGTACTTTCTTCTAAGTTGAGCGTAGTAGGTATTACCCTTTCCATTGCAGTATTCGAGCCAGTGGAGAGCTTCGTCGAGTGTTCCAGTTCCCATGTTTATACTGATGTAAGGTTCTGCTCCTATCTCACGACAGTACTCAATGAATTCGTCCGTTCCAAATCTGTTCGTCTCTTCCTGTTGCCAGGCGAGATCGAACCTGACAGGCCTCTGATCTTTTGGACCTATTCCGTCTTCCCAGTGGTAGTTCGACACGAAGTTTCCACCGGGCCATCTCAAGTTCGAAACTTTTATCCTCTTTACAGCCTCCAGAACGTCTTTTCTGAAACCCCTTTCATCAGAGAGCGGAGAACCTTCTTCATAAATTCCGCCGTAGATACACCTTCCCAGATGTTCCGTGAAATGACCGTAGATGTGTCTGCTAATCGGCTTGACAACTTCTTTTGGATCCACCACTATCCTGTAGGACATACTCTTTTCCCTCCTCACTTCACGAAAGTTGGTGTTATAGAAATACCTATGATCGGCCGTTGACAGCTGAAGAGGTAAAGGAACTTTTCCAGAAAAGGTGAACTACCATGACTTATAGAAGTCATGGCTTCCCGCTTCAACCCGTGGTGGCTCGTAGACCCCTTTCGGGTTCCGCCGCCAGAGCACGGTCCACGGGCATGAACTCGGACGGTTCCCGCCCTACTGATAGCATCAAGCCGTACCTGGCAAGATTCTTCGCAGCGTTCACGTCTCTATCGTGGTGCGCTCCACATACAGGACACGTCCATTCTCTGACGCTCAGGTCTTTGACTTCTTTGTTTATGTACCCGCATTCACTGCACATCTGACTCGAGGGATAGTATCTGTTTGTTTTTATCACTTCGATCCCACAGCGCTTTGCCTTGTACTCGAGAAGTTCTAAGAATCTCCTCCACGACTGCATGTGGATGTGCCTGGCAAGTCTGTGGTTCTGAACCATACCTTTGATGTTGAGGTCTCCACCACGATCTTCCAGTTGGCTTCGCTGACAGATCGTGGTGATCTGTGAGCAGTCGCTTTTATGTGACTATCTTCTCGTACAGCTTTGCAAGACGCAAACGTGCTTTCTCCCAGTTCTTTGAACCTCTCTGCTTCCTGGATAATCGTCTGTGAAGTCTTTTGATCTGTCTCTCGTATTTTGAAAGGTCTGGCATGCTGTATTTTCTTCCGTCGCTCAATGTGATCGTGTCCTTGATTCCAAGGTCTATTCCCAAAGCATCTGTTGACTTGTTCTCCACTTCAACGTCTTGGACTTCAAAGACTATCGCAGCGTAATATTTGTTCGTTGGTGTTTTGATGAACGTTGCTTGTTTTATCTTTCCGTCTTTCGGAAGCTTTCTGTGAAGCCGCACTTTTATGCCTTCTTTGAACTTGGGAACGAATATACAGCCGTATTTTGGATTGTCTTCTTTGATATACAGCTGAATGTGCTGTGGAATACGAAAGGTTTGGCGGGAGAATTTCTTTTTCTTGAACTTTGGATAGCCAGCTTGCTTTTTGAAAAAATTCTTGAATGCACGTTCTAAATCTTTCAGCGACTGCTGGAGCGCTTGAGAGTTCACTTCGTTGAGCCATGAATATTTGTTTGTCTTTTTGAGTTTTACCAAAACAGATGCCCATTCGTTGTAGTATGTAGGACGTTCCATTACTCTGTAGATGATGTTGGCGTAGTTCAGAAAGAAGTTGTACACGAATCTGGTGTGACCGAAATGTTTGGCCAGTTTTTCTTCTTGTTCCTTCGTAGGGTAAATACGAAATTTGTAGGTTATGAGCATGCTTATCCTTCCTTTGAGATTACTCCTTGAGATTCAAGAACCTTCTTTTTCACTTCTATATGTGATATATTAACATTTTGGCACAAATTAAATTGCAAATTCATCTCCACCTTATAGAAAATGGTGTCTTCTTTGCACTTTGTTCAATAAAAGAGCCCTTTCATGGGGCTCTTTTTTATTTTAACCCCGTTGTTTTTATTCCTGCCGTTATGTATTCACGAGCCACAAGGAAGAGAATCATTGGTGGTATTATCATGATCGTTGCCATTGCCATTATTAAATCCCATCGAACAATGAAAGTTGTTCTCGAGAAACTGTAAATACCCACACTCAGGGGTTTCAGTTCTTCCGAGTTGATGAAAACCATAGGGACGAAAAATTCGTTCCACCAGTATATGGAAGAAAGGACACCTATGGTTATAAAGATGGGCTTAGAAACGGGCACTATTATTTTCCAAAAAATCTGCCATTCATTACAACCATCAATTTTAGCCGCTTCATCCAGTTCTTTGGGAATCGTTCTATAAAACTGTCTGAAAAGAAACACATTATATGGATAAGCAAAAAAGGCAGGAACTATTATTGGTAAGAAAGAATCAAGCCATCCAAAGTATCTGAAGAGAATGTATTGTGGAACGATCGTAACGTAACTTGGAACCATCATGGTGGCGAGTATCAAAGCGAATATTAACTTTTTCCCTTTAAAATCCATCCGTGCCAGAGGATAAGCGACAAGAGAACTGGAAAGAAGCGTACCCACAGTATTTCCTAACATGAGAATCAACGTATTACGCAAGTAAATAGGAAGTTTGCTGTTTGTAAAGACTTCATAATAATTTTTCAACGTGAAGTTTTTTGGAAACAGCCTTGGGGGATACGAACTGAATTCCACGAGTGGCTTAAAGGAAGAACCAATAATCCAAAGGATTGGGAAAAACATTATAATGGCAACCAGTATCATCAAGACATATTGAAGTCCTACTGTCGCTTTTTTTCTCATATGAGTTCCTCCCCATCAAACTTCATAATAGACCCATTTCTTCGACAGTACGAACATCAACAATGAAACAATTGCGGAAATAATGAACAATATTACTGCTTCTGCACTTGCATAACCCAATCTGAACGTCTTAAAAGCGTTGTAGTAGATATCCAGACTTATTGCTTGGGTAACTTTCCCTGGCCCTCCTCCAGTGAGAGGATAAATAAGTGTGAATGAAGCACTCAGAGAGTTTATCGTAGCGGTGACCAGGTTAAAGAGAAGAATGGGAGATATCGCAGGCAGTGTGATTCTAAAAAATCGAGTGAAAGGTCCTGCACCGTCTATTTCCGCTGCTTCATAGAGCTCCTTAGGAACTTCTTTCAAAGCACTATCAAATATCAACATCATTTGACCAGTATAAAAGGTGTAAATATTCAGAATAGCTACCAGCCATGTTACATAATGTGGATCCATCAGCCAGTTTGGGGTGTTTTTTATTCCCAATAATGTCAATAGGTAATTCATCACTCCTAATTCCTTGTTGAAAATCAACTGAAAAGCGAAAGTCAGAGCAATCATCGGAACAACCGCTGGGACAAAATAAAAGAAGCTGAATATTTTTGCACCCTTTACCCTTTGGTTCAGAAGAAGAGCAGTAAAGAGAGCCCAACCAACAGATACTACAACGGAAAGGAATGTATATAAAAGTGTAAACCTTAGAACTATCCAAAAATCTGAGCCACTTCGGAACATCCTTACATAATTTGCAAACCCTACCCATCTGGGGGGAGTTATTAAATCCCATTTATAAAAACTTAGAAGAATAACTGCTAAGATGGGCCCACCTGTAAAGAGTATAAAGCCGACGATCCATGGGGACACAAAAAGATAAGCCCATGCGTTTTTTCTGTGCATATTGAACCTCCTTAACTACTATAATTTTCTACCCTTCAATGTGGGGGCAAAGCCCCCACCAGTTATTCTGTTGCCACTCTGTCTTCCCCTAAAATATCTTTTGCCTTTTCTATAGCTCTTTCAATAACTTCATCAACGGAAATTTGGCCAAGAATTGCGGCATTGAAATCTTTTACTAAATCAAAAGTCAGTCCAGGAGGTAACAGTGTGTATCCCCATTCTGCAAACTCCGCTGTTTTTTCTATAGCATCCCAATTTCGAGGCCCTTTCGGCCCTTCAACTTTGTAATAACCCTTCTTAAGGATAGAAACACGAGCTGATGGGTTACTATAAGCTGTATTGATCAGCTTCTGCCCCTCTTCACTCATACAGAATTCTATGAATTTCCACGCTGCATCCTTTACTTTACTTTTTGCATTGATGGCAAAGAAGCCCGTATGAAGTGTTGAATAATGCCTCACACCCTTAGGAATAGGAGCTATATCCCAGTTGAAGTCGGTAATATCCTTGTAAACCGATGTCATCCAACTTCCATTGAAAGCCATTGCGGCTTTTCCTGCCATGAAAAGGTCAGCAGATACAACACCAGATGTGGAAACCTGCGGAGGAGCTACCACTTTGTACTTGTTTGTTAAGTCATACCACCATTTCAAAAACTTCCTAGCACCTTCTCCAATAGCGAACCTTCCTTTCTCATCCACTATTTTGTCTCCGAATGTCCCTATTAATGAGTACCACAGTCCCTGGAAACTTATGGCATCGCATCCATATTGCACAACTTTTCCATTCTCAACAACTGTCAACTTTTTTGCAGCTTCCTCAAAATCTTTCCAAGTCCAGTTCTCATTTGGATACGGTATTCCTGCCTTGTCGAACAAATCCTTGTTGTAGTACATAATTTCTGTTGCAAAACACCACGGTAAACCATAAAGATGTCCCTGCAATTCCATCAGTTGCTTAACCGCGGGTATAAAATCGTCCAGGCTCAATTCTTTGCTCTGTTTGATGTAATCGTCAAGAGGAATTATCCAACCTGCCTTTGCAAAGTCTGCCATATCAGCTTCCCAAAGGCAAAGAACATCAGGAGCGTTTCCTGCAAGCGCCATGGTTCTAAGTTTCTGGGAATACTCAGCTTCAGGTATTTGTATGAATTCTACTTTGATGTTAGGATACTTTTCTTCAAAAGCCTTCACATAATTGTATGGATCTGGCGGTAGAGCGTTCCAGTGAGCATAGCGAATGACTATTGTGTCACCTGCTAGAACTGTTAAAACAAACCCCACCAAAAGGATCACAAATAAAAGTAATTTCCTCATAGACTGACACCTCCTCTTAAATGTATTCTGGAAGTATTGATGTTTCACTCTTTTTTCAACCACACCGCCATTGCACCCGGTTCTCTGTTAGCCCACATATGGTAGGGAATGAGAGTGAACTCTACCGTTTTTTCCCTAACCTCAGACAGCTTTCTGTACAGTTTCCCCTCCCATTCAGAGATGTCCAGTGCTCTTCCAGTTCCTTTGAGGAAAACAGCCTCCTTGTCCAGTATCTTTCTTTTTTCTTCCTTCAGGCTTTCTGAGTTCAACACCAGTGTCCAAACATGGAAATCCGGGTTATCTGCTTGTTCTATACAGTAGACGACTGGACCTCTTTTCACTGCAATTTTTCCAAGGTCGTCTCTCACGAACGGGTGTGCCTCGATAAACACCGCTTTCATGGGAAGTGAAAGTTCCACTGTGTGTTTCCCTTTCCAGCTCTGGTTCAGTTTTACATAACCGTTCTGTGGCTTTGCTATCACCGCTTTTCCGTCCACCCTGAGAACAAAGTCATCTGCCCAGGAAGGAATTCTGAGATAGATGGAGAATGGTTCTTCAATATCCGTTTCAACGGTGAAGGTCACTTCTCCACTCCATGGATAGTCCGTTTCCTGTTCTATCTCCACAACCGAACCTTTGAAATCGAGCCTGGCTGTACTTTTCTCGTACAGATGGACCTGAACACCGTCGTCCGAAGTGGTGTACATGTATCCCGGAAAAGACGCTATGAACCTGGCAAGGTTTGGTGGGCAGCACGCGCAATCGAACCATTTCTGTCTTCTTGTTCTCCCGAGGTCTTCAAGTGGATTGAAGTAGAAGTAGTGCTTCCCATCGAGGGATATACCGGAGAGAAGTCCGTTGTACAGTACCTGTTCCATCACATCTGCGAATTTCCCATCGCCCGTTGCAAGAAGCATTCTGAAGTTCCACATGAAATTCGCTATTGAAGCACAGGACTCAGCGTAGGATCTTCTGTTTGGAAGCTCATACTCTTCTCCGAAGGATTCCCAGTCGTGCCTGGAACCCGCCCCTCCTGTGATGTACATCTTCTTCGTCACAAAATTCTCCCAGAGTTTGTTGAGAGCCTGCCAGATCTTTTCATCACCCGTTTCAAGATAAAGATCAGTGGCCCCAGAGCAGAGATACAGAGCTCTCACCGCATGGCCTGTGATCTCCTCCAGTTCCACAAAAGGTTTGTGATCGATGAAATACTCCGGCCCTGGATTTCTTGGAACGCTGGCAAACCCTTTTCCACGTGCGTAAATGAAGTACCTTGCAAGGTCCAGATATTTTCTGTCTCCTGTTTCTCTGTAGAGCTCTACAAGTGCCATTTCCACTTCTGGATGCCCCGGTGCCCCTTCTTTTTTTCCAGGACCGAAGGTGTTGTAGATGTGATCTGCGAATCTTTTTGCCACTTCGAAAAGAGTGTTCTTTCCTGTCACTCTTCTGTGCGCAACGGCCGCCTGAATCAAATGACCTGCGTTGTACAATTCATGATTCCACGCAAGGTTCGTCCATCGCTCTTTTTTTCTCTCTCCAGAAAGATAGGTTCCAAGGTAACCGTCTTCATCCTGAGCAGCTTTCACCTCTTCTATCACGCTGTCGAGGATCTTTTCTAGTTCTGGCAGTTTCCTGTTCGCCAAGGCGAAGGACACTGCCTCAGCCCATTTGTACACGTCTGTGTCGTCAAACGGGAAAAATGTTTTGTAAGATCCTTCCATCTTGCCAGCGGCGATTCTGAAGTTGTCGAGCCTTCCTGTGTTCTCCAGAAGATCGTACTGTGTGGGAAGGGTTACGTTGACGAGAGTTTCAAAATATTTACCCATGAATCCATTTACCCTCACAGAACCAACAGGTATCGTTTTGAGCTTTGCGTAGGGACTTTTGGAAACTTCTACGATTTTGGACATAAACGATATTCCTCCTTTTCATACATTTAGGTACGTACATTATTCTTTACGCAAATTCTACATTGTCCATTTTTGTTAAATCAAGTATATTTCTGGACAAATATTGCATGTTATACCTTAATAGATACAAATATTTCCGTTTAAAAGCTCTTTTCTTATGGTTTCTCATTTTTTCACAAACTATCCTTTCACCGCTCCGAAGGTGAGGCCTCTGATTAGATACCTCTGGGCAACAAGAGCAAAGACCACAACGGGAAGCATTGTGACGATTCCTGCAGCCGAAAGAGGTCCCCAGGCAACCCTCCAGCCAGTGATGTATCTTCCAAGGAAAATGGGTAGCGTTTGAGCACGTGCATCGTTCGTTAAAACAAGGGCCAGAAGGAACTCTCCCCAGCTTTGAATGAGAGAAAGCACTGCAACCGCTGCGAGTCCTGGAGCACTGAGCGGAAGAACCACATAGAAGAACGCTTGAAAGGGAGTAGCTCCATCTACATAGGCCGCTTCATCTATCTCTCTTGGAATCTCTCTGAAAAAGCTGATAAGAAGCCAGACCCCGAGAGGCACAACTATGACAAGATGTGACAGAATGAGAGCCCACCAGGTGTTGATGAGTCTCAGTTTTGTGAATATCACGTACAGGGGAACGGCTGACACAATAGGTGGGAGCATTCTGATGGAGATGATCCACTCCGCCAGGAATGGACCTCCTACCCTGTAGCGGGCTATAGCATAGGCAGCGAGGGCACTGATTACCGTTCCTATAAGTGCTACAGATACACCAACCACGATACTGTTTCTCAAGTACGGAAAGATGTTCTCAATAGAACCGGTTGTTCCACCGAAAACTTCTGTCTCTTTTGCTCCAAAGAAATTAGCAAGCGTGGGCTTTGTTGGAAAGAATCTAGGAGGCATGGTGAACCACTCGTCTGAAGGCTTAAAGGCCGTGATCACGAGCCAGTAAACGGGAAAAAGGAAAAATATCAGACAAATGGCGATCAGGATGTATCTCACAATCGTCAGGATTTTTTTCATCACTCCTCACCCCCAAACCCCAGTTGTTGTCTCATTCTCACAAGCCTGAACACTACATTCACGAGGACTATCGCCACAATCAATAGCAGAACACTCAACGCAGAGGCGTAACCGATGTTCCATCCAAAAGAAATACCTACCTTGTAGATGTAGAAACTGTAGGTGTGGGTCGCAGATCCTGGGCCACCCCAGGTTGTCATGAAGACAATATCGAAGGTCTTCAGACAGTCTATGATTCTTAGAACAAGAGCAACCAGAATCAAAGGTCTTAGAAGAGGAAACTCCACGTGCAAAAAGACTCTTCCCCAATCGTCTCCATCCACTCGGGCTGCGTCGATGAGATCCTGAGGTATCGACTGAAGACCTGCGTATATCATGAGAAAAATGAAAGGAGTCCACTGCCAGACGTCTATGATAATGATCCCCAGTTGTGCATAGAATGGATCTCCAAGCCACGAAATTTTGGGAACACCGAAGAGTGACAAAAACCAGTTCACCGGTCCAAAGGCAAAGTTGTACAACATCTTCCAGGCAACCCCGGAAACTGCCGGTGGAATCATCATGGGAATAAGGAGAGAAGACCTGATTATCTTTTCTCCCTTGACGCCCCTTATCAGAAAAGCGATGAGAACACCGAGGACGAGCTCCACAGGAACTGCGATAGCCAGAAGTTTAGCGGTGAACTTCATGGATTCGATAGCGGTTGAATCTCTGAAAATCTGGAAGTAATTCGAAAGACCAATGAAGTGAGTCTCCGCACTCTTTGAAAGATCGTAATCTCTGAAAGAAGCCCAGATCATGAAACCAAAGGGATAGATCGTCATTGCAAGGAAAAGAGCGAGAACGGGAAGGACCATCAACCAGGGAACAATTCTTTTTCTCATGGCAAAAGGGGGCAGAGCGCCCCCTCTTCACCTCCTTATTTTCCAAGAATCTCTTCCCATTTCTTTGCGAGATCGTTCAGCGTTTCCATGGAGAGCGGGAGTTCTCCAGAGAGGATCTTGGAGAAGGTCTCAACGGTGATGTCTTCGAGTCTTGGTTCCTCTGGAATCCTTGGCCTGTGGGTCTGAGAAACGTACGTTACCTCGAGGGCGGGAACTCTCGGATCAGCGGCCCTCACCTCGGGATCCTGGAGTGTTGAGATTCTGGCAGGAGCGACGGCGAATCTCAGGAACTTGTTCTTGTCAGCCCATTTGCTGGTGGCGAAAATGATGAATTTGAACGCAGCGAGTTTCTTTTCCTCAGGTATAAATTTGTTGATGCCGAGTGCCCATTGACCACTCACGGATCGACCCGGCATGGGAATGATCCCGACTTTATCTTCACCGAGGGTGCTCTTGAAGATCAGATACGGTCCCGTCCATTGAGGTACCATAGCAACGAGTCCCTGGTTGAAGTACTCGATCGTTTCACCGTAATCAGAGCCGAGCGGATCTGGACTGTAAGGCATGAGTTTTTTCATCATTTCGAGCGCTTTCAATCCCTCTTCACTGTTGAAGGCAGGTTTGTGATCCGCTGTGAAGTATTCACCGAATTCAAGATCCGCGGTTCCGTGCCTCATGATACCGAGTGGTGCGTTCCTGTACTCACCGAAAAACAGCAGATACATGTAGAAGAGTGTGTGGGTTCTCGGGAACATGAGGGCGATTCCGTAGTCTGTTGGAGAGCTCTTGTTGTATTTTTTGGTGAAGAATTCCGCTATTTCTACAACTTCTTCCCAGGTGGTCGGGAGGGTGAGTTCTCTACCGTATTTTTCTTTGAACGCTTGTTTTATCTTTGGATCTTCAAAGAGATCTTTTCTGTAATAGAAGAGCATTGTGTTGTTGTAGAACGGAAGCCCGATGAGTTTTCCCTTCCACTTTCCAGATTCTTCCAGAACCTGTGGGATAAAATCGTTCAAATCGTAATCTTCTGGAACAAGTTCTGGATGTTGTTTCATGAACTCTCCAAGGTCAACCAGTCCGAAAGAGACGGCTCCAGTGGTCATCACATCGTAAGTGAAAGCGTCGAACGATCCAGCCTGAGATCTGAGATCCTGCAGCAGCTTCGGATAAAGTACTTCCCACGAAAGAGGTACGATTTCAACCTGAATGTCGGGATTCTGTTTCATGAACTCCTGGGCAAGCCACTTCAGGGCGTCCGCGTTGTCTGGAGAACAGAGAACGGAGATTTTAACCGAGAAGATCAACGAGGTGATGATGAGAAAGATCAACAGTAAAAATCTCTTCATACAAATCCCCCCTGCCTAAAAATAGTGGATAACGGTACGTACCGATGGTAGTATATCATATCTGTCAACAAAGAATTATCTTATAGTCAATTAGTTAACATAAATCTCCGCAGAAACGGACATGATACGTATAATGGTACGTACTTTTATGTTATACTAAAAGGATGAAACCATGAGAAAGGAGGTCGGAGAATGATAGATCTCAAGCAGTACGAGTTCTGGTTTCTCGTTGGAAGTCAGTATCTTTACGGTCTGGAAACCCTGAAAAAGGTGGAGCAACAGGCAAGTAAGATCGTGGATTCACTGAACGATGACCCCATCTTCCCTTCAAAGATCGTTTTAAAGCCGGTTTTGAAGAGTTCTTCTGAAATCACGGAAATCTTTGAGAAGGCAAACGCAGACCCCAAATGCGCAGGGGTTATCGTCTGGATGCACACTTTTTCCCCATCGAAGATGTGGATACGGGGACTCTCCATAAACAAAAAACCCCTGCTTCACCTTCACACGCAGTACAACAGAGAGATTCCATGGGATACGATCGATATGGATTACATGAACCTGAACCAGTCCGCACACGGAGACAGAGAGCATGGGTTCATACATGCAAGGATGAGACTTCCAAGGAAAGTTGTGGTGGGACACTGGGAAGAGAAAGAAGTCAGAGAAAAGATCGCAAAGTGGATGAGAGTGGCCTGTGCGATACAGGATGGAAGAATGGGACAGATAGTCAGGTTCGGTGACAACATGAGAGAAGTCGCCAGCACCGAAGGCGACAAAGTAGAAGCACAGATAAAACTCGGCTGGTCCATAAACACTTGGGGAGTTGGAGAACTTGCAGAGAGAGTGAAAGCCGTTCCAGAGCGCGAAGTAGAGGAACTTCTCAAAGAATACAGAGAAAAATACATCATGCCAGAGGATGAATACAGTCTCAAAGCAATAAGAGAGCAGGCGAAAATAGAAATTGCTCTGAGAGAATTTTTGAAAGAAAAGAACGCTGTTGGTTTCACCACCACGTTCGAGGACCTGCACGATCTTCCACAGCTTCCCGGGCTCGCGGTCCAGAGACTCATGGAGGAAGGATACGGTTTTGGTGCAGAAGGTGACTGGAAAGCAGCGGGATTGGTTAGAGCTATCAAGGTAATGGGAACGAGTCTTCCCGGCGGAACTTCTTTTATGGAAGACTACACTTACCACCTCACTCCCGGAAACGAACTCGTTTTAGGGGCTCACATGCTCGAGGTATGTCCAACGATAGCAAAGGAAAAACCACGAATAGAGGTTCACCCTCTCAGCATCGGCGGGAAAGCAGATCCTGCCCGTCTTGTCTTCGATGGTCAGGAAGGACCAGCCGTTAACGCATCGATCGTTGATATGGGCAACAGGTTCAGACTCGTTGTGAACAAGGTTTTATCCGTTCCCATAGAGAGGAAGATGCCAAAACTCCCGACAGCCAGGGTCCTCTGGAAACCGCTGCCTGATTTCAAGAGGGCAACTACTGCATGGATACTCGCTGGAGGATCACACCACACTGCCTTCTCAACAGCCATTGACGTAGAATACCTCATCGACTGGGCGGAGGCATTGGAAATCGAATACGTCGTCATCGATGAGAATTTGGATCTCGAGGACTTCAAAAAAGAACTGAGATGGAACGAACTCTACTGGGGGCTTTTGAAAAGATGAAAGAGGGGCGAAAGCCCCTCATTTTTTTGGATACGTCACCGACTCTCTCATAATGAGTTTTGGTTTGAAAACATATTTCTCAGGTTTTTCTCCATCGATCATCTTCAAAAGGATCTCGACTGCTTTCTTTCCAACTTCTTCCTTGGGATGTTCAAAGGTGGTCAGAATCTCTCTGAAATCACCTATGGGAGCATCGTCGAAACCTATAACTGAAACGTCCTCTGGTATCTTCAGACCCATTCTCTTTGCTGCAAGGAAAAACTGAAGAGCCGTTGCATCATTGTAGCAGAAAACCGCGGTTGGACGCTGATCCTTCGGTAAAGATAGAAGCTCAAAAGCACTCTGCATAACAATACCGGTGAACTCCGAAACATGAAAAGATTTCTCGTGGACTTTTTCGAAACCGAGTTCTCTTCCTCGTTTCAGAAAAGCCTGGGCTCTCACAACACTGGGAAGGTGTATCGTTTTATACAATACAGCCACATTCCTGTGTCCATACTGATAAAATATTTCCGCTGCTTTTTCTCCTCCGTACCAGTCATCGAGAACAACACTTCCCACACCTTCTATGTCCCAGTTGGTGTGTACCAGGACCACCTTCGTACCTCTTTTTGCTATTTCTTCTATCAAATCTCTGTTGGAGCGTTTGGTGGCACTGTAGACAGGGTCTATTATCAGACCATCCACACCAACTTCCAGCCATTCGTTTATGATCTGTCTCTCCTTGTGGGGGTCCTCAGAAGCATTTCCAAGAAGCATCTTGTACCCGTTTGCGAACAGAACCTCTTCGGCGCCGAGTGCTATATATGGAAATATGTAACTTGTGATCTGCTGGACAAGAATGCCAACGACCTTGTTTTTCTTTTCTATGTTCACAAACGTTCCAAGTCCTGGCTTTCTGATGACCAGGTTTTTAACTACCAGTCTTTCAAGGGCCTTTCTCACCGTTTCCCGACTGGCGTTGAATCTTTCCATTAACTCTTTCTCGGTGGGGAGTTTGTCTCCGTGTTTGTACTTTCCAGATTTTATTTCATCGATCAAAAATTTTTCAATTATTCTGTATTTTGGAAGGATTGCAAATCACCTCTCCTTTACCTGCCAATCTTCTCGACTATTTCTTTCGTATCCCTCGCTATCATGAGCTCCTCGTTTGTGGGAACAACCAGTACTTTCACACGGGAATCGGGAGTGGAGATTATGCCTTCCTTTCCTCTTATTGTTTCTTCGTTCTTCTGTTTGTCAAGCTTCACTCCGAGAAATTCTAGGTAAGAACACACATCTTCCCTTGTGATTGGAGAGTTTTCTCCAACACCGGCTGTGAAAACTATGGCATCGACACCGTTCATCGCTGCAGCGTATGCGCCTATGTATTTCGCTATTCTGTAGTCGTAAATTTCCAGAACGAGCTTGCACCATTCGTCTCCTTTCAAGGCAGCCTCTTCGATATCTCTCATGTCGGAGCTGAAGCCCTTTGAAAGTCCATAGACACCGCTCTTTTTGTTCAGTATATCGTACATCTCCTGGGGAGATATACCTTCTTTTTCCATGATGAAGAAGGGAATTGCCGGATCCAAATCACCGGACCTTGTACCCATAACGAGCCCTTCAAGTGGCGTGAATCCCATGGAAGTATCGACACACTTTCCATATTTCACAGCGGCTACTGAAGCGCCGTTTCCTATGTGACAGGTGATGATCTTGAGTTCTTCTAGTTTCTTCCCGAGAATCTCCGCCGCTCTTTTCGAAACGTACCTGTGGCTTGTACCGTGAAAACCGTAGCGTCTGATTTTATACTTCTCGTAGTATTCGTACGGTATAGCGTAAAGATATGCTTTCTGAGGAATCGTCTGGTGGAAAGCTGTGTCGAAAACAGCCACATTTGGTACTCCAGGAAGAAGCTTCATGGCAGCTTTTATTCCCATGAGATTCGCAGGGTTGTGAAGCGGCGCAAGGGGTGAAACTTCTTCAATCGCTTTGAGCACTTCCTCGTCCACAAGTACCGATTCTTTGAATCTTTCACCACCGTGAACCACTCTGTGGCCGACGGCATCGATCTCTTTTAGATCTTTTATGACTCCAAGTTTTTCATCGACCAATGTGTTCAATATGAGTTTCAACGCTTCCTCGTGATCCGGAAGTTCTCTTTCTATCACATGCTTTTCGTCGCCCACTCTGTGAACGAGCCTGCTGCCTTCAATGCCGATTCTTTCTGCGATACCCTTACAGAGAACTTTCTCACCCTCCATCTCGATGAGCTGGTACTTTATTGAAGAACTTCCCGAGTTTATCACCAGTACTCTCATCCTATTTTCACCTCACGCCTTTCCGCTGGATCCGAATATTCTGATTCTCTCCTTGACGATTTCTTTCACCTGTTCGAAGACAGGTTTGAAAATTTTTCTGGGATCTATCTGAGACTTGTCTTCTGAGAGAACCTTCCTGAGATACGCGACGAAGGTGATTCTCAGATCGGTGTCTGTGTTTATCTTGTTGATACCAAGTTCTATAGCTTTCTTCAGCATGTCTTCCGGAACGCCTTTCGCACCGGAAAGCTCGGCACCGTATTCATTTGCCAGTTTCACAATATCCTGCGGTACCATGGAAGCTCCGTGAAGAACGAGCGGTATCTGGGTGTATTCTTTCACTTTCTTCAGTCGTTCAAAGTCGAGCTGTGCTTCCCCTTTGAACTTGAACGCACCGTGGCTGGTTCCAATGGCTGGAGCCAGGAAATCCACTTCTGTTTCCTTCACAAATACCTTTGCTTCTTCCGGATCGACGAGCACGGACTCTTTTTCCACCACATTGTCCTCTATTCCCTTGAGTTTTCCGAGTTCCGCTTCTACACTTATACCAACCGCGTGAGCTATCTCCACGATCCTCTTCGTCTCTCTGAGGTTTTCCTCGAAGGGAAGATGCGAAGCGTCGATCATCACTGAAGAGTAACCCGCTTTTATGGCAGCCATGATAACTTTAAAGTCTCTTCCGTGGTCCAGGTGGAGTGCGACGGGAACTGAAAGTTTTTCAGCGTAAGTTCTCACCATTTCAACGGCAAGTTTTGCTCCTGTTTCTATATCGCCCTTTCCTATGTACTTTATCGCTCCTTCCGATGTAGCGACGATGACCGGTGCTTTTTCTTCCTCAGCGGCTTCAAGAATTGCCTGGAGAAATTCCATGTTGTTGAAATTGAATGCACCGATAGCGTATCTCTCTTTGCTGGCTTTTTCCAGAATTTCTTTCGTGTTCTTTACATAAGGCATTGTCACACCTCCTTCAATGTAAAGGCCGGGACAAGCCCGGCCTTCAATTATTTCTTGTTTTTGAGAGCTGCCTGAGCCGCTGCAAGTCTGGCAACAGGTACTCTGTACGGCGAACAGGAAACGTAGTCGAGTCCAATTTTGTCGAAGAACAGTATGGATCTCGGATCTCCACCGTGTTCTCCACAGACTCCAACTTTGAGATCGGGCCTTGTGCTTCTTCCTTTCTCTTTACCCATCCTCACCAGTTCTCCAACACCGTCGTAGTCCAGCGTCTTGAATGGATCGTGTTCGAGGATGCCCTTTTCAAGGTACTCAGGCAGGAACTTTCCAACGTCGTCTCGGCTGAATCCAAAGGTCATCTGTGTGAGGTCGTTAGTACCGAAGCTGAAGAATTCTGCTTCTTCCGCTATCTGATGGGCGGTAACAGCGGCCCTTGGAACTTCAATCATGGTTCCGATCTTGTAAGTGAGCTCGACACCAGCTTCTTTTATGAGAGCGTCGGCCGTTTCCTTGATGATCTTCTTCAGGTACCTGAGTTCGTTAACGTGTCCCACAAGAGGAATCATGATTTCAGGTATTACATCTATTCCTTCCTCTTTCTTGAGTTCGATGGCCGCTCCAATTATTGCTTTGGTCTGCATCACAGCGATCTCAGGATAGGTGATGGTGAGCCTACAACCTCTGTGCCCGAGCATTGGGTTGAGTTCTTTGAGATTCTCCACGACGTTCTTGAGTTCCTCAAAGGAGACTCCCATCTGCTCGGCAACTTCCTTGATCTGTTCATCTTCTTGCGGCAGGAATTCATGGAGAGGAGGATCTATGAGCCTTATGGTGACTGGAAGTCCTTTCATCACTCTGAACAATCCCTTGAAGTCCTCTTTCTGAAGTGGCAGAAGTTCGTCCAGAGCCTTTTCTCTTTCTTCTTTTGTCTTTGCGAGGATCATCCTTCTAACCTTGGGTATTCTGTCCTTTTCGAAGAACATGTGTTCTGTTCTACAGAGCCCGATTCCTTCAGCACCGAATTTTCTCGCGACTTCCGCGTCTCTCGGTATGTCTGCGTTGGTTCTCACACCGAGTCTTCTGATCTCATCGGCCCACTGCAGAAGCTCCGCGACAGGTCCTTCAAGGCCCTGTGGTTTTATTGTTGTTACTTTTCCAAGGAGGACCTCACCGGTAGTCCCATCGATGGAGATCCATTCTCCTTCTTTTACAACGACGTCTCCCACTTTGAAGTAACCTTCCTCAGGATGGACTTCTATGGATTCTGCTCCGACGACTGCTGGCTTACCCATTCCTCTTGCGACAACGGCAGCGTGAGAGGTCATTCCCCCTCTGGAGGTCAAAATTCCCTGCGCAGCGGCCATTCCTCCAACGTCTTCGGGGCTGGTTTCAGGTCTCACAAGAATGACCTGTTCACCTGCTTTGCCGAGCTCCTCAGCTTTCTTCGCGTTGAAGACGACCTTACCCGTTGCGGCACCTGGAGATGCAGGAAGCCCTTTCGCGATGACTTTTGCCTGGGCCTTTTCTTTTGGATCGAACACAGGATGAAGCACCTGTTCGACGTCTTCAGGTCTCACTCTGAGAATAGCTTCCTCTTTGGTGATGAGTCCTTCGTGGACCATGTCAACGGCGATCCTGATAGCTGCCTGAGAGGTTCTCTTTCCATTTCTTGTCTGCAAGATGTAGAGCTTTCCTCTCTCAACGGTGAACTCGATGTCCTGCATATCTCTGTAGTGTTTTTCCAGTTTGTCCATTATTTCAAGGAGCTGATTGTAGACCTCTGGCATTCTGTTTTTCAACTCTTCAAGTTTGAGAGGAGTTCTGATACCCGCAACAACGTCCTCACCCTGAGCATTGGGCAGGAACTCTCCGTAAGGTTTCTTCTCTCCAGTGTTCGGGTCTCTTGTGAAGGCGACACCCGTTCCGGAGTCTTCTCCCATGTTTCCAAACACCATCGCGACGATGTTCACGGCCGTACCGAGGAGATCTCCTTCCTTGATTCCGTGAATCTGCCTGTACTTGATAGCTCTCTCGTTCATCCAGCTACCGAACACCGCATCGATGGCAAGCCAGAGTTGTTTCCAGGGATCCTGTGGAAATTCTTTTCCTGCTTCCTTGTAGATCTGTTTGTATCTCTCAACGAGTTTTTTGAGGTCTTCTGCGTCCAGTTCAGTGTCGAGTTTCACACCTTTCTCCTTCTTGAGTTCTTCGAGTGCCTTTTCGAATCTTTCGTGTGGTATCTTCAGAACCACATCACCGAACATCTGAAGGAATCTTCTGTAAGCATCGTAGGCGAATCTTTCGTTGTTCGTCTGCTTTGCAAGCCCCTTCACTGTCTCATCGTTGAGACCAAGATTGAGAACGGTGTCCATCATTCCAGGCATTGAAATGGCTGCACCAGATCTGACGGAAACAAGGAGTGGATTGTTGGGGTCACCGAACTTTTTTCCAGTAACCTCCTCGAGTCTCCTCATTGCCTCTTCAACCTGTTCTTTCAGTTCTTCTGGATAAGTTCTTCCGTGGTCGTAGTAGTACTTACAGACCTCTGCGGAAATGGTGAATCCGGGAGGAACAGGAATTCCAAGGTTGGTCATCTCTGCGAGGTTGGCACCTTTTCCACCGAGGATATCTTTCATGTCCGCTCGGCCTTCTGCCTTACCGTTTGCGAAGAAGTACACGTATTTCTTTGCCATCTTCTGACTCCCTCCTTTTCCTTTCGTATCCAAGAATTTATTATAAAATCAAAACCGCACGATTAACTTCGGTATCATTTCACGTTAACATAGAAAACCATCTTCCCATCTTTGTAGAAGCCCCTCGCAAAGATGTAAGCCTCCTCACCCTCTCCCACAAGCGATTCCATGACAGCTTTCATATCGAGAAAGAGGAAGAAAACGTCGTTCTTTGCAGGCGTGATATCGAGATCTCTGGGAGAAAATTGCTCGCTTTTCAGAACGACTGTGTCTCCCTCTGTGCAAATCGATAATCCATTTTCCAGAACAAAACACCTGCCTTCCTTCCTGTACTGAACTCCCGCGGCTTTTAAAGCGTTTTCCACTGCATCAGGGGTTTTCAGCCTGGCTTTTGCAACAACTTCGAGATTGGTGGGAGTGGATCCGGCTATCAGGTCCATAACCGCTGAAGATACATTCGCACTCAAGAACATTGGAGGTTCGAGTTCTTCAAAGAGATTTTTGACAACTTTCTCAATGTCCGATTCGGGGAGTTGAACAGGTAGATTCTCGCTTTCTATAGAAAATCCAGCACTGGAGAGAACATCCAACAGTCCATCGTAATTCTCCGTGTTGAAAATCACCGTCAATTCTCCGAACGTGTAGTAATCAGATGGGACTTTCCTTGGCTGTCCTACTTTTTCGAGGAAGTTTCTGGAAGTATCATCCGCTGGAGCGATTTCCACCTTTATCGAGAGATGATCACTCGCGGATTCTTTTGTGCTCACAACGGTGAAGGAATACTTCTCACCTTGCAGCAAACCGTAGCCAAAGAAATCTGCGGTCTTCAGAGTGTCGGGAATCTTCCCTCCACCTTTCAAAGAAGCGTTCACTGCTTTAGCTGTTCCTAAGAAGAGATACCCATCTTTTTCAACAACGACCACATCTTCCATTCCCAGCAGATCAACCACAAGAGACTTTATGCTGTCTTTCAGTTTCTTTGCCTTTTCAGATGGTCCCAGAACGAAGCAAGTGTCTTCGCTGTTGAGCTGTACAAAGAGAAATTCGTGAGAGAGGAGATCGTAGAAGTCGGAAGGCTCTATATCCCTGCTGAGAAGCTGGGACTCCAGAACACCCTGTATCATCATCTCAAGACCGAGGCTCTCTGTCAGGAAACGGCCGGTGGGAAGACTTTTGATCTCGGAGTAGAACTCTGATAAATCCTTCACATATCGAATCACCTTGAAATTCTCCGGTACATAGTTTAATATTTGTGAAAAAGAGAGGGCCGTGAGAATCAGCAGGATAAAGATTATCCCTTTCTTCATGTTCAGAACCTCCTTCTTTTTTCTTCACCAAAACTTATGATAACACAGGAAAGGAGGTAGCACGTTGAGAAAATCTCTCGAGATAGGAAAATGTGTTGTTCTGGAAGTGCTGACACCAAGAGGCACAAATCTGGGTAGGTTCATGGAGTTCACCGAAGAAGCCTGGAAGACAGGTATCGACGCGTTCACGGTGACCGACATGCCGATGGGAAGAGTGAGAATGGCTCCCTGGGCTGCTTCCCACCTTCTTGTGGAAAGCGGAAAAGATGTTCTCATGCATTTCACGAGGAACACAAGGAATATGATAAGAATACAATCTGACCTTCTGGGCTGTCATGCCCTCGGAGTGAAGAATCTGCTTCTTCTGTCTGGGGACAATCCTTCCCACGGTGATTACCCTGACACGACCTCCGTTAACGATATAGACATTTTGGACCTCATAAGACTCACAAAACTTATGAACGAAGGAACGGATCTTGCCGGAAACAAGATCTATGGAAAAACCGATTTCTTCGTTGGTGGTGCGCTGAACCCTTTCAGTGATAAGGATATAAAAAGAGCTAAACAGAAGATTGAAGCCGGTGTGGATTTCCTTGTCACCCAGCCACTTTTCAACAGCGAGGTGGCGAAAAAGATCAAGGAAGAACTGAACACGAAAATTCTCGCTTCTATAGTCTTCTTTGAAAACGCAAAACAGATGAGTTACTTCTCGAGTGTTCCTGGAATAGAAATACCCGATGAGATAGTGAATTCCACGGAGAAGGGTGACGATTACCTGAAAGAAAAAAGTTTTGAAAGTGTACTCAGATTCGTTGAAGAAACAAAAGGTGTACTGGATGGTTTCTACATAGTGGCTATAGTGAAAGATCTCGAAAAAATCAGGAAGGTGGTAGAAATTGCCAAAAGTTGAAATAGCCCCCAGCGAGATAAAGATTCCAGACAACGTTTTGAAGGCAAAGCTCGGTTTTGGAGGAGCAGAGGAGATACCTGAAGAATTCAGGAAAACGGTGAACAGGGCTTACGAAGAGCTTCTCGATGCGGCAAAACCTGTGGTTCTGTGGCGAGATTTCGAGGTGGACGGTTCTCTCTCTTTCGACGACATGAGACTCACGGGTGAACTTGCAACGAAACACCTTTCTGGGAGTAAGATCATCACAGTTTTTCTTGCGACCCTCGGAAAAAAGGTGGACGAAAAGATAGAGGAATACTTTAGAAAAGGAGAGGATCTTCTCGCGTTTTTCATCGATGGAATCGCTTCAGAGATGGTGGAGTACGCTTTGAGAAAGGTAGATGCGGAGCTCAGAATGAAAAGATCCAACCTGGAGGGAAGTTTTAGAATTTCACCCGGATATGGAGACCTTCCACTTTCCTTGAACAAGAAAATCGCCGAAATTTTCAAGGAAGAAGTGGACGTCAATGTGATCGAAGACTCCTACGTGCTCGTTCCCAGAAAAACCATCACAGCGTTCGTGGGCTGGAGGGAGAAGAATGAGAAACAGACGTGAGGTTTCAAAATTGCTTTCAGAAAGGGTGTTGCTCCTAGATGGTGCTTACGGAACAGAATTCATGAAGTACGGATACGATGACCTTCCCGAAGAGCTGAATATAAAAGCACCCGATGTGGTGCTGAAAGTTCATAGAAGTTACATAGAGAGTGGATCGGATGTCATTCTGACGAACACGTTCGGTGCCACAAGGATGAAACTGAGAAAACACGGGCTGGAGGACAAACTGGACCCTATTGTGAGAAACGCTGTGAGAATCGCAAGAAGAGCAGCTGGAGAAAAGCTTGTTTTTGGAGATATCGGACCGACGGGAGAACTTCCCTATCCACTCGGAAGCACTTTGTTCGAGGAATTCTACGAGAACTTCAGAGAAACCGTGGAGATAATGGTCGAAGAAGGTGTGGACGGAATCATCTTTGAGACGTTCTCGGACATTCTCGAGCTGAAAGCCGCTGTGCTTGCGGCAAGGGAAGTATCCCGGGATGTTTTCCTGATTGCCCACATGACATTCGATGAGAAGGGAAGAAGTCTTACAGGGACAGATCCCGCAAACTTTGCCATCACGTTCGATGAACTGGATATCGATGCCCTCGGTATAAACTGTTCACTCGGGCCCGAAGAGATCCTTCCCATTTTTCAGGAACTGTCCCAGTACACAGACAAGTTTCTCGTAGTGGAACCTAACGCGGGAAAGCCCATCGTGGAGAACGGGAAAACTGTGTATCCTTTAAAACCACACGATTTTGCCGTTCACATAGACTCCTATTACGAACTCGGCGTGAACATATTCGGAGGCTGCTGCGGAACCACCCCTGAACACGTGAAGCTCTTCAGAAAAGTTCTCGGAAACAGAAAGCCTCTTCAAAGAAAGAAAAAGAGAATATTCGCTGTCTCTTCTCCTTCAAAACTCGTGACGTTCGATCATTTCGTCGTCATAGGAGAGAGGATAAACCCGGCAGGTAGAAAGAAGCTATGGGCGGAGATGCAGAAAGGAAACGAAGAAATTGTGATCAAGGAAGCGAAAACACAGGTGGAAAAAGGCGCGGAAGTGCTTGATGTGAACTTCGGGATAGAATCTCAGATAGACGTACGATACGTGGAAAAGATCGTTCAAACACTTCCGTATGTTTCGAACGTTCCTCTTTCCTTGGACATCCAGAACGTCGACCTCACAGAGAGAGCGCTCAGAGCCTATCCGGGAAGATCTCTTTTCAACTCGGCCAAGGTGGATGAAGAAGAACTCGAAATGAAAATAAACCTGTTGAAGAAATACGGAGGTACACTCATCGTACTATTGATGGGAAAAGACGTTCCAAAAAGCTTCGAAGAGAGAAAAGAGTACTTCGAAAAGGCTTTGAAAATCCTGGAGAGACACGATTTCTCAGACAGGGTGATCTTCGATCCAGGAGTTCTGCCCCTCGGTGCAGAAGGAAAACCGGTAGAAGTATTGAAGACCATAGAATTCATTTCAAGCAGGGGTTTCAACACGACTGTTGGTCTTTCCAACCTGTCTTTCGGACTTCCTGACAGAAGTTATTACAACACCGCTTTTCTCGTTCTTGGAATATCTAAAGGCCTGAGCTCTGCCATCATGAATCCCCTCGACGAAACACTAATGAAGACCTTGAACGCTACACTTGTGATACTTGAAAAGAAGGAACTTCCCAGGGCTGAAGTGAAGGAAGAAAAACTGGTTGAAATCATACTCTCCGGGAACCGGTCGGAACTCGAGAAGCTTGTGGAGGATTTTCTGAAGGAAAAAGATCCTCTTTCCGTCATAGAAGAACACCTGAGGCCAGCGATGGAACGTATTGGAGAACTCTACGATAAGGGAAAGATCTTTCTGCCGCAACTCATCCTCGCCGCTCAAACGGTGAAACCCGTGTTCGACAAACTGACATCGATGCTTCCATCAGACAGTCAGGGTGAAACGTTCGTCATTGCAACAGTCAAGGGTGATGTGCACGACATAGGAAAGAACATAGTGGCATCTGTCATCAGAAGCAGCGGGTACCGCGTGGTGGACCTTGGAAAAGACGTGGACACATCGGAAATAGTGGAAGCCGTGGAAAAAGAAAGACCCGTTGCACTCGGTCTGTCTGCAATGATGACAACCACCGTCGGCAGAATAAAGGAAGTTGTGGAAAAGCTCAAAGAAAAGAACCTGAAAATCCCTGTCATAGTGGGTGGTGCTTCCCTGAACGAAAAACTAGCAAAAGAGCTTGGAGCGGACTATTACGCAAAGAATGCTTCCGAAGCGGTAAAAATATTGAAATCTCTTGGGAGATGAGAGTGTGGATACCATTGTCGCTGTAGCTACCCCTCCCGGAAAAGGAGCAATCGCGATTCTCAGGTTGAGCGGTCCAGATAGCTGGAAGATCGTTCAGAAACACCTTCGAACACGATCGAAAATCGTTCCACGAAAGGCAATCCACGGCTGGATCCACGAAAACGGAGAAGATGTGGATGAGGTAGTGGTCGTTTTCTACAAATCACCAAAGAGCTACACAGGAGAGGACATGGTAGAGGTGATGTGCCACGGAGGACCGCTCGTGGTGAAAAAGCTGCTGGATCTCTTCTTGAAATCTGGAGCGAGAATGGCTGAACCCGGCGAGTTCACAAAACGAGCTTTTTTGAACGGAAAAATGGATCTCACTTCGGCAGAGGCTGTAAGAGATCTCATAGAGGCGAAAAGTGAAACTAGTTTGAAACTCTCCCTGAGGAACCTCAAGGGAGGATTGAGAGACTTCGTTGATAGCTTGAGAAGAGAACTCATAGAAGTCCTTGCTGAGATACGGGTAGAGCTCGATTATCCAGACGAGATAGAAACGAACACGGGCGAAGTGGTGACCAGACTGGAGCGAATAAAAGAAAAGCTCACAGAAGAACTGAAAAAAGCAGATGCGGGTATTCTTCTCAACAGAGGACTCAGGATGGTCATCGTGGGAAAGCCCAACGTGGGAAAATCTACTCTTCTGAATCGACTTTTGAACGAGGACAGGGCGATCGTCACAGATATACCCGGAACAACAAGGGATGTTATCAGTGAAGAAATCGTCATAAGAGGAATTCTTTTCAGGATAGTCGACACAGCGGGTGTGAGATCGGAAACGAACGATCTGGTCGAGAGACTGGGGATAGAGAGAACTCTTCAGGAAATAGAGAAAGCTGACATAGTACTGTTTGTGCTCGATGCTTCTTCACCACTTGACGAAGAGGACAGAAAAATCCTCGAAAGGATAAAGAACAAACGCTATCTTGTGGTGATAAACAAAGTAGATGTGGTGGAGAAGATAAATGAAGAGGAGATAAAAAACAAACTCGGAACAGACAGACACATGGTGAAGATATCTGCCCTGAAAGGAGAAGGACTTGAAAAGCTGGAAGAATCCATCTACAGAGAAACTCAGGAGATCTTTGAAAGAGGTTCTGATTCTCTCATCACAAATCTTCGACAAAAACAGTTGCTTGAAAACGTTAAAGGACATCTGGAAGACGCTATAAAGTCTTTGAAGGAAGGAATGCCGGTTGATATGGCTTCTATAGATCTAGAGAGGGCTCTCAATCTTCTCGATGAAGTGACAGGAAGGAGCTTCAGGGAAGATCTGCTGGATACCATATTCTCCAATTTCTGCGTTGGAAAATGAATGAGGGGAAGGGTTTCCCCTTCCCCTATCACTTGACCTTCTCTTTGAGGGCTTTTCCGGGTTTGAACTTCGGGACCTTTCTTTCGGGAATGGTGATGGGTTTTCTTGTCTGAGGATTCACGCCTTTTCTTGCAGCGGCCTTCCTCACTTCGAAGCTTCCGAATCCAACGATCTGAACCTTTTCACCCTTTGCGAGAGCTTCTGTGATCGTTTCAAGGATGGTGTCGAGAATCAATTTTACATCCTTTTTCTTCGCACCTGCTTTCTTCGCCACCCTGTCGATGAGTTCCTTCTTGTTCATGAAACCCCCTCCTTTCTAGGGTTGTAAAGCACTCTTCTCACTGCTTGTAAATATACCATTTTACAGCGGGGTGTTGCAAGTCCCTTTAGAAAAGCACTTCGAAGTCTGAAAGTTCTAAAATCCCCATAAAAAGCGGGATTTCGAAAAATAGGACAAAAATTAGAATCAGTTACAGAAAATTTACAAAATATCCAGGACCCTTCGTGCTATCTCAGTACTACCAATGACCCTTGCTATTTCCTCCAGGGATGCAGAACGAATATTCTCCAGGGAACCAAAGTGTTCAATGAGCTTTTTCTTTCTGATGGGACCTATTCCGGGTACATTGTCAAGAACAGACCTGAGTGATTCTTTCTCCCTCCGCTTTCTGTGGTAACTCACAGCGAATCTATGTGTTTCGTCTCTTATCTGAACGAGAAGCCTCAAAACCGGGTGATCGTGTGGAAGGTGTATTTCTCTGTTTTCAAAGACAACGGTCTCTTCCTTCTTCGCGAGACCAACCACAGGACAGTCCTTTCCTATTTCCTTCAACGCTTCGATAGCAGCGTTCACTTGACCTATTCCACCATCCACGAACAGAAGATTCGGAAGCGGGTGTTTCGAATATCTTCTTTTCACAACTGTTCTTATCGATTCGTAATCATCGGGATGATCCTGTTCGATCTTATAACGTCTGTAATCGCCCTTTTTGGGAAATCCATCTTCAAACACCACCAGAGAAGCCACGGTGTATTTTCCCTGAAGATGAGAAATATCGATCCCTTCTATCCTGTACGGAAAATCCTTCATGTTCAGGAGCTTCATCAATTCTTCGAGCGCTTCCTTCCTCAATCCTCTCATTTTTAACTCGTTTTCCAGGTTTTTCTTTGCTTTCTCAAGAAGATCTTCTTCTGTGGTGGAGCGTGGCGGTCCTACATACTCAAAACCGAGAGACGAGTAATCCATTTCGTCCAGATCACTCTCCAGAATGAGAGTTTTCGGGATATCACCTCTCCCAGATATGTAGTATTCTCTGATGAAATCTTCCACATTTCCCCCTTCCATTTCAAAGGAGATCTTCCCTACCAGGTAACCATTCCTGACTCTCAGAACTACGAACAGGTCGTGTGCATGGACCAGAACATCACAATTGATATTTTCTTCAAAAACCACACCCTGAGATTCCAGAACATTCGACAGATTCAAAAGAAGGTCCCTGTACTTTGCAGCGTTCTCAAAATCGAGCATTTTGCTATGAGTTTCCATCTTTTCTTTCAGATAATCGAAGACTTCTTCCATGTTTCCCGAGAGAAACTCTCTCAGCTTTCTTATTGCTTCTTCATGCGATTCTATGTTTCCAATGCACGGGCCGATACATCTGCCAAGATGGTAAAGAAAACAGGGCCTCTTTATCCTTTTCAAATCGGATTTACAGGTTCTGAATCCCATTATTTTCTGAAGGATTTCCAGCAGATTTCTGACGAATTGAACGCTGGTGTAGGGCCCAAAGTACGTTCCATCCCACAGTTTTCTCTTCACAATTTCAACGTACGGTATCTCGTCATCGGATATCCTGATGTAAGGATAGAAATCTGTGTCTTTGAGACGAACGTTGTACTTCGGCCTGTACTTCTTTATGAGATTTGCCTCGAGTATGAACGCTTCCCTTTCGTTCATCACAACGATCGTTTCCAGTTCGTCAGCTTCTTCGCCGATTCTGAACACTTTCTCCGTCTGGGGATTGAGGTAACTCCTTAATCTATTGGACAATCTCTTTGCTTTTCCTATGTAGATGGGAACCCCTTTGTTTTTGAAGATGTAAACACCAGGTTCTTCAGGAGCGAGGAGTATCTTCTTTCTGATCTTCTCTTTCAAAAACCTTCTTCACCTCCTCTTCACTCAAGAATCTGTACTCTCCGGGTTTCATGTCATCGGGTAAAACGAGTCCACCGATTCTTGTTCTCTTCAAGTGCACTGTTTTTAGACCCACAGCGGCTGTCATTCGTTTGATCTGATGATACTTACCCTCCGTTATAACTATCTTCAACGTGTCGTTCGACAGCTTCTCCACGCGCTTTGCTTTCGCGAAAAAACCATCCCTTAAAGTCACACCATTTTTCAACTTTTCTATCTTGTCTTCTGTGACTTCTCCTTCTACCTTCACAATGTACTCTTTTTCTACAGACCATTTCGGCGAAATCACACGATGAGCGAAATCACCATCGTTCGTTATTATCAGGAGACCTTCGGCATCTTTATCGAGTCTTCCAACAGGGAAAATTCCTTTCAATGGGGGAAGAAATTCCATGATGGTTTCCGAATGGGGATCTTTCGTGCTGGTCACGTATCCTGAAGGCTTGTAGAAGAGAATGTAAACCTTTTTGTGAAATCTCACCACCTCACCATCGAGCGCAACTGCGTCGTTCTCCGACACAGGATGTCCAGGATCGAGCACTACTCTCCCGTTAACGGTCACCCTGCCCTGTTTTATCAGTTTTTTCACTTCTTTTCTCGTTCCCACACCACTATTCGAAAGATACCTGTCCAGTCTCATTGTTTCTTCCTGTCCAGGTAGATTATGAGGTTCGAAATATCGGAAGGATTTATTCCCGGGATTCTCATGGCCTGACCGATGGATCTTGGCCTGATCTTCTTCAATTTATCTCTCGCTTCTGTGGAGAGATTTGGAACCGCGTCGTAATCTAAATCGTGTGGTATCTCGTAATTTTCATACTTCTCAAAGACGGCGACCTCTTCGAACATCTTCTGAATGTATCCCTCATATTTCACGTTTATTTCCACCTGTTCCACAACTTCCGGATCGTCTATAGGATTCGGATCCAGAAACTTCAGCGCACTGTAACTCAATTGAGGACGTTTCAAGAGCTGATAAAAAGAAACCGGTTCTTTAAGAGGACTGGTTCTCAAGGAAGTTAAAAGATCGTTGACCCTGTCAGAAGGTTTCACAATGACCTTCTTCAAACGTTCGATCTCTTCGTTTATTCTACGCTCAAGACTCAGCACCTTTTCGTAGAACCACTTGGGAATCAGCCCCACCCGATAGCCGTACTTTGCCAGGCGCAGATGAGCGTTGTCATGGCGTAGAAGAAGACGATACTCAGCCCTCGAAGTGAGAAGCCGATATGGTTCATCCACTCCCTTTGTTACCAGATCATCTATCAGAACACCAATGTAAGCCTCAGATCTCTTCAAAATGAGAGGAGGCTCTCCCCGGAGTTTGAGAGCAGCGTTTATACCAGCGATTATGCCCTGACCAGCCGCTTCTTCATATCCGCTCGTCCCGTTCACCTGACCTGCGAAATAGAGATTCTCCACAAGCTTGGATTCAAGTGTGGGATAGAGCTGCCTGGGATCTATGTAGTCGTACTCTATCGCGTAGGCAGGACGAGTAACGATTGCGTTCTCGAGTCCTTTCACGCTTCTTATCATCTTTATCTGTGCTTCATAGGGAAGACTCGTACTCAAACCGTTCAGATAGTATTCCTCCGTGTCTCTTCCTTCTGGCTCTACGAAGACTTGATGCGATTCTTTGTCTTTGAATTTGACAACCTTGTCCTCTATAGAAGGACAGTACCTTGGTCCTATTCCTTCTATGAGTTTGACCGTTCCATAAAGGGGCGAAAATTCCAGATACTGTTTTATTATGCTGTGGGTTTCCGGGTTCGTTCTGGTCAGCCAGCAGGGATAATCCTTCGGGAGAACTCTCGGTTCGTCAAAGAAGGAAAAAGCAAGGGGTTCATCCGAGGTGTCCTGCCTTTCCATAACGGAAAAGTTTATAGAGCGCTTCAACACACGAGCCGGCGTTCCTGTTTTGAATCTACCAACTTCGAATCCCAGTTCTATGAGACTTTCCGTGAGTTTTGTCGCTGGAAACTCTCCCATACGACCCGCTGGGAATGTGGAACGGCCGATGAATATCTTTCCCCTCAGAAAAGTCCCTGTTGTCACGATCACGGCTTTTCCCAGATAGTCTATCCCGTAATTGTCTACAACTCCCTTAACTCTTCCCTTCTCCGTTAGAATCCTTTCAACGATACCGTGTCTCAACACTATGTTCGGATTCGTTTCCAGCTTTCTTTTCATCGTTCTGCTGTACGAAATCTTGTCTATCTGAGCCCTCAAAGCCCTCACAGCGGGCCCTTTGCTCACGTTCAGCATTCGCACGTTTATCATCGTCTCGTCGGTGGTTTTGGCCATCTCTCCACCGAGAGCGTCTATTTCGCGAACCACAACACCCTTTGCCGGACCACCTATGGCGGGATTGCACGGGGCCCATCCCACGGTGTCCGGATTCACCGTGAGGACAAGTACTCTGAAACCCATTCTGGCAACCGCAAGAGCTGCCTCTATTCCCGCATGACCGGCTCCCACAACGATCACATCATAGACACGATCGTCCTCAGGCCTCAAACCAATCACCTCATGCCAGTCTGATGGGCATCACTATGTAAAGGTATCCAGAAATATCGAGTGGATTTATCTGACATGGACTGGTAGAATCAACGAAGTTCATTTCGATTTCTTCAGTCTCAATGTGCTTCAAAACGTCCTCGATGAACTTCGGGTTAAAAGCGATCACGAGATCTTCCCCTTCTTTCTGAACTTCAACTTCATCGACCACTTCTCCATAATCCGGGCTCTTGCTCACAAGTCTCATAACGTTTTCTTCTATTTCGAACTTCACGGACTCGCTTCCCTTGCTGGCAATCACCATCACCCTCTTCAAAGATTCCCTGAGTTCTTTTCTGGAAACCACCACTTTCGTTTTGAAAGTTTCGGGGATCACCCTTTTGTAATCGGGAAATTCAGCGTCGACCACTCTCATCACCGTTTCTACATCATTTGTCGACAGAGAAACCCTCCTTCCATCGTACCTCACCGTTATAGTCGGTTCCGTTGTGTTGTCCAGCACGTTTTGAACTTCTTTCATGCTCTTCAAAGAGAGCAAGAAACTCGCCTCTTCCTCGTTTTCTATCTGCTCTTCAGCAAGTGCAAGTCTGAAACCATCACTTGCAACCAGCCTGAGAAGATTCTTGTGGAGTTCCCAGAAAACTCCATTCAGATTTCGCATGAACTCGTCTTTGGCAGCGGCGAAGATGACCTTTTCAACCATTTCCTCGAGGAGCGAAGTGTCAACTTCGAAGGTTATTCCAGACTCGGCAGGCGTTATCTCTGGAAATTCGTCCGCGGGCATGGTGGTGATCCTGAAAACGGTGCTTCCAGAACTTATAACAAGAGCATCCCCCTCTAAAGAAAGTTCCGTTATCTCATCTGGGAGAACCTTGACCATCTTCTGAATGACATCTCCTGGTACCACAAAACGTGCCTCACCGGAGATTTCAGCGGCGTTCACGGTTGCTTTGACTCCGGTCTCGAGATCGGTCGCGCAGATGTAGAAATTTCCATCTTTCACTTCGAAAAGAAATCCGGCAAGAATGGGTTTCACGGATTTCTTTGCGAGCGCTTTTGAGGCGATGGTTATTTTGTCTTTCAATTCAAGAGTCGTGACAGTTACTTTCATCGTCTCACCCCCATTAGAATTTTAGTATCAGTTTCAAAACCCAATAGACAGCCGCGGAAGTCGCAGCCACCGTTGGTACTATGAGAAGCCAGGATATAACGATGTTCTTCAACACACCAACGTTCACCATCTCAAGCCCTCTGGCGAAGCCAACACCCGTGACAGCTCCAACCACAACGTGTGTCGTGGAGATAGGAAGCCCTAGTGACGAAGCGAGTAGAACCGTCGTCGCAGTGGAAAAATCCACTGTGAATCCCCTGGAATTTGTGAGCGTAGTTATCTTTTCACCCACCGTTTCCATGACCTTCTGTCCAAGGAAGAACACACCGAGCGAGATACCGATTCCCCCAAGAAGAAGCGCCAGAAACGGAATCTCGACGGTTTTTGGAACAACACCCGTTGACGCAACGATCATGACCGCCGCTACAGGGCCCGCCGCGTTGGCAACGTCGTTGGCTCCATGAGAAAAAGAAACGTAGCATGAAGTGAGAATCTGAGCGCGCTTGAACACATTTTCAACCGCATCGTACACATCTTTCTTTTTGTTTATCAACTTTCTCACAGCGAAGTGAACCACAAAAAATGTTACGAGAGAGAAAGCGATACCGAGCAGAAGAGATTCACTGAGAGGCTGTTTGAGCGTCTTTTTTACAAAAAGAGATATCATTGTGAAAATCGCAAGAGATATGAAAAACGGAATAGCGACAGTGGAAGATTTCTTCGGATTTTTTGTGTGGAACACCGAAAGAGAGATCAGTTTGAACATCACAAAGGAAATCAAACCGCCGAGAACAGGTGAAACAACCCAGGAAAGTACTATGAAGAGAAACGTTTTCCAGTTCACGCCATCTATGCCCACCGCCACAAGACCGAATCCCATCATTCCTCCGACTATAGAATGGGTGGTGGAAACGGGATAACCCCAGTTGGTCGCTATCAGGATCCAGAGTGAAGCTGCGATCAAGGCTGACAGTGCACCATACATGAGTTCTACCGGTTGAACTTTCTCCACTTCCACTATTCCTTTGACGATCGTCTGGGAGACATGGGAGCCGAACATAACTGCTCCAAGAAACTCGAGAAACATCGCTATAAGAGCTGCCTGTCTCACAGTTATAGCCCTTGCCCCAACAGCTGTCGCCATGGAGTTCGCCACATCGTTGGCTCCTATGGAGAAAGCCATGATGAAACCAAGTATGCCAGCTATGATGAGTATTGTCACGTTATTCCCTCCTCACCTAAGGATGGAATTTATCCTCTTTGTGATATCTTTGCCCTGATCGGCAATCTTTGAAATAAGTCTTGCCACTTTGTTCAAGAAAATCAGATCTACCGGATTCATACTGTTTTTGAGGGAATAGAGTTTTTTACCAAGATTCCTCGATATTGTGTCGACTTCCCTCTCCTCCATGGACACGTCAAAGATTTCTCTTTCTTCCTTTTCTTTTTCAAAAGGTGAAAAACCGCTCTCCGCGAGTGTGCGAAGCTGTTCGATTGCCTCGGTGGTTTCTCTGATAGTATCCAGAACGTTTTCAACGAGTTCCGCGAATAACTCTTTGATATTCTCCGGTACATCTTCAACTCTGTTCATGTCGAGCATGATGACGATATCCCTGACAAGGTCAAGAATCTCATCTGCTTTGTGAACTATGTAAAGAAAGTCGTCCTTTTCGAAGTAGGTGTACTTCATTTTGAGATACATCTTCTTCAACTTTGACTTGATCTCATCTGACTCTCGCTCCAGAGAGATCACACGATTGAGGTGACCTTCTCCGAATTTTCCGGTGAAGTAATCCTCGATGGCATCCTTGAGAAGCACAACGACCGCTTCGCCTCTTCTGGAAAGATTTATGAGAAGATCGATGGGAGACTCCTCCGGGAGCATTTTTTCTATAAATTTCATACTCTCACCCCTTCTTTCAAAAAAGCGCTTTTTAAGATGATATCAACGAGTTCCTCGAACTCGATTCCCTCCGCTCTCGCACTTGCCGGAAGATCACTGGTTTCCGTTAAACCCGGTACCGTGTTGATTTCCAGAAAGTAGAACCTGCCATCGCTGAAAATACCATCCACTCTCCCAAAACCTCTGCAACCAGCTTCTACAAACGCTTTGAGAGCTGTTTCCTTAACGAGGCGTTCTTCTGGAGGATTCAAAGGAGCGGGAAGAATGAACTCCGTTTCACCTTTCGTGTACTTCGCAACGTAATCGTAGAAACGACGCTTTGGCCGCAACTCAAGAACGGGAAGGACCTCGAAACCTTTTTCCGTTTCTAAAATAGACACAGTCATCTCCCTGCCGGGGATGTACTTTTGAACAATCACGCTTCTATATCGTGGTAAATCTTCCTTGAGCGCGTGTTGAAACTCTTCATCCGATTCACAAACGAACACTCCTATGCTTGAACCCTCTCTCCTTGGTTTTACCACACAGGGATACCCGAGGGGAGAAGTTTTCATGAATTCCTTGATCTCCACAAAATCAGGTATCTCAACGATGCCTTTTAAAAACCTGTAAGTCACGAGTTTATCAAAACATATCATGCTTGAAAACGCATCGGACCCGGTGTATCTGACTCCCAAAAAATCAAGAATTGTCTGAAGCGTCCCATCTTCACCGAAAGTTCCGTGGAGAACGTTGAAGACCACATCAAAACTTTTTAACTGATCCACTTTCCTGAGAAAATCTTCTCTAACGTCAAAAACGGTGTGTTCATACCCGAGTTTTTCAAGAGCCTTTTTTACCCTTTCTCCGCTTCTCAGGGAGATTTCCCTTTCCCTCGACACTCCTCCCATCAGAAGTGCCACTTTCATTGTCTTTCCTCCTCAGGAATATCTTTCCATCGTCTATGACCGCAATTTCGTCGTTCCTCACGCTTCTGGTTTTACCACACTCGCATTTCAAATAGAAGCCGTATTTTCCAAAAGAGAGCCTCATTTCCTTTCCACACGAACATTTCTGGTTCGTCGGAAAATCAACCACAATTCTGTCGTTCCTGTCGAACACACTGGAAAAGGATTCATAAAACTCCCGCAGAACGATTTTGTCCGTTTTCTTACCCTGTTCGACTTCATCGAGGTCCTTTTCCATTTCAGCTGTGAAGGAAACGCTAACAACATCAGAGTACTTTTTCTCCAGATAATCCATGACAACGCTTCCAACAATCGTTGGATAGAGATAGCCCCTGATCTTTTTTATGTAACCCCTGTTCAACAGGAGCTTTATCGTGGACGCATATGTGCTGGGACGACCTATACCGAGTCTTTCCATTTCTTTTACAAGAGAACCCTCTGTGTACCTTGGTTTCGGTTTGGTTTCCTGTTCCTCTATTTTTACAACCACCGGTTTCACAGATTCTCCCTCTTCGAAAGGAAACTCTCCCGTGTTTCTTTCCGTCTTCCACACCTTTTCGTACCCATCGAAAATCTTCTTCAGCACCGTTCCCTTGAATCTGTACTTCCCATCCTTTGTTCTCAGGACAAAACGAGTTTCCTCGTATTGAGAAGGCTTCATTTGCGATGCGAGAAATCTCTTCCATATTAACTCGTAGAGTTTTTTCTGGTCAGAATTCAGGTATTTTCCCGCTTCTTCAGGTGTCATGAAAACGTTCGTGGGACGAATTGCCTCATGCGCATCCTGTATTTTTGCGTTGCTCTTTCTCCTTTCTCTCTTTGAACCAACGTACTCTTCTCCAAAGACCTCCGTTATCAGATTTCTGGCTTCTTCTTTCGCGTAGTCCGAAACACGCGTTGAATCTGTTCTCATATAGGTTATGAACGCGATATGCCCATCTTTTGTTTCCACGCCCTCATACAACTGCTGGGCAATCATCATGGTTTTGGAAACGGAGAAACCCAGTTTAGAATACGCTTCCTGCTGGAGGGTACTGGTTTTGAAGGGTTCTGGAGGCGCAAACTTTTTCACAGAAACCTTTTTCTCTTCTACAACGAGTTCGTCTATACTCTTGATCTCTTTCAACGTTTCAGCGTCGAAGAACTTCTTTTCTTTCACATCTATTTCTGCTGTGAGACCATCGAAATTGACGGTGATCCTGTGGTACTTCTTTGGCACAAACCTGAGGATTTCTCTCTCTCTGTCACAAACGAGCTTCAAGGTTGCTGATTGGACTCTACCAGCGCTCAAATTGGATTTGAAGTTTCTCCAGAGAACCGGACTCAGAGAATAACCAACGATCCTGTCTAAAATCCTTCTTGCAAGCTGCGCACGAACTTTCTTCATGTCAATCTCTCGAGGATTCTTAACGGCTTCTCTTATCACACGAGGAGTGATCTCAGAGAACACGATCCTGTTCTTTCTCCCCAGTGTGTTCGTTACCCTGGCTATGTGCCAGGCTATGGCTTCCCCTTCTCTATCCATATCAGAAGCGATGAGCAGTTCGCCTTTTTTTGCAAGATCCTTCAGCTTTTCAACTACCTTCTCTTTCCCTTTTATCACCGCGAATTCCGGTTCGAAATCCTTTTCCAGATCCACACCGAACTTGCTCTTGGGAAGGTCTATGATGTGCCCCATCGAAGCGAATACTTCGTACTCATTCCCAAGAATACTCTTGATCGTCTTCGCCTTGGCAGGAGATTCAACAACGATATATTTCTTCACCTTCTTACTCATCAGTTCCTCCACCTCTTAAAAAGATTCTTCTTCCCAAATTCCTGTCGTACTCCGTCCAACCCTGATTCGATTCGGAACTTTCCATAACCTCGATGAATCGAGCTATCTTGGAATCCAGGTTCTCAACGTGATGAACTATTAAAGCCTCTATCGTCTTTGGAACCACGGGTGAACCCCATTCGAGCTCTCCGTGGTGCGAAAGAATTATGTGCTCTAACTCGAGGATCTTGTGCTCTGGAATAGACAATTTCTTCGCCATTTCTCTAACCATAGCCGCCCCTATTGCTATATGCCCTTTCAACTCCCCTTCGGTAGTCACTTCGATCCCGGATTCTGTGATTCTGTATTCTTCCACCTTTCCAACATCATGGAGGAGGGCACCAGTTATGAGAAGATCTCTATCGAGGGAGTAATATTTACTGATCTCTTTGCAAATCTCAGCGACCGTGACGCTGTGCTCTAGAAGTCCTCCTATGTAGGCATGATGTACTCTCATACCCGCCGGTGATCTGAAGAATTTTTCGGAGAACTCTTTATTTTCAAAGAATGCCTTCAGAAGTTTTTTGTAGTGTTGATCCTTTATTTGATCCAGAAGGACAAAGAGCTTTTTCTTCAAAATCTCCAGGTCTTTTTTCGACTGTGCGACGAATTTCGTGTAATCGTACTCGTCGCTCTTCAGAATCTTTATGGCACCGTAATCGTTATCCACGTTTATCTGTATCCTGTTCTCAAAAAATACCACTCTGCCCTTCACTCTGACGACGTTTCCTTCTTTCAGACGCTGATCGTTGAGTTCAGCGTTGTACCAGTCCACAGCCCTGACGGTTCCCGTCCTGTCCTCCAGTGTCATGATCAGGAATTTCTTACTGTCTTTTGTTTCCTGGAGTTTTTTACTCCTAATCTTCAAGATAATTTCTACGTTGTCGTTGATATGACTTTTCAAATCCTGAACAAACAGTTCCTGTTTTAGCAGATCTCTTGGCATCAAATCACCGAGTTTCAAACCAACCACTTCCCTTCTCGTCAATCAATTTCCTCAAAAGTTCAAAGTCCTCTATGGGATGAGAGAAAACACGACGTGTTCCATCACTTAAATGAAAAACAATTGACATCCCGTACCTTTCAACTCTCTCAATCGAAGAAAGGTCAAACGATTCCTTTCCCAGAATCAGTCTGCTTTTTTCTACATCGATCACTATCTCTTTTCTGAAGAGTGAGAACACCCATACACCAAAGATTATATCCAAAATCAGAATGGAATATCGCAAGACTGAATGGAGAGGTTTATAAAAAAGGAAAATTGTGAGGTCAAAGCTCACAACCCATAGCAGAATCATGATGAACTTATACCAGAAAGGGACCCTGAATCTTATTACAGCCATAAATAATGCGGGCCAACAGCCCGCTCACACCTCCGAAACTTGTCCAACGTACTTTTTCACTTTCCCAGACTTCAAACAGGATGTACAGACTCTCATCCTTTTAATCGTTCCATCTGGAAGCACCACTCTTACTTTTTGGAGATTGGGTCTGAACCATCTTCCTGACTTCTTGTCTGAGTGACTAACGGTGTTTCCGGATCTAGGAGCTTTTCCGCACACCTCACATCTCTTTGCCATGATCATGCCCTCCCGTGAGTCTGATTTCTCTCTCCAAGAGTATACCATAACTATCTCGAATACTTCATGTACTCCCTGATCTTTCTTTCCATTTCCCTCTTTTTTATCGCTTCTCTCTTGTCATACTTCTTTTTTCCTCGAGCAACGGCTATCTCCACTTTTGCAATCCCGCGATCGTTGAAGTATATCTTCAGTGGAACTATCGTTACTCCCTCTTCCTGTACCTTACCCATGAGTCTCTTCAGTTCCCTTTTGTGAAGAAGCAGCTTCCTCGGCCTTTCAGGATCGTGGTTGTAAACTCCACCGTGACTGTAGGGTGGAATGTGTAAATTCAAAAGGTAAAGCTCCCCGTTCTTGAATCTACAGAAGGAATCCTTGAAATTGACTGAGCCGTTCCTCAGGGATTTCACTTCCGTTCCTGTGAGAACGATCCCCGCTTCGTAAGTTTCCAGGATCTCGTAGTCCGTGTAGGCTTTTTTGTTCGTGGCAACAACCTTCACCATCTCACCCCAGCCAGATACCTTCAAAATGGTCTATTCCTTCAGGAGTCACCCTCACAAAATCAACCCGCGCTGGTCCTTTTAATTTGTTCTGAATCATGTAAAATCTCGCTGCCCATTCCAGATTTCTCACCTTTCTGAGATCTATTCTTTCAAGGGGATCTACTTTTCCGATTCCGCTCTTGACTTCCACAAAAACTATCTCTCTCCCATCGCGCGCCACTATGTCTATCTCACCGTATTTCGTTCTGTAGTTTCTTTCAAGAATTTTGTAGCCTTTTTTCTTCAAAAATTTACATGCGAGTTCTTCCGCTTCCCTCCAGTTCATCATCTGTGGATTCCGGGGACTTTTATGTGACCATCTTTTTCTTCAGGGAAGTTCTTCTTTATGAGGTCCCGCATTTCAAAGAACCTCGGATCTCCTTTTCTGAGTTTGGCGCTGTCCTCAACGGGTGTGTACATCGGCTCCACACCCTCCACGTCGACTTCGTTGAGGAGCTCCACGTAATCGAGTATCTCCTGAAAATCTTTCATCAGACTTTCTCTCTGGTCTTCGGAGAGTTCTAACCTTGCCAGATTTTCAAGATGAAGTACCAGGTCCTTTGTAACCTTTATCATTTTTTAAAACCCCCTTCAGGTCATCTTTTGAAACTTCAGAAGCTTTTATGTTCTCACTCTTGAGTTCTTCGTAGAGTTCCTCACGAAGAATCTTCACATGTTTGGGTGCCTCTATGCCAATTTTAACAGAATTCCCCTCTATTTTCAGGACAGTTATCACTATGTCCTCACCGATCACGATCTTTTCCCCTACTCTTCTGGTGAGAACCAGCACGTTATCACCCCAGCAATCTATATGCACCGCCGTCGAACCAGATCATTCCCATCAGTTCCATCTCCGATATTACCCCGAGGACTTCCGAAACGCTCCACCCCAATTCTTCAACAAGCTCATCGACAGTCCTTGGCGAACTTCTCAATAGATCGTAAATTTTCTTTCTGTCGTCATCGAGCGATGGGGAAGCGATTCTTCTGATTCCAAAGTGAGTTTCAAGGTCTTCCTCGTCGGTGAGGGGATAGGCACCCGACTTTATCAGATAGTTCGTGCCTCCGCTGGTCTTCCTATCTATATCACCAGGAACGGCGAACACATCACGACCGCTTTCCAGAGCAAACTTCACCGTTATGAGTGCACCGCTTTTGATGGGAGCCTCTGTGACGATAATCGCATCCGAAAGACCCGCTATGATTCGATTTCTCGCTGGAAAATGATGTTTTCGAGCACGAGTTCCCATTGGATACTCACTGACAACACACCCGTTTTTCACAATTTCATGGAAGAGTCGTTCGTTCGATTGCGGATAAACAACATCCACTCCTGTGCCGAGAACCGCCACCGTCTTTCCTCCAGAACTCAGAGCTTCCTTGTGTGCAATGGAATCTATTCCAAACGCCATGCCGGAAACGATCACAAAGTATTCGCTCAGCAGTTTAACAAAACGCTTTGTAACGTTCACTCCATAACTTGTGGGTCTTCTTGTTCCCACAACTCCCACACACTTTTCTTTCAAGAGCTCAGCATCGCCCCTCACAAAAAGAACAGCCGGCGGATACCTGATCTCCCTCAAGTGCTGGGGGTAGTCATCTTCCCAGAACGAAATGAGCTTCACATTGTGTTTCCTTATCAGTTCCTTTTGCCTTTCTAATTCTTCTTTTCCGCACTTTTCAAGAAACTTCCTCGTCTTTTTTGGATCCGCGTTCTTCAGAAATTTTTCGAGAGGTAACTCCGGTTCCAGTTCCCGAAGATGGAACCCACCACGATGAACGAGCAGAGCCATCTCAAGAGGAGACATTCTTGTACTCCTCGAGAATCTTCTTTATCTTCTCTTCGACACCCTGAGGTCTTCCGGGGAGACACCTGTTCGTTTCCGCCTGACCCTTCACGATCGCCTTCGCGTAGGCTTCACACCCGGCAAAACCGCACGCGCCACAGTTTATTCCAGGAAGAACCTCCGTTATCATCTTCACACGTGGATCTTCTTCCACCTTGAATCTTTGCGCAGAATAGGCAAGAAAGGCACCGAACCCAAAACCCAGAACAGCGAGCAAGAGCGTTGAGTAGATGACTTCCAACTCCTTCACCTCCTCACAGCTTCACCATGCCCTGGAATCCCATGAAAGCCAGCGAAAGAAGTCCCGCAGTAATGAGGGCTATGGCGGTGCCTTTGAAAGGCTCCGGCAGATCGTAGAGATCCATTTTTTCTCTTATTCCGGCGAATATTACAAGAGCAAGAGCGAATCCAAGGCCAGATCCCAGTGCGTGGAAGACCGCCTCAACAAAGTTGAGCTTCATGAGACTGTTCAAAAGCACCATACCAAGGATCGCACAGTTTGTGGTGATGAGAGGCAGGAAAATACCAAGCGCTTCGTAGAGATCCGGGCTGGTTTTCTTCAAAAACAGTTCGACGAACTGGACGAAAGAAGCGATGACGAGTATGAAGACGATCGTTCTCAGAAATTCAAGTCCTGTGGAGATAAGGAGCTTGTCCAGAAACCAGCTGATGGCAGCAGAAACCGTCATAACGAACGTAACGGCTATACCCATTCCTGTTGCCGTTTCCAACCTTTTGGAGACCCCCAGGAAGGGACAAATCCCGAGAAACCTCGCCAGAACGAAGTTGTTCACGAATATGGCAGAAAAGAAGAGCAAAAACACCTTCATTTCGCTTCACCTCTTTTCTTTCTCCTGATGCCGATGTAGGTGAAGAGTGCAGAGAGAAGGCCGAGTGTTATGTAGGCTCCCGGTGGAAGAATCTCGAGGAATATCTTCAGCTCCCACACTTTGTAACCGAAGATCGTACCGTTACCGAAGAGTTCTCTGACGCTTCCAAGGAGAACAAGCGAACCTGTAAAGCCGAGACCCACTCCCAGGCCATCGAGCATGGAATCCAGAACACCATGCTTGGAAGCGAACGATTCCGCCCTTCCCATTATGATACAGTTCACCACTATGAGAGGAATAAAGAGACCCAGGGTCTTCCACAGATCGTAGGCAAAACCGTGCATGAGGAGATCTATCATGGTAACGAAAGATGCGATAACAACGATGAATATAGGAATTCTGATCTTATCAGGAACGATCTTTCTTATCAGTGAAATAACCACGTTTGACATGGTGAGAACGGCCGTTGTAGCAAGCCCCATCCCCAGACCGTTGATGGCACTCGTGGTGACGGCGAGTGTGGGACACATTCCAAGAACCTGAACATAAGTGGGATTCTCTTTTATGATCCCCTTCGTGAATTCTCTCAAGCGGCTCATTTCGACACCTCCTCGAGGTACCTGTACATGAGATTCAGAGCGGTCACCACGGCCCTTGGTGTGATCGTTGCTCCCGTCATTACATCGCTTACCTTCACAATACCCTGCTTTTTCAACTCCTCAGGAGAACCCTTCGGAAGTCCCGCATCTTTGTCGACCCTCAGGCCGTTCTTCAGTCCTTCGGGTGGAACTGGAAAGAAACGCCTCTGTATACTTTCTTCTCCTATCTTTGCGCCGAGTCCGGGTGTCTCCTGAGAATAATCTATTACTCTCACGGAATTGAGCATGAATCCATCTTCCGTTTTTATAAAACAAGCTACAACGGTCACGTTTCCTCCAAAACCGGGGGCGTATCCCGACAGAACGTATGCGTCTCTGCCATCCTTCGTCACGAATTCATACAAGGGACCAAGGACTACCCCTTCTTTGTACTCTTTCAGAACAACTGTTTCTATGCCTGTTTTTTTGACGATTTCCTCGATTTCTTTTTCATCCACCAGATAATCTCCCGTGAGGGGATCTTTCAGAACGAATTTGATGGCGCTCAACTTAGCTGCGTTATCCGCTTCCTGGATCTTTCCTTTGACTCCCACATACACGAGCCCAAGAAAGAGTCCAGAAATAGCCGTGAAAACCATGAGAATCAATCCAGTCTTCAGGATATCCTTCATTTTTTCACCTCACCGAAGATGCGCGGTCTGGTGTACCTGTCTATCAGGGGAACCAGTGCATTCATGAAAAGGATCGAAAATGAAACACCTTCAGGATACGCTCCAAAGAGTCTTATAGCCATCGTGAGAACGCCACATCCGATCCCGAAGATCACCTGTCCCTTTGCGGTGATGGGACTCGTCACCATATCGGTGGCCATGAAGAGCGCGCCGAGCATGAGACCACCACTGAGGAGGTGAAAGAGAGGATCACCGTACCTTGGATTCATCAAATAAGCTATCGAAGAAAACACAAGAACAGTTCCTATATAGGAGACAGGAATGAATATCTTCACTCTTTTTCTCAAGAGAAGATAGATGAAACCAATTATGAGAAGAAGAGCACTCGTCTCACCAAGAGATCCTCCAACCTTACCTATGAACAGATCCCAATAGGGTGTGAAAACACCGTGTTCCTTGAAAAGTGCAAGAGGAGTTGCTGCCGTTACCAAATCCGCTGGAGATTTCCAGAATCCTGCTCCGGGTACAACCCAGGTGGTCATGTAAGTGGGAAAAGAAATGAGCAGAAACGCTCTTCCGACGAGCGCAGGGTTGAAAATGTTCTGGCCGAGTCCTCCGAACGCGTGTTTCCCGATCCCCAGAGCGAAAACAAGCCCCAACAAAAAAGCCCAGAAAGGAAGCCTTGTGCTCACGTTCATCGCCAGAAGCAGTCCTGTCACTGCCCCGCTGCCATCCGGGACGAAGTTTTTTATTCCTCTCAGGTACTTCATGACGAGTATATCGAACAACTCACCTATCACCGCTCCTGCAATGCAGAGAAATAGAGCATACCATCCGAAGAAATAAGTCGCCCCAATAACCGCTGGTGATAGGGCTATGAGCACATCCAGCATGATCTTTCTCACATCATCCTCTTCTCGAATATGGGGAGCGTAAGCGCTTATCAGCTTCATCTTCTACCCCTCCTTGTAGCGCGATACACTGTTTTTGCGAGTTTTATGTACCTTACGTGTTCTATCTTCGAAGGACAGGTGTAAGTACACGATCCGCACTCTATACAGTCCATCAAACCGTTTTCCACAGCTTCGTCGTACTTTCTCTTCGTGGAGAGGAGATAGAGAAGGTAAGGCTGAAGGTTCATCGGACACACCTGAACACATTCACTGCATCTAATACAGGGTTTCTGAGGTCGAGACTTCTTTGGAAGAAACGCGGTTATTCCAGAAGTTCCTTTCATAACAGGGATGTCCAGATTTGTGATGGATATTCCCATCATCGGGCCACCGAGGATGACACGCTCCGTGTTCTCATCTATTCCACCACAGTAGTCGATAACATCCTTCACGGGTGTCCCTATTCTGACGATCAGATTTTTCTGATTTTTCACGGCATCACCGCTGACTGTCATACCTCTTTCCACGAGCGGTTTTCCATCGACGACCGCTTCCTTCACAGCAACACAGGTACCGACGTTCTGGACCACCACTCCAACATCCATTGGAAGACCGCCTCTCGGTACCATCCTTCCGGTTATCGCGTATATGAGCTGCTTTTCTGCACCCTGCGGATATTTGGTCCTGAGGAGAGCAACATCAACGGGATATCCCTTGAAAACCTTTTTCAAATTGTGGTACGCATCCATCTTGTTGCTCTCTACACCGACTACGGCTTTTTGAACCCCCAGAACCTTCATCATTATCAGGATTCCCTGGAGGATGTCTTCTGCCCTTTCCAGCATGAGTCTGTGATCTATCGTGAGAACGGGTTCACACTCCGCCCCGTTGACGATCAAGGTATCCACTTTTTTCTCGGGAGGAGGTGAGAGTTTAACGTGGGTTGGAAACATCGCTCCACCCAGACCAACGATTCCCGCTTTTTTGATGATTTCCAGGATTTCTTCTTTCGACATGCGTTCAAAATCCCCAGTTTCTATGTGAACCCACTCATCGTCAGAGGTTCTTTCTATAACGATCGCTTCGATGGGCTTTCCAAGGATTGGGTGCAGGATCTTCTTTATCTCGAGTACTCTTCCTGTCACAGGAGAATGCAGATAAGCGGAAATGAAACCTTCAGGTTCTCCTATAACCTGACCGGTCTTCACTTCGTCACCGGGAGAAACCACTGGTTTCGCCGGGTTCCCCGCATGATTGGAAAGAAAGACGAAAACCTTCTGAGGTAGAGGTGCCCTTTCAATGGGTTTATCTTTCGACCATTCCTTCAATTCCGGGGGATGAACCCCTCCCTTGAAAGTGAGCACGTTTTCACCTCCAGTGAACGTTGTAGATGGGACCTCTTGGGCTTTCATTGTAGTAGGGACGCGTGCAGTGAGGGCATCCGCGGGTTCTTAAAGCCTCTTCTGGAAACTCGCCGTTCCATTCAACGTCAATAATTTTACCATTTGAGTCGAAAATTATGTTCTCTGGCTTTATCAGGTTTTTCTCGAGCAAGTAAGTTACCAGCTGAATTTTCCTGTAACGCTCCAGGGAAGGCATTCCCTTGTTTTCAAAGGCTGTTCCCTTGATAGGGGTGAAAGCAAACAGAGAAACCACGATATTTCTTTCCCTTGCCCACACTGTAAAATCAACGATGTCTTTATCGCTTTCACCCAGTCCGACTATCACGTGTGTTGTGATCCTTCCAGGAAACATTTCTGATACCTTTTCGAGGATATGAAGGTGTCTCTCGTACTTTCCTCCTCTGATTTTTTCAAAGAGAGTTTTGTTGGGGACATCCACAGCGATACCCACTCTGTCTGCTCCCAGTTCGAAGTACTCCACAACTTCTTCTATGCTGACTGCTCTGACACTCACTGAAACCGGTATACGAAACCTTGGAATGATCAACCTGAGATCCTTTCCGTAGCTAGGATAAGAAACAACCTGGATACAAACCCTCTTGAAACGATCGTTCAATTTGCCAAGCAAATCTTCCGAAACCTCTTTCCAGGTGACCCTGGAGAGAAAATGAGATGGGCTTGTGGAAGAGCGTGACTGCGCGCAGTACAGACAGTTGTAAACACACCTTTCTCCAAGCATGAGATAAGCGGTGTCCATCTCTAAGGACGAGTTTCCATTTACTTTCCGAATCGTTCCGTAAGATGCTCTGAGCATCATTTCTCCACCTCAAACTCGTATTCTCTTTCTTGTTTTCTCAGGCGAACCCTGCTCCCTTCTACACTGATCTCGAAACCGTTCAAAAACTCAGGAATCGACTGTTTTGCTTCCAATCGCATGAGCACACCATCTGCGGTTCTTTCAGCTATTTCTCTTTCCCTGTAAAGTAAAAATATCCTTCTCGCATGAATGGAAACACTGCAAACCGTGAAAAAGATCACTGTGACGATGAGAAGAGCAAAAAGGACTTCCATGACAAGAGAACCTAACTGAAAAGAAGATAAGAAAGTATCAGAAGAATTCCCATGACAAGAAGCGCCAGCACGAGAGCGAGGAGAAAATCCGAACTCGTCGTTTTTTGAACGGGCTGAGGAGAGTTTCTCAGTTTCAACTTTTCTTGCTTCGATTCTTCCCCCTCCTTGAGCATCTCTCCTATTTTTTCCATCCATTCTTCATCGGAAATCTTCACCCTGCTTTCACCGCGTTTTATCTTCAAATTCGGGGATACTATGGCTTTTCCAATTATTCCTTCTTCAAACTCTACCTTCAAAAGATAAAGAGTTCCTTCCCTGGTCTTCACGATTTCTTTTGAAAGGACTTTTCCGGGGAGACTCGCTACGTTTTCCGTCCCGAACTTTTCCTTCAGAAACCTCTTGAACTTCTCCGAAAACTCTTCATTTCCATAGTTCAGGATCACGAAATCTATCCTCTCTTCCACATCTATCTCTCTTATGGTCACGCCGTTCAAGGGATCAAGAACCGGAAACACTTCCGGCAGATTTCTCAAGTCTTCTCTCTGAAACAATTTGAAAACTTCATCAGTCGAGAGTTCTTCGAAGTGCTCTTTCACCACTTCAAGAGAAACGTCTTCATAGTCCAGAGGCACTCCTACCACTTCAACCTCTAGTTTTTCAGACCACTCCCTGAAAAGGTCGGCTATGAAGACCCTGAGCGCCTCGTGATCACCGCTTTCAACGAGCCTGAAAAACTCGCTCCCCACCAACCGGAGGTTCTGTTTTCTGCTTTGAATCAGCCAGAAATCGAAGAATTCATCCGTTATGGCAGAAGCTTCCAGTACTTCTTTCAAAGCCGATTCCTTTTTCGCTTTAAAATCTTCAAGGAAATCTTCAAATCCAAGATTCAAATCTACAGAATATTTCCGGGCGTACCGACCCGGTATCACAAAAAAATCGTACTCGGGGATCTGGTTGAGTTTGCCGAGGAAATACCCCTGAACGATTTCAGATGTGAGCTTCGATGTGACCCTGAACTTCACAAAATAGAGATCCACTCACTACTCCTCCCTGACTATCACATAATCTCCCGATTCTAAAGTTTTCGATTTGAAGTCTTCAGGTCTTACACCAATACCTATAACACAGTTCTTTCCTATCACCATGTCGTCGGGAATCACAGAATTCATCCCAACCACTGTCAGAAGACCCGAGTACACCTTTGGATCCAGTTTGCTTTCAGCGTCTTCACCCACTCCCATCCTGACGTTGCTTCCTATTTTTACATTTTCCGCTATTATCACGTTTTCCAGATAACAGTTCTCTCCTATCTCAGTTCTGGTCATTATGACTGAATTTTTCACCACTGTTCCTCTACCGATCTTCACACCCTGGAAAATAACGGAGTTGAAAACGTTGCCATAAACCTCTGCTCCTTCACTCACGAGGGAGGTGGAAACCTTCGAACCAGGAGCTACGTAAGCGGGCGGCATCTCTTCGGTGTGGGTGAAAAACCTCCAGTTTGGATCGTAGAGATTGAAAGGCGGCACTGGAAGAACAAGCTCCAGATTGGCTTCCCAGTAAGATCTGAGCGTACCAACGTCTCTCCAGTACCCGTCGAATCTGAACGCGTAGAGAGAACCGAGATTTTCCCTCAAAATTCTTGGAATCACGTCTTTTCCAAAATCGTGGGAACTGTTTGGATCGTTCTCGTCTTCGATGAGAACTTTCTTCAGGAATTCATAGTTGAAGACATAGATTCCCAGAGATGCCAGGTTCGACCGGGGTTTTGCCGGTTTTTCTTCAAAATCGACGATTTTTCCATCCACGTCCGTTATCATGATACCGAATCTGCTCGCTTCTTCGATGGGCACTTCCATGCAGGCTATCGTTCCATCCGCCTCTTTGAGCAGATGGTAATCTATGAGATCGCTGTAATTCATGGCGTACACGTGATCTCCTGAGAGGATGAGGACGAGTTCCGCATCGTTTTCTTCGAGAAATTCGAGATTCTGATAGACGGCGTTGGCAGTCCCTTTGTACCAGTCAGACTCGTGCCTCCCGACGTAAGGTGGAAGAATTTCAACCCCTCCGTCCTTTCTGTCCAGATCCCAGGGTCTTCCAATACCTATGTGTTTCGAGAGAACATGGGGTCTGTACTGGGTCAAAACTCCTACCCTATAGATTCCAGAATTCACACAATTGCTCAGAGTAAAATCTATGAGACGGTATTTCCCTCCAAAAGGAACCGCAGGTTTCGCTATTCTCTCCGTGAGAACTCCGAGCCGCGTCCCCTGACCACCCGCCAGTATCATCGCAACGGTATTTCCCATAAGATTTCACCTCACAAAACTGCTCTTTTTTCGAAAACAGGTAACTCTGTGTCTCCTTCGATGACACGACCTTCTCTCACGATACAGTTCTTGTCCAGGATCACGTTTCTCAGAACTGCTCCTTCCTCCACGACGGTGTTCTCCATAATGATGGAATTTTCTACTACTGCCCCGACTTTTATCCGCACGTTTCTGAAAATGACAGAATTTCTCACCGTACCAGAAACTATGCTCCCATCTGCAATCAAAGAATTCTCAACAACAGCCGTGGTCGTGAATTTTGGAGGAGGAAGATCCTTCAGCTTCGTATAAACCTTACCGTTTCTGTAGAAGAGCTCATCGCGCACTTCCTTTTTCAATATATCCATGTTTATCCTGTAGTACTCTTTTATTCCCTTCTTTACGTTTCTCCAGTAACCATCGAACCTGTAAGCGTAGACCTTCAACCTGTCGAGGTTGGGAATCACTATGTCGAGAAGAAGATCGTACTTCCCCTGGGGAACCGTTGCATAAAGAAGCTCCTTGAGCAGCTCTTTGTTCATGAAGTAAACCCCAAGAAACGCGATGTTCCCTTTTGGATGTGCCGGTTTTTCTTCTATCTCCACCACTCTCATGTCATCGTCGAGCTGAACTATTCCATATTCACTCAAGTTGTACGTTTCATCGAGTTCTTTAACTACGAGAGTTATGTCCGCTCCCTTTTTTAGATGGTAGTTGAAAAGATCCCTGTAGATCATCTTGTAGATATGATCTCCCGAACCTATCAAAACGTGATCTTCCTCGCCTCTTCTCAGGATTGTCATGTTCTGGAAGATGGCATCTGCCGTTCCCCTGTACCAAACCTCTCTGTTCGGCCCAACGTAGGGTTGGAGAATGAACAATCCCCCGCTTTTCCGATCGAGGTCCCATTCTTTTCCGGAACCCAGATGGTCCATCAAACTCCTTGGATTGTACTGAGTGAGGATACCCACCTTTCTGATACCGGAGTTCACCATATTGCTCAGGGTGAAGTCTATCGCCCTGTACTTTCCGAACACAGGAACCGCCGCACTGGCTCTCACCTTCGTCAGAGGCCACAAACGGTCACTTTTCCCTCCAGCAAGAATCAAACCAAGCACCCTCATTCTTCACACCTCTCCTCCTTCGTTCACTAAAGAATTCTATCACCTCCACTCCTCTTCTATAAAACCGTCCGAAAGTTTTTTCAGTAAATCTACAATGAAATTGGTGTTAGAATCCGGATATTCTCTCACAACAAGATAAACTCTCTCTCCAAAGCTTCTCATGGCAGACATGAATCCCATCACCCTGAGAACGTGACCGATCATTTCGGGGAAGATCAGAAAATCACCGGAAGGAAAATCGAGTTCTTCTGGTTCGAAGTCTGGCAGATCGAACATTTCTTCGAGCCTTACTCCATAACGTCTGGAAAAGAGCTCTAACATGGCACACGATAACGAGAAAAGCACCTTCGGATGCTCTGGAAAATGCGCCTCGAGTCTCTCGAAGAGACCAAAAATCTGACTCGATTTTGCTTCCTTGAGGATGCCTTCGTACTCTTCAAGCACGGCCACAAAAATCTTGTAATGCTCTCCCAGCGATCTTTCGGGAACTATAGTCGAACCTCCCTTGAATTCATCTTCCATCAGTTCTAACTTCACAATTTCTCTGTCTTTCCATTTCTCAAGATGGTAAGTTAAAATCATTTTTCCTACCTCCCGTCTGGAAAAGCTTTAAATAAAGTGTTAAAATTCCTTCAGAGGTGGTTCTACTATGAATATATCAACTATCGTGTCGAATTTAAAGGATCTCATTTTGGAAGTTCGTGCACCCTATGATCTCGAAATAACAGGTGTGTCCAACCACTCTTCTAAGGTAAAAAAAGGAGATCTTTTCATCTGCAGAAGAGGGGAGAAGTTCGATTCCCACGAGATAATACCCGAAGTGATGGAAAAAGGAGCAGTGGCTGTTGTCGTTGAAAGGGAAATAGATCTGGATTTTCCCTACATTCAGGTTTTTGACTCGCGCTATTTTGAGGCGAAAGTGGCCAGCCTTTTCTTCGAAGATCCCTGGAAAGACGTTTTAACCTTTGGAGTCACAGGAACAAATGGCAAAACCACAACAACCATGATGATCTACCACATGCTCACCTCTCTTGGAGAAAGAGGAAGCGTTCTCACCACCGCTGTGAAGAGAATCCTTGGAAACTCCTACTACGACGACATCACCACACCGGATGCGATCACCATCCTTTCCGCCATGAAAGAAAACAGGGAAGGTGGAGGGAAGTTCTTCGCCCTCGAAGTCTCTTCCCACGCACTGGTCCAACAAAGGGTCGAAGGAGTCAGATTCGATGTAGGAATATTCACCAACATATCACGCGATCACCTCGATTTTCACGGCACATTCGAAAACTATCTGAAAGCAAAGCTTCACCTCTTCGATCTGCTGAAAGATGATGGGGTCGCTGTTCTGAACGAATCACTGGCGGACGCTTTCAATCGGAAGTCGCGAAAAATCACCTTTGGAACATCGAAAAACGCCGATTACAGGCTGGGAAACATAGAAGTGAGCTGGGAAGGAACACAGTTCGTTCTGGAAACTCCCGATGGTTTGCTGAAGGTTTTCACAAGAGCGATAGGAGATTTCAACGCCTACAACGCCGCGGCCGCTATCGCGGCTCTTCACCAGCTCGGATACGATCCAAAAGATCTGGCGAGTTCCCTTGAGACGTTCACAGGGGTCGAGGGAAGATTCGAAGTAGTACGGGGAGCAAAGAAGATCGGGCTCAACGTCGTCGTCGATTTCGCTCATTCTCCAGATGCACTGGAAAAATTACTGAAAAATGTCAGGAAGATCTCTCAGGGAAGAGTGATAGTTGTCTTCGGGGCCGGGGGAAACAGCGACAGGGGAAAACGTCCCATGATGTCCGAAGTTGCATCAAAACTCGCTGACGTCGTAATCCTCACAACCGATGATCCACGAGGGGAAGACCCGGAACAGATAATGGAAGACCTGATAAAGGGTATAGATAAACGCAAACCGTATCTGGTGCTCTTCGACAGAAGAGAAGCCATCGAAACGGCTCTAACCATCGCCAACAGAGGAGATTCTGTTGTCATAGCGGGGAGAGGCCATGAAAGATACCAGATAATCGATGAAGAAAAGAAGGTGCCGTTCCAAGACAGAGAAGTCGTGGAAGAGATCATAAGAGACAAGCTGAAGGGGAGGAAATACGCCCAATGAAAGATCTACTCACAAGGCGTTTCGTTCTGAATTCGAAAGAAGTGAGAGAAGGTGACGTGTTCGTCGCCGTGAAAGGGAAAAGATTCGATGGTCACGATTTTATAGATGAAGCCCTCAGGAACGGCGCTTATGCGATCATTGCCGAGAGAAAAACGGTGAATTCTGATAGAATCTTTCTCGTAGAAAGTTCCGTTGACACGCTTGCTAAGCTGGCCCGAGAAAAGCTCGGGAATTTTTCCGGTACAGTCGTTGGTGTAACAGGTTCATCGGGAAAAACCACCACGAAAGAAATATTGTACAACCTTCTCAAAAACAAGAGAAGTGTCTTCAAAACACCGGGAAACATGAACACGGAGTACGGGTTGCCACTCTCCATTCTCAACGACTACAAAGGAGAAGAAATCCTGGTTCTCGAAATGGCCGCGAGCAGGCCCGGTGATATCGCTCACCTGTGTAAAATCGCTCCTCCGGATGTCGCCGTTCTCCTCAACGTTGGAAGCGCTCACCTCGAGTTTTTTGGAACACGAGAAAGAATCATGGAAACCAAGATGGAGATCATCAAGCACTCGAAAGAAAATGCGATAGCCGTAACACTCTTTGACGATCCTGATCTGAGAAAAGAAGTGCCTCGCTACAGAAATACACTGTTCTTCGGCAAAGAAGGCGGTGACTCGGTTCTAAAGGATTGGTGGTACTATGAGGGTTCCACGATCGCAGAGTTCGAAGCTTTTGATTCTCTTTTCACAGTGAAACTCTCCGGATACTGGAATGGAGGGCAACTTCTGAACATCGCCGCTTCTCTGTGTGTCATGAGAACTTTGGGCGAAACTGTGGATATCTTCGATCTTGCCAGCCTGAAAACAGTTCCCGGCCGTTTCAACGTGAGAGAAAAAAAAGGTGTGCTGATCGTGGATGATACGTACAACGCAAGCCCTGAAGCGTTTCAAACTTCCATAGAGGCGCTTCTTCGTTTCCCCGGAAAGAAATTCGCTGTTGTGGGAGCGATGAAAGAGCTCGGGGAGAGGTCGAAGGAATTTCACGAAGAGCTCGGAGAGAGATTGAACGTTCTGGATGGGGTGTACATTTTCTTGTCAGAACCCGAAGCGGAATGGATCAAATCCAAAAAGATCATTCTGAAGTCAGACGATCCCGAAAAGATAGCGAAAGATCTCGCCACCAGGGTAAAAAAAGGGGATGTGGTTCTCTTCAAAGCTTCAAGAGCGGTGAGAATAGAAAGAGTTCTGGAAATGTTTGAAAAGGAGCTGGAGAAAAGATGATAGCAGCGAATTTTCTCCTGAACCTTTTTCTTTATCCGATCCTCATAAAACTCTTCAGACGAAGAAGAATCGGGCAGTACATAAGGAAAGAAGGCCCAGACCTTCACGGCTACAAAGAGGGTACCCCCACCATGGGAGGTATTCTGTTCGTTCTGACCGGTTTTCTGTTTGGAATGATTTCGAAGACAAATACGATGGTGTTGCTCGGCATGTTTCTCTTCTTCCTCATCGGTTTTCTGGATGACTTTCTCAGTGTGGCAAGAAAAGATTCCACCGGGTTGAAAACTTATCAGAAGGCTCTGCTTCAGACCCTCGCAGCCTTCATTATGTTGCTTCTGATACGTCCCGACACGAACGTCGACTTTTTTGGCTCCACGATTGAAATGGGGAAGTGGTATTACCTCTTCGCGCTCCTGGTCATCGTGGGAAGTTCGAACGCCATGAACCTGACGGACGGACTAGACGGCCTAGCCGGGTGGATATACGTGAGTGGGAGCATCCCTTACTGGTTTTTCCTCAAAGAAAGGGGAGTCTCGGAGGATATTCTGTTGATCCTTGGAGTCGGTGTTCTTGCCTTTCTCGTGTTCAACTCGAAACCCGCAAAGATCTTCATGGGAGACACAGGTTCCATCACACTCGGTGGGGTTTTGGGAACTGTTTCCGTTCTGACAAAAACGGAGTTCTATCTGGTGCTTTTCTTTATGATTCCCGTCATCGAAACGTTGAGCGTTATTCTTCAGGTGGGATCTTTCAAGATCTTCAAACGCAGAATATTCAAAATGTCTCCTCTGCACCATCACTTCGAATTGATTGGATGGAGCGAGGAAAAAATCGTGGCGGTGTTCACCGTTTTCAATCTGATATCTTCTCTTGTCGCTCTTGAGATCTTCGGGGTGATAGGATGAAAATAGGCTTTCTGGGTTTTGGAAAGAGCAACAGGTCCCTTCTGAAATATCTTTTGAATCATCAAGAAGCGAAATTTTTCGTGAGCGAAGCAAAAACTCTGGACGGTGAAACGAAAAAATTTCTGGAAGAACATTCGGTGGAATACGAAGAAGGAGGCCACACCGAAAAACTCCTGGATTGTGATGTTGTTTACGTGAGTCCCGGGATAAAACCAGACACGAGCACGATCGAACTCCTCTCCTCCAGAGGTGTAAAACTATCCACAGAACTTCAGCTTTTCCTGGACAATGTAGATCCAAAAAAGGTCGTGGGCATCACGGGCACTGACGGAAAAAGCACCGCCACCGCTCTCATGTATCATGTGCTTTCCAGAAGAGGATTCAAGACTTTCCTTGGTGGAAACTTTGGTACACCGGCTGTGGAAGCCCTGGAAGGAGAGTACGACTATTACGTACTGGAAATGAGCAGTTTCCAGCTTTTCTGGAGCGAAAGACCGTATCTTTCAAACTTCCTCGTTCTGAACATATCCGAAGATCATTTAGACTGGCACTCCTCTTTCGAAGAATACGTTGATTCAAAGTTGAAACCGGCTTTTCTCCAGACAGAAGGAGATCTGTTCGTCTACAACAAGCACATAGAGCGCTTGAAAGATCTGGAAGGTGTGAGATCCAGAAAAATCCCTTTCTGGACGGATGAAAACTTTGCCACAGAAAGAGAACTGATCGTCCACGGGAAGAAATACACACTTCCTGGGAACTATCTGTATCAGACGAGGGAAAACATACTGGCAGTTTCCGTTCTTTACACGGAGATGTTCAACGAACTGGAAAGTTTTCTGGAACTTCTCAGAGATTTCAAGCCGCTCCCGCACAGAATGGAATATCTGGGTCAAATAGATGGAAGACATTTCTACAACGACTCGAAAGCCACGTCGACACACGCGGTACTGGGTGCACTCTCCAACTTCGACAGGGTGGTTCTCATAATGTGTGGAATCGGCAAAAAAGAAAACTATTCTCTCTTCGTGGAAAAAGCCAGTCCAAAGCTGAAACATCTCATCATGTTCGGAGAGATATCTAAGGAACTCGCTCCGTTTGTGGGGAAAATTCCTCACAGCATCGTCGAAAACATGGAAGAAGCCTTTGAGAAAGCACTGGAAATCTCCGAAAAAGGTGATGTGATTCTTCTCAGTCCGGGAGGAGCGAGCTTTGACATGTACGAAAACTACGCAAAAAGAGGTGAACACTTCAGAGAGCTCTTCAAACGACACGGAGGGGATAAAGTTTGAACGAAAAATCTCTCGTGTTCTTTGTCATCGTACTTCTGTGCGTGGGCTTCATATCTCTCAGCAGTTTTGAAATAGTTCGGGATTACGTGAAGCCAGTCAGCGACAGCACACATGTGGTGCTGAACCATTTGATGAAGCTCGCGGTGGCCATCGCTTTTTTCGTTGTCTTCCTCTACACGGACCACAGATTGCTTTTCTCAAAACAAATCATCGTGGGGGGATACGTCCTCTCCCTTGTTCTTCTGACGGTCGTGCTGTTTCTCCCCTCGGGTGAGAGAGGTGCACACAGGTGGATAGATCTTGGCAGCTTTTCATTCCAGCCATCCGAACTGGTCAAAATCTACATTCTTCTGTTTCTCGCGTGGTACGTTGAAAAAAACTCCCTGTTCATGAAAAAATTCTTCAGGGGATTTTTGAAGCCGATTCTTCTTGTTTCTCCTCTACTCTTCCTTGTTCTGATAGAACCCGATTTCAGTACTTTTGTGCTTCTTGTTTTAATGGTTATCCTCACACTCTACGCTGCTGAAACTCGCGGGATTTACGTGCTGAGTTTCTTTCTGGTGATAATTTCTCTTTTTATTTCCATGTATAAAACCGGTGTTCTGGAACATTTCCTGAAAAATTACCAGATGGAAAGACTCATATCGTATCTGAGAGGGAACGTTTCAGAACAGGTTGTTGAAGCAGTGAACGCTATAAGAAACGGTGGTACGCTTGGTAAAGGACTGGTTCTCGGCGAGGAAAAGCTCTTCGTGCCTGTGGTGACAAGCGACTTCGTGTTAGCTATAGTGGGAGAAGAGCTTGGCTTCATAGGTCTGGGAGTTGTCCTGTTCTCATTTTACGGATTGGTTCACAGCCTTGTGAAGGTCGCTACGAAAATGCACATGGTTCCATCAGTCAGAACGTTCATCTCCGGTTTCGCTATTTTGATAATGCTTCAGGTGATGACGAACGTTGGTGTCATATCCGGAATTCTTCCAGTCACGGGAGTAACCCTTCCTCTGGTAAGCTATGGAGGGAGTTCACTTCTTTCCATCATGATAGGTTTTGGAATAATCGGAAATATGATTCTGGAGAGTGAAAGAGAGTGATAAAGATCGCTGCAGCTGGCGGTGGCACCGGTGGACATCTCTATCCACTTCTGGCTATCCTCGAGACGCTCGCGAAAAGAGTTGACGTGAAGGTCCTGTTCTTCGCTGTAAAAGGCAAAATCGATGAGAGAGTTGTGAGAAAAGATCATCCAGAGTTCGAAACAGTTTCAATCGATGTCAGAGGTTTGCTCAGGCCACTCCATCATCCAAAAAACCTGTGGAGAACCTTGAAGATAGGAATTGCTACGATCGAAGTAAAGAAACATTTGAAGCGCTTCAAACCGGATTTAGTGGTTCTCACGGGTGGATACATATCTGGAGTTGTGGGGCTAGCCGCTAAGGATCTTGGGATACCCATCTTTGTTCACGAACAAAACATCGTTCCAGGACTCGCAGTGAAAGTTCTCTCACAGTACGCGAAGAAAGTTTTCGTCTCTTTCGAAAGAACCCGAAATTATCTGAGAGAATGGCAGGATAAAATCGTCGTCACTGGATGTCCGGTGAGAGAAACGGAAAAAGAAGCACCTCTGAAGGATTTCGTGCTTGTCCTAGGTGGAAGTCTGGGGAGTGAAGCGATAAACGAGTTGATGGAAAAGGTGTATCCAGAACTTCAGGAAACTCAATTCGTACATTCCACGGGATCAGACGATTGGACAAAAAGGCTTTCCGCTTTTCCAAATGTAACAGCACTCACCTACATAGATCCTGTGGGAGCCTACTGGAAGAAAGCGATCGCGTCCATTTCAAGGGCAGGGGCGAGTACAATCGCAGAGATGATGTACTACGGTGTTCCCGGAATACTGATACCGTGGGAAAGTTCCGCCGAATCGCACCAGCTTGAAAACGCCCTGGAAGTGGAAAGATTGGGGTATGGCATCGTTATCAGAGAAAACGAGGCGTCTCCTCGGAAAATAATCGAGTCTATTGATAAAGTAGTGAAAAAAGGTAAAATAGAGAAGATGAAAGAAAACCCTGCTTCCAAAATATCTGAGGAAATACTGGGGGAGATAATGTGAAAATTCATTTCGTAGGAATTGGTGGAATTGGAATGAGTGCCGTGGCTTTGCACGAATTCTTGAATGGAAACGATGTTTACGGTTCAAATATAGAGGAAACAGAAAGAACCGCTTATTTAAGAAAATTAGGAATTCAGATTTTTGTGCCACACTCCGCAGACAACTGGTACGATCCCGATCTGGTTATAAAAACCCCCGCCGTTCGTGACGACAACCCGGAGATAGTACGCGCCAGGATGGAAAAGGTCCCGATCGAAAACAGACTGCATTATTTCCGAGACATTTTGAAACGGGAGAAAAAGGAAGAGTTCGCTGTGACCGGAACCGATGGAAAAACCACAACAACCGCTATGGTTGCGTACGTTTTGAAACATTTGAAAAAGTCTCCAACGGTGTTCCTTGGGGGCATAATGGATTCTCTCGAACACGGAAACTACGAGAAAGGAAACGGACCTGTAGTTTACGAACTCGACGAGAGCGAAGAGTTTTTCTCAGAGTTCTCTCCAAACTACCTCATAATCACAAACGCCAGAGGAGATCATCTGGAAAACTACGGCAACTCTTTGTCCAGATACAGATCGGCCTTCGAAAAGATCAGCAGGAACACCGATCTGGTAGTCACCTTCGCAGAGGACGAACTCACATCCCATCTGGGTGATGTAACTTTTGGCGTGAAGAAAGGCACATACACCCTCGAGATGAGAAGCGCTTCTCGCGCCGAACAAAAAGCAGTAGTGGAGAAAAATGGAAAGAGATATCTCGAACTCAAACTCAAGGTTCCCGGTTTTCACAACGTTTTGAACGCACTGGCAGTGATAGCGCTTTTCGACTCGCTCGGGTACGATCTGACCCCAGTACTCGAAGCACTGGAAGAATTCCGGGGAGTTCACAGACGTTTTTCCATCGCGTTTCACGATCCGGAAACGAACATCTATGTGATAGACGACTACGCCCACACACCAGATGAGATAAGAAACCTTCTTCAGACAGCAAAAGAAGTCTTCGAAAATGAAAAAATCGTGGTGATATTCCAGCCGCACCGATATTCCAGACTGGAAAGAGAAGATGGAAACTTCGCAAAGGCGCTTCAGCTGGCGGATGAAGTTGTGGTCACGGAAGTCTACGACGCGTTCGAAGAAAAGAAAAACGGCATCTCAGGGAAGATGATCTGGGACTCTCTCAGATCGCTCGGTAAAGAGGCGTACTTCGTTGAGAAGCTTCCAGAACTGGAAAAGGTAATCCCCGTGAGTGAAAACACCGTCTTCCTTTTCGTTGGTGCCGGAGATATCATCTACTCTTCCAGAAGGTTCGTGGAACGTTATCAGAGCTCCAAAAGTTCTCCTTCGCGCGTCCTGGGATCGAACAAATAGACGGTGCTCTTACCGGAAAGATAACCACACGCTTCTCCGGGATTCACCACGAGAGTTTTTCCTTCTTTTCTCACATCCACTCTATGAGTATGCCCGTAGAGAATCAGATCGAACTCCTGGGAGCGAACGATCGCATCCAGAAGAACGGGTTCGTGCATCATTGCTATTCTTAAACCATCGATCTCCAGGGAAATGGGTGGTTTTTTAATTCTTCCGCCGGATCTTTTGTCCAGCAGCAGTACTTCTCCGTCGTTGTTTCCAAAAACACCGTAGAAATCCACCCCTTCTTTGATCAATCTTCCAAGTGTGAACGGCGCAACGAAGTCACCACAGTGGAAAATTTTTTCGATGTTCTTCTCAGATAGAAGTTCTTCCACCTTTTTCAGAACTTCCATGTTATCGTGAGTGTCACTGAGTATCAGCCACATTCACATCACCCCCATGTATAGTTTACCGCCATGATTATGGACGTTGAAACGATCGTGAAGAAAGTGACGAGCCCGCTCGCGAGTTCCGCATCGTAACCCTTTTCAACCGAGTACACGAGTGTCATGATGGCAGAAGGAAGAAGCGGTGAAAGAAACAGGTTCATCTCTTCGAAAGAAGAAAGAGAGAAGATCTTCACTGCAATCAGAGCAACAAGCAACCCGGCAGCATACTTTACGAGTCCCGCCATTAAAATCAGAAGGAATTTGTCGTAAACCGATCTGAAGCTGAGATAGTATCCCACAAGAAAAAACACGAGGAAGGCATTAGCGTTCTTTATCGTTCGTGCCACATCTAGAACGACATCAGGTGGAACCACTTTGAGGCTGTTCATTGTTATTCCGACGAGAAGAACCAGAAACGGTGGGAAGGTGAAAACCTTCAGTATTCCCTTTTTGTTCCGCTCAGCCACTGCTTTCCCCACACCAAATATGAAGAAAGAATTCCCCAGGTCGAACAGAGCGAAGTTAACCACCGATGCTTCTCCCCACAGACTTTCTGCCAGAGGATACATGAACAACCCTGTGTTGAAACCAACGAAAGAGAGAATGATCGGGATTCTCACTCTTGGGTCCTTTATTCTCGAGAAAAACAGAAAGGCAAGAAAGATGAGAAGAAGGTTACTCAAAATACCAGTTGCGGTGAAGGCGAACTTCGAAAAGTGAAAACGCGAAGTGGAAAAACTGTAGAAGATCGCCGCAGGCAGTGTGAAATTCACCACAAGCTTTGAAAGGACCTTACCAGTATCTCTTTCGAAAAATTTCTTCGTCAGATAACCGATCAGTATGATGATCGAAAATTCCATTCAGTGCACCCCTGAGAGGAATTCTACCAGAAAAAGAGGGCGTCTCTTTGACGCCCTCTTTATGGTTTTCTAACACCAATTTTCTTCCTTTCCTTCTTTTTCTTGAACTCACACACACCCACCGGACATTTATCAGCGCCTATGTGGACTTTGAACTCTTCCTCGAAGTTGTCAACGATGGAGAGCAGAGGAACCGGAATGCTTTGACCCAGTCCGCAGAAAGAAGTTTCCCCCGCGTTTCGAGCGATCTCCCTCAACGTATCGAGATCCTCTTTTTTGCCTTCGCCTCTGCTTATTCTCTCCAAAATATTGACGATCATCCTCGTACCTTCCCGACACGGTGTACACTTCCCACACGACTCGTGTTCGAAGAACCTCATAACGGTGAGTGCGAGATCCACCACACAGTGAGTCTCGTCAGCAACGAGAATCACTCCTGATCCGAGAGAAACTCCGTACTTTGCGTAAGAATCAAAATCGAGTGGAATGCCGAGTTTGTCTGGTCCGATGAACGTTCCTGCACTACCACCCGTTTGCACCACTTTCAACTTCCTGCCACCCTCAATCCCCCCACCAAATTTGAAGATGAGATCTCTCACCGTCACCCCCATTGGCACTTCCACGATTCCCTTTCTCACCACATTACCCACGAGGGAGAACACTTTCGTCCCAGGAGAAGACTCGGTGCCGAACTTTTTGAACCACTCCGCGCCGTTCATTATTATCCTTGGAACGTTCACAAAAGTTTCCACGTTGTTCACAACGGTGGGTTTTCCAAAGAGGCCAAAGGTGGGAGGGTAAGGAGGTTTCAGCCTGGGTCGAGCGGGTTTTCCTTCTATGGACTCTATCAACGCCGTCTCCTCTCCCGCCACGTAAGCTCCCGCCCCGAGCCTTATTTTCAGATCGAAGTTGAATCCACTTCCGAGAATGTTCTCACCGAGGAATCCGTACTCGTAAGCCTGTTCTACAGCTTTTTTCAAGATTTCTATCGAACTGTGATACTCTCCCCTTATGTATATGTAACCCTTCGTTGCACCAACCGCGTACCCCGCTATGATCATACCCTCTATCAAAGAATGAGGATCACCCTCCATGATGAGCCTGTCTTTAAAGGTACCGGGTTCTCCTTCATCGGCGTTGCACAGAACATATTTCTGGTCGGCAGAAGCTTTGTAGGTGAATTCCCATTTCAGACCCGTTGGAAAACCGGCTCCACCTCTTCCTCTCAGCCCACTTCTCTTTATCTCTTCGATTACCTCTCCCGGTTCCATCTGGAGCGCCTTGGCAAGGGCAAAGTAACCGTCTCTTGCGATGTATTCCTCTATACGAGTGGGATCTATCTCTCCTACGTTCTTTAGAACGATACGAGTTTCTTCAGCCACTTTCTCTACCTCAACGGTTCTTCTTATCTGACTCTCGGGAATTTCAAGATCGAGCACTCTCCTTCCTTTGAGAATGTGCTCTTCGAAGATCCTCCTCACATCCAATTCATTCCTCACAACGTAGAAAACACCGTCGGGAAGAACGGAAACAATCACTCCTTCTGGATAAATTCCCATGCTACCCGTTTCCAGTACATCGACGGTATCTTCGAGATTGTGTTCCTTCACAAGATCTCTGAAGTAATTGAGAAAGTGACGAGCACCCATCAACACACTGTTCGAATCCACTGAAACCAGGACTGTTATCGGTTTCATAGCGACTCACCTCTCAGTCTATCTATGAGATCCTTCACACGATCGGGCGTCATGTTACCGTAATACTCGTCGTTCACCATGATCACCGGTGCAACACCACAAAGGCCCAGACAACTCGTCATTTCGAGTGTGAAAAGACCATCAGAAGTGGTCTGTCCGAAGTCGATTTTCAGAATTTCCTTGAGGGCTTTGACCACTTCTCTTCCGTTTTCAACATGACACGGAAGACTCTCACAAACCCTTATCACGTATTTTCCCTTCGGTTTTGTCGAGAACATGGTGTAGAACGTCAACACCTCGTACACTCTGGAGAGCGGAACACCGAGCTCTTCAGCCACGATCTCAGCAGCCTCCGGTGGTATGAAGTTGTCAAAGCGCTTCTGTATCTCGTGTAGGGTGTTTATCAAAACGTCTCTCTCTTCTGCTGTCTCTTTAGCTTTCTGGACGATCTCTGCTATTACCTCCCTCATCTTCACTCCCCCTCGTCAAAAATTTCACAATTATTCACGAAAAATTATACCACTTTTTCTGTGCCATTTAAAAAAGGTTTTTCAACCAGTCAAAAATAGGAATCAAAACCAGCGCCGGAAGTAGGTTCCCAACCTTCACCTCTTTCAGTTTAAGAATCCTTATTCCAAGGCCCAGAATCATGACACCACCTGTGCCAACAAAATCGGAGATAAACACATCACCTGTGAGAAAAGTCAAACTCTTTGCGAAAACAACGAGAAGTCCCTGAACGAGGAACACAGAAACTGCCGAGAGAAAAACCCCTGTTCCTAAGGTTGCCGTGAGCACTGTGGCTGATACTGTGTCGAGCACCGTTTTCACGAGTATCAAATCCGCGTTTCCCGTGAGTCCTATGTTTATGGATCCCACTATGGTCATGGGACCAACCAGAAAGAGAAGCGAAGAAGTGAGAAAACTCTCCGCAAACCCCTGAGAATTACTGAACTTTTTCCCAATACCTTCTATTCTGTCCTCTATTCTGAACAACTCTCCGATGATGCCGCCTGCGACGAGTGCTAGGAGAATCATCAAAAAATCATCACCCTGCGTGACCATCCGGATACCTATACCCAGTGTGGTGAGTCCTATCACCGTGAAAAGGATGTCGTGTAACCTCTGAGGAATCTTTCTTTTGAACAGGAAGCCCACGGACGCACCGATCAAAACCCCAAGTGCGTTCAGAAGAACAGCGTAGTGAAACATCATACCAACCTCCCGCTCTGCGCGAACAGACCGAATATTCCCCCCGTGTGGATGAAAAGAACGTTCTTTCCCGAATTTCTGAACATTTCGATCATTCCTCTGAAGGCTTTCGCCGTGTAGACCGGATCGAGGATGATGCCTTCTATCGAAGCTGCTTCCTTCAAGATCTCCACATCCTCACTGGACGGGATCGCATATCCCGGCCCTCTGTAATCGTCCACCACTTCGAAAACGGTTTCGTTGATCCTCAGACCATACTCTTCCATACCACTAATTATTCTTTTCACCTTCCTCACAAAATAATCCGAGTTTTTCGTGGTGACGTTCACACCCACTACGGGTACGTGGTATCCCAGAAAGGAAATTCCAGCTGACAAGCCCGCTATGGTTCCCCCACTTCCAACAGCACACACGATAGCATCGAAAGATTCGAGGTTCAATTGATCTTTCATCTCCAGCACCGCATTGAAGTAGCCAAAGGCCCCAAGGGAGTTCGATCCCCCTTCGGGTATCACGTACACCTTTTCACCTTTCTTCTCTCTCATCTTTTTGTGAACATCGAAGATCTCATCGATGCGTTCGTACTCTTCCGGGGATACCTCCACTATTTCAGCACCGAGGAGAATGTCGAGGAGAAGATTTCCGTTCAGTACCTTCTCCCCTTTTCTGAGGAAGAGAACAGGTTTCAAACCGTGTTTTCTCGAAACGTATGCCGTTGCTCTGGCATGGTTCGACTGAAGACCTCCACAGGTGAAGACAGTCGTTGCTCCTTTTTTAAGAGCTTCCCATAGAAGATACTCCAGCTTTCTGATTTTGTTGCCCGATCCCACAAGCTCTGTGAGATCGTCTCTTTTAACGTAGATGTTGAACCCGTATTCTTCCGAGAGTCTTTTGAGAAACTGAACAGGTGTGGGTTTAAGGGAAAGATCGATTCTCATTCGTCTCCCCCCTCTTTTTGTTTGTTAGAATTGTAGCACGGGAGGGAGAGAGATTGATAGGAGAAAAGATCATTTCTTTCGAATCCATAGACTCCACGAATCGTTTCTTGAAAGAGAATTACCGCTTCTATCCCGATGGCACGGTGGTGGTCGCGTTGGAGCAGACCTCAGGATATGGAAGAAGCGGAAGACACTGGCACTCTCCAAGGGGGGGACTATGGTTCTCTGTGCTTTTCAAACCGAGAAAGCCACTGGAGCTTTCGTTTTACACAAGGGTGTTCTCAGTAGCGGTTGTGAAGACTCTCGAAAACATGAAAATACATGCGAACATAAAGTGGCCCAACGACGTGTACATAAACGGGAGAAAGCTCGCGGGAGTTCTCTCAGAAGGAATTTTTGAAGGTGCAAAACCTCTCGCCGTTGTCGTGGGAGTTGGCATGAACGTGAACAACGAAATCCCAGCCGAGTTGAAAACAAGAGCGATCAGTCTGAAGGAAATCATGGGAAAAGAAATCAGCATTGTGAAACTCATGGAGTCGATATTGAAGAACGCACGCGTGATTTTCAGAAAGTATTCAAAGAAAAAAGAAGCTCTGACGAGGATCTGGAAGAGGTACCTTCTTCAGAAAGAAGGAGATATCATATCTCTGGAAGGAAAGAAGGGAAAGATCGTAAAGATAAACCCCAATAGTCTGTTGATAGACTTCGACGGAGAGATCAGAAGGGTTTACTCACTCTCTCCTCACTGAGGATTTCGTAGCCTCCATTTCCCACAACCCTTAGGGTTATTTTCTTGGTTGGTAAGAACACCTCCACGATGTCTCCGTCCTTTACCTCGTACGAGGCTTTCGCGGGCCTCCCGTTCACCAGGACCCTCTGCCCCTTCAGCAGTTTCTGGGCAATCGTTCTTCTCTTCACTACCGAGATCTTAAGAAACAAATCTAATCTCATGAATTGCACACCCTTTCCAACAGTTCATCATCGCTCATTGAGAAGGGGTCTTCTCCTTTCAAAACTAATCTTCTCATAACCAGCATCTTGCTCGTGAAGAAGCGAGGGTCGTATTTTTCAAGGAATTCCATCCTGGTTCCATCGAAGACCTTCTTTCCCTTTTCGAGTACCACCACACGATCCACGTGATTTATAACTGTTTCTATATCGTGAGAAATGAGGATGACCGTCTTTCCAAGGGTCTTCCACTTCTCCACAATTCTCAGAAGGTCTGTTTTCCCTTCCCGGTCCAGCCCCACTAAAGGTTCATCGAGGATGAGAATATCCGGTTCGTGAACGATCACAGAAGCGATCGCTACCCTTCTCTTCTCACCGCCGGACAGGAAAAAAGGTACTCTGTCTTTGAAAGAATCGAAATCCAGCCCCACGAACTCCATCGCTTTCTTCACCAGGGGAACAGGATCCCTATCTGGATAGAAGTTTTTCACAGCAAAAGCCACTTCGTCAAAAACTCTCTCCGCGAAGAACTGATCCTCGGGGTACTGAAAAGCGATTCCTATGTTCCTTCTTATCTCGTAACCTTTCTTTCTTTCTCCGTCGTAAAGCACAGCACCTGAAGTGGGTTCTATCAAACCTGCTACAATTTGAAGAAGGGTCGACTTCCCAGATCCCGTGTTCCCAGCAACAAGGAGACATTCTCCTTCGTTTATCACAAGGCTTACATTCTCGAGTGCTTTTTTCTCCAAGGGTGTTCCCCTGTGAAAGATGTGAGAGACGTTGACCACTTCTATCCTCATGTTGAAGATTATATCACGTGGTAAAATTTAACGAGAGGTGAATGACTCTATGAACATTGTTGAACGATTGAGAGACCTGTGGAAAAAGATAGTAGACATGTGGAGCTCCATGCCTCGGGAAAGGAAATTCCTCGTGGGAGGAATAGGGATTGCCCTTGTAATAACGATCGTTCTGTTCGCCGTTGTTGCGTCCGTTCCTCACTACAGACTCCTTGTGGCTGGCCTCAACGAAGACGAGGCAGGTGTGATCATCCAGAAGCTCGAAGAGATGAACGTTCCTTACAAAGTATCCCCTGGGGGAGATATATACGTTCCTGACAGTTACAACGTCTATGAACTCAGAATGAAACTGGCGTCTGAAGGAGTTCTTGGAAGTTCAAGGAAAGGTTTTTCTATACTCAGTGAAAACTCTTTCGGAGCCACGAGCTTCGACAAGCAGGTCAAATATCAGATCGCTTTACAGGAGGAACTCGAAAGAAGCATCATGACGATAAAAGGTGTGAAAGATGCAAGAGTTCATCTGGTCCTTCCGAAGTACACCTATTACGTTCGTGGTGAGATGGCGGAACCCCGAGCTTCAGTTCTCGTGGTCCTGGAACCCGGTGCAGAACTCACCCGCGAACAGGTGAGAGGAATCGTTGAACTCGTCTCAGGAGCCGTTGAAGGGTTGAAACCGGAGAACGTGAGGGTAGTGGATAACTACTCCAGATCGCTGAGCGATATGTTAGAAACAGACGAAGGAACTTTCCTTGCTTCCAGCAAACTGGAATTGAAACAACAGCTTGAAAAATACTACGAAAGCAAAATAAAGAAAGCATTGGAAAGCGTCTTCGGTCCTGGAAGAGTGGAGGTAATACCCGACATATCGATCAACTGGTCCAAGATAGAAACGGAGATGAAAAAGTACGAAGCACCTGCCAGAAGAGAAGGTCTGGTGAGGAGTCAGGAGACGCAGGTGGAGAAGAGCCAAAACCTTCCTCCAACCGGAGGACCAGCGGGAACGGATTCGAACATACCGCCTCTCACTTATCCATCAGTCACGTCTGAAGGAACGAGTACCTACGAACGAACCCATACCATCACCAACTACGAACTGAACGAAGTGTATCAGAAGATAATACAGAACCGCGAGGGAGAAATCTCATCGCTTTCCGTCGCCGTCATAATCGATGCTTCTTCTTCTGTCCTGCAAAACAGCAGTGACTGGAGCGGTGTGATAAACGATCTTGTGGAAAAAGGAGTGGGATCCATAACGTCTTCCGCTTCTCTCAGCGTCGCGGTTGCCTTTTTGCCATTCGATCGCTCCATCGAAAGGGCTCTTCAGGAAGAGTTGAAACAGATTGAAACGAGAAGAAGATTCGTTCTGTACTCGGTGGGAATAGCCCTGCTTGGATTTCTCACGTTCATACTCATCTATCTTGTGATCGTTCAAATAAGAAGAATAAGGGCAAGGAAACTCGCAGAAGAACGGAGAAGAAAACTGGAAGAAGAGGTGAAAGAAATCCTCCAGGAAGAATTGAAGGAGGAAGAGGTATCACCAGAAGAAAAGGAACTGCTCGAACTTGTAGAAGAGCTGGAGAACATTTTTTCCCGTTCACCTTCCGACATCGCCGAGATAGTCCGACTGTGGTTCTTTGAAAGGGGATGAGGATATGCCCGAGAAAAAGACTGATGGCAAAAGAAAGGCCGCAGTCCTTCTGGTGGCCCTTGGACCCGAAAAAGCAGCCCAGGTGATGAAACACCTTGATGAGGAGACGGTGGAACAGCTGGTGGTGGAAATCGCAAATATTGGAAGGGTTTCTCCAGAGGAAAAAAAGCAGGTTTTGGAAGAATTCCTGAGCCTCGCCAAAGCAAAAGAAATGATATCAGAAGGTGGTATAGAGTACGCAAAAAAAGTTCTGGAAAAAGCATTTGGGCCTGAAAGAGCAAGAAAAATCATAGAAAGGTTAACATCCTCTCTGCAGGTCAAACCTTTCAGCTTCGTAAGAGACACAGATCCCGTCCAGCTCGTGAATTTTCTCCAAAGCGAACATCCGCAAACTATAGCGGTTGTTCTGAGCTATCTTGATCCTCCTGTCGCGGCTCAGATTCTTGGAGCGCTTCCCGAAGAGCTTCAGACAGAAGTTCTGAAGAGAATAGCCCTGCTCGAACGCACTTCTCCAGAAGTTGTTAAAGAGATAGAAAGGAACTTGGAGAAAAAGATCTCTGGATTTGTAAGCCAGACGTTCAGCAAGGTGGGTGGAATCGATACAGCTGCAGAGATCATGAACAGTCTGGACAGAACTACCGAGAAGAAGATCATGGACAAACTGGTTCAGGAGACCCCCGAACTGGCCGACGAGATAAGAAGAAGGATGTTCGTCTTCGAAGACATTCTGAAGCTCGACGACAGATCGATACAGCTTGTGCTGAGGGAAGTGGATACGAGGGATCTGGCCCTCGCTTTGAAAGGAGCCTCCGACGAGCTGAAAGAGAAGATATTCAAGAACATGTCAAAGAGAGCCGCTGCGCTGTTGAAAGACGAACTCGAATACATGGGTCCTGTGAGACTCAAAGATGTGGAGGAAGCCCAGCAGAAGATAATAAACATCATAAGAAGGCTGGAAGAGGCCGGTGAGATCGTCATTGCAAGAGGTGGCGGAGAGGAGCTGATCATGTAGTATGCTTCTCAGAAAAGATGAGGTGTTCTACATAGACCTTCCAAGGAAAATAGAAAAAGAAGAAAAAGTGCAAGAAGAAAAAACAAAAGAGAACACATCAGAGGAAATCCAAAAGATCAAAGAAATGAGAGAAAAGATCCTCTCTGAAGCTCAGGAAGAGGCCAGAAAAATCATTGAAGGTGCCAGAAAAGACGCAGAGGAAATCTTAAGGAGCGCTTCCAGCGAGGTTGAAACTTTAAAGCTCGAAGCGAAGAAGGTCTTAGAGGAAGCAAAAACAATGAGAAACGATCTCCAGAAGTACATTCTCGGTTTGAAAAAAGAGATCCAAAAACAGATAAACCTGAAAATAGAAGAGATACTTCCAGAGCTTCTCGATATACTCAAGATCCTTTTCAAAAAGATCCTTGAAAAGGAAATGGACGAGTCTACAGTGGAAAGAAAGTTGAGGAGCGCCTTATCAAAAGTAGTGGGCATCAAAAATGTGAAGATCAGAATAAATCCAGAAGATGCAAAAAAACTGGACCTCAGTGAAGTCAGCAGAGAAACATTGATACCGGATCCCAATGTAGAAAGAGGCGGCGTCATTGTCGAGACAGATTTTGGAATTCTGGACAAAACGTTCTCTCATCAATGGGAACTCGTGGAGGACATCTTCGAAGAGGTGGTAGGTTTTGAAGGACATCCTGAAAGAACTGAAAAAGAAGTTGAGTGAAGAAGATTTCAATAAATTCAACGGAAGAGTCACACGAGTGGTGGGGCTCACCGTGGAATCAAAAGGGCCAGACGCTTTTCTAGGAGAAATGTGTAAAATTTCACTTCAAAACGGCAAGAACGCACTCGCAGAGGTAGTTGGTTTCAGAGAAGAAAGTGTTATTCTCATGCCCTACGAGGATGTCTCCGGATTGAAGATGGGCTGTGAAGTCATCAGAACTAACAAAGTACTCGAAGTCGGTGTCAGCAGAAAGATGATCGGAAGGGTGTTCGATGGTCTGGGACGTCCAATAGACGGAAAGCCCTTCGTTCCGGAAGACAGATACCCTCTGACCAACAACCCTCCAAACCCTCTAAAAAGACGAAGAATAAAAGATCCTCTACCGGTGGGTATACGATCAATAGATGGTTTCATAACAGTGGGCAAGGGCCAGAGAATTGGAATTTTCGCGGGCAGCGGTGTTGGAAAAAGCACACTTCTTGGAATGATCGCACGAAACACGACGGCGGACATTAACGTGCTGGCCCTCATCGGGGAGCGCGGAAGAGAGGTCAGAGAATTCATAGAGAGGGACCTTGGAGAAGAGGGGCTGAAGCGGTCCATACTGGTGGTCTCAACTTCCGATCAGCCTGCCCTTGCCAGAGTGAAATCTCTTCTCACCGCCACCAGTATAGCGGAATTCTTCAGAGATCTGGGATACGATGTTCTTCTGATGGTGGATTCTCTCACCAGATGGGCCATGGCTCAGAGAGAAGTGGGGCTCGCAGTGGGAGAACCTCCCACCACCAGGGGGTATCCACCAAGTGCCTTTGCCGGCCTTCCAAAGATACTCGAAAGGGCAGGAAACTCAGACAAAGGTAGCATAACAGCGATTTACACTGTGCTCGTTGAAGCGGACGACTTCAACGAACCCATTTCCGACACTGTCAGATCCATCGTAGATGGGCACATAATTCTTTCGAGGAGACTTGCCGAATCGAATCACTACCCGGCGATCGACGTTCTTGCAAGCGTGAGCCGATTGATGAACGATATCGTCACCGAAGAACACAGAGAGGCGGCGAACCGCCTCCGATCGCTGATGTCGGCTTATGAATCCGCAAAAGATCTGATTGAAATCGGTGCTTACAAGAGCGGAACCAATCCACTCGTTGACAAAGCTGTGGAAATGAAAGATGAGATCGATTCCTTCTTGAAACAGGGTGTCTTTGAAAAAGCTTCATTCGAGGAAACCCTTCAGAAACTTCTGGATCTATACCTGAGATCTCTTGACTAAGTAAGTCATGTCTCCTATCATCATGAAGAGTTCGTCGATGTTTTTCAGAAAGCCCAGCCTGTTCACTCTCAAGTCGTCCCTCTTCACCATCACAAAGACGTTGTCGAAGTACTCGTCTATGTAGGGTTTCAGTTCGATCAGATACTGAAGCGCCTCACGGTAGTTCAACCTCTCCAGAGCTTTCAAAACTTTTTCTTTGACTTCGTAGAACTTGTTCATTAGCTTTTTCTCTTCTTCTTTCTCAAAGAGGGCTCCATCGAATTTGGTGGAGTCGTGATTCTTCGTTATGTTGTGGACTCGCTCAAATCCAACGAACAGATCCTGAAACTCGGGTTTTTCAGATATCTCCTGGAGGGCTTCCGCAGAGAGGATCCCGCGAAGGGGCTTCTTCCACAGGTGATTCACCGCTCTTGCCACGTCGAAGGATATTCCAAGTTCGTTGATCAGAAACTGATAGAACCTGCCTGCAAAGAACGTTTCCAGTTCTTCAGAAAGATGGTACTTCACCAGTGAAGAAGCGAAAGTGAGAAGCTCTTCCAGAGAAATATCCCACTCGTTCTTCCTTATGATCCTGAAGATTGTGTCAGCTTTACTTTTCAGGCCATACGGATCTTTAGAACTCGTGGGAACGTTGCCTATGGCGAAATTTCCCACGATGGTGTCGATTCTATCCGCTATTCCAAGAATGGAACCTATCACTGTCTGTGGCTCTTCGGAGTAATGATCCTCTATGGCCGTTGCTATTTCTTCGTTTATTCCCTCCCTCAGGGCATAGATCCTGCCCATAACACCCTGGAGCTCCGGGAACTCGTACACCACCTTCGAAGCGATGTCTGCTTTGCATATAGAGGCGGCTTCTAAGACCTTCTGCGTGAACGACTCTGGAAGTTTCAGATCTTCGCATAGCCTCTGTGATATTTTCTTTATCCTTTCTACCTTATCGTAGAGTGTTCCGAGTTTCTCCTGAAAAACGATTTCTTTGAGCTTTTCATTCATCTTTTCCAGCGGAGTCTCGAGATCCTTCTGGAAGTAGTATCGCGCGTCTTCCAATCGAGCGTTTATAACTCTCTCGTATCCCTTAACCACGTTCTCCGGTGGCTGTGGACCGTCTTGAAAAGCCACAAAGGTGTTCGTCAGGGTCTCTTTATGTGCTATAAAAGAGCGCTGGTGATGTTTCACGGCGGTCACTATAATCTCTTCTGGAAGTTCAAGATATTTTCGGTCGAACTGCCCAACAACGATTCTGGGATACTCCGTTATCGCCACTATCTCTTCGATGAGTTCTTCATCGCGTTCGATCTTCATACCACTTCTTTTTTCAAATTCATCGATCTGTTCGAGGACGAATTTTTTTCTCTCCAGGTGGGAAGAAATCACGAATCCTTTTTTGAGAGATTCGTAGTACCTTTCCGGATCGGGAATTTCGATTGATCCAGCGTGATACCTTTTGCCGTAAGAGATTCTGGACGATCTAAGACCGAAGATTTCCAGGTCAAGAACTCTTCCATCAACCATCGCCACAATCCAGTGAACAGGTCTGATGTATTCGTGTTCACCGGAACCCCACCTCATGGGTTTTCTAAAATTCAAACCCAAAACGAGATCTCTGAACAGATCTGAGAGAACTTCTTCGACAGGCTTTCCTTCAACAACTCGCGATAAATAGACGTACCCCTCCCTGTGAACCACGTTCTCCAGGGAAGCGTTGTTGTTCCTCAAAAACCCTTCGAGCGCTTTGGTCGGTTTACCGTTTTCATCGTAAGCAACGTTCAGTGGTGGACCTTTCTTCTCTTCGGTAAAATCCTCCTGTTTCTCCGGAAGATTCTTGAGAATCACACCAAAACGTCTGCTTCCAACGAAGACTTCAACAGATCCGGAAAAAATTCTGTACGCTTTAAGAAGCTCAGCCGATTTTTCCTCGAGCTGCCTCAGAATACTTCGGAATTCGCTCGCGGGAAGTTCTTCGAGTCCCACCTCAAGCAGGGCTGTTCTCATTAGCCTGCACCTCCAGAAAAACTCTCGCAGCCTTTCTTGCCATCGCCTGAATACGCTTCACGTAGGTTTGTCGCTGAGACACACTTATCGCTCCGCGCGCATCGAGAAGATTGAACGTGTGAGAACATTTCAAAATGTAATCGTAAGCGGGAAGGTAAAGATTTTTTTCCACAAGTCTGTAAAACTCCTTCTCGTACTCATCGAAATGTCTGAAAAGGAGTCCTACGTTGGCTTCTTCGAAGTTGAAAACCGAAAATTCTCTTTCGTTTTCAAGGAACACATCACCGTATTTCACGTTTTCGTTCCACTGCACCTCGTAGACGTTATCGACTCCCTGAAGATACATGGCGATCCTTTCCAGACCGTAGGTTATCTCGAGAGGAATGTCCTTCAGGGAAATTCCACCAATCTGCTGGAAATATGTGAACTGAGTTATCTCCATGCCGTCCAGCCACACTTCCCAGCCAACGCCCCACGCTCCGAGGGTGGGAGACTCCCAGTTATCCTCTACGAATCTGATGTCGTGTTCTTTCAGGTTTATACCGAGGTACTCCAGGGACTCAAGGTACAGTTCTTGAGAGTTTTCAGGGGAGGGTTTTATGATCACTTGGTACTGGAAGTACCTCTGCAATCTGTTGGGATTCTCTCCATATCTACCATCGGTCGGCCTTCTGCTCGGCTGAACGTAGGCCACTTTCCAAGGACCCTTTCTCAGACTACCAAAGAACGTTGCAGGATGAAACGTTCCGGCACCGACTTCCATATCGTAAGGTTGTTCCAGAAGACAACCTTTAGACGCCCAGAAATCGTTCAGTTTCAATATCACATCCTGAAGATACATCCTTCACTCCCCTTCCTTCACAGCGATCGCTTCTATTTCTATTTCTACGTTTCTCGGGAGCTGAGCAACCGCCACAAACGACCTAGCGGGCCTGTGGTCTCCAAAGTATCTGGAATACACCTCGTTGACCCTCTGGAAGTAGTCCATACTGGTCGTAAACACCGTCACCTTCGCGACGTCTTTCAGGGAGAAACCGCCCGCCTCCAGTATTGCTTTCAGATTTTCCAGAACTCTCTCAGTCTTTTCTTCTATGGTGCCCTGAACGAGTTCACCGGTTTCTGGATCTATGGGAATTTGACCCGAAACGAACATCATGTTTCCGACAACGACCGCCTGAGAGTACGGGCCTATGGCCTTTGGAGCCTTATCGGTTTCGACAAAGCGCTTCATACTATCCCCTCCACCTGAACACGGGTTTCTTCGAAGCGAGCACTTCGTTGACCCTTCGAACCGGTGTGTTGTGAGGAGCGTTTTTCAAAGCATCAGGATTCTCATAGGCTTCTTTTACCACTCTTTCAAGGATTTCGGCGTACTTATCCAGCGTTTCTTTGTTTTCAGTCTCAGTTGGTTCTATCATGAGTGCTTCCGGAACGATGAGTGGAAAGTAAACTGTGGGAGGATGCACACCAAAGTCCAGTATTCGCTTCGCAATATCCAGTGTTCTCACACCGGTTTCCCTGAACACTTTCTCCGCACTCGCCACGAATTCATGCATGCAGAACCCATTGTATGGAATCTCCAGGAACTTTTCTATTTTTTTCTTCAAGTAGTTCGCGTTCAAAACGGCCATTTCACTCACTTTTTCAAGGCCGTCTCTTCCCATCGTGAGAATGTACGTGTACGCTTTTACGAGAACCGGGAAATTTCCAAAGAAACTCCTCACACGTCCTATGGTCTTTTCCGGAACGAAGAGTTCGTAAAGTTCTCCGTTCTTCTTTACCTGGGGGAAGGGCAGAAAATCCACCAGATGCTTTTTCACACCAACTGGTCCAGATCCAGGTCCTCCCATTCCGTGGGGAGTGGAAAACGTCTTGTGCAGATTCAAATGAACGATGTCGAACCCCATGTCTCCTGGTTTCACTTTACCCATGATCGCGTTGAGGTTCGCGCCATCGTAATAGAGAAGAGCACCACACTCATGCGTCATTTCCGCTATTTTCAGAATGTCCTTTTCGAAGAGTCCAAGTGTGTTTGGATTTGTGAGCATTACCGCAGCCACTTCTTCATCCAGTAGTTTTTTCAAATCTTCCACATCCACCATACCGTTTTTGCTCTTTATCTCCACCACCTCAAAACCGACCATCGAAGCAGATGCTGGATTAGTACCGTGGGCAGAATCTGGTACAAGAACTTTCTTTCTCTCAGTGTCCCCTCTGCTTTTAAAGTACTCTCTCACTATCAGCATTCCCGTGAGTTCTCCGTGAGCTCCGGCAGCGGGTTGAAGTGTCATGTCATCCATTCCCGTTATCTCGCACAGCATTTCTTTCAGCTCGTACATGAGCCGAAGACTGCCCTGAACAGTTTCGACGGGCTGATACGGGTGTATCTCTCTGAATCCTTCGAGATTCGCAGCTTTTTCGTTCAGTTTGGGATTGTACTTCATGGTGCAGGAACCGAGGGGGTAGATTCCGAGATCCACAGAGTAGTTCTTTCTGGCAAGATCGGTGTAATGCCTCACCACATCAGGTTCGCTCACCTCGGGAATCTCCGGAGGTGTCCTTCTGAGAAATCGATCCGGAAGCGAATATTCTGGAATGTCGCTCTCGGGAAGCCGGAATGCTTTTCTTCCCTTTTTGGACCTCTCAAATATCGTCATTTCATCGCCTCCAGGAACTTTTCTATATCCTCTTTGGAAATCACCTCTGTGGCACACGCGAGTGCTGTGTCTCCAAGTTCCGGGTAAAAACCCTTCAGAGGCAACGGCCCAAGGATCTTTTTCGCCATCATTTTCCTCCACCGATCAGGATAATCTTCTGGCACGTTGAAAACGAACTCGTTGAAAAATTCTCCCGAAAAGCACAGTTTGAATCCCATTTCTTCCAGTCTTTCCTGGAGGTAATGAGCAGCGCTGTAAGAACGCCTGGCTACCTCCCTCAGACCGTCAGGCCCCATCACACTCATGTAAACAGCCGCGATCAGAGCGGCGTGGGCATGGTTGGAACATATGTTCGAAGTGGCTCTGGCTCGCCTTATGTGCTGTTCTCTGGTCTGAAGGATCATGGTGTAGGCTGTGTTACCGGCTTGATCCACGGTCTGTCCAATCAATCTCCCTGGCATCTGCCTCACGTACTTCTCTCTTGTGGCAAAGATTCCAAGGGAATATCCTCCGAACCACATGGGAAGTCCCAGCGACTGGCCCTCACCAACCACGATGTCTGCCCCGTAACTTCCTGGAGGTTCCAGAAGAGCGAGTGAAACTGGTTCTACAACCACTATCAGCAGAGCATTACCCGATCGGCTTCTGACATAATCGAGATCTTCTATGACTCCAAAGAAATTGGGATACTGAACGGCTATCGCCGCCGTTTCTTCATCGACCTCTTCTAACAGGACCCTTCCCGTTTCGTCGTATCCGGCTTCCACCACGGTGAAACCTCTTTTTTCGAGATAGGTTCTCAAGACTGCTCTGTATTCGGGATGAACGGACCTTGCCACAACCACCTTATCTTTCCCGGTGAGTCGAAAACTCATCAAAGCCGCTTCCGCCAGAGCGGTGGCCCCATCGTACATGGATGCGTTCGCCACTTCCATTCCTGTCAGTTCACATATCATGGTCTGGTATTCAAACAGAGCCTGGAGGGTTCCCTGGGATACCTCCGCCTGATACGGTGTATAAGCGGTGAGAAAATCGGGCTTCATCGCAAGATCGTAAACAACCGTGGGAACGTACCTTTTATAAACCCCAGCTCCGAGAAAGACAGCGTAGTCTTCAAGAGAAGCGTTCACCTCAGAAATCTCTTTCAACCGCTTGAAAACACTGAACTCATCTCTGGATTCCGGAATATTCAGAGACGACCTGGCAGAAACAGGGATCGAAGAGAAAAGCTCTTCTACGGAAGAAACCCCTATGAAGTCCAACATGGCACGGACGTCTTCATCCGTGTGGGGAATGTAAGGATAGTTCATCAGGACACCTCCGGATTTCTATGAGAAACTACTCCTGAGCACAGAATTCCTGATAAGCCTGTTCATCCAGAAGATCTTCGAGTTCACTTTCATCGGATATTTCCATTTTGAAAAGCCAGCCTTCTCCTTCTGGATCCTTGTTTATGAGTTCAGGTTCAGTATCGAGTTTCTCGTTCACTTCCACGATCTTCCCACTGAGAGGAGCGTACACGTCCGCTGCGGCTTTCACGGATTCTATACTCGCCACAACTTCCCCTCTCTTCACCTCTCTGCCGACTTCAGGAAGATCCACGTAGACCACATCACCGAGCTGTTCCTGAGCGTGATTCGTTATTCCAACCGTTGCCACTTTGTCCTCAACCACCACCCATTCGTGAGTTTTCGTGTACTTTTTCATCTTCAAACCTCCCTCCTCACACTGCCTCTGTAAAATGGTTTTTTTACCACAGAAGCTTCTACAAGCTTTCCACCAGGAAACACTACTTCCAATTGGTCTCCAACCTTCACCGATTTTGAAACGAGAGCCAGCGCTATCGACTTCCCAAGAGTTGGAGAGAAGTTACCGCTTGTGATCTCTCCCACTCTCTCTCCATTCTTTGAAACTTCATAGCCTTTTCTTGCTATTCTTTTTCCAGAGAGCTCAAGCGCCACAAGTTTTCTTTCCACTTTTTCCTTCGCTTTCAGCAGCGCTTCCTTCCCCACGAAGTTTTTGTCCAGTTTTACAACCCAGGAAAGCCCCACTTCGAAAGGATTCGTACTCTCATCCATGTCCTGACCGTACAGCAAATAAGTCGCTTCGAGTCGGCAGACGTCCCTCGCCCCAAGACCTGCTGGTCTGCCGTCGATTTTTCTGAGCAGATTCATCAGAGCATCCCAGACCTTCGGTGCATTCTTCGCTTCAAGCATCAGTTCGAAACCGTCCTCACCCGTGTATCCCGTTCTTGAGACAAGAGCCTCTACACCGGCTACAATACTCTTTCTGAAAGAATAATAGGCAATTTCCTCGAGACCGTCTTCAACAAGCTCCTGGAGGGTCTCCTGTGCTTTTGGCCCCTGGAACGCTATGAGCGCTGTCGTATCTGAAATGTTCGATACTTCGACATCGAAATTCTTCGAATGGGATTTTATCCAGTTGAAGTCCTTTTCAATGTTTGCCGCGTTCACCACCATGAGAGCTTCATCAGGACTCACCTTGTACACAACAAGATCATCGATGATTCCACCGTTTTCATTGCACATGACAGAGTAAATCGCTTTACCATCCGGAAGTGAAGAAAAGTCGTTCGTTATAAGAAAGTCAATAAAAGAAACCGCCTCGGGCCCTTTAACGAGAAATTCCCCCATGTGAGAGACATCGAACATCCCCACCGATTTTCTGACTGCCATCACTTCTTCGAATATGGATGTGTAATAAAGAGGCATCTCCCACCCCGCGAAATCCACCATTTTCGCACCGAATCCAACGTGCTTTTCAAATAGAGGCGTTCTCTTCATTCCCGCATCTCCTCCAGAATTCTCTTTGCTTCTTCTAAAAATTCCTCCGGTACTTTTATCACCATGAGGGCTGAAGAACCAAAAATCGCTCTTGGTGTAACATCATCACACGTTTCAACTACGTAAGGTATTTCGTTTTCTTTCAATATATCTTCGATCATCTTTACCTCCAGTTCACTTCCCTCAATTAAAGTTTCCCACCTCAAAATTTTAATCCTCCTTACACCAAGATTCAGGGTTTGTTAACATCACGAAGAAGTGGTAAATTGACATAGGGAACCCATGTACATTTTATCACTTTTGATGCATATGCTAAACTCTCATTGAAGAGAACAAACAATTCACAGGGAGGCTGATCGCCTTGAAGAAGATAGCAGTACTTACAAGCGGCGGAGACGCACCTGGAATGAACGCAGCTGTGAGAGCCGTGGTCAGGTACGGTGTCAGGCAGGGACTGGAAGTGATCGGAGTGAGAAGAGGTTACTCAGGCCTCATCGACGGCGATTTTGTAAAACTCGAGTACAAAGATGTGGCAGGAATCACAGAAAAGGGAGGAACAATTCTGAGAACTTCCAGATGTGAGGAGTTCAAGACAGAAGAGGGCAGGGAACTCGCTGCGAAACAGATAAAAAAACATGGTATAGAAGGACTCGTCGTCATAGGTGGTGAAGGGAGTCTCACCGGCGCTCATCTTCTTTACGAAGAACACAAAATACCCGTTGTCGGTATACCAGCAACCATAGACAACGACATTGGGTTGACTGACATGTGCATAGGGGTGGACACGTGTTTGAACACGGTGATGGATGCTGTTCAAAAGCTCAAAGACACCGCTAGCTCGCATGAGAGAGCTTTCATTGTGGAAGTCATGGGGAGGCATTCCGGCTACATCGCTCTCATGGCGGGACTGGTGACTGGTGCAGAAGCCATCATCGTACCAGAGATTCCGGTGGATTATTCACAGCTCGCCGATAGAATTCTCGAAGAAAGGAGAAGAGGAAAGATCAACAGCATAATCATAGTCGCTGAAGGGGCAGCGAGTGCCTATACCGTCGCAAGACACCTCGAATACAGGATAGGCTACGAAACGAGGATCACCATACTCGGACACGTACAGAGAGGTGGTTCTCCAACGGCTTTCGACAGAAGACTGGCACTGAGTATGGGAGTTGAAGCGGTCGATGCTCTTCTGGACGGAGAGGTAGACGTGATGATAGCGCTCCAAGGGAACAAGTTCGTGAGAGTTCCTATAATGGAAGCGCTCTCCACAAAGAAAACGATCGACAAAAAACTTTACGAAATAGCACATATGCTTTCATGAACGGGGTGAAATCGTGCGAAGTACAAAGATCGTATGTACGGTCGGACCAAGAACAGACAGCTATGAAATGATAGAAAAGATGATAGACCTTGGAGTGAACGTCTTCAGAATAAACACCTCACATGGTGACTGGAACGAGCAGGAACAGAAAATACTCAAAATAAAAGATCTGAGAGAGAAAAAGAAAAAACCCGTAGCCATTCTGATCGATCTTGCGGGGCCGAAGATCAGAACCGGATACCTCGAAAAAGAGTTTGTGGAATTAAAAGAAGGCCAGATCTTCACTCTCACCACAAAGGAAATACTTGGAAACGAACACATAGTCTCGGTGAATCTCAGCTCTCTTCCAAAGGACGTGAAGAAAGGAGACACCATTCTGCTGAGCGATGGAGAGATAGTGCTTGAGGTAATTGAAACAACCGATACAGAAGTGAAAACAGTGGTGAAAGTCGGTGGAAAGATCACACACAGGAGAGGTGTGAACGTACCGACGGCCGATCTTTCGGTGGAATCCATAACGGACAGAGACAGAGAATTCATAAAACTCGGAACGTTGCATGACGTTGAATTTTTCGCTCTTTCTTTTGTGAGAAAGCCAGAGGACGTGCTCAAGGCAAAAGAAGAGATCAGAAAACACGGAAAGGAAATACCTGTAATCTCCAAAATAGAAACGAAAAAGGCTCTGGAGCGTCTCGAGGAGATAATAAAGGTGAGCGATGGAATCATGGTCGCACGCGGTGACCTGGGAGTGGAGATACCCATAGAAGAAGTCCCCATCGTTCAGAAAGAAATCATCAAACTCTCCAAGTACTACTCCAAACCAGTCATAGTCGCAACTCAGATACTCGAATCGATGATAGAAAATCCGTTCCCCACGAGGGCAGAGGTCACCGACATAGCCAACGCCATCTTCGATGGAGCGGACGCCCTGCTCCTCACAGCGGAAACAGCGGTTGGAAAACATCCCCTGGAAGCCATAAAGGTGCTGAGTAAAGTAGCAAAAGAAGCCGAAAAAAAACTGGAATTTTTCAGAACGATAGAATACGATACCAGCGACATATCTGAGGCTATATCACACGCCTGCTGGCAGCTCTCTGAATCTCTGAACGCGAAGCTGATCATCACACCTACCATATCCGGGAGTACCGCTGTTCGTGTTTCAAAGTACAACGTTTCTCAACCCATTGTGGCCCTGACACCAGAAGAGAAAACCTACTACAGACTTTCTCTCGTGAGGAAGGTGATACCCGTTCTCGCTGAAAAATGTTCCCAGGAATTAGAGTTTATCGAAAAAGGGCTGAAGAAAGTAGAAGAAATGGGTTTGGCAGAAAAAGGGGATCTGGTGGTTCTCACTTCCGGCGTTCCAGGAAAGGTGGGAACGACAAACACCATAAGGGTGTTGAAGGTGGATTGAGGGGGGATCGCTATGAAGATCACCTGGTTTGGACACGCATGCTTCGCCCTGGAGATGGAAGGAAAAACGATCGTTACAGATCCTTTCGATGAGAGTGTGGGATATCCCATACCAAACGTAACCGCTGATGTTGTAACGGAAAGTCATCAGCATTTCGATCACAACGCTCACCATCTTGTGAAGGGAAACTTCCGTGTGATAGACAGACCCGGTGCTTACACCGTGAACGGTGTGAAAATAAAAGGTGTGGAGACCTTTCACGACCCATCGCATGGAAGAGAAAGGGGCAAAAACATCGTCTTCGTATTCGAAGGGGAAGGCATAAAAGTATGCCACCTGGGAGACCTTGGACACGTGCTTACCCCCGCTCAGGTAGAAGAAATAGGTGAGATCGATGTCCTGCTGGTACCCGTCGGTGGAACTTACACCATTGGGCCAAAGGAGGCAAAGGAAGTAGCGGATTTGCTGAACGCGAAAGTCATCATTCCGATGCACTACAAGACGAAGTACCTGAAATTCAATCTCCTGCCCGTTGATGATTTTTTGAAACTCTTCGATTCGTACGAACGTGTGGGAAACATCCTCGAGCTCTTTGAAAAGCCGAAAGAAAGAAAAGTAGTCGTCATGGAGGTGCAGTGATGATAAAGGTGCTGATAGACGAAGAGACTCTCAAGAAGAGAATCAAGGAACTGGCACGGGAAATAGAAGAGTACTACCTGGGTAAAACAGACACCATACACGCTGTATGCATCTTGAAGGGATCCATACACTTCTTCAGCGACCTCATGTTGAACATAAGGAAACTGAACGTCAAATACTCTTTCATTCATGTCTCGAGCTATCAGGGTACCTCTTCAACGGGAAAGATTAGAGTGAAATCCTGGATCGATGAATCGATACACGATGAATACGTGCTCCTTGTGGAAGACATCGTTGACACCGGTCTCACCTTGCAGCACATAGTCCGATACCTGAAAAAATACAATCCAAGAGATTTCAGGATAGTGAGTCTCATAGAAAAAACCGTCCACGATCATGGAATTCCTCTGGACTTCGTGGGATTCAGAGTGGATGATAAATTCCTGGTTGGTTACGGTCTCGACATCGATGAAAAATACCGAAACCTTCCCTACATAGGCTATGTGGAATAAGGGGTTCGTGCTTGTCTTCGCCCTCATCGTTTTGATGATGGTGTCTTTTGTTGTGTTCCAGATACTTTACATCCTCTCTTTTCTTGTGGGGTGAAGCGTTGCCGACACTGTTAGAAGAATTCCTCAACGAAGTCGAGAAAATGCTCAAGAATCAGGTGAACACACGGAGAATTCACCAGCTCCTGAAGGAGCTGGATGATCCTTTACTGGAAAACAAAGACCTCGAGGAGAAACTTCAAGCTTTTCTTGACTACGTGAAAGAAATTCCCAACCTTCCGGAAGCAAGAAAAAGGTACAGAATCCAGAAATCTCTGGAAATGATAGAAAAGCTGAGAAGCTGGTTTCTCATAGACTATTTGGAATGTTCTGGAGAAGAAGTCGATCTCTCAACGGATATCCAGTACGCAAAAGGAGTGGGACCCAACAGAAAGAAGAAACTAAAAAAACTCGGAATAGAAACGCTGAGAGACCTCCTCGAGTTCTTCCCGAGGGATTACGAAGACAGAAGAAAGATCTTCAAACTGAACGATCTCCTTCCCGGTGAAAAGGTGACAACCCAGGGAAAGATCGTGAGCGTTGAGACAAAAAAATTCCAGAACATGAACATCTTGACTGCCGTTCTGTCTGACGGTTTGGTGCACGTTCCCTTGAAATGGTTCAACCAGGACTACCTCCAGACCTATCTGAAACAGCTCACTGGAAAAGAAGTTTTCGTGACCGGCACCGTGAAATCGAACGCGTACACGGGCCAGTACGAAATCCACAACGCCGAGGTAACACCGAAAGAGGGAGAATATGTAAGAAGGATACTTCCCATATACCGTTTGACCTCGGGAATTTCACAAAAACAAATGAGAAAGATCTTCGAGGAAAACATCCCATCACTCTGCTGTTCGTTGAAAGAAACCCTTCCAGAAAGGATTCTTGAGAAGAGAAAACTGCTTGGTGTGAAAGACGCGTACTACGGCATGCACTTTCCCAAAACCTTCTATCACCTCGAAAAGGCCCGAGAGAGACTGGCTTACGAAGAACTCTTCGTACTTCAGTTGGCTTTCCAGAAGATCAGAAAAGAGCGGGAAAAGCACGGAGGGATTCCAAAGAAAATAGAAGGAAAACTCGCAGAGGAGTTTATAAAGTCCCTTCCCTTCAAGCTGACAAATGCTCAAAAAAGAGCCCACCAGGAGATAAGAAACGATATGATCTCTGAAAAACCGATGAACAGGCTTCTTCAAGGAGATGTGGGTTCTGGAAAGACCGTCGTGGCACAGCTTGCCATACTCGACAACTACGAAGCGGGTTTCCAGACGGCCTTCATGGTGCCAACCTCGATCCTCGCGATCCAGCACTACAGAAGAACCGTCGAGAGTTTTTCGAAGTTCAACATCCACGTGGCACTCCTCATAGGAGCAACCACGCCCTCAGAGAAGGAGAAAATAAAATCCGGCCTCAGGAACGGTCAGATAGATGTGGTGATAGGAACACACGCACTGATACAGGAAGACGTTCATTTCAAGAACCTGGGACTGGTCATAATCGACGAACAGCACCGCTTCGGTGTGAAGCAAAGAGAAGCCCTCATGAACAAGGGAAAAATGGTGGACACACTGGTGATGAGTGCCACTCCCATTCCCAGAAGCATGGCCCTTGCCTTCTACGGGGACCTCGATGTCACAGTGATAGACGAGATGCCTCCTGGAAGGAAAGAAGTGCAGACCATGCTCGTTCCAATGGATAGAGTGAACGAAGTCTACGAGTTCGTGAGGCAAGAAGTGATGAGGGGAGGACAGGCTTTCATCGTTTATCCGCTCATCGAAGAGTCGGACAAACTGAACGTGAAGTCCGCTGTGGAGATGTACGAATACCTCTCGAAAGAAGTCTTCCCGGAGTTCAAACTGGGTCTCATGCACGGACGGCTTTCTCAGGAAGAAAAGGACAGAGTCATGTTAGAGTTCGCCGAAGGAAGGTACGACATCCTCGTTTCCACAACGGTTATAGAAGTCGGGATAGACGTTCCGAGAGCGAACGTGATGGTGATAGAAAACCCAGAGAGGTTTGGCCTCGCCCAGCTCCACCAGCTTCGTGGAAGAGTGGGAAGGGGAGGTCAGGAGGCTTACTGCTTCCTCGTTGTTGGAGACGTGGGAGAGGAGGCAATGGAGAGGCTGAGATTCTTCACACTCAACACAGATGGGTTCAAAATAGCCGAGTACGACCTGAAAACGAGGGGCCCTGGAGAGTTCTTCGGTGTGAAACAGCACGGTTTGAGCGGCTTCAAAGTGGCCGATCTATACAGAGATCTGAAACTCTTGGAGTGGGCAAGAGAAGACGTTCAGGAAATCGACGTGGAAGGAATAGAACTCCCGGAAGAGATAAAACTCATCGAAGTAGGTTGAGGAGCCTTTCGATCACCATCTTTTCCAGCCTGAACAATTTCTCATCAGTGAAATCTATGGCTTTCTCTTTCAGCTTCACTTCGTCGAGTATCTTTGAAGGCCTTCCCGATAGGAGAAAGATCCTTTCCGACAGAAAAACAGCCTCCTTCACGTTGTGTGTCACAAAAACGATGGAGAACCTCCTCTTCTGCCATAAATCAACCAGCAAATCCATCACCTTCATCTTTGTCTTCAAGTCCAGTGCGTCGAAAGGTTCGTCGAGAAGGAGAAGATCAGGATCCACAAGGAGTGCCCTCACAAAGTTTACCCTCTGTTTCATTCCCTCGCTGAGTTGCCATGGATAGTGATTTTCAAAACCTTTCAGCTCCACTTTCTCGAGAAGGGATGCTATTCTGTCTGTATCTCTTCTGATCAACATCAAATTCTCCGTTATCGTTTTCCACGGAATCAGCCTGGGTTCCTGAAACACGTATCCGATTTTATCCGTGAAAACCTTCACCTTTCCCTGATAGTCTTCAAGACCTGATACAATCCTCAAAAAGGTTGTTTTTCCACAGCCAGACGGCCCAAGAAGAGCCACCCTTTCACCCTTACCAACTGAAAAACCCCAGTTTTCTATCACCTTAACACCGTTGAAGTCTTTCCTCAATCCTTCTACCTTCAGGATAACCTCCACTTCTTCCACACTCTCCTTGCGAGAACCTTCACAGATCTTTCAAAAGATATCCCCAGAACCACTGTGAAAATGGTGAGTGCGTACACCCGAGGAACGTCCACGTACTGCCGTGCCCAGGATATCAGAACTCCCAGTCCACTGTCACCGCAAAGGTACTCCCCCATAACAACCGCTTTCCACACGTTTCCAGAAGACACCTCCAGAATCGAGAGAACGAAGGGCCAGATCGAACCAAGATACACCTCCTTCAAAATCATCCTCCGCGGCACCCTGTAGACCTTCATCACTTCCAACAGCTTTCTGTCCACGCTTCTTACCCCGGAAACCGTTGTGAAAATGGCAACTGGAATGAGGGAAAGGGAAGAGATGACGACAGGACCCTGCCAGCCTATTCCCCAGAGAAAGATCACAACGACGAGCCAGGAAACAACGGGTACCGCCTGCACCACCGTGACCAAAGGACGTAGAAATTCGTACACCCTGTCGCTGATACCCATGAAGAAACCAACGGGAAGTCCCACAGCGATGACGATGAAAGTGGAAACGAGGCCCTTCAAGAGTGTGCTCAAAAGGGCCTCGAAGGTTTCACGATTCAACATTTTAATAAAGACTTTGAAGGTTTCCACAGGACCCGGCAATATGAGAGAAGATGGGAAAAGAAAGTGCAAAAGGTACCACGCTATCAGAACAAGAAGTATTCCAAAAACCGCTCTCATTTCCAGTAGAATCCTTCGTCTGGTATCTTTTCAAACCCTTCGGGATAGAGTTCGTTCAGCTTTTTCAGAAAGGTCTCGACTTCCTCTCTGCATTTTTCAACAGGTACATATTCGAACTCTATTCTCTCCAGTGACGATTTCAGAATCTTTGCGGGAATACCCAATTTTTCAGAAGAAAGTTGAACGGTTTCATCAAGATTTTCTTTCATCCACCTGATAGAATCTATGAGGGCTTTCTCTACTTTTTCAACGGTTTCTTTGTCCACACCTTCCCTCACGAACAGACCGGCAATCGGAATCCTTCCGGGTACTCCCAGTTCCTTTCCCCACTCTTTCTGAAAATCTAGAACCACTTTTCCCCTGTCAAGACACATGGAAACGAATGGTTCGGGAAGAGCCGCGTACTTCACCTTTCCTGATTTGAAGAGTGCGACTATTTCCTGGGGAGGTGCGTAGAGTATCTTCACATCTCTGTCGAGAGTGAGTCCTGCTTTTGATAAAAAGTACCTCATCAGAACATCCACCGTCTGTCCTCTTCCGTGAGGTGTGTAAACTTCCTGCCCTCGAAGACTCTCCCATCCATCAAAGGTAGCATCATCAGATGCAACAAGATAGAACACCTTCCACTCGTGTACACCCACGAGTTTTATCCTTACTCCCTTTCCGTATAGATTCGCACCAACGGTCACGGGAAGGACAGCAAAATCAACCTCTTTTGAAACTATCTTCGCAACCGCTTCCTCTGGATTTTTCCAGATTTCGATCTTCACATCCGTCGGTATCTTCCCGTTCATGATAGGAACAACGGGTATCAATGCAGGCCCGAATGGATTCAAAAGTGTTTCTCCGAAAAGAATGGATATCGTCAGGAGCAAAACCACGATCGTTACTTTCTTCATCTAATCACCTCCTGAAAAAGAAAGGGAGGGTTTCCCCTCCCTGTTTATTTTACCGCAATTCTTTTCTTCCTTGATCTGTCTTCGTAGTAGGTGTGAAGCAGCTCGTGAGCTTTGTGACTGAGCGGATGTTCGAGGTACTCTTCGTACAGCTTCTTTATGGCAGGGTTCTCGTGGGACTTCCTCAGAGTCATTCTCTCGTCGATGGTGTAGATGGCTTCCGCCCTCTTTCTGAGGATCTCCGGATCTCTGCTGTAGGGCTGACCTCCTCCACCGATACATCCGCCGGGACACGCCATCACTTCAACGAAATGATACTTCACTTCTCTTCTCAGAATCTTCTCCACCAGATTTCTCACGTTGGCTGTACCGTGAACCACAGCGATCCTTATCTTTTTACCATCCAGATCTATTTCGGCTTCCCTGACACCTTTGAGTCCTCTCACCTCTTCAAAAACGATCTTCGGTAGCGTCTTTCCCGTTTTGAGTTCGTACGCAGTTCTCAAAGCAGCCTCCATCACACCACCTGTAACGCCAAAGAGTGCCGCCGCTCCCGTAGAGATTCCAAGCGGTGCGTCGTATTCTTCCTCTGGAAGGTTTGCAAACGGTATCTTCTTCATCCTTATGAGCTTCCCAAGTTCCCTTGTGGTGAGAACAACATCCACCGCTGGAACACCGTTCACCATGAGCTGTTTTCTCAGAGCCTCGTCCTTTTTCGCGGTACAGGGCATGATGGACACGTGGAAAATGTCTTCCGGTTTCACTCCGAGTTTTTCCGCGAAGTAGGTCTTCACCATAGCGGAGAGCATTCCCTGTGGAGACTTGGCAGAGGAAAGCCTCGTTCTGAGTTCGGGATAAACCTTTTCCACAAGGTTCACCCAACCAGGACAACAGGAAGTGAACATGGGGAGGTCTTCAAGGTCGCCTTTTTCGAGTCTTTCGAGAAATTCACTTCCTTCTTCCATTATGGTAAGGTCTGCCCCAAAGTTCGTGTCGAAGACGTAATCGAAGCCGAGTCTTCTGAGAGCAGCAACCATCTGACCGGTAGAAATGGTACCGGGAGCGTATCCAAATTCCTCGCCAATTGCCACTCTCACCGATGGTGCGGTTTGAACAACGAGGATCTTTTCTTTCTTCTCCAGTTCCTCCAGAACAACCTTTACCGCCGAATTTTCGACTATAGCACCCGTCGGACAGAACGCAGCGCACTGGCCGCAACCTATACAATCTGTTTCATAAACAGGCATGTCGAAAGGAGTGCCGGGATAAGTTCTGTGGCCCCTCTCCACCATAGAGTAGATGTGCATTCCCTGAAGTTCGGAACATGCTCTAACACAGCGCTGGCATTTGATACATTTGGAAAGATCTCTGACTATAGCAGGGCTGCTCCTGTCGACCAACCCTTCTTTAGTACCGTATCCGAAAATGGGTTCCACATCGTACTTGTAGATCAGATCCTGGAACTCACACCTTCCATTCGCTTCACACGTCATACAATCGTTGGGATGTTCAGAGAGAAGAAGCGCGAGGTTGAACTTCCTGGCTGTTTTTACCCTGTCAGAGGAGGTCTTTATCACCATACCATCTCTCACTTTTGTCACACACGCAGGTTGAAGATTCCTCGCTCCTTCCACCTCAACGACACAGACTCTACACGCACCTATTGATTCCCCGAGTCTTGGATGGTGACACAGGGCCGGAATCTCTATTCCCGCCTTTTCACAGGCTTCAATGACCGTCAAGTTGTCAGGTACCGTAAGCGTTCTACCATTTATAACAACCGTCACGTCCGCCAAGGCAAAGCACCTCCTCACAGAATTGGTTTCACCATTTTGTGATAAATTTCTCAAATTATTTTTAAAAAACCTCCTCATTGGGATATATTACCACAACTACTCGGAAGTTTTTCTATGCTTCAAGGAACTGATACTTTCTGAAATGGCCCGCGCTCTTTTTTCTCCTATTCCCTCGACTTTCTTCAAGTCCTCAACAGAAGCTTTGCTGATCTGATCGAGTGTTTTGAACATTCTGACCACGTTGTATCCTATGCTGAGCGGAATCCTCGCCACTGTTTTAAGGAGTCTGTAGCCTCTTGCGGAAACAAGTACATCGTCCAACTGTGCGGCTTGCTGCACATCGTATCCCAAAACTCTGGAAATCGAAATGGGAGACGGTTCTCTCCTTGTGATGAAATCCTGCAAGATATTTTGAGCCGTTTCTTCTTCCACCTCTTCGGAAGAGTAATCCATTATGAGAAGAACCAGAAGGTCGTCCACGTCTTCCGTCAACTCCCTGAGCTGCATCCTTGCGAGTCTTCCTTCCTCACCGAGCTCTACTATGTAGGGTCTTATCTCCTCTACTATCCTCAAAAGCTCGAACCCTTTTGCCAGTGTCCTCACCACGTCAGCGAGAGTGACTCTGTTCTCCAGTTCCAGAACTTCAAGTTCCGAAAGAAGTTTGTTGAAATTGTCCTTGTATTTTTCCAGAGTGCTGATCGCCTGCGTCACTTTCGATATGAGAAAATCCACCTGGTTCACAACGTACTTGTAATTTTTATAGTAGAGTGAGATGATATTCCTCCTTCTTGAAACTGCTATCACGACTTTTCCCGTTTGTTTCGCCAGCCTTTCTGCCGTTCTGTGTCTTGTACCGGTTTCTCCTGTTGGTATCGTAGGATCCGGCACAAGATGAACATTCGCGTAGTATATCTTTGTGATATCCTCAGAAAGAACTATCGCACCATCCATTTTTGAAAGCTCGTACAGTTTCTCCGCCGAGAAATCGGTGTCCAGCCAGAATCCCCCTTGGATAACATCTTCGTATTTTTTTGGATCATCAACAAGAAAAATAAGCGCACCAAAGTTGGCATTGATTATGTCATCCAGTGCTTTTCTCAACTCCGTTCCCGGTGATATGAGTTTTATCTTTTCAATCAGCTCCTGGGGTACCAAGGATTTCACCCCCAATTATAGAGACGGCCTCTTTGAGGTCACGCACCTCAAAAACTCCTTTTTGCTCTTCTTCGATCGGAGGAACTATTATCCTTCCAGAACTCTTCAAAGAGTTCAATCTTCTATTAATATTGTAAACCTTCCTCACCCTTCCATCCAAACCAATTTCGCCAACGGCCGCCGTGTTGTGCAGGGAAACTTCCAGATAGGAAGACACAATGGAAAGCGCTATCGCAAGATCCGCTGCGGGATCCGTTACTCTGAGTCCCCCTACAACGTTGACATAAACATCGTGTGTTTCTATGGGAAGCTTCAGATATTTACTGATCACGGCAATCAAAAGCATCACTCTGTTCACATCTACGCCTTTACACACCCTCTTGGGAGAGAACGTTCTGTTCTTGGAGACGAGTGCCTGTATCTGCACAACAAAGGGCTTCGTGCCTTCAAAAACACACGTGAGGACATTTCCTGGAAGATCCGCATCTCCTTCAGTAAAGGAAGGATTCTCCACCTGGACGAAACCGTTTTCTTTGAGCTCAAAGACCGCCACTTCGTCGGAAGGTCCGAATCTGTTCTTTGTAATCTTCAAGAGTCTCAATCCTGTACGTCTGTCCCCTTCAAAATACGCCACGGTGTCCACCATGTGTTCCACCAGTTTCGGTCCTGCTATTTCCCCTTCTTTCGTCACATGTCCCACCAGGAGAACTGGCACACCTCTTCTCTTCGCGAAGTCGATCGTTTTCATCGTCACGTTTTTTACCTGAGAGATGCTTCCAGGACTGCTTCCAAGATCCGAAGAAAAAACCGTTTGAATAGAGTCAACCACCATAAAACTCACTCTTTTGTTTTGTAGAGAAGATATTATTTCATCGATGTCGTTCTCCAAGGTCAAAAGGATGTCCTTTTTCCTCTTCAACAGAAGCCTGTCCGCCCTCAATTTCAACTGCTGAGGGGATTCTTCACCGGAAACGTAAACAACCAGTCCTCTTTCAGCGAACCTTTCAGCGATTTGAAGCGCTATCGTGCTCTTTCCTATCCCGGGTTCACCGGAGAGCAGGATCACCTGTCCGGGGACAATTCCTCCCCTGAAAGCCCTGTCCAGTTCTGAAAAGCCAGTGGATAGCCTTTCAAGGGAAATTTCTCCAGCGTCTTCTAAATTTAAAAACAGGGAGGGGCTCCCCTCCCTGTTTTTTCTTCTTTGAACCTCTTCTGCTGTATCGTATTCACCGCACTGAGGGCACCTTCCGAACCATTTTGGAGAAACGTAGCCGCAGTTGGAACAGACGAACTTCTTCACTGGACCACCTTCTCCTTCTTTTCACCCTTTCTGGTGAATCGAAGAGCATCTTTGCGAGCCCTACAGACGATCGTATCTCCTTCGTTGAACTTGCCTCTCAGGATCTCCTCAGAGAGAGGATCTTCCACGTATCTTTGTATGGCCCTCTTCAGAGGTCTTGCTCCGTACACCGGATCGAATCCTTTTTCGACCAGGAACTCTTTTGCACTCTTTGTCAGTACAAGCTTCATGTTCTTCTCCGAGAGTCTCTTTCTGAGGTCTCTCAAGAGTATGTCGATGATCTGTTCGATGTGTTCCTTCTTCAACGGATGGAATATGATCGTTTCATCGATCCTGTTCAGGAACTCAGGTCTGAACGTTCTTTTCACCTCTTCCAGAACGAGATCCTTTATTTTCTCGAATTCCTTCTCTTCGTTGTTGTCACCCACAAACCCAAGAGTTCTCTTGGATTTGTTGATGTAAGAGCTTCCGATGTTGCTGGTCATGATGATGATCGTGTTCCTGAAATCAACTTCACGTCCCTGGGAATCCGTGAGTCTTCCATCGTCCATTATCTGGAGCAGTATGTTGAACACGTCCGGATGTGCTTTCTCTATTTCGTCGAACAGGATCACCGAGAACGGTCTTCTTCTCACTTTTTCCGTGAGAGTACCTCCCTCTTCGTAACCCACATATCCTGGAGGTGCTCCTATGAGCCTCGAAACGGAGAACCTCTCCATGTATTCGCTCATGTCGAACCTGATGAGGGCCCTTTCATCCCCGAACAGGTACTCTGCGAGCGCCTTTGCAAGCTCTGTCTTTCCAACACCCGTTGGACCGAGGAACAGGAACACACCTATCGGCCTTCTTGGATCCTTCAAACCGCTTCTTGCTCTTCTTATGGCCCTGGCTACAGCTTTTATGGCTTCGTCCTGAGCAACGATTCTCTGGTGGAGAGCCTCTTCGAGATTGAGAAGCTTTTCGACTTCTGTTTCCTCGATCTTTCTGAGAGGAACACCCGTCCAGGAAGACACCACTTCAGCCACGTCGTCTACATCCACCTTTACCACAGCTGTTTCTGCGCGTCTTCTCCACTCTGCGTACCTTTTTCTGTATTCCGCCTCCAGCTCCATCTCTTCTTCTTTCAGTTGTGCAGCCTTTTCGTAATCCTGGTTCAGAACAGCGAGCTCCTTATCGCTTCTTATTCTTTCCAGTTCTAGCTTCATATCCTTCAGTTCTGGAGGAAGCACGAACACCTTCAATCTCGCTCTGGCACCTGCCTCGTCTATCACATCGATCGCCTTGTCAGGTAGATAGTGATCGGTTATGTATCTCTTGGAAAGGTAAACGGCCGCCTCCAGAGCCTTGTCGGTATAAATCACTTTATGATGCGCTTCGTATTTTCTCTTCAAACCTTTCAATATTTCGAGCGTTTCTTCCTCAGTTGGTTCTTTCACATATATCTTCTGAAACCTTCTCTCCAGAGCCGCATCCTTTTCAATGTACCTTCTGTATTCGTCCGGTGTGGTGGCACCTATACAGCTTATCTCTCCACGTGCGAGAGCAGGCTTCAAAATGTTCGCAGCATCGATTGCTCCCTCAGCCGATCCAGCACCAACTATGGTGTGTATCTCGTCTATGAAGAGGATAATGTTCTTATCCTTGGTCACGATCTGAAGGAGCTTCTTCATCCTCTTTTCGAATTCACCTCTGTATTTGGTTCCCGCAACCAGCGCTGCCACGTCAAGAGAGAAGATCACCTTGTTTTTCAAGATCTCGGGCACATCTCCAGCGACTATCCTCTGAGCCAGACCTTCGACTATCGCTGTCTTTCCAACTCCAGGATCTCCTATGAGAACAGGATTGTTTTTCTTCCTTCTGACGAGGACCTGCATCACTCTCTCTATTTCTTCTTCTCTTCCAATAACTGGGTCGAGTTCTTTCTTAGCTGCAAGTTCTGTGAGATTCACACCGAAGCCTTCAAGTTGCTTCACGCTTCTGTAAGTGTAATCCTCCTCTTCCTCATACTCCAGATTTTTGTTCGAGGAGTAGGAGTAGATATCTATGATCTCTCTTCTCAGAGTAGCGATATCTACTCCGAGTTTCCTCAGAATGTGTATTGCAATCCCTTCTCCCTCTCTCAGAATACCAAGGAGAAGGTGCTCCGGGTTTATCTTGTCACTTCCAAGAATCTTCGCCTCTTCGTATGCGAGTTCAGTCACTCTTTTGGCTCTTGGAGTCATCTGAGGAGAAGGGACAAAGCCTCTCATCCCCATGCCAACCATGGAGATGATCTCGGATCTCACCTTGGAGTACGAGGCTCCCATTTCTTCCAGGAGTTCGACGGCCGGGCTTCTATCTACTTTTAGAATTGCAAGCAGAAGGTGCTCCGTTCCGACGTACGAATGCCCGAGTTCTTTTGCCTCCTCCTGGGCTGTTACAAATATCTGAGCTGTCTTCTCCGAGAACTTATCAAACATAGTATCACCTCCGGGTCTTCCAATTTCATTATATCACCCTTATGGACATAACATCTTTCAGAAATGTTCAAAGTTCTCTCAGAAGTAAAGCAAAAGGTAACAATTAGATTCACCGAATTCGATTTTTCGTACGGATCTACAACCGGTGAAATATCCATGATACAATTTAATCGAACCGAATTTAAACGACACTTTTCTCGAAAGGAGGGAAAAAAATGAAGTGTACCAAGTGTGGAAAACCCGCCTCGGTTAAGTTGAGACACTACAACATAAAGCTCTGCAAAGAACACTTCAACGAATTCATAGAACAAAGGGTGGAGAAAGCGATAAAAAAGTTCAAAATGTTCGGCAGAAATTCGAAAATATTGATAGCTGTTTCCGGTGGAAAGGACAGTGTTTCCCTGTGGCACATGTTGAAAAAACTTGGCTACGAGGTGGACGCACTATTCATCAGAGCCGGAAAAAGCGGAATGGTTCAGAAAGCTCAGGAAATCGTTGAAAAAAACGCAGAGCTTCTCAACACTAAACTTCACATAGTCGATGCAACGGAATACTTCGGAGGCCTTTCCACTCAGGAAATCTCCATTATGTTGAGGAGACCTGTTTGTTCTATTTGTGGGGTCGTGAGAAGGTATCTCATGAACAAATTTGCCTACGAAAACGGTTACGATGTGGTGGTCACGGGGCACAACCTGAACGATGAGGCGTCCGTTTTGCTGGGAAACATCCTTCACTGGCAGGAAGGATATCTGGAGAGACAGTGGCCGCTCCTTCCAAAAACCCATGAAAAACTCGTTCCAAAGGCCAAACCACTCGTTTTGAACTACGAAGAAGACATAAAACTGTACGCAACTCTGAACGAGATACCACACCTCGAGATGGCCTGTCCATTCTCCGTGGGAGCAACTTCACTCGTATACAAAAAGATCCTGCGGGAACTCGAAGAAGAACAACCCGGAATCACTCTGAATTTTTATCTTGGATTTTTGAAAAGAAAAAAAGAGCCAAAATTCGAAGTGGAAGGACTCAGGGAATGCAAAGAATGTGGTTATCCAACGACGGCAGAGGTGTGTTCCTTCTGCAGACTCAGAAAGCAGGTAGAGAAAAGGAAAAACAAAACCCCCGCATAAGCGGGGGATCATTTTTTGTACTTTGTGATCTCTCTAAGAAACGCGTGTCTTTTCCTTTTGTCTTCCTCACCTTCCACACCCTTGGGTGAGTACCCGTCAACCACTCCGAGGACCGCTCTTCCCTGAGAAGTGATACCAACGATCACCTGTAAAGGATTCGCTGTTGCCGTGTATATCCTGCATACCTCCTGAACGTTTTTGATCTGGTTCAGGATGTTGATGGGGTAACCACCCCTTATGTAGATCACAAAGGTGTGGCCGGCACCTATCTTTTTTGCCGTCTCGATCGCCTGATTCACTAACTCTTCGTCGTTTCCTTCGTACCTGATGAGACATGGCCCACTCGCTTCGTTGAAGGCTATACCGAACTTGAGGTTTGGATTCGTTGTCACCATCACCTCGTACAGATCCTCAACCGTCTTGATAAAATGAGAATGTCCCAGAATAATATTGGCATTTTCTGGAATGGACACGTCCACGACCTCGAGCTGTACACTCACGCTTTCACCTCCCAGGAATATTCTAACACCAGGAGGTGGGGAAATGATCGCAGTGCTGGATATGGGAACCAACTCCTTCATTCTCCTTGTCGTTTCGGAGAAAGGAGAGACCATTCTTGAAGAGGTCCACGAAGTCGGAATAGCCTCCGGAAACCTCGAGAAGGCGAAAGAAGTGTTCAAAGAATGTGTGGAAAAAGCTGAAAAAATGGGGGCGGAACTTCACATATTTGGAACGGCATTTTTTAGGAAGCATCCCGACATTTTCCAACAGATAACAGGGGGCAGGGGAGAGATTTTACCGGAGGAAAAGGAAGCGTACTATTCTTATATTTCTGTAGCGAAAGATTTCGGGAAAAAGGATATCCTGGTGGCCGACCTCGGTGGAGGTAGCCTCGAACTCGCCTGGAAAGATGGATACGTGAGTTTAGAACTTGGAACACACGTTCTGAATCGCACTTTTTCCCTAACACTTCCCTACATCGAGCCGGTGGACGGAATAGTTGAGTACGTGATGAAGAGACTTCCCGAGGTAAAAAAGGACGAGCTTTTTGGAGTTGGGGGAAGTTTTGTCGCGCTCGCTGCATTGATGAAGGGGAAATGGGATCTAGAAATTCTTCACGGAAGCGTCTTAAAATTAGAAGAGGTTGAAAAACTCGTGGACAAGATCAAAAGGATGAGCTTTGAAGACGTGAAGAACTTGAAAGTGCTTCCTGAAGGACGAGAGAAGACAATACTCGCAGGAGGAATCGTGACCATTGCTCTTTTGAGAAAATATTCGCCGAGGATGACGGTGAGCACCAGGGGTTACAGATACGGAATAGTGTGGGAGATCCTTGAAAAAAGATGGCGTGCCCGGGGGGATTCGAACCCCCAACCTCCAGATCCGCAGTCTGGCGCTCTATCCAACTGAGCTACGGGCACATATATAAAAAACTGGCGGAGAGGGTGGGATTCGAACCCACGGTGGGGAAACCCCCACACTTGCTTAGCAGGCAAGCGCCTTAGGCCGCTCGGCCACCTCTCCACCTGCCATTTATTATAGCAACATATCCAGAAATATTCAAGGGGAGGAAAGATCGTGTTTGTTCTAAAGAACGTGAAATACAAGGATATATTGAACATCGAGGAACTCCACATACCGGCCAGAAAAATTACCGTTATTACAGGAAAGAGCGGTACGGGAAAAACAACTCTTCTAAAGATGCTGAACAAACTGATTTCACCGGATAGTGGAGAAATTTTCTTCAAGGGCACACCGTTGACGGAGATCGACTCGGTTGAACTCAGAAGGAAAGTGGTGATGCTTCCTCAGTTTCCCGTTGTGTTTCCCGGCAACGTGAAGGAGAATCTCCTCATGGGCCTGAAATTTTCTGGAAAAAAGATTCCACATGATGAAGAGTTGAGAAAAATCCTAAAGTTCGTCATGCTCGAAAAAGACCTGAACGATGATCCAGAAAAGTTCTCCGGCGGTGAAAAACAGCGTCTCGCTCTGGCAAGGGTTCTTCTCATGGATCCTGAGGTGTTGCTCCTCGATGAACCCACTTCCTCTCTGGACGAAAAAACCGGCATTGAAATCATCAAAAAAGTGTCCAACTTTGCAAAAAGTCGGGGAAAAACGCTTGTCATGGTGACTCATAACCCGGAATTGAGAAAATTCGCAGACGTGTTGATCGAACTCAAAAACGGGAGGGTTTTGTGATGGGACCAGTTGATATCGGTCTGATACAGCTTTTGAGCGCCTACATTTTCGTTGTGGTTCTGATGCTCATACTGAGAATAAGAAGAATACCGCGAGAAAAGGAAGTTCTGGTGGCATCTATCAGGATGACTTTCCAGCTGGTGATGGCAGGATTTGTACTGAGTTACATACTCGATCACCCTTCACCTCTCTACACAATTCTGGCAGTTCTCGTTATGGAGATCTTCGCCATCTACAACGTTTACAAAAGGGCAAGGCTCTCTCTTCCTGCAAGGGTGAAAAAACGTCTGGAGCTCTTCATAGCGATCTCTGTGAGCACAGGAACGCTTCTCAGTCTCGTGTACTTTCTGTACGTGGTAGTCAGGATCTCTCCCTGGTTCGATCCGAGGTACGTGATCCCTCTTGCGGGTATGATCATCGGAAACTCCATGACCGGTGTTTCACTCGGAGTGAAGACACTCTCTGAGTCAATAACGATTCAAAAAGATATTGTGGAAGCCGCTTTGATGCTGGGTGCAAGGCCAAAAGATGCTGTGAGAATGTTCAGTGACAGGGCGTTCGATTCGGCGATACTGCCAACTCTCAACTCCATGATTGGTATGGGTATCGTGTTCCTCCCCGGGATGATGACGGGACAGATCCTCTCTGGAGCCTCTCCGATCACTGCGATAAAGTATCAGATCGCAATAATGCTTGGAATACTTGGTGGAGTCACGATCAGTGTGAGCGTGTTTCTCTATCTGGGATACAAAGCTTTCTTCAACAGAGAAAATCAGCTGATCGTTTGAGAACTTCAAAACTCACACGTTGTATATCCCACTTGACGTTCCCAAAGAGTTATGATAATATTTTTAGTGCTTGGAGGGTCTTTGAAGGGCGGGTGTAGCTCAACTGGTAGAGCATCGGCCTTCCAAGCCGAGGGTTGCGGGTTCGAGTCCCGTCGCCCGCTCCAACGTTTCTGGTGCGCCCGTAGCTCAACAGGATAGAGCATCGGATTTCTAATCCGAGGGTTGCAGGTTCGAGTCCTGCCGGGCGCGCCATTTTTTTCGTGGTGACCATAGCTCAGTTGGTAGAGCGCCTGACTGTGGATCAGGTGGTCGCGGGTTCGAGTCCCGCTGGTCACCCCAGCGACGCGCCCGTAGCTCAACTGGATAGAGCGTCGGACTTCGGATCCGATGGTTGCGGGTTCGAGTCCTGCCGGGCGCGCCACTCGAAAACCAATAAACCAATGTCGTTGAAGGGCATAGAAGAACACTCACCGTAGAGGAGGTAGAAACACATGGAAGTACTCAAGGTTGCTTCTAATTCCAACCCCAACAAAGTCGCAGGAGCTCTCGCAGGAGTTATCAGAGAAAAAGGAAAGGCCGAGCTTCAGGCAATTGGAGCGGGTGCTGTTAACCAGGCCGTGAAGGCCATAGCCATCGCAAGGGGTTATCTTGCTCCAAGTGGAATCAACCTCGTTTGCGTTCCCGCTTTCGCGGAAGTTCAGATCAACGGAGAAACCAGAACGGCAATCAAGTTCATTGTCTTCCCGAAAGACTGAGTTTTCACAAGAAAAAGCAAACGAAATCCCCGCATTTGCGGGGATTTTTGTTTTTGCTAGCCAGCATTTTCACGGGATCCCGGAGATTCCTTGCCTCTCAAAACAAAAACAGGTGTATCAAGAATCTCTTTCACAACTCCGTTCACCCCGTACACTTCCCAGAACAGATCTGGTGTCAAAATCGATCTTTCACCGTCGCGTACAATCTTTCCATCCTTCATGAAAATGAACCTATCAGCAAATCGCAGAGCCAGGTTTATCTCATGCATCACGACTAGTGCCATCTTTCTTGATTTCACAAAATCTTGAACTATCTCCATGATCTCGATCTGATTCTTTGGGTCGAGATTGTTCGTTGGCTCGTCCAGCAAAAGTATCTCCGGCTCTTGAACGAGTGCCCTGGCAATACTCACCTTTTGAAGTTCGCCACCGCTCAAATTCTTCGCTCTCTGAAACACCAGATGTTGGAGATTCAATCGTTCTACCACCCTGTTTACAATCTCGATATCCTCTTTTGAGGGGCTTACGCTTACGTATGGTTTCCTCCCGAGAAGGATCAGATTGTAAACGTTCAACATTCCGGGATCGATTCTCTGTGGAACGTACCCTACTATCCTGGCCAGATCTCTTCTGGTGTATTGTTCGAGAGGTTTACTAAAAATCTCTACGCCCTGGCACTTCAGGATACCTGCTATGCACTTCAACAACGTGCTCTTTCCTGCACCGTTTGGCCCCAGGATAGCGATGAGTTCTCCCTTCTGCGCGCTGAAAGTGACATTATCTAGGATCTTTTTGTTTCTGTAACTGAACGAGAGATTTCTTATTCGAAGCATCTCTGTCACCTTTCTTCCCCGTGAAGGAGCAGATAGATGAAAAGAGGTGCCCCGAGAAAAGAAGTCACAATCCCCACAGGAAGAACTGTGGGAGATAGAAGAACGCGTGCCACAGTATCGGCCGATAACAGCAAAACACTACCACACAGCGCGGAAAGAGGAATCAAAAATCTGTAATCTTCTCCAAAGAGGATTCTCATCATGTGGGGTGCCAGCAGTCCTATGAAACCGATTATACCGACGAACGCCACACTGATGGCTGTCAGCAAAGTAGAGAGCACTACCAGAATCAATCTCACTTTTTCCACTTCAATCCCCGTCGACTTTGCGATTTCGTCTCCCACAACCATCGCATTGATATCCCACGCCTTCCAGAGGAAATAAGCGAAAACCGTCAAAAATATCACCAGAAGTATGAGGTTTTCTCTCCAGGTTGTCCTTCCAAGATCTCCAAAGCTCCAGTAAACCATCGTGGCGAGTTCCAGATCATCGGCAAAGTACTGGATCAACGTGGTGGCAGCCGTGAAGAGAGAACCCATGGCGACACCCATCAGCACTATAGCTTCTGGAGTGATTTCTTTTAGTTTTCCAATCAAAAGAATGACAAGAGAAGAACTCATCGCCCCAAGAAAAGCGAAGAGAGCGATGGTGTAGGGATTGTTCAGTGTGACACTACCAGTGCTCTCAGAATACCCTGCTCCCAGTGCGATGGCTAAGGAAGCACCGAACATAGCGCCATGAGATGTACCCGTTGTAAAGGGGCTGGCAAGAGGATTTTTCAAAACTCCCTGCATAACAGCTCCAGAGACCGCCAAAGAAGCACCAACGAGGATACCGGTGACTACTCTTGGAAATCTGACACTCCAGATCACAAGTTGCGCCTTCCTGTCACCCTTCCCCAGAAATGCGCCGATAATATCTTTGAGCGACAGAGAGTATCCACCATGTGATAGAGAATAGATCCCTACAAGCACCAGCAAAAATGATAAAAACAGAATCGTGAGAATTCTTCTCGCAACGTAATTCTTGTAAATCACCACGTTCCACGGAGGATCCTTCCTGAAGGAAGATCTATCTTTCCAAATCCTCCAAATTGCTCAGCCATCTCCCCGTAAACCCTTTTCCCGAGGAGGAATTCATAAATTTCATCCGCCTTTTCCTCTGGATCGATATCGGTAAAACGTTCGGGATAGAGAACCTTTCCGATGAAGTACGCATCGGCCAGAGCCGTTCCAATGTTGGTGGTGTAGTAATTGTAAGGGAGAATGCCGTAAACTTTTCCTCTTTTGACAGCACTCAAACTCTCGTAGAATTCTCTGTGTTTCGAATAATCGTCCAGTACGAGGCTCAAACCGTTTTCATCGATGAAAATGTACTCTGGATTCCAAACGAGTAGCTTCTCAGGATCTATGAATTTGTGTCCTTCTCCCAGTTCGTCCACAACGTTCCTCGCGTGTAGGACCACGAAAGGAGGATACTTCGCCTCCGTGCTATCGATTCCATGAGCTCCTTTGTATCCGATTCCACCAACGTAGACGGTAGGGCTTTCGACACCCTCAGATCGAGTTACGAGATCCTCCTGCGCTTTCCTTATGAAATCAACCACTTCATGGGCCCTTTCTTCTCTTCCAAGAATCTTTCCCGCCAGCTCGATCGATCTGAAGAGATCCTCGTCTTCAAATGTCCCCAGATTCCCATAACTGAGAACGACAACAGGAATCCCCGTTTTCTCCTGTATGTCCTTCGCCGTCTTCCTGTCAACGTACGTGATGAAGACAACGTCGGGTTGCAGGGTTATCAAAGACTCCAGATCTGGAAGCTTTCCCGGTCCTCCAGGACCAACACTCGGAAGTTTCTTGAGCTCCGGATACGCAAGTATGTATGGCCTCCCGTAAGGTCTGAGTTTCTCAAAGTCTTCCACACCGACAACCATATCGGTGGCTTTCAAATACGCAATCAACCTGAGCGCCCCGGGACCCACTGCCACGATTCGATTCACGTTCGAAGGAACCTCCACTTCTTTTCCAAGAAGATCTTTTATCACGATTCCTTCCGAAAACAACGCGACCGAGAGAATCAGAAAAACAGAGATAAAAACCTTGAATTTCATTTCTCTACACCTCCTCGAACCATCCAATTCTGGCGTTCTCTACGCAGTCTATTTTCGAAGAGTAGGGTTTGATATCGACAACGGGGGTTCCATCAACAGCGTCCAGTCCCTCTACAACCAGTTCCCTTCCCCTCACTTCTAAAAGTTTCACAACAGAAAAACCGATGGGATTCGGCCTGTGGGGAGAGCGTGTCGCGAAAACACCGTGCTCACGCTTGTCAAACGGTGGGATAGCGATCAATCTGTCTCTGTTCGCTCTGTCAAGCCAGTAAAGAACGATCAGATGTGTACACGTTTCGATGTCCTTCAGCCCTTCCTCGTATTCAGGAAAGAGTTCGATCGTGAATCTCTCCTGAGAAAATCTCCCCTGGAAAGGACACTCGGAGGGACTTTTGAAAGGAGATCTAATCACACCGATCTGTTTCAACAGAAACACATCCAACTCCCCCTTTAAATTAAAAAAATAACCCCCTGCACGCGCAGGGGCTTTTTGGTGGAGCCGATGGGACTTGAACCCACGACCTCTACCGTGCGAAGGTAGCGCTCTCCCAGCTGAGCTACGGCCCCACATCCGTGATTTATTATACTCGATCTCTTCTATTTATTCAAGTCCTATCCTGAGAGCCATTCCTGAAGACTTCGGTGATCTTTATAACTCTCAACATACCGCCTGCCCAGTCTTTCGTTTTGATTCATTTTATTAAATTCAGTATCAAACGAAACTGCTTTAACAAATGATAGTTTTCAACTGAATCAATTGACGAAATAACAGTCAATTATTGACATGTTACAAACTCATGTGTTAGATTAAATCAAGGGGGGTAGATAGCATGGACCCTTTATTATAATCTCACTTTTTGGTATGGTCGTTATGTATTTCCTATTTCCTGAAACGACAAACGTAGTGATCGTCTCTGCTCTGAACTTTGCGGCGCTCTTTCTCTCGTTTTTCACACACTACACCAGCTCAAGAAAGGATGAGGATTTAACCATCCTCGCTTTTTCCTGTTTGTTCTCTTCTCTACTTTCCCTCTTTTTCCTTCGGATTTTCCTCATGAATCCCAAAAACGCGTGGATGTTTCTGAGCAGCTCCAAGCTGATCCTCGCTGAAGGTTTCTTTTTCTTTCTGATCGGGAAGAAAAAGAATTCTTTCAAATGGCTCGTTGTTCTCACATTTGTTATTCTTTTTGCTGTATCAGTTTTGAGATTTGACTTCACCCTCCACCTTGAGAGCGTTTCGCTCGCTCTTTTTTCTCTTCTTCTCCTCATCAGAAAACCGCAGACAACACTCCTTTCGGTGAGTTTGTTTCTTTATTCCATTTCCTCGATTTTTTTCTACTTTTTCAGAAGTGCATATCCCTACCATGTGGCATCGGGCAGTATCTTTTTGATGTGGCACTTCGTTAAAAAGTACGTGGAGACACCCAAAGAAGAAGCAGAAAAGCTCTCAAAGGAACTCGAGATTCCTCCCGAACGAATTTCTTCTGCCGTCACGAACCTTTACAACTTTCTCATCGAAATCCTGCGAATCATACCGGAAATCCTGCGTGAAGATGATCAAAACAGAGTGAGAGAGATGCTCAGCAAATATTTTTCACAAGAAGTGTCTTCTTATTTTCCAAAGTTAAGAGATGCTTTTTCAAAGTTTGCCGAGGAGTACATATCCTTTCTGGAAGAAAAACAAAAATTTCAGGATATGTACGTTGTACTCACCAAGAACCTCGCCCACAATTTGAAAAACCCGGTGAACGCCATCTACGTGAGTGCTCAACTTTTGAAACAACAGTTCCCAGAGACCTCGCCTGTGGTTAGAAACATAGAAAAACTCTGCCACGAAATGACAGAAGAGATAGAAAGGATCCTCAAAACGTCGATAGGAAGAAGCGAAGTTCTGAGGAAGAATGACGTGGAAAAAGCCCTGGAACCGATTCTGGAAACGGCTCGGCTCAAAAACCTTGAAACAGACATCGAAATGGAATTCGACGAACTCGAAATCGACAAAGATGCTTTCCTCGCACTGGTTTTGAACCTGTTTTCAAACGCGGTGAAGTACACACCTTCTGGAAGAGTGGTTCTCAAAATAGAAAAGAAAAATGATAAAATCAACTTGCGTGTTTCTGACACAGGACCGGGTTTGAAGGAACAAAACGGATTTGGACTCTTCACAGTGAAGAAACTGGTGAACTATCTGAATGGTTCGATGGAAGTCATAAAAAAGGACGGGACCACATTCGTAATAACCCTTCCCCTCAGGAGGGATAAAAATGACAGTACTGATCGTGGAAGATGATGACATCACACGGGAAGCCATGGGACAGTACCTGAAGCTCTCCGGGTTCAACGTGATCGAAGCAGAAAACGGAGAGAAAGCCGTCGAGCTTTCGGAAAACGTCGATGTCGCGCTGGTAGACGTGATGCTACCAGGGATGAGTGGAATAGAAGTGGTGAACAAGATAAAAGCGAAGAATCCATCCTGTGTGGTCTTCGTCGTAACCGCGTACGACGACACTGAAATAGTAAAGAAATGTGTGGAGGCAGGAGCCGATGATTTCATCAAAAAACCTGTCAATCTCGAACTGTTGAGATTGAAAATAACCCACGCCCTCAGAAACAGAGTCTTCCATATGTACAGAAACAGCTATCTGAAATCGTTGAAGAAAAAACTCTTCCTTCTGGAAAAAACCGCGGAGGAGTTCTTCACAGAATACGAAGACTTTCTCTTCGAAGTTCTGGAAATACTGAACATGCTTTCCGAATACAGGGACATGGAGACACACAGACACACAGAGAGGGTTGGATGGCTCTCAGGAAGGATTGCTGAAGAAATGGGAATGAGCGAGGTTTTCGTCACAGAGATTCAGTTCGCCGCTCCCCTCCACGATATTGGAAAGATCGGAATACCCGACAGAATCCTGTTGAAGCCCGGTATTCTCACACCGGAAGAATTCGAAATCATGAAACAACACACCACCATCGGATTCAGGATCCTCAGCCGGAGCAACTCCCCTATCCTTCAACTTGGAGCGGAGATCGCTCTCACGCATCACGAAAGATGGGATGGGTCCGGGTATCCCAGGGGACTGAAGGAGAGAGAAATACCCATTTCTGGCCTCATCGTAGCAGTGGCGGACAGTTTCGACGCCATGGTTTCCAGAAGACCCTACAAAAACCCAAAACCACTTGAAGAAGCGTTCAGAGAGATAGAATCCCTTTCCGGGAAGCTCTATTCACCAGAAGTAGTCGAAGCCTTCCTGAAACTGGAAAAAGAAATAACCGATGTCTACAGGAGGGAGAAGGATGAAGATACCTCCCACAACGGCGGGCGTTCACATCAGAGCTCCCCTGGAGAAGGTGTGGAGGGTATTCGTTAACGAAAACGGCTGGGACGGCTGGTTCACCGATGGTATGAAGATGGAACTCAAGGAAGGAGGAAAGATCTTCTTCAGGTGGTTCAGAAAAACGTTTGGGGAGGAAGTGACGGACGAAGGTATCATCCATAGGTTAGAACCTCCCAATCTCATAGAGTTCTCCTGGAACACATACGAAGATGGATTCAGATCCCGCGTCAAGATGGAGTTCTTCCCTTCAAGCTACAACGGCACCTGGGTTCAGGTAGAAGACCACACGATCGTCCTCAACGAAGAGGACATGAAAATAAAGCTCGAGTGTGCAGTCGGATGGGGAGAAATGTTGACCCTCGCGAAGATATGGATAGAATACGGGATATCAACTCTCGAGAACCCTTGAAATCTCCTCCACGATCTTTTCTATCTCCTCTCTGTCTTTTCCCTCAACCGTGATTCTTATAACGGGCTCTGTACCGGACGGTCTTATCACCACACGGTAGCCCCTGGAAGTGCTCTCTTCAACGATCTTTCTCAGATTCTCATTTTCGAGAGACATTCGCTCCGTTCTCCTTACGTTCTTTGTGATCTGCGGATAATCTGGTATCTCCTTCGCGAAATCAGAAAGCTTTCTTCCCGATCGCTTGAGGACTCTCATCAGCTCCAAAGCGGTTATCAAACCATCTCCCGTAGTGCTTCTGTCGAGGATTATTATGTGACCGGATCTCTCTCCTCCCAGATTCGCTCCACTTTCGAGCATCTTTTCAAGAACGTATTTGTCTCCAACTTTCGTTCGAAGAAGTCTTATCCCTTTTTCTTTGAGAAAATCTTCGAGGCCTCCATTCGTCATAACGGTGCCCACCACGGTATCGCTGTTTAGACGTCCCTCTTCTTTCAACCCAACTGCGAGGATCCCTATGATCCTATCTCCGTTCACAACGTTTCTTTCTTCGTCTACAGCTATCACACGGTCTCCATCACCATCGAAGGTGAATCCCACCTTCCCGTTCTTCATCTCTTCGGCCAAAAACCTGGGATGAGTGGCTCCGCATCCTTGATTTATGAGGAGTCCGTCCTGGGAATCGTTGAACACCTCTACTTTCGCTCCAAGGAATTCAAAAACCTCTCTGGCAGTTGTCGTTGTGGCACCGTTCGCAAGGTCCAGGGATACCATCTCACCTGTGAGATCGAGATCCCTGAACATTTCAAGGACCGCTCCGATGTACATGTCCCTTCCTTCTCTAAACGATTTTGTCCTGCCGACAACCGAGCGGGTTAAGAAACTCCCGTTTTCCAGTCTCTTCTCTATCTCTGCTTCCATCTCGTCCGGTATCTTGTATCCACCCTTCAACACCTTTATGCCGTTGTATTCTGGAGGATTGTGAGAAGCCGAAATGACAACACCGAACGACCTGGTGATCCTCGTGAGGAGAGCCACCGCGGGCGTTGGAAGAATGCCGCACAGAAGAACGTCCACCCCCATGGACGTGAGGCCAGCGGAAATAGCCGCTTCGAGCGAATCCCCCGAAACCCTCGTGTCCTTTCCCACGATAACTTTCCCTTCTCCGACAATCTCTCCCAGCGCTTTGCCCACCTTGAAGGCCAGCTCATCTGTGAGTGTTTCACCAAAGATTCCCCTTATTCCGTCGGTTCCGAAGTATTTCACCCTCATAACCTCCCCTTCTGAAGCGTGTAAAGGTGGGATATGTAGTTTCTAAGGTAAGCGTGAGAATCTCCTTCTTCGTCGTATCTGTAATGATAAACAGCATCTAGATCGAGATCTTCACAGATCAAACCTTCACCGCTCTCTATCTCGTTCATAACCTTTCCGTTTGGACCCACTATTCTCGTTCTTCCGACGAATTCCACAAAACCTTCGCCGCACATGGAGGATGCCACAAGGAAAACTCCGTTCTCAACCGCCCTGGATCTTGTGGCAACATCGTACGTGTGCCCCCGAGCTTTCCCAAAAGCAAAGGCCGAAAGAATCACTTTGCTCCCTTTGAATGTTAAAATACGTGATATTTCAGGGAAGCCGATCTCATAACAGATCAACGTGCCAAAAACTACCCCTCTGTAAGAAAACACAAGAAAATACTCCCCAGGTTCAAAGACGTTTTTCTCTCCACGAAAGAGATGTGTTTTATCGTAGAAAAGCAATTCCTTTTTCTTCTTGAAAATCACAAGCGAGTTTCTGAGCTTTCCCAGAACGATCCTTGGTGTACCAACAGCTATCAGTATCTGTCCTTCCCTTGAAAGCTTCAAGAGCTTTTTCTTTGCGACTTCTGAAAAAAACAAGGCTCCCCTTTTCAGAATCGCCTCGTCCCAGGTGTACCCACTGATTGTGAGCTCCGGAAAGACAACGACTTCGGCTCCTTCCGAAACAGCCATCTCTATGAACTGTTCTATTCTCTCCAGATTTCCTTCGAAGTCACCGATCGCTGGTAACATCTGTACTGCCGCCACTCGCAATTTCGTACACCTTCCTCGCAAGCATTTCCTGCTTCATCCAGTAACCGTCGAGAATACCCTTTGAAGCGAGCCTCCCCAGAAATTTGTAATGAACCTCTGTGAGTCTTCCGGGCCCAGCATTGAAAAGTTCCGTCCCGGGAAGCGGCATGAAGGTGTGCGCATGGATCTTTGCGCCGTATCTCTCCACTATTTTAACAATAAAGCTGAAAGTTTTCTCCACATCCTCTTCCGTTTCGAACGGGAAGCCGAATATGAAATCAACGTGTGGAATAAAACCGTGAAGAGAGATCTTTTCTATCGCTTCCTCTACCTGTTCAACCGTGTGGCCACGCTTTATGATCTTCAAGATCCTGTCGCTTCCGCTCTGGGCACCTATCACTATGGAACGGTTGTTGACGTACTTTTTCACCACTTTGAGTACTTCGTCGGTCACAGACTCTGGCCTCACTTCGGAAGGAAACGTTCCGAAATATATTTCTTCGATACCAACCCTTTTGAGTCCATACAGGAGTTCTTCTATCTTCTCTACATTGGGTGTTACTCCATTCTTCGAACCATAGCCGAAGGAGTTGGGAGCTATGAAACGAGCGAGCTTCCTTCCGTGTTTCACACCGAGTTTCGCGTAGTGAACAACGACGTCCACATCACGGTGTCTCACCTGTCTTCCAGCGATGATCGGTGTCTGACAGTACGCACAAGAAAACGGGCATCCCCTCGTGATTTCGATGGGCATGTAGATTCCTTTCGAAGGTAGGAAAGGTGAGTAGTGGTTCAAGTTGACTCTCTTTGAGATACCATCGAAGATCTTTTTTCTCTCCCCCATCAAGAACCTCAAAATATTCTCCTCTCCATCCCCCGTGAAAACGTGATCGAATCCCATTCTCAAGCAGCCTTTTGGATCGGCTGTCACATGCGGTCCTCCCGCGATGAGCGTGTATCCCCTTTCCTTCAATGTTTTGACTTCCTCTCTGACGGTATCAAGGTCAAAACTCATGAAGGAATAGGCAACGATGGTCTTTTCTGGAGGGAACTTCTTTATTTCCTCAAACTTCACAGGTCTTGCTTCCACATCGAGGTGCCTGCTGTATATGGTTGAGAGAAGGGCCGCGAGGCTGTACCAGTTATTCTTCATCTCTCTGAAGAGAATATACATCCAGTGCCACCTCTTCTATGAACTCGTGGAAGAACGGCTTTGGATCTTCTTCGCTTTTCACGACTCTGTCCAGATCGTAGAGATCCCTCAGTATCTTTCTAACCTTCTTCACATCGTAATAGAGGAGGTGGTTTATCACCTTGAATTTCCAGGTCTTAAAGGAGAAACCGAGGAAACGAGCCACACGAGGAACGGGAATTCCCAGCTCTTTGGACACCCTGGACACATCAGGCCAGGTGTAGTATCTTTTCTTTGTCACAAGAACGAGGATTTTGAAGAGATCCAGGAAGTGATTCGCAAGGACAGTGGCAATCACCACGGGCTCTGTGGTTTTCCACAACTGCGACAGAAGAGAGTGAGCGATCTTCCTTTTTCCTTCGGAAACGGCAAAGCAAAAATCATCGTATCCCGGAGTCTGATAGGTGAAAACGACCTCTTCCACGTCCTCTACCGTTATCTTTTTGTCCTCGGAATAAGCTTTCAGCTTTTCAATCTCCCTTTCTATGATCAGGTCGTTCGTTCCAACCTTGGAGAAAAACAGCTGAAGGGCATCTTTATCGATGAGCAAACCATTTTCCCTGAAGCGCTTTTCTATCCATTCAAGCCATTTGTCCGTTTCCCATGGCTTTGGAAGCTCCAGCGCTACTCCCTTTCCACCTGTTTTTTGAGAACGGATGAAGATATGAACGTCTTCCGGTACATTTTTCAAAAGTTCAACGAGACGCTTCTGTTCCTGCGCTTTCCACTCATCGAAATTGACGATATCAATGATCGTCTTGTTGGAAAAGATCGTCTTTGTCCTGAGTAAAGACCTTATGAAATCGATCTTGTCAGGATCCTCCGGATGGATCCTTATGTACTCCACATTTCCATCCTTCAGTAGTTTCTTTATCAATTCTTCTTTCTGAGTCTCTGCAGTGCCTGTGAGAAACGTGACCGGCATACAATCACCTCTCATGGTGATTTTAACACGCTTTGAGAAACAATTTCAAAGTGTTATCATTCAGAGAGAAGGAGGTGAAAATATGAAAAAGGTGCTCACCTGGTTGGCTCTGATCACAGCTGGTATTCTCATGCTGGTTTCCGGATGTATCCCGGTGCCTATCCCCATCGACCTTGGGAACCCCGGTATCGAACCTCAGGTGTTCGAAGTACCAGCGGGAAGTTCTACTACACTAGAAGCAAGGTGGACAAGCTTCACGATCAAAGCAGAAGATGTGAAAAGCGCGCAGCAAAGTGCGGGAGTTCCTGGAACAGTACATTTCCACAACATCGAAGTGTCTGGAAAGATCACAGTTGAAGGAAGCCTCACATTTAATGGTTTCATAGATTTTTCACTTGAAGAACCAACGTCCATTCCAGAGACTGGAGATGTGAATATCGATATAGATACTTCTCAAAAAACCGAATACTCTCTTTCCATCTCCGCCAACGACTCAAGCGCCTTGAAAGCAGCACTCGACAAGATAAACAACGGCGAAGATGTCACTCTATGGGTGATTTTTGGTCAAAACGAATACGAGTCCACCACTGATGCCACCGTCACGGTCACCATCACCAACGTGAGGCTCTGGGTCACCTGGACCGCCTGGTAAAACAAAAGCCCCTCTTTTCGAGGGGCTTCATTCTTCATCGAATGAAAGTTCCATGTAGTCTGCTTTCACACCCGGAAGTTTGTTGAGTTTGTCGCAGAGTTCTCTATGTTGCTCAGGACTTCCCACAAGTTCAAGAACTATGAGACCCGCTTCTGAGCAGTTGTCGAGAACACCATCGTGAAGGCCGAGTCTTGTCTTGATCAGACAACCCCAGGCCGTGAGAATCTTCTGAACTTTCTCTGCCGTTTCTCTTCTGTTTTCCACAAGGATTGCCATCACAGTTTTTATAGGAAGTTTTTCCGCCACGATATCACCCCCTTGTTACTATTATAACAAAAGATGATCTATAAAAAAACAAATCCCCGGGCGCTACCTACTCTCGCATGGGGCTGCCCCCATACTACCATCGGCCCAGGGCGGCTTAACGGCCGGGTTCGGAATGGAACCGGGTGTTTCCCGCCCCAGTATCGGCACCCGGGGATACTTCGAAGGGTCACTGGAAACTGCATAGGGGATTTCGGAGGTCAAGGCCTCGGCCGATTAGTACCGGTGGGCTCAACGCCTTGCGGCGCTTACACCCCCGGCCTATCAAGGTCCTCTTCTCGGACCGGCCTTACTCCCTTAACGGGATGGGAGGCCTAATCTTGGGGCGCGCTTCCCGCTTAGATGCTTTCAGCGGTTATCGCTTAGGGGCATAGCTACCCGGCGTATGCCGCTGGCGCGACAGCCGGTACACCAGAGGCCCCCTCCTCCCGGTCCTCTCGTACAAGGGAGGACCCCCCTCAAGCCTCCTACGCCCGCGGCAGATAGGGACCGACCTGTCTCACGACGGTCTGAACCCAGCTCACGTACCCCTTTAATGGGCGAACAGCCCAACCCTTGGGACCTGCTTCAGCCCCAGGATGGGATGAGCCGACATCGAGGTGCCGAACCCCGCCGTCGATGTGAACTCTCGGGCGGGACCAGCCTGTTATCCCCGGGGTAACTTTTATCCGTTGATCGACGGCCCTTCCACACGGGACCGCCGGGTCACTAGGGCCGGGTTTCCCCCCTGCTCGGCCTGTCGGCCTCGCAGTCAGGCCGGCTTATGCCCTTGCACTCTGCGGTGGATTTCCAACCCACCTGAGCCGACCTTTGCACACCTCCGTTACCTTTTAGGAGGTGACCGCCCCAGTCAAACTGCCCACCTGGCACTGTCCCCACCCTGCTCTTCACAGGGTCAGGTTAGGACTCCAGTGCACCGAGGGTGGTATTCCACTGGCGGCTCCACCGCCCCTGGCGAGGCGGCTTCACAGCCTCCCACCTATTCTATACACGATGCACCGGAGCCCAATACCAGGCTGCAGTAAAGCTCCACGGGGTCTTTCCGTCTAGCCGCGGGTACTGGGCATCTTCACCCAGACTGAAATTTCGCCGGGCCCCCCGCCGAGACAGTGCCCCAGTCGTTACGCCATTCATGCAGGTCGGAACTTACCCGACAAGGAATTTCGCTACCTTAGGACCGTTATAGTTACGGCCGCCGTTTACCGGGGCTTCGGGTCGGAGCTACGCTCCCACAAGGGGAGCCTCACCCCTCCCCTTAACCTTCCGGCACTGGGCAGGCGTCAGTCCCTATACTTCCTCTTTTCGAGTTAGCAGAGACCTGTGTTTTTGGTAAACAGTCGCCAGGGCCTTGTCACTGCGACCGCCTCGGGCTCCCCCAGTTTCCGGGTTGCCCCTTCCCCTGGGTTCACCCTAACGCGGCACCCCTTCTCCCGAAGTTACGGGGCCAATTTGCCGAGTTCCTTGGCGAGGGTTAACCCGCTCCCCTGAGCCTTCTCAGCCCGCCCACCTGTGTCGGTTTGCGGAACGGGCACCTACGGTCTCAAGCGGTACGCGAGGTTTTTCTCGGCAGTGTGGGGTCAGCGCCGTTGGTCCCCGAAGGGACCTCCCCATCACGGCTCAGGCTCGGGGCGCGGATTTACCTACGCCCGTCATCGCCCTAACCGCTTGGAGGGGCATGCCACTTGCCCCCGGCGCCTACCCTCCTGCGTCACCCCTCGTACCATCGACCGCAGGTGGCGCCGGAATATTAACCGGCTTCCCTTCGGCTACCCCTTTCGGGTTCACCTTAGGGTCCCGGCTAACCCTGGGCGGACGAACCTTCCCCAGGTACCCTTGGGCTTACGGGGGGAGGGATTCTCACCCTCCTTTCGCGTACTCATGCCCGCATTCTCACTTCCGCCTCGTCCAGCGGCCCTCGCGGGTCCGCCTTCACCCTACAGCGGAAAGCTCCCCTACCGCCAGTACCTCCAGCGGAGGTACTGACCCGCGGCTTCGGGGGGTGGCTTGAGCCCCGTTACATTTTCGGTGCAGAGCGCCTCGGCTGGTGAGCTGTTACGCACTCTTTAAATGATGGCTGCTTCTAAGCCAACATCCCAGCTGTCTTAGGCGCTCCACATCCTTTACCACTTAGCCACCTCTTCGGGCCCTTAGCCGGCGGTCTGGGTTGTTCCCCTCTCGTCCGCGGAGCTTATCCCCCGCGGGCTCACTCCCGGGCTTTGTGTGCAGGGATTCGGAGTTTGACGGGGTTCGGAGGAAACCCCCCTAGCCCCATCAGTGCTCTACCCCCTGCACAGACCGCCCGAGGCTGCACCTCAATGCATTTCGGGGAGAACCAGCTATCACCGGGTTCGGTTAGCTTTTCACTCCTACCCCCAGGTCATCCGAGGACTTTTCACTGTCCACCGGTTCGGGCCTCCAGTGGGTTTTAACCCACCTTCACCCTGCCCAGGGGTAGCTCACCCGGCTTCGGGTCTGCCGCCGGTGACTGAGCGCCCTGTTCGGACTCGCTTTCGCTACGGCTACGCCTTCGTCGGCTTAACCTCGCCACCGACGGCAACTCGCGGGCTCATTAATCAAAAGGCACGCCGTCACCCCCAAATGGGGGCTCCGACTTCTTGTAGGCACGCGGTTTCAGGTCCTCTTTCACTCCCCTTCCGGGGTGCTTTTCACCTTTCCCTCACGGTACTGGTGCGCTATCGGACGGCGGGTAGTATTTAGCCTTGGAGGGTGGTCCCCCCAGCTTCCCACGGGATTCCACGTGTCCCGTGGTACTCGGGAGCACGGCCCAGGGAGTCCCTCCCCTTTCGCCTACGGGGCTGTCACCCTCTCCGGCCCACCTTCCCAGGTGGTTCGGCTAGAGGAGGGATTTGTAACTCCCCGGCGAGTCCGTGGCCTCGCCCGGCCGTGTCCCACAACCCCAGCGTGGCAACGCCCACGGGCTTTGACACCACGCTGGTTTGGGCTCCTCCCCGTTCGCTCGCCGCTACTAGGGGAATCTCGGTTGATTTCTTTTCCTCGGGGTACTGAGATGTTTCACTTCCCCCGGTGTCGCACCGCCTTTCGGCGGCGAGTGGCCTCAACGGCCACCCAGGTTTCCCCATTCGGGAATCCCGGGATCAACGCCTGCTTGCGGCTCCCCCGGGCTTATCGCAGCTTGCCACGCCCTTCATCGCCTCCCGCCGCCAAGGCATCCACCGCGTGCCCTTAGTACCTTGACCTCCTACTTTCCCCTATGCAGTTTTCAATGACCCTTCACCTTGGTGGAGACGAGGGGATTCGAACCCCTGACCTCCTGCTTGCAAAGCAGGCGCTCTCCCAGCTGAGCTACGTCCCCACCAATGGTGGGCTCGGGTGGACTCGAACCACCGACCTCACGCTTATCAGGCGTGCGCTCTGACCGACTGAGCTACGAGCCCGAGCCATTGGAATATGGATAGCAGCCCCCATTCATCTCCTAGAAAGGAGGTGATCCAGCCGCACCTTCCGGTACGGCTACCTTGTTACGACTTCGCCCCCCTCGCCAGGTTCTCCCTCGACACCCCCCCTCCCTTTCGGGTTGGGGTAGGTGTCTTCGGGAGCCCCCGACTCGGGTGGCGTGACGGGCGGTGTGTACAAGGCCCGGGAACGTATTCACCGCGGCATGGCTGATCCGCGATTACTAGCGATTCCGGCTTCACGCAGGCGGGTTGCAGCCTGCGATCCGAACTGAGGGCGGCTTTGGGGATTGGCTCCCCCTCGCGGGGTCGCAACCCATTGTACCGCCCATTGTAGCGCGTGTGTCGCCCAGGGCATAAGGGGCACGAGTACCTGACGTCATCCCCTCCTTCCTCCGGCTCGTCGCCGGCAGTCCCCCTAGAGTGCCCGGCCGAACCGCTGGCAACTAGGGGCAGGGGTTGCGCTCGTTGCGGGACTTAACCCAACACCTCACGGCACGAGCTGACGACGGCCGTGCACCACCTGTGCCGGCTCCCAGTCCCGAAGGACTGGGTCCCTACCCCTTTCGGGGAGGTACCACCGGCATGTCAAGCCCTGGTAAGGTTCTTGGCTTAGCATCCAATTAAACCACACGCTCCACCGCTTGTGCGGGCCCCCGTCAATTCCTTTGAGTTTCACCCTTGCGGGCGTACTCCCCAGGCGGCCCACTTAACGCGTTAGCTTCAGCACGGAGGGATTACCCCCCCACACCTAGTGGGCATCGTTTACAGCCAGGACTACCCGGGTATCTAATCCGGTTTGCTCCCCTGGCTTTCGGGCCTCAGCGTCGGGGTCGGCCCAGGAGACCGGCTTCCCCACCGGCGTTCCTGCCGATATCTACGGATTTCACCCCTACACCGGCAGTTCCGTCTCCCTCTACCGCCCCCAAGCCTGGTAGTTTCGGATGCAGCCCCACGGTTGAGCCGTGGGATTTCACATCCGACACACCAGGCCGCCTACGCCCCCTTTACGCCCAGTAAATCCGGGTAACGCTTGCCCCCTACGTATTACCGCGGCTGCTGGCACGTAGTTAGCCGGGGCTTTCTAGCGGGGTACCGTCATCGGTAGGGCATTTCCTCCCTACCTTATTCTTCCCCCGCCACAGCGGTTTACACCCCGAAGGGCTTCGTCCCGCACGCGGCGTCGCTGGATCAGGGTTTCCCCCATTGTCCAAGATTCCCCACTGCTGCCTCCCGTAGGAGTGGGGCCCGTGTCTCAGTGCCCCTGTGGCCGACCACCCTCTCAGGCCGGCTACCCGTCGTCGGCTTGGTGGGCCGTTACCCCACCAACTACCTGATGGGCCGCGGGCCCCTCCTCCGGCGGGGCAAACGCCCCTTTCCTCCACCAACTTGCGTTGATGGAGCGTATGGGGTATTAGCCAGGGTTTCCCCTGGTTATCCCCCTCCGGAGGGCAGGTTACCCACGTGTTACTCACCCGTCCGCCGCTGGGTACTCCTCCCCGAAGGGAGTTTCCCCCGCTCGACTTGCATGTGTTAGGCACGCCGCCAGCGTTCACCCTGAGCCAGGATCAAACCCTCCATATAAGATTCGATCCAGGCTCAACAAACTGGGGGGCTGCTATCCATATTTCAATGACCCGGGGACAAGAACCTTGAAGTTTGCTTCGACTCTGAGTTCGTAACTTCTCTTTCCGGGTTCTATTCTTCTTTTCCGCTTTCTGAAGACCCTTCATCTCAACGTCGCCGAGATTAATAATAGCATCCCCTTCAACCTCTTTCAATTAAGAAAAAGATACGATAAAGTAACATCAAGATTAATCCGATACCTCGAGCGTGGGTGGATCGACCCGAACAATCGCATCGATTCCCAGTATTCTCAACGCTTTTTCCAGTTTCGGAAGTACTCTCTCCAAGTCTTCTGTTTTCACAATGAGATGGTGCCTGTAGAATCCTCTCAGTTTGAAAACCCAGTGCTCGACGGGTCCAAGAACCTCCTCGCCTTTCAGAAATTCTTTTAGAGAAGTCAGAGAATTCTTTCCAACTTCCGGATTCTTGGACTTCACAGCAACCTGGATGAGGTGACGGTATGGAGGATAACCAAGGGCTTTTCTTCTTTCGAGTTCTTCGGCATAAAAACCGTTCACATCTTCTTCCAGAGCTTTTCTGATGATCGTGTCCTCCGGGTTGTAAGTCTGGATAATCGCCTTCCCCTGATCTCCTCTTGATGCTCTCCCAAGTGCCTGAACGATCAACTGAAACGTACGAAGCGAAGACGAATAATCAGGGTTGAAGATCAAAGAATCCACATCCATGATACATACGAGACCTATTTCGGGTACACTGAGACTCTTTGTGATCAACCTGGTTCCAACGAGTATATCTATCTCGCCTCTGATCAATTTGTCTATGTAACTTTCCAGCTCCATGATGTTATCGACAACCTCTCTATCGACTCTCGCTATCCTGCGAGTCGGAAAGTACCTTTTCAGTTCCCTTTCCACTCTTTCTGTTCCCGCTGTTCTTCCGACAAGACGCCCTCCACAGCGAGGACAGGATTCAACCAATCCGTACTCACGCCCACATTGATGACATTTCAAGGAATGCGTATCTGAATGGTACACCAGAGACACATCACAATTTTCACATTTGAGCACGTACCCACACACTTCACACTGGACGCGGCCCCAGAAACCTTTTCTCCTTACGTAGATGAGAACTCTCTTGCCTTCCTCGAGGGTCTCCTCTATTCTGTCAAGGGTCTTTTTCGCAAAACTTCCTATCTTCTCTTCATTTCGCATATCGACAACTTCCACAGACAGATTCCCGAACCTTCTCGTAAAATTGAACGTTCTGATGCGACCCTCTTTTGCCTCTCTGTAGGTCCACAAATCCGGTGTTGCAGAAGACAGAATTATTGGAACATCGAAAACTTCAGAGATTTTCCTTGCAACCATGACGGCATCGTAAGAAGGTCGAGTGTGTTGATAAAAACTCTCATCGTGTTCTTCGTCGACTATCAAGAGAGAAAGATTCTTAACTGGAACAAAAACAGCACTGCGTGTTCCCAAAAGCACATCGATTTTTCCACTAGCCGCTTTGTACCACTCCAGATTTTTCCTCGCTCTGGAAAGGTAGCTGTGATAAATCCCTATTTTCAAGTCCGGGAAGGCTCCCTTCAGACGTGAAAGCGTGTGGGTGAGGACGGAAACTTCCGGTACGAGGAAAAGCACAGTTCCTTTCCTCGAATACACATCGATCAACTCGAACAAAGCCTCGGTTTTTCCACTTCCAGTAGGACCAAAAAAAAGATTTTCCTTCGAGATATTTCCTTTGAAATCACCGCGAAGGATCCTTCTCTTTTTTGGAAAAACGTCACCACTCACTATTTCTACTATATTCTTCCTTTGAAGAGTTTCAATCACACTCTTTGAAACCTCCAGATCCTCCAGCAGCTCCTCAAGAGGGACCCCATCGTTGAATTGAAGGTATTCCACCACCATTCTCTGCTTCACAGTTAGATGTTCTCGAATAATTTCACTTATTCTCTTCTTCAGAAACAATCGCTTTTTCACACGAGGTCTTGGCTCTTTCACATAGAAATTTTTCTCCACCCTCACCAGGCCTTTTTTCACCATTTCTTTCAGAGCTTTTTCCCCGAAATTTTCAAGAAAATCGCGCAGAGTCATCCTGTCGAAATCCAAAAACGGGCTTTCCGAAACAACCACTTCCTCTTTGTAATCGTCGATACCCTGTGGGAAAAACAGATCGAAAACCATTCCTACGGGTGAGAAAAACCTTTCAGACACCCATTCTGCTGTTTTCACATGTCCTTCGCTTAGAAAACTTTTACCGTCCCTTTCACTGAGCGTTGCTTCGTTTTCGTGTGAAAATGATCGTTCCAGTACGTAGCCCTTGACTTTTTCGTTTCGCCACTTCAACCACACTCTTTCACCAGTCAAAAGCTCTTCTGAAGAGAAAACATTCAGCACTTTTCCCGAACCAGAGACAGCCACCTTGTAGTACATCTCACAACTCCTCCAGTTCTTTGAACCCTTCTCCAAGGGCCTGCCTCACTTCCTTGATTATGACGAAGGCTTTTGGATCAGCCTTCTTTATGAACCTGATCAGTTCGTTCAATTCCCTTCTCCTCACCACCACCAGAAGTATCTTCCTTTCTTTGCCGGTGTAAGCTCCCTTTGCGGGAATGTAAGTAGCTCCTCTTTGAAGAACGTTCAGCACAAAGTCTTTTATATCATCGCATTTTTCAGAGATAATGATCACCTCACTCGACTGCTCAATACCTCTCATCATGAAATCCACCATTATACCGTTCAAAATAACTCCAAGAAGTGCGTACATGCCTGTTCTGGCACTGAAAACAAGTCCTGCAAGCACCGCTATCGCGACATCCACCATGAGCAGCCCCGTTCCCATAGATATCCAGAAGTACTTGTTCAGAATCCTGGCCAGAATATCCGTTCCTCCTGTGGAAGCGTTCTGGGAGAAAGTTATGGCAAGGCCGGAAGCTGTGAGGATGGTTCCAAAAAACACGGCAAGAAACAGATCATCACCGGTGTACTTTGGAAGGGGAATAATGCGGTCGAAAAGATCCACGAAGAAGTTAAAAACAAAGGTGCAATAAATAGTCTTCGCGCTGAAATCAAAACCTATCGTCAAGAAAGCTATCAAAAAGAGCAAACCGTTGAGTATGTACATCCACACACCAACGGGGATCGGTACGAAACTGTGAAGTATTATCGAAAGTCCACTCACTCCACCAGCCGCTATATCGTTCGGTATGAGGAAAACAACGAGTCCAACGGCAGTGATCAACGTTCCAAGAGTACTCAGCACGTACTCTTTGATTTTTTCTATCAACTTCTTTCACCTCCACGAGAGAAATCAGAGGGAGGAAGAAGAGATGAAGACCTTACCGCCCAGAGGAACGTTCAGTACTTCGGCAACGAAATCACACTTTGCTGTCAGGAGGAAGAAGAGATTCTTTTTCTCCTCTTCGTAGAGACCTTCGAAGTTTCCCTGGCCTTTGGAGATCACAACATCGAACTCAAAGAATGCCTTTCTGAACTCCTCACTTGCTTTGTCAAGCATGACACCAGGTTCGTCCACTCCAGAGCTAATAACAGTGGCGATCTCTTCCAGACCGATGTACTTTGCGTCCTCGATGGTTGCATCGTTGATAATGGGTTTGCCACGAACCGCCACAACTACCTCCAGCGATGGATTCTCCATCTTCAGGACTTCTATGAAGAACTTGTCAAACACGATTTCTCCCGCGTTGTCAGCCACATAGAACAGAGTGGAAGCGTTCATCAACACATTCCTGAATTCCTCGAAGTCTTCTCTGTCGAACGGCCTTTCGTAAGCCTCGTGTAGTTTTTCAAAGATTTCATCAACACTCCATCCCGGTATCCCGAGATCTATCAGATTCCCAGAAACAGCGAGCTTTGCGGCGGAATACACAGGGTCAGGAGAGTTCAAAATTTCTGGCCTGAACATTTCAACGAGTTTTATGGCCATATCGTTCGATCTTCTTTTCTCCTCTTTGAAAGGATCTTCTTCCTTTATGTACTCCATTATGAACCTGTGAACCTCTCCGTTAACTTCGAGAGGCTTCATACCCCACTTCATCTCACTCATAATCCTGAAAACTTCTCTGAAGATCACCCATCTCTTTTCGGGAGAAGTGATGGTTTTCTTCAGAAGATTCTCCGCCTGTCTGAGACTGCAGATCAGACACCTTTCGTCAGCCCTCAGATACCTCATCGTCGATCTCCTCCAGCTTCTTGATTACGATATCGATCAAATCCTTAACCTTCCGGATTTTCGATATTTCCTCATCTTCTATTCTCAAGGCAAATTCATCCTCGAAGAACATCACAAGATCTATCACGTCTATCGAATCGAATCCGAGCTCTTCAAATGTGTTTTCCTCATCAACCGTTTCAAGATCTTTTCCCATTTTCTCTGACGCGATTTCGACAAATTTCGCAATGAGCTTTTTTCTTTCCACGTGAAGTCCCCCCATGAAATCCTATCACAATTTTAAAGGGGGCCGAAGCCCCCGTTTATCAGAACAGGTGAACGTGTTTGAATATGGAGACAGCTATCACCGAGACCACCGACATGATCTTTATGAGAATGTCAAGAGAAGGTCCAACGGTGTCCTTGAGAGGATCTCCAACCGTGTCTCCTATAACCAGCGCTTTGTGCGGCTCGGAACCTTTTCCGTACCCTTCCAAATTACCCGCTTCCAGGTACTTCTTCGCGTTGTCCCAGGCTCCTCCAGAATTGGCCGTCAGAATTGCGAGCATCGCACCACTGAGGACCGTTCCTATCAACACTCCTCCAACAAACTCCGCTCCGAGGAGAAAACCAGTCACAAGCGGTGTGAGAATCGCTATGAACGCAGGATAACCCATCTGCTTCAGAGCGTTGTCGCTTGTGATCTCAATACACCTGTTGTAGTCAGGCTTGGCCTTACCTTCCAGCAGTCCTGGGATCTCTCGAGCCTGTCTTCTGATCTCATCCACCATCTTCATAGCTGCCTTGGTAACTGCCGAAATAAGATATCCACTGAAGTAATATGTGATGGCTGCACCAAGGAGGGCGCCTGCTATGACCCTCGCATCGAGCATGTTCAGAAGAAGCACGAGTGAAGGAGGCTTCCCAATATCAGAAGGACTGATCTGGGAGAACATGTAAGACGCAAAGAGCGAAAGCGCTGCAAAGATAGCGGATCCTATAGCGAATCCTTTTCCTATGGCTGCGGTGGTGTTACCGACCGCGTCGAGGTGATCCGTGATCTTCCTGACTTCGGGATCCAGTTCACACATTTCGCTTATTCCGCCCGCGTTGTCCGCAATGGGACCGTAGCTGTCAACAGAAACGGATGTTGCAACGAACGAAAGCATTCCAAGCGCGGCAATCGCCACACCGTAGAGACCCGCAAAATAATCAGCAAAAAGAATACCAAGAACAAGTGTTAGAGTGGGAGGAAACACGCTCTTCATACCAAGCGAAAGTCCGTTCGAAATGACCATTCCGGTTCCTTCGATAGAAGATTTACTCAGAAACTGGGTCGGTTTGTAGCGATAGCTCGTGTAGTACTCGGCCCAGAATCCTATGAGAATCCCTGAGAAGATGCCTATGATCGCTGAGAACCAGGGTGAGATGGCTCCAAATCGGAATCCGACTACATCGAGTCCCTGAAGATCTTTCAGATAGAAATACGTCAGAAAGGCTGTGAGGACAACTGTGAGCAGCGCGGATGTCCAGAGGCTGATGTTGAGTTCTCTTTGAGGATTATCAGATGGCTTCTTTACGATCACATAGAGTATTCCAAGCATCGAACAGCCAAGACCAACAAGAGCAAAGAAGATAGGATAGCTGATGAGCGCCTGTATCGTTTCTTTCGGTACCTGATGTACCAGATTCTCACCTATCTTCTGAACGTAGATCGGGAACATGTAAGAAGCGAGGATTATGGAAGAAACTATCGCTCCAACAAAGCTCTCCAAAAGGTCCGCTCCGAGCCCCGCAACGTCTCCCACGTTGTCTCCCACATTGTCTGCGATCGTTGCCGGATTCCTGGGATCGTCTTCCGGGAGGTTCAATTCGGTTTTCCCAACGAGGTCGGCTGCCATATCAGCGGCCTTCGTGTAAACTCCTCCACCGACCCTATCGAACATGGCAATGATTGAACATCCAAGGGCGTATCCAGAAACGGTCATCGCAAAAGGAACAAAGTTTATTCCAAGCCAGTTCGTGTATATGTTCAGATTGTCCACCTGTCCCATCCACTTTCCGAAAATCAGATACACCAGGACGAGTCCAAGCAGAGCGAATCCACCAACGGAAAGACCCATAACGCTTCCGCCTTGATACGCCACTTTCAAAGCGGGACCTATCTTCTTTGTGGTTCTTGCAGCCTCCGCCACCCTGACGTTTGCCCTGGTGGCCATCTTCATTCCCACGATACCAGCAGATGCACTCATAACGGCTCCCAGGAGAAACGCCACACCCGTCTGCCAGGTTGTGAAAATCATGAGGAGTATCGCTATGACGATGGCAACTTTGAAAATAGCTTTTGTTTCGTGTGCAAGGAAGGAATCTGCTCCACTTCTGATGTAGGAGGAAATCTCTTTCATCCGCTCGGTCCCCTCTGGTTTTCTGACGACGGCTGCGAAGTTTGCGGCAGCAAAACCGAGTGCAACAAGCGGAATTAAAAAGAGCAGCCACATACATTACCCCTCCTCCATGAGAGATTTTATTTCTTCATATAAAAGCCTCAGAGTTGCTTGATAATCTTTCTCTCCCCTTTCCACCTTATCCATGATCTCCTCTAATCTTCGTGTGGTCTCTTCTGTGACGTATTTCTCATAACGCTCTTTCAGATAGGAATAGACCATCACACCAAATCTGGTTGGTCGAACTCTCTTGTATTTGTCTTCGTACACATAGCCTCTTCTGAAAAGTACCTCTACTATTTTTGCATAAGTAGAAGGTCTTCCAATACCTCTTTTCTTCATTTCTTCCACAATAGAAGCCTGAGTGAAGAGAGGAACGGTGTGTTTTTTGTAAAACTTTTTTTCTTTTATCTTGTAGGTTCTGTGTTCAAATCTTGGAGAAACTGTTAACGGCACGAAGAGATTCCAGCCGTCTCTCAAAATCTCGACTATCTGTTCTATTCCCATCCGCTTACCATCCACATCGACTGTCACGATCTGTTTTTTCACCTTCACAGCCGCGGATTGACTGGCAAGAAAGCGGTTGAAGATGAGTTCATAAACTCTCAAATGTTTCTTGGTGAGATCGGCTATCAAACCTTCTTCGATCATCTCCTCAAGTTCCCTGGCATCTATAGGCTTCACGGGCCTTATCGCCTCGTGAGCGCCTTCTGTTGACCAGCTTCTTCCCATGAATATATCCTCTTTTCCTATCTTCCTGAGGTAGGTTCGCGCGACGTTCTGACCCTCAAGAGAAATTCTTGTTGAATCCGTTCTGTGATAGGTGATGAAACCTTTTTCAAAAAGATCTTGAAGGATGTCCATCACTTCTTGAACACCGAGCCGCAATTTTTGTGAAATCTCTGATAGTGCCGAAGATGTTGTGTATGGTGGTAGCGGATTTTTTTCTTCTTCGGCTTCCTGTAGTTCCACAACGGTTACCACATCGTCTGCGATTTTCCCTTCGACTTCCAGATTCACACCGTTTTCCAGAACAAGGAGAGTGAAATCTTTTTCGCTCTTTTTGTATTCTTCTTCTCTCTCTACTATCCATCCCAGAACGGTGGATTGCACCCGGCCTGCCGAGAGATTCGATCTTCCAAATCTTTTCTGCAGTTTTCCACTGAGTTCAAACCCTATCCACCTGTCCTGCACTCTCCTCACGATCTGTGCCTTCACCAGATTGAAATCAACGAACCGGACGCTTTCCCTTGCCTTTTTGAAACCGTACCTTGTGATTTCGTGCATTTCTATTCTCCTCAAAGATCTGGTGGACGGAAGAAGATACTGAGTCACATCCCAGGATATTTTCTCTCCTTCAACATCCGGGTCTGTTGCCACAAGGATTTCATCTGCCTCCAGTGAAATCTCTCTTAGAGCTCTGAGCGTTTCTGTCTTATCATCTATGTTTTTCGAAGAACATACAGGACACTCATCCCTATCCTCCGTGAACTGGTATCCACAATCTCTGCATCTTTTCAGAGAGTTGTACACGGGAACGAATTTTCCATTTTCTTCCTCTACTCCGTGAATTCCTCCCTTTGTAACAAGATCGTAGACGTGTCCCCTCGTCGCGGTGAAGAGTATCACTCCCTCGCCTGTCACCGCTTCATGGACAATTATGTTTCTCTCTTTCCGAGAAGAAGCCCTTCCAAGGAATCTGGAGAGTGTTTCTGCTTTGGTCGGAGACTCCACGATGATCAGAAGGGATCTTGACGTGTCGGTCAGTTCCCTTTCGCTTCTTCTCCTGCTTTCCTCTACCTCGTGAACCAATTCTTTCCAGTTCGCTTCGGCCTCTTCTATTATTTCTTCTTCTGCGATGAGAAGGAGTCTTGTTTTCAGCGATTCGAAAATCTCCTCGTCTTCTTCGAAGATCACAGAAACACCCTTGACCAGCACACCGTTCAGTATTCTGGAGGATCTCCCAGACGCTTGTATGTAGGTGTAAACATCTGGGATGATCAGCTCCAGGTCTTCATCTTTAACAACCACTCCTCTGAACATTTCTTTCACTTTCTCAACGAATTCTTTTTGAGTTAAATGCTCTTTCGCTATCTTTCTGAGCTCCTCGACATCTGGGTTCTCCTGAGCTTTTATCAAACCCATTTCCTTTAAAACCCTGGCAAGAACAAACCTCGGTGCTTTGTCGAGTTCCAGTGAAAATCTCATGGAAGGAGTTCCCCAGAAGATCACGTATTTTATTCTTTCGGGAAGATCGACACCTCTCGTCAGTTTTCCGTAGTACGCCTGAACACCTATCAGAATGTTGATCTTTCCCACTTTGAAATCTTCGAAATTCTTCTCAAATTCGGACCAGGTCTCTCCCACATTGAATTTGAATCTTTTCAAGTACTCATAAAGCTCTTTACCCTCCTCTTCAGTTTGTGCGAAGATCAATATCCCATCTCTGAAAATCTCCAGCAGCTCTACCAGTTTTTCTTTCGATCTGGAGGAGATCCTGACATGGGTGATGTTTCTTGCTACCGAAACCAGCCTTCCGACGGTGAAATTGAGGAGGTCTCTGAAGAGAAGGGGCCTTATACCACGCGGTTTGGCGGTGGCAGAAGAAACCACAAGAATACCTGGCTTCAGGTTCTTTGGCCTTTCGTAAATCTTTCCCTGCTTTATAGTCGAGAAAGCCTTTCTTATGATCTCTTCCGGTATTCCAACCATCATGAGCAAAGTGTCTATGTTCCGGGAGGCCTTGAGAACAGCATCCACATCGTCCACGAAAACAAAGTCAAATCTTTTTTGGGAAAGCTTTTCTCTGTTTTTCGAAACGAACTGAGTGGAGAAAACCAGGATATGGTAATCGTCTTCTTCAAAGCTTTTCTCGAACTTTTCTTTTTCTTCTTTTTTCATTGAGGAATAAAAACCGAAGATTTTCACCTTTTCATCGGCAAGCTTTTGAAGCCTTTCGAGAGTTTGCTTCACCAGAGTAACCGTTGGGAAAACGAGAGCGGATTTTTTTCCTTTCCTTGCCAGCCACAGGGCCGTCATCATCCCAAAAGTTGTTTTCCCCACACCGGTTGGTGCAACCATTGTGAAACTCTTTCCCTGAACGATCCTCTTTGCCCACAACCTTTGATAACCCGTCAAATCCTTCCCGAATTTTTTCTTGAAGAAACTCCTGAAATCTTCGTACTCGTTCCAGAATTCATGATAGAAGCGATACTCCTTCAGAGTCTTTCTTTCAAGAAGGGCCCTATAAATGTCAGAAGGGGAATCTTCGGGAAGACAAACTTCACAAGGAAGTCCCCTTTCGTTTCTTTCATCGGTGTTCAATCCCCCACAGTTGATACAGGAATGATGGTATTTGGAATTCACTGCCAACTTCTCAGATACCTCCTCTGTTTCTCTGTCAGCTCATCTATCTTTACTCCCAGAGAATCCAGTTTCATCCTGGCCACTCTTTCGTCTATTTCATCTGGGAGCATGTAAACCTTCGGTGACATCTTTCTGTGATTTTCAAGAAGATAAAGCACGGCGAAGATCTGAAGTGCAAAGGACAGATCCATTATTTCTACTGGGTGGCCATCTCCCGCTGCCAGGTTGACCAGCCTTCCCTCCGCAAGAAGAAAGACTGTTTTACCGTTCTCCAGAGTGTATCCTGTCACGTTCGGCCGTGCTTCGAACTTTTCAACCGCAATTTCTTCCAGTACCCTCACCGGAATCTCCACATTGAAATGCCCAGCGTTTGCCAGAACTGCCCCGTCTTTGAGTGAAAGGATATCTTCCTTTGAGAGAACGTCGGTGTTTCCTGAGGCCGTTATCACAAAGTCGGCAATCTTCACGGCCTCCTTCATAGGCATAACTGTGAACCCGTCCATGATCGCTTCGACGGCCTTTACAGGATCAACTTCTGTCACGATCACCCTGGCTCCTAGTCCCGCTGCACGGAGAGCGATCCCTCGTCCACACCAACCGTATCCCGCCACCACAACGTTTTTTCCAGCAACGAGAAGGTTCGTGTTTCTCATGATGGCGTCCCATGTGGACTGACCCGTCCCGTATCTGTTATCGAAGAGATACTTCATCTTGGAATCATTCACAGCGATAACGGGCACCCTCAATTTTCCTGTCTCTTCCAATGCCTTTAAACGTCTAACACCCGTCGTGGTTTCTTCGGATACCCCTTTGAGATTTTCGAGAACCTCTTCTCTTTCGGTGTGAGAAATCACCGTGAGATCTCCTCCGTCGTCTATTATGAAGTCTGGCCTTTCATCGAGAACTTTCATGAGATTTTCCCGGTAGATGCTCTCGTCGTGTGTTCTTCTCGCATAAACGGTTATTCCCTTTGATCTGAGCGCTTCCGCCACATCATCCTGTGTTGAAAGTGGGTTGCTTCCTGTGATCACCACTTTCGCTCCAAGCTTTGACAGAGTAATCGCGAGATAGGCCGTTTTTGCTTCAAGGTGTATGCTCATTCCAACGGTGAAACCAGACAGCGGCTTTTCTCTCGAATACTCCTCGGCGATTTTGTTCAGAAGGGGCATGTATCTGGAAACCCAGTTTATCTTCATTTCACCTGTGTTCATCGTACTTTTCCCTCCAGTATTTTTTCGAAGAACCTCAGAATCTTCGTACCAAAGAATTCTTTCGCACTGATCGGTTCTACTTTTATCACACGAAATCCGAAAATCTTACCAGTGAGCACATCTGTAAAAATCTGATCTCCTATCATCACACAGCGCTTTGGATCGATTTTTTCCTTTTTCAGGAATCTCCAAAGCTTCAGACTGAAAGGCTTCCCCGCCCTCCAGATGAACATGACTGGAAGATCGACCTTTCTTGGTTTTCCATTAGAAACAACTACCACACGAGCTTTTTTTGCCAGTTCGATTAACAACCTTCTCTTACTCTCTTCAAGTTTGCTCTCTTTCCACGGAACAAGAGTGTTATCGAAGTCAAAAAAGAAACAGGTGTAGCCTTCTTTCAAAAGACCTTCGAAGTCTATGTCTTCGACCCTTTCAACTCTTTCGACTTTCATGCCTCGCCGGGATTCTCCTTTACCTCGAGGATTTCAAGATCCACCATCTCTTTACATCCTTCAAGGAGCTTTATAGCCTCCTCAGGAAAAGGAGTGATAATTTTCAAAACTCCATCTTCGTATTTTCTGATGTTGAACATATGCTCTTCCACCTCAAGAAGGTAGTTCAGAAGGTGAACATCCTCTTTTGAAACCCTCACGTAAACATCGTATTCCATATCAAGAATTCCTCCTCACAATCTCGAAGGTAAGAACTCTCAAAGAAGCGGTTATGTCTATGTTCTCTACCGGGACAGATACCTTTATCTTCACGGGGGCGAAATTCAGAATCCCCTTGATGCCTGCTTTTTCCAATCTTTCAGCTATCTCCTGAGCGTGTTCAGCGGGAACGGCTATCACTCCTATTTCGACACCGTGCTCTTCAACAAATTTTTCGAGTTCACTCACATCACTCACAGTAAGGCCAGGAGCTGCTTCTTTTCCTATCTTTGACGGATCGCTATCGAAAATTCCTACTATTTTGAAACCTTTCTCTCTCATAACAGCATAGTTTGAGACAGCTCTTCCTATGTTTCCAGCTCCCACAACGACCAGTTTCCACTCTTTCTTTACACCGAGGATCTCGCCAATCGCATCGTAAAGATGTTCCACGTTGTAACCAACCCCGCGCTTTCCAAACTCTCCAAAATATGACAGATCCTTTCTTATCTGACTCGCTTTGAGATCGAGCCTTCTTGCGAGCTCTTCCGAGGATACCACCTCTACACCCTCATCGAGGAGCCTTTCAAGGCACATGTAGTAACTTACCAACCTTTTTGAAACGGGCTTCGGTATCTTTTCCGCCATTCTATCACCTCATACCACGATATTTACGATTCTTCCCCTTACATAGAAGAACTTCTTTATCGGTTTGCCATCGACGTATTCCTTGACCCTTTCTCTTTCGAGGACGACCTTTTTCAGATCCTCTTCAGAGATATCCACTGGTACGACCACTTTGTCTCTCACCTTTCCATTTATCTGGATGGCAATTTCTACTTCCTCCACTTCGAGCGCTTTTGGATCGTAGGAAGGCCAGGACTGCTGGACAACAAGACTATCGTTTCCGAGATCGTGCCAGAACTCCTCTGCAAGGTGCGGTGCGAAAGGTGAAAGAGCGAGTGTGAGTTTCTCTACTATCTCTCGCAGGAGTTTCCTGTTCCATTCCTCCTGCGGTACACTGTTCAAGTACTGGCTCAGGTGGTTCACGAGTTCCATCAGACCACTTATAGCGGTGTTGAACTTGAATCCACCTTCTATATCCTCCGTTATCTTCTTGATAATACTGTGAAGCTTTCTTCTGAGTTCCTTTTCTGTGGAGTTTTTCAACACAAGATTCTCCGTGTTTTCTTCTTTCACAAACGGAAGAACCGTGTAGAAAGTGTTCCAGAGCCTTTTGACGAATCTGTGAACACCTTCGATACCGGCGTCACTCCATTCGGCGTCTTTCTCTGGAGGTGCCATGAAGAGTATGTACATTCTCAAGGTATCCGCACCGTATTTCTCTATCATCTCATCCGGGGACACCACGTTCCCCTTCGACTTGGACATCTTGGCACCGTCTTTGTAAATCATTCCCTGTGTGAAAAGGTTGGTGAATGGTTCGTCGAAATTGAGATAACCCAGATCGTGCAGTACCTTGGTTACGAATCTGGAGTACAGCAAATGCAGTACGGCGTGTTCCACTCCTCCAATGTACTGATCCACCGGTAACCAGTAGTTCACGTCATCAGGCTCGAACGGCTTATCCTCCAGGTGAGGATTCACGTATCTGAGGAAGTACCAGGAAGAATCAACGAAAGTGTCCATGGTGTCCGTTTCTCTCTGGGCTTCTCCGCCACAGACGGGGCACTTTGTCTTCTTGAAACCTTCGTGGAAAGAAAGAGGAGATTGACCCGTTGGAAGGAATTCCACGTCTTTTGGAAGTCTCACGGGAAGGTCCTCTTCTGGAACGGGTACAACACCGCATTTTTCACAGTAGATGATGGGGATTGGAGCGCCCCAGTATCTCTGCCTCGATATGAGCCAGTCTCTCAACTTGTACTGGACCGACCTCTTTCCAATGCCTTTTTCCTCGAGCCAATTTATGACTTTTTCTATTCCTTCGCTGCTCGGTGTTCCATCGAACGGTCCGGAGTTCACCATGATACCCTCGCCTTCGTAGGCTTCTTCCATCTTCTCCGGATCGAGATCTTTGTCTGCTGGTTTAATCACAACCTTTATCGGAATTCCGTATTTTTTAGCGAAGGAGAAGTCCCTCTGATCGTGGGCAGGAACTCCCATGATGGCACCCGTTCCATACTCCATGAGGATGTAGTTTGCCACGTAGATCGGTATCCTCTCGCCGGTCACGGGGTTTATGGCGTACCTTCCCAGGAAGAACCCTTCTTTCTCGGCTTCGACAGAGGTTCTTCTGAATCTATCCTGCTGCTTTACACGTTCAAGGAATTCCTGAAGCTCTTCTTTCTTCTCCTCAGGAACGAGCTCTTCAACAAGGGGAGACTCCGGTGCAAGAGCCATGAAAGTGACACCCCAGAGTGTGTCGGGCCTGGTTGTGAAGACCCTGATCTTTGTATCCGATCCTTCGACAGGAAAATCTATTTCCGCACCGGTGCTCTTTCCTATCCAGTTTCTCTGCATGGTCTTGACGTGCTCCGGCCATCCTGTGAGCTTGTCCAGGTCGTTCAGCAGTCTTTCCGCGTAATCCGTGATCTTGAAAAACCACTGTTCGAGGTGCCTTATGGTGACGCTCGTTCCACATCTTTCACATTTTCCGTCTTTCACCTGCTCGTTCGCAAGAACAGTTTTACACTTGGGGCACCAGTTGACAGCCGCCTTTTTCTTGTAGGCCAAACCATTCTTGTAGAGCTGGAGAAATATCCACTGGGTCCACTTGTAGTACTCCTCGTCGCAGGTCGCTATTTCTCTGCTCCAGTCGTAGCTTATACCGAGTTTTTTCACCTGCTGCCGAATGGTGGCAATGTTCTTCCTTGTCCACTCTTCAGGATGAATTCCCTTTTCGATCGCGGCGTTCTCGGCGGGAAGTCCGAATGCGTCGTATCCGAACGGGTGAAGGACGTTGTATCCTCTCATCCTCTTGTATCTTGCAACTATGTCACCTATGACGTAGTTTTTCACGTGCCCTACGTGGAGAGTTCCAGAGGGATACGGAAACATCACGAGGGCATAATACTTGGGTTTCTCAGACCTCTGAGGTGTATAGAAGACCTTCTTTTCTTCCCATACTTCCTGCCATTTTTTCTCTATTTCCTGTGGTCTGTATTCCTTCATGTCTACACCTCCTGATATTTCCTTCTCAAAGTTAATAATATCAGATTTTTCAGCCATTTGTGATAGAATTTTTCGGAAAGGAGCTGGAAGGATGAGGGTGGTACTGATAGTCCTGGACAGCGTGGGAATAGGTGAGATGCCCGACGCTCATCTGTACGGCGATGAAGGGAGCAACACCATTGTGAACACCGCAAAAGCGGTAAGTGGGTTGCACCTTCCAAACATGGCAAAGCTGGGGCTCGGCAATCTCGACGACATACCGGGGGTTGAACCTGTGAAACCCGCAGAAGGCATCTACGGGAAAATGATGGAGAAAAGCCCCGGTAAAGACACGACGACTGGACACTGGGAAATAGCGGGTGTCATCCTCAAGAAGCCGTTCGATCTGTTTCCGGAAGGCTTTCCCAAGGAACTGATAGAAGAGTTCGAGAGAAGAACGGGGAGGAAAGTCATAGGTAACAAACCTGCATCCGGTACGGAAATCATAAAAGAACTCGGTCCGATCCACGAGAAGACCGGTGCTCTGATCGTGTACACATCAGCGGACAGTGTGTTTCAGATAGCGGCAAAGAAAGAAATCGTTCCCCTGGAGGAACTTTACAGGTACTGCGAAATCGCCAGGGAACTTCTGAACGAAATGGGATACAAAGTTGCCAGAGTCATCGCAAGACCCTTCACGGGAGAGTGGCCCAACTACGTTCGAACACCCGAAAGGAAAGACTTCTCGCTCGAACCGGAAGGTAAAACACTTCTCGATGTCCTCACAGAGAATGGAATACCCGTTTACGGTGTTGGCAAGATCGCAGATATATTCGCCGGAAGGGGCGTGACGGAAAATTACAAGACGAAGGACAACAACGATGGAATAGACAAAACGATCTCACTCATGAAGGAGAAAAATCATGACTGTCTGATCTTCACAAATCTTGTGGATTTTGACACCAAATACGGCCACAGAAACGACCCCGTTTCTTATGCCAAAGCCCTCGAGGAGTTCGACGCGAGATTACCCGAGATCATGCATAATCTGAATGAGGACGACGTTCTTTTCATCACTGCAGATCACGGATGTGATCCCACAACTCCCTCAACGGATCACTCCCGGGAAATGGTCCCCCTCCTTGGATACGGAGGAAGACTGAAAAAAGACGTTTACGTTGGCATCAGGGAAACCTTTGCCGACCTGGGCCAAACCATCGCCGATATCTTCGGAGTTCCCCCACTTGAAAACGGAACCTCCTTCAAAAACCTCATATGGGAGTGAAAGATGAGACCATGGCATACCTCGAAGTTCTCAGGTATCTCTACCACAAAAGACCTATGGGAAAGGTGAAACCAGGTCTTGAGAGGATCTCAATGCTACTTTCAAAGCTGGGAAATCCCCATCTGAAATACAAAACCATACACGTAGGTGGCACGAATGGGAAAGGTTCCGTAACGAACATGATAAGTCATATCTTGATATCTCAAGGGTACAGAGTGGGATCCTATTACTCCCCTCATCTGAGCACATTCAGAGAAAGGATAAGGTTAAACGAAGAGTACATATCCGAAGAGGACGTGGTGAAGATCTACGAAAAAATGGAGCCGATTCTGAACGAGCTCGACAAAGAAGAAATATTCTCCCCAAGCTTTTTTGAAGTTGTAACGGCGATGGCTTTCCTCTACTTTGCGGAAAAAAACGTTGACATCGCCGTCCTGGAAGTTGGTCTTGGAGGCAGGATGGACGCAACGAACGTGGTGTTCCCTCTTTGTTCCACCATCGTCACGGTGGACAGAGATCACGAAAAAACGCTGGGATACACCATAGAACAGATCGCGTGGGAAAAATCTGGAATAATAAAAGAAAGAGTTCCCCTTGTGACAGGGGAAAGAAAAAGAGAAGCCCTCAAAGTGATGGAAGAGGTTGCCCGAAAGAAGAGCTCAAGGATGTACGTCATAGACAGAGATTTCTCCGTTAAGGTTAAATCTCTGAAACTTCACGAAAACAGATTCGATTACTGTGGGGAAAACACCTTCGAAGATCTCGTCCTGACAATGAACGGTCCTCACCAGATAGAAAACGCCGGTGTTGCCCTGAAGACTCTTGAAGCAACAGGACTTCCGTTGAGTGAGAAAGCAATACGCGAAGGCTTGAAAAATGCGAAGAATCTGGGAAGATTTGAAATCTTAGAGAAAAACGGGAAGACGTACATCCTCGATGGAGCGCACAACCCTCACGGAGCGGAAAGCCTTGTCAGAAGCCTGAAATTGTACTTCAACGACAAACCCTTGAACCTGGTAATAGGTATTCTGGACGACAAGAACCGGGAGGACATTCTTCGAAAGTACACCGGAATCTTCGAAAGGGTCATAGTCACCCGTGTTCCTTCACCTCGTATGAAAGACATGAACAGCCTTGTTGACATGGCAAAGAAATTCTTCAAAAACGTGGAAGTCATAGAAGATCCCCTGGAAGCGATCGAATCCACTGAAAGAACCACAGTTGTTACAGGATCACTGTTTCTCGTGGGATACGTGAGGGAGTTCCTGACTACCGGAAAGATAAATGAGGAGTGGAAACTATGATCGCGGGAATCTCCGGAAGGGTTCTGAAAAAGAGTGGAAACGTTCTCCTCGTAGAAACAAAATCCGGTGTCGTCTTCGAAATCGTCTGCGACGTTCAAACCAGTGAGGAAGTGAAAGAAGGCGGGGAATGTTTTCTTCACACATTTTTGAGCGTTTCACAGGATGGCATCACCCTCTACGGGTTTTCAAACGAAATGAAGAAGGAACTCTTCCTTTCTCTCACAAAGGTTTCCAGGCTTGGGCCAAAAACGGCCCTGAAGATCATCTCGAACGAAGATGCGGAAACACTGGTAGCAATGATCGCCTCTCAGGACGTGGAAGGCCTTTCAAAACTTCCCGGCATCAGTAAGAAAACAGCGGAACGGATCGTGATGGAACTGAAAGATGAATTCGAAAGTGCTGGAATAAAAGACATGAGAATCTATCATGAATCCTTAGAAGCCCTGGTATCACTGGGATACCCGGAGAAACAGGCAAGAGAAGCGGTGAAACAGGTGTACAGAGAGGGAATGAAAACATCCGAGTTGATAAAAGAAGCTTTAAAGTTTCTGAGTCACAGATAGTTTCTTTTCAATGTAAAGCAGAAAGAATCCAAGAGTTAGTGAGAGTACAAGACTCAAGACAGATGGCAGAACGACGTTTGTATTCATCTTTTTCGGAAGAACCTCGTAGAGAGACGCGAGAATCATCCCACCGATGAAACTGTAAGTTTCCTCCCGGAATCTTTTCAAAAGAAAGTTCATGATCTTTACGGAGACAAGAATTCCGGCGACAACTCCGATGGAGAATATCAAAAGTTCACCAATTATCAGGTGCGAAACCAGATAAAGAACGTGATCGTAAACACCGAAAATCAGAAGGATCAGCGAACCACTGATACCGGGCACTACCATGGCCGTAGCCGCTACAAAACCTCCCAGAACAAGAAGGAACATACTCTCCTTCGCAGTTGTTTCACCTGAAAAATGCAACATAAAAATCAAAAACATCCCAAGCAAGACAAAAAATATGTTCACAGGTTTGATCGAGAAATATTCCTTTGTTTTTACAAAGCTAACGATGATGAGTCCCAAAAAAAAGAAATGTGTCGGAACTGGATACTTCGAAAGAAAGATTTCTAAGAAGCGTGCTATACCAAATACTCCCACCAAAACACCAGCTCCCACAGGTATCAGCACCTTCAGAGATCTCGAATTTCCATGAAAAAAAGAATTCACGGATTCTATCAGTTTCTCATAGACACCCATGAGAACGGCGATTGTCCCACCGCTGACACCCGGTACCACGTTCGCTATTCCCATAAGAACACCTGAAAAGAAGAACCACACCTTCATTCCTCCCTGAGTTTATTCTTGGCCACAAGAACTAGCTTCCTTGCATCCTCTTCATCGTACGCTTCTTTCTCTTCCAACTCTTTGATGACCTCTTCCACATCAAGGTTCACTTCTTCTGCCGTGAGATCATCTGGTATCTCCTCTGAATTTTCGAGAATTTCTCTGGCTCTGTTTTTCACCTCATCGACATCTACATATTCTTCACGATTAGATTCCTGAACTTTACCGAGGAGCTCTTCCAGAAAATCGAGTTTTTCCGCAAAGGTTTCACTTGGTTTCTCCTCGGGAATCTCTTCGACGGTACCCTCTGGCAGTTCCTCAACAACTTCTGGAGTTTCTTCGGCAATACTGGATTTCTTCTCAGAGCGTATCGCCAGGCGCTTCATCAAGAACCTTTGAAGAAAGAAAACTGATAAGAAGGTGGCAGCAGAAACAACCATCGGCAGCCAGAAAGGGATACTCTTTGTAGCTTCAACCTTTTTTGATTCAGAACCTGCCTTCTCGGTTTCTATATACTTTTTCCAGACCTCTTCCGGGACACTCAATCTTTTCAGAATTTCTTGTGCCACTACGTTATCCGGAAAATTCGAAAGGTAAGCACGGGCTTTCTCGTAGTCACCTATTGCGTAAGCACAGATTCCCATTTTCAGTTTCACAAGGGGGTCTCTTTCTTCAATGGTTGGATCCTCTCGAAGCGCATTCTCAAAAAGTTCGAGTGCCCTTCTGTAGTCACCTTCGAGGTATGCACTCAAAGCGCTAGAATAGAGATCGTTGGCAACAGAAACCAGAGAAAGCAAGATGAAAATCAAAATCAGTCCTTTGACAACCACCACTCTTCTACCGATACTCTCACCTTCTCATCGAACACAATGAAAAGACTCTCATTTCCCGGGAACACATCGATAATTCCCCTGTCGAACCGCTGAGCTTTTCCAGCAGAAAGATCCAGAATGACGCCATCGTAAACAACCAGTATCCTGCCCTGAAAGTTCAGGACCTTTTTTGGAACAGCGAGACCGTAATTTTTTGTTTCCGATCTGCTGCTGGAAACGAAGGCAATAGATCCATCGTTGAGCAAAATATAGAATGCATCGTCCTTGAAAGAAGCATCTACTATCTTCACCTTCTCTCCGAACAGAGAACTTAACACTCTTCCTTTTTCTTTGAAATCTGAACCTATTGCAACAACCTCTCCATCCGTTATGAGAAGGTAGTTTCCATTCTCTGATTTCATTCGAACCGTTGTACCGGGAGAGGTAGCGATAAGTTTTTCCGCTCCATTCCTGAAAAGATAGTACCTCACACCACCCGGAACCACCCTGGCATAGATAATCGCGTTCCTTGTTATTAGAGCGTCACTGATGTCACCGACAAGAGGAAAGGGTGCGTATTTCTTTATTCCTATGTTGTCTATTATGAAAATGTCGCCTTCACCTACGAACGACGCGTAATCTTCTATCTTTTTAAAAAACTCTATTTTCTTGTCGAGAACCTTCTTGTCCCAGGCAAAAACTCCCGACTCGGTAGCGATGTAGACTTCCTTACCCACCAGGGCTCCAGACAGATAGGAAGAAAGCTCCAGAGATCGGATCCGTTCTAAAAAGTTTTCAAAGAGAATGTTAACTGGTAGCACGGGAAATTCAGTACCTTCCGTCTCTTTAACTTCAACAACCTTCTGAGCACTTTCCTCAGAGAGCTCCGGGTTTTTCGATGGAAGGTATTCCTCGTAATCATCGCTCCTGAAACCGGAAAACACCTGAACCTCGTACTTCAAAAGTTCTCTTATGTAGGCTACGTTCTCCTCACGGGAATAGAGATCGTAAAAATTCCCGCTCAACTGCTCAACTTTACCCACCCGACAGGACTGAATGGAAACGAAACCATCTCCCCTTCCTTTTACGAACTCCGGATAGAACCTCTCAAGTTCCGTTCCGGACACATCAACACCGTAAGGTGGGGTGTCTCCACAGATGGATACTATTTCCACATCGTTTCTTGAAAACCCCCCGAGTTCTTTCACAAGTTGAGAATCCGGAAGGATTTCCTGCACCACCTCACCCAGGGTGTCTATGAGATTTCTGATGTGCAATGTCAACATCTTCAGCTTTGTCCACTCTATTCCGAATATGTCTTCCAACACCTCTGGGTCTTTGCCGTAGAAGATAGAAGAGAAGTAGAGGGGATTCACCACGTTGGTACCCTGAACTGGCGTTGAAAGAAAAACGACTTTTCTGATGTTGTTCACCTCAGGATGACGTTGCAGCATCCTCAAGACGATCAATCCACCCGTTCCATGTGCAAGGATGTCGAACTCGTACTGTGAGTACTTCAAGATCTCTTGGGAGAGAAAATTCGCTTCGAAGTCAATGAAGCTTCTTCTTCCTTCCTTTTCTATGAAGCTTCTGTACATCTCACTGTAAGCCAGAGATCGTGGTTCATAAAGAGCGTATTCGTACGTCATGATCGTTCTGTCGGGGAAAATCGTCTCCCATATGTTGTTGTCCTTAACGACACCTTCAAAGGTAGGATCTTCTCCAGGTACCAGAAGAACAGCCGGCCCGGAACTGTTCACAGCTTCCCTCAGAAGCCTTATCCCATGTTTTTGAAAACCGGCCGATCTCAAAACCACTCCAAAAACAGAAAGATGGTACGTGAAGGCCTCCACATAATATCCTCTTTCGTCCTTTCCTATCATCGATCCGGGAATGATACGGTATCCACCGTCTTCCGTCGCGTACGCAAGGGCAAGATTGTTGTAATTCTCCCCCCTGAGGTATTTGGCGTCGAAATAGTATTTGAGACGTATCGGTTTCAGAGCGAATTCGTCTACACTATCCGCAAATTCCACCCTGTAAAGATCTCCCACGAACACGTCCGGATAAAGCTTTCTTTCTTCATCGGAAACCCTCGTGATCTTCAAAACCTTTTGTTTTCCAAAAGCTCCAGGTGGTATCTCCACTCTCAAATTGATGAAACCAGACTCCGCTCCTTCTTTTCCAATCTTCAAGGAGCCTTCTTTTTGAAAAAAGAACAGAAGGAAAAACACCGTTATGCTTATAAACACCAAGGTAAAAAACAGTATCTTTCTTTTCAAAACAATTTCCAGGAGTTTTTTTAAAAAACTCATCTCTCCTCCACCATCTGTTTGAGTTCTTTCAGAAGAGACAGCGTGCGAAAGAGACCTTCTGATTCGATACCTTTCAAAACTTCTTCATAATACTTATCGGCCATCTCACGAGCTTTCTGAATCCCCACCTTTTTCACAAGTGTCACTTTTTCTGTGTCTTTTCCGAGGTCCTTTCCCACCTTTTCGAAGGATCCAAGAATGTCTTTCAGATCGTCGTATATCTGAAAAGCCACTCCGAACTTCTCCCCGAGGAGTTTCATTCTGGTGTGATCCTTTTCTTTCAGGATAAATGGAGCTGAAAAACAGAAGGCAAATAGCGCTCCCGTTTTGAAAGCGTACATTCTTTCCACCATCTCCTGCGAGACTTCCATCTTTCTTCTTTCGAATTCCACATCCATCGCTTCCCCCAAAAGAAGTTTGTAGGCCGTTTCCGAAAACTCTTCAAAAATCTTTGAATTTCCGATTTTAGATATCTGAGAAAAAGCGAGGAAGAACAGACCATCTCCCGCAAGAAGGGCGATATCTTCACCATAGGTCCTGTGGCAAGAAGGTTTCCCTCTTCGAAAATCCGCGTTATCTATTGGGGGAAGATCATCGTGTATCAGAGAAGCCGTGTGAAAGAGTTCAACGGCTACTGCTACATCGAGAAGTTTTTCCTCTTCCACTCCCAAGTCCTCACCCAGTGTCAAGATGAGGAGAGGACGGATCCTCTTTCCTCCAACCGTTGCAGAGTACAGCATGGCTTCTTCTGTGAGAAGACCCCATCCAGGCCTCAAGATCTCGCGTATTCTTTCTTCAACTTTCTCCTTCTTCATCTTCTTCCCTCTTCTTTTCTATCATCTGTTTGAACGTATCTATGTTCAGATTTTCAACGAATTTCTTGAACTCCTCTTCTTCATCCTGTGTTTCGTTTACTTCCAACTCGATAGAGTGTTTCTCCACCAGATTGTCCGATACGAAAATGGGTGCCCCGGTCTTCACAGCGAGTATGATCGCATCGGAAGGTCTGGAATCGATATCTATCAAAGCAGCCTCTTCATCTTCCTCGTCCGTGTACGTGAGATCTCTTATCACGAGGGTTGCGTAGAAGGTGTTATCCTTCAAAGAGTGAATGATCACCTTATCCACACGTGCTTCAAGAGATTCAAGAACACTCAAAAGGAGATCGTGAGTCAGAGGGCGTGGAAACTCCATCTTCTCCATCGCGAGGGCCAGAGCATGCCCTTCACACGCTCCTATCCAGATGGGAAGCACTCTATTTGTACCTTCGATGCCGAGAATAACTACTGGCGTGTTACTCACTCTATCGAGCGCCAGAGTCTTCACCCATGCCTTCCTCAAGACAGTTCCCTCCTTTCTGAAACACTCCGCACCAGACTTTATTTTACAACTAAATTTCAATACGAAAAAGGAACCAACCAGTTCCTGTAGAATCCTATTTGAAAGGGGGAAGAGAACATGAAAAAACTGACCGTCTACCTTGCAACGACGAATCCACACAAAGTTGAAGAAATAAAGATGATCGCTCCAAAATGGATGGAGATTCTGCCCTCTCCCGAAAAAATCGAAGTAGTCGAGGACGGTGAAACGTTTCTGGAAAACTCCGTGAAAAAGGCCTTGGTCTACGGGAAAAAACTCAAACATCCTGTGATGGCGGACGATTCCGGACTGGTCATCTATTCCCTGGGAGGATTCCCCGGTGTCATGTCCGCCCGGTTCATGGAGGAACACTCCTACGAAGAGAAGATGAGAACCATATTGAAGATGCTTGAAGGAAAAGATAGAAAAGCTGCTTTCGTGTGCAGTGCTACCTTTTTCGATCCTGTGGAAAACACCCTTATTTCTGTTGAAGACAGAGTAGAAGGCCGAATAGCCAACGAAATAAGAGGGACAGGCGGTTTCGGATACGATCCGTTCTTCATACCGGATGGATACGATAAGACCTTCGGCGAAATCCCTCATCTCAAAGAAAAAATCAGTCACAGATCAAAGGCCTTCAGAAAGCTCTTTTCGGTTCTTGAGAAGATCTTAGAATCAGAAAACCGGTGAATCCCAGGAGAATCAGCACGGCACTCAGCAGCTGAGCAGCTTTTATGTTTCCAATCATGAGGCTATCGACCCTCAATCTCTCTATCACGATTCTTCCAAGTGAGTAGAGGACAAAATAGAGGCACGTTACTTCGCCGTGCCTTTTCCTGTACCTTTTGAAATAAACACTCAACATGAAAAACACCAGCAGATCCCATATGGACTCATAAAGAAACGTAGGATGAAAGAAGGAATAATCTTTGTACACAACGGGTCTGTAGGGCTCTGGCACGAACATTTTCCACGGAAGGTTCGTGGGAACACCGAATGCCTCGTAGTTGAAGAAGTTTCCCCATCTTCCTATCGCCTGCCCCAGCGGCAATACGGAGGTGAACAAGTCTGTTGCTTGCAAAAAAGTGAAGGAAGGCTTTTTCAATCGAACATACAAGAAGCCTGTGAGAAGAGCACCAATCACAGCTCCATGTATGGCAAGTCCTCCTTCCCAGATCTTCAAAGCATCCCACAAACTTCTGTAATACTTCAAATTGAACAAGACATAATAAAGGCGCGCTCCAACAATACCGGCTATCACTCCGTAGAAAATGAGCTCATCGAATTCTTCCAAGTTTATGCCTTCATTCTTCGCTCTCTTTCTTGCCACAAAGTAGCTGATCAAAAAGCCCATGAGAATCAAAGTGGAATACCATCTGAGTTCAAAGCCTCCGATTCGAAATATGTACCTGCTGAGCAGAATTTCTCCACTGAAAACTTTTGATAGAAAAATAAACAGAAAAACGAAGAAAAGCGTCGATCCAGCAGCAATTAAGAGAAAAGCGAGGATTTTCTTCATTTTCTTCTCCGCCCCCAGATAACTCTCAGTGCTATTTTGTATCTGGTAGGAATGAGTACAACATGTCCACTATCCATAACTACCGCGGTTCTTGCTTGTTTTCCAAACGTCGCGTTTATTATTTTGTTCGCGTAAAAATCCACGTTTTTGAGCCTCTTTTCCACAGAAGTACTGATAGGCATAACGGCTATCACTCTTTCTCTTGGAAGAAACACCTTTCTTCCAAAGGAAACAAAACTCACTTTTCCACCTCCACAGTGAGTATGATACCATTTTTTAGGGGGGTGAAATAATGGATGCTCTGGGAAAACTTTACACCTCGACCGCTATAGTAACCGTGAACGTGGAAGGGAAACTCAACGGGATCACTGTAGCGTGGGTGACGAGAGTTTCCTGGCAACCTCCCATGGTGGCCGTTTCGATAGGAAAAACCAGATACACAAGAGAACTCATGGACAGGACAGATTCCTTTGCTGTGTGCATTCTCGGAAAAGACGCAAAAGAAATAGCTGAATACTTCGGAACTGTTTCTGGCAGAAACACAGACAAATTCAAAAAATATCCCTACACGATGAGCGAAGGGAACCTTCCCATTCCAGAAGGAACAATCGCTTACATTGAGTGCGACAAGACTGGACAGTTTGAAGCGGGAGATCACATCGTCTACATCGGAACTGTGCGAAGGCAGAAAGTACTGAAAGATGAGCCTCCTCTCATATTCGGAGAACACGAACTGTTGTGAAAGGCAGGGCTCGCCCCTGCCTTTATTTTTTCACGTTTCTTAAAACAGCTCGAAAAAAGTCCACGTACACTGAAGTAGGGAGGTGATCGAGGATGAAAAGGCTTTTTACGCTGATACTGATTTCCCTGCTGGTCGCGCTCGTTTTTTCTCAGGTGAAGAACGTTATCTATTTCATTGGAGACGGTATGGGTCTTTCTCAAGTCTATCTCACCAGCATGCTCGAAGGAAGACCTCTCTCGTTCATGAAGACTCCTTACATCGGACTTGTGAAGACACATTCCGCAAACAGCTGGGTGACTGATTCCGCAGCAGCGGGCACAGCGCTGGCATCGGGGTTCAAAACGAACAACGGCATGATCAACATTCTCCCCGATGGAACGGTGGTACCCACTATCTTCGAAGTGGCAAAGACCTACGGAGTTCGAACGGGTATCGTTGTTACCTGCAGAGTAACACATGCGACGCCGGCTGCTTTCTACGCACACGTTAAAAGTAGAGGTGAAGAGAACGAAATAGCAAGACAACTCGTTGAGAATGAAACAGTCGATGTGGTGATGGGTGGAGGTTGGGCAAACTTTCTTCCCAAGGATCTCGGTGGAAAACGAGATGACAACCTCAACTTGATTGAACTTGCAAAAGAAAAAGGGTATATATACGTGAAAACCAGAGAGGAACTCTCAAAAATCTCCGCGGATTCGAATAAAATACTCGCTCTCTTTGCACCAAGTCACCTGGATCCTGCAAGTAGCAGAAAGGAGCAGCCGATGCTCTATGAAATGGTGGAAAAAGCGCTCGAGATACTGTCGAAAGATGATGAACCCTTCTTCCTCATGGTGGAAGGCTCTCAGATAGACTGGGAAGCCCACGATAACGACATCTACGGGGTCTGGAAAGAAGTCGTAGAATTCGACAAAGCCGTTCAGGTAGCGCTCGATTTTGCCCTGAAGAGGGGAGACACCCTCGTCATCGTAACCGCCGACCACGAAACGGGTGGATTGGGACTTTCTTCGGGTGACTACAGAGTAGATGTGGACAAAATCAGAAACTTCAAAAGGACAACGGACTGGATCATGGCAAATTACTCTCCAAAAGATCGGGAGAAATTCAAAAAGGCCATCGAAGAGTATTTCGGTTTGATTCTTTCTGATGAGGATCTGAACAGGATTTCCATGTCCCAAAATCCAAAGGTCGAACTTGGAAGGATACTGGGAGAAAAGGTTGGCATTGGGTGGACCACCACGACACATTCGGGAATTCCCGTTCCTATCTTCGCTTTTGGTCCGGGTGCCGAAAACTTCACCGGATTTCTCGACAACACCGAGATTCCAAGGATCATAATGAAAGTCACCGGATACTCTCTTCAGTATCCACTTCTGAAAGAACCCGTAACGAAATGAGGGGCGATCTGCCCCCTCATTTGAACACATCGAGCTCTTCTATCTCATCAAACACACCTATGATCTTGTAAAACGCCGTGACCCTTTCCAGGTCCCTGATATCCTCTTCTTTCAAAGGTGCCTCAACTTCCACAAAGAACACGTAATCTCCCAAGAACGTCCTTGCGGGCCTTGACTCCAGCTTTCTGAGGTTTATTCCTCTGCTTGCGAAGACATCCAGAACTGCCTTCAAGGAGCCCGGTCTGTCCTGAACTCCAAAGAAAAGTGAGGTGTATTTTCCTTCCATCTTTCCTGTTTTCCTTCTTATGATGTAGAACCTCGTTATATTCTTTTCTTTCAAGTCCTGAATGCTCCTCCGCAATATGAGTAACCCATACATCTTTGCAGCACTCTCTGACATGATGGCAGCGGATTCGTCATCCAGGAGGTTTACAGCGTCGCTCGTCGAAGAAGTGTACCGAATCTCAGCGTGCGAAAGGTACGTGTTGATGAATCCAAGAGACTGAGATATGGCCTGGGGATGAGAGTAGATCCTTTTTATCTCCTTCAGATCCAGTTTTTTCTTTGACACGAGACAGTGGTGTATTTCGAGTTTCGCTTCACCAAACACCTCCACTTCATGGTTGAGCAAGGCGTCCAGCACAGGGATGACTGTCCCGTAGGTGGAATTTTCAATAGGCACGATCCCGTAATCTACCTCGCCTTTTTCCACCATTTCTATGATCTCGTCAGTTGTGGAACAGTACTTCAGGGGTATTCTTGAACCTATCAGTTTCATGGCCATCTCATCACTGAAACTTCCCATGGGCCCCAGCACGGCCACCGTCTTGGAAATTCCAAGTAATCTGTACTCTTCTTCTTTGGCAAGCTTCATTATTTCTTCGAATATGCGTCTCATTCTAACGGGATTGAGATCTGTTCTGTCCAGAATCTCCTTTATCTTCTGCTCTTCTATATCCCTTATATCGATGGGAGAGTCTGTCTTTTTCTTTTCTCTTGCGACATCTCTTGCCACTTCCATTCTCTCTTCGATAAACCTGAGCAGTATGAAATCTATCAACCTGATTTTGTGTCTCATCTCAGTGATATTGGAAGGATCTCTCAAAGCAGCGAGGACTTTTGCGACGATGTTGGGTGTCTCTTCAGGAGCGATTCCTTCATCAAGATTTGATACGACTTCTTTCCCCCGTCTCAGAAACGATTCTTTCTCTTCCTTCCAGGAAAGAAGATAAGAAACGTGATCGATCAAAGAGGGATCCCGAAATGCTGAACCAAGATAGAAAACAGCACACGACCTGTCCAGAAGTTTCACATAATCATCCCATGACACGTCCTTTAACACAACACCCAATTTTCTCAGAAAATCAAGAAAATTCTCGATTGCTTCATCGGTGACCTTCTCAACAACATAAAACTCAGAGTAAGCGAATTCTCCGTGAAAGACCGGAAAGATACTTGCAAAGCGAATCGATTTCTCCTTGTAAAACGGAATTGATTTTTCCTTGATGGGATAGAGATCCACTACTCTCTGATCCGAAGATGGTACATTCAGAATCTCACTCGAGACGATGAGATCCGCGTCTTCGATCGATTCGGAAAGCTGCCACTCTGAATCTTCCAGTTCCTTTCTCAAAGCATCCATAAGAGTTCCTTTCCCGGAAACATATACTTTCAAATTATCCTACCTCCTTGAACTCCGATCTCCCAAAATATTCTACAACACGGAATTTTTAATCATCAACTGTTTTTTTTGTTCATTCTTTTAAAGGAAATTTCAAATTACGTACAGGGAAATTTGAATTCACACATAATTATTACATAATGACGCGTGGTATAATCTGGCTTGAACACCATATCGTGGAGGGGTGATAAAGTGAAAACAGCTATTCTCGACAGATTCGTGTTTTCTGACGAAGTTAGAGATATCATAGAAAACGCCCCCGAGATAATAATACCAGAGAGCAGGAAAGAAATACTTGACCTTGCCATAGCCGGTAGAGACCTTTTTGAAGTAGGCTATGAAGTTCCCGGAAAAGGATTCGTGGTCGAAGCAACGGTCACTCGCTGTAAAAATGGCCTCGTGGTCAATTACCCCGAACCGTACATGAGACGAAGAGACCCAAACGCACTCGTAGTTGGTGACGATCTGGAAACGGACAAGCCACGTTTCAGAGAAAGATTCGGAAAAGAATTCGAACCTATTCGACAGGAAACCTTCGAGTGGCTGAAAAAACAGGAGTTGATCCTGCTACCTTTCATGGCCGGTGGATACGATTACGGATATCCTGCCGTTCTGATAGCCCCCAAAAACGCCGGGTTCTTCGTTGGCGGTCTTGCCGATCTCCAGTTCTTCGTACCGGCCAGCGAAGTTCCCGAGAATTTCAAACCCAAACTCTACATGTTCTTAGCCCCGCCTTTCAGACACACACACTTCGACGGCAAACAGGTGGTCGTCCACTACAGACACAACTCTCATTATGAAATCTTCGCCTACAACCTATATCCTGGACCCAGCGCCAAGAAAGGAGTCTATGGATTTCTTCTCCACGTAGGCGAGAAAGAAAAATGGGTCACCGCGCACGCATCTGCAGTGAAGGTTATCACACCCTACGAAAACGAACTCGTGATCATGCACGAAGGGGCAAGTGGAGGAGGAAAGAGTGAAATTCTCGAGGAGATACACAGAGAACCGGATGGGAGAATAAAGCTCGCCGAAAACATTGTGACCGGTGAAAAATTCTATATGGAACTGAAACAATCCTGTGTTCTCATGCCTGTAGCAGATGATATGTTTATGTGCCATCCAAAGCTCCAGACGGGAAAGAAACTCGTGGCCAAAGACGCGGAAGCTGGATGGTTCATAAGGGTCGACCACATAACAGAATACGGAAGCGCTCCGGATCTGGAAAGGCTGACCATACATCCGCCTGAACCGCTCATATTCCTCAACATCTACGCCGTTCCAAACTCAACCGCATTGATCTGGGAACACATCGAAGATGAACCAGGAAAACCGTGTCCGAACCCGCGTGTCATCATACCGAAACGTTTTATGAAGAACGCGGTTTCCGAACCCGTGAAAGTGGATGTGAGAAGCTTTGGAGTGAGAACTCCTCCTTGCACAAAAGAAAAACCAACGTACGGGATCGTGGGTTTGATGCAGATTCTGCCCCCTGCGCTGGCATGGCTCTGGAGACTGGTAGCACCAAGAGGACACGCAAATCCAAGCATTGTCAGCACCAAAGGTATGACCAGCGAAGGAGTAGGATCCTTCTGGCCCTTCTCTTCTGGAAAAATGGTAAGACTCGCCAACATACTTCTTGAACAGATCATAGACACACCAGAGACAAGATACATCCTCGTACCAAATCAGTACATCGGCGCTTACAAAGTAGGGTTCATGCCGGAGTGGATTGCAAGAGAGTATCTCTCAAGGAGGGGCGGCGTCAGATTCAGACCAGACCAGCTCGTTCCATCGAAATGTTCGCTCCTAGGTTTTTCTCTCAAAGAGATGAAGATCGAAGGAAACACCATTCCGAAAGAACTTCTGCAGCCACACTTGCAATCCGAAGTAGGTGACGAAGCTTACGAAAAGGGTGCTCAAGAGTTGAAAGACTTCTTCAAGAGAGAACTGAAAAAATTCCTGACCGAAGACCTGAATCCCGTGGGAAGAGAAATCATCCAGTGCTGTCTCGACGACGGATCTCTCGATGACTATCTCAAGATCATACCGATGAATTTTTAAAGCGGGGAGGATTCCCCGCTTTTTTAAAGTCCGAAGTCTTCCAGCGTCAGAATCACCTTGAACCTTCCCGGCTGTCTCACCCCAGATTCCACTACCAGAAAGTAGTCACAGATCCTCTGAGGAGAAGAACAGTCTGCACAGAATCCTGTTTTTGTACACGGTGTTTCCAGATTCAGTCGTTTCGAATTCATCGGAGAGATGTATCTCAGCCTTTCTCTCGCCTCCTCTACGTCTTTCACCACCTTGTTCACACTCGCTATCACAACCACGTTTTTTGGTCCAAAAACAACGGCGGCTACCCTGTTACCGTTCCCATCGAGAAAGACCAATTTTCCATCTTCCGTTATGGCATTCGCACTGGTGAAGTAATAGTCGGCCCAGAAACTCTTTCTGTATATCTCCTCCACTTCCTCCCTCGTTTTGGCAGCTGCCCTGTCGAGGAAGTTGTACCTGCCACTGCGCAAAAGTTCGATCACACCTGTATCTGCCAGGGTGAGGGAACCACCAGCCGATACCGTTGCACCCTCCGGGATAAGCTCTTTCACTCTCTCAAGAATTTCTTCACGATCACGAGCAATCCATACCTCATGTTTCTTTTTTCTTAAGTTGTTAGCCACGTGCTCTGCGAGTTTCTCTTTTTTCCATAGCCATAGTTCCTCTCTCAAGCTCATAACTCTATACCTCCTTTTTGTTGAATTTGTGTGATTTATAGAGAAAATCTTATTAACTGAAACTAAAATGGTAGGTTTAGTGGTAGGTTTTGTGTACATTTTGTAGTATCTGAGTTTTAAATACATACCATATATTGTATTAAATAGACAAACAATTGCATGAAACTGAATATATGCAAAGCAAACCTACCACCAAACTCTGTATTGACCATTTTAGGACAACTTCAGTGTGGTAGGTTTCTGAATCTCTCATCAATAGACTATTTTAGTCTTTACAAACAATATTACCGTTCAGATTCAAGATTCTACAACGTCCTTTTAATGAGCGTTACAGAAAACCTACCACCTAAAATCCAGTATCCAAGCCGATTTCAGAGAAACCTACCACTTACCTACCACTTACCTACCACCCGGGTGGTAAGTTGCAGACATCATTAAAAGCCTCATCAGAAGCCTGTTCAAAAATTTCAATACTCGAAACCTACCACCTGCGTCCCCTATTATTTACTACTACTAATAATAGCAGTATAATTGATCCTGAAAAGAGGTGATAGAAAATGAACTGGAAAGTAGAACTCTCGGAAATAGAAAAAAAGAAGCGATTCTTTCTGGAAGGCATCTTTGATAAGGACGGTATAGAACTCGATGTTGGCTTTTGCAGATTCCTGGAACCTGTTCAGGTGAAAATGGTCGTTGCAAAGACAAAAGATGGTTTCACCGTTGGTGGATACGTTCACACGGCGGTAGAACACCCCTGTGCCAGATGTCTTGAACCCGCTCGTGTTGAGATAAGAGGAGTCATAGAAGCTCTCTATCTACCAGAAAGCATGAGAAAAAATGTAAAAGAAGAGAAACTTGAATCTTTGAAAAACATCATATACTATCATGAAACGGAATTCGATCTTTCAGAAAGAATCATCGAAGCAATAGTGGTTGCCATTCCAGAAAAAGTTCTGTGCAAACCGGACTGCAAAGGGTTGTGTCCCTACTGCGGTGCCAATTTGAATGAAGAGCCCGATCATAAATGTGATAAAATTCCTGTGGTTGACAGCAGATTCGAAATCCTTGCCGAGTTAAAAAATAAACTCAAAAACGAGGAGGTATAAAAGATGGCTGTTCCAAAGCAAAAGAGGTCCAGATCGAGAACTCATCACAAGAGAGCGAAGATCTACAGAGCAATAAGCGTGCCTCTTGAGAAGTGCCCAAACTGTGGAGAATACAAGATGCCACACAGGGTCTGTCTACACTGCGGTTACTACAAAGGAAAACAGGTGCTTGAGATATCGGAGTGATAGAGTGAAAATAGCGATCGATGTGATGGGTGGTGACAGAGCGCCCGATGAAATTTTGAAGGGCGCTCTTTTGGCTTCAAAAGAAGTTGAGGGAGAGATAGTACTCATCGGACCCGAAGAAATAGTGAAGAACAAAGGTCTTCCCTTTGTTTCTGCCTCTGAAATCGTTAAAATGGACGATCCTCCTCTGGAAGTTCTCAGAAAAAAGAACTCTTCGATGCATATGGGCTTGAAGTTGCTCTCCGAGGGAAAAGTGGATGCGTTTGTGAGCGCTGGTGCCACTGGTCCTCTCTTTCTTGGTGCCACTTCAATCGTGGGTAAACTGGAAGGCATCGAAAGACCCGCACTTGGAGTAGCCGTACCTTCGCTCAAGGGAGCTACCGTTCTCATCGACGCGGGGGCGAACGCCAAGGTCAGACCAGAGCATCTGGTTGATTTTGCTTTCATGGGAATCGCTTACTCCAAGGTTCTGGGAGCAGAAAACCCAAGAGTTGGTCTTCTGAATATGGGATCTGAAGAAAACAAAGGACCAGATGATATCAAAAGAGCCTATCAGCTTTTGAAGGAGTTTCTCGGAGATACGTTTTTTGGAAACGTTGAAGGCCACGATATAAACCTTGGCACCGTTGATGTTGTGGTGGCTGATGGTTTCTCAGGGAACGTCGCGTTGAAAACCATGGAGGGTACTGCAAAGTTGGTCACGAGTGTGTTGAAGGAGTCTATAAAGGATGGAGGATTTCTTTCCCTCCTTGGGGCGCTTCTCATGAAGAGAAGTTTTGACAAGATGAAAGAGAAGCTCGACCCCAGGTCCTATGGAGGTACTTTTATATTGGGAGTGAAAGGAATCGTTGTGAAAGCGCATGGATCTTCAGATGCAAAGGCCATAAAGCATGCTATAAAAGTTGCGGAGAAGGGTATTAGAGTGAACATCGTTCAGGAGATAGAGAGGGGGATCTCCCATGTGCGGAATAGTGGGGATGGTCGGTGAGAATTTGAAACTCGAAGATCTTGTGACATCACTTCAGAAGCTCGAATACAGAGGTTACGATTCAGCGGGTATCGCTTATTTGGGTGATAGTTTCGGAGTGTACAAAAAGAAGGGAAGGATAGATGTTCTAAAGAACGGACTCAAACAAAAGCTGAACGATAGATTCTTCGTTGGGATCGCTCACACAAGATGGGCCACACATGGTGAGCCGAACGATATGAATGCCCATCCTCATATGGATTGTAAGGAAGAAATTGCGGTGGTTCACAACGGCATAATTGAAAATTATAGAGAAATAAGGGAGTTTCTGGAGCAACGAGGACACGTTTTTTCGTCGGAAACGGATACCGAAGTGATCGCTCATCTTGTGGAAGAAGAGTTCGAAGGCGATCTGCTTGATGCCGTCCTGAAAGCCGTCAAGAAGTTGAAAGGAGCCTACGCGATCGCGGTTGTTCACAAAAATGTTCCTGACACCATTGTTGCTGCAAGGAAAGGCAGTCCCCTTGTTGCCGGGATTGGAAGCGGTGTGGGGATTCTCGCGTCGGATGTGACTCCCCTTTTGAGGTTTACAAAAGACGTCGTTTTTCTGGAAGACGGCGACGTGATGGTTTTGAGAAAGGATGGATTTGAGATTTACAACACGGACGGGGTGAAGCAGCAGAGGAGAGTTTACCACGTTAACTGGGATGAAAAAGCGGCAGAGAAGGGTGGATACAAACACTTCATGTACAAGGAAATAATGGAGGATCCGCAAGCTCTTGTGAATGCACTCGTTGGAAGAGTGAAGAACGATCGACCATTTTTTGAAGAGCTCGAGTACTACGAAGAGCTTCTAAAGAATGCAGATAGAATCCGTGTGGTGTCGTGTGGAACCAGTTACTATGCAGGGTTGGTGTTCAAATATTTCCTGGAAAATCACACGGATATAGATGTTGAAATCGAGGTCTCTTCTGAATTCAGATACAAGAGGCCTCACATAAAGGAAGGAGATGTTCTGATAGCCATCTCACAATCTGGGGAAACGGCAGATACCCTTGAATCTGTTAGACTTGCCAAGAAACACGGTGCAAAGATCGTTTCAATTGTGAACGTGGTAGGTTCCACACTCGATAGGGAATCCGATGTGACGCTCTTCATGAACGCGGGTCCCGAAATAGGAGTTGCCGCGACGAAAACCTACGTGGCTGAACTTGCGGTGTTGTATCTCCTCGGGCTGAAGATAATGGAGATAAACGGCTACTGGGATAGGGAAGCAGAAGAGATTCTGGACAAGCTCGTTCGTATGCCAGAACTTCTGGAGAACGTGCTGAGAAAGGATCCTCAGATAAGGGAGCTTTCTGAAAAATACAAAGATTACAGGAACTTCATGTACATAGGAAGAGGATACGGTTATCCCACTGCACTGGAAGGCGCTTTGAAACTGAAGGAAATAACGTACATACATGCCACAGCCTATCAGGCGGGCGAACTCAAACATGGTCCCATAGCCCTTCTGGATGTTGATTTTCCAGTTTTCGCTGTGATGCCGGACGATAGTCTGTTCTTCAAAACCAAGAGCAACGTGATCGAGTCTAAATCGAGGAATGCACCTGTGATTGTTCTGGGAACGGAGGGTAACAGAAGTCTCGAAGAGATCACAGGTGATATCATTCATGTTCCCCCAACCCATGAGAGTCTCTATCCGCTCATGATGGCTCCGGTTATACAGCTGTTTGCTTATCATATAGCGGATTTGAAAGGACTGGATCCGGATAAGCCCAGAAATCTTGCGAAGAGTGTCACTGTGGAGTGATCTGGAGGTGAAACCAGGTGATAGATGTTTTGAGGAAGATCCTGAAAAAGATCTCTGAGAAAGGCGGAGAGAACCCAGTTGTGCTCGATATGAGAAAAACACCTGTTCCAACGGATTACTTTGTGATTTTTACGGCGAATTCCTACACCCATATGAGGGCGATGAGGGACGAACTGATCGATCTGATAAAGGAATTGTCGCTACCCTTGATCTACTATGACAAAGGCGAAGAATACGAATGGTTGATCATAGATGCGGGTAGTGTTGTGATCCACATCTTCACGGAGAAAGGAAGAGATTTCTACGACCTTGAAGGACTCTGGATAGACGCGGACAGGATAAGTGTTTGAGGAGGATGAGAGAATGGCAGGAAAGTTCTGTAGTTTTTGTGGACGCGATATTCAGCAGGTGGAAAGGCTGATTGCTGGTCCCAACAACGTTTACATATGTAACGAGTGTATCGATCTGTTTCACGATCTTCTGAGAAGCGATAGAAAAGTCCGTATAAAAAACGAAATAAAAGAAATTCCAACACCTGCGGAAATCAAGGCCGAACTCGACAAATACATAATAGGACAGGAAAGGGCGAAGAAAGTCCTTTCCGTGGCCGTTTACAACCATTACAAACGGGTGTTCTCAAACCTAGATTCTAACGATGTGGAGATAGAGAAATCGAACGTTCTTCTCATCGGTCCCACGGGCACCGGGAAAACCTATCTTGCGAGAATTCTCGCCAAAATCCTCAATGTTCCATTCGCCATAGCCGATGCAACACCTCTCACAGAGGCAGGATATGTGGGAGAAGATGTGGAAAACGTTGTTCTCAGGCTGCTGGAGGCAGCGAACTTCGACGTTGAAAGGGCCCAGTACGGAATCATCTACATAGATGAAATCGACAAGATAGCCAAGAAATCCCCAAATCCTTCGATAACAAGAGATGTCTCCGGTGAAGGAGTGCAGCAAGCTCTCCTCAAGATACTGGAGGGAACGATAGCGAACGTTCCACCACAGGGTGGAAGGAAACATCCGTACCAGGAGTTCATAAAGGTGGATACGAGGAACATCCTTTTCATAGCCGGAGGAGCGTTCGACGGTCTTGAAGAAATCATAAAGAGACGTATTCAGAGTACCACCATGGGATTTGGTGCGGAGATAAAGAGCAAGAAGGAGATGAGACTTGGAGAGATCCTGAAACATGTAACACCGGACGATCTGGTACAGTACGGTCTCATTCCAGAATTTGTTGGAAGATTTCCTGTGATAGCGACGCTCGATGATCTGTCGGAAGATGATCTCATCAGGATACTGAAGGAACCGAAGAACGCCGTTGTGAGGCAGTATCAAAAACTGTTCGAAATCGACGGTGTGAAACTGGAAGTAACGGACGAAGCCCTCAGGATCATAGCGAGGAAGGCGCTCAAGAGAGGCACAGGTGCACGCGCTCTGAAAAACGTGTTTGAGGAAATGATGATAGATATGATGTTTGAACTTCCAAATTTGAAGAACGTGGAAAAGGTCGTTATCACGGAAGAAGTTGCTCTTGGAAAAGAAAAACCCATCGTTGTTATGAGGGAATCGGCATGAGAGTTCTTGGAATAGAAACGTCCTGCGATGAAACGGCGGTCGCTGTTCTGGACGATGGTAAAAACGTTGTTGTGAATTTCACAGTTTCTCAGATAGAGGTCCACCAGAAGTTTGGAGGGGTGGTGCCTGAAGTGGCGGCCAGGCACCACCTCAAAAATTTACCCATTCTTTTGAAGAAAGCTTTTGAAAAAGTCCCACCGGAGACAGTGGATGTCGTTGCGGCCACCTATGGACCTGGCCTAATCGGTGCCCTCCTCGTTGGTCTGTCCGCAGCAAAAGGACTCGCCATTTCGCTTGAAAAACCCTTCGTTGGAGTGAATCACGTAGAGGCTCATGTGCAGGCGGTTTTTCTGGCGAACCCTGATCTGAAACCGCCTCTCGTTGTTTTGATGGTTTCAGGAGGACACACACAGCTGATGAAAGTGAATGAAGACTATTCCATGGAAGTGCTGGGTGAAACGCTCGATGATTCGGCGGGGGAGGCATTCGATAAGGTGGCTCGCCTCCTCGGACTCGGATATCCCGGAGGTCCCGTGATCGACAGAGTGGCAAAGAAAGGAGATCCTGAAAAGTACAGCTTCCCTCGTCCGATGCTGGATGATGACAGTTACAACTTCAGCTTTGCGGGTTTGAAGACTTCTGTCCTCTATTTCCTCCAGAGGGAAAAAGACTACAAGGTAGAAGACGTTGCGGCTTCTTTCCAGAAGGCGGTTGTTGATATTCTCGTTGAAAAAACCTTCCGACTGGCAAGAAATCTTGGGATTAGAAAGATAGCGTTCGTCGGTGGTGTTGCCGCGAATTCTATGTTGAGAGAAGAGGTACAAAAAAGGGCGGAAAGATGGAACTACGAGGTTTTCTTTCCACCGTTGGAACTCTGCACGGACAACGCTCTGATGGTCGCAAAGGCGGGCTACGAAAAAGCGAAAAGGGGGATGTTCTCCCCCTTGAGTTTGAACGCCGATCCCAACTTGAATGTTTAGTCTTTCTTTTCGCTTGAAGCGGACGCTGTTTCTTTCTTTTTCTCACTCTTTCTCGAATCTGTTATGTAAAAACCGCTTCCTTTGAAAATAATTCCCACTCTTCCTATCGTTCTCTTCATTCTGGCACCACACTCTTCACAGATAACCTCTGGTGATTCGTTTATGCCATGCATGACCGTTGTTTCGTATCCGCATTCTTCGCAGACATATCTATAGATTGGCAAGTCTTTCACCTCCTTCAATAGTGCTTTGTCTACCTCGATAAAAAAATGGTCGGGGCGACTGGACTTGAACCAGCGACCTCCTGCTCCCAAGGCAGGCGCGCTAGCCACCTGCGCTACGCCCCGATCCATTTTTAAATGATACCATTAATCTGTCGTCAGTTCAACTCGTTTTTTCTTCATTGATATATAATTTATTATAAAAACTCGGGATAGGGTGGAGATTGATGAAGAAAGTTCTCATCGTTGACGACAGCAAATTCTGGCGGCTTGTCGTTTCTGATATCGTGAAAAATATCAAAAAGGACGTGGATATTCTCCTCGCAGAGGGTGGAATGGACGGGTTACAGAAAGCTTTGAATCACAGACCCGACTACTTCATCATCGATTACAACATGCCTGATTTCTCTGGACTTTATCTTTCTGTTGTTTTGAGAGAAATGAGAGTTTTCAAAGACGCAGGAATAGTCATATTGACCGCATCTTCTGACACAGTCAATCCCTTCTGGGCGAAAAAGAGTGGAGCGAACTTGTTCATAAACAAAGGAAAGAAAGAGGAAATCGAGAAAGAACTTCAGGCTTTTCTGAACACTCCGTACGAGTCTTTCAAAAACCGTGAGAGCAACGAATCTGGAAACGTTTTTCATATCGTTGAAAAGCGATTGAAGAGGGAGATTCTTGAGAAAGAAATTCTCTCTTATCTCAGGTACTCCCGCGACGAGCGATACGTGATTTCTCTTCTTGTTATGCTGTTCAGAAATTTCTCCCTGTTTGGAAGCTTCAGAGTGCTTCTTCTTTCCACAAGTGAAGGAAGGATTTACTCCTTTGGAAAATCGGTTGATAAAGAAGTTCTCAGGAAGTTTCTGATCTCCAAACTGGAAAAGCCAACATCTCCATCCTTCTGGTCCTTTTATGGTGTTTTTGGTGAGGGCTCGATTTCGGATGATAACGTTTTTGCAGTCGTGAAGGATGACGGAACAGAACTCGGGGTTATATTGTTTGAGGATGTTGAAAATCCATTCCTATTGAGAAGTGTTTTAGAGGATTCTCTTTCGAGTCTGATGGTTCTTTTCAGAAATCTGAACGACTTTCGAGATTACGTGATAGCTTCAGAAACAGACGGATTGACGGGTTTGTTTAACAAGAGGGCAATCATGAGATTTCTGGAAGAAGTTCTTCGAAACGGAAAAAATATTGCGGTAGCTATGATGGATATAGACGATTTCAAGAAAATAAACGACACGTTCGGCCATCCGGTGGGAGATGAAGTGTTGAGGGTGGTGGCAAACATACTGAGGGAAACTGTTAAGATTGGGAAAGTGGGAAGATACGGTGGAGAGGAGTTCATGGTGGTATTTGAAACAGGTGAGCGAGACGCGGTGGTAAAAACGATGGACAACATTATGGAGAACATCAGAAATTTTGACTGGCAGAAGATATTCGGAAGTGAAAAGAAAGTGACTTTGAGTGGAGGAGTTGCGTTTTCAAAGAAAGAGTCCTCACCAGTGGAATTGATAGAGGAAGCAGACAAAAAACTTTACACAGCTAAGCGTTCTGGGAAAGATCGTTACGTGATATAATAACTGAAAAATCACAGTGGGTGATAGCATGCACGTGCTGAAGCTCGTTTCGGATCTGGAAACACCGGTTTCCACCTTCATGAAGGTTTCCAGAGGGGAAGAATTCGCTTTCCTGCTCGAAAGCGTGGAGCTCGGTTCCGCTTTCGGAAGGCATTCCTTCATAGGTATAGGTAAAAAAGACGTGCTCGTTTTCGAAAAGGGAATCTTGAGAACTTCGAATCAGCAGCTCGATTACACTTCCTCTCCTCTCAAGGCGATAAAAGATTGGCTTGAGGTCTATAGATACAGCGTCAAACACGACGAACTCCCTTCGTTCAGGGGAGGAGCCGTTGGCTTCGTCAGTTATGACTACATTTCTTACATAGAGAAAGTCAAAGTCAAAGCCTCTGTGTTTCCCACGTTTTATTTCGTGGTACCCGAGCATCTCATAATATTCGATCACCTGAAGAACAACGTCTTCATCATCAGCGATAGCCCTGAGGAACTCACATCGAAGGTCTTGAGTCCTTTTGAGGAGAAACCAGAGAAGAACGTTTTTGTGACAGAACCGGAATCGAACTTCGAAAGAGAGCAGTTCTACAAAGTGGTTGAAAAGGCCAAAAAGTACATTGTAGAAGGTGACATATTCCAGGTGGTTCTCTCCCAGGCTTTCACATTCAAAACGACGCTGGATCCGTTCTACATCTACAGGGCGCTCAGAATGATCAATCCTTCTCCCTACATGTTTTATCTGAAGTTCGGAGACACGGTCGTTTTGGGATCTTCTCCCGAAACCATGGCGAAGGTGGAAGGAGACAAGGCCACTGTGAAGCCAATTGCCGGCACCAGACCGCGGGGAAGAACTGTTGAAGAAGATCTGAAGCTGGAGAGAGAACTTTTGAACGACGAAAAAGAGATAGCAGAACACGTTATGCTCGTGGACCTTGGAAGAAACGATCTTGGAAGAGTCTGTAAAGAAGGAACCGTGCGAGTGGAGAAGAAGATGGTTATCGAGAGGTACTCCCACGTTATGCACATAGTCTCGCAGGTGAGCGGTGAACTGAAGGACGATAAAGATGCTGTGGATGTGTTCGAAGCGACTTTCCCTGCGGGGACAGTCTCTGGCGCACCCAAAGTGAGGGCAATGGAGATCATAGAAGAACTCGAACCCACCCCGCGAGGGCCATACGCTGGAGCCGTTGGGTATTTCTCTTTCCCCGATGATAAGGGAAGGATGAACATGGATTCTGCTATCACCATCAGGTCCTTTTTCTTCAAAGGTAAACAGGGATGGCTCCAGGCAGGAGCGGGTATCGTTTACGATTCCGTTCCGGAGCGCGAATATCAGGAGACTCTGAACAAACTCAGGGCTTTGTTCAGGAGCCTGGAAGTTGCGCAGAAGATCCAGGGGGGATTGTTTTGAAAAGAGTGATCGTTATAGACAACTACGATTCGTTCGTTTACAACATCGTTCAGTACATCGGTGAGGTAGAACCAGACTGTGAAATCGAAGTCTTCAGAAACGACGAGATAACGATCGAAGAGATAGAGAGAAAAAATCCCACTCACATAGTTATATCTCCTGGCCCCGGAAGACCCGAAGAAGCGGGTATCTCCGTTGATGTTGTGAGGCACTTCAGCGGGAAGGTTCCAATACTCGGTGTGTGTCTTGGACACCAGGTGATCGGCTACGCTTTTGGTGGAAAGATCGTGCATGCAAAGAGGATTCTTCATGGAAAGACATCGAAGATCGTACACAACGGAAAGGGTGTATTCTCTGGTGTGAAAAATCCACTCGTTGCTACGCGGTACCATTCACTCGTTGTTGAAGAGGCATCCCTTCCTGAAGTTCTGGAAATCACCGCCAAAAGTGACGATGGAGAGATCATGGGACTCCAGCACAAAGAACACCCAACCTTTGGAGTTCAGTTTCATCCAGAATCCGTGCTGACCGAAGAAGGAAAGAGAATCATAAAGAACTTCCTGAACATCCAGGATATTCAGGTAAAGAAAGTTTCCGAAGAAACGGAAATTGACATCGTTTCCGCTCTCAAGAAACTCGTAGAATTTGAAGATCTCACTTTTGAAGAGAGCCGTCAGGTGATGAACTTCATCATGTCCGGGAATGCCACGGACGCTCAAATTGCAGGTTTCCTTGTGGCACTCAGGATGAAAGAGGAAACGGGAGACGAACTCGGTGGAATGGCCAGCGTCATGCGAGAAAAATCGATTCATATAAAAGCACCTTCTCCAAGAACGGTCGACACCTGCGGAACCGGTGGAGACGGTTTTGGCACGTTCAACATTTCAACGACAACGGCCTTTGTCGTTGCTGCGGCTGGTATTCCCGTTGCAAAACACGGTAACCGATCTGTCTCAAGCAAGGTGGGGAGTGCCGACGTTCTCGAAGCCGGTGGGTACAAACTTGAAAAGACACCGGAGGAGATGGAAAGAGAGCTCAAAGAAACCGGTTTTTCTTTCCTTTTCGCACCGCTTCTTCATCCAGCGATGAAGCACGTGATGCCCGCGAGAAGACAGCTGAAGATAAGGACGGCTTTCAACCTTCTTGGTCCCATAACGAACCCTGCCAGGGTGAAGTACCAGGTGGTGGGGGTCTTCGATCTTTCTTTCGCTTCCAAACTCGCAACGGCCCTTCAACGTCTTGGTACGGAACGCTCGGCAGTGGTCAACGGAGGTTTCACAGACGAACTCACCACGTGTGGTAAGAACAACCTACTCCTCGTTACTCAGGAAGAGATCGTCCCCATGGTGCTGGATCCCGAAGAACTCGGATTGAAGAGTGGAGACCCCGAGGAGCTGAAAGGTCCTTCCGATCCCAAAGAGGCGTACCGGATGATGGAAAGTGTTCTGAAAGGAGAAGCCAGCAGAACACAGGTGGAGACGGTGGCTCTGAACGCAGGGGTTGTTTTCTGGCTGGTGGGTGAATGTGACACCATAAAGGACGGTGTCGGGAAGGCTCTCGATCTCATCAGAACGGGTGAGGCCTACAAAAAATTGAGGGAGGTAATGGACTATCAGAAGACTCTGGGAAATAGTTGAAGCCAAAAAGAAAGATATTCTGGAGATAGACGGCGAGAACTTGATCGTTCAAAGAAGAAACCACAGATTTCTGGAGGTTCTGTCGGGAAAAGAGAGAGTGAAGATCATAGCGGAATTCAAGAAGGCTTCTCCATCTGCTGGAGATATAAACGCTGATGCTTCTCTGGAAGATTTCATAAGGATGTACGACGAGCTGGCGGATGCGATCAGCATCCTCACGGAAAAGCACTATTTCAAAGGAGATCCTGCCTTCGTAAGAGCGGCGAGAAACTTGACCTGCAGACCCATTCTCGCTAAGGACTTCTATATAGACACGGTCCAGGTGAAACTGGCTTCCAGTGTGGGAGCGGACGCCATCCTTATAATTGCTCGAATACTCACTGCAGAGCAGATAAAAGAGATCTATGAAGCGGCGGAAGAGCTCGGAATGGACAGTCTCGTAGAAGTCCACTCCAGAGAAGATCTGGAGAAGGTCTTTTCGGTGATCAGACCGAAGATAATCGGTATCAACACGAGAGATCTGGACACTTTCGAGATAAAGAAAAATGTGCTGTGGGAACTTCTACCACTCGTGCCGGATGATACGGTTGTGGTCGCTGAAAGTGGCATAAAAGATCCCAGAGAACTCAAGGATCTGCGGGGGAAAGTGAACGCTGTTCTCGTTGGTACATCCATCATGAAAGCCGAAAATCCAAGAAGATTTCTAGAAGAGATGAGAGCATGGTCAGAGTGAAAATCTGCGGGATAACGAACCTGGAAGATGCACTGTTTTCTGTGGAGAGTGGTGCTGACGCTGTGGGATTCGTTTTCTATCCTAAGAGCAAAAGGTACATCTCTCCTGAGGATGCCAGGAGGATTTCTGTTGAATTACCTCCTTTCGTTTTTCGTGTGGGGGTCTTTGTGAACGAAGAACCAGAAAAGATTCTGGATGTGGCCTCTTATGTTCAGCTGAACGCGGTCCAGCTACATGGAGAAGAACCGATCGAACTGTGCAGAAAAATAGCGGAGAGAATCCTGGTGATAAAAGCAGTTGGAGTTTCGAACGAAAGGGATATGGAACGTGCTTTGAATTACAGGGAATTTCCGATTCTTCTCGATACGAAGACACCGGAGTATGGAGGAAGCGGAAAAACGTTCGACTGGTCTCTGATCCTCCCGTACAGGGACCGGTTCAGGTATCTCGTGCTATCGGGAGGTTTGAATCCTGAGAACGTCAGAAGTGCGATAGACGTGGTTAGACCTTTCGCGGTGGATGTGTCTTCCGGTGTTGAGGCCTTTCCGGGAAAGAAAGATCACGATTCAATAAAGATGTTCATTAAAAATGCAAAGGGGTTGTGAGAATGAAAGGTTACTTCGGTCCTTACGGAGGTCAGTACGTTCCCGAGATTCTCATGCCCGCACTCGAGGAACTTGAGGCGGCTTACGAGGAAATCATGAAGGATGAATCGTTCTGGAAAGAGTTCAACGACCTTCTAAGGGATTACGCTGGACGCCCCACTCCTCTTTACTTTGCCAGAAGGTTGAGTGAAAAGTACGGTGCCAGGATCTATTTGAAGCGCGAAGATCTTCTTCACACAGGCGCTCACAAGATAAACAACGCCATAGGTCAGGTGCTTCTCGCAAAAAAGATGGGAAAAACAAGAATAATAGCGGAAACAGGAGCGGGACAGCACGGTGTTGCCACTGCAACGGCTGCCGCGCTCTTTGGAATGGAGTGCGTCATATACATGGGCGAAGAAGACACGATCAGACAGAAACCTAACGTTGAGAGGATGAAACTTCTCGGTGCGAAAGTGGTCCCTGTGAAGAGCGGAAGCAGAACGCTGAAAGACGCCATAAACGAAGCTCTTCGGGACTGGATCACGAACCTTCAGACCACCTACTACGTCATTGGATCCGTCGTGGGACCTCACCCGTATCCGATCATAGTGAGAAACTTTCAGAAGGTGATTGGTGAGGAAACAAAAAAGCAGATCCTTGAGAAGGAAGGGAGATTGCCGGATTACATCGTTGCGTGCGTTGGAGGAGGAAGCAACGCCGCCGGTATATTCTACCCGTTCATAGATTCCGGTGTGAAGCTGATCGGAGTGGAAGCCGGTGGAGAAGGCCTCGAAACCGGAAAGCACGCAGCTTCTCTTCTCAAAGGGAAAATTGGATACCTACACGGAAGTAAGACCTTCGTTCTTCAAGATGACTGGGGCCAGGTTCAGGTGACACACTCGGTTTCGGCGGGACTGGACTATTCCGGTGTGGGGCCTGAACATGCTTATTGGAGGGAGACTGGAAAAGTTCTGTACGATGCGGTGACGGATGAAGAAGCTCTCGATGCCTTCATCGAACTTTCAAGGCTGGAAGGGATCATTCCAGCACTCGAAAGCTCTCACGCACTGGCTTACCTGAAGAAGATCAATATAAAGGGTAAGGTCGTCGTTGTGAACCTTTCAGGGCGCGGCGACAAGGATTTAGAATCAGTTTTGAACCATCCGTACGTCAGGGAGAGGATAAGATGAAGGGCTTTATTGCATACATCCCCGCTGGATTTCCCGATCTTGAAACAACAAGGAAAATACTGATCGCTCTCAACGAACTCGGCATCACAGGTGTGGAGATAGGAGTTCCGTTCTCCGATCCGGTCGCAGACGGTCCTGTTATTCAGCTTGCCCACAGCGTGGCTTTGAGAAACGGTGTCACTATAAAAAAGATTCTGGAGATGCTGAGTGAAATATCTGTTGATTACGATCTCTACCTGATGAGTTATCTGAATCCGATAGTGAACTATCCAGAGGGAAAAGAAAAACTCCTCGATGAATTGAAAAAACTCGGTGTGAAGGGCTTGATCATACCTGACCTGCCCTTGAGGGAGGTAAAGAACGTCGATATAGCGTATCCCATAGTTCCCTTCGTTGCACCGAACACCAAAGACGAGGAAATAGATTTGATCAATTCCGTTCAGGCTCCGTTCGTCTATTACATATCCCGGTACGGTGTCACAGGTGAGAGGGAAGACCTTCCTTTCGCGGATCACATAAAGAGGGTGAAAGAAAGAATAAAACTTCCTCTCTTCGTGGGTTTTGGAATCTCCAGGCACGAACAGGTGAAAAAGGTGTGGGAGATCGCCGACGGTGTGATCGTCGGAAGTGCTCTTGTGAGAATAATGGAAGAAAATCCGAAGGATGAGATTCCCAGGAAGGTTGTTGAGAAAGTAAAAGAACTCCTCGGAAAATGAAAACCCCGCCCGCGCGGGGTTTTTCACACGTATTGGTAACCATCCACGATCTTTCTTTCGCTCATCAAGTGTCTCTGGACGTACTGACCACAGTTACTGCCGATCTTGTTCTCCTCGAGTTCACCGATACTCAGGATCACTTCAAAACCAGCTTTTTTGAGCTCCTCTATGAAGTTCCGATGCTTCAGAAGTTCTTTTCTTTCGACGTCAACATCTGAATTCAGATTGTTCTCCTTTGAACGATAGGTGGGGTTCACCGGTGTGATTTTCACAAGGAACTTCTCGGGATCGAAAACTCTTATGATGACTTTCGGGTCCAGCGAGTACTCCTGTGCCACAGCGAAATTCAAGGTGATTTTTCTGTCGTTTTCTTTCACGAACCGCTTTCCGAACTCTGATATCTTTTCGAGAGACCATTTTTTGACGGGAATGATTTGGTCTCTTTCTTTCTCGTCTGTAGAGTGAATGGAAAACTGAAGCTGGAACTTACCTCTGTAGTGTTTTTCCTTTATTTTAAGAAGATCTTCGAAGAAAGAATCCGTCCCGCAAGGGGCAACTGTGGAGATCGAAGGCATCAGTCCCGGTGCTTCGTACCTTGCTGGAAGTTCCTTCAGAACATCGAGAACGGCTTCGTTCAGTGCGGGCTCTCCCATCCTTGCAAATTGTATTTTGAACTTCTCCGAAGGGATCCTTCCGTTTGGGTACCTGCTCTTCACCAGAAAATCGATCTGTTCGAAGATTTCATCGGCGGAGAGTTTACCTCTGTAGAAACCTCCAGCGTCGCACATGAGACATCCCACGGGACATCCAGCGAGTGTTGAAACGATGAGAACCCATTTCTTTTCGCGGGGAACGGGGGGCTGAATCGATTCAACGAATTCCACCAGATTTCCCCTGGAAGTTTCTCCAAGATACACGTATGCGACTTCTTCTTTTCCTACTCTCTTGAGAATTTTCACAGCTTTTACCTCCCCAGGAATATGTTCCTTTTCAGAAGATCTCCCACAGTCGTGATCTCACCGTGGCCAGGACACACGAGCCAGTCCTCTGGAAGATTTTTGAAGAACTCTTTCACCTTTTTCAGTGTGGTTCTCATTTCCTCTTCCGATCCTCCAAGGTCTATCCTTCCGATCGTGTCGGCAAAGACCGTATCTCCGGTGAAAACCACTCCGTCGAAGATGATGAATCGAGACCCTTTTGTATGGCCTGGCACCTTGAGTGTTCTGAAGTGAAGATCAATGCTCTCCCATGGAAGATCAACGATCACCGGATGGTCCATGAAATCACTGGAAAGGTTCGCGGCAGGATCTGTCAGCATGAAGGCGTCTTCGGGAGAGATGAAAAGACCTCTTACATCCAGTTCCAGGATTCCCGATATGTGGTCACAGTGGCCGTGTGTGACGAGGACAACGACTGGCTTGCTGACGAATTGAGAGATCCCTTCTCCTGGATCTATCACGTAGAGAGTACCATCAATCTCAAACACGTATGTGTTTACATCGAACGGCGGCGAAGTTGTGTATCTACCGACTTTCATATTGTTCCCTCTCTTCTCAGGATCTCCATCGCTGTTTCGATGGCACTGCCCATCGCTATCGATACCTGCCTGAAGCCACCTCTCGCATCTCCGACGATGAAATTTCTTTCTCCAGGTTCAACGAAAGAAGTGTTTGGAACCCTGCCTACAGACAAAAGGAGAGCGTCGAAGGTGAAAACACCGTGTTCTGTTTTCAGTTTAACCATTTTGCTTTCTTCTTCCACTTTGAGGATGGGGCATCTTTCATGATAATAGAATTTCTCGTATTTTTTCGCTCTCTCGACCAGAAGGGGAAGCGCTCTGATTCTGCTGCCTCTGTTGAAAAGATGTACCTCTTTTCCTCTCACAAGAGCGTTCAAAGCACTGTCGAATGCAGCGTCTCCTGCTCCATAGATTGCGAGTTTTTCGAATTCTGGAAGATCGATGAACTCATAGACCACCTTCTCAGATACTTCGAACTCTGGAATTCTCCTTGGAATCGTGCCGCTTGCAACGATCACGTAGTCGAACGAATGAATTTCTCTTTCTGTCAGAATTTTTTCGTTTTCCACTTTTACAACTTCTTCCCATATGAGTTCAGCACCAGATTCAAATAATCTTTTCTCCAGTGTTTTGCAGATCTCTTCACCGGAGGCTGGAGGCAAAACCGGGATGTTTTCAACGAGATGGGCGTTCCGCAAAAGTCCTCCCACCCTGTTTTTTTCGAACACTGTAACGTGAACGTTGTACCTCCTCAGAAACACAGCGGCTGCTACTCCCGCTGGCCCTGCTCCAACGATTCCAACGCGCACAGGATCTCCTCCGTCTTAGCGATGTACGCAACTCCATGTGCCAGGTTTTTCAGTGAAGAGAAGTGGTACCATTCGTTTTTATCCCACAGAGCGTCTTCCACCATTATCACTTCGAAGTTTCTCACAAAAGCGCTTCGGGCTGTAGTTTCACAGCAAAGATGTGTCATCACACCTGTTATGATCAGCTGGTTGACGTTTCTTGCTCTGAGCTCTTCTTCGAGTTTCGTTGAATAAAACGCGTCGTACGTGTTCTTTTCAAAAAGAAGAACATCGGAAAAAACGGGAACGGCCCACCTTTTATCCACTTCGTTTCCCCACCACTTCTTCATCATCGGAGACGCTCCCACGTGGACCGTGGCTATCACGGGAAGTTTCGCTCTTTCGAAGGAGATCTTCAGTTTTCTGATGTTTTCGATAGCAACCTCCACTCCCCGAAGGTATGCTGGGGAGTCAGGAGAGGTGAAATAATTTTGAAGATCGATGATGAGAAGTGCCGGCCTTTTCAAAGTGAATCTTTTCTTTTCTCTTTCTGGGAAATAAAACATACTACATCAAGAGTTTGAGTACGTTTCCCGCATTTTCCATTCTGAAGAGAATTCCGGTCAGTGCCGTCTGTCTCAAAATGTCTTCCTTCGTTGACTCGAGGAGAAGTTCTGCCACGCTCGGTTCGAAAAGGCTTTCTGTTTTGAAGAGCTCCGTGTAGCTGTTCATCACACTTCTTGCTGAAGACTCCAGCCTGTTCATCCAGGATCCAACGTTTCCTCTGATCTGAGAGATGTTTTCCAGAGCTTGATCTATGGTTTCAAGAGATCTTTGTGCTCCTTCGAAGGTGGAAAGGTCCACTTCAAACAGTTCGGAGAGAGTCTCTTCGAGGTTTGGTATGTTCACCGTTACGTTCTGTCCTTCATTGGGTCCAGTTTGGATCACAAGGTTTCGAACGTCTCCGGCGAGCACCCTCTGTTCGTTGTAAGTTGTCTGCTGGATAATCCTTTTCACACCGCGCATTATCTCCTCGTATTCTTTCTGTATCATGGATCTTTCTGCGTCTGTGAGAGTAGCGTTCGAAGCCTGAACGGCGAGTTCTCTTGCCCTCTGAAGCGCTGTTGATATGCTTTCAAGTCCCGCGTCAGTCGTGTTCAAAAGGCCCATTCCGTTGTATATCTGAGAGAGAGTCGCTTTGTATCCTTCTATCTGTCCTCTCAATTTCTGCTGAACGGCAAGTTCAGATACTGTGTTGAAGAGGAAACTTCCCGGTGTGGGGGCTTTTCTTTCAAGGCTGAGTTGCTGAATGTACCGCATCAGACTTACGTCGTTCACCCTCATCCTAAATCCCCCCTTTCCATAATGAATTTTATCAGAACGTGCAAAGAAAACTACGTGATAAGAATAGTAAAGAACGACTGGCTTTACAAATCATCCGCGATCTTGTCAGCGAAAGCCAAACTGGAAAGATCGTGGTGAAAGATCTCAACATTTAAGGCAAAGCGCTGTGGGATCAAAGTGATAAAAGCAAGCAGATACTATCCCTCAAGTCAGCTATGCAGTGAATGTGGATACATAAATAAAGAAGCCAAAGAGTGGAGCGCATCATGATAGGGACGCTGCAAAGAATCTAGCCAGGTATGGCTTGATGCTATCAGTAGGGCGGGAGCCGTCCGAGTTCATGCCCGTTGACCGTGCTCTGGCGGCGGAACCTAAAAAGGGTCTACGAGCCATCACGGGTTGAAGCAGAAAACCCTACCTCATAGGAGGCAGGATGGTTCACCATTCGTATCTTTTCATTCTAAGAAGGAGCAGAGCCGCTGCAAACTGTATTACGAAAGAGAACAGTATCAGATAGAACCGGTTGATATCATAGAGTGTTCCCATGATCCACGATCCAGAGAACCAGAAAACACCGTACACGGTGAAGAACATTCCGTAAGCGAATCCACGCTTTTCTGCAGGTACGATCTTCGCTACAACCGCTCTCATGATCGATTCCTGCGCTCCCATACCGATTCCCCAGAGAATCACTCCGGCAAAGATGAGCGGAAAGCTGTTTGAAAAGGAAAGCACGGGAAAGAAAGAAGAGAGAAGAACCGCGTAGGCCAGGGCAACGAAACCCTTTTTATCGAACAAATGACCGAAAACCAGCGCAGCCACCGCATCCACGGCCATCGCGAGTGAGTAAGTCGCAGGAACGAAGAAATCTTTTGCGACTTCGAAACTCTTCATGTGGTATGCGATGATGGGAAAATCAGCGAAAGCAAAGGCCACCATAGAAACGATGGTAAGATAGAACCAGTAAGTCTTTCCCAGATTTCGATCCACTGGATTGTCTTTCTTCTTTTTCATTTCCTGAGGAGCCGGGAAAGTTATACGTGCTGTGAGGAGAAGAACCATTGCAACGAGAGCCGGTATGAGAAGAATGAAGAAGCAGAACCTGTAGCTTTTTCCAAATGCGAGGGCGAATGTGAGCGCAAGAGGTCCCAAGATGGCACCGATCTGATCTAGCGCCTCATGAATGCCAAAGCCTTTGCCCATTCCAACTTCTTCCGAAGCGAAAGAGAGCAAGACATCCCTTGCGGGAGTTCTCAGGGCCTTCCCAAATCTTTCGGCGATGATGAGAACAAGCGCTGTCTGCCAGTTTCCTGCAAGCGCGAGAGCCGGTACCGCAAAGAGATTTATCGCGTATCCCAGGATGGTGAAAAGCCAGTACTTTCGTGTTTTATCGCTCAGAATTCCCGAAATCAATCTGAAGGCGTATCCTGTGAGTTCACCGAGCCCTACGGCAAATCCAAGAGCGGCGGCGCTCGCTCCCAGTGTCTTCATGAACGGTCCGATGATGCTCCTTGCCCCTTCGTAAGTAACGTCCGCGAAAAGACTGACCAGCCCCAAAAGCACGATGAATAGGAAGGCCTTTTTTCTGGACATAACATCCCTCCTCACCGGGGTTTTCTTAAAGAATAGTATAATGTAGTTGGAGGGATAAAAATGAAGTGGATCGAAATTTACGAAAAACTCGTGAACATCGACACAGGGCCCGATCTTCCATTCGAGGAGAAGCTGAGACGAACGTCGTTTCTGACAGAGATTCTCGAAGACCTTGGTTTCAGAGTGGAGAAAAGGGGAGCCGCTTACGTGGCCTTCCGCGGAAAACCGCCTTACGTTACCCTCATAGGACATCTCGACACCGTCTTTCCCGAAGGTGAATCGAAGAGAAGACCTTTCACAATAGAAGGAAACATCGCCAAGGGTCCTGGTGTTTGTGACATGAAAGGAGGAGTTGTGATCCTCCTTGAGTCTTTGAAAAGATTCCTCCAACAGAACGACACCGATCTCTGCGTGGTTCTGAACGTGGATGAAGAGCTGGGATCACCGCTCAGTGGAGAAGTGTTCAAAGAAGTTTCCGGTATGAGTTCTCACTGTCTATCCTTCGAGCCGGGAAGAGAAAACGGAGAATTCATATCCTCCAGGAAGGGAATCATCTCACTGTGGTTGTTCGCTCGCGGAAAAAAAGGACACGCTTCAAGACTGGACGAAGGAGCCAACGCGATCGTTGAACTGGCTTTCAAAGCGGTGGAACTCTTTTCATTGAACGGGAGATTTCCAAACCTTACTCTGAATCCAACAATCGTAAAGGGTGGTGCGGAAAGCAACGTGACACCGGACAAAGCAGAGGTTTATTTCGATGTCAGGTACTACGACGACAAAGAGTACGAGTTTCTCGAAGAAACACTGAAACGACTCTCTGCTGTACATCCTGAAGCGAACGTTTCTTACACCTTGAAACTCAGAAGGCTTCCCATGAAAGAAGATCCTGATTTTGTGAACATCGTGAAGATGTCTGCCGAAGAGATTGGAATGACTGTGAGTTTTGTGAGGGCAACGGGTGGAGGAGACGTGGCGTTTTTCTCGCAGAACGGCGTTCCTTCCATAGACGGTCTGGGTATTCCCGGTGGTAAGATGCACTCCGAGGATGAATACGCAAGACTCGATCAATTTGAAGATAGAGTGAATCTGGTTGTACATCTTTTGAGAAAACTTGGAGGTGAAAAAAATGTTCGTTGATACAACCTTAAGAGATGGACATCAATCTCTGATCGCGACGAGGATGAGAACGGAAGATATGCTGCCTGCTCTCGAAGCGTTCGACAGAATGAATTTTCACTCCATGGAAGTCTGGGGAGGAGCAACCTTCGATGTCGCCGTTAGATTTCTGAACGAAAATCCATGGGAGAGGTTGAAAAAGATAAGAGAGGGTTTGAAGAACACGAAGATTCAGATGCTTCTGAGAGGACAGAATCTCGTTGGCTACAGGCACTACGCGGACGATGTTGTGGAGCTTTTCATAAAGAAAGTGGCGGAGTATGGACTGGATATCATACGTATCTTCGATGCGCTGAACGATGAAAGAAACCTGCAGAAATCTATTGAAGAGTCAAAAAAGCACGGTCTTCATGTTCAGGTAGCGATCAGTTACACGGTGAGTCCTGTCCACACTCTCGATTACTATCTTGACTTCGCAAGAAAACTTCTGGATATGGGAGTGGACTCGATTTGTATAAAGGACATGGCGGGGCTTCTCACTCCAAAAAGGGCTTACGAACTCGTCAGGGCTTTGAAGGAGAAATTCGGTGTTCCCGTTGAGGTCCATTCTCACTGTACCACGGGCTTTGCTCCCCTTGCGTATCAAGCGGCTTACGAAGCAGGGGCGGATTTCTTCGATACGGCTATTTCTCCGTTTTCCATGGGAACGTCTCAGCCAACTTTTGAAACCATGTATTACGCTTTCAGAGGAAACGGAAAAGAGGATTTTGACAGAGAAGCGCTGAAGTTTCTGGTGGATCATTTCACGAAGGTGAGAATGAAATACATCGAGTACGATGTGGGGATGAAGTATCCAGATTCGAGGATCATATTCTCGCAGATTCCCGGTGGTATGTACTCCAACCTTCTCAAGCAGCTGAAGGAGCAGAGGATGGAACACTTGCTTGATAAGGTGCTCGAGGAGGTTCCGAGGGTCCAAAAAGACCTCGGTTATCCACCACTCGTTACACCAACGAGTCAGATCGTGGGTGTTCAGGCGTTTCTCAACGTGGTCTATGGTAGATACGAGCGGATAACCAACGAAACGAGGAATTATGTGAAAGGACTCTATGGTAGGCCACCCGCACCGATCGATCCAGAACTGATGAGAAAGATTCTTGGTGATGAGAAACCCATAGATTGCAGACCTGCTGATCTTTTGGAACCCGAACTGGACAAAACAAGGAAAGAATTGGGAATTCTTGTTGAAACGGACGAAGACCTTCTCATCGCTGTGATCCTGGGAGAGGTAGGCAAGAAATTTTTGAGGAAGAAGTACGAGGAGAAGATCGGCGTGGACTTCAACTATCTCGAATCTCTCTCTGACTTTACCGATGACATGCCGGTGTATCCAGTGTAAATCTCAAAAACGTTGTGATTTCCTTCTCTCCTGTAAGCGATTCTGAAGCCATGCATTTCGAAAAATTCCCTTGCGAGGTACAGGCCCAGTCCTGTGCCTTTGCTTTTTTTCTTTTTCTCAAAAAGATTTGCACGTACCTCATAGGGGATCTCTGGCCCGGGACCTTTCACGATGATCCTGTCTTTTTTCACGTGGACCTCCACCGGTCCTGAATACTTCACAGCGTTTTCTATCACGTTGTAAAAGGCCCTGAAAAGCTTCATGGGATCAGCTTCGACTTCCACGACGTCATCGTACTTGAAAATGACTTTTCCTGGGAATTTTTCCACCACGTCGTTCACGAGCTCGACGAGATTAACCGGCTCTTTTCTCAACCTTTCAAGACCAGCTTCGAGCTTGGCGAATTCGTAGAATTCTTCTATGATCTTCTGTAAATTTTCGTCCTCAACCTCATTCCATACGAGCGATTTCACATCGTGCACAAAACCTGTGACGATGTCTTTCAATTTTTCCGTTTCTTTTTCCTGAATCAGCGAATTTTCGACTACCGAATTCACCTCTTCGGCGAGTTTTGTGATCTCATCGTTCAGGAAATCTTCGAATCGATTTTTTCTGGCTACAGCTTCTCTGAGCTTCCTCAGTCTGCTGGTCACCAGAATATGAGTAGCGAGACTAACAAAGAGCGCTGAAAAGAAAGAGAAAATAACGACATCCACAAAGTTCATTCTGTTTCCCCAGAAGATTCCAAGTAAGGCTATATTCACAAGAAAGGTGATGAGAAAGGTTCTCAGAGATATCATCTTTCTCCCCCCGTGAACATGTAACCCACACCCCAGATAGTCTTTATATATCGAGGACGGTTTGGGTCGTCCTCTATGGCTTTTCTGATTCTCTTTATGACTGTGTCTACAACCCTTGGTGAGACAGGGTCTTCCCAAAAGGTTTCCAGGAGTTTTTCACGCGTGACGACTTTCCCGGCGTTTTCTGCGAGAAAGAGCAGTATCTCGAATTCTTTTTTGGGAAGATGTATTCTTTTCCCCTTCAAAAACACAGTAAAACCAGAGGCATCTATCTTCAGATCTCCGAAGTCGTACAGTCCCTTCTTTTCCCTCTCCAAAAATCTTTTCACTCTCACGAGGAGAATCTCTGGATTGAACGGTTTTGTCACGTAGTCGTCCGCCCCCGCTTCGAATCCTTTCAGAACGCTTTCATCATCGGAAAGGAGCGTTAGGAGTATCACCCAGGTTTCGGGTCGGGTTTCTTTTATCATCCTGCAGATCTCGTAACCACTGTAGTCTGGAAGCATGACGTCCAGAACCACAACATGAAAGACTTCCTCGTCGTTCAAAAAATCCTCTCCTGTGAGGAAGGTCTTCACCCGTCCCAACTGCTGGAGTTTTTCACTCACCGTTTTCAGAATATTCTTGTCGTCATCCACAACGGCTATCTTCCACATCATGAGAATTTTAGCATTGGAAGGAAAGAAACGAAAGCAATGATCACAATGACCGGACCAGGTGGCAGGTCAAGAGTGTAGGCGGTCAGAAACCCCGCGAAGAAAACGCCGGTGCTGAAGATGACGGATATTGTTGTGAGTGACCAAAAAGACTTTCCAAATATTTTCGAAACGAGACCAGGAAGGATCAGAAGGGCACCTGTGAGGATCACACCAACCACTTTAACGGTCGTCACCACGGTGATAGCGATGAACGAGGTGATCAGAAAACGGATGAGATCTGTTTTTATGCCATAAAACCTGGCCATTTTTTCATCCACTATGAAATACTTGATGTCCCATCTGAACACCACGGTGAGGATCACGTTCAGGGCAAGGACAACGGCCGTTATCGCGACGTCGGTGCTGTTCACAAGAAGCACGTCACCGAACAGATATCCCATCACATCTGTCTGATACCTTCCCGAAACAGAGAAGAGAACCACTCCAACGGCCATGAAGAAGGGAAGGAGGATACCTATGGCACTGCTTTCGCTGATCCTGGAGCGAGAAAAGAGACTTACCGCAAAAGCGAAAAGAAGAGCCGTGGCAAAGGCGATCAATCTGTGATCCGCTCCGATGAGAGTGGCTGCGGCAAGCCCGGCAAAGACTGCGTGTGCGGTTCCGTCTCCTATGAACTCCATCCTTCTAAAAACCACTATTGGAGAAACAAGGCCCGATAAAGACGCGACCAGGATTCCCCCAACGAAAGCTGTCCTTAAGAAACTGTACTCAGCGAGATCGTGAAAGAAGCTCAATCTCTCTCCCTCCCATGGTAGATCTCGTAGTGTCTTGTTCCTCTGATCCATATGTCGAAGTCTGTGAAGATTTTCTTGAGGTCTTCAGGGTTGATCGTTTCAGTTGGACCATGGCAGTGAAGGGTCCTGTTGAGACACATGATGGTGCTGCATTCTTTGAACACCATTCCGATGTCGTGGCTGATCATGATGACTGTGATATTTTTTTCTTTCCTCAATCGGTTCAGAAGCTCGTAAAAGGAAGCCTTTCCCATTTCATCCACTCCAGCCTCAGGTTCATCCAATACGAGAATATCCGGATCTGAAAGAAGGGCCCTTGCGAGTGAGAGTCTCTGGAATTCACCACCTGAGAGGTTCTTTATCGGATCGTTTTCTTTGTGAAGGATCCCCACATCTTTCAAGGTCGATCTCACCTTTCCCCAGTCTATCTTTCTGTACCTGCCGTACATTCCCATCGCAGCGAACTCTTTTACGGTGATGGGAAACTCTCTCTGAACCTGATGGAGCTGTGGAAGGTAACCTATCTTCCCCCTGACTTTTACCTTGCCTTCATAATTCTTTATCTCCCCCACCAGAATTCTCACAAGTGTGGTTTTTCCTGCTCCGTTCGGGCCGATTATCCCAACGAATTCACCTTCTTCCACGGAGAAGGTTATATTCTTCAGGATCTCAAAATCGTTTATTCTGTAGGTCAGATTCTTCACTTCCACGATTTTCATTTCAACGCCTCCTGGATCACAGAAAGATTCTTCCTCAGGAGTTCCACGATCGTCTTTTCTCCGTTCACTCCGAGGGGATCGAGCACGAAGCTTTTCATTCTCAGTTCTTTTTCGAGGCTCGAAAGAATCTCTGCCGGCTGCTGCGGTTCTCTGAACAGGGCAGCAATCTGTTCTTTTTTCCTGAGGATCTCTTTGATCGTGGAAAAACTCGTGCTGTGTTCATGACCGCTGGAGAGTGGTATCAATTCCAGGCCGAATTCCTTGAAGAAGTACGTAAAACTCGGATGAGCCATCACTACCGTTTTTCCGGTGTAAGGGAGGAGTGTTTTGAAGGAATCTCTGATCACGGTGTCTAGGTCGCTTATGATCTCTTCTGCTTTCTGTTTTATTTCGCTCTTTTTTTCTGGGAATTTTTCGATGAGAACCTGGTACAGTCCAGGAACGATGTAGTATTTGAGGAAGAAAGGATCGAGCCAGATGTGAGGGTTCTCGTCGATGAGAAGAAGTGCTGGAATGAAGTCTGAAACGAAAACTGTCTTTTCTTTGTATTTTTCCAAATACGTTTCCAATCCGAGTCCGTTCGCTACGATCAGATCCGATTCTTCCAGAGTCTTAGCGTCGGAAGGCTTTAGTGAAAACAAGTGTGGATTTGCTCCAGGGGGAACAAGGAGCTTTACGCTCGCTGTATCACCGAGTAGCTGAGAAACGATGAGATAGTACGGGTTTATCGTGGTCACGATAGTTTTGCCGAAACTCAAAACAGCGACAATGAGTACTAGAAGGAGAAGAATCCTCTTCATTTTTCCACCTCCTTTTTGCATTCCTTACAGATTCCGTGAATCAAAAACAGATGACTTTCTTCAGAGAAATCGTACTTTTTCTGGAGTTTTTCAAGAAATTCATCCACGCATTCTTCGAAAGGAAAGAGCTTCCCGCATTTCTCACAGATCAAAAAGTGATAGTGTCTTTTCTTCTTGAAGAAGTATCTCGGGCCACCCACACTGAAAGAACCCACGAGGTTTCTTTCCTCTAAAAACTTCAATGCCCTGTAGACCGTGGAGAGGTTCACATCCAGTTTTCGATGTATCTCCTCGGCAGTGAGAGGGACTCTGGAAGATTCGATTATCTCAAGAACGGCTTCCCTGTTTTTTGTCATCCTCATACTCTCACCTGCAAATGCAAAGCATTTGCAAGTTATATTGTACTACACACAGTTGCTGATTTCAAGATATCATTCAAACATTGTACTGATGATATATTTCTCAGTATTCATCGTGCTCTCCGATTATACCGTATTATGGTATAATGAAAATGGATGGCAGATGTCGTATTCGTCGAAGCTGAGTTCTTCGATTTTTTTAAGGGGTTTATTTTAGAAAATATAACTTTGTTAAAACAAAAATCAGGAGGTGATTCGATTGAAGGTGAAATACTACACCAGCATAACACAGGTGGAACAATTGTCTCCTGAAGAAAGAGAGAGGTTGAAGAGGGTAGAGGAAAAGTACCGATTCAGAGCCAACTCTTATTACTTGAGTCTCATAGACTGGTCAGACCCTGATGACCCTATCAGGAAGATCATAGTACCCGAGAAGGACGAGCTAGAAGAATGGGGAACGCTGGATGCTTCTAACGAAAAATCTTACACCGTTGCGAAGGGGCTTCAGCACAAATACCCGGACACGGCCCTCTTTCTTGTGAACGATGTTTGTGGTGGATTTTGCAGATTTTGTTTCAGGAAGAGACTCTTCATAAACGTTGGAGCCGAAGTCATACGAGACATCACACCTCAACTCGATTACATCCGCACTCACAAAGAGATAACGAACGTTTTGCTCACGGGAGGAGATCCGCTGCTTTTATCGACAGAAAAGCTGGAAAAGATAGTGAGTTCCTTGAGAGAGATAGATCACGTTCAAATTATCAGAATAGGTAGTAAGATACCAGCGTTTAACCCTTACAGAATAATAGACGATCCGGATCTGTTGAAGATGATCAGAAAGTACAGCACAAAAGAGAAGAAGATATACGTGATGACACAGTTCAACCACCCCCGGGAACTGACCAGGGAAGCGATAGAAGCGGTGAATCTTTTGAAAGACGCAGGAGCGGTGCTTTGCAATCAGACTCCTCTTCTGAGGGGAATAAACGACGATCCTGAAGTGCTCGGTGAGCTTCTGGACAGACTTTCCTTTGTTGGAGTGACTCCCTACTACGTGTTCCAGAACAGGCCTGTTTCTGGAAACAGGAAATTCGCCGTTCCGATTGAAGAGGGTTACGAGATCTTCACGAAAGCGATTTCGAACATATCTGGTGTCGCCAAGCGGGTCAGATACGTTATGTCTCACAGAACAGGGAAGATAGAAATCGCAGCCCTCACGAAAGATTTCATCGTTTTCAAATACCATAGAGCACACGATGAGAAGAATAGAAGAAAAGTCATGGTGTACAAGAGGAATCCCCAGGCGCTCTGGTTCGACGACTACGGTGAACTTTTGGAAGAATACACCGTGTGAATCCCCCTGCCGGGGGATTAAAAGTGGTTGAAACTCACTTTCATTTCTTCTCTTGGATACTTGGGTTTCGGATCGTCCGGATATCCAACCGGGAGTATCACCTCAAATCTCAAATCTGATGGTGTGTTCACGATTTTTGTCAGTTCATCGGGATTCGGAGGTGTGTACGGGACGGTTCCAAGTCCCTGCTCTTCCAGTGCGAGGAGAAGATATCCGATCGCGAGCCAGACAGATTCTCTCGAATAGGGTGCGTCTTTTTTTGAGAACACGAGTAGAAGGTATGGTGCTTCTTCGAGAAAGGGTTTTTTCCAGTTGAAACTGTTTTCGTTGAGCCATTCTTTAAGTTTTCCTCTCACGTTTTCGTAGAAGTCTTTCTCGGCCTTTTCACAGGTTTCCCTGATTTGTCTTTTCGTTTCTTCATCTTCCACGACGAGAAATCTCCAGGGTTGAGCATTCATTCCCGAAGGAGCCTCGTTCGCCACCTTCAGACAGTACATCAACTTCTCAATGGAAGGCTTTTCTTCTCTGAATTTTCTCACGGTCTTTCGCTGTTTTGCAAGGTCGTAGAGCATCCTCATACCCCCGTGAAGATGTATTTTGGAATGCGAGCCTTCGCAGTCTTAGCGGGATTCACGAGCTGGGAGATACCCACATCAACGGAGAGGCTGGCGAGCATGTAGGCATCTGTGAAGGGAACGGTTTTCCGCCTCTGGATAAACCACACTGTTTCGCGTGTGACTTCTTTCAGAGCCTCTTCGATATCTGGAAGAGAAACGATGATGTAGTAGGCATCGTTTGTCTCAACCACGGGCCATTTGATTTCTTCTTTGGATACATCGATCTCCACGACCACTTTTGCAGGGACTTCGCACGCGGAGACACACACTTCTCCGTCTCCCATTGTCGCGTGGACGTCTCCCAGAGCAAGAAGTGCACCTTCCTGGAACACTGGAAGGTGCACTGTGACGTTTTCTGTTATCTCTTTCGTGTCCATGTTTCCTCCGTGTCTGTGGGCCGTTCCCGTTGGGTACTCTCCTTCCTGAGGTGCGACCCCGATCACTCCTACCATCGGATGAATTGGAATCCTCACACCATCGAACAGAACGGCCCATTTCTCTATTTCCAGTTCTTTTGTGTGAAAACCCTCTACTTCGTCACCGAGAACTCCGAACCCCTTGCCAGTTACGATCACTCCTCTTCGAGGAAGTTCTATCCTCTTTATCCGAACCTTCAGTGTGTCTCCGGGCTTTACACCGTTGACAAATACAGGTCCCGTCGCTGGATTCACCTTCGAAAAATCGATTTTATCGTAACTACCACCGAGTGCGTCGAGTGTTTCGAACACGACCTGTTCACCAGGGTATACCTCTTCTACGGGTGCCATGTTCGCTGAAAACGAGTATACACACCTCTGGGCTGGCACAACCTTCATGCTCTCATCTCCTCACTCACACTTTGACCAGCCGCAGTTCTTACAGCTCACGCATCCCTCTTGCTTTATCAGGGAATTCTTTGAGAGACAAACGGGACAGTACACGTTTCCTTCGTCATCCACGTAGTAACCGCTTTGCCATCTGAGGTTGTGCGCCACTATGAATTTTTCTCTTTCGATCGGTTCTTCCTCACTCTCTGGTGCTTCTTCACCCGTTCTGAGCCACAGTTTTGCGAAGTCTTCAAGCGCTTTCTTGATTTCTTCAGCTAGACCCTTGCAGTACTCTCCTTTCACCTTCGAAAGCTGTTCTACTATTTCATCTATGGAAACTCCCGCTCTGAGAGCTATTGAGGAGAGTCTTCCTATCGCTTCGGCCATTTCACTGCCGTTGGAAATGAATATCTCCACTGCTTCTCCCGTGTCGTCGAAAGATATCGTTATGTAAGTGGTACCATCGGGCCTCTTGTACTTTCTCGTGACGCTTCTGAGAGTATCTTTTCTCGGTCTTGGGTGGAGCTTCAGCTTCTCATCGACGACGAAGAACTGAACCTTTGGAGCCTCCGGTGTTTTCAAGGCTTTCGTCAGCACCTGTGTTTGTAAAGAACCGTCTCTGTACACGGTGATGCCCCTAACGTTTGTTCTGAGAGCTTCAAGGTATACGTTGAGAACATCATCCACGGTTGCGCTCTGAGGCATGTTGATTGTTTTGGAGATGTTGTTATCAACGTACCTCTGGAAAGCATCCTGCATGAGCAGGTGATCCATCGGATCTATATCGAGTGCGACCACAAAGACTTTCTTTATCTTCTCCGGAACATCCGGGATATCCTTCAAGCTTCCCTTTTCTATGAGTTCTTTCTCTATCTTCTTGAGAATCTCCGGATTCAACTTCTCTCTGAGCACCTGGTTCACGTAGAGAAGAGGCTCTTTCGTCCCGTCTTCCTTCGTCACGAATCTGGTGTACGCGAGGAGGAAATTTGGTTCCAGTCCCGACGAAGTGTCCGCTATGTTCGAGATCGAACCGGTGGGTGCGATCGTCAGAAGAGCGACGTTTCTTCTAAACTCTTTTGTCATCTTCATGGTTTCTCTTATCTCATCGTCGTAGTTGCTCATACCCATAGCGAAAGGCACGAAGTTGTCTTCCGTCCTGTACCTCGAGATCTCAAAGAGTGGGAAGTTTCCTTTTTCTTTTCCAAGTTCATAGGAAGTTCTGTGCGCGTGGAGCGCTATGAAAGCCATGAGATTGGCCGCGAAATCACGAGCTTCCTGAGAATTGTAAGGAATTTCGAGCTTGTAGAGAAGATCGGCAAATCCCATTATACCAAGACCGAGTCTTCTGCTCTCTTTGACCGCTTTTGTAATCTTGTCTATTGGAAACACATTCACGTCGATGACGTTGTCGAGGAAACGAACGGCTATCTGAACGAGTTCCTGAAGCGCTTCTAAATCCACAAAACCATTGTTGTAGAACTTTGCAACATCGATGGAACCGAGGTTGCAGGCTTCGTAATCTGAAAGCCCGATTTCACCGCACGGGTTGGTCGAGTTGATCTTTCTGTGCGGGTAAAGTGGATAGTATTTGTTCATCTCTCCGAGGAAGGCAAGTCCCGGGTCTCCACTCTTCCAAGCATTTGTAGCGATCTTTCTGAAGAGTTCTCTGATCTTAACCTTCTTCCTGATCGTGCTTCTTGGATGGGAAAGCTCGAGTTCGCCATCTTCTTCGTAGAGTTTCAGAATCTCTTTCTTGTCCATTGGAAATCCAACAGAGAGGTTGAAGAAGTTCAGCACCGCTTCTCCCGTGTTTTCTTTCTTTGCGTCTATGAATTCTTCTATGTCGGGGTGGTTTATGTTCAAAATACCCATCAGCGCTCCACGTCTTCTGTAACCCTGTTTCACAACAGAGATAGCAGAGTTGAAGACGTGCATGAAAGAAACGGGACCGGACGCTTTTCCGTGTGTGCCTGCCACAAAGCTGCCCTTCGGCCTCAACTCAGAAAAGTTGCTTCCCACTCCTCCTCCCACTTTCGTTATGAGCGCGTACTCTTTCACCGCTTCGAAAATCTCTTCGATGCTATCGCCGACGGGTACTACGAAGCATGCGGAGAGCATATGAAGATGATTTCTCGATCTGTAAATTTCTTCGTAATCTTCTAGTGTCATCTGATCGATGGGTTTCCACAGGAGATCGTGCTTCACACCGAGTCCTGCGTTGAAGAGGGTGGGACTGTTTGGAATGAAGAGTCTCGCCTTCAAAACTCTGAAGAAGATGTCTTCCCATTCCTTTATTCTGTCGAGTTTTTCGTTCTTCTTGTACGATGGGTTCAGAAGCTCTGCTGTTGCTACAACTCTCGCCACCCTTCTTGCCACATCTTCCCATTTCGTTTCCAGATAATTCCCATCCAGATCCTTCATGAAATACCTGTCTCTGAGAATTATCTGAGCATTTTTTGAAGGTTCAACGTCGATCCACCTTGAGATCAAATCGGACAATTTCATGTTCTCCCTCCTGTTTTTAAACAACATATTGTGTGTTTTTTCACAGTAATTCAACATGTGGTAGGGTTTCCCGAGAAATTATACATCACCATCCCGGTGAAAATTCTGAAACAGTATCGGAAAATTTCTAAAGAATTTCCCATGGTATCCTTTTGAAGATGAGAGTAAAAAAGATGAGTGTCAGGAGTGCGCTGACTTATTCCGAATCGAAAAGAAGGTACACCCTCAGCCCTTACGTGGGCTGCACCAATGCCTGTGTGTACTGTTACGCAAGTGATTACGCGCGACGATACAGAGAGATGAACTGGAAGTTAGAAATCATTGTGAAACGAAACATAGCCGAAGTTCTCAGAAAAGATATCATCAAGAAGAAACCACACCACGTTTTCATGAGCACCATGTGCGATCCGTATCAACCTATCGAGAAAGAGTACAAGCTCACCCGAAGATGTCTCGAAGTCTTTCTGGAGTTCCCGCTTCTGGAAATCGAGGTGATGATTCTCACAAAATCCACACTCGTTTTAAGGGACTTGGATCTGTTTAAGAAGATGAGAAGAATCTCGGTTGGACTCAGCGTCACAACTGATGACGACGAAATCCGAAAGATGTTCGAGCCCAACTCGAGTTCCATAGAGGAGAGAGTGGAAACTTTGAAGGTGCTGAAAGAAAATGGAATAAGGACCTGTGCTTTCATCAGTCCCATGCTTCCAATGAACCCGAAAAAACTGGCAAGCATGTTGAAACCTCACGTGGATCGCGTGTTTATCGACGACATGCACTATCGATGGCGCGTAAAGGATTTTTATGGGAAACTCGGACTTTCCTGGGCACTTGAGGATGAGTACTTCGAAAGAACTCGAAAAGAACTACTTGCATTCTTTCAAGAATAGAGAGGGCAGAACGCCCTCTTTTCAAGATCTGAACATCTCTTTGAGAGATGCGTAGAGTTTTTTGAATTTCTCGTGTAGTTTTTCGTAGATTTCTGTGTTTTCAACAACAGGGTCAGTGTAACTCTTCACGCGGAACCACTCTTTCGAAATTTTCGCTGGATTTTCTCCCATTGAGCCAGACACAGCGAGGATCGCTGCACCGTAAGACGCCCCTTCATCCACAGCTGGTTTTTGTATTCTCAATCCTGTCATATCTGCGAGCATTTTGTTCCATACCCTGCTCTTTGAACCTCCTCCTGTGATTCTCACATTGTTGAGATCCACCTTGAGTTCTCTCAGTATATCGAACGAATCTTTGATACCGAAGGCAACGCCTTCGAATATGGCTCTCACCATATCCCACTTGGTGTTGTACGAGGATATACCGAAGAAAACACCCCTCGCGAATGGATCTCTGTGTGGTGTCCTTTCACCGTTGAGATACGGCAGGAAGATTATCCCGTTTGATCCCACGGGAACCTTATCCACCTCTTCGTTGATTGTTTCGTAATCTTCGCTCAGGAATTTTTCCTTGAACCACTCCAGTGAATAGGTAGCGGAGAGCATCACACCCATATGGTATCTTGTTTCTGGAACGGTGTGTGCAAAGAAATGGACTCTACCCTTTGGATCGGGCTGATCCCCTTTTGTGGGTGCCAGAACGGTTCCCGAAGTACCGAGGCTCACCATCACATCACCCGGTTCTACGACGGCTATTCCAAGAGCCGCACAGGCGTTGTCAGCTCCTCCGCCTATCACAAGCGTGTCTTCGGAGAGACCAAGATCCGACGCTACTTCGGGTTTCACATTTCCAACCACGCCGTTCGACGGTATTATCTCTGGGAGAACACTTTCCGGTATGTTGAGTTCTTTCAATACGTCCTTGTTCCATTCCATCTTTGATACACTGTACATCACCGTTCCGGAGGCATCGGAATGCTCCGTTTTCATCTCACCGGTGAGCATGTAGTTTATGAAATCTTTTGGCAGCATGATTTTTGAAATTTTTCCGTAGATCTCAGGTTCATGCTTTCGGATCCAGAGTATCTTTGGGAGCGTGAAACCGGGCAAAATGGGATTTCCGACGAGCTTGAGGACGTTTTCCTCTCCGCCGAGGATCTGGGTGGCTTCTTCACACTCTTTGTATGTTCTCTGATCGCACCAGAGGATGGCATTTCTCAGGACTTTACCGTTGTTATCGATAACCACAAGACTGTGCATCTGCCCGCTGGTGGAGATCGCTCTTATTTTGCCACCCATTTCTTTCGATCTTTCGGAGAGGTTTTTCAGTATTTTTCTCACCGCCTCCCACCAGGAGAGGGGATCCTGCTCCGCCCAGGCAGGCTGAGGAGTGAACATGGTTAGTCTTTCATTCGCTGTTGCAAGAATCTCTCCCTTCTCGTTCACAAGAATTCCCTTGACACCGGTCGTTCCCACATCGAGTCCCACGTACAGGTTCATTATGCGACCCTCCCGTTCTGTTTTTTCTGTCCAGATGCGTAGTACATTATTTCTTCCTGAGTGACTCTTTTCTCTCTGTTGTCCAGAACGGCTGTGATTTCACCTTCCCACATGACGACTATTCTATCGCTGAGATTCAGTATTTCTGGGAGTTCCGAAGAGATCATGATCACAGCTTTGCCCTGTGCGGCGAGTTCTCTGATCATCCTGTGTATTTCTGCCTTTGCACCAACGTCTATTCCGCGTGTTGGCTCGTCGAAGATCAGAATATCCGCGTTCGTGGCGAGCCATTTGGCAAGGACCACTTTCTGCTGGTTTCCACCCGATAGATTTTCTGTTATTTGATAAATGGAAGGCGTTTTTATGGAGAGTCTTTTTACATAGTCTTCTGAGATCTCTTCTTCTTTTCTTTCATCGAGCACGAGCCCCCATCTGCTGATTTTTTTCAGTGATGGGAGCACGATATTGTCCTTCACAGTCATTCTCAAAACAAGCCCCTGAAGTTTTCTGTCCTCAGGAATGAGTCCTATCCCCATCTTAATAGCATCTTCCGGATTTTTTATTTCAACTTTCCTTCCGTTAACGTATATGTCTCCGGATTCCTTTTGATTCACTCCGAACACCAAGAGCATCGTTTCAGTTCTTCCAGCCCCCACAAGTCCCGCGAATCCCAGAACTTCTCCCTTTCTCACTTCAAAAGAAACATTCTTCACTTTATCCTTCCACTTCAGGTTTCTGACTTCAAGGGCAATTTCTCCGGGTCTGGTCTCTATTCCGTGTGGGAAAAACTCCACTTCACGTCCTACCATCATTTTTATGATCGTGTCCACATCGAATTCTCCTTTTTTCAACACGCCGATTCTTTTTCCGTCTCTCATCACAACGATCCTGTCACTTATCCTCATAACTTCGTCCAGTCTATGTGAAACGAAAACAACAGAAATACCTCTACTTTTCAACATTTCTATGATTTCGAAGAGTCTTTCTGTCTCTTCGACAGTAAGCGACGATGTGGGTTCATCCATGAAGATGATCCTGGGTTCTTTAACCAGTGCCTTACATATTTCCACCATCTGTCTCTGGGCGGTGGTGAGGTTTCTCACCAGAGCATCTGGAGAGAACTTGGCGCCGATGAGATCGAGCAGTTCTTTAGATCTTGTGTACATATAGTTCTCATCAACTCTACTGGAAAGGGTTCTTTTCTGTCCCCTGACAGCTTCATAGGCGAGAAAGATGTTTTCCGCCACAGTCATGTTGTCGCACAGGTTCAGCTCCTGATGGATAACACTTATGCCCTTTTTGAACGCGTCGACCGGAGAGTGAAATTCTACCCTTTCGCCGTTGACCAGAATTTCTCCCGCATCAGGTTTGAGGACACCCGTCAGAATTTTTATGAGGGTGGATTTACCAGCACCATTTTCACCTATCAGAGAGACAATCTCGTTTTCGTAAACCTCAAAATCGACGTTGTCCACAGCCACAACTCCAGGGAATCTTTTCACTATGCCCTTTGCTTTCAGTATCTCCATTCGATCACCCCGGAAAGCGAGGAGGGGAAACACCCCTCCTCGTGTTTTTCAGAATTTTATTGGAATTCCGAGTTCTTCCATCTTCTTCAAATATTCATCGAGGTTCTCTGGTGTGACCACATCAACACCTGTGTCGATCACGTAGTCAACCTTTCCATCAACCTTGACTTTCGGGAGCATCATCAAAGTGTTTTGAACACCTATCTTGTTCATCAGATAAAGAACTGTGACTGACAGGTATCCCATCATGTAGGGTCTCTGCCCCATCGTTGCCTGGATAATTCCTTCTTTCACGTACTGAAGAATATCAGGTGTTGTATCGAAACAGACGATCTTCACTTTTCCAACTTTTCCAGCATTTTTCACCACGAGTGCTTGGGCAGGTCCGTTGTAGGCATACACACCAAAAAATGCATCGAGATCTGGATGGGCATTGAGAGCGGCTTCCGCTAGAGACACTGCTCTCGCACCGTCTTCTTCATCGTTGAGGATGTCGACTATTTCTATCTCCGAGTCCTTGATGGCGTCTTTGAATCCCTGGATTCTCTGAAGGGAGTTCATAGCTGTCAGTGAACCCGTTCCTATGACAACTTTACCCTTTCCTCCAAGGAGCTCTTTCATGATGAGACCAGCTGTGTAACCTGCCTGGTAGTTGTCCGTTCCGATGTAGACGTACCTTCCACTGTCCGGAGAGTCTGTATCGAGAGTGACAACAGGAATACCCATCTCAAGGGCTTTCTTGATGGTGGGGATGACTGCAGTTGGATCGGACGGCGCGATCGCAATACCGTTTACACCTTCGGCTATGAAAGATTCGAGCATCTGAAGCTGAGCGTTGATATCTTCCTTTTGTGGAACGAAGAACTTCGTATCCACTCCAAGTGCCTTCCCCGCCGCTTTAACACCTTGTTCTACCTGTGACCAGTAAGGATGGACGGATTTTCCGATAACACCTATGGTGAGAGCCAGCGACAGACCAGCAACCAGGAGAACCGAAAGAAAAACCAGAAGTTTCCTCATGATAACACCCCCTTGTAAAGATGTTTTATTCCACATACACCCACATCTTTTTTCTGTACACCGGATCTTCAGGGTTCACTCCTTTTCTTTTGAAAAGCTCGCTCAGAGTGACGAATCCGTATCCACGTTTTTTCAATTCCGGGATCAGTATCTCTAGAACTTCGACGATCGGATGCGGCTCTGGTTGTACGTCGTGAAGAAGAATTATTGCACCATCTCTTATGTCTTTCAACACGTTGCTTACGATCTTTTGGGGATCTCTATCACATCCCGCCCAGTCGTAGCCGAGAATGCCGCTCACGAACGGCATGTTTATCACATCGAACATGGTATCGCTCACCGCCAGATTGGGTGGTCTGAAGAATCGAGGCTCTTTTCCTGTGTATTTCTTGATGAGATCCTTCGTACGTTCGATGTAATCTTTTATCGTCTCAGGATCTTTTTTGTCAAGTGGTTCATAATTCCACGAGTGATTTCCTATTTCACATCCCATAGATATCATTCTTTCAAGAATAGCTCGAGTACTTTCGTTCAACCTCTGTCCCACAACGAAAAAGGTAGCTACAACACCGTGTTTTTCAAGAGTACCCAGTACTGCGGAGGTGAGTTTTACATCAGGACCGTCATCGAAAGTGAGCGCCACCAGTTTCACTCCGTTTTCCTCCCCGAAGTTCACTTTTGAATCAGTTGAAAAAAGCAAAACTGTTGTCAAAAAGATCGAAAGAAAAACCAGAAGTCTTTTCATGACCCACCCACCTGTTATTTGCTTGCAAGTCTCCTTCTCAATATGTCGAGAGTTACTGCCACAACTATGACGATTCCGATGACTACGTTGTGCCAGTACGTCGAAACGTTGAGAAGAACGAGAGCGTTCCAGAGAAGACTTATGATACTCGCGCCTACGATTGCTCCTAAAACACTTCCTTCTCCTCCCGTGAGACTCGTTCCACCGATTACAGTGGAGGCTATGGCATAGAGTTCGTACATACTACCGACACCTGGTTGCCCTTGAGAAAGCCTTGCCGCAATGATTATCCCCACCACACCGGCGAGGAATCCCGATACCATGAACGCTATCATTCGCACTCTGTCTACGTTCACTCCGGAAAATCTTGCGGCGACTTCGTTACCGCCGGAAGCCCTCAGGTGTTTTCCATAAACGGTCTTTCTGAGGAAGAAATCTGCCACAAGAGCCACTGCAAGGAGAATCCACACCGGGATCGGTATCTTCAAAAATTCACCCTGCCCGATTTTCAAGAAAGAAGACGGGAGTCCGATGATAGGCCATCCCTTTGTGATCACGGCTGCCATGCCTCGGGCGATCGTCAGAGTTCCAAGGGTGATGATAAAAGCGGGAACTCTGAGCTTTGTGACAAACAAGCCATGCCACGCACCTGCTCCTATAGAGAACAACAGAATGAGAATTACAGAGATCCACACGGGAACACCGTGAGTCATGAGCCATGCAACCATTACCCCTGTGAGCGCCACCATGGAACCGGGGGAGAGGTCGATGGCTCCTCCCCCGGAGATGATGACAAAGGTTTCCCCGATAGCTAAAAGGCCAAAGATCGCGATCTGCCTTCCGAGAGCCTGAAGATTGAATGCCGTCAGAAAGCGAGGATTCAAGATAGCCGTAAAAACAGCCAGACTGACGAGAGCAACTAAAGGACCGAGTTCTCTGAAAGTTCTCTTCTTAAATTTCGAAGCCAAGTTATCTCCCCCTCAGTAACACCTGTTGAATATCTCCTCCATATCCTTTGCGGTTAGGTTACCGGGAGTTACGACAACCACTCCATTCAGTATCCTGTAGCCGGTTTCTGCCATCTTTGGAATATCCTCTTTTTTCACACCCAGTTCACTGAGTCTCTTGTTGAGACCGAACATCTCCTGGAAGTCTCTCAGTTTCTTGATAGCGAGCCTTCCAGCTTTTCTATCGTCTGTTTCGTAAACGCCAAACACTTCCCTTCCAACGATGGCGAGTCTCTCGTAGGCGTGATCGAAGATGTACTCGAACAGGTACGGACCTGTGATGCACAGACCAAGACCATGGGTTATTTCTGGATAGAAACCACTGAGACCATGCTCCAGCGCGTGGTTTGCGATCACACCAGTCAGAGTCTCTGTAATTCCTGCTTCAGTACTGGCCCAGGCGAGATTCGTTCTGGCTTCCATATCTTCTCCATTCTCGTAAGCAACGGGAAGGTAAGTCACGATTCTTTTCATGGCGTCCAGGGCAAGAACATCCGAGTAAGGATTCGCATTCACGTTGAGGAAGGCTTCTATAGCGTGATAGAACGCATCCATAGAGGTGTACGCGGTCTGGTCTTTCGGTAGTGTCTTCATCACTTCAGGATCCACAAGGGAGAGAACGGGAAAGGTGTTTCTATAGCCTATTCCCACTTTTTCTTTCGTTTGAGGATTTGTAATCACCGCAAATGGGTCTGCCTCGGTTCCCGTTCCGTGTGTGGTGGGTATAGCAACAACGGGGATGGATTTTTCTGGAATCTTTCCACCACCTACGGGAACGTAATCCCAGAACTTTCCTTCGTTCGGAGCGGTGATAGAGATCGCTTTTGCGCTGTCTATGGGACTTCCTCCACCAAGTCCTATGATGAAATCTATCTTCTCTTTTCTCACGATTTCTGCAGCCTCATCGACGTGATCCGATATCGGGTTGGGAACTATTTTGTCGAAGACGAAACTTTCCACTCCCGCTTTCTTGAGAAGATCTACCACCCTCTGCAAAAGGCCAGTCTTCTTAGTGCTGGATCGTCCTGTCACAATCAATGCCTTTTTTCCGAGCTTTTTTGCCCTTTCTTCCAGTTCGTCCACCGCTCCCACCCTGAAAATGATCTCCGTTGGAAGATAGAACGAAATTTTGAACATGCTGCCACCTCCTTCATTTGACTTCTTCTATTATGTCCTCGACAGCCAATACGGCCGCACCCACGAGGTTAGAACTGATGTTTCTGAATTCCGTAGTCCTGATTTTCAGATCTTTCACAGCGGCCTTCAAAGCTCTTTGATGGACGAAATCCTTTATAATGTCGAGGAAATTTTCACCAAGATCGACGACTTCCCCACCAAGGATCACGAGTTCAGGATTCAATATGTTCACCAGGTTCACGATGCCGACCGCTATGTTTTCCGCAAATTTCATCAGTATTCTTTTCGCATCGTTTCTCTGCTTCAGTGCCTGGAATTTCTCTATGGCGTTTTTTCCAGGTAGTTCTTTCCCGTACTGCTCGATCGTCCAGTTGATCGAAGAAACGAGCTCCCAGCAACCCCAGTTAGAGCAGTGGCACTGCCTGTCGGAGTACATGTTCACTGTCATGTGTCCTGCTTCACCCGCTGTGAAGGAAGGCCCTCTGAAGATCTTTCCATCGATCATCAATCCCGTTCCAACACCTTCTCTAATGATGATAAAAACGGCTTCTTTCACGTTTCTCAGATCTTCTGAGTGGTACTTTTCTGCGAGCATGGAAAGATTCGCCTCGTTGTCTGCAAGAACAGGAACGTCGACTTTGAGGAGCTCTTTTATGTTCACGTTCTCCCACTCGAGGTTTGGGGCAAGAAGTATTTTCTTTTCTTCCATATCCACCATTCCTGGAACGGAAAGAGAGATTCTTGAAATTCTATATTCACCTGAGATACGTTCGTAGATTTCTTTGACTATGTTGAAGAATTCCACTGGTTCCTTTGGTGTGTTGAAAGTTCCCCTTGGTTCCACTTCTCCATCGAAAAATCCAATACCGTAGGTCGTTATATTCACTCCTATATCGAAGACTAAACTCAGAAAGGCGTTCTTTCTTAGATCGAGGAGAATTCTTCTTCTTCCAGGAGAATTTTTTCCCATTGTACCGATCTCTCTTATATAACCTTCATCTATTAGTTCTTTCGTGAGTCTTGTTACACTGCTCGGCGTGAGCCCTGTGACCTCCGATATGTCCGATCTGGAAATGGGATGGTTTTCGTGAATCACTTTGAGAATGCTCTTTTTGTTGAGGATTTTTATTCTTGGTGAGTTGTATTTCAACTTCGATTCCTCCTTTTGGATCTCAATATTATGTTCACATTAATTATATGCAGGAAATAATTTAAAATCAAGGTCGGATATCTGTTATTTTCTCCTTTTTTGGCTGTTTAATAGGAATTATGGGTTTTTAACCTTAAAAATTGCAATTTTTCGGAGATTTCCTTCAGGCCTCTGGTGGTTACTCTCTCTTTTTCTTCAGATTGATACCATCCTTCGGTAAAACCGTATCTTTCAGCCAGTTCTAAAATTTTTTCGTATTCGTTCTGGTTCAGTTTCCTGCTTATTTCGGGAAATTTCTGGGCGTCAAAGTGAGGGATGTATTGATTCATTATGGAGAGAGGAATCCGTGTGGACAAGCTTGAAAGGAAAGAAAAAATTTCAGAATAATCCACCACGTTTCCAGGAAGAACAAGAATTCTCACAATGAGACCTTTCATTTTTTCTTCATCGAAGATTCCCACCTGTCTGAACATCTCAACGATGGCCTTCTGAACAACTGTCCAGTAATCCGGGGTTTTTGAGTACTTCTTAGAAGCTTCGTTGTCCGAATATCTCACATCGGAAAGATAGATATCAACGACACCTTCTAAAAGTCTGAGAATCTCAGGATCTTCGTATCCGCTGGTGTTGTAGACGATGGGGAGGTTCAATCCGTTTTCAATGGCGATTCTCAGGGCTGAGATTATGAACGGAAGGTGTGGTGTGGGGGTGACAAGATTCAGGGTCTTCGCACCGTGCTTTTGTAGGATCAAGAATATCTCCGCAAGGTCTTCCACTTCAACCTCTGTTCCTATCCCTTTCTGACTGAATCCCATGTTTTGACAGTATACACATTTCATGTTACAACCGCTGAAGAACACCGTACCCGCACCCGTCTTTCCAGAAATGGGAGGTTCTTCACCGAAGTGAAGAACCGCGTTGGATATCTTCGCTCTGGCGGGTAGTCCACAGATACCGGTGGTTCTGTATCTATCAACACCGCATTTTCGAGGACAGAGTTCGCATTTTTCAAGGTTGCCCCACAGTGTGGTTTCGATCTCTTTTATTCTTTCAATTTTCTTTTTCAACATACTCGATTTTTGCTCCCAGTTCACTGAATTTGTCTATGACATCTTCGTAACCTCTGAATATGTGTTCGACGTTGCTTATCTCAGTGACTCCATCTGCTATGATTCCCGCTATGAGAAGGGCAGCGGTTGCCCTGAGATCCGTTCCCTCAACGGGGGCACCGCTGAGTTTTTCAACGCCTTTCACTATGGCGACGTTTCCAGAAACTTCTATGTCCGCTCCCATTCTTTTCAACTCGTCCACGTGTAAGAACCTCGTTTTGAAGACGTTTTCGGTTATAACCGAGACTCCCGACGCTGTCGATAGATACGCCATCATCTGAGGCTGAAGATCCGTGGGAAAACCAGGGTACGGATTCGTTGTAACATCCACCGCTTTTGGTCTTTCTCTCATTTCGATCTCTACTTCGTTTCCAAGAACTTTAAGTTTCGCCCCTGTTTCTTCCAGTTTCTCAAAAAAGTTTGTGAGGTGATCCGGGTTTACGTTCTTCACCAGACCTTTTCCACGACTTGCTGCGATGGCTACCAGGTACGTTCCAGCTTCTATTCGATCGGGAATGATGCTGTATTCAACTCCCTGCATTTTCTCCACGCCTTCAATCACTATCCGGCTGGTTCCGGCTCCTTCAATATGTCCACCCATTCTGTTTATGAAATTTTGAAGGTCTACGATTTCAGGTTCCATTGCGGCGTTTTCAATCACTACACGGGCACCTTTTAAGAGAGCCGCTGTGGTCATCAGGTGCTCCGTGGCACCAACGCTTGGAAAAGGAAGGGTAATCGTCACATAATCGATTCTTCTTTCAAAGCAGGCTTCAACAAAGCCATGTTCCACTTTTATCGAGAATCCCATTTTTTTGAGGCCTTCAAGATGAAAGTCCACAGGTCTGACTCCTATGGAACACCCACCTGGAAGAGCAACCTTCGCCCTTCCAGTTCTCACAGCGATCGGACCGAGCACGTTGAAGGACGCCCTCATCTTCCTGACAAGTTCGTAAGGCACTTCCTGTGAGATATCGTTTTCTCTTTTGATCTTCAGTTCGTTCTCCTCGAATTCCACTCTGAATCCAATGGATCTCAGGATGTCTATCATGACGAAGACATCTTGGAGTCTCGGTACGTTTTTGAGAATTACCTCCTCATCACACAAAATCGCTGCTGCCATTATTGGAAGAGCAGCGTTTTTTGAACCCGATATCTCCACTTCTCCTTCGAGAACGGCGCCACCCTGAACGACCAGTTTACCCAATCAAGCCACCGCCTTTTCAAGATCAAGGATCGCCTTTTCCAGATCCATGAAATCTTCAGGATAGCTTTTGTATGCAATCGAGTATTCGATGCCTCCTATACTTTCGATGTGATTTTTTATTCTCTCTTCTATATTCGGGGCCGTTTCTTTTCCAACACCGATTACGAAGAGTGCAAAAGTATCATCGGAGTATCTGCCCACACTGTCTAAGGGTACTCTCACACATTCTTTGAGAATTTTTCCTATCTTCATCAGCGCTTTTTCTCTTTCATTCTTAGATACCTTTGTTTTCACAAAGAATATCGTGTAAGGTGTGTTCTCTTCGAAGGCCCTCTGATGTTGATAAGATAGGAGTCTCAGGAAATGGTCTTTCGCGTACACTCTTGTCAGTGGATCGATCATTTTTGTAGTTCCCAGCTTTTCAAAGAAATCGTCGAACACCTGGAATTGTTTCTTCATGACTTCGTTGTATTCTTCTATCAGAGCCTCGAGCTCCTGCTCTCTCTGCTGGCACTGCCGCAGTTTCTCTTCCAGTTCCTCTATTCTTTTCAAAAGTTCCGTGCGTTCATCCATGTTGAGCACCCCCAATTGTCAGTATAATAAACTTCAGAAATATTCTACCACGTTGAAAATGTGGAGGGAGGATTCGATGACAATAAGCTACGAGGATGTAGAAAATTTCTTGGTGTGCCCAAGGCGATATTACCTTTCAAAAAAAATTTCAAAAGAGGTTTCTCCGAACTTTTCGGAGGAGTTAATGGAGGCTGGATTCCCGCTCGAAAATCCTGTGATCGTGTGTGAGTTTGAGGGTCATGAACTGGTTTCAAATCCCGATCTGATTGTGAAAGACAGGGATGGATGGAGAATTATTCTGAGAAAGAGCGCAAAAAGGTTTAAAGACAAATACATCCTTGAGAGCGCTTATCATGCCCTGGTTTTCTCAAGGGCTGGCCTGGAAGTTTCGGGCGTGGAGATCGTATCTGACAGCTTCTCAAGAAAGATGGAAAACTGGAAAAATCTGATACCCATCGTCGAAGATGTTTTGAGAGAAATGTTGACAATAGATGATGATCCTCACCCCAGAGTGGGAAGACACTGTAGATACTGTGATTTCCTCGAAGATTGCGAAGGGAAGTTTTTTGAAGAGAAGAGTTTGCTTCTGGTGAACGGGATAGGAGAAGAAACGTACAGGGTTCTCTATGGAATGGGTATAGAAACGCTGGAAGATCTCGCGGAGGCGGACCAGAGAATCCTGGAAAAGGTATTTGGAAAAGAGAAAGGAAAAAGATTCGTTATGGCGGCGAGGGCGTTTCTCGAGAATAGAGTGATAATGATAACCCCTCCGGAGGATCTTCCAGAAGGAACAATAGTTGACATAGAGTATCATCCGTCAGAAGAGAGGGATTTTCTCTATGGGTTTTTAATAGGTGATGAGTACAGATATTTTCTGGAAGAGGATCAAGGAGATCTGATCGCATTTTTGAATTCTCTGGACGATGAGAGTGTTTTCTATCACTATCATGGACCGGAGAAGAGAAAGCTGATTTCATTGATCGGCAGAAACAAAAGGATGAATTTTCTCGATGTGTTCTCGATCCTGAGGAATCATTTCGTTTTTCCTGTTATGTCCTACTCGCTCAAAAGAATCGCTAAGTATCTGGGGTACGATTGGAGAACGTCCCTGAATGGTTATGAAATACTGCGGCTTTATGAGAAATGGAAAAAAACGAGAAACGAGGAGCTTCTAAAGCAGATGCTCCTGTACAACGAGGATGATGTGAGAGCAACGAAGCTGGTCCTGGATTTCATGAGGTCTTACTCTTCTTTTTCGTAGGGAACACCATCGGCTGCTGGTGGTCTTGTTCTTCCTATCAGGCCAGCCACGACAACGAGGGTAACAACGAACGGAAAGAGATTGAACAACGGTTTTGCCGTAGCAGGTACGTTGAGAATGGGACTACTCTGAAGTTGATTGGCCAGAGCTTCTGACATACCAAACATGAGGCAGGCCCACATGGCACCTATGGGATTCCAGTTTCCAAGGATCATGGCCGCAAGGGCAATGAAGCCCCTTCCTCCCGTCATGAGTTCCCTGAAGTTACCGACCTCTCCTATGGAAAGGAACGCTCCTCCCATGGACGCCAGAGCACCGCTCATGAGAACTCCGAAGTACCTTATTTTGAAGACGTCAACACCGAGAGTATCGGCAGCCTCGGGATTTTCACCTACTGCCCTCATTCTGAGACCCAGTGGGGTCTTGTAGATCAGAAACCACGCAAAAAAGACCATTGCGAAGGCTATGAGAACTATTGGACTGATGGTTCCGATGGCTTCTCCGATGAAAGGAATGGAGGAAATTCCAGGTAGTGTGATCTCTTCGATTCGACCCACATAAGGTGTCTGCCCCGGCTGACCGAATATCGGTTCCATGAGAAAACCTGTCAGACCCTGCGCCACCAGTATCAACGCCGTCGCGCTCACTATCTGGTTGCCTCTCCATTTGATACTCGCCCAGGCGTGGAACCAGGAAAACCCGATCCCTATGGGGATGGAAAGCAAGAAACCGAGCCACACGTTTCCGGTGTAATATGTGATCACCACCGAAGAAAACGCTCCAAGGAGCATTATTCCTTCAAGGGCGATGTTCACAACCCCTGTAACTTCACTGAAAACACCTCCAAGAGATGCGAAAAGAAGAGGAGTGGAAGCTGTGAGAGTGAGCTTGTAAAAGAGGGGATTCGAGAAAATGTTCCAGAGCACTTCCAGTATTTTCATCTTTTCACCTTCCTGAACCTGAGAAGGGTTTTAACGATCCTGTCGGCTGCAACGAGGAATATGACGATACCCTGTATGATTGTGACAATGTGTTTTGGTACCCCAACGAACTGCATATTGCTCGATCCAGTCCTCAGAGCGGCTATGAGAAATGAGGCGAAGATGATGCCTATGGGATGGTTTTGTCCGATCAGCGCGATCGAGATTCCGTCGAAGCCCTTCCCGCCGGAGAGTGTTCCTAGGAACCTGTGGTGCAATCCCATCACTTCTAGGGCTCCAGCAAGGCCCGCCAGCGCTCCACTTATTGCCATACACATGACGATGTTCTTTGAGATGTTTATTCCTCCATATTCTGCCGCGTACGGATTGAATCCAACTGCTTTCACCTCATAGCCAGTTTTCGTCTTCTCCAGAACGATGTATATAACCACCGCTGAAAGAATTGAAATCAGAATACCGGAGGTCATTTCTAAAGCGCCAACTGTAACGATAGGAGGAAGTTTGGCAGAAGGAGCGATTTCTGGACTTTTGGGAGTACCCGATCCCACTGCCAGTGGTCCCGTGATGAGGTAAGAGGATATGTAGGTTGCGATCCAGTTCAGCATTATGGTTGACACAACTTCATGTGCTCCCGTTTTTGCCTTCAGATAACCGGCTATAGAGGCCCAGGCGGCACCTCCCAGCATGCCGGCAATCATCGTAAGAGGGATAGCGAGTGCTGGCGGTATTCCTCTCATGTGCATTCCAACGACAGTTGCCAGAATCCCTCCCATGATCATCTGTCCTTCCGCTCCTATGTTGAATAGCCCTGCTCTGAAACCAAATCCAACGGCGAGTCCTGTTAGGATGAGCGGCGTGGTTTTTATCACCGTATCGGCCAGAGCCTGGATATTTCCAAAAGCCCCTTCGATCATGGCTTTGTACGCTATCACGGGGTTTTGCCCGATCAGAATGATCACCACGGCCGCTATAAGAAGTGCTATGATGACCGAAAAGAACGGGACAAGAAATGACCACACCCTGTTGTTCATCTTCTGATCTCCTCCAGTCTTTTACCTGCCATCATGAGCCCTACTTCCTCTGGAGTGGTTTCTTCCGGTTTGACTTCTCCCATTATCTGTCCTTCGTACATAACCAGTATTCTGTCGCTGAGCGAGAAGATTTCGTCCAGTTCCATGGATATGAGAAGAACACCGACACCTGCATCTCTCATCGATACGAGTGTTTTGTGAATGAATTCTATCGCACCCACGTCCAGACCACGTGTCGGTTGAGCCACAACGAGAAGTTCGGGGGAGAAACTCATTTCACGTGCAACGATGATCTTCTGCTGATTCCCACCGGAGAAACTTCCCGCGAGGAGTTCTATGTTTCTCGGCCTGATATCGAACTTTTCAAAAAGTTGTTTTGAAAATCTTTTTATTTCCTTCATGTTGAGAAAACCGCTCTTCACGAAAGGCTCTATCATGTGCCTTCCCAAAATGGTGTTGAAATATGCCGGAAAATCCACTATCAAACCTCTTTTGAGTCGATCTTCTGGAACGTGGAACATTCCGAGATCTCGCAATCTTTTTGGGTCGTATCCCGTTATATCTTCACCTTTGAAGTAGACTCTTCCTCGTTCCGCTCCGCGAAGTCCTGTGATCGCTTCCACCAGTTCGGACTGACCGTTTCCAGCAACACCGGCTATCCCTACTATCTCTCCCCTCTTTACCTCGAAAGAAACTCCCTTTACAGCGTCCAGTTTTCTGTTGTCCTTGACCCAGAGATCTTCTATTTTGAGGAGTGTTTCACCGGCTTCTTTTGGTTTTTTCTCAACCGTGAGAACAACATCTCTTCCCACCATCAATCTCGCTATTTCCTGTGGTGTGGTTTGTGAAGTGATGAGGTTTCCTGTGACCCTTCCCTGCCTCATAACGGTGATTCTATCGGAGATCTCCATCACTTCGTTCAATTTATGCGAAATGAATATGATCGTTTTCCCGCTCTTTTTCAATCGTTTCAAGACTTCGAAGAGTTCCTCTGTTTCCTGTGGAGTGAGGACGGCGGTGGGTTCATCTAAGATGAGAATCTCTGCTCCTCTGTAGAGTGTCTTGATGATCTCTACTCTCTGCTGCAACCCCACGGGCATGTCCTCTATTTTCATATCGACGTCTATTGTTAATCCGTACTCTTCCGAGAGTCTTTTAACTTCTTTCCTCGCCTTTTTCCTATCCAGAAGAATTCCTTTCCTTGGTTCCATCCCGATGATCACGTTCTCGTAAGCCGTCAGGTTGTCAACGAGCATGAAATGCTGGTGAACCATACCTATACCGCTTTTTATCGCGTCAGCGGGACCGGAAAATTCTACTCTTTTTCCGTTTATGTAAATTTCCCCCTCATCGGGCTTTAAAAGGCCGTAGAGCTGTTTCATGAGAGTGGTTTTTCCAGCGCCGTTTTCACCAACGATAGCGTGGATTTCGCCCTTTTCGACGAAGAGATCCACGTGATCGTTTGCCAGAACTCCGGGAAACCTTTTAACGATTCCCTTCATCACAACTGCGTACTCCACCGGATCACCCCTGAAAAGAGGGGGAGGACTCCCCCTCAGAATGGGAATTCGATTTGTGGAACTTCGAAAGCGTCAAGCTCTTCCTGAGTCTCTGGGACTTTCAGAGTGCCTTCTTTCATCAATTTTTCAAGGTAAAGAAGTTCGGCTATGACTCTGTTGGGAACGAGTCCTTTCGTGTACTTCATCGGACTTATTCCAACTGCGTCTTCGGAGATTCCAAGAACCCTGTGCCCACCTTCGAACGTTCCTTCGTACGCCCAGACAACTCCGTAGTAAGACGCTACGTCCACTCTCTTCATCGCGCTTGTCAGAACAGCACCGGGAGCCATGTAATCCTGGTCCATGTCCACTCCTATGGCGAAGAATCCCTTTCCGTTCGTTGTGTAGTAATCTATAAGGTCAACGAGTTTGTCGGAACCAGCCAGTGCTGAGAACTTCTCCCTGGCAGCTTCTATAACTCCGTTTCCACAGGCACCGGAGGCGTGGAACACGATGTCGGCTCCTTCCGCGAACTGAGACATGGCGAGGTCTTTACCCTTCTTCGGATCTTCGAAATCCTGTGTGTAGCCTCTCAAGATTTTCACGTTCTTTTTGTGGAGAACCGAATAGGTCTTTATACCAGCCTCGTAACCGTATCTGAACCTTTCCACGGGGGGTATCGGGATTCCTCCGACGAATCCAACCATTCCGGTCTTCGTCATGGCGGCTGCCACGTACCCCACCAAGAAAGCGGCTTCCTGTTCTTTGAAGGTGAATGTGAGTACGTTCGGGAGAATCTGGCCCTCGGGAGGCGTGATGTCTATTCCCACAAAGTACGTGTCCGGATATTGCTTTGCCACTTTAAAGAGATCATTCGTCATCATGAAACCAACAGCGAACACGAGATCAGCTTCTTCCGCTGCTTTGCTGAGGTTCGGTATGTAGTCGGACTGCTCGTAAGATTGTATCACTTTCGCTTCTATTCCGAGTTCTTCTGCGGCCTGCTTTATTCCTGCCCACGTTCCGTCGTTGAAGGATTTGTCACCGAGTCCCCCGACGTCCGTCACCATAATGACTTTGAAACCAAACAGAGCAACCGCGAAAATCATCAAAGAAATAACGAGAAACTTTCTCATGCTTTCACCCTCCTTTTCATGAAGTTTTTATAGAGAAGAAACAGGGAAACGAATATCAAGAACACCTCGATGTGGAAGGTGTGAGTGGACGAAGTTTCGATGATCAGAGGGAAAATACCGCTTTCCACGAAGACTTCGAGGTGTTTCCATTTGATCATCGAAAGGATGGAAGTGAACAGAGTCGCCGCTGCGGGAAAGAGCAAGTATCTTCCTCCAAGAACAGCGGAGAAGAAAAGCAAAAAGAAAGTGAAGATGCCGATCAATCCATTCATAGTGCGATAAGGTTTCAGCGAAAGATAGCTTTTCTCCGTTGAATAGGAGAAAGAAACACCTGCAATGAGTGGGTACCTTTCAATGGTGTTTGTCAGTTCTCTTTCGAAATCCTGTGAGAATTTTTCGGAAGTGTACGAGGTGATCTTTTTTATGAGCTGGTCCAGTGAATTGATTTCTCTTCTGTATTTTCTGTACCTGGATTTTTCCTGTGAGAGGTAATCACTCAGATCGCCTTCGATTTTACCGGTTAAATCCAATCTGTCTTCGAACCCGGCTGTGGTGAAGAATTTTGAACGTTCATTCAACAGAAAGAAAAGTCCGTTCTTGGTGGGTTCTATCGATTTTAGAGCTCCAATTTTCAACAGTTCTTCTGGTAGAGACCCCAAGGTTTCTACTATTTGCTTTGTGTGTTCTTTGCTTGAAAGAGCGATCGTGTTCATTCTTCTGATGGCCGTTTTCACAGGCGAGTCAGAACCTTCAAACACCTCAAATTTCAGTTGATCGTAATACGGTGAGTTCTCAAAAGCACTATCCATACCCATCTCCCTGATTGAGATGTACGACGGGATGAAAAGGAGGAAAACAAATATCAGTGAGAGCAGTGGATAAAGATACCTTCTTCTGACAAGGAGGATAAAATTGAAAAAGATGAACATGAAAACGACAACTGTCGAAAAGATCATATTTTCAACGGTGTTGAGATACAGCGATTTTGTCACCCAGATGAACAGAATCTCTGCGGCGATGATGAACTGCAGTATCGTTCGATACTTTCTCAGGAAAATCACCAGAAGAATTCCGTAGACGACAAACCGGATCCACCAGAAGTTGGAGATCGATGGCGAGGTGTTTTCAAAAACGTCCGCTACTTCGTTCTGAAGCGCAGAGATATTACTTTCGAATTCTTTCCACAGAAGACTCGCCTGCCTGTTTATGTTTCGAGTGTACTCGGCCTGGTTTTTCGAAGAGGCGATTTCCTCGATCGCTTCTTTTAATTTCGCTTCCAGATCTTCAGGTAGGACTTTCAAAATATCTGGATGAACATCATGATTCACATTGAAAGAGAACCCTGTGTTTCTGATACCCAGGTTAAATTCAACAGGTGGAGGGGTGTTTGTTCCTCCTGTGTAATAGGCTAGAATCCATCTGAGAAGGTTCAACGCGTTGGAGCGAACGAACATTCTGTATTCGGCAAAGAAGGAATTGAAGGCAGGAGAATTTTTCAGGACACTCTCTGAAGGCTTTGAACCGGACATCATGGACTGCAGGTAAGAGAGGAAAAGAACGTTGGAGAGTTTTCTTTCCCAGTTGGTTTCTTTCCAGTTCTGATAGAGCACGAACAGGTAGTCACCCGGAGTCTTTGCAAACTCAGTTTTTTCCACACTTCCTGCAAGAAATCTTCGAAAGATTCTGTACTTTTGAAGTTGAGGGATGTTTTCTTTTACATAACTCACGAATGGATCCTGGGGGAATCCACTTTCGTAATCTTCCACCAGCTTTTGAAACTGTGCGGTGACATTTTCTAAATCGATGGCATAGGAAAGAACGGGTACAACCAGAAATAACAAGAACAGAAAAATCCATTTTTTCATCGTCTCAACTCCCCATTCGGGATTATACTATAGACAAGGGGTGATCAAGAATGAGTGAGAGAAAGATCCCAAAGGAAGTAATTGAAGAAGTGGAAAGGCTCAGAGAGGAGATCGAGTATCACAACTACAGATACTACGTTTTGAACGATCCAGTTATTACGGACGAAGAGTACGATAGACTCATGAGAAGGCTCATTGAACTGGAAAGGATGTATCCAGAACTGGTTACACCGGATTCGCCAACTCAGAGGGTAGGGGGAAAGGTACTCGAAGGTTTTAAAACGGTAAAGCATTCCGTTCCTATGTTGAGTCTGGATAACACGTACAACGAAGAAGAGATTCTCGAATTCGATCGGCGTGTTAAAAAAGCTCTTCAGGAGGCAGAAGTCGAGTACGTTGCCGAGCTGAAGATAGACGGCGTTTCCATAGCTCTTAGATATGAGAACGGAAGGTTCGTTCTGGGAGCGACACGAGGAGATGGAATAGAAGGAGAAGACGTCTCCGAGAATGTGAAAACCGTACGCAGTATTCCACTTCGTCTGAGAAAGCCCGTCACCATAGAAGTGAGAGGGGAAATATACATGCCTGTGGATGAATTCAAAAGATTGAACGATGAAAGAGAAGAAGAAGGACTTCCTCCCTTTGCCAACCCAAGGAATGCCGCTGCAGGAACGCTTCGGCAGTTGAACACGGCTCTTGTTGCGGCAAGGCGTCTGGATTCGTTCATTTACTATGTGGTTCATCCTGAAAACTACGGTCTGAAAACACAATGGGAAGCTCTTCAGTTTCTGAAAGAACTCGGTTTCAAGGTGAATCCACACTCCAGACTGTGCAAAAACATTCAGGAAGTGATCGATTACTGGAAGGAATGGAAAGAAAGAAAAAGGGAGTTGGATTATTGGGTTGATGGCGTTGTGGTGAAGGTGAACAGATTCGATTTCCAGAGAATTCTCGGTGAGACATCGAAAGCACCACGATGGGCTATCGCGTTCAAGTTTCCTGCTGAGCAGGCAAGAACTAGGGTGCTGGATGTCACCATCCAGGTTGGAAGAACAGGTGTTCTCACACCCGTTGCCGAGCTCGAACCCGTTCAGCTCGCTGGAACGATCGTGAAGAGAGCTTCACTGCACAATTTCGAGTACATAAGAGAAAAAGATATCAGAATAGGAGACTACGTCTTTGTGGAAAAAGCCGGTGGAATCATTCCTCAGATAGTCAAATCGATACCAGAATTGAGAACTGGCAACGAAAAGGAAATAAAACCACCCGATAAGTGCCCTGTCTGTGGTGGGAAAGTAGGAAAGTTGAATCCCGACGAGGTTGCTATCAGGTGTCTAAACCCGCATTGTCCTGCTAAACTGAAGAGAGCTTTGAGGACTCTGGTTTCCAGAGAGGCTCTCGATATTGAAGGACTCGGGGAGAAGCTGATAGACAGACTAGTCGATGCTGGTCTCGTAAAGGATATAGCAGATATCTTCTACCTTACTCCTTTCGATCTCGCTCAGCTTGGACCGGGGATCGGTCAGCGAACGATAGCGAAGATTCTCCAAGAGATAGAAGAGGCGAAGAAGAGACCGCTTCACAAACTGATAACGGGTCTTGGAATTCCCATGGTAGGTCAGAAGACGGCAAAGATTCTCGCGGAGCATTTCAAATCCCTGGAAGCAATTGCAGATGCTTCTTATGAAACACTAAAGGACATACCGGGAATCGGTCCAGAAATCGCAAAGAGCATCGTTGAGTACTTCCGAAATCCAAAAACAAGGGAAATCATTGAAAAACTCAAAAAAGCCGGAGTGAAGCTCGAAGAGAAAGTTGTGAAACTCGATATCCTGAGGGGATTGACTTTCGCCGTGACAGGTACCTTGAAGAACTTTACAAGGGAAGAAATAATAGAGTTCCTCGAGAAGCTGGGAGCAAAAGTCGTCAACTCTGTGAGCAGGAACACGGATTATCTCATAGTGGGTGAAAATCCCGGCTCCAAGTACGAAAGAGCGAAGATGTTGAAAGTAAAAATGATGAGTGAGGAAGAATTCCTCGAGTTTGTCAGAAAAAGAGCAGAATTGAAGGGATACAACTTCGACGAGATAATGAGGAGTTGGAAGGAATGGAGTTGATATTCGAGGGAAAACCACTGAAGAGCTTTTGTTTTTCGATGGTTTTCAACATTGGCTGGAGACACGAACCTCCTGAATTGCGAGGTTCTCTGTTGAGAACCTTCGATGACCTTGTGGGAATTCTGAAGAAAGAACTTCCCGAATACTTCGATGTTTCAAAGCACATTGATGCGGAATTCTCTAAACTCAAGGTCTGGGGAACTTCTGACGAAGCGGAAAGTCTTCTGGAGGCAGTTCGCAAATTGCTGGCACTCCCTCCACAGATCTTCCTGGAAATTGGTGGTGGGTTGATCTTTTCAGTGGCAGCCGGTGCCATGAAATCGGAAGTGTTGAAGGAATTGGAAAAAATGAAATTTCCCAAGCCTTCAAAAGCTCCAAAGGTTCATATCAGACCGAGAAATTTCTTCAAGACGTTTAACCTGAGCAGGTTAGAAACAATATTTCTTTACAGTTTCCTAAGAGAAACAGCGGGAGAGGTCTTCCTGGAGCTTTCGGCGATTGGAGATAGAATACACTATGGAAAGAACTTCCGTCTTTCTCCATTTCATGAAATCTCTAAGTACAAGGACAGATTCAAAGCCTCATTGGCTAAACAATTGGAGACAACAGAAGGAACGGTTGACCTCCTTATAAATCTGAACATTTTCAAAAAAGAAAAGGTCTTGATAAGAGATGCACTGGAGGAACTGGAAAATCTGGATCTTTTGAAAAAGATAGACACGATTGATAAGATGTTCAGGAGGGTCTCGAGTTGAACATAGAGAGAGCGGATTTTGTTGACAGAGTGAAAATCTTCGTGAAAGCCGGTGACGGAGGAAACGGTTGTGTGAGCTTCAGAAGAGAGAAATACGTTCCAAAGGGTGGCCCTGATGGTGGAGACGGCGGTGATGGAGGATTCGTCTTCCTCAGGGCCAATCCTTCCGTCTCCACATTGATAGAGTTTGTGAATAAGAGGAAATTCGTGGCAGAAAACGGAAAGCACGGCATGGGAAAGAAAATGAAAGGAAGAAACGGTAAGGATCTTTTCATAGACGTGCCGGTAGGGACTGTGGTCAAGGACGCCGTTACTGGAGAAGTCATCGCCGATTTGAACGAACCGGGAAAGATCGTATGTGTGGCACGTGGTGGAAGAGGTGGGAGAGGGAACGCCCATTTTGCAACATCCACAAAGCAGGCTCCTTTGATAGCAGAACGCGGCGAAAAAGGTGAGTCCAGATGGCTCGAACTTGAACTGAAGATACTGGCAGATGTTGGACTCGTTGGATACCCGAACGTGGGAAAGTCTTCCCTCATATCGCGCATCAGCAACGCAAGACCCAAGATAGCGAATTATCCGTTCACAACACTCATACCTAATCTGGGAGTGGTGAAATACGATGACTTCAGCTTTGTGGTGGCGGACATTCCCGGTCTCATCGAAGGTGCAAGTGAAGGAGTAGGTCTTGGAAACGTATTTTTGAGGCATGTTGAAAGGTGCTACTTGATAGCCCATGTGATCGATGTGAGTGGCTATGAGAGAGAAGATCCGGTGAGAGATTACTTCGTCATAAGAGAAGAAATGAAGAAGTACTCCCCGTTCCTTTTGGAGAAGCCCGAAATAGTGGTTGCAAACAAGATAGACCTTCTCGGCAAAGAAGAACGGGAGAAAATTCTGAAGAGACTGAGAGATGCTACCGACCGAGAGGTGATCCCTGTCTCTGCTGTGACAGGTGAAGGAATAGATCTGCTTGTTTCGAAGCTGGCCTCCATCGTCAGGGAAATGAAGGTAGAGAAACCAGAAAGAAAAGAAGAAAGATTCGTGAAGCCTTCACCTGTCTGGAGGAGGCTTCCTGAGAAATTCCATTTAGAGGTCGTCAAAGAAGATGAGGGATACTGGGTGGTTGAAGGAGAGAACCTTAGAGTCTGGATAGAGAGATTCGACCTGAATCAGAGGGACGCGAGATTGATGCTTTTACAGGTTCTGGAGAAAAACGGTCTAAACAATAAGTTAAAAGAAGCCGGGGTGAAGGAAGGGGATGTTGTCAGGATCGGAGACTTCGAGTTTGAATACAGGGAATAGAATAGGCATATTTGGGGGCTCGTTCGATCCCGTTCATACCGGTCATGTACTTGTGAGTGTCTATACGCTTGAAATTCTCGATCTGGATCGGTTGATCGTTGTACCCGTTTTCAATCCGCCACACAAGAAAACAGTCGCCCCCTTTGAAAAGAGATTCGAGTGGTTGAAAAAAGTCTTCGAAGGGATGGAGAAGGTGGAAGTGAATGATTATGAGAAGAGGAGAGGGGGCGTTTCTTACTCTATCTTCACGATAGAGTATTTTTCAGAGATCTACAAAACAAAACCGTTCTTTATCGTTGGTGAAGATGCGCTCTCCTACTTTGAGAAATGGTACAGATACCGCGATATCCTAAAAAAATCCACCCTGGTTGTTTATCCGAGGTACTGCGGGAAACCTTATCATGAGCACGCCAGGAGAGTATTAGGAGATCTGAGCGAGATTGTGTTTCTGGATATGCCTATCGTTCAAATTTCTTCTACGGAGATCCGCGAAAGGGCCAGACTCGGGAAGACTTTGAAAGGGTTTGTACCAGAGGAGATCAGGAAGGAAGTGGAGGTTTTCTATGGAGGTTAAAGTCGGTCTTGCGCCGATGGCTGGATACACTGATTCAGCATTCCGCACTCTGGCTTTCGAATGGGGTGCGGATTTTGCTTTCTCTGAAATGGTGAGTGCAAAGGGTTTTCTCATGAACTCTCAAAAAACAGAAGAACTCTTACCACAACCACATGAAAGAAACGTGGCGGTCCAGATCTTTGGAAGCGAACCGAACGAACTTTCTGAGGCAGCGAGGATTCTCTCTGAAAAGTACAAGTGGATAGATTTGAACGCTGGTTGCCCTGTGAGAAAAGTTGTAAAAAAAGGAGCAGGCGGAGCTTTGTTGAAAGATTTGAGACATTTTCGATACATTGTGAGGGAGCTCAGAAAGAGTGTTTCTGGCAAATTTTCTGTGAAAACTCGCCTTGGATGGGAGAAAAATGAAGTCGAGGAGATATATCGAATACTCGTTGAGGAAGGGGTGGATGAGGTATTCATTCACACGAGAACGGTGGTTCAGAGTTTCACTGGGAGGGCTGAATGGAAGGCGTTGAGTGTTCTGGAAAAGAGAATTCCTACCTTTGTGAGTGGTGATATCTTCACTCCAGAAGACGCCAAGAGGGCTCTGGAAGAAAGCGGATGTGATGGTCTTCTGGTAGCGAGAGGTGCTATAGGAAGACCTTGGATTTTCAAACAGATAAAGGATTTCCTCCGAAGCGGAAAGTACTCTGAACCGTCCCGGGAAGAGATTCTTAGAACGTTCGAAAGACATCTCGAGCTGTTGATAAAGACGAAGGGTGAAAGAAAAGCGGTTGTGGAAATGAGAAAGTTTCTGGCAGGTTATACAAAAGATCTGAAAGGCGCAAGGAGATTCAGAGAGAAAATTATGAAAATAGAAGATGTTCAAAATCTAAAAGAAATGTTTTATAATTTCATCAAGGAGGTGTGAGCATGTTTTCTGCAAAGGAATTGCTGAACATAGCGGTCAGAGTAGAGAAAGAGGGAGAAGAGTTTTACAGAAAAATTGCCGAACGTTTCACTCAGCCGGACATAAAGGAATTTTTCTCTTACATGTCCAGACAGGAAGCCGAACATGCCAGAACCTTTGAAAAGATCGGAGAAGAGGTGGGAGCCGAAGAGGAGACTTACCTCGATATGGAAGACACCGAAGAATATCTCAAAAGCTTTGTGGAGGGGAAATTCTTTCCATCTCCTGAAGTTATGGAAAGATATCTGAAAGAAAAGTCTGTCGAGGAAGCAATAGATTTTTCTATATCGGTTGAAAAGGAAACCATCATCTTTTATTACGAAATTTTAGAGCTCTTGAAGAATGAGAAAGCAAGATCTCTTGTTAAAGGTATTATAGAGCAGGAAAAACAGCACGTGGTAAAACTCCTCAGGATAAAGGGGATGATCACCTGATATGCCTTTCTACAAATACGTGGCCGTGGAGGGGAATGGCAAGAAAATAACGGGGGTCATAGAGGCAGAGAACAAATTGAAAGCGATATCGATCCTTTCTGAGAGAGGATTGATGGTTGTTCGTGTGGAGGAGAGAAAAAAAGCGCAGAGAAGTTCAACGTTTTTCCAAATCTCAATCAGCGAAATAGCTACGTTCTGCCGACAGCTTTCCATAATGATTTCAGCCGGTATAAGGATAAAAGAAGCGTTGAACATTCTGGCACGTCAAACGGTTTTTTCAAGACGTTTCAGAAAAGTTATACTGGAAATCGCTCTCAACGTTGAAACGGGGGACTCTTTAGCAGAAGCTTTCAGAAAAACAGGTGTTTTCGACAACGTTTTGATCAGTATGTTAGAAGCGGGAGAAGAAGGTGGAGTCCTTGACAGAACCCTGAAGAGGGCTGCGGACTTTTACGAAAGTATGAAAAGACTTCAGGATGAGGTAAAATCTGCCATGGCTTATCCTCTCTTTGTTCTCTTCTTTGCAGTGGTAATTGTCCTTGTGATCAGTTTCTACATACTCCCCAACCTCGTCAGGGCTTTTGGGACTTCTATTCCGCTCTCGCCCACGATTCAATCTCTTCTGAAAGCCAACGAATTTTTGAGTGAAAACTGGCCGTGGTTCTCGGTGCTTGTGACGGGTATCATAGCCGGTATTTTCGTTTTGATGAAGTCAAAATACGGTGTTTACATAAAGGAATATCTATCCTTTATTTTTCCGCCTGTCAGGAAGCTCAGACAGAACATGGGGCTCGAACGATTCGCCAGAACACTGGGAATTCTTGTGGGAAGCGGTGTCAGAATAACCGATGCCATAAAGATGGCCGCTCAGGCTTCCAGTTCACCTTCCATTATCAGAAAAACAGAAGAGATGGTTCGGAAGATATCTGAAGGTAAAACCCTTCGAGATACTTTTGCGGAAAGTGGAGTTTTCCCACAATTGATTTATGAGATGATCGGAACAGGAGAAGAGACCGGAAAAGTCGACGAAGTGATGGAAAGAGTGGCCGACTTCTACGAAGACATAGTGAAAAACAGTGTGAAGCAACTCGTTTCTCTGGTAGAGCCTCTATTGATAGCAGGTGTTGGTGGATTTGTGGCTTTCCTCGCGTATTCGATATACACCACGGTATTCCAGCTTCAGAGGAGTATAGGTGGATGAACATTATCGAAGTTCTCATCGTCATCGCTATTTCATTGATGATAATGGGATTTTTCATACCAACTCTGATGTTCAAGCTGGGAAAAGACCATCAGGCTGTTGCTTTTAAGGTGATGGCGATTAGAATGGTTAAGAGGACCTTTCAAAATGGTATTTTGAAAATTGTAGATAAGGGAAGAATGATCATTGTCGACATTCATAAACCTGAAAGAATCGTTTACCAGTTTCCGTTTTCCTTTCTCTCCAAAGTAGCTGTAGATGGAGAAGACATCACTTTCAAAAATGGATTTGTCTCCACAGCAGGTACTGTCTATGGAGATGGGTGGTGGATCACCGTGGAACCAGTCACCGGCAGAATGAGATTGTACGGGAGGAGATAGCTTGCAGCTTTTTTACAATGATATTCTCTCTTTGAATTGGTGTTCACATTGTGTGGAGATATCCCGTGCGAGGATGAGAGGATCCAAATTGAAGCTGTTAGATCACAAATTATCTCTTCTGGAAATAGCAGATGAGGAGAAATCAAATGAAATTATACTGAATCTCTCAAGAAGCGTGAAAAAAGATCTTGAAGATATAGTCGTCGCAAATATGCCAATGGAGAACGTTTTAGTAATGAATATAAAAGTTCCTCCTACGTTGAACAAGCAAAATGCAGTAGAGTATGCCACGTTGGAAATATCAAGAAATCTTGGTATACTCCCTGAACAGCTTGTTGTTGCTCCGTTGGATATTCGTGGCGGTGAAGGATTGTTTTTTGTTTCAAAGGTTGATCAGGTGAAGAGTTTTGTGGCAGATCTCATGAAAAAAGAATTTCCGGAAGCGGATGTGGTTATTCCCGATATCGTTAAATACCTTGAAGTGTTCGAGTTTTATTTCGGGAAACGTTTGAAAGAAACCAGTGTTCTTACGGTAATTTCATTCTTGAATGACTACTACTCCATAGTTGTTCTCGAAAACAACCATTATTGTTCCATCAGGCTGCTCTTTTCGATGTTCTGGGACTATATGGATATTGTAACGGAGAACACAGGAATTCAACCCAAGGAATTGATGGAAGGAACAGTGAATGTAGATCTTAGTTTCTTGCAACCATATTTTGGAGATTTTTTGATCGAACTCGACAGAGAAGTCAAAGTGTCTTTGGATGAAGTCAATCTGAGCAGGGTCGATCAGTTCTTCTACATCGTTGATCCCCCAATCTTTTCACCAGTTCTTTCTCAGTCACTGGAAAAGTTCGAAGGAGTAGCATTGAAGCAAGGAATCGTTCCTTCTTTTAAACCTGGTATATCTTTAGGAACCCTTGGTTTGATGATAAGGGGGGGCAGGGAAATTGGAAAAGTTAAACATCTATCCGTTTAAGAAGCGAAAGGTAAAGTTATCTACTTTTCTGGTACTGTTGGTCGTCATGTTGCTTCCTCCTGTTTCCTTTAATATCTACTTTAGTTATGCGAAAGAGCAAATGATAGAAAGACTGCAAAGTGATTACTCCGAGGTTTTGAGAGCGTATTCTGTGAAGCTTTCGAAAGATTCTTCCAAAAATCTGGAGGAAATCTCCCGTGTGGAAAGTGTCTTTATGAACCAAATAAAGTCCTTAGAAGTGAGAATCAATCAACTGAATGCTTTCCTTGACAAAAGGAAGAAATGGGAAGATTTTTTGAAGGTTTTGCTGAACATTTTTGAAGATCAAAATCGAACTCTGTGCTATCTTGATTTCTCTCAAGAAAAAGCCATTGTTGAGTTTTACGAAGTTTCCAAAAACGTTGTAAGTAGTACTTTTCAAAACTCGAATGTGAGTACAAGTCTCCTGTTTGAAGAAAAACTACCGGAAGGTTTTTATCTGAGAAAGTACAGGCTTGAGTACAAGGCGGTGGGAAAGTGAGGGGAATAAACAGAAAGTTCGCTATCTGGTTCGCTGTTTTGACTCTCCTCGTGCTGGTCTTTGGACTTGTGGTGCCAGATTTTGTGATCTTCATGTCCAACACCAAAAAACTGGAACAGAAACTTCAAAACCTGGCACCTGCTTTCAAGGTTTTCACCTTGAAGCAAAGGGAATACGAGGAAATAATAAAGACGATCATGAACACACCTGAGTTTCAATACAATCTCACCGAAAAAGAAATCAGCATTGAAGAAGCTGAAGATCTCTTAAAGGAACTTGCTGAGACACGAAGGGTGACAGTGAAGACCTTGACCATTGATGCGAAAAGAGTTATACCGATCAATTTCTTCGGTACCCCAATATCTCAACCCAGTGTGAAGATCACCCTTGAATTAGAAAGGGTGAAACAATGAACCGAAGAACGGTGATTCTTCTCGTAATTATGGGGGTTGTGTGGTCATTTGTTCTTTTCTATTTGTTCGCTGGCAACAGGGAGTCCGGAACTCTTCAGGTGGAAAGGCCAACGGATTTTACGGCGCTGGTGAACAAAATACAGATCAACCCCTTGCTCAAGAAAACGGCTCAGGAAAATCCTCCAGAATTCTCGTACAGGGTTTTCAATCCCGTGACGCTCAGCTTTGGGAAAGAGGCAGCCGACACTCTGATCGTGACGCTTCCTCCTCTGAAGTATCGATTCCTGGGTTTCATAAGAACAGGTGATGGATTAAAAGTATTTCTCTCCGATGGAGAAAAACTCTTTGAGGTGTCGGGCGAGAGCCCATCTTTTGGAAATTATGTGGTCACCTACGTTTCGAGTCTCGGTGTTCTGGTTCTCGACGTGGAAAATGGTAGATTTTTTTCAATAAGATGAGGAGGGGTGGTATCTGTGAGGAGAATACTTCTTATTCTTGTCATGTTGATGTTCAGTGTGTTGTTCTCTGCAGAGCTCGTAGGGGTACTTCCTAAGATAGAGAATAATCGAGTGATCATAGAGATCCAGATTTCTTCACCGGTTGAAGATGTTTCAGCAGAAATGAATTCTTCAAAGACTGTGTTCTCCATTTTCATGAAAGGGGTTCAAATGAAGATCAGCAGATTCATGGTTCCCGTTGGTGTTGGTCCTGTTGAAGGTGTACGAGTGGTGAACGTTGGCAATGGAGTTATGGTGTCCGCGAGTCTGCTGGTTCCATTCCCAGGAAGCTACCGTTTAGAAGACAAGACGATAGTGATGGAATTTCCAAGAAGTAAGGAAAGAATCGATGTGTCCTTTGAAAACATGCCTTTTGAAGATATGGTAAAGTACCTCTCTGAGAGATTGAATCTCAACGTAATCGTTTCAGATAGTGTCAAAAGTGCAACAACGAGTTTGAAACTGAACGATGTCACACCCGAAGATGCGCTGAGAGACCTTCTTGTTACGTTCGGAGAGGTTGCCTACGCTTATTTCCCGGATGGAACTATGTTCATAGGAAAATACGAAGAAGTATCCGGAAGGTTTCAGAGATTCTGGGGTATATACAGGGTAGAGAACCAGACCGTCGCCGACAGGATAAAGAGTCTCATTTCTCAGGAAGCCATGATAGACTACCTTCCGTCAAAATCTGTTCTCTTCGTCTATGGAACTTCGGAAGAACATGACCTCGTGGCGAGCCTTCTTTCTGTTTCTCCACCCCTTCAGCAAAAAGAAGTTTCCTTCTCGGTAGATTCAGCGAGAGTGGAAGAACTCCTGACCGCTCTCAAAAGTGTGTATCAGTTCGAGTATCATCTCTTAAAGCCGGTATCCAGAGTGATTCTTGTGGGAGATTCTGAGACGATTTCGAAAGTGGAAAGATATATCAGGATTTTGGAAACTCGTGAGCAGGTGTCTGTAGAAGAACAGGTCCAGATTCCGGCTAAAAAATTCGTTTTTTATGCCTACGACCCAGAATCCGCTGCTTCGCTTATCACTTTGCTCCTCGGAATAGATGCCCAGCCTTTCAAGGACATGAACTTGGTGGTGTGCCAGGTGCCAATAGATGAAGAACAGAAGCTGATTGATTTCATCGCGGAAAACAATCTGGAACTCGGTGAGATGTTCTATCTGGATATCAAAAAAGGTGAAGAGGACTTTCTCAGAGAAGTGGCACAATTTCTTGGAGTACCGGATTCAAGGCTGAGATTTCTCAACATTGATGGTGAGAATGTAAAAGCCGCTATCTCAGTTCCAAAAGCAGTCTATGAGAAAGTATCCCCCATTCTGGAAAAATTGTTGTCACTCAGAAGAAAGAACTTCATCGTGAAAAGTGTGGAATTGAAAAAGGAGATTCAGCAGGAAATGATAGACGCGATAACGAGAATGTACGGGGTTTCTATGGAAAAAATAGGGAACTTCCTCTTCATAGAGGGAGCCAGGAGTTCCGTTGAAAACGCTGAAGAGCAGCTGAAGAAACTTCAGATTGAACACACACAATTTCTGAAAATCGCCTTAAAAACTGAGAATGTGGAAGATTTGAGCAGATTCATGAAGGAAAAGTACGGTGTTGAATTCGAGTACTTTTCTTCTCTGAAGATGGCAATGCTGAGTGGGAAGGAAGAAGAAAACGTTCAAAAGGCCGCTGAGGAATTGCAGATAATTTCTTCGGAGGAGAGGATCATAAGGTTCGTGAAAAAAACTGAGAATGTACCGATCGATAAAGCGAAAAACGTCGTTTCGCAACTGTACAGTGTATCAATAGAAGAGTTAGGGAATGAACTTGCCGTCATCGGTGAAAGAGAAGAAGTCGAAAAGGCTGCTGATCTTCTTCAGAAAATCTTCTCTTCCGAAGTAGAGATCTCGCGTGACTTTGTGAAGTTGCCCGGCTGGATTGATGACCCGGAAAAACTCCTCGAAGTTGTGAAAAACAGCGCCGGGATCACTTACGAAATACTGGACGGAGTAGTTTACTTTGAAGGGACAAAGGAGAATGTCGAAAAGGCAAAGGAACTCTTCTCAGACATAGTGGAAAAACTTGGAGAAGTACGTAAGGAAGAAACAGTGGAATTCCTCGAAGTGGATTCTTCCTTCCCTGTTGAAGAATTTATAAACCTCTCCAGCAAGCTGTATCCGGATGTTACCTGTTTCAGTCTTGATCAACTGGGCCTTCTGGTTCTCAAGGGATCTTCAGAAGCGGTGGAAGATCTTTCGAGCATTTACCGTTCTTTCTTCGAGAGGCACCAAAAGATAGTCAAAGAAAACGTGTTCGATCGACTCATGCTGGAAGTTCCGAGCGGTTTTTCTTTCGAGGAATTCAAGACCTTCCTGGAAGTTCTCGTTCCAGAAGTCAAACAAGTTGTCTATCTTGACAAGTTGAACCTGCTTCTGGTGGAAGTTCCTGTTTCACAGTCAGAGAGAGTGAAAAGTCTCCTCGATACGTTCTTGAAAAAGGAAGAAGCTGTATCAGAAAAGAAAGCGGTGAAAAGTGTCACCATACCTTCCGGTGTGAACCCTGACGAACTTTCTTCTTACTTGAAGAAACTCCTCAGAAATGTCGAGATCACGGTCTTTCCGAACATGGGGCAGATGATCGTAGAGGGACCAGAGAACGAAGTGAGAAAAGCTGTAGAACTCGTAGAAACGGAAAAAGAAAAGATCGTTTTGAAGGAAAAGAAAGATTACGTAAAGGTTTCTGATGGTAAGCTGACTATAAACGCAGAGGATGCTCCGCTTTACGATCTTCTCGAAGAGATCGCCGGTGAACTTGGAATTTCGGTGATGTTTGTCTCCATCCCTTCGGAGAAGATCACGATGAAGGCAGATAATGTCGCATGGGAAAAGTTTATTGATCTGATCTCTCAGAACTATGGTTATTTATTTGACAACAAAAACGGTGTGTACGTTGTCTCAAAACCCAAACAGGATCTTGCAAGGCGCTACATCTACGATGTGCCGCACAATTTCGATCAAATAAAAGCTTTGATCGAATTCTACGGAGGAACGGTCTATGTGGATTCCCTGAACAACTTCATGGTGGTAACAGGGATTTCTGAGACGATAAAGAGAGAGCTGGATAATATCATAGAAAAATTGAAAAAACCGACGAAACAGGTAGAGATATCTGCAAAGATAGTGGATAGATCTTTGATCGACAGATTGAGCAAAGAAACTGTTCTCGAATTGACTGGAGGAAATGTGAATGTAGGGTCCTCTGGTGCAGGGATATCTTTCTTCGTGACCGACTACCTTGATTTCGAAAAGATCTTCGGAGAGATTTTGAACAATACCCTTTCCCTTCAATTCTCAGATCAAAAGACCAACACTCTCGATGACATTCTTGCGAGCCCCAGAATCGTCACCACCAGCGGAAAAGAGGCGAGAATATTGATAGGTGACAGAATACCGTACGTTACAGATACCAACGGAGACGGAACTCCAGAAGTGCAATTCCTCGAGACCGGTATAGAACTCAGTATCACACCGTTCGTACGAAGCGACGACACCATAGAGCTCGATCTCTTTGTGAAGGCCAGTGAGCCTGGAAACTACATAAATGAAGTGCCGGGGGAAAGGACGCGAGAAGCCCAAACGCACCTCATCGTGAAGAACGGAAGTACCATAACGATAGGAGGTCTGATCAGAGAAGTAACGAACGTAACAGAAAGTAAGCTACCTTTCCTCGGCGATCTACCGGTGATAGGTCAGTTCTTCAGAACAAAGTCCGAAAACAAAGAAAAACGAGATCTTGTCATATTCCTCACCGTGAGGGTGGTGGAACCATGAAAAGAAAACCGGCTGTGGCCGGCCTCTTCTATCCTTCCAGGAAGGATGAACTTATCGAACAAATCAGGATGTGTTTTCTTGACAAAAGGATTGGGCCGGGCAAGTTGCCTGGCCCTGTCGAGACAAAGCTTCAAAATCCCATTGGCCTTGTCTCTCCCCATGCTGGTTACATCTACAGTGGGCCTGTTGCTGCGTGGGGATTTCTCGAGGCAGTTAAGTTCGGCGAACCTTCTGTTGTGGTTATTATCGGACCAAACCACACGGGTCTGGGAAGGCCTGTGGGTGTGTGGCCAGAGGGGGAGTGGGAAACCCCGCTTGGAACTGTTCCGGTGAATGAAAGAGCAGTGGAGATCGTCTTGAGCAATTCTAGATACGCTGAGAAAGACTTCATGTCTCACATCAGAGAGCATTCTATTGAGGTCCAAATTCCGTTTCTTCAGTTTGTGTTCGAAGAGGTTCCCATAGTTCCCATATGTCTGATGGATCAAAGTCCTGCGGTTGCTGAAGATCTCGCGAGCGCTTTGGCAAAACTCGTGGCTGAGTTTCCGGGTGTTCTGATAATAGCCTCAACGGATCTGAATCACTACGAGGATCAGAGAACAACTCTGAGGAAAGATTCTTATATCATAGAAGCGATAGAAGGTATGGATCCAAGTCTTCTATACGAATATCTCGTGAGAGAAGATATCAGCATGTGTGGGTACGGTGGAGTGGCCACCCTTTTGAACATGGATTTTGAGAATGTCAGGATTTTGAAACACGCGACCAGCGGAGACGTTTCGGGCGATACGCTGGAGGTTGTTGGATATCTCAGTGCGATCCTCTTCTGAGAATCTCTTCGAGTTCTTCTATTTTCAGAAGTTTCGAAAACAACACATAAACGAACACACCGATCAGTACCAGAAAGATCGTTCCGAGATTCCCTTTGAATGAACCTCTCAGCAGAAGAATCACAGTTCCCATGACTGCAGAAGCCAGGCTGATTTTGAAAATCTTTTTGTCGAAGGAAGGTTTCATCCTTAAAGCGAGAAAAACGAATCCTGCAATGTATGAAACACTCGTCGCAAGTGCGATGCCCGAGGCTCCCATGGTGAAACCGAGTATCACGTCGAGCGATATGTTCACAGCAGAAACGAGCAGAGTGGCAAAGAAGGGAGTCTTCACTTCTTTCGAAGCGTGATAGGCTCGGGATAAAAGGTTAAACAGGGACACAAAACACAATCCAATTGCGTACATGAAGAGTATCTGAGCCGATTTTTTCACATCTTCATGGGTGAACGCTCCATATCCGAAAAGTAGAGAAATGATTCTCTCGGAAAGAGCCATCAGTCCAATCGAGGAAGGAAGCGTCAGAAAGAGGCTTTTGCTTATGAAATCTTTCAGATTCTCGTGAAAATCCCCTTCGCTTTCGCTGAGGGTGGACAGTGCAACGGTGGATACCGCAACACCAAAGATACCGAGTGGAAGCTGGTAAAGACGACTGGAAAGCTGGATCAAAGAGAGAGAACCTGGGTCTAAAAAAGAGGCAACGTTCACATCGATCAGTGTGGTTACTTGAGAGACTGCCATTGTCATAAACGTTCCAAAGAAGAGTCTGTAGAATTCTCCAAGGCCTTTGAATGTTGGTCTGTATCGAAATTTTCCGAAGGGAAGTAAAACCAGTAGTGCAGCCAGACCTCCTATCGTGAATCCGGCGGCTGCCCACCTTACATCACCGAATAGACATCCCACTATCACACCTACGTTCGAAAACATCGGGGTCAACGCGGGAAGGAAATATCTGTGTGAGGCGTTGTGTACCGAATAAAAAACTGCCCACACAAAAACGATGGTTATGAATGGAGCTGTCAGGCGTATGAGATCGGCTGCCAGTGATTTCACTTCTTCGTCGGCACCTGTGGCGAAGATGGAGGCCATGAAGTAAGGAAAAACTTCGGAAAGAAAGACAATGACGAGAGTAACAAGCCCGAGAGAGGTGAGTGCGGCCGAAGTGAATTGTGCTTTTTCTTCCTCGTTCTCCAACTTTTTGTAGATTGCCATGAAGGCTGAGCTCATCGCACCCTCAGCGAAGGTCCTCCTGAGGAAGAACGGAAAGACTATGGAAACATAGTAGGCATCGAGAGTAGAGGAAGCACCGAAGGTTTTTGCGAGAATTATATCACGAACGAGACCCGTGATACGCGAGAAAAGCGTTCCCAGAGAGAAAGCGAGCGTTTTCTTTATGCTGGACACTTTTCTTCCTCCTGATTCAAGTTTGCAAAAAAGTACCCGATAATATTATACGGAAGGAGGTGGAATGATGATAGACAGAATAAACGGACCGGGAGACACAAATCCCATCGAAGGAATAAAGAAGCCTTCTGTAGAAAAATCAAAGGAGAAGAGGAAAAAGGAAAGCACCGATAATGTGGAACTTCGACATGTTGAAGATGTCAGAAAATTCGCTGAAGAGGCGAAAAACATCTCAACTGTCCGCGAACAGCTGGTAGAGGAGCTGAAAAAAGCCATAGAAAGTGGGAATTACTTCATCGATACCGAAAGGCTTGCCCGAAAAATTCTGGAGGAGCTGTCCGAATGAGAGAGGAATTGAAGAGGGTTCTCACAGAGAAAATAAGACTCATGGAGAATATGAGAAATCTTCTGGAAGAAGAACTGGAAGCGATTGTAAATAAGGACTTCGAACGTCTTGAAAGCATCCTGCCGCGCATTGAGGAACTTTCCGTTTCGATGGAAACCTGCAACAAAATATTGAAATCTTCACTGGAGTCACACGGAAATGGTACAAAGCTCATCGATCTTCTGGAAATCTACAAAGACGATGAAGAAATGCTCTTAGAGCTAAAGAGTTTCTTTGAAACGCTGAACAAGTTGGTCTTCGAGATAGAAAAGTTAAAACAGGCAATAGGTTTTCATTTGAATTACATAGATTTTGTGTTCAATCTTCAAAGGAATGAACTCACCTACAATCGAAATGGATCCTTCGATAGAGATGGTCCTTCGATGTTCAACGGGAGGTCCTGAATATGCCTGATATGTCCATGTTTGGAATACTCAACACAGCGCTCACAGGAATACACGCGCACAAGTTGGCGATGAACGTTGTGGGGCACAACATCGCAAATGCCAGCACACCCGGTTACTCGAGACAGAGACCAGTCATAGAGGCGAATCCTCCCATCCCCCTCACTACCCTGACACAGCCTTCTTTTCCCTTGCAGATGGGAACCGGTGCAAGGGTTAAAACGATTGTGAGGTTGAGAGATGCCTTCCTCGACGTTCAGTATAGGCAGGTGAACAACAGATACAACTACTGGGACACTGTCCTTTCCAACCTTCATTTCATAGAGCAGCTTCTGGCAGAGCCAGGTGAAGATGGTATAAGAAGCCTTGTGGACAACTTCTGGAACGCTTTCAAAGAAGTCATGTCCGACCCCAGCAGCACAGCCTCGAAGGCGGAGGTTGTTTCCAGGGCACAGCAGATGGTTTCTCAGATAAAAGATTTCTACGGAAGACTGGAGCAGCTTAGGGAAGATATAGACGATGAGATCGTTCAGAGAGTGTCCGAGATAAACCAGATGATAAAAAGACTGGCAGATCTCAACAACAAGATCAGAACCAGCATGATGCTCAACTCTCCACCGAACGACCTTCTCGATGAAAGAGACAGGATCCTTGACGAGCTCTCCAATCTTGCGAATATCAACTACACCGAAGCGGAGGACGGACAGATTACCCTGAGGATAGGAAATCAGATCGTTTTGAACGGTTCTACTTATAGAGAGCTTAGGGCGCTGGAAAGACCTTACGGAAAAGGATACCATGAGCTCTTCGTTGGAAACTCTCAGTTGATTCTCTCGGATGGGAAGCTGAAGGCGTTGATGGATCTGAGGGATTCCAGCATAGTGAAGTACATGAGAAAACTCGATGAATTCGTGCTTTTTATAACGGACTCATTGAATCTTGTTCACAGGGATGGTTTTGAGTCGAACGGAGTGACAACGAACCTCAACTTCTTCAAGAAAATTGAGGCCTTCAGCGATGATCCTTCCATCTTCAGAATCAAAGGAAACAGAAAGCTCGAGATGGGACCCTACCACACTGTAACGGGACTTCATTCCGCAAACAGCCAAGCTGAAATAGAAGGAAGGCGCTTCAACTCTAATGACGTCGTTCTCTCTTTCGATGGCGGTTCATCGAACGTTTTGAACATCTCGGCTGGAACGACCATTGGTGACCTCGTTGGTTCGTGGAACCTGCTCGGTACCTCTTTGAAAGTGGGTACACATGCAGGGGGATACAGACTTTACCTGGAGGACAGCACCGGTTCTCTGAGAAACAGGCTTTTCCTCTCGCTGGGAGATTCTCTGTCACAGATGGGGTTCGACACCGAGACAAAAGGGTACATAACCATAAAAGAATCCGACCTTTCCGGGTTGTCTTCCGGTGTTTACAACATAAACGTGGAGTACATCCTTGAAGATGGCACAAGACAGACAGAAACAATCAGCGTGGATCTTTCTTCCGGGGTGAACCTTTCGAATATAGAAGCTTCCATAAATTCTTCTTCGCATTTGAGGGCGCAGATTTACGCGGATCCATCCACTGGAGAAAACATGCTTGTGATCGTTCCAGATGAGCAGCTCAATTTCGATCCTTCGGCTGTCAAGGTGTTGAGTGACGATGACTTCTTCACGGAGTCTAACGCGTTCGTGAGAAATTACGAAGTGCTGAAATACAAAGACACTCTGGAAAACATTTTCTACGGTCAAACCGGTTTTGACCCAACAAGGCCTTTCACGATCACTATTAACTCCACGGATATAGAAATAGATCCAGCTGTGGACACTCTGGAAACACTCGTTGAAAAGATCAACGAAAAGAACACGGGAGTTCTCGCGGATTTGACACCCCATCATTCGCTCGTCTTCAGGGCGTCGTCGCTCTACGATTTCGATCTCAGAATGATGGAAATAAAAGGTCCGCAGGGGTTTTTCGAAGCCGTCGGATTTGTTGATCCAGACGGTGATCCCACTACTTTTGACTGGAACACTTCTTTCACCCTGGTTTCAAAATCTGACGATTTCACCACGTTGAGCGAACGTTTCAAGGTTGCGGATATTCTGACTTTCGACAGGGCACCGTACGATGAACCCTTGAACATCGTCAATCAGTTCGAGGTGAGTTCTTCTCTCGCTACGAACCCTGCAAACCTCGCGGTCGATGTGGGATACGCTCTGGAAAATTCCGACTGGAACGCGACGAGTATCAAACCTTCGGGTGGAGCCAATCCAGAGCTTCTTGAAACCATACAGAATCTTTACACCAGAAAGATGTTATCGAACGGCAAGGAGAGTTTCTACGAGTTCTTCGGGGGAGTAGTCTCGGAGCTCGGTGTGGAGGCGGAAACTGCCAGCAATCTCAAGAACAACACAGAAATCCTCAGACAGGAGATCGACAATGCCCGTGAAGAGGTGAAGGGAGTCTCTCTCGACGAGGAGATGGCGAACATGATAGAGTATCAGCACGCGTTCAGCGCTGCTGCCAAAGTCATCACCGCTGTCGATCAGATGATACAGACCGTGATCAACATGGTGGGGTGATCTGAATGAGGGTTACGAACAAAATGATCAGTGACAGAGTGCTGTTCAACATACAGACGAGTTTGAAAAGAATAGCGAAGCTCCACGATCAACTCTCTTCGGGATACAAGGTGAGGTATCCAAGTGACGATGCCGTTGTTGCGAAGAGGGCCAGTGACATTCTGACGAGAAAGAGGGAACTCGAGCAGTTTCAAAGAAGCGTGGATCATGTCCAAACCTACGTGAACGCGTACGACAGTGCCCTTCAAACCGTTTCCTCCATCACTCAAAGACTCAGAGAGCTGCTGGTTAGAGCAGCGAATGGGACTCTTTCGAAAGCAGAGAGGGAGGCTATAGCAGAGGAGATCGATAAAATCAAAGAGAATCTGGTGGAAGTAGCGAACACAAGAATAGGGAACGAGTACATCTTTTCTGGATACGATGTTTTCAGCCAGCCGGTCGAAAACGAAAACGGTATCTGGAAGATTTCAACACTTCCGGCCTCAAATAAGAGTCGCTCTATTCTAGTGCTGGGACATTCCATTGATTACGGTGTCACGGCCAGTGAGGTTTTTGAACTGGACAGCGGAAAGAATGTGTTCCAGATGCTTGAAGAGGTTTCCGCCACTCTTCGTTCCAATCTCAACGAAACTCAGATATCTGAACGTGTGTCGAACGTTTTCTTGAAGGAACTGTCCTCCTTCGAGGAGCGTATAACCAAAACGATAGGAAAGGTCGGTGGTGTGAGCAGGTTCATCGATATGGTGAACTCAAGGGTGCAGGATCTCGATTTCTTCTTCACCGAGTACCTTTCAAAGGAGAGAGACGCGGACATCACAGAACTCGTGACGGATCTTGCTATGCAGCAGTCGGTTCTTGAAGCTGCTTTGAAATCGGCCAGTCGAGTGCTTCAGGCGACCCTGGTAGACTTCGTGAGGTGATAACGTGGTTTACAAAACCAAACTCGGGGAGATAGAAATTTCGGATGAAAGTATCTTCACGTTCGAAAAAGGAATCCCCGGATTCGAACATCTGCGAAAGTTCGCACTCGTTTTTCCTCAGGAAACCTTTCCCATAGGATGGCTGCTTTCACTCGAGGATTCGGAAGTGGGACTTCCCGTTGTGGATCCAAAGCTCGTGAGAGCCGATTACGATCCCGCAGTGCCAAGTGAAGATCTCGAGGAGATCGAAGCCGAAAATCAGGAAGCGCTCCTTTTCTTCTGTGTGTTAACGATTCCCCCAGGAAAACCGGAAAAGACCACGATAAATCTCAGGGCACCGATAATTTTGAATCAAAAGAAAAAGAAGGGAATTCAAACGATACTGGAGAACGAAGATTACCAGTTGAGACACCTCCTTTCCGAAGAGATAGAGCGTTCAAAGACTGTGGTATGATTTTCAAATAGAAGCCTCCCTCACCGTGCGGTACCCTTCGGGGTTCAAAGGGGAAGCCGGTGAAAATCCGGCGCGGGGCCGCCACCGTGACCGGGGACGAAACCCGCAGAACGCCACTGGGGCGATCACCCTGGGAAGGCGCGGGGAGTAGGATGATCCGGAAGCCGGGAAACCCGCCCGCGGTGAAGGGGAACCACCTTCCTCGGCACCAGGAAGGTGGGAATATTCTTTTTCAGGGAGGGATGGAAGTGTTCAGAAAACTGGTTTCTTTGATCCTTCTCTTTGTCACCGCTGTTGCGCTCGCCGTAACGGTTGTGGACGATGCTGGAAGAGTGGTGGAGATCACATCCGCACCCGAAAGGGTGGTCAGTCTGTCTCCCGCCGCAACGAGGTTTCTTGTGTTCCTCGGCCTGGAAAACAAAATCGTTGGAGTCACCGATTACGACAGCTACGAAGCTGAAAAAGTCGGTGCGATGGTCCCTGTGAACATCGAAAAGGTGGTGAGTCTGAATCCCGATCTCGTTCTGATGTTCGGCGGATTCCAGCTTCCCGAAGTTCCAAAACTTGAGAAAGCAGGCTTAAAGGTCTTTGTTGTGAATCCGAATTCTCTCAATGACATCATTAGAGACGTGGTCCTTCTTGGAACAATCTTTGATCGTCGAGACCTTGCTCTGGAGAAATCGGAAAAGCTGAGAGAAAAAATGCTTGAGATAGGAAAGAAGACCTACAACGTTCCTCCATCGAAGCGTCCCAAGGTACTCTACCTGATCTCATCTCCCGGTCCTGATGTGAAGGAGATCTGGACGTGTGGAATGGGATCCTATCTCAACGAGATCATCTCTCTGGCGGGCGGAGTGAACATTGCTTCTGGAATCGCAGGGCCGAACGGCTGGCCACAGCTTTCTCTTGAGTATGTTGTGTCTCAAAATCCTGATGTGATAATAGTTGGAGTTTACATCCCTGGAACGGAGAACGAAGAGATAAAGAAGATACTCAATTTTGAACCTTTCAAAGAAATAAACGCAGTGAAGAACAAAAGAGTCTTCGCAGTGGACGGAAACGTGGCCTCTCAACCTTCTCCCGATGTGTTTGAACTCCTCGATTTGTTCTATGAATTTTTCTACGGAGGAAAAGGTGAGTGAGAAAACTCGTTTTTCCGATACTGATACTCAGTTTTCTTCTTGGAATCTTCTTTGGAAGTGTGCCTCTGGACCCCCTTGAAGTGCTGGGGGTCCTCTTTGGTTTGAAAGAAAACCCCGGGGTCGAAAGGATTCTTTCTCTCAGAATTCCAAGGGTTCTGGCAAGTTTTCTGGTTGGAGCCGGTCTTTCGATCGTGGGAAATTCGTTTCAGAATCTTTTGAAGAATCCTCTTGTTGATCCGTATCTCCTTGGAATCTCCTCGGGTGCATCTTTCGGTACTGTTGTGTCGTTTTACCTCGCTGAAACCCTCGGAATCTCCTGGATATACAGAATTCCCCTTCTCAGCTTCGGTTTTTCCATGATAGCGTCACTCTTGACCCTTCTCATTGCAAGGAAAGAGGGCCGCTTTCCGGTAACAACCATCGTGCTTTCTGGAGTGGTGGTAAGTACGTTGTTCAGCTCTCTCACTTACATGACGATCGTTCTTTTGAAAAGGAATGTAACCACCATCTCTATGTGGCTCTTTGGAAGCTTTTCAGGGAGCACGTGGGGGGATGTTCTCTTCTATCTGATGGTCGTCATCCCGTTTCTACTTTACTCTTTGATCTTCTCCAAACATCTGAACGCCATGGCGCTTGGAGAAGAAGAGGCCTTCGTTCTCGGAGTCAACGTTGAGAGATTGAAGGTTGTCACTTTTCTTTTTGGAAATTTCATCACGGCATTTCTGGTCTCCAGAAGTGGTGTTATCGGTTTCGTCGGTCTCATAGTTCCTCACATCTCTCGCTACCTCGTTGGTCCGAATTTTCTGAAGTCCGTCCTTTCGAGTTTGATCATGGGAGGAGTTCTTCTCACACTCTGCGACACGGCAGCCAGAACCTTCTTTTCTCCCACGGAGCTTCCAGTCGGCGTTGTAACAGCGTTGATCGGAGCACCTTTCCTTGCTTTCCTCATGAAAAGAGGTGTGTGAAGTGGAGGTCGTAAAGATTGAAAATTTGTTCTTCCGATACAAAGGAGGATTCTCTCTGAAAAACATAAATCTTTCTGTGAAAAAAGGGGAGTTCTTCGGTATCATCGGACCGAACGGTTCCGGAAAGACTACTCTTTTAAAGATCCTTGTGGGGATTTTTCGTCCTCAGAAAGGAACGGTTCAGCTCCTCGGTAGGATACCGTGGGAGACTTCGAGAAAAGAGATGGCGAAGATAGTAACCCTCGTTTCTCAGGATTTCTTTCCTTCCTACGACTTTTCTGTAAAAGAGATAGTCGAGATGGGACGGCTTCCACACTTGAGTCTTCTGAGTGGAACATCCAGAAAGGATGAGGAGATAGTCCTGAAAAGCCTGAAGCTAACCGGAACACTGAAATTTGTCGACAGAAACTTCTGGACATTGAGCTCTGGAGAGCGCAGGAAGGTTGTGCTATCGAAAGCGATTGTGCAGGACACGGAAATCCTGCTCATCGATGAACTCACAGCCCATCTGGATTACAACAACGTGAGTCTTGTGGGAAACGTTTTGAAAAGGTTGAAAGAATCGGGAAAAACCATCATCTCCGTTTTCCACGATATAAACGTGGCATCCGCTCTGTGTGATCGAATAGGCGTTATGAAAAACGGTGAGATGATAAAAACCGGAGCACCCCCAGAGGTGGTGACCGAAGAGGTGCTCCGGAATACATTCGAAACGGAATTCGTGGTACTCGAACATCCTGTCACAGGAAGACCGTTAGCCTTTCTCAAATAGTTTTTTCAAGAATTTCACCTGTTCAACCGCCTGGAAAGAACCTCCTCCCTCGTGGTTGTTGTACGGAGTAGATTCTGATTTCCTTCGGCCCAGCGTAGTGATTGTAGGCGGCAAAAACCGTTGAAGGAGGACAGATGTTGTCCATGAGACCCACAGAAAACAGCGCAGGGATCTTCGCTCTGGCTGCGAAGTTCACTCCATCGAAATAGGAAAGAGTCCTGAACACGATTTCTTCCTTGTCTCTGTGGGTCTTTAGAAAGTTCGTGATCTCCGCGTACGGATGCGTATCCACAAGCTGCACTGCTCTTCTGAAGTGACACAGAAACGGCACATCGCACAGAAGAGCCTTTGCTTTCTTTGAGAGAGCGCTCACCGCAAGGGCTATTCCGCCACCCTGACTGCCTCCAGCTATCACGATTCTTTCTTGATCTACCCGAGGAAAAGAAGCAGCAGCTTCAACGGCTCTGACAGCGTCCGTGAAGACTCGTCTGTAGTAGTAAGTTCTGGGATCCAGTATTCCTCTTGTCATGAATCCTGGATACTGAGGGTCAACGGGACTCTCAGGGTAATCCGGTGTGTCTCCTTTCAGCCAGCCACTTCCCTGACCTCGAGTATCCATGACAAAACATATGTAACCCATAGAAGGCCAGAACAACCAGTCGTGAGGGAATCCTCTTCCACCGTTGTATCCTATGTACTGCACAACGCAGGGAAGTTTTTCTTCTTCCAGTTTTGGAACAAGGAGCCACCCTTTGATCCTCTGTCCCCTGTATCCGGAGAAGGTGACATCGTACGCTTCGACTGTTTTGAGGTGAGACTCCATCCTCTCGAAGACGGGGTCTAAGGGGAACTTTTCGCTCTCTGCGAGTGTCTCTTCCCAGAACTCATCGAAGTCTTTCTCTTCGTACCGCTCTGGACGATATTTCTTCAGTTCTTCGAGTGGTAAATCGAAGAAGGCCATTTTTTCACTCCTCGCAGGCTTCCGTGAAAAATTTCCTCATTCCCACCACTTCTCTTTTTTCACCGACCACAGTGAAGGAACCAGTGAGTCTGATGTCTTCAGAAGAGCTTCCCACCATCACTTTGAACTCGCCGGGTTCGACCACGAGTTTCATGTCTCTGTCGTAGTAGGCGAGCACATCCATGTGGAGCCTGAACACAACAGTCTTCTTCTCTTTTGCCTTCAAAGAGACCCTCTTGAAGCCCTTAAGCTCTTTCACAGGCCTTGTGACGCTCGCAAACTCACGACCGATGTAAAGCTGAACCACCTCGTCTCCGTCTCTGTCTCCAATGTTTTCCACGTCCACCTTTATCACCACCTCACCGGCCGGTGGCACTTCCTTCGGCTCGATTCTGAGGTTGCTGTACTCGAACTTCGTGTAAGACAAACCGTGCCCAAACGGGAAGAGAGGCTTTGTGCTCTCGTCCACGTAGTCTCCGTGCCAGTGAGACCTTCCCCCGGATGGTTTGACGTAGTGGAAGACAGGAATCTGGCCAGCGCTTCTTGGAAAGCTGATCGGAAGTTTTCCAGAGGGATTCACCTTTCCGTAGATGATGTCAACGATCGCTCTTCCTCCCGCTTCTCCAGGAAGCCACACCTGAAGGATCGCGTTCACCTTGTCGACGACGTTTTTGAGTGAGTAGGGTCTTCCCGTGATGAGGACAAGAACGACGGGTTTTCCTGTCTTTGCAACTTCGAGGACGAGTTCTTCCTGGACTCCTGGAAGCTTGAGGTTTGCCATGTCTCTGGACTCACCGGTTGTGCAGTCAAGGGTGAGTCCAGATTTGTCTCCTACGACAACGATGGCAACGTCGGATTTCTTTGCAATTTCTATCGCCTCTTCGAAACCGCTTCTGTCTTCCCCTGTCACTTCACAGCCCTTTGCATATTCGAATTCGATCCCTTCTTCTTTGAAGGCATCGAGAACACTCGGAATGCTCTTCATATGTTCTTCTATGCTCTTCTTCAGTCTTTCGTAGTTTTCTCTCGGGATCTGAGGATTTCCAAAGACATCGTCTATGTTGTCGAGGAGAGCCCTTATGTGTGCAAGGTACATGTAATCTCCGAGGAGATTTCTCACCTCACCCGCGTTCGGTCCGATCAGGGCAACTTTTTTGTTTTTCTGAAGAGGCAGAATTCCATCGTTTTTGAGGAGAATAATAGATTTCCTTGCTATCTCGAGCGCGATGTCTCTGTGGTTTTCTATCTTCGCTTTTTCCACCTCAACGTAGGGATTCTCGAAGAGTCCGAGCATGAACTTCAGCATCAGCACCCTGGCGACTGCCTCGTCGATCAAAGCTTCGGAGATGATGCCTTTTTCAACAAGGTCTTTCAAATATTGATAACATTCTGTCTTCGGAAGTTCAACATCTATCCCCGCTTCGAGCGCGAGTCTTGCGGCTTCTGACTTATTCCTTGCTATTCTGTGATAATCTTCCAGAACTTTCACAGCGAAATAGTCAGAAACGACGATTCCTTCGAATCCCCAGTCTTTTCTGAGAATGTCTGTGAGGAGTTTCCTGTTCGCTGCACATGGGACACCGTCTATCTCGCTGTAGGAGTTCATCACAGAAAGCACATTCGCTTCTTTAACAGCCGCTTCGAACGGAAAGAGAAAGACCTCTTTGAATTCCCTCTCCGGAATGTTCGTTGGGGCCCAGTTCTTTCCGCCTTCAGAAGCGCTGTATCCGGCGAAGTGTTTCACTGTGGCAACGACACCTTTTTTGATATCCTCACCTTGGAGGCCTTTCACGTAAGAGACTCCCATCCTCGCCACCAGATAGGGAGATTCTCCGAACGTCTCTTCTGTTCTCCCCCACCTCGGGTCTCTTGCGACATCCAGAACAGGTGCGAGACCCTGATGTGCCCCTATCTTTCTCATATCCTCTCTGATGGCGGTGGTCATCTTCTCTATGAGATCTGGATCCCATGTACTCGCCATTGCTATCGCCTGAGGGAAGTTGGTTCCTCCAAGTCCCATGTAACCGGTGAGACATTCCTCGTGTATCATCGCAGGAATTCCAAGACGTGTTTCTTCCACGAGAAATCTCTGTATTTCGTTCACAAGTTCCGCGGCTTCCTGAGGTTCAAGGTTCGTTGATCCACCAGGCCTTGTGATCTGGCCTATACCATTTTTGAGGAGTTCTTTTGCTTTTTCCTTGTTGAATTTTCCCCTCTCGTCTATCAGTTCGTAACCCCAGACAGACCCAAGCTGGGCCACCTTCTCTTCCAGCGTCATTCTGGAAAGAAGATCTCTCACTCTCACTTCGATGGGTTGCGAAGGATCCCTGTACAGTTCCATATTTTTCCCTCCTCATCCGTTATTGAAACCATAAAGCTCATCTGTACAACCAGCACTTCACCTGCACACCATCAACTTCAAAATATGGAGGAGGCTCCTTTCTGCATATATCCATGGCCTTTGGACATCTTCCTGCGAACTTGCAGCCCTGTCTCAGATACTCTGCCTGCTCTGTCTCGGACAGTTTTATCCTGATGTCCCACTTTTTCTTCGGATCCGGCTCTGGGACGGATTCCCTCAAAAGCTGGGTGTATGGATGCTTTGGTTCCATGAGAACTTTCTCTGCAGGTCCCAGTTCCACTATATTTCCTCTGAACATGACGGCGATTCTGTCAGAGACGTAGTAAGCCGTTGTGAGATCGTGGGTGATGTAGAGCACGCTCACACCGTACTGTTCTTTGAGATCCTTGAAGAGGTTCACGATCGACATTCTCAAAGAAGCGTCGACCATCGAGACGGGTTCGTCTGCGACAAGAAGAGAAGGATTCGTGAGAAGCGCCCTTGCGATGGAGATTCTTTGAAGCTGACCTCCCGAGAACTCACTTGGGTACTTCTCGGAAAATTCTTCAAAGGAGATACCGACTGCGGAAAGCTTCTCCCTGATGATCTCTTCTGCCTTCTTTTTTGTATCCGCTATGCCAAGGTTGAAGAGTGTCTCATAGAAGTACCTGTCCACCTTCCTGAGGGGGTTGAACGTGGAGAACGGATTCTGGAAGACAGCCTGTATTTCTTTTAGAAGCTCTCTTCTTTCTTTTTCGTTCTGATGCACACGATCGATTTTTCTTCCTTTGTAGACGATCTCACCAGAGGTGGGTTCTTCAAAGCCGAGGATGATTTGTAGACGATCTCACAGAGTGGGTCTTCAAGGCCGAGATGATCTGGCAGTCGTGTTTTTCCACCACCGCTCTCTCCGGCGAGGGTGAAGATCTCTGCTTCGTTTATATCGAAGTTCACGTTATCCACAGCCACTATTCTCGTTCTGGAGAAGATGCTCCCTATGGTGAAGATCTTCGTCAGATTTTTTATCTCAAGAAGCGGCATTCTTTCCCTCCTCTACTAACCAGCATGCAACTCTGTGGCCCGGCAGGTATTCCTTGAGAGGGGGTACTTCTTTTTTACACCTGTCGAACGCATGTGGACATCTTGGATGGAAACTGCATCCTGGTGGAAGATCGGCGAGTGATGGAGGACTTCCAGGAGCGCTTTCTCTCCTTCCTTTGTCTCCAAACTTTGGAAGCGAGTAGATCAGATACTTCGTGTAGGGATGCATGGGGTTTTCAAAGATCTCTTCTGTTTTTCCTTCTTCTATGATCTTCCCGGCGTACATGATCGCTATCCTGTCTGTCACGTTCGCATGAACCCCCATATCGTGTGTGACAAGGATGATGGTGTTCTGTCTTGAAGATTGTATCTCCTTGAGAAGTTGGACCACACCTCTCTGAGTTACAACGTCGAGAGCGGTCGTTGGTTCATCCGCTATGATCACCTTCGGTGACAGAACGGTTGCAAGGGCGATCGTCACCCTCTGTCTCATTCCACCAGATAGCTGGTGTGGATAGGCGTTCAGAATCTCTATTGGAAGCCCCAGCTCTCTTATGTGTTCTTTTGCCATCTCGTACGCTTCTTCTTTCGTCTTTCCAGTCGTGTGGCTTTCTATGAAATCCTTGAAGGTCTCTTTTATCTTCACCACGGGATTGAGAACGCTCATCGATCCCTGTGGAACGTAAGAAATGAAACTCCATCTGAGCCTTCTTCTCTCTTCATCACTCAGGGAATAAACATCCACTTCTTTTCCGTTTTCTCTGTAGAGCACTTTTCCTCCCACTATTCTCTGTGGTGGTTCTATTGCAGCAAAGAGAGCTCTCAAAAGAGTGCTCTTTCCGCAACCGCTCTCTCCTGCGATACCGTATATCTCGTTCTCCATGATCGAAATGTTCACGTCGTCCACCGCTTTCACTACTCGCTTTTTTCCGAATATGTCCAGAATGTAATAAGACTTGAGATTTTCTGTTCTCAACACTTCCACCGCTATCACCTCATGCCTGTCCTATTCTCTGTATCCTCATCCTCGGATCAAGGTATTCACTGATGCTGATTGAGATCAGATACAGCGCTATGAACAAAAAGATAGACGTTACAACAGGAGTCAGCACCCACCACCAGTATCCCAGTAGAAGGGCCTGGTAGTTTATCGACCACTGAAGCATGGTACCGAGTGTGGGTATGTCCAGGTTCGACACACCCAGTATCGCGAGTGTGATCTCCATTCCAATTGCCCAGGACATGTTACCTATGAGAGTGGCGAATATGAGCGGTATCAGAAACGGTAAATACTCTTTGAAAACGATCGAAAGGGCTTTTGATCCAGAGAGAAGAGCGGTGTAGGTGAAATCTCTTTCCCTCAAACTCAAAACCTGAGACCTGATCACTCTCGCATCCCATGCCCAACCAAAGACTCCAAGGAGAAGCCCAAGTGTGGGTAAATTTAAACGTCCTTTTACTATTGTAGCAATAAGAACAATGATGATAAAAAGTGGTATAACCAAGAAGGAGTCGCTGAGAAATGTCAAAACTCTATCTGCGGCTCCTCCTTTGTATCCGGCTATCATGCCGACGATCATGGCTATAACTCTCGATACAAGCCCCGCGATCAGTGACATGACAAGTGAGTTTCTCACAGCGAAAGTGAGTTTCCAGAAAATGTCCTGTCCCATCGAATTGGTTCCCAATATGTGAGGCCAATGGGGTGGAAGATCCCTCGGGACCTGATTCCACAGGTACGGGTTGTACGGTGAAAAGAAAGACAGGATAGAGAGTGTCAAAAGTACCAGAAGAACTATGAAGCCGAATCTGAAACGTGTATCTCTCAACAGATCTTTCAACACCTGCATTTTTTCCACTCCTTTTTCATCTGTATCTCACCCTTGGATCGAATAGTGGGTAGAGAAGATCTATCAAAAGAATACTGGTTGTGATCAAAAGAATGGAGAGTGTACTCACTCCCATCAAAAGGTTGTAGTCACCTGTAAAAATGGCGTTGTAGAGAAGTGTTCCAATACCAGGATAGGAGAACACGATCTCCGTGATCAAAGCACCTCCAAAGATCTGTCCCAGAGAGAGAGCAAGACCCGTTATCTGTGGTAACATAGCGTTTCTTATGACATATCTTCGAACGATTCTTCTTTCTTCTATTCCTCCCATCTTTGCGTATTTCACATAGTCCTCTGATTTCACACTCTGAACCACGAGTTTCATGGCTTGGAACCAAACAAATATTCCTATTAAAAGTAAAGAAAGCGCGGGAAGAAAAGCGTGTTTTAGGAGTATCAGCAGGTTTTCCCAGCTGAAGGTGAATTTCATTCCTATTGCAAAACCTCCGCCGATTGGAAAGATGGGAAGTATATACGCAAGGAGGATCAAAAGTCCGAGTGCGAGGATGTAGTACGGCATCGGTCTTATCACCATCGCAATACCATCGAGAATCTTCACCCATTTTCTATTGGAAAAATACCCTGCGAGTCCTCCAAGAATGTTTCCTATGATCCAGGAAATGACAGTCGTTACAAACAAGAGCCAGGCAGTCCAGGGCAGTGATTGTCTTATTAATTTCATCACAGGAGTTGGAAACTGAAAGTATGAAGGACCAAAATCGCCTTTTAAAAGTCTTTTCCAGAAGTTGACGTACTGATCCCACAGGCTTCCTTTCAGCCCATAAAGTTCTTTCAAGGTTTCTGTCATCTCTTCTATCGCCTTTGGATCCATGTACGTTCCTTGTGTCACAAGACGACTTATGAACTGTTGAACTGGATCTGTTGGTAGGAATCTCGGAATGAAGAAAATCATAGTAATTCCTACCCAGATGACAAGAAAATAAGTTATCAATCTCGGAAGCAGGTATCTTCTTACAAAACTCAAGGTATCTGCCCTCCTTTTCTCTTTAAAGGACCGGGGGGGTGTCCCCCCGGCCCCCTGTTTGAAAGTATTTTACATCATTTTCTACCGGTTGGTTTCAGGAACGGAAGCATGTACTTGAAGTTCGGCCAATGTGTATACGGTTGTGCGTACATGTTCTCCGCTGTTGGATAATTTGTCCAATAATATTCATCGTATACTACCACACCAGGATAGTTAAACGTCGGGATTGTTGGCATTTCTTTGACAAGAAGTTTCAAGCCCTCCACTCCGAGTTCAATGAGTTTCTTTGTGTCTCCCCAGGCCGTCTTCTGTATTTCGTCTATGATCTTGTCCATTTCGGGATTGGTCCATCTTGCGTAGTTACCCCACGGCGCATCTTCACCTAGAGGAACAAGGTATTTGGAATGGAACGGCTCAAGCGTTCTGAACAGATCAGGATGTCCTCCCCATGGCTCTGCTGCTGGCCAATCTGTAGATACTTCAAATTCTCCTTGTGGATGGAGAGTACCACCTAGTTCTGTCGGCTGAACAACTACGTCTATACCAAACTTTTTCCAGGCTTGAGAAGCTGCAAAAGCGTTCCTTTCGGCAGGTCCAGCAGGATTCATACCTGTATTGATAGTGATCTTCCAGAGTTCACCATTTGGTAGATGCCATTTTCCGTCTTTGTCTCTATAGAATCCGTTCTTTTCCAGAAGCTTTTCTGCAACATCGGGGGCATACTTCCACCAACCAGGTCCGAAGATCCTCTTGATCAGCTCGGGATTATCTGGGACAGGGTATCCTCTCTTTCTTGCGTACTCTGCCAGCCTGAATCCAGCCTCGGGATCGTATGGCTTGAACTTTTCGCCGTTTCCAAGATCAAGCTCGAAGTTCTTCAGCCAGTCTTCAAGTTTTGTGAAGTACCAGTTGTAGTATGCGGTTGTGAGAGGAATGTGAATTGGGCTCAACGTTACTGCTCCGTCAAATGCGTTAGCAGCGTATTCAACGATATCAATTGCAAGAACAAGAGCCCATCTCACTTCAGGATTGTTGAAGGGTTCTTTGGCAGTGTTGAAGTGGAGACCTGTCACACACGGGTCGATGTTGACAGTCCACGGAAAGTTTTTCCTCCAGGCTCTGGCTGTCTTAACCCTGTTGAGAACCGCTTTGAGAGCTTCAAGTGACATATCTGAAATGTCAAGCTGATGCTGTGCCATCGCAAGAACTCTCTTTTCTGGAGCACTATGGAAAATCATCAATACATATTTTGGCTGCGGCATTCCGTAAAGCATACCAGTTGGTGTTCTATCCCAGTCTTCTCTTCTCTGCCAGAGCGTCCAGTATCCTCCTGGATCGTAACTGTGAAGAACGTAGGGCCCTGTTCCAACAGGTGGATTGAAATCGAATGTGAGAGGATCTTCCACCTTTTCAAACACGTGCTTTGGAAGCGGTCTCAGAGCGCCCCATCTGTCGAGGAAATAAGTGTGGAACCTGGAGTTTGGTTCTTCGAGTTTTATCAGGACTGTGTAGTCATCAACCTTCACTATTTCTTTTACTTGCTGCATTTGGGCATGGTAACCAAATCCTTCGGTGTTCTTTGCAAGTTCAATAGTGTAGATGAGGTCGTCCGCTGTGAACGGTACACCATCGCTCCAGTAAACACCTTTCCTGAGTTTGATGGTAACTTCTGTGAAGTCAGAGTTGTACTTCGGAGGTTCTGCGGCGAGTGCATTGATAATTTCTCCTGTAGCGTACTCAACACACCACAGAGGTTCAAGGAGCAGGTTTTGAATACCCCTGTCGTTCCAAACCCAAGTGGCCCAGATGTTGAAGTTTCCAGCGTTTGCTGCCCTTCCCGTAAGATATTGAGCTATGAGTGTTTCGTTTCTGGGAATACCTGGTGGCAACTGCTGTGCAAAGAACAGACTGAACATGGAAACGACGAACAAAACTACAAGAAACTTCTTCATGAAAACTCACCTCCCTTGATTGTATGTTATATTTTTTCCTTTCGGGAAATATTTTAATGTAAATCTCCGAGAAAATCAAGGTGCGCTTTTCTGGGATAATGGAGGTTATCTGCGTTTGTAAAAGATTATTTCAAAATATTGTCGTTTTTCTTCTTTTTTCTCTTTTTTCCTTTCTGGTATCATATTTTCGTTAAATCATAGAGAAGGAGGTTTCATGTTATGAAAATATTACCTTCTGTGTTGATCCTTTTGTTGGGATGTGTTCCAGTTTTCAGCTCTCAGAATGTATCTCTGAGAGAACTCGCAGAAAAGCTGAACATCTATATTGGTTTTGCCGCAATCAACAATTTCTGGTCTCTTCCCGACACAGAAAAGTACATAGAAGTTGCAAGAAGAGAATTCAACATCCTGACCCCTGAGAACCAGATGAAGTGGGATACGATTCATCCAGAAAGAGACAGATACAATTTCACTCCCGCTGAAAAACACGTTGAGTTTGCAGAAGAAAACGACATGATCGTGCATGGACACACTCTTGTCTGGCACAACCAGCTTCCTGGATGGATCACTGGTAGAGAATGGACAAAGGAAGAACTTTTGAACGTTCTTGAAGACCACATAAAAACGGTGGTGTCTCATTTCAAAGGTAGAGTGAAGATCTGGGATGTGGTGAACGAAGCGGTGAGCGATTCTGGAACCTACAGGGAAAGCGTGTGGTACAAGACGATCGGTCCTGAATACATTGAAAAAGCGTTCAGATGGGCAAAAGAAGCCGATCCAGATGCGATTCTCATCTACAACGACTACAGCATAGAAGAAATCAACGCAAAATCGAACTTCGTCTACAACATGATAAAAGAGTTGAAAGAAAAGGGAGTGCCTGTAGATGGAATAGGATTTCAGATGCACATAGACTACAGAGGGCTCAATTATGACAGTTTCAGAAGGAATTTGGAGAGATTTGCGAAACTCGGTCTTCAAATATACATCACAGAGATGGATGTGAGAATTCCTCTCAGTGGTTCGGAGGAGTATTATTTGAAAAAACAGGCTGAAGTTTGTGCGAAGATCTTCGATATATGCTTGGACAACCCTGCAGTTAAAGCGATCCAGTTTTGGGGATTCACAGACAAATACTCCTGGGTTCCCGGCTTTTTCAAAGGGTACGGGAAAGCGTTGCTCTTCGATGAGAATTACAACCCCAAGCCTTGTTATTACGCGATAAAAGAGGTGCTGGAGAAAAAGATAGAAGAAAGAAAATGAGGGGGCGATGCCCCCTTATTTTCAGCAGTATCTCTTTTTCATTTTGTCGATGGCTTCCCAGAGGCCAAGAATGTAGGTTGCACCGAGTGCCCTGTCGTAGAGTCCATAGCCAGGTCGTGCCTTTTCACCCCAGATCAGTCTTCCATGATCAGGACGTATGTACCCTTCGTAGCCTATGTCATGAAACGCTTTCATCACTTCAAAGAGATCGTGAGAACCGCAGAAGGAAGGATGTGCAGTTTCGTAGAAACTCTTCTCACCGGTGAACTTCAGGTTTCTCACGTGTGCAAAGTGGATCCTGCCCATCTTTCCGAAGTATCTTATCATCTCAGGTATGTTATTCTCAGGATTTGCTCCAAGTGATCCCATGCAGAACGTTATTCCGTTGTAGGGGCTGTCAACAGCTTTCAACATTCTCTCTATGTTTTCCTTGTTTGTTATAATCCTTGGCAGGCCAAAAATACTCCATGGTGGATCATCCGGGTGTATTGCGAGTTTCACATCGCACTCTTCACAAACGGGAATGACTCTTTCGAGAAAATAAACCAGGTTTTCGAAGAGTTTTTCTTCATCTACGTTCTTGTAGAGTTCGAAGGTTTCTCTCAGTTTCTCCAACCTGTCCCATTCCCATCCTGGAAGGACGAAACCCTGAGAGCCCTCTTTCACTCGTTTTATGAGTTCGTCTGGTGTTACTCCTTCGATGAGACGGTGATCGTACTCCATCGTTTCAGAGCCATCCGGGAGTTTTTTGTGTAGATCCGTTCTCATCCAGTCGAATACGGGCATGAAGTTGTAGCAGACTACCTTCACACCGGCCTTTGCCAGATTTCTGATCGTTTTCTTGTAGTTCTCTATATATCTGTCCCTTGTGGGAAGACCCAGTTTTATGTCTTCGTGGACGTTCACACTCTCGATAACTTCGAGTTTCAATCCCGCTTTTTCAACGGTTTCTTTCAGCTTCATTATTTCCTCAAATGGCCAGACTTCTCCCACAGGTATGTCAAACAAAGCCCCTACGACTCCTTCTACTCCTGGGATCTGACGTATTTGTTCCAGTGTCACGGTATCGTGTTTTTCACCATACCATCTGAAGACAAGCTTCATCCATCTTCCCTCCCAACGACTTCTTCGAGTGTTTTCCTCACAGCTCGTGGCCCTGTGATCATCTTCTTGAACAGTTCTTCTATTTTTTCTCCAAGTCCTACTTCGTACAGGTTCACTCTGAAAAGCTGCTGGCTGGAAAGGATCGGTTTCAGATGATCATCCGTGGATTCGGGATCGCCGAATTTTATCTTTGAAACGTAAGACCTCAGGTTCTCAAGAAGGGGATCTGGACTGAGCTGCATTTCTCTTCCTTCATCGTCTATTCCCATGAGGTATCTGCACCATCCCGCTATCACAAGTGGTATGTATTTCAGATTCCTTGGATCCAGATCTGGTCTTTCGTGGTATGCCTTTATAGTTTCGCCGAACCTGATAGGCATCTTTTGAGAGGTATCCGTTGCTATTCTCTGCGGTGTGTCTGGCAGATACGGATTGGGAAGTCTGATGTTTATCACTTCGTTCAAGAATTCTCTTGGATTTATGATACCAGGATCTACCACAACTTTTATTCCCTCTTCTCCCACACCTTCTACAAGTTTTTTCAGGAGGGGGTCTTTCATTTCGTCTGCGATCTTTTTGTATCCCAGAAGGCAACCGAAGATGGCCAGCGCTGTGTGAAGAGGATTGAGACAGGTTGTCACCTTCATTCTTTCTGCCTTCTCAACAGTTTCTCTGTCTGTCAGAAAAACGTTCCTATCTGCTCCTTCGAGTTTTGGCCGGCCGTTCGGAAAGCTGTCTTCTATCACCAGATACTGAGCCCATTCCATGTTTACGAAAGGAGCGATGTGGGTCCTCTTGGATGTCACAAAGATTTCCATTCCCTCTATTCCAAGTTTTTCTAAGTGCTCTTTTATGAATTCTGAAGGACCCGGTACAATCTTATCTATCATACTCCATGGGAAAGCAACGTCTTTTTCCAGATAATCAATGAAATCTTTTTCCACCAGACCGCTTTTAACCCACTCCTCGGAAATTCTTTTCACAGAGCTGTAGAGTTTTTCGCCATTTCTTGAGAAATTATCGAGGCTGAGAAGAGCGATAGGAAGTCTTCCCGCTTTGAATCTTTCGTAAAGAAGTGCAGCCACTTTTCCCATCGATGTTTGGGGTGAGACAGGACCGTTTTTCATGTCCTCCATCACCTGAGGAAAGAGGTTCCCGGCCTGATCTTCTATGTTGTAGCCTTTTTCTGTGATGGTGAGAGAAGCGAGCTGAAGAGAAGGATTTCTGAAGATTTCTTTTGCTCTTTCCCAGTCTGGATGCGAAGGATCTCCCTTGAGAGCTTCCATCACGCTCGCTATGATTCTCTTTTCAAAATCTCCGTCGGGTTTTATTGTGACCGCTATCGATAAATTGTCGTACGGTTTGTAAACTTTGTCTATGACTTCGTAGTCGAAGAGTTCTATCACATTTATACCAGTGTCTTCCTTTCCCTCTTCGAGGAGATTCTGAAGCACTGCCGCAACGAATCCCCTGAATATGTTTCCACCACCGAAATGAACCCATTTCGGTTGTTCTTTTGTATTTTTCTCTACTTCGTCGAGATCGAAATACGGAGGCCTGACACCTATCTTTTCCCAAGCCGCTCTATCTTTTATCGTTTCCCTGTTGAGACGCACGTTTTCACCTCCTTATCTTTCCACTCGACCGGAGGTAGCACCGGACGCGAGTTTCTCTATCTCTTCTATGCTGAGCACCACAAAATCCCCGGGTATTGTGTGCTTGAGACAGGAAGCGGCTGCCGCGAATTCGGCCTTTTTCTGCGAGTCAAATCCCATCAAACTTCCGTAGATGAGAGCTCCTGCAAAGCTGTCTCCGGCTCCCACTCTGTCCACGATATGTATTTCATATCTGTTCGAGAAATGGGGCTGACCATTTTCAAAAACCATGACGGACCAGTAATTCACAGTTGCGGATATGCTTTCTCTGAGAGTGATACCAACCGTCTTGAAGTTGTATTTCCTAGTGACTTCTTCTGCTATCTTCGCGTACGCTTCTCTGTTCAGTTTTCCTGTCTTAAGATCGAGACCTTCAACCGAGATGCCAAGAACTTTTTCTATGTCTTCTTCGTTTGCGATCAGAACATCCACGTATTCCATGAATGGAATCATCACCTTCTGTGCCTCTTCTTTTGTCCAGAGTCTTGCTCTGTAATTTAGATCACAGCTCACCGTCACACCTTTTTCATTAGCGACTTTCAAAGCGTCTTCAAGGATGAGAGGAAGTTCTTTTCCAAGAGGAGGAGTAATTCCTGAGAAGTGGAACCATCTCGCACCATCCAAAATTTTCTCCCAGTCGAAGTCTTCCCTTTTTGCCTCAGAAATGGCAGAGTGTGCTCTGTCGTAGACAACTTTACTCGGTCTCTGAGAAGCCCCTATCTCAAGGAAGTAAATACCTATTCGATTTCCACCTCTTGCTATGTAGTCTGTCTTCACACCGAACTTTCTGAGATGTCCTGCTGCAGCGTCCCCCAGCGGGTTGTTTGGTAGTTTTGTCACAAAGTACGCATCGAGTCCCATCTGAGCAAGAAAAGCCGCTACGTTCGCTTCTGCTCCGCCGTAGGTGACGTCGAAGCTGTCTGTCTGGAAGATCCTCTTATGATCTGGTGGTGAGAGTCTCAACATGATCTCTCCAAAAGTTACCACCTTCATTCTGTGCACCCCCTGATCTTTTCTACGAACGCTTTTGCTTTTTCTCTCACCTCGTCTGGTGTTCCTTTCACAAGCGCACTTCCAACACCAACAGCGAGGACTCCGGCTTTGAACCACTCACACACGTTGTCCAGATTCACGCCTCCAGTGGGCACGAATTTCACATTGGGGAACGGTCCTTTCATCGCTTTTACAAACTGAGGTCCCACCACTTCTCCAGGGAAGAGTTTCAAAATCGTGTGACCGAGTTTCATGGCTTTTACAAGTTCGGTGGGTGTCATCACACCGGGCATGTAGAAGACACCTTTTTCTTTGCAGAATTGAGAGATTTCCTCGTCAAGGTGTGGACTGACGATGAACTCTGCTCCACTTTCTACAGCTTTTCTGCACTGTTCGACACTCGTCACTGTACCTGCACCTATTATGGCACCTTTTTCCTTGAGGAACGAGAGTTCTTTGATGACTGTGTCAGCGTCTGGAACAGTGAAGGTGATTTCGATGAGGTGAACTCCTCCTTCAAAAACAGCCAACGCCTTTTCTTTCGCTTCTTCCACACTGTTTGCCCTCAGCACGGCTACAATCTTGTGTTTTTTGAAGAGCTCTTCCATCTTCATCCCTCCTGATATGTGATATTTAATCATATTTCAAAAAAACAAAAACCATAAATCTGCGGGTTTCAATATCCAAGTTTTCTGGATATTTCTTCTGCCTTTTCTTTGAGTACATCGGAGTATTCTTCTATTTTTTCCTCTGTGAACTTTCGTGCAACCCCGGAAATACTCACTCCAGCCACCGGATATCCGTTGTGATCAAATATAGGAACTCCCACACACATGATACCTATTTCGTTTTCTTCGTTGTCTACGGCGTATCCTCGCTTTCTAATTTTTTCAAGCTCTCTCTTCAGTACTCTGGGATTCGTGATGGTGTTTGGGGTTTTTGGTTTTAGTTCCACAATTTTCAGGTATTCCTTCAATTCTTTTTCGGGAACGAAGGCGAGAATGGATTTACCAGAGGCTGTGGAGTAAAGGTCGACTTTCATACCAAGTCTTGAGACCATAGGAATGCTCTGCTCACCCTCCACCTTGTCTATGTAAACTCCCTCGAAGCCATCTTTCAAAATCAGGTGTACTGTTTCCCCCGTTCTTTTCATGATATCCACGAGATGGTCGTGAGCTATATCCCTAATGTTGAAGCGCCTCAGAACGAATGAACCGTACTCTATCAATTTGTACCCCGGTACGTATCTCTTGTCTTTTTTTCTGAGAACAAACCCTTTCTCTTCGAGAACAACCATGTATTTGTATGCGTTTGAAACGCTCATATTGAACTTTTCGGCTATTTCAGAAACGCTTACATCGCCAGGATTCTTTACGATGAAATCCAGTATTTCGAAGGCTTTTTTGAGGGTATTCAAATTCTCTGCCTCCCTGATTTTCTTCTTTGTCTACAATCAATTATAATAATACCATGAAGATTTTCTTTTTGAGAAAACCATTTTCAAATGGAGGTGGATGTATGTTTCTTGGAGAGGATTACCTTCTGACAAACAGAGCAGCTGTGCGATTGTTCAATGAGGTCAAGGATCTTCCCATTGTGGATCCACACAACCATCTGGATGCGAAAGACATCGTTGAGAACAAACCCTGGAACGATATCTGGGAAGTAGAGGGTGCGACAGATCATTATGTGTGGGAACTCATGAGACGCTGTGGTGTTTCGGAAGAGTACATAACTGGATCGAGAAGTAACAAAGAAAAATGGCTTGCCCTCGCAAAGGTGTTTCCAAGATTTGTGGGAAATCCAACCTACGAGTGGATACACCTTGATCTCTGGAGAAGGTTCAACATAAAGAAGGTAATTTCAGAAGAGACGGCAGAAGAGATATGGGAAGAAACGAAAAAGAAGCTTCCTGAGATGACACCTCAGAAACTTCTCAGAGACATGAAGGTGGAGATCCTTTGCACAACAGATGATCCTGTTTCCACTCTGGAACATCACAGGAAGGCAAAAGAAGCGGTGGAAGGTGTTACCATCCTTCCCACCTGGAGACCAGACAGAGCAATGAACGTAGACAAAGAGGGATGGAGAGAGTACGTGGAGAAGATGGGGGAGCGTTACGGTGAAGACACCTCTACACTCGATGGTTTTCTGAACGCGCTCTGGAAGTCACACGAACATTTCAAAGAGCATGGTTGTGTGGCGAGTGACCATGCTCTCCTGGAGCCATCGGTATACTATGTGGACGAAAACAGAGCAAGGGCAGTTCATGAAAAAGCCTTCAGTGGGGAGAAACTCACTCAGGATGAAATAAACGATTACAAGGCCTTTATGATGGTTCAGTTTGGGAAAATGAACCAGGAAACGAACTGGGTGACACAGCTTCACATCGGTGCTTTGAGAGATTATAGAGACAGCCTTTTCAAAACGCTCGGACCGGACTCAGGAGGAGATATTTCGACGAACTTTCTGAGAATCGCAGAAGGGCTGAGGTACTTTCTGAACGAGTTCGACGGAAAGCTCAAGATCGTTCTCTATGTACTCGATCCCACGCATCTTCCAACGATATCCACCATTGCACGTGCTTTTCCGAATGTTTATGTCGGTGCTCCATGGTGGTTCAACGACAGTCCATTTGGCATGGAGATGCACCTGAAATACCTCGCTTCAGTCGATCTTCTGTACAACCTTGCGGGAATGGTCACAGATTCCAGAAAACTTCTCTCCTTCGGTTCCAGAACAGAGATGTTCAGGAGGGTTCTTTCGAATGTGGTGGGAGAGATGGTTGAAAAGGGGCAGATTCCTATTAAGGAAGCAAGAGAACTCGTGAAGCACGTTAGTTACGATGGCCCGAAAGCTCTCTTCTTTGGATGAGGGGGAAATTATGAAAAAAATTTTCAATTACGTTTTGGCCTATCTCTTTCTTGCAGTGACGAGTGTTCTTGGATTTTACGTGATATTCATGGAAGGTAGAAGATTCTTCTTCACCTTGCTTGGACTCACAAGTGCTCGTTTACAAACCATAAACGCTGTGGACAAATTCGTTGTGATAGTTTTGGGCATCGCGTTCCTTGGATTTTTCATATTCAGTGAGAGTTACTTCAAAAAAATGGCAGAAAACAGTATGAAGGATCTTCTAAGGGCGGTTCTCACAGTTTCAGGAATCCTCATGTTTGTTTGGGCAGGGTTTCAGGCTCCATTTTTCTTCTCGGTCGGTTATAAGTTGGGATTACCGGAAATCATCATCTACCTCCTGAAGCTCATCGGTGGATCTCTTCTTATTTTCGTTTCCTCCAGATATTTGAAAAATGAGTATCTACACAGTGTATGAAGAATAACCCCCCGCACGAGCGGGGGTTGTTTTTTGATGTCTCAGCTCATTGAGATTGAGCAGGATCGTACACAACCGAAACAGTGGCGTTGTTACCTGACCAGCCCTGTTCTGTACCGTCTTCGAAATCAGTTTTCAAAACAACTTTGCCACTCTCATCTTTGATCACGAAGTCGTCGAGGTAGAAGGTGATACCGGGGGTCTGAGGTTCGATGTAGATGTCCGAGGGATTTCCATCAGAGGAGTTCAACGTGTAGGTTGCCTCGATCGTCACCCATGTTGCGGGTAGCACTTCTCTTCCCCAGAATATGGATTTGTACTGATTTGTTGTTGTCTTCAACGTGAGGTTGAACTTCACAGATGTGGCTTCTTCGTGGTAGATTCTGACGCTGTAGGTGTAGGTTGCATCTGCGTTGATGTAGTTCCCAATACCATAGAACCATGCCGTTTTCCAGCCTTGATCACCCGTTTCTACCTTTAGAACCTTGTTCAATGCTCCTCCCGTACCAGGTGCAGAGACACATCCTGAAAGGATGATCAGAAAAGCGAAAACTCCCAGCACGCTCATCAAAAACCATTTCTTCATGATCTATCTACCCCCTTAAGATTATGATCAAATAAGGAGGGGGAAATCTCCCCCCTCACTTGATGAGCCTGAGGTTACCGAACTTTGAAGGATCTCTCCAGCTGTTGTTTGTGGGATCGCTCCAGGAGATGATACCGACCCTCTGCCCTTTCTCGTTCGCATCGTTCACCTGGATGTTGAATCCTATCACCGTGTTCGGTGTGGGTTTGATCGTCTTCCACTTGATCGCTGCCTCAACTATGTATCCTCCTTCGATCAGTTTCACCGCTGTCTTGAACCTCGCTGGACTTCCTCCCGTTCCAAACGTCTGCTCGTTCATGTAGTTCACCCTGAACTGTGCGTCGTCGTCTTCGTAGTATCCTGTCTTGTGGTTGTTCTCGTCGATGAAGATCTCCACGGAATCCTGTTCCCACGGGTTGCTGTTGTCTTTGTTCAGAACGGGGTCTTTCACGATTGCAAGTACGTACAGGTAGTTCTCGTCCCACAGCACCCTCACTTTCGCTGTCGCGTTCTTGTCAAGCGATCCCATGGCCACCGCTTTCGTCTCTATCTCCTCTGTCGTGTTCCAGATCTCGTCTATCTCTCCATCGATGACCGGTGTTCCGTATTTTGCTGTCGCTACCATTATTCCTTCGAGTTTCAGCGTTCCGTAGTTCATCGTGTTCGTCTTCTGGCTGTTCGTCGTGTCGCTCCAGCTGTACCACTTCCCGTCGTCTATCACCGCAGCGTCGAATCCTATGTAGCTGTCTTTCTTGAACTCCACACCCGGTATCGTGATCGACATCTCGAAGCTGTATCTTCTAAAGCCAGGCCCAACGAATTTCTTCACCTGTACGTCTTCTCTGTTGACCTCCGTCTTCCAGTTTGTCCACAGCACAGCGTAGGTGTCATCAGGCTGCAGATAGGGTGTTCTTTCGTTGTTCGGGTTGATGAATATGGCCACTCCGTCTTCTGCTGGTTTTTTCGTCTTGTCCTGTACCTCTCCGTAGATGTAGATCGTGCTGTCTTTCCACACCGCCCTGATCGTTGCCTTCACGTTCCCTTCTTCGTCAAGGATCTCTATCGGCTTCGACATCAGGTACGAGTCATCCATCATCCCCACTACCACAGCCTCGCCTTCGGAGATCCTGCTTTCTTTTGGAAGTGGTGGAAGGACCTCAGGTGCCACTATCGCCCAGTAAGCGAGTTTCGCCTGGTGATCTTTGTCGAAGATGAGCGGCCAGTCGTTTCTTCTTGTTGCTCTCCAGGAGTAATCGTCTTTGAGACCCCAGAATGTGACGTTCGTGATCACGTTGCTGTACTTCTTGAAAATCTCAAAGAGCTGCATCATTTTGTGAGCCTGTTCGATGAGTGCCGTCCTCGGTGCCTCTGGGTAGTTGGAACTGGAATCTCTGTAGACACTCATATCGAGTTCTGTGATGTGAATTTCTATACCGGGTATGGTGCTGAACTTTTTGATGGCCTCTTCGATCTGTTTGATGTCTGTTGCAAGACTGATGTGACACTGCATGCCTATCCCATCGATGAGTCCCTTCTCCTTGAGATCCTTCACGAGGTTGTAGATGATATCTCTCTTTCTGGGCTCGAATGTGTTGTAGTCGTTGTAGAAGAGTTTTGCATCTGGATCTGCTTCTCTTGCGAACTTGAAGGCGAGTTCTATGTAGTCAGGCCCCATGATCTGGTACCAGGTGGATCTTCTCAGTCCATCCGGCTGGTTCGGATCGACCGCTTCGTTCACCACGTCCCATGCGTAGACTTTTCCTTTGAAGTGTCCGACAACGGTGTGGATGTACTCTTTGAGTCTTTCCGTCATCGCTTCTTTGGAGAGGAGGTTTCCGTTTTCGTCTTTGAAGAACCAGTCGGGTGTCTGGTTGTGCCACACCAGTGTGTGACCTCTTATAACCATGCCGTTTTCCTCGACGAACTGAATGTATTTGTCTGCTGTTTCAAACCTGAACTTCAGCTTACCGTTTTCGATGCCCGCGAGCAGGCTCTCTGGTTTCATCTCGTTTTCTGCGGTGATGCTGTTGAAGTGTTTCGTGATGAGTTCTATGTCCTTCGGGTTGAGGAAGACCTTGGACGGCAGTGCAACTCCGACTTTGAAGTAGTCTTTTAGTACTTCTTTCAGAGCAGGTATCTCTTTTTCAGGTTCCATTTCAATCTTTATCTCTGCGGAAGTTGTATCCACTATCTTCACGTCGTCTACGTAGAACTCGAGAGTTGGATTTTGAGATTCGAAGTAAAGCGTGAGATCTTCCACGGTAACTCCGGCCGGGATTGTGTACGTTCCGGAAAGCTGGACCCACTGGCCAGATGGTACAGCGGCTGATTTTATCCATTCGTACTGTGTGCTCGTGTCGGATGAGTACTTTCTCTGCATCGTCATGATGATCGTCTGATCTTGACCGGAGTTTTGATAAACCCAGGCTTCAAAGGCGTAGGTTTTTCCTGTTTTCAGGATTCCTTTCAGGTTGATCTGGGCGCCCTGCCAGCCTTTCTGCCGGTTGGAGATAAAGAGCGAACTCTCACCAGAATGTGCCATTTCAGATGAGACTTCGATGTTCACGTCTCCTCTGGGCTGCCAGTCTCCAACACCATTTTCAAAGGATGTTTCATAAATGGCCTTCGGACCCGATTCTTTTGGAGCGAATACCTGAACCTTGTCAAGGTAGAAAGTGAAATTCGTGTTTTTAGACGCTACGATGATGAGAGAGTATTCTGCGGGTGTGCCTTCGAACGTAGGTGAGAACGGCACTGAAATCTCTTTCCAGTGATCTGATACGACAACCTTGTCGAGTATGACGTCGTACCTCTCTCCTTTCTCGTCTTCTGTTCTCACAACTACGTTGAACAGCTGTGGGGCATCAGAAGACTGATAGACCTGGAAGGAAAGAAGGTAATCTACTCCGGATTTTACCTTTTCGGTCAGGTCGATTTCTACCCCATCCCATGGGGAGGTTCTGTTCTCGACCTTTAGAGAGTACGCACCATCTGCTGCTACATCCTGAGAAGCTGTGAGAACAACGTCTTTTCCAAATGGGACCACACCTTCCGTCGTTCCTTCAAAATTCAAAGCGAGAACTGTTTCGAGAGAAGAATCTCCCTTAGAGAAGGCTTCTTTCCCGAAACTTAGAACACCCGATGCTGCCAGTACGACACCGAGAAAACCCGCTAAAATCCCCACCAGTACGGCGGTTGAAACATCCAGAAGACCCCGTCTCTTCCTGACTTGCATAGATTCACACACCTCCCTGCATAAAATTAACCAACCTTCTTTTGGGAAATTATATCACCCTAAAGTTATTTTTTGTAAAGAAAAAATTGAGCTTCTTCGATAAGAAATTATACCATTATTGTGAAAGGAACTTTCAAATTAGAAAAACGAAGATATTCTGCAATAATTTCTGCTATTCGAAGTTAATGTGGTGTAATCGCCGTTAATGGTGCTTGATTTCTTTTGATGTGATAGTGTAGAATTCATTCCAAGAAGGAACGATGTAACCCGCGATTGTAACTTCTGATTTCGAAAACAATTTTCGAGGAGGTGTACTGGGTGCTCGCTTATATAGCAAAACGAGTTCTCTACGCCATTCCTTTGTTGTTCGTTATCTCTATTGTTTCTTTCATCATCATCGAACTTCCTCCAGGAGACTATCTCACCACATATGTTATGACGCTCAGGCAAAGTGGAGAGACCATCGATCAGGCGGCTCTGGAAGTTCTGAAGAAAAGGTATGGTCTGGACAAACCAGTGATAGTCCGATACTTTTACTGGATCGGCAACATCATTACGAAAGGTGACTTCGGATACTCTTTCATGTGGGAAAAACCTGTCAGTGATTTGTTGAATCAGAGGGTCTGGTGGACAATACTGATATCCGTTCTTTCAACGGCTTTCGCGTGGGTTTTCGGATTTTTAATAGGTGTTTATTCTGGAACGCATCAGTATTCTATCGGTGATTATGTTTTTACCGTGCTTGGTTATATAGGACTCGCTACACCTAACTTCCTCCTCGCACTGATTCTTTTGTGGTTCATGTTTGTAACGACCGGTGTTAGTTTAGGTGGACTATTTTCTCCGGAATATGCCGGTGCTCCCTGGTCGTGGGCCAAATTTGTTGATCTCTTGAAGCACATCTGGATTCCAGTAGTTGTCCTGGGAACGGGAAGCATGGCCGGTCTCATAAGGGTTTTGAGAGCGAATCTCCTCGATGAAATAAACAAGCCTTATGTGGTTGCAGCGAGAGCAAGAGGAGTACCTGAGAGAGAACTCGTCTGGAAGTACCCGTTGAGAGTTGCCGTCATTCCTTTTGCTTCCACTGCTGGGTGGGCACTTCCTCAGATAGTCTCAGGTGCAGTTGTGACGGGTATCGTTTTGAACCTTCCCACGGTTGGTACGCTTCTTCTTGACGCACTCACTTCCCAGGATATGTACCTCGCAGGGAGTCTCGTTTTGATACTGAGTGTCTTCACGATCATAGGAACTCTCATATCCGACATCTTACTTGCCTGGCTCGATCCCAGAATAAGATTCGAATGAGGTGATAGGTGTGTGGAAGAGGAAGAAGATGGACAAAACAGAAGAACTGTATCTTGCTTCAGAATGGAAGTTGATGTGGTGGAGGTTCAAGAAAAACAAACTCGCAGTTATTGGAATGGTGATTCTCGGAATACTCTACGTTCTTGGTATTTTCTGCGAATTCTTCTCACCGTACGATCCAAACAGGATCTTTGCAAGGTACGTATACGCTCCTCCACAGAAGATTCACTTCTTCCACGAAGGAAAATTCATAGGTCCCTTTGTTTATGGATACAAGATGGAAAGAGATCCGGAGACGTTCAGAAGAATCTACAAGGAAGACAAGACGAAGATATATAAAATAAGGCTCTTTGTTCACGGTGACAAATACAAACTCTGGAACACGTGGGAATCCGACGTTCATTTCTTTGGGGTAGAAGAAGGTACTATCTTCCTTTTTGGAACTGACAGGCTCGGAAGAGATGTCTTTTCCAGAATTCTTTACGGTGCCAGGATCTCCACCACAATAGGGTTGGTGGGAGTCTTTCTCAGCATGGTTCTTGGGATCATCATAGGGGGCATATCCGGATACTACGGAGGAAAGATCGATAACTTCATTCAGAGAACTATAGAGTTTCTGATTAGTATTCCAACCATTCCTCTCTGGATGGCACTGGCTGCGGCGCTTCCAAGGTACTGGTCACAGATAAAGGTGTACTTTGCCATCACCGTGATCCTTTCATTGATAGGCTGGACAGGGCTTGCGAGAGTCGTGAGAAGTAAATTTCTCTCGCTCAAAGATGAAGACTTCGTTGTAGCTGCAAGGCTTGCTGGAGCTTCGGAATGGAGGATCATTTTCAAACACATGCTTCCATCTCTGACGAGTCACCTTATAGCTTCTGCCACACTTTCGATACCCGGGATGATACTCGGTGAGACTGGGCTCAGCTTTCTGGGACTGGGACTCAGACCACCTGCGATCAGCTGGGGTGTTCTTCTACAGGAAGCACAGAACATAAGAACTGTCGCTCTCTATCCATGGCTTCTGATACCTGGTCTCTTTGTGATCATCACTGTCCTTTGCTTCAACTTCGTCGGTGATGGTCTGAGAGACGCCGCCGACCCATACAAGACATGAAGGGAGGAGAGTCATGGAAAAGGTTCTCGAAATAAGAGATTTAAAAGTTTATTTTGATCTCACTGAAGGAACAGTAAAAGCGGTTGATGGAGTTTCGTTCGATATTCGAAGGGGAGAAATACTGGGTCTCGTTGGTGAAAGTGGTTGTGGCAAAAGTGTCACGGCACAGTCCATACTGAGGATCCTTCCAAAAAGTGCTCGAATAGTTAATGGAGAGATTGTGTTTCACAGAAATGGGAAAACGTTAGATCTCACGAGACTCGATCCTGAAGGTGAAGAAATAAGAGATATAAGAGGGAAGGATATATCGATGATTTTTCAGGAACCGATGGCCTCTTTTTCTCCTGTGTACACAGTTGGCGCGCAGATGATAGAAGCGATATTACTTCACGAGAACGTTTCCAAGGAAGAAGCACGAAAGCGCGTTGTAGAAATGCTCAAAAAGGTGAAGATTCCGAATGCCGAGAAGGTAGTGGATATGTATCCTTTTGAACTCTCCGGTGGAATGCTTCAAAGATGTATGATCGCAATGGCTATGTCTCTGAATCCCACGTTGCTTTTAGCGGATGAACCCACAACTGCTCTGGATGTGACTATACAGGCACAAATTCTTTATCTAATGAAGGAACTTCAAAAGGAGTACCATTCTTCGATCCTTCTGATCACGCACGATATGGGAGTTGTAGCCCAGATGGCAGACAGAGTAGCTGTGATGTACCTCGGAAACATTGTGGAGACAGCGGAGGTCTTCGAACTCTTCAAGAATCCGCTCCATCCTTACACACAGGCTCTGCTGAGATCCATTCCGAAGATTGGAATAAGGAAAACGAGACTCGAGACCATAAAGGGCATGGTACCGGATCCGTACAATCTTCCAACGGGTTGCAGGTTCCACAACAGATGTGAGAAATTCATGAAAGGATTGTGTGATGTGAAAGAGCCTCCCGAGGTAGAGGTAAAACCCGGCCACAAAGTAAAGTGCTTCCTTTATGGAGGGGAAAAAGAATGAAACTACTCGAAGTGAAGGGACTGAAAAAGTACTTCCCGCTGACAAAGGGTTTTTTCAAGAAGGTAGTAGGTTACGTCAGAGCAGTGGATGATGTCAGTTTCGATATAAAACAGGGTGAAACTCTCGCATTGGTGGGAGAGAGTGGATGTGGAAAAACAACAACAGCCAAGAGTATCCTCAGAGCGATAGATCCCACAGATGGAGATGTTATTCTTCATCTGGATGGAAAAGACGTGAACATAGCAAAGCTCTCCAGAGATGAACTGAAACCCTACAGAAGGTATATGCAGATGATCTTTCAGAATCCTTATACCTCTCTCAACCCAAGAATGAAGGTCAAGGAGATCGTTGGTGAACCACTTCTGGTGAACGGTATAGCGAAGGGAAAAGAACTGGAAGATCGAGTGGCAGAACTTTTGAAGGCGGTCGGATTGAGACCAGAGTACATGATAAGGTATCCGCATGCCTTCTCAGGTGGTCAGAGACAGAGAATCGTTATAGCAAGGGCAATCGCCCTGAGACCGAAACTGGTGGTGTGTGATGAACCGACATCTGCACTGGATGTTTCCATAAGGGCACAGATACTCAACCTTTTAATGGATCTTCAGGAAGAATTTGCCCTCACCTATCTCTTTATCACACACGACCTGAGCGTTGTGGAACACATATCCGATAGAGTTGCGGTGATGTACTTAGGAAAGATTGTGGAACTTTCCAGCACCGAGGAGATATTCGAAAATCCAAAGCATCCATACACGGAGACGCTTTTGAGGTCCGTTCCAAAGCCTGATCCGGATCTGAGGGAAGAACTCGTTCCAATAGAAGGAGAGGTTCCAAACCCGGCAAACCCACCATCAGGATGCTACTTCCATCCAAGATGTCCTTATGCAAAAAGTATCTGTAAGGAAGAGTATCCTGAGTTCAGAAATCTTGGAACGGAAGACAATCCACATTACGTGGCCTGTCATTTCGCCGAAAGTTTGAAATTGAGAGGTGTGAAAATCACTTTGTGAGGGGGTGTTAGTTGTGAGAAGGTTGTTTGTTTTGCTGTCGCTTGTGTTCATGGTTGTTTTAGCTCTTGCTGCCAACGACACATGGGTCTTCTACGCAACACCGGAAGAGTACTACAAGGCTACAGGAAAGAAGATTACCGAGTACCATGAATCGCCGATGCTGACCAAGCTCGTCGAAGAAGGAAAGCTTCCACCCGTCGAACAGAGACTCCCGGAGGAACCGCTCGTGGTTCAGCCTGTTGAAAAAGTTGGACAGTTCGGTGGTACCTGGAGAAGAGTCTGGAAAGGGCCTTCTGACAGGTGGGGTATTTCCAAGCTCATCGAAGTGAAACTCGCGTTCTGGGACAAAGAGGGTGGAAAACTCGTTCCGGGGCTCGCGAAGAGCTGGGAGGTTCTGGAGAACGGAAGGGTCTACATCTTCCATCTGAGAAAGGGTGTGAAGTGGTCCGATGGAGCACCGTACACGGCCCACGATATCGTGTTCTGGGTTAACGACATCGTAGGAAACGACGATATCACACCTTCGAAACCTGACTGGTACAACATTGGTGTGAAAGTCGAAGCGCTCGACGATTACACGGTGAAGTTCGAATTCAGCAAGCCTTATGGATTGTTCCTTCTGAAAGTTCCATACGGTGGATTTACCGGAGCACCAGCACACTATCTGAAACAGTTCCATCCAAAGTACACACCGATGGAAGAAATAGAGAAGAAGATGGTGGAAGGTGTGCACAACACCTGGGTGGACCTCTTCAACGATAAAAACGACTTCCTTGAAAACACCGAGCTTCCAACACTATCACCGTGGAAGCCTATCACCGATCCAACAGAACAGTTCTACATACTCGAGAGAAACCCGTACTTCTGGGCGGTTGATATCGAAGGTAATCAGCTTCCATACATCGATTACGTGAGGCACGAATACGTCAAGAACGACGAAGTCATACTCCTGAAAGCGATCTCCGGTGAAATCGATATGCAGTGGAGACATATCGGAGGACTGGGAGCGGGAGCAGGAAACTTCACACTGCTCATGGAGAACAGCCAGAGTGGAGGATACAGAGTGCTAAAATGGATCGCTGCGAACGGTTCTGCCAGCAGAATCTCACTAAACTACGCTCACTCCGACGAGGTGCTGAGGAAGGTCTTCAACGATGTAAGGTTCAGGCAGGCTCTCTCACTCGCTATCAACAGGGAAGAAATCAACGAGATTCTCTTCAACGGTCTCGCTGAGCCAAGGCAGGCGTCTCTCGTGAGTGGATCCCCATACTTCGATCCCGAATGGGAAAAAGCTTATGCAGAGTACGATCCAGACAGAGCGAACAAGCTTCTCGATGAAATGGGATTGAAGTGGGATGACAAGCACGAATACAGACTCTTACCAGATGGCAGACCACTCCGATTCACCATCACTGTGACTGGGCAGTTTCATGTTGACGTCTGGACGATGGTAAAAGAATACTGGAAACAGATAGGTGTCTGGGTGGAGATTGAGAACCTTGAAAGATCTCTCTTCTACGAAAGAGCCGATGCCGGTGACTTCGACGCGATGGTGTGGAACATGGATAGGGCTGCCCAACCACTCTCTTCACCGATGGTCATCTTCCCGGGTTCCGAGAACATAGCAGACTTCTGGTACATCGGATGGAGTGGCTGGATCTCATACTACATCGACAAGAACATAAGAGGTGTGGAGCCCGAAGAAGTACCCGAAGGGCCTGAACCACCAGAGGTCGTCTACAGACTTGTCGATCTGTACTACCAGATAGCCTCCACGCCGGATCCTGATAAGATCAAAGAGCTCATGGCAGAAGCGACGAAGATCCATAGAGAAAATCTCTGGATGATAGGAACCGTCGGAGAAGACCTTTCGCCTGCCATAGCGAAGAACAACTTCAGAAACGTACCGGAATTCCTCGTAACGGACGATGTGTTGAGAACTCCTCTGAATGCCATGCCGATGCAGTTCTTCATCGAACAGAAATGAATCTAAGCCCCCGGCAATCGCCGGGGGTTTTCAGAACTTTCAGGGAGGGAAATGCTGTGGACTACAGGATGTGCTGGCTGGAGTACAGAGGTTTACCAGCTGATGTCGCCGGAAAACTCAAAGACTGGTTTTCAAGTGTTTCCATTCTGGAACCCGGTTCTTCAGTTTTGAAAGACGAGATCAGAAGATTTTCTGAAAGATCGATTGGCATCACTCCCAGATTTTATTCCAGACCCTTGAAGAAAGAAAAATACATCATGGTGGGACGTTTGGAATCCCTTCCCATCAAGCTTGATGTGAATCTTGGTGAGGAAGGTTTCATGCTGAGAACGATTGAGTGGAATGGTTCGAAAATTCTGCTTGTAACTGGCGAAACAAAGAAGGCGCTTGTTTACGGGATTTTTGATTTGATGAAGAGAATAAGACTTGGTGAAGATATCGAGAAGATGAACGTCCTGGCGAAGCCGAAAGCGAAATTTCGTATGCTTAACCACTGGGACAACCTCGATGGAACGATCGAGAGAGGATACGCAGGGAACTCCATTTTTTTCAAAGACAACAGAATTATCATAAATCAGAGAACGAAAGACTACGCCAGACTTTTAGCCTCAATAGGTATAAACGGTGTTGTTATAAACAACGTGAACGTCAAAAAGCGAGAAGTTTACTTGATAGACTCTATCTACCTTAAAAAATTGAAAAAGTTGGCTGATATCTTCAGAGAGTATGGAATTAAGATCTATCTAAGTATAAACTTCGCTTCTCCTGTTTATCTGGGAGGGCTGGATACGGCCGATCCCCTCGACGAAAGAGTGGCGCGCTGGTGGAGAGAAAAAGCGAGGGAAATATACGATTATATTCCAGATTTTGGAGGATTTCTTGTCAAAGCCGATTCTGAGTTCAATCCTGGACCGCACATGTTTGGAAGAACGCATGCAGAAGGGGCAAACATGCTTGCAAGGGCTCTGGCACCGTTCGGTGGAGTAGTAATATGGAGAGCTTTTGTTTACAACTGCCTCCAGGACTGGAGAGATTACAAGACGGACAGAGCAAAGGCGGCTTATGACAATTTCAAGCCTCTTGATGGGCAGTTCGACGACAACGTGATCATTCAAATAAAGTATGGTCCTATGGATTTTCAGGTGAGAGAACCCGTCAATCCGCTTTTCGGAGGAATGGAGAAGACAAATCAAATTCTTGAGCTTCAAATCACGCAGGAATACACAGGTCAGCAGATTCATCTGTGTTTTTTAGGAACCCTCTGGAAGGAGATACTGGAATTCGACACGTTTGCGAAGGGTGAGGGTTCTTACGTGAAGAGAATCGTGGATGGAACTCTCTTTGACCGTGAAAACAACGGTTTTGCCGGAGTATCAAACGTTGGTGACAGTGTGAACTGGACGGGTCACGATCTCGCTCAGGCGAATTTATACGCGTTCGGAAGACTTGCGTGGAATCCCGATGAAGAAATCGAAAGGATAGTTGAAGAATGGATAAAACTCACTTTCGGTGATGACGAGAAGGTTCTGGAAAATGTTTCATACATGTTGATGAAATCCCACAGAACGTATGAGAAATACACCACTCCGTTCGGGCTGGGATGGATGGTGAACCCTGGTCACCACTACGGTCCAAATCCGGAGGGATACGAATATTCGAAATGGGGCACTTACCACAGAGCCAACTGGGAAGCGATCGGTGTCGATAGAACTTCCAGAGGCACTGGTTACACCCTTCAATACCATTCACCGTGGAAAGAGATATACGATGATATCAACACGTGTCCCGAGGATCTTCTTCTTTTCTTCCACAGGGTACGATACGATCATCGTTTGAAATCCGGAAAGACACTCCTCCAGACGATGTACGATCTCCACTTTGAAGGGGTGGAGGAAGTAGAAGAATTCATAAAGAAATGGGAGGAGCTGAAAGACAGGGTATCACCAGATATTTTTGAGAGAGTGAAAGAGCGTCTTCATATGCAACTCGAGCACGCGAAGGAGTGGCGTGATGTAATCAACACATACTTTTACAGGAGAACGGGTATCCCTGATGAGAAGGGAAGAAAGATATATCCGTGATCAGATTGCTCCTCCCTCTTCTTGATATATGACCTCCCATTCGAAATTGTCTATGTAGAAGTCGAGTGTGGCGGGTTCCGAGGCACGCACACCGAGTAGGTATTTTTCGACATTGTCAAGATCAGGGACGGTCGTGGTGCCTTCCGCAGTTCTCCATTCGTTTTCCTCCAAAGGAACCGTGGCTATCGGTGTGAGTGAGGTGCTGTCGCTGGTTTCTTCATAGATGTTCATAGTGACAGTCGCCTGGTCTTCTCTGGTTTGAAGTATGTCGATATAAAACTTGACGGTGCCTCCTTTGAAGACTTCCCCTTTCAAAAGCTCCTTGAGGTCGAACCACACGCTGATGAAACCAGTGACATCTGTTGAAGCTGGAGAAACGTAGAGAACCGTTCCGTGTTGATCGGATTCGGGTAAACTGTTGTCCACTACAGTGGTAATTGTTGATTCTGGAGATTGACCCTCGACAATACTACTTACTAATGTCTCCTCTGAAATCTCTCCAGTACCTGGTGGTGTTTGGAAAGTCGTGGTCAACATGCATCCCGCGAGAATGAAACTGAACAGAATAGCAGAAATCAAAAGAACTTTCATTACGATCCCCCCTTCTTTAAAATCACCTTGTTTTCCAGTACCCTAAAGAGAATATATGAAAGCCCCTCGAGGATTATATCTTTTCTTTTGTAAAGATCTTCGTGATCGGCGTCGAAAACGAGCACATTTCCACCGTAAGAGGCACTTTTGTACGGTACCATTCCGTCTGTTTCTTCAAAATCGTCTTTCATTGTGGAAACACTACTTGCGAGAAGTTTCAGGCCGATCAATCCCAGGGTGTCCCACGCAGATGTTGTCATGATGTTCAGCAGAATTCTTGGAATACTTTCTACGCTATTGAGGAAAATAGTTCCGACCAGGTTCACAAACGGAACATTTGAAAAATCCAGTGGTTTTCTTTGCCAGAGAAGATATCTGTATCCTGGAGCGTACGTTGCACTGAAACCCGCGTAGGATATCAGAAGAGCCGCTCTGAGATTTTCTGCGGTCTTTTTGTCTATGAGAAACTCCTCTTCGTATCGATCTGGATCGGTGAACAGAACGTTGGCAAGCGGACTTCCTAGGTGGGGCGTTCCCGAAAAGATTATCCCTTTCAAGTTTCCAGGGTGCTCAGCAGCGATATGCTCTGCTATTATTCCTCCCATGCTGTGTGCGAATATGATGATGTTTTCCATGTCTTTTGTGAGATCGATGAATCTTTCGGCTGACTTTTCCGGATCTGCAAGAAGAGTTGGGTAAATGAACAGATAGACGTTTACTCTCAGTCTTTCTCCTATTTCCTCGAACACCTTCTCAATCTCTTTCTTGTACTCGGTCATCTCGCCTGTGTATTCCCTCGGATCCATTCCGTGTATCACTACGAGATTGAGAGAAGAACCTTCTTTGTGTATTTCAACGAGTTTTTCCTCTGGTTTTTGCCATTTTATTACTTTTCCAATAACGGTGGCGTTGGTTTCAAGGAGAGGAGGATTGTACGGATCAACGGTTCCGTCGTACACCATCCTGAATATACACCAGTCTCCAGCGTAGTACTCCACCACATCGTAGAGTGTGGGTGTGGATTCCAGAATGATGTTGAAGCCAAACATTGATACACCAAGAAGAACGATCGCAACCAGAAAGAACCTCATTCTGATCTCATCCTTTTCTTGAATATCATGAAAAGTGCCACCAATCCCGTTAGAAAGAGGGTGTAATGTCCCGCTGACAAGGTGATTCTTTCTTCTTCAAGAATGGGTCTCAAAAACCCTGTCAGGTACTCAAGAAAACTCATTCCAGCGAAGAACAAAACGATGATACTTCCAACGAACAGGTGCGCATGGTACTTTTCTTTAGAGATCTCGAATTGTCCAGCAAGAAAAACAAGCGAGACGACTCCCAGGAAGATGCCGAACAGAAGATCGATCTTCATGTAAAGGATACCAGAAATCAGGGTTAATATGAACATCAAAACGTTCATATGAGCATCACCACCAGTTTTCCAACATAGAATACGATCAGGGATAGCACATACGCAATTGAAAGGGAATATCCAATTGAGAAAAGGGTCCACTTCAAACTTCCCGTTTCAGAATATATGGTTGCGATAGTTGCGAAACACGGTATGTACGCCATGACGAAGATGAGAAACGCTATGGCTGACACAGGGTCCATTTCCGCAGACAGAGCTTCCTTTGCACCCAAGAATGTTTCTTCCTCGAATCCATAGAGCATCGACATAGTCGAGACGACCACTTCCTTCGCTACAGCCCCGTAGAAGAGCGATGTCACTATCTTCCAGGAGTATCCGAAGGGCTTGAAGATCCACTCCAAGGATTTTCCTATCATCGCGGAGAAGCTGTTCTCAATGTCTCCGCCTGATGGGAAATAACTCAAAACCCAGATAAGAATGGCAGAAACGAATATGATCGTTCCGGCTTTTTTCAGAAAGTGCTTTCCCCTGTTCCAGGTGTAGATGTACAGATTCTTGAATGTGGGCATTCTGTACCTCGGCAGTTCCAGAATGAGTGGTGAAGTCCTTCCCCTGTAGAACAGCCAGTTTATGACAACCGATGAAAGGAGGGTTATCAGAATACTGAGAGAGTAGATCATAAAGAGCATAGCAGCAGAGGACTCAGGGAAGAAAATTCTCAGAATGAGAAGGTACACTGGAAGTCTTGCGCTACAACTGATAAAGGGAGTGATGAGAACGGTCACGAGCCTTTCTCTCGGGTCATCTATGGCACGGGTGGCCATGATAGAAGGTACATTACATCCGAATCCGAGTATGAGAGACATGAACGCCCTGCCGCTCAGCTTGAATTTTTCCATGATTCTGTCCATCACAAACGCGGCTCTGGGGAGATAACCGCTTTCTTCCAGAAAACCGAGTGCGAGGAACATGGCGAAGATGTTTGGTGTGAACACCAGAACACTTCCCACTCCACCAATGATTCCATCGGATATCAGCGATGTGAAAGCGTTCTCTCCGAAAGTGTTAACAACAGCGGATCCCAACTGGGAGAAAAGCAGATCCAGCAAATCCGAAAAGACCTGCGCGATGTCGAATGTGAACTTGAAAACGAGATACATGAGGGCAAAGAACAGTGGAAACGAAAGAAACTTGTGGGTCAGGACATGATCTATGGCTTCGGATAGAGAGAGAGATTTTGACCCTGCATCCGCAAAGGCTTCTTTAACAACGTTTTCAACGTATTCTCTCTTTCTTTTCGCTATGAGAAGGCGATAACCGATCCTTTCTTCTTCGCTCAGCTCTGGAAGACCAAGTTTCACGCCCTCTGAGTAAAATTCCGGGTCCCCCGAGAGGTATTTCAAAGCGAAATACCTCGGGTTGATTCTCAACTTTTTATCTCTGAGAAAATTTTCTACCTTCTTTATCTCAGATTCTACTTTTTCTCCGTAATCCAGTATCATTCTGTGAAGAATCGTGTTTTTCTGTGCGTACTCCACGATTTTTTCCCTGAGTTCCTCCAGACCTTCTCCTGTGACGGACGAGGTGAAAACCACGGGGATTCCCAGATGTTTCTGAAGTTCATAACGATCGATTTTTATTCCTATCTTTTTCGCTTCGTCTATGGCTGTCATGGCGAGGATAACTTTTTTCTCCATTTCGAGTATTTCAAGAAGGAGATACAGACTCTGCTCCGGATTGACCGAGTCTGCAACGACTATTACAAGATCGGCGTCACCTTTCAATAGATAGTCACGGGCTATCTTTTCGTCTATTGAGGAATATCCGAGCGAGTAAGTTCCAGGAAGGTCTATCAGATTGATGGTGTACCCTTTGTATGTGAAGACACCTTCCTTTTTCTCAACCGTCACGCCGGGCCAGTTGGCGACGTACTGTTTCGTGCCGGTCAGGGCATTGAAAAGACTGGTCTTTCCAACGTTTGGGCATCCCACAAGAGCGACTTTCACGATTTTTTGAGAAATCTCACTTCTGCGGGTGAGACTCTTCACCGGCATCGCTGACCCTCCTCACCCATATCTTGGCTGCTTCGCCGTATCCTAAATCTATTTCCCTTCCTTCTATGTAGTATCTCCTTCCTGAAACCTGTATTCTCTTACCTGATTCGATTCCAAGGTTCTTCATTCTGAAAAGAAATCTTCTACCACCATTTATTCTGGTTATCTCGTAAGTTCCATCGTCTGCAAGGATCAAAGGCAATTCTCCTCCCACGACTTCCACTTCTATGAGATCCGCTTCTCTTCTTCTCAATGTGATGTTCCTATTCCCAATCTTGCAGACGAAAGGATCTCCCAGGGGAGCGACTTGAACGATTTCTATTTCTTCACCTGGAACGAATCCCATTCCCACAAGTTTTTCATGCAGTTCTCCGGAAACTTCGAGTCTTTTTATTCTTGCGCGAACTCCTGGTACGAGTCTTGAAAGTTTCACAGCCCTGCCTCCTTTTTTGAGAATGATTCTCAAAAACTCCAGATTAATTCTATCATCATTACGTGGATGCTTTCAATATATACATTTCTAATATATTGTCTATACGAGTCTTCTGACAAGCTTTATGGCATCCTGAGGGCAAACCTCGTGGCAGACGTAGCATCTTATGCACTTCTGGTAGTCAATTTTCTGGGAGGAGATATCTATGGCCGAGGCGGGGCATCGTTCCTCGCAGAGTCGACACTTCACGCACTTTCTGGTGTCGATCTTTGGATACTTCACAAAGAGCCTTGAAAAGGTTCTGGATAGTCTATCGAGGGTGGAGACGGTGGAAGGAAGTTGTATAGAAGCGTGGAACGTTCCCACAGTTTCATAATCAGGAACTACCATTCTTTTTCGAGCATGCTGAACCGTGTAAACAACATGATCTATTCCTAAAGCTTTGCAGACAGCGTCGTCGAGAGCAAAAGCATTTTTTGAAACAGCCACAAGGCCAAAGTGTTTCTTTTTACCGTTTGTGGGTCCGTTTCCTTCCATACCCTCCACACCGTCGAGAATCGTGAGAACTGGAGACACGATTCGATGAATGTCTATCAACAGATTCGCGAAATCGTCGTAATTCTTTGCTCTCATATGCCAGGAAGATTTTTCGAGACCCACCACACATCCGAAGGTGTTTTTCACTCCGAGGGTCATAACCATTTGGGAGTGGGTCTTCAACTTTGGAAAATTAACCACCTTGTCCGCTTCAAGAACCTTCCTGGAAATTTTTATCTTCTGAAACACCTCTCCATTGACTTCCACAGGATCGTCCAAAGGAACACACGGAACGCCCAATCTTTCACAAACATCTTCAACACCTGTGACTTTCGCTACCCTTTTGAAACTGCTGAAAGCCGGACTGTCCGCCACAAAAGGTTTTGTGCCGAGATCGAGCAGAAATTCGAGAACAGTTCTTAAAATGGCAGGATGAGTGGTAACAGCCTCCTCTGGTTTTCGAGCGGATATGAGGTTGGGTTTGACAAGAACCTTATCGGATGGTGAAAACAAGTGAGAAAAGTTCTGTTCAAGGAGTTCTCTGAGTCTTGTGCTGGCTTCCTCGTAGTTGGAGGCTTTCAGGAACCAGACCTTTTCCAGATGATATCCCTCCCGTCTTTTATGGTCTCGATACCGGATGGGATATTGAGCTTTCCTTCTTTGAGTATTTCGATTATGAGATCTTTTGGGAGAGCCGTTTCGATCCATATTTCGGAAATGTCTACGGTCTTTAACTCACGGACCGCTATTTTCTGAAGTGCTTTTTCTATTCCTTTCACGTATTTTTCCTTGTCCATCCACATCACCTCAAAACAAAAAGGGGGCATATGCCCCCTTTGTTTCTATGGATTTCATCAGAAGTTGATCTCAAAGTTTCCTCCAACGGGGATTGCGATCACGTTGTTTTTCTCGTAGATTCTCATTTCAACACCTGCACCGAGTCCAACTACGAGTCCTTCAAAGTCTCTTGTGTAGCTGGCACCAACACCAAAGACCCAACCGAATTTACCAAAATCGAACTTGGCCATAGGCCAGCTGGGTCCACCGAATCCCCTTATGACAACTCTGGATTCTCTGTCGAGTTCAATGGAGTATTTGAAAACAGCAAACAGATCGAGTGCGTTCTGACTCGGAGTAGCATCAACAGAGAAAAGAGGAGTAGCATCAGTACCAAGAAGATAAGCAAAACCAAGCCCAAGACCCAGCTCCACATTTTCTGCTACCGGATATGTGAGATCGAGACCAAAATCCAAGTAATTAGCGGCCGTAGCATCGGAAGTTGTAGATGTCGCAGAAACAACAAAATTATAATTCCCAAAAACGCTGACTTTCAGATCCTCCAGCGAGAAAGCGAAAGCTCCCACTGCCACTACCGCGAGAAGAATCACAAGAAGCTTTTTCATGAAAACTCCCTCCCTGTAATGAAATTTTCCGTGTTCAATTATAACACACAGAAGTGGTAAAATATCAAGGCAGAGGTGGTGATTTTGAGTCCGGAGAAGTTTCTGCTAAGGTACGCTAAAAAATACTGGTATCTTTTTCTTGCAGGAACTGTGCTATCTCTGATTCTCACAGTGATGGAAATCCTCCCACCCCGTTTGATGAAAACGGCGATAGATAGGTTTCTTGTGGAAAGTACTTTATCTTCGTTTGAGCGTTTGAACGGTATTGTAATAACGGCTTTTATAATTTTAGGAATTCGCGTCCTTTCCTTTCTGGTGGGGTTTGCGAGTTCTTATGTAACAGGATACGCAGGCTCAAGGATAGTCCTTCTGATGAGAAAAGATGTGTTTTCCCATGTTATTTCACTTCCGTATTCTTTTTTCACAGGAATACCTTCCGGAGTAGTTACCACCAGGATCGTTAACGACACACAGAATATCCAGGAGTTCTTCTCTTCTGTTGTGACCAGTGTGATTATGGATGTTCTCCTTTTGGGAACGGTCGTTGTTTCTCTCGTTCAGCTCAGTCGAGAGCTTTTTGGCCACGTCTATTACCTTTTGCCTTTGATCGTCATTTCGATCCTCCTGTTCAGATACTTCGACAGGAGGGCTTATCGCAAGGTCAGAACCAACCTCGCCCGCCTCAACGCCTTCCTGGCAGAGCACATAGCAGGTATCAACGTGATAAAAATCTTGAATCTGGAAAAACACAAAGAAAAGGAGTTTTCCACAGTGGCCACAGAGTATTACAGATCTCTGATGGAACAACTCTACGTTTTCGCAGTCTTTCGTCCTCTCATGGATTTTCTTTACTTTCTGGGAGTGAGTCTTGTTTTGTGGTACGGTGCCAGGTATATCGCGAATAAAACCCTTGGATTCGGTTCTCTGTACGCTTTTGTATCTTACCTCGATATGTTCTTCAGGCCTCTCAGAGACCTTTCTGAGAAGTACGATATAATCCAGAACTCCATGGCATCCTCCGAGAAAATTTTGAACCTCTTAAAAGAAGAACCAGAGGTCATAGGAAATCCAAATGGACCGAATAAGATTTCAAAAGGTCGTGTTCGTTTTGAGAACGTGTGGTTTTCGTACGACGGAAAGAACTGGGTGCTGAAGGACATAAACCTGGATTTTCAACCAGGGAAACTGTACGCGATAGTGGGAGAAACAGGTGGTGGGAAATCCACTCTCATGAGCCTGATAAACGGTCTTTATATACCGCAGAAAGGAAATATATTCATCGATGAGATTCCGCTTCTGGAGTACAATTTAAAACTCGTGAGAAAACAGATAGCAGCTGTCCCGCAAGATGTGCTGCTGTTTAGCGGTACGATCCTCGATAATATCAGGCTTTTCGATGAGAGCATACCAGAAGAACGGGTTCTCGAAGCACTGAAAAGAGTTCATGCTCTGGATATAATAGAGAGGTTACCCGGAGGTGTTTATTACGAAATAGTCGAAAGAGGGACCACTCTCTCAGCAGGCGAAAGACAACTCATAGCGCTCGCAAGAGCCGTTTTGTTTGACGCGAAGATCTTCATTCTTGATGAAGCGACGAGCAACGTGGATGTTATAACAGAGACAAAGATTCAGGAAGCTTTAGAAGAGCTTTCGAAAGACAGGACAGTGATAATGATCGCACACAGACTCTCTACTGTGAAAGACGTCGATGAGATAGTGGTAGTCCACAATGGTAGGATTGTAGAGAAAGGCAATCACTATGAACTGTTAGAGAAGAGAGGATTTTACTACAACCTTTACAAGATACAGTTCGAAAATGCGTAGGGAGGGAAAACAATGGACAGATCAGAAAGATTGATTCAACTCATCTCCGAAAAAGAAGCAGACGCTTTTCTGATAATGAACATAGAAAACTCTGCCAGGGCATCTTCAGTTTACTTTTCCGGATTCACCGGATCTTTTTCCATCATTCTCATCTCCGAAAGCACAAGGCTTCTCATAACCGATTCCAGATACACCGTTCAGGCCAAGCAGGAAACGGATTTCGAGGTAAGAGAAGTAAAAGGTGGAGATTTCATTGATGTTCTCAAAAAAACGGTGAATGATCTGAAAATAAAAACGATTGCTTTGGAAGAAGAGAGGATTTCTCTTTCACTTTTCCGGAGGATTTCGAGTGCCTTTGGAGATAGAAAGTTCATAGGAATAGATGATGAAGTCAAGCAGATGAGGATGGTGAAAGACGAAGAAGAGATCGAGAAGATAAAACGGGCAATAGAGATCTCTGAAAGGGCTTTTCTCGAAACGGTACAGCAGATCAGAGCGGGAATGACAGAAAAAGAGATCGCCGCCTTTCTCGAATACACGATGAGAAAAGAAGGAGCGGAGGGTGTGGCTTTTGACACCATAGTGGCCTCAGGCTGTAGATCCGCACTTCCACACGGTAAAGCCTCAGACAAAGTAGTCGAGAGAGGGGACGTGATTGTGATAGACTTCGGGGCCACATATGAGAATTACTGTGCTGATATCACCCGTGTTGTTTCCATAGGAGAACCATCCGACGAAGTAAAGGAAGTTCACAGTATAGTTCTCGAAGCACAGGAAAGGGCTCTCAAAATTGCAAAGGCAGGTGTGACGGGAAAACTACTCGATTCGGTTGCCAGGAATTTTATACGGGAGAAAGGTTACGGTGAGTTCTTCGGACACAGTTTGGGACACGGGATAGGCCTCGAAGTACACGAAGGACCAGCTATCAGCTTCAGAAACGATTCCCCACTTCCAGAAAACGTTGTTTTCACCGTGGAACCCGGAATTTATCTTGAGGGAAAGTTCGGCATAAGGATAGAAGAAGACGTGGTCTTGAGAGAGCAGGGCTGTGAAATACTCACTACTCTGCCGAGATCTATCTTCGTCGTCTGAGATCTTCCAGTAGTTCTCTCACTGTCTTTCCCATCACAGGATGGATTAAATCTGGAGCTATCTCGCACAGTGGTTCCAGGACAAACGTTCTGTTGTGAGCGTCAGGGTGAGGTATTATGAGGTCTTCTTCGCTGAGAACAAGATCTTCATAGAATACGATGTCGAGATCGATGATTCTGGGTCCCCACCGTATCGTTCTCACTCTTCCCATGTTTTTCTCTATTTGAAGGAGTGTATTCAGCAGTTCGCGAGGAGAAAGGAGTGTTTGTGCAATACAGACCGCGTTCAGGAACCCCGGTTGATCTTCGTAGCCGTATGGTTCTGTTTCGATTATGGAGGATACTTTTTCCACCTTTATATTTCTCTTGTTCATTTCCTCAAGGGCTTTTTCTATGTTTCTCTGCCTGTCACCGAGGTTGCTTCCAAGCGCTATTACAACCTTTGCCAGAGTATCGCCTCCATCATTCTTATCACCCTCTTGTTAGGGAGGACATCGTGTACCCGAATTATATCTACTCCTTTCATCGTGCAGTACGCGGTGACCGCAAGAGTACCTTCGAGTCGTTCTTCAGGAGGCACGTTTCCCAAGGTGATTCCTATGAAAGATTTCCTTGAAGCACCTATGAGGATAGGTAGTTTGAACTCTTTGAACTCGTCGATCCTTCGAAGAATTTCGAGGTTGTCTTCGTATCTTTTTCCAAACCCGATACCCGGGTCCAGAACGATCTGGTTCACACCTTTTTCTTTTAAATGTTCTATTTTTTCTGAGAAGTACTCTTTTATCTCTTCCACCACATCCTCGTAATAAGGATTTTCCTGCATCGTCTTCGGTGTTCCCTTTATGTGCATGAGAACGTAAGGGGAGTTGTTTTCAGAAACTACTTTGACAATATCCGGTTCGAATTGATAGCCGCTGATATCGTTTACGATGTCCGCTCCGACTTCGAGAGCTTTCAAAGCCACTCTCCACCTGTACGTATCTACGGAAATCGGAACGTCGGTTATCGATCTGATCGCTCTTATCACGGGAATCACTCTGTTCAATTCTTCTTCCTCGTCGACGGGATCTGATCCGGGACGGGTGGACATTCCTCCCACGTCTATTATGTCAACACCCTCTTCTATCATCTTCTTTGCGGTTTCCACCGCTTCGAGTACGCTCTGTTTTCTGGAACCGGCGAAGAAGGAGTCCGGTGTGACGTTTATTATTCCCATAACCATCGTTCTTCCAAATTCTATCTTTCTGTTCCATGGAGTTGTGTAAACCACGTTTCATCCCTCCAGAACGAAATCTCCTTTTTCTACACAAGCGAACGCGTTGTGGTTGTGTATGCTTTCCATACTTTCCACGTAGACTCTGTACCAGGTGATCCTTGGCTCTTTCTCCAGTTCCAGTGCCACGTCTCTTGCCACATCCTCCACGAACCTGGGATTCTCATAAGCCTTTTCCGTGACGAACTTTTCGTCCGGCCTCTTCAGCAGGGTGTAAAGGGGAGAGCTTGCGTTTCTCTCCGCTATTTCTACCAGATCTTCGAACCAGATGAACTTTCTGGTTTTCACCGTTATTTCAACGAAAGCCCTCTGGTTGTGAGCACCGTAATCGCTGATCTCTTTTGAACACGGGCAGAGTGTGTGAACGGGTGTTCTGACTCCAATTTTGAAAGAAAAATTCTTCTCCTTTTCTGCTTCAACGAAGCAGTCCACTTTCAACGGCGATTTTTTTCTGGAAACAGGAGACTCCTTCCATATGAAGTAAGGAAAGTGGATCTCCAGGTGTGATCTCTTTGCTTCCATGATTTCTATGAGATCATCCAGGATCTCTTCGAAGATTTGAGGAGTTATCACTTCCAGTTTGTTTAAAACTTCTATGAATCTGCTCATGTGTATTCCTCTTTTTTCACGGTGAAGATCCACTGAACAGCTTATCTGAGCAACGGTGGACTGGTATCCATCTTCCTTGAGAATCACCTTGAGAGGCCAATGCAGATCCTTTATTCCTACCTTTTTCAGAGGGACCATCCTTGGGTCTTTTTCGCTCTGAACGTCCTTCAAACCCTCTCACCCCTGTACACAACACCGCTCGTTTCTGTCTCCCACAGTTCTATCTCGTGGAGTCTGACACCTCGTTTTTCCATCTCTTTTGAGAGTTGATCCCATATCCATATTGCTATTCTTTCCGTGGTGGGCTGGTCGAACATGTCGTTGAGATACGAGTGATCGAGTTTAGAAACAACCAGCTCTTCGACAATTTTTTTCAACTCAGCAAAATCCATAACCATCTCTTCTTCGTTCAAAGGACCTTCTATCTTAACGACGAGTCTGTAGGTGTGACCGTGGAGCCTCTCACATTTTCCATGGTATTTGGTCAAGTTGTGCGCGGCTTCGAAAGAAAATTTCTTCACCAGAATCATAACTCTCACCTCTAAAGAACGTAATCTCCGAACCTTTCAACCACTTTATCTACAAACGTTCTGATCTCTTTTCTAATCTCTCTTCCCACCTCTATACTGCTGAGATCGAAATCTTTCAGAGATGATTCAAGTAAATCGAAGGCTTCTTGAGATAACTTCTTTTTCTTCACTTCTTCATGTACCATACTCAGGGCTTTTTCCACAGTGTTCGCAGGTCTGTAAGGTCTTTCCTCTAAAAGCGCGCTGAACACGTCGGCAACCTGGATTATTTTATCCTCAAGTGTCATTTCTTCCTCTTTCAGCCTAAAAGGATAGCCGGAACCGTCGAGTCTCTCATGGTGCCTTACCGCGGGTAAAAACCAGTTTTCACCTTTTTTGGGGAGAAGGATGAGATAGGAGAAATAGATGTGCCTTTTCATAATAGCGTATTCTTCATCGCTGAGTTTTGCTGGTTTTTCGAGAATTTTGTAACTCACGCTAATTTTTCCAATATCGTGGTACAGACCAGCGATGAAGAGATCCTCACTGTTTCTGCCGGCTTTTTTTGCCATTTTCTCTGAGAAAACAGCGACTCTCCAGGTGTGACTGGTGGTGAATTCACTTTTGGTATCCACGATGAACGATACGATTTTCCCAATTTGAATCAGGTCTTTCTTGTCACAGTCCGGACAATTTCTTACGTGGTGATCCAGCAAGTCTGTAACATCGTATCCTGCAAGAATATTCTCAAGTTGCCACTGGACAAACTCCGTGTTCAGAACCTCTCTGCATGCTTCGAACACCTCCGGAAAGAAGAAGCTCTTCATATCTTCAAGAGCTATGAGGATATCTCTGGGTGAAACGTCTAAATTGATCATTGTATATCTTGAAACCTGGTCCGAGATGAAGACGATGTTGGAGATCAGATTCTCTTCTGTTTTGTCCAGGTACGAGGCGGGGAAATGATGTTTCAAAACGATGGGGGATATGGGCTTCAGTTTCTCGACGTAATCGGTGATGAAACTCCCAAGGATGCTGTGAAGATGGAGGGGTTTGCCCGGGGTGTCCCGCACGATAACGAAAGTGTCGTCTATTTCATCCAGCAGCGTTTTCCCTTCGTATGGCAGAATCAGTCCCAGATCGTGGATCAATCCAGATAAGAATGAAACGTTGGGATCAAGATTCATTTTTTCTGCGATCTGAGCGGAAAGAAAAGCGACCTGAAATGAGTGTCTTCCCAGTGAAGGGATCGTTTCCAGTAAATTGATAAACATCTGTATCATTGTTTTTCACCTCGATTGAATTTTAAAACAGACAGAATTTCGTTCAACAGAGAGTTACGATTTTTCTCGTTCAGCTCAAAGATGACGACATCATTTCTGTTTTTGATCTTTTCTACGAATGGATCGCTCGATTTTTTGATTGTGGCTATCACATCTTTCTCGCTGTCGAAGATTTTTTCGACTACTTCCCGGAATTTCCTGGATAGGAGTTCCATCTTCCCTATCTCGTCTACGATGATCAGATCTTTCTCCTGAAAGGCTCTTTCGAGCGATCTTACACCGATTTCTTCCAGGTCTTTTAGATTCACGTAGTATTTACCCACTCTGTATGGAGAAGGGAGATCTGTTCTTGCTAGTATTCCTTCCTCACCATCTAAGGTGATGATCTTGAAACCGATTCTTTTTTCGCCCTCTCTCATCTCTTCAGTGTAAAAGCCCCCTGCGTTCTGCAGGAGGCGTGATAGTTTCTTGATTAAAGTGGTTTTCCCAACACCTGGCCTTCCGGTGATAAGGATTTTCATTTTAACTCAACGCTGTTCAAAATCCTTTCAAACAGGCTTTCCAGTCTCTTGAAGTCATCTTCTGGAGCGTAGAAGCTCATGTAGAGGTACTGTCCATCTTTCTCCGGAAATTGAACGACCCAGTAAATGAAGTTCTGTCCCGTCTGGTAATCCGGCATGGATGTTTCTATGAAGTTAACCTCGTAATTCGGGGTTTTGTAAACCTCACCGTTGAGTGGTTCTGTCTCGTAATGTGCTTCTGCGAAGATCAGATTTGCAATGTCCAATATGAAGTAATGCACTCCTTCAGAAAGCTGGTAATAGGTGTAAGCGGGAACGTTCAATTTGAAGGTTTCTGTTTCGATGGTTTTCATCTCTGGTTCCTGAACCAGTTTAAAAGAACTTTCATCGAGTTTCTTTCCGTCCGCGTAAACCACTACTTTCCACTCGCCGAGTGCATCTTTTCCGAATCTGTCGGTTGCCATCCAGCCCCACACGCTGTCGTAATAGTCGTAACCCGTTTCTATCGTTGGAGCAACGATGTAATAAACGGTTTCCTTCAGATTTCCATCTGGATCGTACCATTCCCATTTGAATATATGAGAGTTTTCAAATGGCTTTGTCGCGCTCCACATGACGATTCTTTTGTCAAAAGGTGTGAACGCAGTGTCCGTGGCGAAAGGTGTGTTTTCGTAAACACTTCTGCAAAGGAGTGATTCTGTAACGGACACTTCTTCTACCGTAGAGCTTTCGAATTTTCCAGAAACGTTTTCAAAGGTCACGGTGGTTCCTTCCAGCGAGTAGAACGGATCTTCCGAGCTGGAGAATAACAGTTGCAGTTTCCCTTCTACGAACTTTCCGCTGAAAGCACCATCCCAGAACCGAGATGGTCCCACGCTACCGGTCGAGTCTGATTTTTTCCACCATCCAAAGATACTGTTTTCGATCACTATTCCTTCCAAGGTTTTCTCTCCAAAAGATCCTTCGAAGTGGTTGCCGTTCTGGTATATTTTCAGCGTTCCATCCTGTGAGTTCCATCTGCTGAATTTGAATCGATCGTTCAGATCGATGCTTGAGAGGATTTTCTCCAGAGTTTTTAAATCCTCGTCTGCAGGTTCTCCGGCCACAAAATTCCAGAAAGCGAGATCTCTCATTCCGAGTGGAAAGACCTGAACGTTGAAAGAAAGGTTGTTTCCTTCAAACTTGTAGTATCTTCCTTTGAATCCTTTCCACTCTGTCTCACCCTGGTCGACGAGAGATGCATCTTGAGATAGTCCATAGACGAGCGCTTCTTCGACACCTGCGTCGTAGATGAAAAACACACCGATTCCCTGATTGAGTGTCTGGCCATCACCCACTCCCTTGAAGACTCCGGTCGAATTGAAAGCCAGTGGGGGTGTTTCCTGCCAGTCTGACGGTTGCTGCCAGCTAATGGGACCGAAAGATCGGGAGACCCATTCCTGGGAGATTCCAAGGACCGCTAAAAGAACCAAACTGATCAAAATAAGTTTTTTCACAATAAGACCTCCTCATAAGGTTTGCCACTTCTATTAAACCACTTTTCACTTCAAATCACAAGCCACCTTCACGAGTTCGTATTCTCTCGTTCCAAGACCGATCTCCTCAGCGTATTCGAGCTGTGTCTTCCAGGTTACATCTGGGTGAACCTCAAGGAACGGGTCTTTGCCCGTTTTTTGAAGGACGAGATCTATACAGGCCTGATCCAGAGCAACTGGATCTGTACTGACCGCGATTCCGATATCGGGAGCCACGGGAGGTTTGTTCATGTTCCAGCAGTCGCAGTCTGGAGAGATGTTCATGATGAACGAAATGAAGACCGCTTTCTTGTCTTTGAGAACCGCTTTTGCGTATTCAGCCATCTTTTTACTCAAAGAGTCAGTCGAGCTGTCCCATTTTGGAGACATGGCACCGTAGGAACACATGGCGATACACTGTCCACAACCGATACATTTCTCGTAATCGATCTTTGCCACTTTTGTGACAGTAATCGCACCAACCGGGCAGAACTTCGCACATGTTCCACAGGCGACACACTTTTCTTCCACAACGTACGGTTTGGATTCGGAGTGTTGTTCCATCTTTCCTGCTCTGGATGCACTTCCCATTCCGACGTTTTTTATCGTTCCACCAAAACCTGTCGCTTCGTGCCCTTTGAAATGTGTTACAGCGACTATCGCATCTGCAAGAGCTATTGCGGCACCTATTTTCGCTTCTTTTACGTAGTTTCCATCTATTTTCACCTTTATCTCATCTGAACCTCTGAGACCATCCGCGATGATCACAGGAGCTCCCGTCACCTCGTAGGTGAAGCCGTTCAGGTAGGCGTTTATCAGATGATCCACAGCGTTCGATCTGTGGCCGGTGTAGAGCGTGTTCGCGTCGGTGAGGAAAGGTTTTCCACCCAGTTTCTTGATCTGGTCCACAATGATTTTCACGTACTGGGGTCTTATGAATGCGAGGTTTCCGTATTCACCGAAATGGAGTTTTACAGCCACGAACTTGTCTTTTTCGATGATTTTCTCCAGTTCCACTTTCTTCAAAAGAAGTTCTAACTTTTGAAGCATGTTCATGTTTGGGTTGGTTGTCATGTCTGTGAAATAAACCTTCGCTGGCATGTGAATCCCTCCTTTTTTGAGAATTAAAAAGAGAGCCCAGCAGGGCTCTCTTGAGGTGTATGATTTTTCACTTAAATTCTACCACAACTATCTACTTTGTTTAAAGAGCTGTTCTACAACTTCCTGGCTTAGGTGTCCATAATCCGTGTGGATCCCACCCGTGTTTCTCCATGAAACCTTTTTCGTACTCGGTGTATCTGACTTTTCCTCCAATCTCTGCCAATTTTTTCACAAGAACTTGTGAATTCTCCACCGGGACAACGGGGTCGTCTTCTGCGTGGAAGACCCAGATGGGTATGTCCTTTATCCTCTCGACTTTGCTGACATCTCCTCCACCACATATCGGTATCGCGGCTGCAAGGAGATCAGGAAAATTCATGATGGTACCCCAGGTACCGTATCCTCCCATAGAAAGGCCCGTGATGTAGATTCGATTCTCATCTATGTTGTATTCATCGAGGAGTTTCCTGATGATCTTTATAACGGCAAGAAGAAGTTTTTCCGGGTTGAAAGGATTTGCCTTGTCTGTGAACAAGGTGAACCAGCTGCTGTTTAGTGGACACTGCGGTGCGAGAACGGAACATTGATGAACCACCTGGTATCTCGGCTGGGCCCAGACAACCGCTCCACGATTTCCAGCAACTTGCAGATAGTTGTCTGTTCCCCTTTCTCCCGCACCATGCAGGAAGACAACCAACGGGTATTTTCCGTCAGGATTCAAATCTTTCAGAACGAACAGTCTGTAGGGTATCTCAACACCTGTTTCTAGGTCTTTGAAAGTGAATGCAAGGAAGTCATTGATAATAAGATGTTTTTCACTCGTCTGCTTTGAAGTAAAAGGTTCCACTTCGTTCCCGTCAAAGATGGGAACAAGCTGTGAAACGATGTAGTCCAGTTTCACGCGGGTGTTGAGGAATATTTTTGGATTGAACACCAGAGTACCTGTATTTGGATCTCCGGATGAGAGTTCCAGAATCACAAATCTTCCCCGATTGCTGAAAATACTGAAAGAGAGATCTCCGCTGTTGTTTGTGTAAACTCTTGTGATCATTTTTGAAGAGTAGGTATCACCCGATTTTACCTTTACCGAGAACTGATCTGGTGAGAGTCTCCATCCAACGACTTCAACGGAGTATTTGATGACGACCGTGCAGACTTTTTCGCCCTCTGGGAAGACTTTTGTAATTAAGAGTTACACTGTTCACGGTAACATCCTCCTGTGCGATACCTCCATACCTTCTTTGATGCAGAATTCACTCAGGATGATATATTGTGAATAACATAAAAAATAACGGTAACCGATCATCGCATGGAGTCAATAACTTATGATTTCGACGGAGTTTTTACTACGTACATTTTTGAGAATGATAACCTTGAACTCTTTGGAAAAAGCATCGGGAATAAAATCAGTTGTAACTCAAAGAAAATATTAGAATTTGAACTATAATTTAAAATAATTCCTGTTATTCATTCATAATCGTGAAAAATAAGCATTACTTATGTTTGTATTTTTTGAGTCATATCATTATAATTTCTTTCTGAGGAAGATAGATAAAAAGTAGGAGGAATATGGAGTGCATAAAAAGCTGAACCCGAAATCCATGAAAAGAGAGAACAAAAAAATGATACTGAGGTATCTGATAGAGAGCGGGCCACACAGCAGGGTGGAAATCGCCAGAAAAACAGGACTCGCCCAGAGTGCAATTTGGAGAATCATTGAAGAGCTGGTGAATGAGGGATTGGTGGAAGAAAAAGGAACAGCAACAGGTCGCCGCAGAAAAGCCGTAACTTATGGTCCAACAAGATCTTTCATCACATCCATCATATACAACGTGGAGGTACTTGAGACGCTGGTCGCAGTTGGCTTTCTGGATGGTGCATGGAGGGTGATTGAAAGGTTTCCTACTCCAAAGAATTTCGATGAATTCAAGCAAAGGGTTGTCTCTTCTTATGAAAATATTCTCAAAAGTCATGTTTTGAATGAAAATGCATCGAAAGTGGTGTTCTCTCTTCCGGGTATTGTGAACACGGAAATTAAGTTTTTGATCCACGCGCCGAACCTTGGATGGAGAAACATTGATTTTCGAAGAGAGTTTGGAAATCTGGATCTGGAAGTTCTGGTGGAAAATGATTCCAACCTTTCGCTGTTAGCTGAAGAGTTCTTTTCTCAAGATGTGAAGGAAAGTGATGTTGCTTTCTTTCTCTATTTCGGCGAAGGAATCGGTGGAGCGATTTCGGTGAACGGAAAAATTGTTAGAGGAGAAAATTTCGCTGCTGGGGAAATAGGTCATGTTGTCCTTGATGTAAAAAACGGAAAAGAAGTGGAGGAGTTTCTTTCCATATCAAAACTCGTAGAAAAGATAGAAAAATTTGTAGAACTTCAAGGAGAATCCTTAAACGAAAAGTTCCGACACATCAAAAGGTTATGGTTTTCAGGGGAAAAGAATGTGAAAGAAACAATGGAAGAATTCCTCCGGCATGTAGCAGTTGTTTTGAAGAACATCATCTACTTTCTGAATCCCGGCGTGATAGTACTCGGCGGTGTTGTCAACGATCTCTGGGACACATTTGGTTCTTTTATAAAAAGAGAACTTGAAAAGATAACAGACAGAGAAATTGCCAATGTTCTCATAAGAGATACCATTTTCAAGGAAATTTCACCGTCCCTTGTTGGAGGAAATGTTCTGGCGATAGAAGAGTTTCTGAGACAAATAACTTAACCTTTATCCATATACAAAGGAGGTGTGGGTATGAGAAAGTCACTTGTACTGTTACTGGCTCTTCTGGTTCTTTCCAGTTTGATGGCGCAGGTGTCTCTGCCACGTGAAGACACAGTCTACATCGGAGGAGCCCTCTGGGGTCCTGCAACCACCTGGAATCTCTATGCACCGCAGTCCACATGGGGTACTGATCAGTTCATGTACCTCCCGGCGTTCCAGTACGACCTTGGAAGAGACGCTTGGATTCCTGTCATCGCAGAAAGATACGAATTCGTGGACGACAAAACTCTGAGGATCTACATCAGACCTGAAGCAAGATGGAGCGATGGGGTGCCTATCACCGCAGATGATTTTGTCTACGCTCTGGAGCTCACCAAAGAACTCGGAATAGGTCCCGGCGGTGGATGGGATACCTACATCGAGTACGTGAAAGCTGTTGACACAAAAGTGGTTGAATTCAAGGCGAAAGAAGAGAATCTCAATTACTTCCAGTTCCTTTCCTACTCCCTCGGTGCACAACCGATGCCCAAACACGTCTACGAAAGGATCAGAGCACAGATGAACATAAAAGACTGGATCAACGACAAACCTGAAGAACAGGTTGTTTCTGGTCCTTACAAACTCTACTACTACGACCCGAACATCGTTGTGTATCAGAGAGTTGACGACTGGTGGGGCAAGGACATCTTTGGACTCCCAAGACCCAAGTATCTGGCTCACGTCATTTACAAGGACAACCCGAGTGCCAGTCTCGCGTTCGAAAGAGGCGACATTGACTGGAACGGACTCTTCATTCCGAGTGTCTGGGAACTGTGGGAGAAGAAAGGCCTTCCGGTTGGAACGTGGTACAAAAAGGAACCTTACTTCATTCCCGACGGTGTGGGATTCGTGTACGTAAACAATACCAAACCTGGTTTGAGCGACCCAGCTGTGAGAAAAGCGATTGCTTACGCTATTCCGTACAACGAAATGCTCAAAAAGGCTTACTTCGGTTATGGAAGCCAGGCTCATCCGTCCATGGTGATTGATCTCTTCGAACCGTACAAACAGTATATCGACTACGAGCTTGCGAAGAAGACCTTTGGAACTGAAGATGGAAGAATCCCATTCGATCTCGATATGGCAAACAAGATCTTGGACGAGGCAGGATACAAGAAAGGACCTGACGGTGTGAGAGTGGGACCCGATGGCACAAAACTTGGTCCGTACACGATATCTGTTCCGTACGGCTGGACCGACTGGATGATGATGTGTGAAATGATCGCAAAGAATCTGAGAAGCATAGGTATCGATGTGAAAACAGAATTTCCGGACTTCTCCGTGTGGGCGGACAGGATGACGAAGGGAACGTTCGACCTCATCATATCCTGGAGTGTTGGACCAAGCTTCGATCATCCGTTCAACATCTACAGATTCGTTCTTGATAAGAGACTTTCCAAACCAGTCGGTGAAGTCACGTGGGCCGGAGACTGGGAAAGGTACGACAACGATGAAGTAGTCGAACTCCTCGACAAAGCAGTTTCTACACTCGATCCTGAGGTGAGGAAACAGGCGTACTTCAGAATCCAGCAGATCATCTACAGAGACATGCCGAGCATACCCGCGTTCTACACGGCTCACTGGTACGAATACTCGACGAAGTACTGGATCAACTGGCCGAGCGAGGACAATCCAGCCTGGTTCAGACCTTCTCCATGGCACGCGGACGCCTGGCCGACTCTCTTCATTATCTCCAAGAAGAGCAATCCACAACCTATTCCATCCTGGCTTGGAACGGTCGATGAAGGAGGTATCGAAATACCCACTGCGAAGATCTTCGAAGACCTTCATAAGGCAGCCATGTGATTTTTCCCTGGCCCCTCTTCGGGGCCGGGTTCCACAAAAACAGAGTGGGGAGTGAGAATTGAATGGGATCGAAATCGATGTTCAAGTACCTTTTGAGACGTTTCATCTTCCTGCTTGTTACCTACATAGTGGCAACCACTATTGTGTTTATACTTCCAAGAGCGATTCCCGGGAATCCTTTATCTCAGATTCTCTCTGGTCTTTCCAGAGTCGCCCAGGCTAATCCAGAAGCTATAAGAGCTGCAGAAAGAACTTTGATGGAAGAATTTGGTCTCGGGAAACCCTGGTACGTTCAGTATTTCGAATTCATCACCAAGGCACTTCGAGGAGATCTTGGAACATCCATTACTTTCTACCCCAGGAAAGTCATTGACTTGATCATTCCAGTCATTCCGTGGACACTGATTCTTCTTCTTCCAGCAACTATAGTTGCCTGGATTCTAGGTAACAGCCTCGGTGCTCTGGCAGCTTACAAAAGAAACACATGGATTGACAAGGGAGTTCTTACAACTTCCCTGATAGTTTCTCAGATCCCGTATTACTGGCTTGGAATGATATTCATCTTTCTTTTTGGAGTTAAACTCGGCTGGCTTCCTGTTCAAGGGGCTTATTCTCAGGGAACGATACCGAACCTGAGCTGGTCGTTCTTCGTCGATGTTTTGAAGCACTACATAATGCCCTTCGCATCCATCGTCGTTTCTGCGATGGGTGGATGGGCGATAGGAATGAGACTCATGGTGATATACGAGCTTGGAAGCGATTACGCAATGTTTTCTGAATATCTTGGTATGAAAGACAAGAGAATTTTCAAGTATGTCTTCAGAAACTCCCTCCTTCCACAAATTACGGGACTCGCTTTGAGCTTGGGAGGGGTTCTGGGAGGAGCCCTCATCACTGAGATCGTGTTCAATTACCCTGGAACGGGATATCTACTCTTCAGGGCTTTGACTACACTCGATTATCCATTGATTCAGGGAATCTTTGTGATTCTTATTGCCTCTATCTATCTCGCTAACTTCATTGTGGATTTCCTTTACGCTCTGATAGATCCAAGAATAAGACTGGGACAGGAGGCATAAAATATGTTTCGAACGATGATAAGACCACTTTTCAAAAACAAAAAATTCATAATAGGCTTTTCGATTTTTCTCTTCTTTCTCTTCCTGGGAATTTTTGGGCCAGTGTTCTATAAAGTGGATCCTACTGAAATGACCTGGGATTACGAGCAACCTCCTTCCAGTGCGCATCCTCTCGGAACGGATACGTACGGTAGAGACGTTCTTGCACAACTGCTTCATGGAATTCGTTCTTCGCTTTACATCGGTTTTCTGGCTGCAATCATCTCGCTTGTGATAGGTACGATCATAGGAAGTTTCTCCGCCGTGAAAAGGGGTATTGTGGATGATGTATTGATGGGAATAACAAACATCGTCCTTACAACTCCTTCGATACTCATAGCTATTCTGATAGCGAGTTATTTGAAGGTACGAAGTGTTGAAATGGTCGCAGTCATCTTGGGTCTATTCCAGTGGCCCTGGTTCGCAAGAGCGATAAGAGCACAGCTCATGAGTGTGATGTCGAGGGAGTACGTGTACCTTTCTGTTATGGCCGGCTATTCCGATCTCAGGCTGGTGATAGAAGACCTCATCCCAACGATCGCAACTTACGCCTTCATGTCCTTTGTTCTTTTCATAAACGGAGGAATCATGGGAGAAGCAGGTCTGAGCTTGATAGGGCTCGGTCCCACCCAGGGAATCTCCCTTGGAATCATGCTCCAGTGGGCAGTTCTCATGGAGGCAGTGAGAAGAGGTCTGTGGTGGTGGTTCGTGCCACCAGGACTCGCCATTGTGGCTGTCACTGCTTCTCTGCTGGTCATCAGTACTGCAATGGATGAAGTCTTCAATCCACGCTTGAGGGAGGAGTGAAGAATGAAAGAAATACTTTTGAAAGCAGAAAATGTGAGGGCCTACTATAAACTGGAAAAGGCTTCTGTCAAAGCTGTGGATGGTTTGTCTTTTGAAATACTGGAAGACGAAGTTATAGGGGTTGTCGGTGAATCTGGTTGTGGAAAGACAACTCTCTCGAACGTGATTTTCATGAACATGGTAAAGCCGTTGACACTCGTTGATGGAAAGATATTTCTGAGAGTTAACGGAGAGTTTGTGGAGCTGTCGTCCATGACAAGAGACGAAGTGAAAAGAAAATTCTGGGGAAAAGAGATAACGATAATACCCCAGGCAGCGATGAACGCACTGATGCCCACCATCAGGATGGAAAAGTATGTGAGGCATCTTGCGGAATCGCACGGAATAGACGAAGAGGAACTTTTGGATAAAGCCAGAAGAAGATTTGAAGAGGTAGGGCTCGATCCACTTTGGATTAAAAGGTATCCTTTTGAACTAAGTGGTGGAATGAGACAAAGAGCCGTGATAGCGATCGCAACTATATTGAATCCGAGCCTTCTCATAGCTGATGAGCCAACTTCCGCTCTGGATGTTGTGAATCAAAAGGTTCTTTTGAAAGTCCTGATGCAGATGAAACGCCAAGGAATCGTGAAGAGCATAATCTTCATCACCCATGACATAGCGACTGTAAGGCAGATCGCAGACAGAATGATCATCATGTACGCTGGAAAGATAGTTGAGTTCGCACCTGTGGAAAGTCTCCTGGAAAAACCGCTTCATCCTTACACCCAGGGGCTTTTCAATTCGGTTCTCACTCCAGAACCAGAGGTGAAAAAGAGAGGAATCACCACCATTCCTGGAGCTCCACCCAATCTCATAAATCCTCCATCTGGCTGCAGATTCCATCCTAGATGCCCTCACGCGATGGATGTCTGTAAAGAAAAAGAACCACCGCTAACGGAGATAGAACCAGGAAGAAGAGTTGCATGCTGGCTTTACATGGAGGAGAGAGCATGAGCAGGCTCGTCGTGAAGAACCTTACAAAGATCTTCTCACTTGGATTCTTCTCCAAGCGTCGTATAGAGGCGGTGAAGAATGTTTCTTTTGAGGTGAAGGAGAAAGAAATCGTTTCACTCGTTGGAGAAAGCGGTTCCGGAAAAACAACCACCGCAAAGATGATACTGAGGCTCCTTCCCCCTACCTCCGGTGAAATCTACTTTGAAGGTAAAGATATCTGGAAAGATATAAAGGACAGGGAATCTCTGGTTGAATTCAGAAGGAAGGTCCACGCGGTTTTCCAGGATCCTTTTGCGAGTTACAATCCCTTCTATCCAGTCGAGAGAACTCTCTGGCAGGCCATAAGTCTTCTCGAGAACAAGCCTTCAAACAAGAAAGAAGCGCTCGAACTCATAAAGGAGTCACTTTTCAGAGTGGGAATAGATCCAAAGGATGTACTTGGAAAGTACCCGCACCAGATTTCTGGTGGACAGAAACAAAGAATCATGATAGCAAGATGCTGGATCTTGAGGCCTCTTTTGATCGTAGCGGACGAACCCACATCCATGATAGACGCTTCCTCCAGAGGAGGTATCATAAAACTCCTCGAAGAGCTCAGAGAGGAACAAGGAACGTCCATCATATTCATCACACACGATCTGGGGCTTGCCTATTACGTTTCCGACAACATTTTCGTTATGAAGAACGGTGAAATCGTGGAAAGGGGACACCCAGACAAAGTGGTTCTCGAGCCGACCCACGAATACACCAAGCTCCTCGTCGGTAGCATCCCGAAGCTTTACAGGAAACTGGAGGATCTGTGATGTTTACAAAAGCGGTTCTCTCCATTTTTTCTTGGGCTCTGGTTCTTGAATTGATAGTTCTGTTTTATTACCTGTGGCGTGGCTTGAGGCCAGTGGAGTTCTACCTAAATTTAGGACTCCTCGGACTCACAGTACCTTTCCTTGTGTTTCTTGTCGTCAGAGAAAAGAAAAAGAGGAGGGAAGAAGACGATGGAAAGGATCGATGAAATTCTCTCTCAGTTAACTACAGAGGAAAAGGTGAAGCTCGTTGTGGGGGTTGGTCTTCCAGGACTTTTTGGGAACCCACATTCCAGAGTGGCGGGTGCGGCTGGAGAAACACATCCCGTTCCAAGACTTGGAATTCCTGCGTTTGTCCTGGCAGATGGTCCCGCAGGACTCAGAATAAATCCCACAAGGGAAAACGATGAAAACACTTACTACACGACGGCATTTCCCGTTGAAATCATGCTCGCTTCTACCTGGAACAGAGACCTTCTGGAAGAAGTGGGAAAAGCCATGGGAGAAGAAGTTAGGGAATACGGTGTCGATGTGCTTCTTGCACCTGCGATGAACATTCACAGAAACCCTCTTTGTGGAAGGAATTTCGAGTACTACTCAGAAGATCCTGTCCTTTCCGGTGAAATGGCTTCAGCCTTTGTCAAGGGAGTTCAATCTCAAGGGGTGGGAGCCTGCATAAAACACTTTGTCGCGAACAACCAGGAAACGAACAGGATGGTAGTGGACACGATCGTGTCCGAGCGAGCCCTCAGAGAAATATATCTGAAAGGTTTTGAAATTGCTGTCAAGAAAGCAAGACCCTGGACCGTGATGAGCGCTTACAACAAACTGAATGGAAAATACTGTTCACAGAACGAATGGCTTTTGAAGAAGGTTCTCAGGGAAGAATGGGGATTTGACGGTTTCGTGATGAGCGACTGGTACGCGGGAGACAACCCTGTAGAACAGCTCAAGGCCGGAAACGATATGATCATGCCTGGGAAAGCGTATCAGGTGAACACAGAAAGAAGAGATGAAATAGAAGAAATCATGGAGGCGTTGAAGGAGGGAAAATTGAGTGAGGAGGTTCTCGATGAGTGTGTGAGAAACATTCTCAAAGTTCTTGTGAACGCGCCTTCCTTCAAAGGGTACAGGTACTCAAACAAGCCGGATCTCGAATCTCACGCGGAAGTCGCCTACGAAGCAGGTGCGGAGGGTGTTGTCCTTCTTGAGAACAACGGTGTTCTTCCGTTCGATGAAAATACCCATGTCGCCGTCTTTGGCACCGGTCAAATCGAAACAATAAAGGGAGGAACGGGAAGTGGAGACACCCATCCGAGATACACGATCTCTATCCTTGAAGGCATAAAAGAAAGAAACATGAAGTTCGACGAAGAACTCGCTTCCACTTATGAGGAGTACATAAAAAAGATGAGAGAAACAGAGGAATATAAACCCAGAACCGACTCTTGGGGAACGGTCATAAAACCGAAACTCCCAGAGAATTTCCTCTCAGAAAAAGAGATAAAGAAAGCTGCAAAGAAAAACGATGTTGCAGTTGTTGTGATCAGTAGGATCTCCGGTGAGGGATACGACAGAAAGCCGGTGAAAGGTGACTTCTACCTCTCCGATGACGAGCTGGAACTCATAAAAACCGTCTCGAAAGAATTCCACGATCAGGGTAAGAAAGTTGTGGTTCTTCTGAACATCGGAAGTCCCATCGAAGTCGCAAGCTGGAGAGACCTTGTGGATGGAATTCTTCTCGTCTGGCAGGCGGGACAGGAGATGGGAAGAATAGTGGCCGATGTTCTTGTGGGAAAGATTAATCCCTCCGGAAAACTTCCAACGACCTTCCCGAAGGATTACTCGGACGTTCCATCCTGGACGTTCCCAGGAGAGCCAAAGGACAATCCGCAAAGAGTGGTGTACGAGGAAGACATCTACGTGGGATACAGGTACTACGACACCTTCGGTGTGGAACCTGCCTACGAATTCGGCTACGGCCTCTCTTACACAAAGTTTGAATACAAAGATTTAAAAATCGCTATCGACGGTGAGACGCTCAGAGTGTCGTACACGATCACAAACACTGGGGACAGAGCTGGAAAGGAAGTCTCACAGGTCTACATCAAAGCTCCAAAAGGAAAAATAGACAAACCCTTCCAGGAGCTGAAAGCGTTTCACAAAACAAAACTTTTGAACCCGGGTGAATCAGAAGAAATCTCCTTGGAAATTCCTCTCAGAGATCTTGCGAGTTTCGATGGGAAAGAATGGGTTGTCGAGTCAGGAGAATACGAGGTCAGGGTCGGTGCATCTTCGAGGGATATAAGATTGAAAGGTGTTTTCTTGGTTGAAAAAGAGAAGAGATTCGAACCATGAAAGGGGGGATATGATGCGCAAACTGATTTTCGCTCTTCTTCTCTTTCCTGTTTTCATTTTGGCTCAAAACATTCTTGGCAACGCTTCTTTCGATGAACCAATTCTCATCGCAGGTGTAGATGTAGAACCACCTACGGCAGATGGTTCTATAGACACACAGAGCAACTGGGTGTTCTTCACCAATTCAAACGGCGAGGGAACAGCTCGAGTTGAAGACGGTGCTCTTGTGGTTGAGATAACAAACGGAGGAGATCACACCTGGTCTATCCAGGTCATACAGGCTCCCGTTCGTGTTGAGAAACTCCACAAGTACAGAGTTTCTTTCCGAGCCAAGGCTTCCTCTCAGAGGAACATCGGGGTGAAAATAGGAGGAACGGCCGGAAGGGGCTGGGCTGCGTACAACCCCGGTACCGATGAATCCGGCGGCATGGTCTTCGAGCTCGGAACGGACTGGCAGACGTACGAGTTCGAATTCGTTATGAGACAGGAGACCGATGAAAATGCCCGTTTCGAGTTTCAGCTTGGAAAGTACACTGGTACAGTCTGGATAGACGACGTGGTGATGGAGGACATCGGTGTTCTCGAGGTGAGCGGTGAGGAAAACGAAATCTACACCGAGGAGGATGAAGACAAGGTGGAAGACTGGCAGCTCGTCTGGAGCCAGGAGTTCGATGACGGTGTTATCGATCCGAACATCTGGAACTTCGAGATAGGAAACGGTCATGCAAAAGGAATTCCAGGCTGGGGTAACGGAGAACTCGAGTACTACACAGACAGAAACGCGTTCGTTGAAAACGGCTGTCTTGTGATTGAAGCGAGAAAAGAGCAGGTTTCTGATGAGTACGGAACCTACGACTACACCTCAGCCAGGATGACTACAGAAGGTAAATTCGAAATAAAGTACGGAAAAATCGAAATAAGGGCAAAACTTCCAAAAGGAAAAGGTATCTGGCCCGCTCTCTGGATGCTCGGAAACAACATAGGAGAGGTCGGATGGCCCGACTGTGGTGAGATCGACATCATGGAGATGCTTGGCCACGACACCAGAACCGTTTATGGAACAGCACACGGTCCGGGATATTCCGGTAGTGCGAGTAAAGGTATTGCCTATCATCTTCCAGAAGGAGTACCGGACTTTTCCGAAGACTTCCACATCTTCTCCATCGAATGGGACGAAGACGAAGTGGAGTGGTACGTGGACGGACAGCTCTACCACGTTCTCAGCAAGGATGAACTGGCCGAACTCGGTCTTGAATGGGTTTTCGACCATCCGTTCTTCCTCATTCTGAACGTTGCCGTGGGAGGCTACTGGCCGGGTTATCCCGACGAAACCACCCAGTTTCCGCAGAGAATGTACATCGACTACATCAGAGTCTATAAAGATATGAATCCGGAAACAATCACCGGGGAAGTGGATGACTGCGAATATGAACAAGCACAGCAGCAGGCAGGTCCCGAGGTGACCTATGAACAGATAAACAACGGCACATTCGATGAACCGATAGTGAACGATCAGGCCAACAATCCAGATGAGTGGTTCATATGGCAAGCTGGTGACTATGGAATCAGCGGTGCGAGAGTATCCGATTACGGTGTCAGAGATGGCTATGTTTACATTGTTGTGGCCGATCCTGGAACCGACACCTGGCACATACAGTTCAACCAGTGGATAGGTCTTTACAGAGGAAAAACCTACACCATTTCTTTCAAAGCAAAAGCGGATACACCAAGACCTATAAATGTGAAAATTCTGCAGAATCACGATCCCTGGACCAACTATTTTGCTCAAACGGTGAATCTCACAACCGACTGGCAGACGTTCACGTTCACCTATACGCATCCAGACGATGCGGATGAAGTCGTTCAGATCAGCTTCGAACTTGGAAAAGAAGCGGCAACTACGATCTATTTCGATGATGTCACGGTGAGCCCTCAATGAGACACATCCCCGGTGCTCTGCGCCGGGGATGTTTCAGAACCATAAAAGGAGAGATGCGAGATGAACATAAGATTCAGAATCATATTCATAATGGTTGTGATTCTTGTTTCTTTTGTTCTCAGTGCTTATCTGGTTCAGAGAAGTACCTCGTCTCTTCTCATCAGCAACGCAAAAGATTACATGGAGAAGTCGGTGTCTTCTCTTTCAAAGTACATCTCCCAGAAGCTGAACGAGGTTCAGAGAAATCTAAAAACCCTCCTTGGCAGCTCTCTCATAGGAGGGTACACGATCGCTTCGAACCTTCAGTCTGTTCTTCAGGGGGCTACGGATACAGTCTCCGTTGGTGTTGTTGTCGATGAGATGAGCGAATCCGCTTATTTGGTTTTACCAGAAAAAATAGAAGAGAAGAACTATTCAGAGTACGAAAAGTATCTCAGCCTTATGAAGGAAAAGAACAAAACTTCGCTTGTCCTTGCCGAATCCATCGATGGAAAGCCTGTTTTGCTTTTTGTGGAGGGAGTTACAACGTTCGGTTCAGAACCATCTGGACTGATAGCATTAGGCATATCCCTCTCTGAGAACTCCGATCTCTGGAAGGCAGTTGTAGAAGAAGGGAAAGCGAGCAAGAACGGCTACGGGCTTCTTGTCACAGGCGACGGGAAAGTACTGATCCACAAAGACATGGGAAACTTCATGAAAGACGTGAAAGAGCTGGGTAGCTTTGAGAAAGCATTCGAGGAAGCAAAGAAAGGTGGAGAGAAATACGTAGAATACGAATACAACGGAGAGAAGAAATACACCGTATGGGAGAAAGTGCCCGGATACGACTTCTACATCTTCTCAACGGGGTACCTGAATGAACTTCTTGCAGAAGGAAGGAAAGCGACCCTTGGGACGATAGTGACGTATGTAGTGTTTGGCGGAGTGATCTTTGCAGTGCTGTTTGTCTCGATGATGCCGGTAGTGAAGAGAATGAGGCAGCAGGTAGAGAAAGTGAAGAGATTCGGAGAAGGGGATCTGACAGTAGAGTTCGAAGCGAAAGGAAGAGACGAGCTGACCCAGATAGAAGAGAGCCTGAAAGAAGCGGCACTCTCACTCAAAGAGATGATAGTGAGCATCATAGAAGCGGCAAGAGAGCTGAGCGGAGCATCGGAAGAGATAAAAGTTCTCTCAGAAGAGAGCCACAAGATGTCAGAGAACCTGCACGAAGAAGCCAAGAAGATACTGGACGAGGCGAACAACATGAGCAGTGCGCTGACAGAAGTGACGAGCGGCGTAGAAGAAGTGGCAGCGAGCGCTCAGAACATCTCAAAGATCACCCAGGAGCTGACAGAAAGGTCAGAAGCGGTGACGAAAGCGGCAAGAGAAGGGACAGAGAGAGTAGAAGCGGTGGGAGGAGTCATAAACAAACTCAAAGGGTCAGCAGAAAGACAGAGGGACTACCTGAGAGAACTCGTTGACTCGGCCAAGACGATAGGAGAGATAGTGGACACGATCAGCTCGATAGCAGAGCAGACGAATCTACTTGCCTTGAATGCAGCGATAGAAGCAGCTCGAGCTGGGGAAGCGGGAAGAGGCTTTGCGGTGGTGGCAGACGAGATAAGGAAACTCGCAGAAGAGAGCCAGAGGGCGACAGAAGACATAGCAAAGATGCTGAGCAGCCTGAGAACAACGATAGAACACGTGGAGAACGGTTCGAAAGAGATGTTCGAAGGAGTGGACGAGATAGCGGTGATGGGAGAAGAAGTCACAAAGAGATTCAGAGAGATCCTTAGAAGGATAGAAGAGATCAACAGCATGCATAGAGAACACACGGCTGCCACTGCGCAGGAACAGGGTGCGGCTGCTGAAGAAATGGCAAGTGCTATGGACAACGTTACAAAGATCGTCGAAGGAGTTGTGGAAAGTCTAAACAGAATGGAGTCTCTCATAGAAAACCAGACCGAGTCTGCTGCCAAGGTCTCTGAGGCCGCTGAAAGACTGTCTGAGCTTTCTGAACAGCTCTCAACGCTCGTTCAGAAGTTCAAGGTGTGAGAAGGAAAATCGACAGAAAAACCAGGCGGGGTTATCCCGCCTTTTTTTCTGGATGTTAAAATTTTCAGGGAAATCGAGTGGAGAGGTGTTCTGTTTTGAGAATAAAAAGACTTCCCGAGAGCCTCGTCAGAAAAATTGCTGCGGGTGAGGTGATCCACAATCCATCTTTCGTTCTGAAAGAGCTTGTGGAAAACAGCCTGGACGCGCAGGCCACCAGGATAGTTGTTGAGATAGAAAACGGTGGAAAAAACATGGTAAGAGTATCCGACAATGGAATCGGGATGACCAGAGAAGAGGTACTTCTGGCAATAGAACCTTACACGACGAGCAAGATAGAGAGCGAGGAAGATCTGCACAGGATCAGAACTTACGGTTTCAGAGGGGAAGCGCTCGCTTCGATTGTGCAGGTCAGCAGAACCAGGATTGTGACGAAAACGGAAAAAGATACACTCGCAACGCAGTTGGTGATTGCTGGGGGGAAAGTGGAAGAAATCTCGGAAACCCACAGGGATACCGGTACCACCGTTGAGGTGAGAGATCTCTTCTTCAATCTGCCCGTCCGGAGAAAATCTCTGAAGTCCTCTGCCATCGAGTTGAGAATGTGCCGTGAGATGTTTGAAAGATTCGTCCTTGTACGAAACGACGTTGATTTCGTATTCGCCTCAGATGGAAAGATAGTCCATTCCTTTCCAAGAACACAGAACATCTTTGAAAGAGCTCTCCTGATCCTTGAAGATCTGAGAAAAGGTTACATCACGTTCGAAGAGGAATTATCCGGACTGAGGATAAAGGGAATCGTTTCATCCCGTGAGGTGACAAGATCCAGCAGAACGGGAGAGTATTTCTACGTGAACGGTCGTTTTGTGGTTTCCGAAGAACTCCACGAAGTACTCATGAAAGTTTACGATCTTCCAAAGAGAAGCTATCCCGTCGCGGTTCTTTTCATAGAGGTAAATCCGGAAGAACTCGACGTGAACATACACCCTTCGAAAATCGTGGTGAAATTTCTCAACGAAAAAAAGGTGAAAAAGAGTTTGGAAGAAACCCTCAAAAGAAATCTGGCACGGAAGTGGTACAGGTCGGTTACGTACGAAGAGATATCCTCCCGTGCGCTGAGCGTGGCAGAAGCACCATCCTACAGATGGTTTCTGGTCAAGGGTAAGTACGCTGTCGTTGAAGTGGAAGATGGTTTGCTCTTTGTGGATCTTCACGCTCTCCACGAACGAACGATTTACGAAGAAATCCTTTCGAAAAAAAGCTGGGGGAAGAGACGGGTGAAAAGGAACATAACAGTTGTGCTATCAAAGGAAGAAAAACAGAGACTGGAAGAATACGGATTCTCTTTTCAAGGAGAAAAAGCTTTGAAAGTCATTGAAATCCCGGAGTTTCTCACAGAAGACGTTGTGGAGGAATTTTTCAGGGACTTCCCGGTTGATGAAAAACTGAAGGAAAGAATAGCCCTTGCCGCTTGTAAACTTGCCACTAAATCCGGAGAATTCGACGAAGAGATCGCATCGAAACTGCTGGATGTCTTTTTCAAGAAGCGGTTTGAAAGATGTCCTCACGGAAGGCCGATTTCTTTCAAGATCAGCTATGAGGACATGGACCGATTTTTCGAGCGTTAACCCATTTTCACCACGTTGACGTCAGCGATGAAAACCAGGCCATCGAAGTCTATGTTGTCGATTTCCTTCAAAAAAAGGTTTATTCTCTCCTCTTCATCGACGATCTCAAGAACAATGGGAAGATCCGGTGAAAGACTGAAAAAATCACCTCTGTGCATGTGTCTCTTGTGACCGAAACCCATGATACCTCTGTAGACGGTGACTCCTTTCATACCGAGTTCGTAAGCGCGCTTCACAAGATACTCGAAAAGAGGCTTTCCGCCGTGTCTGTCCTTTTCTCCGAGGTAGATCTTGAGAAGCTTCATACCTTCCCCCCTCCCCAGAATCATTCCAAAGTAGGCGCATGTAAAAGCAAAGAGAAGATTGGCAAGCGCATAAGCGACTCCCCTTGCGGGACTCTCTTCGATGAGCGAGAGCGTTTCGTAAGTAAATGTGGAAAAAGTGGTGAAGGCTCCCAGGAGCCCCGTTCCGAAGAAAAGGATGGCTTCCTCAGAGAGAGGAACTTTCTCGATAGCGGCGAACATCAAAAACGAAAGAAAAAAAGAACCCACAGAGTTCACGATGATCGTGCCAAGTGGTATGTAAGAGAACGGCAGGAGTGAATTGATCGTACGGGAAACAAGGTATCTGAGAACGGCTCCAATCGCTCCTCCGAATGCAATTGTCAAGTAATCCAGCGCGATCACTCCTCGTATATCATCTTCACTGTCATACCACCATCGACGATGAAGTTCGTGCCTGTTATGAAACCAGCTTTTTCGTCGTCCGCGAGAAAGACGCAGAGATGGGCAATATCTAAGGGATTTCCAACTCTTCCAGCCGGGTGCTGTTCGTGATCAATGGGTCTCAGATCAGGTTTTTTTCTCAGGGACTTCTTCTTCCATTCCGATGTTTCTATCCAGCCGGGGCTTATGCTCACCACTCTTATGTGATATCTGGAAAGACTCACGGCCAAGGAATGTGTGAGTGCTACAAGGCCTCCCTTTGAAGCCGAGTAGGGTTCCGTGTCTGGTTCTGACTGAAATGCCCTTGTGCTTGCTATGTTTATGATCACTCCGCCACCGCGTTTTACCATTTCTTCCGCGCAGTATCGAGAACAGATGTAAGGCCCCGTGAGGTTCACCCTGATCACTCTCTCCCACTCTTCGAGAGGTCTTTCGAAGATGCTTTTCACGGACATGATGGCTGCGTTGTTCACCAGAACGTCTATCCCACCGTATATTTCGACGGTTTTTCTCACCATGTTCTTCACGGAGTTTTCATCTGCAACGTCCGTTTTTACAAATGCGACATCCAGTCCCCTTTCTCTCAACAGCTCTTCTCTTTCAACGCCCGCTTCTTCGTCTATCTCTGCTATGACTACCTTCATGCCGTTTTCCGCAAAAAGCTGAGCGATCGCGGCTCCGATTCCCTGACCTCCACCTGTAACGACTGCCACTTTGCCTTCGAGCATGCTAACACCCCACAGAAAAGGCGGGGTAACCCCCGCCCGTTTTATCTAATCGGTTTGTCCTTTGTAACCTCTTCCAGTGTGAGTAGTCTTTCCCATCTTCTGTCGACGTATTCCTGGAGTTCGTCTATGATTTCTTTTGCATCCGGTCTTGAAAGAAGTTTTCTGAACCTACCCTGAACCTTCAGGAATTCCTCCACAGGTTTGAACTGTCTCGGTTTTCTTGTGACTCTGTAAACTCCTCTTTCCACTTCGTACAAAGGCCAGTACTTCGTTTCTACGGCGAGTTTCGAGATCTCGACTGTCTTGTCGTCGTTCACTCTCCAGAACCTGACGCAAGGAGAGAAGACCGCAAGGAAAGAAGGTCCATCGAAGTTCAGCGCTTTTTCCACCTTGGCAAAGAAGTCCATGGGTTCAGAGAGCGATGCAGTTGCCGCGTAGACGTTTTCGTGGGCTGCTACGATTTCGACGATGTTCTTTTTCAGCTGGACCTTTCCGGGGAGCTTCTTTCCAACTGGAGCTGTCGTGGTATCCGAACCCGGAGGTGTGGATCCGGATCTCTGGTTTCCTGTGTTCATGTATCCCTCGTTGTCGTAGAGGACGTAGAGCACCTTATGACCTCTTTCGAGCATCCCGGACAGTGACTGAAGACCGATATCGTACGTTCCACCGTCTCCACCAAAGGCAATGAAGGCGTATTTCTTATCTTCTGGGATTTTTCCTTTGTTTTTCAGTGCTTTGTAGGCCGTTTCTACACCGCTCATCGTCGCTGCCACATTTTCAAAGGCGTTGTGAATGTAAGGTACGCTCCAGGCGGTGTACGGATAGATGGAGGTAGAAACCTCCAGACAGCCTGTTGCGAGTCCAACAACGGGTTCGTATCCGAGGTGTCTTGCGATCATCATCACGAACTTCACTGTGATGGGTGCTCCACAACCTGGACAGAGCCTGTGACCCTGTGTGATACCGATTTCTTTCTTATCGAACTCCTGTGCCAGCTGTTTTATGTTAACAGGCATTCTTCACACCTCCTTCACTCTCTGAGCCCGAGGTATCTCTGTTCGTCTGCTATGAGGTTTCCGTTTATGGCATCTTCGAACGCTTTTCTGATGTGCTCTGGTTTGATGTCCCTTCCACCGAGACCGTAGACATAGGATCCAAGCATCGGCCTCGCTGCTACTTCGTAGAGCGCAGATTTCACTGCTTCGTAGAGAGGTGCTTCCGCTCCGAAGGAAACCGCTCTGTCGAGCACAACCACACTCTTTCTTCCATTGAGGAGTTCCTGAAGCTGTTCCTTCGGGAACGGCCTGAACATCCAGATCTTCAAAGAGCCGACTTTGTAGCCCTCTTCTCTCAGTTCATCAACCACGTACTTTATCGTGCTGTTTGTAGAGCCCAGTGCTACCATCACGTGCTCTGCGTCTTCCATTCTGTACGGTTCGACGAACCAGTATTTCCTTCCAAACGTTTCTTCGAATTCTTTTGCGATTTCCGGGAACACCTTCTTTACGTTTTCCATGGCTTCAATCTGCTGTCTTTTGTGTTCGAAGTAGTAATCGTAAAGATCGAGTGGACCCCAGGTTACGGGGTGTTCGGTATCCAGAAGAGGATACATGGGTTTGAGCTCTCCGACGAACTTTTTCACGAGTTCATCGGGATAGAACTCAACGGGTTCCACTCCGTGAGAAAGGATGAACCCATCGAGGTTCACCATGACGGGAAGTCTCACATCTTCGTGTTCTGCCAGTCTCACAGCGAGAATGGTGAAATCGTAAGCCTCCTGATTGGTTTCCGCAAAGAGCTGAATCCACCCGGAATCCCTTTCTGCCATCGCGTCGCTGTGGTCACAGTGAATGTTTATAGGACCACTGAGCGCTCTGTTCACAACGGGCATCACGATAGGAAGTCTGTAGGAGGCAGCGATGTAAACTATTTCGTGCATCAGTGCGAGTCCATTTGCACTGGTTGCCGTCATCGCTCTTGCTCCCGCGGCAGCGGCTCCAACAACAGCACTCATCGCACTGTGTTCACTTTCGACGGGAATCATTTCTGTCCTGACAACGCCGTCTGCGACGAACCTGGCAAAGTACTCCACAATAGGTGTCTGTGGAGTGATCGGGTACGCCGCAACGACATCGGGTTCTATCTGTCTCATCGCATTGGCAACGGCCTCAGCACCGGTAACGGCCACTCTCTCGACGACCCTTTCCATCCTCATCCCTCCTCGCTCAGAAACTCAGTCTCAGGTCTCATCTCTATGGCCTGCTTTGGACATACGTTCGCACAGAGTCCGCATCCTTTACAGTAGTCGTAGTTGAAACCTTTCATTATTCCGCCTTCCTGAATGATCGCCTGATCCGGACAGTAGAGCCAGCAGAACATACAGTCTATACATTTCTCTTTGTGGAGAATAGGTCTCATCACACGCCAGGCACCTGTTTTGTATTCTCTTGCTGTCCCCGGTTTGTCGATGACTCCTCCAATGGGAATTTCCTTCCAGCTTTTAAGAGACATTCTCACACCTCCTCACTCTGAGCACTTTACTTCCTCATATCCACGTCTCAAAGCTCTCTTGTTCGCCTCAACCACTTCCTGGGGAAATTTCTTTCCGAACATCTTCTCGATTCTCTTCTCTATCACCTCAAGAGGCACAATGCCAGTCACTCTGACCAGCGCCCCAAGCATCGGTGTGTTCGGTATTCCTCTCTTTATCTCCTGGAGAGCGATGTCTGTAGCATCCACCACGCATATCTTCCCGTTGAATCCTGTCTTTTTTCTGACGAATTCGAAATCCTTAACGGTGTTCACAAGGAGGATTCCATCTTCTGACAGGCCTTCTACAATGGCGGGAGAAAGTAGTGTTTCATCGATCACCACAACGACGTCCGGGTTTTCCACCGCGGATCTCACTCTGATGTACTCATCACCAATCCTGTTGAAGGCCCTCATGGGAGCGCCTGTTCTTTCTGCACCGTATTCTGGAAAAGCCTGAACGTATTTCCCGGCTTCCAGAGCGGCTTCTGCCAGCATCTGGGAAGCACTCTTCGCACCTTGCCCGGCTCTACCGTGCCATCGTATTTCAAAGTATTTCTTCGCAACGGGCATCCGATTGCACCTCCTCGACAACATGGATTTAACCCACGTTATTGTATCAGATACATAATGCATTTCATAATGGTATACTTAAACAATAAATTAAATCTTCAGATCCTTCAGTTTTCTCTGAGCGGTGATCACTGAGTTGATAACTCTGTTTATGGTCGTGAATCCTCCTGCAGTCTCTTCCAGAACCTTCGTTGCACTGTCGATTTCCGCGCTCTTTTCTGAGAGTGACTCTTTCGATGTATCGAGGGAGTTTCTGACCTCCTGAAGGAGCTTTACGTTGTTTTCCATGAAACGAATCATGTTCTGGAGGGTTTTTCCAACTGTTTCAAACAGATTCGCCATGAACTCGAGGTTTTCGAGGGATCTTTGTGAAGATCCGAGAATTTCTCTGGTCTTCTCAACGATCTGCTTTGTCACTTCATTTGTTTCGTTTGACAGATTCTGAACCTCGTTTGCCACGATCATGAAGCCTTTTCCCGCTTCTCCCGCCCTCGCAGCCTCTATGGTGGCGTTTAAGGCGAGGATGTTGGTTTCCCTGGCGATTCTCATAATGTTCTGAATCAACTTTTCGATCGATCTTATGTTTTCAAGGGTCTCTCCTATCTGGGATGAAGCTTCTTTCACCCTTTCGACGATCTGATCTACATTTGTTCCAGATTTTTTCAACTCCTCCATGATGTTTTCGCTGATCTTCTCCATGTCTTGGATGACAGAGACGAGCTGATCACTTTTCGCTTGAAAATCTCCCACCAGTTCCTGAAACAGTCTGTTGAGATTCACAAACCTTTCTTTAACTTCTTCTATTCTGCGCTGCATTCTTCTCAGCTTTCTGGTCAGTGCTTCGTCCAGCTGGCTTGTGAAGGATATGATCGTGTTCTCTGCAAAGAACGCAGAAGTGAGTTTATCCACGATTTCTTTTTCTCTCATAGAATCACCTCACAAAGAATAGAGATTGTCTATCAGATCAACACCGCATTTGAGATTTCTGAACCACTCGAGGAATTTCTTCACAGACTCTCCTCTGAACACAGCGCCGTGCTGAGGTGCGATCATATCTATCTTCTTCTTTGAAACCATATCCACCCATTTCTTGCAGGCCGCATTGGAAGACATGTACCTTTTGTGGAAGGCCTCCATGAGCGGAAGATGTCTTTCGAAATCATCGACGTACCTGTACCTCTTTCCTTTTTCAAACACCGCGGCGCCTATATCTCCTGAGAAAAGGATCTTTGCCACCGGATCGTAGAGAACGAAATTCCCAGTAGAATGAAGGAAATGCGCCGGGAGTATCTCGAGTTCGTTACCGCTCAGGAGTTTTATCTTTGTTCCTTTGTCAGGGATCGGAACGATCCTTTTCTGATCGTAGATTCCAAAGTGTGGGAGAAACCTCACCCAGAGAGAGGATATGTATATCTTCGCGTTCTCACATATCGAAAGCCAGAGCAGAATTCCGGATGTGACATCGGGATCCTGATGCGTGTAGAATATGTGTTTTATGCTGGAAAGATCAACCACTTCCGCTACATTCGACATCACCCTGGGAAAGACGTGTGCTCCACCCGGGTCCAGGAGAATCCCTTCGTTTCCATCGAGGATCAGATACTGGTTCGTCTGAACGATCTCTTCTTCTTTCTCTTCCCATCCCAGAAACAGGAATTTGTGCTGACCGTTGTCGAAGAGGATTTCGTTTTCAAACATGTTGTTCCCTCCTTAATTCAAAAGATTTCAAGAATTAATCCCCATTTGATTTTATCACTACATACAACGCTTTGTGACTGTTTCTTTTCTTTTCATCATATGACAGTGAGAGGTGTTATAATCGACTATGGTGAATGTGAAAAAAATATCAGATAAAAATTGTGAAAAAATTCCCGATAAATTCCGATCAGGAGGTGGCGGTTTTGGTCAAGTCGAAAGAAGAACTCTTCAAAGAGCTGGAGAATTTCATAGAAGAAAATGGGTACGAGGGAAAGAAGGATGCACTCATACAGGTGCTTCACAAGGCACAGGAACTCTTCGGATATCTTCCCGCAGATGTTCTCGAGTACATCTCAGACAAACTCGACGTTCCTCTCTCGAAAGTTTATGGAGTGGTCACCTTCTACAACTTCTTCTCCACAAAGCCAAAGGGAAAACATCAGATCAAGGTTTGTCTCGGTACCGCGTGTTACGTGAAGGGTGCGGACAGAATCTTCGAAAGATTCCTCGAAGAACTCAAGGTGAATCCGGATGAACCCACCAGCGATGGTATGTTCTCCGTTCACGGTGTGAGATGCCTCGGGGCGTGCAGTATGGCACCGGTTGTCATGGTGGATGAAGACGATTTTTACGGCAGAGTAACTCCCGATATGGTGCCTCAGATCATCAGTAAGTACAAGCGGGAGGGATGAGGATGGCCAAGGTGAAGAGTCTGGAAGAACTCATGAAGATAAAGGAGCAGGCGCTGAAGGATCTCCAGCTGAGGGGCGAAACAGGTAAAAGAGGGAAGATAACTGTTGCGATGGGTACGTGTGGAATAGCGGCGGGTGCCAAAGAGACTCTGAAGGCGATCGTTGAAGCCCTCAATGAATACAACATAAACGATATAGCGGTTGTTCAGTCGGGTTGCATGGGACTCTGCGAGGTGGAACCCACCGTTGAAGTGAGGCTCGAAGGTCAGGAGCCAGTCATATACGGAAGGGTCACTCCGGAAAACGCAAAGAGAATCGTGAAGATGCACATACTCGAAGGAAGGGTCGTCGAAGATCTGGTGGTCAAAAGAGGAGAAGCCTGACTCTGGAGGTGAAGGAAAGTGCCGCTCACAACGAACACGATCCTTATCTGTGCAGGTGGAGCGTGTATTTCCGCCGGCGAAAAGAGTGTCAAAGATGCCTTCGAAGAAGAATTGAGAAAGTACGGCCTCGATGAAGTTGTCAGGGTGATAGAGACCGGTTGTATGGGAGCGTGTACTCTGGGGCCGATCGCCGTGATCTACCCGGAAGGTGTGTTTTACCAGAAGCTCACGCCAGATGCGGCAAGAGAGATCGTTGAAGAACACATTTTGAAGGGAAGGATCGTGGAGAAGTACCTTTACAAAGCTCCCGAAGGAAAACCTGTTCCAAGGGTCCATGAGGAAGTGCCTTTCTTCAAGAAACAGGTCAGGATCGTCACAAGGAATCTCGGTGTCATAGATCCCACGAAGATAGAGGAGTACATCGCAAGAGACGGATACTTTGCCCTTGCAAAGGCTCTTCAGATGAAACCGGAAGACGTGATAAGGGAGATAAAGGACAGCGGACTCAGAGGAAGAGGAGGAGCGGGTTTTCCAACAGGGCTCAAGTGGGAACTCGCGGCAAAGCAAAAGGCCGAGAAGAAATTCGTTGTCTGTAACGCGGACGAAGGAGATCCGGGTGCTTTCATGGACAGATCGGTTCTTGAAGGAGATCCACACGCCGTCATAGAGGGAATGGCAATAGCCGCCTACGCGATAGGTGCTCAGAAGGGGTTCGTTTATGTCAGGGCGGAGTATCCTCTCGCCATCGAAAGGCTCAACATCGCACTGAATCAGGCAAGAGAGTACGGTTTTCTTGGAGAAAACATAATGGGAACGGATTTTTCCTTCGATATAGAGATCAGAATCGGTGCGGGTGCGTTCGTTTGTGGTGAGGAAACCGCGTTGATGGCCTCCATAGAGGGTGAGAGAGGCCAGCCGAGGGTGAAGCCTCCCTATCCCGTTGAGAAGGGACTCTGGGGATACCCCACAGTGATCAACAACGTTGAAACACTTGCGAACGTACCCTGGATCATCAGAAACGGTGCGAAAGAGTTCAGAAAATACGGGACGGAGAACTCTCCGGGGACGAAAGTGTTCGCTCTCGCTGGTAAAGTGAAGAACACAGGTCTTGTGGAAGTTCCCATGGGAATCACACTCAGAGAGCTCATATACGAGATTGGAGGAGGAATAGCCGGAGACAAAAAGCTGAAAGCCATCCAGACTGGGGGACCGAGTGGAGGATGTATCCCCGCTGAGTATGTGAACACTCCTGTTGATTTCGAATCCCTCCAGAAACTCGGTGCAATCATGGGTTCTGGTGGAATGATAGTGATGGACGAAGACGACTGTATGGTTGACGTCGCAAGGTTCTTCCTCGAGTTCACCGTGGAAGAATCCTGTGGAAAATGTACGCCCTGTAGAGAAGGAACGAAGAAGATGCTCGAAATCCTGGAGAAGATCACTTCCGGCGAGGGAACAGAGGAGGACATAGAAGAGCTCGAAAAGCTGGCGCATGTGGTAAAGGACACTTCCCTCTGTGGACTTGGTCAAACCGCACCGAATCCTGTTCTTTCCACACTCAGATACTTCAGAGACGAGTATCTGGCGCATGTCAGAGAGAAGAAGTGTCCATCCAAGAAGTGTAAAGCGTTGATCAGCTATGTGATTGATCCTGAAAAATGTGTTGGATGTACCGCGTGTGCGAGAGTCTGTCCTGTTCAGTGTATAAGCGGTCAGGTGAGGCAGCCTCACGTGATAGATCAGGCGGAGTGTGTCAGGTGTGGTAGCTGTATCGAAGTCTGTAGGTTTGGAGCTATAAGTAAGGTTACTCCAGCCCTGCCGGTGGAGGAGGCGGTAGAATGATAGGCCCAAGGGATCTTCTGAATATAGCTTTGAGGATCGAATCAACCGGTTACTCTTATTACAAGAATCTCGCGGAGAAAACGGAGGGGGAAACGAAGGCACTCTTTGAACGGCTGGCGGAACAAGAGAGGGACCACTCCAGAAAGTTCAAGGAGATCCTAGAAAAATACGAGCAGGATCTTAACCCATCCGATGAGGTGCTCGGCTATCTCGAAGCTCTCGCAGAGATCTCTATCTTTCCCAAACTCGAAGAAATTCCCCCTGATGATCTGAGAGAAGCCGTGAGAAGGGCCATCGAAGTGGAAAAAGATTCCATAGTCTTTTACAGCGAAATATTGAGCTACGTACCGGAGAAAGAACCCGTTCAGGCGATCATCGATGAGGAGAAAAAGCATCTGAGGGACCTTCTGAGACTGGAAGTGTGAAGATACCCCGCCGGACGGCGGGGTTTTTGTTCAAATCATTCCACCTCTGCCAGAACGCTGACGGGTCCACCGTCCAGCCCCTTGAATCTCAAAGGAAGAGCGATCACACGTTTTATCTTCTTTCCAGCGACAAGTTCTAAATTCACATCTTCGAATATGATGATGGGTCTTTTGCTGCTGAATTTCTTCGACAAAAGCCATCTGTGTGCGGGGTAGTTCTCTTTTTCACCCAGCACGATGGGATCGGCGCTGAGAAAGTCGAGCATGACCGCTTTGAGAGAGGGGACAGATTCCCTCAGAAAACGAGCCAGCTCTTTTGAAATGCCGGGGAACATGTACCTGTAGGTTACAGGATCTGTTCTTCTCAACTTCGCAAAACCCGATCTGAACATGAGAAGATCCACACCATTCAGATCCAGTTCTTCGATATCTTCGATGGTGAAGAGTTCCATTGGTTTCTTCTCCCTGTCCACGAGCAGGGGTTTTTCAAAAATGAAGTATTCAAGAGGTATCTGATCCAATGTCCAGCCCTCTTCACAAAAATGGTAGGGGGCGTCCACGTGTGTACCCGTGTGCGAGAAATGATGAATCATCGTCGTGTTGGCGGCGTCTCCCTGTTCTATTCTGCTCATCGGTTCAAAATAGTCCGGTGGATTGTCCGGGTAGGTCAGCATTTTCTCTTCTATAGGGTAAGATAATTCTATGAACACGTCTGTCACTCCCTTTCTGAAGGAGGTATCAACATGGAGTTTCTCATCTACAGTTTACCAGAGGAAGTTCTCAGAGAAGAAATGCTGGGGAACTTTTCTGTAGCTTTGAAGCTGATCGATGACTTTCTGAAAAAGGACCTCCCTTTGCTTCAGCGTGAAAGACTCATCTACGAAAAAGAGAGGATCGAAAGACTCCTTGAGGATTATCCTTTCACCGAAAAAGAAGCGATGGAAAAGATGAGGGAGATGTTTGAGGGTTTCTCAGAGGAAGAGTTCCAACATCTCATGAACGAAGGAGTACTCGACTACATCGTCGTGGAGGGTGAGAAACGATTCGAAAGGCGTTTCTTCCACAACCTCGCCTTCGTCAGATCAGAGTACAGAGAAAGACTCAGAAAAGATGAAAGAATTGAAAAAGCCCGAAAAATTCTCCACGAACGGCTGGAGCGTCTCATAAAGGGTGAGGATCCGAAAAGATACAGAATAAGAGCGAAAATAACTTTGAAACTGAAGGAAACATCCTCCAAGCACCGCGTATGGCTTCCGTTTCCCAAGGAAGGCCTTCAGATCGAAAGTGTGAAACTTCTGAGAACAAGTCACGAAAGTTACTACATTTCTCCGAACGGTGTTCCACAGAGGACCATCTACTTCGAAGGCGAAGACAGCACTTTTTTCGTGGAATTCGAGTACATTGTTAGAGAGTGGGTGAACCACGTCGATCCTGAAAGAGTTTCAGAGAAAGTTGCGGGATTTGAAGAGTTCCTGAAAGAAGAGCCTCCACACATCGTTTTTACTCCGAAACTCAGGTGGTTAACACAAACGGTGGTGGGTAGCGAGGTAAACCCGTACCTCAAAGCGAAAAGGATATACGACTGGATCACACTCAACGTGAGGTACTCCTACGTGAAACCGTATGCCCTGTACGAGAACATAGCGGATTTTGTGGCGAACAACCTGAAAGGCGACTGTGGTTTTCAGGCTCTTCTCTTCATCACGATGTGCAGGATCGCGGGTGTTCCTGCAAGATGGCAGTCTGGATGGTACATAAATTCGATCTTCGGTTCTCCTCACGACTGGGCACTTTTCTACGTGGAGCCCTATGGGTGGCTTCCTGCGGATCTTTCCTTTGGCGGTGCGAGGAGAGATAATGAATCTTTCAGAAGCTTCTACTTTGGAAACCTGGACGGCTTCAGAATGGTGGCAAACGACGGCTTCATGAAAGACTTCGATCCGAAAACTCGTTTTGTGAGAAGCGATCCCACAGACAATCAGGTTGGAGAGGCGGAAAGCGAAGAGAAACGTCTGCCGTTCGAAAGTACCATAGAAGTTATTAGTTTCGAGGAGGTGTGAGAGATGTCGAGGATCGTGAACGTGAAGCTTTCTCTCAAGAGATACGAATACGAAAAGCCGTTTCACATAACTGGAAGCATATCTTCCGAAAGCAGAAATGTCGAGGTTGAAATCGTTTTGGAAAGTGGTGTCAAAGGGTACGGAGAAGCATCTCCCTCCTTCAGAGTGAACGGTGAAAGGGTGGAAGCGCTTCTTGCAATAGAAAACGCTGTGAGGGAGATGATCACAGGCATCGATGCGCGAAACTATGCCAGGATCTTCGAGATCACGGACAGGCTCTTCGGGTTTCCGAGTTTGAAAGCAGCCGTTCAATTTGCCACACTGGACGCTCTCTCTCAAGAACTTGGAACACAGGTCTGTTATCTCCTTGGAGGAAAAAGAGATGAGATAGAAACGGACAAAACAGTTGGGATAGACACCGTCGAAAACCGTGTGAAGGAGGCAAAGAAGATATTCGAAGAGGGTTTCAGAGTGATCAAGATCAAAGTTGGAGAGAATTTGAAGGAAGACATCGAAGCCGTGGAAGAGATAGCGAAAGTCACCCGCGGAGCGAAGTACATAGTTGACGCGAACATGGGATACACCCCGAAGGAGGCGGTGGAGTTCGCGAGAGCAGTATATCAAAAAGGAATAGACATCGCTGTGTACGAACAGCCTGTGAGGAGGGAAGACATAGAAGGCTTGAAGTTCGTGAGGTTCCACTCTCCGTTTTCCGTCGCGGCGGACGAATCCGCGAGGACGAAGTTCGATGTGATGAGGCTTGTGAAGGAAGAAGCGGTTGATTACGTGAACATAAAACTCATGAAGTCGGGAATTTCCGACGCTCTTGCCATAGTGAAAATAGCAGAATCGTCAGGTTTGAAGCTCATGATCGGATGCATGGGAGAGTCCTCGCTCGGAATAAATCAGAGTGTTCATTTTGCGCTTGGAACGGGAGCTTTTGAGTTTCATGACCTCGACAGTCACCTGATGCTGAAGGAAGAAGTTTTCAGAGGAAAATTCATCCAGGATGGTCCGAGAATGAGGGTGAAAGATCAATGACGGTTCAGCAGTTCATAAAGAAGCTTGTGAGGCTCGTAGAGCTTGAAAGGAATGCGGAAATAAACGCAATGTTCGATGAGATGAAGCGGCTCTCGGGGGAGGAAAGAGAGAAGAAGGGTCGTGCCGTTCTGGGTCTCACAGGAAAATTTATAGGAGAAGAACTTGGATATTTCCTTGTGAGGTTTGGAAGAAGAAAAAAGATAGACACGGAAATCGGTGTGGGTGATCTTGTTCTCATAAGCAAAGGAAACCCCCTCAAGAGTGATTACACGGGAACGGTTGTGGAGAAAGGAGAGCGTTTCATCACGGTAGCGGTCGATAGGCTTCCATCGTGGAAACTCAAAAATGTGAGGATAGACCTCTTTGCGAGCGACATCACGTTCAGAAGACAGATAGAGAACTTGATGACGCTTTCTCCAGAAGGGAAAAAGGCCCTTGAATTTCTCCTTGGAAGGAGAAAGCCAGAAGAGTCGTTTGAAGAAGAGTTCACTCCCTTCGATGAAGGATTGAACGAGAGTCAGAGGGAAGCGGTTTCCCTTGCCCTCGGAAGTTCTGATTTCTTTCTCATACACGGCCCCTTCGGCACGGGAAAGACCAGAACACTCGTGGAATACGTAAGACAGGAAGCGGCACGTGGAAGGAAGATTCTGGTCACAGCGGAGAGTAACCTTGCTGTGGACAACCTCGTGGAGAGGCTCTGGGGGAAAGTGTCTCTGGTGAGGATTGGCCATCCTTCGCGCGTGTCCTCTCACCTGAAGGAGTCCACACTCGCACATCAAATCGAAACAAGCAGTGAGTACGAGAAAGTAAAAAAGATGAAGGAAGAACTCGCAAAGTTGATCGAAAAAAGGGACAGTTTCACAAAACCTTCACCGCAGTGGAGAAGGGGGCTCAGCGATAAGAAGATCCTGGAGTACGCGGAGAAGAACTGGAGTGCCAGGGGAGTTTCCAAGGAAAAGATAAAGGAGATGGCAGAGTGGATAAAGTTGAACAATCAGATTCAAGATATCAGGGAACTCATAGAACGCAAAGAGGAAATAATAGCGAACAGGATAGTACGGGAAGCGCAGGTTGTGCTTTCGACCAATTCGTCCGCAGCTCTGGAAATAATATCGGGAATAGTCTTCGATGTGGTAGTTGTTGACGAGGCTTCTCAGGCAACTATCCCAAGCATCCTCATTCCCATATCGAAAGGCAAAAAGTTCGTCCTCGCTGGGGATCACAAACAGCTTCCACCCACGATACTCTCGGAAGACGCGAAGGACCTTTCGAGAACACTGTTTGAAGAACTCATAAATCGATATCCCGAGAAGTCTTCTCTTCTCGATACCCAGTACAGAATGAACGAACTTTTGATGGAGTTTCCGAGTGAGGAATTTTACGACGGAAAACTGAAAGCGGCCGAGGAAGTCAAAAACATAACGCTCTTCGACCTTGGAGTGGAGATACCGAACTTTGGAAAGTTCTGGGATGTTGTTCTCTCCCCAAAAAACGTTCTGGTCTTCATAGACACAAAGAACAGACCTGACAGATTTGAAAGGCAAAGGAAAGACTCTCCCTCGAGAGAGAATCCATTAGAAGCACAAATCGTAAAAGAGGTTGTGGAAAAGCTTCTCTCTATGGGGGTGAAGGAGGATTGGATCGGGATCATCACTCCCTACGATGATCAGGTGAATCTCATAAGGGAGTTGATCGAAGCGAAAGTAGAAGTACACAGTGTGGATGGTTTTCAGGGAAGGGAAAAAGAGGTCATCATCATCTCATTTGTGCGTTCGAACAAAAACGGTGAAATAGGGTTCCTCGAAGATCTGAGAAGACTCAACGTCTCACTCACACGGGCGAAAAGAAAACTGATAGCAACGGGAGATTCGAGCACGCTCTCTGTCCATCCAACTTACAGAAGATTTGTAGAGTTTGTGAAAAAGAAGGGAACTTACGTGATCTTTTGATCTGAGAGTCTATAACAAAAACATTCCCCCACTCATGTGGGGGTTATTTTTTTCGTACATCTAAGGAAGTATTGAAACTCGCAGAGGAACGCAGGATACCCTACTCCGAAGATAGTTTCCATACCTCTAAGGAAGTATTGAAACCCGTTGAGTTCAAGAGAAATTATACCACAAACACACTCTGGAAGCAAGATGTTTTTTGAACTTCCATATTCTCTTTTTCCATAAACCATTCTAACACACATTGTTTCATCGTTCAACAAAAAAGAGGCCAGAACCGGCCTCTTTGTGAAAATCATTAAATAAGTTAAGTGTTATTTCTACAAGGAATCTCCGACCAGTTGTTAGTACGAAATAGAGAACTCATATACATTGCTCTCCACAATTTCCTTCCATGTGTTTGCAACTATTTTTATAAAGTATGTTCCTGGTTCTAGATATTCTCTCAAATTTGATTGAATTGAAAATATACCTTCCTTCATACTTTCATAATCCTCATAAAGGAAGGCAACCAATCTCATATTATCAGGCGATGTTCCGATGTACACATCAAAATTCACCAGTCCCCATTTGTAATTCCCGTCCCATTCTATGTGCCATTTAACTTCTCCATCGGTTACACTATCTATCACAACTTTTTTTAGCCTTAAAAATGGAACACCTCTCTCCTCCAGGTCATTTCCAGCAGATCTTATGTAACTGTAGAAATTGGTGTACACCAGTTCTGTTCCATCTTTGTTTAGTCTGATAAACTCTCTTCCATCATCTGCGAAGGCCACTTCAACTGTTCCTTCATACCAGCTTTCTCCATCTTTGCTAATGTAAAGATTATTACCTTCTAGTTTCCAACCATAAGTAACCGTTGGGTTGAGTGGTACATTCCACATCATTCCTCTCCAATTTTCAAAAGCTTCTAGGGTTCCATCCGGCTGAAAAACTAAAACAGTGTATTCACCCTCTTCTCTTATAAATCCGTGATTATACCAGATGCCAACGAGCGAAGCGGGGGAGGTTATAGGATGCCATTCGGTTAGTGTCTCATAACCGTATGGTAATTCGGTATGTGTAATAGGCCCTTCGACTGAAACAACATTGTTCCCTATGGAATAAAGGTTCATTCTTCCGGATTCAAAATAATAAGGGGTTCTTAGCTGTTTACAGGTATAAGGGAAACTATAAGTATAGTAGTCTCCTTTTTCCATTGGTTCCGGATCTATGTCGTACCATACCGCACCTTCGATGTCCCACGCTAAATACGCATAGAACAATTTGTAAATAAGATCGACAATTTCATCTGAGGCGGGTTCTACTTTTTCGTCTTGTGATGAGTAGAAGCACCATTTGATCTTAACATCTTTCATTGTTCCATCTGAGTAGGCTTCAAAAACCGGTATTGGATATACCATCCCTCCTAACTGATTTGTTGGTTCCAGGAATCCCCAGTTGAATTTCAAAGTGATGTCTTTGTTTTCAGTTTTGTCGTGTAGGATCAGTGTGTATTCTCCTGATTCGATGGGTGTATTTTTTTCAACACGTCGAGGATTGAAATAATATTGGTAGATCCTTTTACTTATCTCGACTATCTCACCACTATTGTGAGGGGATATAGGCTCCCCATCAGGGGATATCAGAGTAGCACATGGTGTTAATGTGTAAAGTTCATAATCAAGCTCGTGCCCTTTGTAGTTTATCCAGATTATTATCGAATCTCCTTCAGTGCTGTTGTTATGATAATGAATTGGTGGTTTGGGGTCTTCAAGGTCTGAAGGATCTTGAATGAGAAAGCTATACCATGTTTCTTCTTTCCAGTATATCCCTTCCTCATCATCGAAGATTCCGTTTCTGTTTATGTCCGGGTTTAAAAAGTTTTTTAAAGTTATATCGTATTCTCCGAACTGTTTTATAGCTTCTTCGTCAACGAAACCAAGCTTTTCAACGAAATCACTGAACGATATCTCAGGAGCTAATATTCCGTTTTCCAAACGCAAAGTTCCAAGATCTATAACGTCTACCGCGTCACCGCTTATAGGAAGACTGCTGAGATCGGATGTCGGGTCTCCAATCAAACCCACCAGTTCTATTCCCTGGTCAGTCTCTTTGAAGATTCCTATCACGTAAACGCAATCCTTCTCTAAACTCAGTTCAAGCGAAGTTCCTTCAAGTTCGAAATGTTCCATTATTTTAGTTTCACCTCTTAGATAGAAATCCCAATTGTTACTACTTCTTGTTAAATTCACATATGCGACGTGGTAGCCTGTTCCAGAATTGGCTTTAGACAGGCTTTTACTTCCAATAATGTTAGAAAGATCGGCTTTGAGAAGCACTTCTCCTCCGGCTGCGGGTACTGCTGATCCTGGTGCATTGCTTGAGTTGATCTTTATTCCACAGGCAGTTATGAAGATAAAAATAAAAACAGGTATTACAAAATAAGCCAGCACTTTCTTCATAAAGCCACCCCCTTGAAATCTTCATGTTCATTTTTGTAAAGTATATAACAATATCATTATCATAGCCAAACATCTTATTCACTTTGAAACTTTCAGATCAAAAAATTAAAGAGGCGGGATTGCCCCGCCTCAATCTGAACTCTTCGAACTGTTCCAGTTACTCTCTCACGTACCTCTGCGAATCGTCGTACCCTTCTATTTTCCCCTTCAGAACATTCTGGATGTACTCAATGACGGCGTCTGACATGAGGTATCCCGTGTCGTATCCGTCCCACTCTTTGAACATGACATAACCGTCTCCACCACCTGCCATGTAGTTGTTTGTGACCACTTTGTACTTTTTCTCTGGATCGAGCGGCTCTCCGTTCACGAAGACTTCCACGACTTTTCCGTCTTTGCTCTTCCAAGTGAGGCCGGAAACCTGGAGGAACGCACCTTTACCTTCCGGAATGGTAGCGGCGTACTCGAGCACTTTCATGATCTGTTCACCGGTGAGTTCCAGTACGTAGAGAGTGTTTCCAAACGGAAGAACCGTCAGTATATCTCTCACAGTGATCTTTCCAGGTTTTATAGAGGCTCTGATACCTCCACCGTTTGTGAAAGCGATATCCGCTCCCACTTTCCATCTCATGGCGTCCGCTATGAGGTTGGCAAGATTCGTGCTTCTCGATCTGACGTGTTCTCTTTCACCATCGAGGTAGATCTTCGTCTCTCCTATAACGGTATCGAGTTTTTCATTTCCCACTTTTTTGAAGTATTCAAGAGCCTTTGCGACGTATCTGTTTTCAAGGTACGGCTTCCCGAGGTACCTGTACTTTTCGTTTTCGTACACCTTCAAATTAACGGGTATCGCTTCCCAGTGCCACGCCACGATCTTTCCGTCTTCGATGTCCAGATCGAGTCTTCCGACGTACTTTCCATATTCTCCGGCCGAGGCTATTATCTTTCCGTCCACAACGTCAGATCCAAGCACGTGGCTGTGCCCCGCTATCACAACGTCTATTCCCTCAACTCCTGCCAGCTGGTGTGTCGTGGTGATGTCTTCCTTCTTTGGCTCTCCCCAGTCAAGGTGCGCAAGAGCGATCACAACATCTGCCTGTTTTTTCAGTTCGGGTGCCATTTCCTGGGCCACTTTCAGGGCGTTTTCGAACTTCAGACCTTCGAGGTAGAGGGGTTCCAGGATCTCCGTTTCTTCTGTGGTGAAGCCGATGATGGCGACTTTCAGCTCACCGAGATCTTCGACGATGTATGGATTGAAGAACGGTTCACCATCTTCTTTCACTATGTTCGCTGAAAGGAACGGAAAATCTGCGAATTTCATCTGTTTTTCGAGAACTTCCCTTGGATTGTCGAACTCGTGGTTTCCAACGGCCATGGCTTTGAGTCCTATCATGTTGAATCCAACGATGTCTGGTATGGCATCTTGAAGATCGGACTCTGGAACACCGGTGTTCAGGTCTCCCGCATGGAGAAAGATCACGTACCCACCCTGACTCTCGACTTCCCTTTTCACCTCTTCTACGATCGTTGCGATGGCTGCAAGGCCCCCAATTCCGGGATTACGATACTCATCGAATGCCCAAGCGTGACCGTGTGTGTCGTTGACATGAAGAATGGTGAGCCTCACACCAAGAAGCAGAGCGGTTATCAATAAAGCCAGAAGGATCACCAGGAACTTTCTCATGATATCACCCCTTTAAAGATTTTAACTCTAATGTGCTAACATATTGTGAGATTCTGTTAAGGAGGTTTCACTCGTGACGGTGGATCCATCTCACACGATTCCCGTGAGCGTGACCGAGACGTTTTGTTCGCTCAACTGCCCTCACTGTGGAGCGCACTATTTGAAACACATGATCTCTGTGAATGAAATTCCAGCCTTTGTGAAGAAAGGATACAGAAGCTTTCTGATAAGTGGCGGAATGCTTCCAGATGGTTCCATTCCGTTTGAAAAGTATTACGAACGTTTGAAGGAGCTGAAAGAAGCCCACGGTCTTCTTTACAACTTTCACGTGGGGTTTCAAAAGTCCAAGGTTGCAAAGGAGCTGGCTGATGTTGTTTCCATGGATTTCTTCGGTGAAAAAACCGTTTTGAAAAGCATATACGGACTCACATTGACTCCACAGGAAATTTTAGATATCGCTCACTTTTATGAGAACGTGGTGTTTCACATCACGGTGGGAATAATGGGTGGAAAGATCACCCACGAAGAAAAAGCGCTCGGGATCCTGTCTCGGGAGACAGACACCGTTGTTTTGAACGTGTTCATTCCAACTCCCGGAACGAAATTCGGAAAATCTTCCCCACCGGATCTCCAGGAGGTTGTGAAACTCTTCGAGAAGGCAAGAAAAATGTTCAAAAGAGTAATCCTCGGCTGTATGCAACCGAGGGGGGAATACAGAAAGAAGCTTCAAAACGAGTTGAAAGATCTCGTGGATGTCGTCACAAAGCCCGTTGGTGGGACGGGTGAGTACAAGGGATGCTGTGCCTTCATCGGCCGAGGGTGAAAGTGACTTTCCCTGGTCCCATGTCGAACGTTTGTCCGAGTGCCAGAACGGTCGCAAGTTCAACTGGGAGGCCGTTTCTTGCGATCTTTTCTACGGTTGTCTTCACATCGTACTTGACACGCACTATTTCAAAGCTGATCGTACCGTTTTCAACGTCGACGATCATGTAAGACGCTCTCGGATCACCGTCTTTCGGTCTTCCGGCGCTTCCTGGGTTCAGAACGAGCTTTCCCATAACCCATTTCACCATGGGAAGGTGAGTGTGTCCGTTCACAACAACATCCTCTTCGACCGATTCCACGATCTTCTTCAACCTGTCTGGAGGAGTGTTGGGCTTCACGTACTCGAGGAGTTCGTTTAGAGGACTTCCATGAACGAGCAAGAATCTGACACCTTCAACTTCGAAGCTAAGCTTTTTGGGAAGATTTCTCAAAAATTCTCTGGTTTTCTCAGAAGTGTTTTCGATCGACCACTTGAGGGAGATGTCTCCAACCTCTGTTTCCCTTCCGGGTGCGTAGGAACAGCCACAGCTCTCTTTGGAATAGCCAACGGCATCGTCGTAGTTTCCCATAATCGTTTTGATGTTTTTTTCCATGATCGTCTGTACAACGGCTTCAGGATCGGGTCCATATCCGACCAGATCTCCAAGGCAGAACGCTTCGTCGACACCCTTGTTCTCCATGTCCTCCAGAACGGCCTTCAGCGCTTCGAGATTTCCATGAACATCTCCGAAGAAGGCAAGCCTCATTTTATCACCCTTAGCTATTATAAAGCGCGATTTTTTAAGTCTTCTTTAAGAACTGTAAAGTTCTTTCAAGTCTTTTCAGTGTTCTTTCTTTTCCCAGCACCTCTATGGTTTCAAAAAGACCGGGTGTTACCAACTTTCCAGTAACCGCTCCTCTTATGAGCTGAAAGACCACCTTTTTCGATGCCAAACCCCTTCCAGCCAGATCCCTCAATGTTTTTTCTATCTCTTCCATGTTCCAGCTGTTGAGATCTTCAAAGGCTTTTTTTGCTTCTTCAAGCACCCTTTCGGCTTCTTCTCTCTTCAAAAATTTCTCTACATAGTCCTTTTCGTATTCGTAATCGTCACTCATGAACGGATACATAATGTCGTACAGCTGAGAGAGTGTGTTCACCTTCTCCCGACATATGCGGAGGGCCTCCGTGAAGTAGCTTTCATTCAGGGAGGGAATTTCTCTTCCCACGTACTTTGCCCATTCGATGAATTCCCTCTTCAGGTCTTCGAGATCGATTCTTCTCATGTGCTTTCCGTTCACCCACTCGAGTTTCTGGTAGTCGAAGATGACTCCCTTGTTTGAAATATCTCTTGGATCGAATGACTGGAGTTTCTCTTCTATGGTGAAAATCTCGTCTCCTTCCACTCTCCAGCCGAGAAGCGCAAGATAGTTCATCAATGCCCTGCTCAAAATGCCCTCCCTTCTGAAGTGTTCAACGGAAGTGGCGCCGTGTCTTTTGCTCAGAGGTGTTCTGTCCGGTCCAAGGATGAGTGGAATGTGCATGAACACAGGTGCTTCCCATCCGAAGGCCTCGTATATCATGAGCTGTTTTGGGGTGTTAGAAAGGTGATCTTCACCGCGGAACACATGGGAGATTCTCATGAGATGATCGTCCACCACGACCGCGAAGTTGTAGGTGGGAAATCCGTTCGATTTCATGATGATGAAATCTTCCAAGGTGGAGTTGTCGAATTCCATATAGCCTTTCAAAAGATCTTCGAAAGAGGTCTTTCCGGGAAGAACTTTGAATTTTATGGTAACGGGATGACCTTTCTCCTTGTATTCGTGGGGATAGTCGTAAGTTGTGAAGAGTTCTTTAGAGGGATCTTCCTTATCGTAAACCACGTAATAGGCCCTTTTATCTTCCACCAGCTTCTCGGCGTATTCTCGGTAGATCTCGAGTCTTTCACTCTGTCGATAGGGACCGAAATCTCCCCCTATGTCAGGTCCCTCGTCCCAATCGAGACCGCACCACTTCAGAGATTCCAGAATCTGCTGTTCGTATTCTCTTGAGCTTCTCTCAGTATCGGTGTCTTCTATTCGAAGGATGAACTTTCCACCCTCTTTTCTTGCGAACATCCAGTTGAAAAGAGCAGTTCTCGCTCCACCAACGTGGAGATGACCCGTTGGACTCGGGGCGAACCTGACTCTCACCAATTCAAAGCACCTCCTGATTTTTTTGATCCGACTTCTAATATATCAAAAAAAGCCCCGGTGATGAACACCGGGGCCTGGATTCGGTTTCGACCTCTATTATCTAACAGGTCTCACATTGACAGCCTGAGGTCCTTTGGTACCCTGCTGGACTTCGAACTCAACTGATTCGTTCTCCCTGAGGGTCTTGAAACCGTCCATCTGGATCGCTGACCAGTGAACGAAGATGTCTTCTCCGTTCTCCATGGTGATGAAACCGTAGCCTTTCTTAGAGTCGAACCACTTAACCGTACCTCTCATGAAAAAATCACTCCTTCTTAAAAATCTTTCCGCTCAAGGCGGCACTTCTTAAGTGTACACCTCGAATACGGCTTTGTCAAAATCTCTGTATTCTTCATCAGAAGGGATTTACGGTGTTTCGAAATTTTAGTGTTATCCTAAAGACATATTAATTTAACTTAATGGGTCTTTATATGAAAGAGTTTTTTCCTATTCTTTATATGCACAACTATATCCCTTGAGGAGGAGTCCATGATGGAATACTGGGTTAGAAGGGCCCTTGAAGTGGTGAAAACACCTTTTCTTCTTTTCGATCTTTCGATCGTGGAAAAGAAGTATCTGGAGATGAAAGCTGCTCTCAAAAACGCAGATATTTACTACGCGGTGAAGGCAAACTCCCACCCGCGTATCATTTCCCTTCTTGCCAGGCTGGGAAGTAATTTCGATGTGGCTTCCAAGGGGGAGATAGAAAAGCTCCTCGCACTCGGTGTAGATGGGAAGAGAATGAGTTTTGGTAACACCATAAAAAGAGAGGAAGACATCGCGTTCGCGTACAAGAATGGTATAAGGCTTTTCGCGGTAGATAGTGAGATGGAAGTGGAAAAAGTTGCTATGAATGCTCCTGGAAGCTTCGTTTTTGTGAGAGTGGAAACGGATGGTGCAGACGCAGACTGGCCTCTTTCCAGAAAATTCGGAACCAATCCAGAACACGCTCTTCAGCTTCTCTTCTATGCCTCAAAGATGAAACTGATACCTGCAGGATTGAGTTTTCACGTGGGATCTCAAAATCTTAATACTGAAAGCTGGAAAAAGGCGATAGAGATCGCGGGAAGAGTGTTCAAAAAAGCCATGAGATCCGGTTTGAATCTTTTCCTCTTGAACGTTGGTGGAGGCTTTCCTGTTCAGCACACAAAGCCAATTCCGAGTATGGAAGAAATAGGAAAGGCAATCGAAGAGGCGATAGACGAAAACCTCTGGTTTGTCCACAATTTGAAGGTGATAGCCGAGCCTGGAAGGTACATGGTTGGAGAAGCAGGCTGGCTTGTCACGAAGGTGCTTTTGAAGAGCGAAAGATCCGGTGAAAAATGGGTCTACATTGACGCGGGAGTGTTTCATGGGCTCGCGGAAACCATTCAGAACTTCGAGTACGAAGTCAGAGTTCTCGGAAAAGAAAGAGAAGAGCTCGAAGAGTACCATCTGGCTGGTCCCACCTGCGACAGCGTCGATGTGATATACGACAGGATCTTTCTTCCAAAGAGCATCACCCTGAACGACCTTGTGTGCTTCATAAACGCGGGAGCTTACACGGTTGAGTACAACACCCGTTTCAACGGAATAGAACCACCGAAAATGGTTTTCATCGAAGAGCTCACGGAGATCTCAATAGAGGAGAAAATCAGAACACGGGTGCTGGATTGAATCATCCCTCAACGACTTTTACATAGACGCTCCTTGTCCTCGGGCCGTCGAATTCGCAGAAATATATTCCCTGCCAGGTTCCAAGGAGGGGGCGTCCGTTTTCTATTATGAGAGTGACAGAAGATCCCACCAGAGACGCTTTTATATGAGAATCGGCGTTTCCTTCCAGATGTGTGTAACCAGCCGACGGTGGAACCAGCTTGTTCAACGTGTTCATTATGTCCTGTCTCACACTCGGGTCTGCGTTTTCGTTTATTGTGACACCCGCGGTGGTGTGCGGAACGAAAACCACGCAGATACCGTTTCTCACTTTAGATTCTTCTATGACCTTCACAACCTCCGAAGTGATATCCACGAACTGTGTTCGAGAAGAAGTTCGAACTGTGAGTCTCTTAAACATCTACTTCCCCCCCTCTTCATTTGAAAAACACGTTTGTGATTATCACCACGTGGCCTTCTCTTTCTTCGAGATCTATCTTTATCTTTTCTTTTTCAACGTTAAAGGTCTCAGAAAGCCAGCTGGCGATTCTTTCTTTTATCTTATCCGAATTTTTATCGAGCATTTCTTTTGGAATGATCTCTGTTATGTTCATCTGTTTTCTTTTTGTTGTCCCAACTATCTGTTCCAGCCTTTTTTTAGCGGTTTCTCTGCTTTTCTTTTTCTTTCCGAATTCCCAGAACAGGAACTTCATAATATCATCCCCTCTTGAGTTTTGAGAAGAAGTCTTTCAACGTGTCGAGGAAACCCTTTGAAACGGTGACGAAATCGTTCTCTAGAGGAACACCCTCTCCCCGAATTCTTCTTGCGAGGTTTTCAAAGTTTTTGGAAATCCTCGAATTTCCGTTCAGTGAAACCGGGATTCCAGTGTTTGAAGCAACTATGATATCTTCTGAGTCCGGTATAACGGCTATGATCTCCAGTGACAGCGTGTGTTTGATATCATCAGTGGTGAGCATCTCTCCCTTTTTCACCATGTGCGGTTTGAATCTGTTTATGATCACGTTTATCTTCTCATCGGAAAATCCGAAGTTTTCCAGAAGACCGATCACACGATCCGCATCAGAGATCGCAGGAAGTTCTGGAGTTGTGACAACAAGCACCCTCTCAGCAGGGGCAACAGCGTTTCTGAATCCCCTTTCGATACCGGCCGGAGAATCGATTATGATGTAGTCGAAGTGTGGTATCAGTTCTTTCACAATGGCCTTCATGTCGTTCGGCGAGATCATTTCTTTCGTGGCTATCTGCGAAGCAGGAAGAAGATACAGATTCTTCAACATTTTGTGTTTGACAAGAGCCTCTTGGGGAGAGACCTTACCGTTCACTACATCGATCATGGTGTAAACGATTCTGTTTTCCAGCCCAAGAACTATGTCCAGATTTTTCAATCCTATGTCGGCATCGATGAGACACACCTTCTCCCCGAGTTTGGCCAGGGCGCATCCGAGATTGGCCGTTATGGTGGTTTTACCCACCCCTCCTTTTCCGGAAGTCACTACTATGACATTTCCCATCAATCCCACCCTTTCTCGTTCACCTGAACAGTTTTCTTCCCAAAATATTGTACAATAAAATGTGATCATACAAAAAAAAGGAGTGATATTATGATCAGAAAGTTGAGGCCCGATGAGATAAACAATTTCGACCTTGATTTTTTGAATTTCCAGACCACGGAGGAGGTCCCTCCAAACGAAGGTTTCATAGGTCAAAAGAGGGCGAAAGAGGCTATCGAAACGGGAATAAGAATCAAAGAAAAGGGTTACAACATCTTCGTCACGGGAGTGACGGGAACGGGAAGAAGGACCTTCGTTCAGATGATGCTCCAGGATGTCGCGAAGAAACTTCCCGCACCGAACGACTGGGGGTATGTTTACAATTTCGAGAATCCGTATGAACCAAAGGCCATTTCTTTCAAAGCGGGACAGGGAAGGAGGTTTAAAAAGAGGCTCGAAGATTTGATCAACGAAGTGGTTGAAGCTTTGAACAAATCCTTCGAGAGCGAGGAGTTCGCAAGAAAGATTTCCGAAATGGAAGAAAAATACGCTCTCATGAGAAAGCAGATCTGGGAGAGTCTGGAGGCGAAGGCGAAGGAACTCGGTTTCGTGGTTCAGCTGACTCCAGCCGGTGTCGTTATGCTGCCTGTGGTAGATGGAAAACCGCTTCCACCAGAAGCGGTGAATGTCCTACCAGACCAGGCCAAAAGGGAAATCGAAGAAAGGCAGATGAAGTTGAAGCATCTAGTGGATGGGACACTCTACAGAATCAGGAAGCTGGATATCGAGTTCAGAAAATCCCTCGAAGAGTTCCACAAAAGAACGGCACTCTTCGCCATTGATCCACTCTTTGTTGAAGTGGAGAGTGAATTCGAAAACGAAGGTGTGAAAGAATTCCTTGAGTCTGTAAAGAAGGATATTGTGGAGAATCTCCTGGACTTTTTGAGAATGGACGCTCGGGAGAGAAAAGAGATATACATGAGGAAGTACTCTCTGAATCTGATCGTGGACAACTCGGATCTCACAGGCGCCCCCGTCATTTATGAAACGAATCCCACTTATTCCAATCTGTTCGGAAAGATCGAGTACTACGTGAGAGGCGGTTTCCTCCACACGGATTTCAGTATGATAAGGCCGGGCAGTGTTCACAAAGCGAACGGTGGTTTTTTGATCGTCGAGGCCGAGCGGCTTTTGAGTCAGCCTTACGCGTGGTACAACCTGAAAAGAATTCTCATGGAAAGTCAGATTTCCGTTGAAAATCTCGAGCACACCTTGGGAGTTTCAAACACGATCACTCTGAAGCCAGAAAAAATACCCCTCGATTTGAAAGTCGTCATCATTGGTACACCCTATTTGTACGAACTTCTTTACGAACTCGATCCAGACTTCAGAAAGCTGTTCAGGATAAAAGCGGAGTTCGACTGGGAGATACCCAGAAACGAATTGAACGTCCAGAAGTACGTTTCTTTTATCTCGTCTGTCTGTCGAGAAAAGAATCTTCCTCACTTCGACAGAGGCGCTGTGAAGAGAGTCATATGGTACGCGATGAGAAACGCCAGAAACAGTACGAAACTTTCCGCTGTTTTTGGAGACATAGTGAATCTCATAGTTGAATCGGGGGAACTCGCAAGATTGGAAGGAGCAGAAGTTACCACTTCTGACCACGTTCTCAAGGCATATCAAGCAATGGAGAACAGAAGGAATCTCCTCGAAGAGAAATACGACGAAATGATAAAAACATTCGATCTCATGATCGAAGTAACCGGATCCAGAGTGGGACAGATAAACGGTCTTACAGTTCTCGATCTTGGAGATCATTCTTTTGGTGTTCCTGTGAAAATCACCGCGAAGGTCTATCTTGGAAGACCGGGTGTTGTTGACATTCAGCGCGAAGCGGATCTGAGTGGGAAAATCCACAGCAAGGCTGTTCTCATACTGGAAGGATTTCTGGGGAGCAGATACGCTCAGGACTTTCCACTTTCCGTCAGCGCGTCTATCAGCTTCGAGCAGGTTTACAGTGAAGTGGAGGGGGACAGTGCTTCACTTGCAGAGGCATTGGCTCTCCTTTCTGCCATTTCTAAGGTGCCCATAAAGCAGGGAATAGCCGTAACGGGTTCCATAAATCAGCACGGTGAGGTGCAGCCCGTTGGAGGAATCGTGGAGAAAGTGGAGGGTTTCTACAGAGCCTGTAAAACTCGCGGTTTCGATGGGGAACAGGGCGTGATCATACCCAAAGCCAACGCGAAGAATCTGGTGCTGAAGGATGAAATCGTCCAGGCCATGAAGAAAGGCCTTTTCCATATATGGACCGTGGAAACCATAGATGACGCGATTGAGATCGTCATGGGAATGAAGGCCGGAAAGGTTACAAAGACCGGAAAATTCGAAAGGAACAGCGTGAATTACCTGGTTTACCGAGAATTGAAGAAGATGAAAAAACTCCTCGATGGGGTCTCGGAAGAAGGAAAGAAAAAGAAGAAAAAGGGTAAAAAATGAGATTGCCGACGGTTCTGATAGGAAGATACATTCCGGTTGATTCGATTGTTCACAGACTCGACCCAAGAGCGAAACTCCTGGGTATGATCCTTCTCATTTCCGCTGTGCTGATCGTACCCGATCTTTTGCTTTACCTTGTGCCAGGTCTGGCTGTCTTCCTTTTGATGTTTCTGAGCAGAACAGGATTCAAGGTTTACCTTGCGGGACTCAGGAGTCTCTGGTTTTTCCTTGTGTTTGCGGTTCTGGTTCAGTTCCTTTCCTCATCAGAGGGTGAAAAAATCTTCTGGATAATCACCGACAGAGCTATATGGTCTGCCGTTTACATCATGTTCAGGCTGGTGCTCATAATCCTCCTTGCTGAGAATTTCTCTGCCACCACTCCTCCTTTGCTTTCTGCCAGGGCCATAGAAAGTATTTTCTCGACGTTCGGTGCCAGAAAAATCGGCCATGAAATAGGAATGGTGATGACCATTGCGATGAGATTCGTTCCTATTCTGGCGCTCGAAGCGGACAGAATCTTGAAGGCCCAGATTGCCAGGGGAGCAAACTTCGAAAGAGGAAAATTTTTCGACAGAATAAGAGCGCTTGTGGTGATAATAGTGCCCCTTCTCATATCGGCCCTCAGAAAAGCTGAGGAGCTGGCTGTGGCCATGGAGGCTCGTCTCTACACGGGCGAGCCTCCAAAAACACGGTTCAAAGACATAAAGTGGAAACCGATGGACACACTCTACGTCCTCTCAACCGCCGGTGTTCTGGTGCTTGTTCTCTTCGGCCGTTATTTCGTTGATGGCGTTTTTCAATATGGAGGCTGACTTTCTGAAGGCCTCCAGCTCTTCTTCGTTCAGGTTCAGTTCGAGGATTCTTTCCACTCCGTGTTTTCCGAGGGTCACAGGAACACTGATACAGAGATCTTTTACACCGAGGTAATCTTCGAGGTAAACGGAAAGCGTCAGCACTCTCTTTTCGTCGAAGAAGATGCTCTCCACTATGTCGGCCACGGCGAGAGCTATGGCGTAATGGGTGGCTCCCTTTCTCTCTATGATCTCGTACGCGGCTCTTTTGGTTTTTTCAGCGAAGTTTTCCAGTATCTTCGAATCGCACTTCTGACAGATCTGACACATGTTTCGGATAGGTATGCCTCCTATCATGGCACCGCTCCACACAGGAACCTCTGAATCTCCATGTTCTCCTATCACGTACACGTGCACACTTCTTGGAGAAAATCCGCAGTGTTGCGCTATCAAACTTCTGAGCCTTGCTGTGTCGAGAACCGTTCCGGAACCGAACACCTTCCTGGGATCCATTCCGGACTCCTTGAGGAAGAAATACGTGAGGACATCGACGGGATTCGTGACCACGATGACAATCGAATCGGGAGCGTATTTGGAGACGTTTCGCGCTATTTCTTTCATCACTCTTGCGTTTCTCCCAAGAAGCTGAAGCCTCGTCTCTCCTGGTTTCTGAGGTACTCCCGCAGCGACGATCACCACGTCTGATCCTTTCAGATCCACGTAATCTCCGGCGTAGATGTTCGCTCTTCTCGTGAAAGGCGTTCCGTGAATGAGATCGAGAGCGTCTCCTTCTGCTCTTTTCTTATCGACGTCTATCAGAACCATTTCCCTTGCAAAACCTTTCATCAGGAGTGCAAAGGCCGTACTGGAACCGACCCTTCCGAGTCCTACGATACCTATTTTCATCAGAATCACCTCCCCGGTGATAGAATACAGTCAGGGTGATACCGTGTTGAAGAAGATCTTTCTGTCACTTTCAATTAGTTTAGCCTTCTTTTTAATTATATCATCCTTTTTTTTACTGGATAAGATGGTATCTTATCTCTTCAAGGGTGAAGTGAAAAACCCTTACGTGTTTCTCGTTCTGGGAAAAGATAAAGAGATCGAACACACCGTTCGAACCGATGTGATAGTCGTTGGTGTGCTGGACTGGGAAAAAGGAAATCTCTCTTTTGTATCGATACCCAGGGATTTGATGATAGAAGGAAAGAAGATCAACGCGATTTACAACACTTATGGGATGGAAAAACTATTTCAGATCATCGAATCACTTCTGAGACTGAAGCCGGATTCTTACGTGATATTCAACTACGAGGCTTTCAAAATACTCGGGGATGAACTGGGACCAATAGAGGTGATACCGAACGAGGTCATGTTTTATGAAGATCTGTCGCAGAATCTCGTCATAGATTTCAAACCTGGGGTTCCTTACAAATTGAATGGAGAACAGCTTCTTGCATACATAAGATACAGGAAAGACTCCATGGGAGATCTTGCCCGAATAGAAAGACAGAAGGATGTACTGAAGAAACTCCTCAGCAAGGCCCTTTCAAGAAATCCTCTCGAAATTTCCGTACTTTACAAAAAGATAAGTCCTTACATCGAAACGGATATCGGTCTTCCAGAGATTCTAACACTCTTTTCTAAACTGAAAAACGGTGTCAGGGTGAGTTTTTCGACCCTTCCGTACGAGGTGGATAGCGACGGAAGCATCTTTGTGGATGAAAGAAGACTCGGTTCTTTCAAAGAGAATCTCACTGGAAGCAGCGTTCAGGAGAAGTATCGCGTGAATTTCCTCGTTGTGAACATCTCATCGCTTGTTTCGAGGGTATTCGAAGCCAACCTGAGGGGAGTGTGGAAGGACAGGGTTGGATTCGAACCGGACCGTGTTGTCTGGGAAGACGTGGGAATATCGCAGAAATTCGAGGGAGACCATGTCTTCATAGGGGAACCGGAAAAGGAGGACTATATCTTGGGCATTCTGAAGAAAGCACATCCTTCCAGGCATTTTACGGTGCACAGGTTCGACAGACCGGAAGATTACACGATGTACTACACGATACTGGAAAGTCTCGCAAAGAACAGAATATATCCCGATTTTCCGGTATCTGCTTTGATTCTGATAGACGATTTCAAGGAGTGATTCGATGGATTACAGACAGCTTCACAGATGGGATCTTCCTCCGGAGGAAGCGATAAAAGTGCAGAACGAACTCAGAAAGAAGATAAAGCTTGTACCATACGAAGGAGATCCAGAGTACGTGGCGGGAGTAGACCTTTCGTTTCCGGGAAAAGAAGAAGGACTCGCGGTGATAGTGGTACTCGAATATCCTTCTTTCAGAATAGTGGAGATTGTTTCTGAAAGGGGAGAAATAACTTTTCCCTACATCCCAGGGCTCCTTGCTTTCAGAGAAGGGCCTCTGTTCTTGAAGGCCTGGGAAAAGCTGAGAACGAAACCCGATGTTGTGGTCTTCGATGGTCAGGGGCTGGCACATCCCAGAAAACTTGGGATAGCCTCCCACATGGGACTCTTCATAGAGATCCCGACCATTGGTGTGGCAAAATCCAGACTGTATGGAACGTTCAAAATGCCTGAAGATAAAAGGTGTTCCTGGAGTTATCTCTACGACGACGAGGAGATAATAGGCTGTGTGATCAGAACAAAGGAAGGAAGTGCTCCTATCTTTGTGTCTCCGGGCCATCTCATGGACGTTGAAAGCTCGAAAAGGCTGATCAAGGCTTTTACCTTACCCGGGAGAAGGATACCGGAACCCACCAGACTGGCACACATCTACACACAACGGCTCAAAAAAGGCCTTTTCTGAAAGATTTTTCGGCTGTCAGCTACCCTCCCCCCTGAAGGAGGAGGGCTTGCTCAACCCAAACGGGGAGCATCAGGCCGGCTGACATCGGCCCCTAAAAGCTTTTCAAGATTGACCTGCTGGTCTTTGACAAGAACTCTCAGGGCTACATTGAAGACTTGCAAACGGCCATTGTTCTGACTGTCTTCTTGCTTCTTTGTCTTCGCCGCGGTAGGTGATTCTGTTAGCTCTGATCTGAGTCAGGTCTTCGAGAACAAACCTGGCACCAGGGTGGCTTGTGATGAGCTTTTTTGCAATGATGTGCAGTACGTTCTCAGTGAACCGTTTCTCTCGCCTGCTGATCCTGGCAAGTTTTCTCTTAGCAGAGCGAGTGCCTTTTGACATGAGCTCAGAGCGCAGACGCTGATAGTGTTGTTTGCGTCGTCGAAACTCTTCAGGAAGGTCTATCAGATACCTGGTGCCTCTGGTTGAAGCAACAGCTGCAATGTGTCTTTCTCCAATGTCAACACCGACGATTTCTTTTGGTTGATGTTCCTGAACTTCAAGAGTCACAGGAACAAGCAAGAAGAAGGTTTTGGAGGATTTGTCGTAAGTCAGTATCGGATCGCCGATCTTGCAAGACTCGAGGTACTTGAAGTGTCTGGACCAGCCCTTCATCGGGATCCATTTGATTCGACCTTGAAGTGTGGACAAAGAAGCGTGCCACTCTCCGTTGATCTTTTTGAAGCTTGCAGTTCGGTTGCAGGTGTATTTGACGATCAGGCTCTTTCGCTTCGGTGGTTTATCCCAGAATTTCTTGACTGCTTTTGAATCGGGTTTTCGACGCTTGAGTTCTTTGAACTGAGCCCACAGAGTCTTGTATGTTGCGGAAACGTCTCTGTAGGCATTGATGGCTATTTGAGCGGGAAGGCAAAATTTCTCACGAATTGTGTCGTAGTAAAGCTTGTGGAGTTTTTTGACGTTCGTTGATTTGTCCTTGAGGTTTTGTTCGAGCACATAGTTGACAGCGTTTGTGTAAGCCGTGCTGAGTTCGAGTTTGAATCTACAGGTTAGAGTCACAGTCATTTGTTTAATCACCTCGTCCATACATTAACACTATTGAATCTGGAGGAGGTACACATGTCTGCTTCCTCCCGATCCCTTGAAGGGGATGGGCTTTTGCAGACAATTTCTGTGATAAAATAAATTCAGCCTCAGGATACCAGACACGGGGGTCTGGAGGAGATTGTTTTGAGCGAAAAATGGAAGGAACTCGGTGAGACTTTCAGAAAAAAGAGGGAGGAAAGAAGAATAACCCTTCTCGACGCTTCTCTGTTCACGAACATAAATCCGTCGAAATTAAAGCGGATCGAGGAAGGGGATCTGAAGGGACTTGACGCAGAAGTCTATATAAAAAGCTACATAAAACGATATTCGGAGTTTCTCGAACTCTCCCCAGATGAGATGCTCAAACTGTACGAAGAAGGCAAGGAAGAAGCAGCTGAAGAAGTTGAAGAGAAGAAGCCGAGAAAAAAGAAGGAGAAAGAGAAAACAAGGGACCTGGTGATGTTCTTTTTTCTGATAGCAGGACTGGTTCTTCTTCTGTTTTCAGCGGTGGAGAATTTGAAGCTGCGGCAGACACCACCTGCTTACCTTGTTGCACCAGAAGGAACGATCGTGAACGGTAAAAGTGTGAGTGGAGAGATTCCTCTTCAAGAAGGAGAGTACATTGTCGAATCCAGAAGCGATGTGGTTTTGAAAACGGCTTCCGAGGAATGGACAGTGGAGATCAGAAAGTTCGAGGTGAGTGTTTCATGGGAGAAGTGAAGGTACCTGACATGGTGAATCTTGTGATGTTCGTATTCGCATCGCACATAGATTACTGGTTCAACGAAGTGAGGCCCGTTCTCGAAGAACGTTTTGGGCCCATGGATTACGTTTCGGATGTTCTCGATTTTGAGAAGTACACTCTTTACTATTCGGAAGAGATGGGACAGGGTTTGAAGGGAAGACTCGTGAGTTTTGAAAGACTCGTCCATCCTTTCCAGCTGGCGGATATAAAGCGCGAAACCAACGAGATAGAGAAGATGTTCTCGATAGAAGGAAAGAGAAAAGTCAACATAGATCCGGGATACATTCATCACACACAATTTGTTCTTGCTTCGACCAAACACTGGGGAAACCGCATCTACATAGGCAAAGGGATCTACGCAGAGGTAACACTGGTTTACGTGCGAGGAGAATTCAGGCACATGGAGTTCACCTATCCAAATTACAGAGAAGAAGAGTACAAAAAGCATCTTGAAAAGATCAGGGAGCTGTACCTCAAAAAGAGGAGGAAAATGATGAAGTGAGGGTTGGTATAAAGGTTCTGGGATGTCCGAAAAACGAGGCAGATTGTGAGATTCTAGCAGGTGTGTTGAGAGAAAGAGGTCACGAGATAGTTTTCGATGTGAAGGATGCGGATGTGGTTGTGCTGGACACCTGTGCTTTCATAGAGGACGCAAAGAGGGAATCAATAGATGAAATCTTCTCTTTTGTAGATGCAAAGGATCAGTACGGTTACAAACTGGTTGTGAAAGGTTGTCTTGTTCAGCGTTATTACGAAGAGCTGAAAAAAGAAATTCCCGAGGTGGATCAGTGGATAGGTGTTGCAGATCCTGAAGAGATAGCGAATGCCCTTGAAAATGGTACAGATCTTGTTCCAGATCAACCGGAGACCGTGTACAGATACAGAAAAAGAATCGATCTGGAGGAGAGACCCTGCGCTTACGTGAAGATATCCGACGGATGTGACAGGGGATGCACTTTCTGTTCCATACCTTCGTTCAAGGGAAGTCTGAGAAGCAGGAGCATAGAAGACATAACGCACGAGGTGGAAGAACTTTTGAAAGAAGGAAAGAAAGAAATAATTCTCGTCGCTCAGGACACAACGTCCTATGGCATCGATCTCTATAGAAAGCAAGCGCTGCCTGATCTTTTGAGGAGACTGAACAGTCTAAACGGAGAGTTCTGGATCAGGGTTATGTACCTTCATCCGGATCATATGACAGAGGAAATAATAAGCGCAATGCTGGAACTGGATAAGGTTGTGAAGTATTTCGATGTTCCGGTGCAGCATGGAAGCGATAAAATACTGAAACTAATGGGACGAACGAAGAGTTCAGAAGAGTTGAAAAAAATGCTTTCGAGCATCAGAGAAAAGTTTCCGGACGCGGTCCTCAGAACGAGTATAATCGTGGGATTTCCGGGCGAAACTGAAGAAGACTTCGAAGAACTCAAGCGTTTCGTGGAAGAAATCCAGTTTGACAAACTTGGAGCTTTTGTTTATTCGGATGAGGAGGGAACGGTTGCTTTCAACCTCAAAGAGAAGGTTGACCCGGAAGTGGCAAAAAGAAGACAGGAAGAACTGCTCCTTCTCCAGGCGGAGATCTCAAACAGCAGGCTTGATAGATTTGTTGGAAGAAAATTGAAGTTCCTGGTTGAGGGAAAAGAAGGGAAGTTTCTTGTGGGAAGGACCTGGACGGAAGCACCTGAAGTGGACGGAGTGGTTTTTGTAAGGGGAAAAGGGAAGATAGGAGACTTTCTTGAAGTGGTGATAAAAGAGCACGACGAGTACGACATGTGGGGGTCAGTGACATGAATCTTGCGAACTTTTTTTCTTTGTTGAGAGCGGCGCTGGTAATTCCTGTTGTCTGGTTTTACATGGAAGGTTGGATCTCTTTGTCGTTCCTGATTTTTGTATTTGCGGCTTTCACAGATTATCTCGATGGTTTTTTTGCGAGGAAGAAAAACCAGGTAACAGATTTTGGAAAGGTCTTCGATCAGGTTTCCGACAAAATCCTCGTGATATCCACGGCAGTGGCCATGTTGGATGTTCTTCCGCTGTGGTACGTTCTGGTTGTCTTTGCAAGGGACACCTTTATAAACGGCCTCAGGATACTCGCAGCCAGCAAAGGAAACGTCGTGCCAGCGAGGTGGATAGGGAAGGCGAAGACTGTTTCTCAATTTGTGGTGCTGATCGGTGTGTATCTCTTCAAGATGGGCTTTTTGAGTAGCGCACTTCTTATGTTCTTTGTGGTGCTCTCATTCGCAGTAACGGTGATCTCCTGGATCACGTACACGATCGATATCGCAAGAATCACAAAATTGGAGGGATAGTTCATGAGAACCTTCATTGCTATCGATGTCAACGAAGAAGTCAAGAAGCAAGCTTCTGAAATCATAGAAAAACTCATGAGAAGAGGCTTTGGTGCAACGTGGGTTTCTGAAGAAAACATACACCTCACGCTTTTTTTCCTGGGAGAGGTTGACGAGCAGAAAATCTCCGAAATAGCCGAACACCTCTGTAGAAGAGTGAGAGGTTTTCCTTCTTTTTCGTTCACCGTGAAGGGTTTTGGGTACTTCAAAAGGAAGATGTCTCCGCGCGTCTTCTGGCTCGGAGTGGAGAACACTGATCGCTTGATGAAACTCTACGAAGAGCTCAGAAACGAGCTGTCTCACCACGGTTTCTCGTTTGAAGAGAAGTTCGTTCCTCACATTACAATTGGAAGGGTGAAGTACTACCCGGACAAGTGGGAAAAACTGATCGAAGATATCGATTTTCCGCCCATCGAAGTTGCGGTGGACAGATTCAAGATTTACTCGTCCACGTTAACACCGACAGGTCCCATCTACAAAGTTCTTTACGAATGCCAGTTTGAAGGAGGATTGATCAGGTATGTCTGATGAAAAACAGAAAAAGAGTGTCCTGGAGAAAGCGTTGAAGAGAATAGAAGAAAACTTTGGAAAGGGTTCCATAATGATCCTGGGTGATGAAACCCAGGTTCAGCCTGTAGAGGTGATACCAACAGGGTCCCTCGCCATCGATATCGCAACGGGTGTTGGAGGATACCCGAGAGGAAGGATCGTGGAAATCTTTGGTCAGGAATCGAGTGGAAAAACTACCCTTGCACTCCACGCCATAGCAGAGGCCCAGAAGATGGGAGGAGTGGCTGCTTTCATAGACGCAGAGCACGCACTGGATCCTGTTTACGCGAAAAACCTTGGAGTGGATCTGAAAAGTCTTCTCATCTCTCAGCCTGATCATGGAGAGCAAGCACTCGAAATAGTGGATGAACTCGTAAGAAGTGGTGTGGTCGATCTCATCGTCGTTGATTCTGTCGCGGCTCTCGTTCCCAGAGCGGAAATAGAAGGTGCCATGGGAGATATGCAGGTGGGCCTTCAGGCACGTCTCATGTCTCAGGCACTGAGAAAGATCGCGGGAAGTGTGAACAAATCAAAGGCGGTAGTGATATTCACGAACCAGATCAGAATGAAAATAGGCGTTATGTTTGGAAGCCCGGAAACCACGACCGGTGGACTCGCCCTGAAGTTCTACGCAACCATGAGGATGGAAGTCAGAAGGGGTGAACCCATAAAGGAAGGAAAAGACGTGATAGGCAACGTGATAAACGTGAAGATCGTGAAGAACAAGGTCGCTCCTCCATTCAAAACCGCTCAGACGTACATCATATACGGAAAAGGAATCGATAGAGAGTACGAGCTGTTCAATATCGCTGTAAATGAAGGGATAGTAGACAGAAAAGGTAGCTGGTATTACTATACCACTCTCAAAGGTGAGGAAGTTTCCCTTGGACAGGGAGGCTCGAACGCCGTTCAGTTTCTCAAAGATAACCCGGAAATAGCAGAAGAAATCGAAAGGAGAATAAGAGAAAAGTATGGATTATTACCGGCGAAAAAACAACAGGAAAAAGAAAAGAAATCATCCAGTGAAAAATCCTCTTAAGTACGCGCTTAGACTCCTCAGATATCGGGTAAGGTTTGAAAGAGAGCTTCGCGAACGATTGAAGAAACAGGGCTTCGCAGATGAGGAAGTGGAAAGTACCATTACTACCTTGAAGAAGCAGGGATATCTGGACGACGAAAAAGCGGCTTATCTCTTTGCACTCGATGAGATGCGATTGAAGCTCTTTGGGCCGAGAGTCGTGAAAATGAAACTCAAATCACTTGGAGTGGATGAAGAGATCATAGAAAGAGCAATCGAAAAGGCTCTGGAGGAGATCGATTTTCACGAGGAATTGAAGAGATTGAAAGGGCGATTCAAAGATCGATGGGAGCTAAGAGATTATCTCTACAGAAGAGGGTTCGATTCTTCTCTCATCGAAGAAATTCTCAATAAAATAGATGGAGGTGAAGAATGATGCTGTGGTACATAGTAGCAGGAGCCGGTGGTCTTCTGATTGGATATTTAATAGCAAACTATCAGATAAATCAAAAGCTCAGAAAAGCGAAAGAAGACGCTCAAACCATCATCGAGAAAGCAGAAAAAGAAGCAAACGAGATAAAAAAGAAAGCGATAATAGAAGGAAGAGAGGAAGTTCACAGGCTCAGAGAGGAATTTGAAAAAGAGCGATCCAGAAGAGAAGAGGAATTGAGAGCATTAGAAGAAAGACTCTTGAAAAGAGAAGAGCTCCTGACAAGAAAAGAAGAGAACCTTGAGAAAAGGGAACAGCAGGTTGAAGAACTCAAAGCAAATCTGGAAGAAAAAATGAGAGAGGTCGAAGAAAAGGAAAAAAGAATCGACGAAGAATTGAAACGCCTTGCCGGTATGACTGTAGAAGAGGCAAGAGAACTCATCCTCGATGAAGCCAGGCAGAGGTACGAACACGACCTTGCGAAACTCTACAAAGAGATGAAAGAACAGGTTGAAGAAGAAGCTGAGAAGGAAGCCAAGAAAGTCATAGCATTCGCTGTTCAGAGATACGCACCAGATTATGTAGGAGAAATCACCGTTTCTACCGTTTCTCTACCGTCGGATGACATGAAGGGAAGAATCATAGGTAGAGAAGGAAGAAACATCAGGACATTTGAAAAGATCACGGGTGTAGACTTGATAATAGACGACACCCCGGAAGTGGTGGTTCTTTCCTGCTTTAACCCTCTGAGAAGAGAGATAGCCCGTATCACACTGGAAAAACTGGTGGCGGATGGAAGAATACATCCTGCAAGGATCGAAGAAATGTACGAAAAAGCAAAGCAGGAAGTGGAGAAAGCCATAAAAGAAGCTGGACAGGAGGCGACGTTCAAAGCGGGTGTTATGGGGCTCCATCCGGAGCTTGTGAAACTCCTTGGAAAATTGAAATACAGAACGAGCTATGGCCAAAACGTTCTGAACCATTCGATAGAAGTGGCTCTGCTCGCCGGTTACATGGCTTCTGAACTTGGGCTAAACGCGGACAAAGCGAGAAGAGGAGGACTCCTCCACGATATAGGAAAAGCTGTTGATCAGGAGCTGGAAGGTTCACACACGACCATAGGTGCAGAGCTTGCCCGAAGATACGGAGAAAAAGAAGACATCATAAACATGATTCTCAGCCATCACGGAGAAGAAGAACCCATGACACCTGAAGCAGTACTCGTGGCAGCTGCTGATGCTCTCTCCGCGGCAAGACCAGGTGCGAGAAGAGAGAGTCTGGAAAACTACATCAAGCGTCTTATGAAGCTGGAGGAAATAGCAAAAAGTTTCAAATACGTTGAAAAAGCCTACGCCATTCAGGCTGGAAGAGAAATCAGGGTAATCGTGGAACCCGACAAAGTGGATGACGCTCTCGCTGAAAAACTCGCCTACGATATTTCTAAAAAGATAGAAGAAGAGCTCGAATATCCCGGTGTTCTGAAAGTTGTGGTGATAAGAGAGAAAAGAAGTGTCGCTTACGCGAAGTAAGAGTTTTGATATGGAAAACCTTCAAGCCCCCATCAGGGGGCTTTTATTTTTTGTGAGTTTTGATTAAAATTGAGATTTTGCGTCATAATCCTGAATAATTTCTCTTAATCGGAAATAGTTGAAGGTATTCGCTTGAAATAGATCTTGATTTAACACGGAAATTTTTTGTATAAACGATATGTAAGCGCTTACAGGAGGTGCAAACTGTGCCAACAATAGAAGATGTCGCAAAACTCGCCGGGGTTTCCATCGCAACTGTTTCAAGAGTGATAAACGGTTCGGGCTATGTTTCGGAAAAGACAAGATACAAAGTCTGGAAAGCTATTGAAAAATTGGGTTACAAACCAGAGATTTCAGCGAAGCTCCTTGCTTCGAAAGGAAAACTGTTCAATATCCACGTGTTTGCCAGTAAAAGAATACTGTCGCCTCTTCAAAACAATGGCATTTTGGGAGAGTTCTACGGAGTGATAATAAAAGCCATTGAGGAAAGTTGTGGAAGACTTGGAATGAATGTAGAACTGAAAATGCTCGAGAACTTTTCTGAGTCGAATGGAGCCGATGGTTACATACTCATAGGGGGAGATCTCTCGGAAAAGACTTTGAAGGAAATCAAATCGAGGAAGAAGCCCTTTGTTCTGGTGGACCATTACATTCCTGGAGAGCGTGTGGATTGTGTGATAAGTGACGGATACGATGGTGCGGTTTATGCAACAAATTATCTTATTTCTAAAGGTTTTAAGCGGATCGTCCACGTTCACGGTCCACTGCATCCATACGGTTTCAAGATGAGATACGACGGTTACAAAGACGCGATGGAAAAAGCGGGATTGATGCCTCGATTTTATGAATGTGATGACACGGAAGAGGGAACCAGAAAAGTTATCGACATCATGTTGAACTCTTATGGTATACCGGAAGCTATTTTCACTTCCAACGACAGCATTGCATTCTGGTCGATAAAACGCCTCAAGGAGCATAACATCAAAGTGCCAGATGATGTTTCTGTAATAGGATTTGACGATATTGTTGATGCTGAAAACTTCGATCCTCCTTTGACGACACTGAGAGTCTTCAAGTACGAAATGGGTTGTCTTGCGTGTAAGCGCTTACATGAATTGCTGACTGGAATTAATCCACACCCTGTTCGCATTCTTGTTTTCACACAGTTCGTAAAGAGAAAAAGCACAAAATAACACCAACCTTTCATAAAGGAGGGATACGTATGTGGAAGAGAGTACTTCTTGTTGCACTTGTTGTTCTTTCTGTCTTTGCATTCGCCGAGGTCAAGAAAATAGTGTTCTGGACAGCACCAAACCCTAATCAGGAAACTTTCTGGAAAGAACTCGTTGAAAAGTGGAACGCAGAACATCCGGATGTTCAGATCGAGTGGTCGGTTATCCCAGCTGCTGGAAGTTCTGAAGAAGCCATTTTGAACGCTATTGCAGCTGGGAACGCACCAGATATCTGTACCAACATATTCAGTGGCTTTGCTGCCCAGCTCGCAGAAGAACTGGACGTTCTCGTTGCTTTCGATGAGGAGTTTGGAGAAGAGTTCTGGAAACTCGTGGATGCAAGGAAAATGAGAGGGATACTCGAGGGCTGGAAGCTCAACGGACATTACTACGTCATACCCATCTATTCCAATCCAATGCTCTTCTGGTGGAGAGGAGATCTTCTGAAAGAACTCGGATACGACAAACCTCCAAGAACTTACTCTGAGATCTACGAACTGGCAAAGAAATGGGTTGTTCCGAAAGAAAAGTACGTTATAAGAGCAGTTGCTGGGAGAAACTGGTGGGACAGATGGTTCGACTTCATCACGTTCTACTACGCGGCGAGCGGTGGAAAACCCTACATCGAAAATGGTAAAGCCGTTTTCGATAACGAGTACGGAAAAGCCGTCGCTGAATTCATCTACACACTCTTCAAGAACGGATGGACCGCTGTGGATCTGGGCCAGGATCCTTTCGAAAACGGTACGATCCTTGGTCAGCTCATGGGACCATGGCACCTGAGCTACACAAAAGAACACTATCCCGAAGTGTACCCGCACATAGTGATGACACCTCCTCCCGTTCCAGATAATTACCCTGAAGACAAACCTATCTACACCTTTGCGGATACCAAAGGACTCGTTATGTTCGAACATTGCAAATACAAGAAGGAAGCCTTTGAATTCATCAAATGGGTCTTCTCCAACGCACAAAACGACGCACGCTGGATCGAGCTCACAAGAATGCCGCCCGCAAGAGAAGATCTTGGAACGAATCCGGTGTTCGCCGAGTACATGAAGGATCCTTACTTTGCAAAGATCGCGGAAGCTGTGGCTTACGCTGTACCACCTGCGCTGATCACGAACACGATAGACGTCCAGAACGCCATGACCACGTATCTGATAGAACCTCTCATGTATCTGAAAGCTACACCCGAAGAGGCTCTAAAACAGGCTGTTAAAGAAATCAACGCACTCCTGTGGTGAGGGGGGTTCCCCTCACCTTCATTTTTCAGGAGGGATAGAATGAGCCTCAAAAGAAGAGAAGCAAGGCTCGGGTGGGGTCTAGTTTCTATTTATCTTCTATATACCGCTATTTTCTGGGGATATCCGTTTGTCTGGATGCTGATACTCGCCTTTTCGCGATGGAAATTCGTGGGATCTCCTAGATTCGTTGGACTTCAGAATTTCTTTAGAATTTTCGAAGACCGGATGTTCTGGAGGGTCTTTCTGAACACAATGAACTTTCTTTCCTATTTCATACCAATGGTTTTCATCGCGTCGATTCTGTTTGCAATTGCTCTGAACCGTATGAAGTACTTCAAGACGTTTGTGACTCTGAGTTTTTTGGTTGCCTACGTATCATCTGGTGTTGCGTACTCAATCATGTTCCAGAGAATATTCTCAGAAACAGGCCCTATAAACAGATTTCTTTACAACGCGTTTGGAATCACGATACCGTGGTTCACAGATCCACAGCTTGCAATGTTAACTATAGCGATAATGGTCACTTGGAAATTCGTCGGGTACTACGGTCTCATTCTCTACTCAGGACTTCAGGCTATTCCCAAATCCATCTTCGAAGCGGCGGAGCTGGATGGTGCAACTTCCTGGGTGAAGTTCTGGAAGATCACACTTCCTCTATTGAACCCGGCAATTGTGACGGTTTTGATACTCGCTGTGAATCTCTCCTTTGGTATATTCACGGAGCCATACATGATCACCGGTGGCGGGCCGATGAACAGAACTCTCACTTTCATGCTTTATATGTACAACACCGCCTTTCAGAGAATAAATCCAAGCTATGCGACAACAATAGCGATTATGACAGCATTGATAAACTTTTCCATTGTGATCTTCATCAGAAAGGTCATTGAAAAAGAGGTGACCATCGTATGAGAAGAAAATTGGGTGAGTTCATACTTCACGGGGTGATGATTCTTCTTGCCTTGATCTGGATATACCCATACGTATGGCTTTCCCTTTCGTCTATAAAGCCTCCTGAAGAGATATTCACTCGATTTTTCCCCTCCAGAATCACTCTGGAGCACTACAAGTACATCTTCACAATGGCAGAGAAAATGGAAAGACCGTTTGTGAGAGCTTTTTTTAACAGCCTATTTATAACTCTCACAGTTACTTTCTCTGTGGTTTTCACTTCTTCCATCATTGCCTATGGACTTTCAAAGTTGAAATTCAGGGGAAGCAACGCTGTCTTCAACTTCATAATTTTCCAGATGCTCTTTCCTGGGTTCATGTTCATAATCCCGTTGTTCGTTCTCATAAGAAAACTCGGCCTCTACAACACTTACTCTGCCATGATCGTTCCATTTCTCATGAGTGCATGGAGCCTTTTTATGTTAACACAATCCTACAAAACGATTCCTCAAGATTACATAGAAGCCGCTAAAATTGACGGAGCCAGTACTTTGTGGATAATATTTAGGGTGATGGTACCCCTCTCCAGAAGCACACTCTCTATTGTAGGTCTTTTCACGTTCATAGGAATCTGGGACAATTTTCTCTGGCCTCTGATGGTGGTGAAGGACTACAACAAGATGCCACTCTCCGTTTTGCTCGCCACTTTTAACCACGAATACGCAGCCTATGTGGGGCCATTGATGGCAGGGTCTGTGATACAAACTCTTCCGATGGTTCTCATCTTTTTGATTTTCAGAAAGCAATTCCTTCAGGGAATTTCTATGTCTTTCAAGTAGAGGAGGGAGAGCATGGAGCTTAAACTCGAAAGACATCCGGCAAATCCCATTCTGGAACCTTCTCCGTACTTTCTCTGGGAGAGCAGGTTTGTTTTCAACCCGGCTGTGGTCTACGACGGAGAGCTCTTTCACATGCTCTACAGAGCTCAGGGAGAGGACATGGTTTCAAGGATCGGATACGCCGTGAGCACCGACGGTATCCACTTCAACAAATTTGAAAAGCCCGTCTTTGCTCCCAAGAGTGATGATGAACTCTATGGAGTGGAAGATCCCAGGATCACGAAGATAGGAGAAGAGTACTACATGGTTTACACCGCCTATTCTCCACGTGGTGTCAGAATCGCTATGGCCTCCACGAAGAATTTCATCACCTGGAAGAGGTATGGTGTTGTGATACCAGAAGTGGACAACAAAGACGCGGCTCTATTTCCCGAAAAGATAAATGGAAAGTACGTTATGTTCCACAGAATACCGCCCGACATGTGGCTCGCCTTCTCCGACGATCTGATACACTGGGACAACTTTGTAAAGATCGCTTCTCCAAGGCCTGGAATGTGGGATGACCTGAAGATCGGTGTGGGTGCCCCTCCTATAAAGACTGAGTACGGCTGGCTCGTCCTCTACCACGGAGTGCAGAACACGGGTACTTCCAGACCTATATACCGGCTCGGTTTCATGTTGCTCGATCTGGAAGATCCCACGAAGGTGATAAAGAGATCACAGGAACCCATTCTGGAACCGGAAGAGGACTGGGAAAAGTTCGGAGGGGTACCGAACGTGGTCTTCAGCGACGCGATGATAGAGTACAACGGTTACTACTACGTCTATTACGGAGCAGCGGACAACTGCATTGCTCTTGCCACAATTCCCGTGGAAAAGGTTATGAAATGGTGTAGAGAATAACAGGAGGAAAAAGTTGTGAAAGGCCGATTGTGGAGGATGCTCTCAGAGATTGTTCCGTATACTGTTCTGAGAAGAGAAAAAATAGAAGGCTGGATTTTCTCCGATGGTGCTGTTGAGAGAATCGTGGATCCTCCCTTTGAATGGGACTTCAGCTCCGCCCCTGTCTTGTTCAGGAAAGAGATAGAGCCTTTCTCCGTCGCTGGAGGGCAGAGGGCCTACCTGAAACTCTGGTTCGGTGGGGAGACCCTTGTTCTTGTGGATGGGAAGCCTTACGGTGAGATCAACGAGTATCACAGGATGCTGAACATCACTCCACTTGCCGATGATAAACCACACACGATAGAAGCTCAGGTGATGCCAAGAGGTCTTTTTGGAAAACCAGAAAAGCCGGTGTTTACAGAAGCTTTCTTCATCGTCGTTGATGAAGCACTGATGAAGGTGGTGAAAACTCTCGAACTCACCATAAAAACGGCAGAAGTAATAGAAGATGAGTCACTTTCTAAGAAACTGCTGGACATCTCCGAGAAGTTTCTCTCGAAAGTGTGGATCCCAAGAGACACAGATACCTATCTGATGACAGCACCGGAAGATCCGGGAATAAAAGATGAGATCAAAAACACCTGGAACACACCGGAGTTCAAAGAGTTCACAGGTGTGAAGCTTTCTGAAGAGTTGAGAAATCAGATTCTGGAAGAGTTCGAAAAATTCAAAGAAAAGCTGGATAGAATAAGAAAAGACCATCCGAGTTTTGGAACGATTCACCTTGTGGGGCACGCGCACATAGACTACGCCTGGCTCTGGCCAGTTGAGGAGACGAAGAGAAAGATCCTACGCACTTTTTCGAACTCTGTGTTGCTTTCTAAACTCTATTCAGAGTTCGTTTACACTCAGTCTTCCGCTCAGATGTACGAGGATCTCAAGCAAAATTCACCAGAACTTTTCGAGGAAGTCAGAAAACTTGTAAAGGAAGGAAGATGGGAACCCGTTGGTGGCATGTGGGTGGAGTCGGACTGCAACGTTCCATCGATAGAGTCGCTTGTGAGACAGTTCTACTATGGGCAAAAATTCTTCGAAAGAGAATTCGGGAAAAAGAGCAAGGTGTGCTGGCTTCCAGACGTGTTTGGGTTTTCCTGGGTGCTTCCCCAAATTCTGAAAGAAGCCGGGATAAAATACTTCGTCACCACGAAACTCAACTGGAACGACACGAACGAGTTTCCGTACGATCTGTGCCGCTGGAGGGGAATAGATGGATCCGAAGTGATCTATTTCAGTTTCAAAAATCCCAACGAGGGGTACAACGGGAAGATAGATCCCGATACGATCTACAAAACCTGGAAGAATTTCAGGCAGAAGGATTTCACAAACAGAGTCCTTCTTTCGTTCGGCCACGGTGATGGCGGTGGCGGTCCAACCGAAGAGATGCTGGAAAATTACGAAGTTCTGAAGGATTTTCCTGGACTGCCGCGCCTTGAGATGGGAACTGTGGAAGAATTCTTCAAAAAAATGGATATCGACGGAGAACTTCCTGTGTGGGACGGAGAGCTTTACCTTGAACTTCACAGGGGAACCTACACTTCACAGTCCAGGACAAAGAAACTTCACAAAGAAGCGGAAGACAGTCTTTACCTTGCGGAATTGATTTCTGCTTTCACGGATAAAGATTTTTCTGACGAAATAGACGAACTCTGGAAGATTCTGTTGAGAAACGAATTTCACGATATTCTACCTGGTTCTTCTATAAAGGAAGTCTATAAAGATACAGAAAAAGAGCTCAGACATGTGATAGAAAAATCAAAAGACATCGTTATCGAATCTCTCAAAGTTTTTTCTTCTGAGAACGAAGAGGTTTTAACCCTTTTGAACGTTTCCTCTTTTCCAAAGAAGTGTCTTTTCTTCCTCAACGAAGATCTCGCGATTTCCTTTGAAGGAGAAGCGCTCTTGAAACAGAGAACTCACGATGGAAGGTATGTGTACTTCATAGACAGGGAGATTCCTCCGTTCACGAAAGTAGAACTGAAATTTCGCAAAGCCACGTTTGAGGAAACTCCAAGTGAGTTGAGAGAAACAAACATCATGGAGAACGAATTTCTCAGGGTGCACGTCAACGATGACGGAACAATTCAAATCTACGACAAAGAACTGGACAGGTACGTTTTCGAAGAGAAGGGAAACATCTTGAAACTTCATAAAAACATCCCTGCCTACTGGGACAACTGGGATATCGCAGAAAACGTGGAAAAGACAGGATATACCCTGAGGGCGAAAAACATAGAAAAAATAGAGTCTGGCCCTGTTCGAGAAGTGATCCGTGTCGAATACGAGGCGGAAGGAAGCAAGATTATACAACACTACACTCTCTACAAAAAGACCAGAAGGCTCGATATAGAAACGAAGGTAGACTGGCACACAAGACGAGCTCTTCTCAGAGCTTACTTCCCAACAACTGTTCTGTCGAGAAAGGCAAGGTTCGATATCTCCGGTGGTTTCATCGAAAGGCCCACACACAGAAACACCAGTTTCGAACAGGCACGTTTCGAGGTGCCGTTTCACAGGTGGATGGATCTCTCCCAGACAGACTTCGGTGTGTCTATTATGAACGACGGAAAATACGGTGGCAGTGTTCATCAGGGTACTATGGCGCTTTCACTGATAAAAGCGGGTATTTTCCCCGATTTTCTCTGTGACGAGGGTAAACACAGTTTCACCTATTCTGTCTACGTGCACCCTGGGGACAGCTTGAGAGATGTTGTAAAAGAATCAGAAGATCTCAACAGATCTTTCATCGTTCATCGCGGGGTGTTGAACCTCCCCTCTCCTTTACTGGAGATCTCTCCCCAGAATTTCCGTCTCACTTCACTGAGAAGGGTGAATGGCAAAATTGTTCTGAGGCTTGTTGAGATCTTCGGAACATCAGGAAAACTTTCCATTAAGACCCCGTGGAACGGTGAAATCTACCAGACGAACGTTCTGGAAGAGAAAAAACAGAAAGTCACCTTCCCAGTGGTTTACCATCCGTTCAAGATCTACACTTTTGTTGTAGAAGGTTGAAGGTTCAAACTTGTCACTCGAGAGCGGGGATGGCACCCCGCTCTTTGATCAACCTAATTTTTCCTGTGTAAACACCCATAAATAAAGCCTTAAACGATTCTTCTAAAATGTGTTCTTGATTTGTATCACTGTTATGTTATAAAAATAACAGGACAGAAGAAATAAATGATAAAAAGGCATGACAACAAAAAGGAGGTGAAACTATGATGATGTTCTTGCCGCCGGAAGTTGTTAGAGAGATCCACGAAGAGAGGGTAAAGAAAGCTCTCGAAAATCTCAAAGCCATCGAACTCAAAAAAGAACTCCTTGAAAAGGTAGTGAAAGAAGAAAAGAAAGTCTCCTCCAGAAGGAGGAGAAGAGAGAAAGAAACAGTCGAAGTGTAAAGATTATTTACCCGCCATCTTTAACGATCTGCCTTCCCAGATATCCTTCTTCGAGTCTTCCAGGCATCCCTCCCCTACTTTTAATCACCGAGTGCAAGTTCTATCAGATTTGAATCGAAAATGTAGGTGATCGTCGAGTCGTTGAGATAGAACGTTTCTGATGCGAATGGAGAGAGATCTGCCAGTATGGTTGAAATCTCATTATTTGCGTTTTCCATATCGTCTTCGTCTATCTCCAATTCTTCATCAGTGTTAGCGACTTCATTTTCCTCTGGAAGTTCAAAATCGGTGTACACACAAACGGTGTAAGTGGCTTTTTTCAGCTCTTCGAAATTAAAATCATCGTCTGTGATTTCAAGATTCACGAGTGTACCGGGGCAGGTTTCTCCTTCAAAGAGTGCCACAAGGCATGGTGTTCCTTCGAGTGTTTCTCCGAGTTTCCCTTCCACTTCGTACCTGTGTTCTTCTCCCTCACCAGGACCGTACTCGTTCCTTTCCCTATGGTGATAGGGAACTATAACAGGCCTGAGCAGATATTCACCATTTCCTGTGGTTGCGATTTTGAGAGATCTTGCCACATCGAAGTCGAGAACGATCGAGTCGCCGTTCTGCACTATAACAGGCTTTATGATTTTGATCTTTCTGGAAGAAACCCTAACAGTCTCTGTTGAACCGTTTGTAACAGCAGTGGCGGCATCGATGTAGAGTCTGATCCACTCGAGATTAGCGCCCTCGGGCAATTCCATCTCGAAGAACTGAACTTTAGTTCCAGCAAGTGAGAGGAGATCGAACTCATTCTCCAGCAGAGCAGCGGTAGCAGTGTACTCTTCTCCATCTAATGAGTAGTGGTATTCGGCGTTTGAAATTTTCACCAGTAATTTTTCGATGTTGAAAGTTGGGTTGTCCGTGAGATACACAGGAACTTTTACGGTGTTGGTTCCGGTTGTGAAAAGCACACATCCGGTCAGCAAACTCAGAATCAGAACTGCTCAGAGCACGTATTTCATGTTCTCACCTCAACTCACTATCATAACAATAGCAAATATGTGAACGAATTATCTATTGATATCCTGACTGTTATTATTCTTAAAAACTGAGATTTTTGTCCACAAATAAATCATCTTTTTTGATCGCATCTAACAAATACCAGCAAACAGAAACATGAATTTGGAAGAAAATGGTTTCTTTTGAAAAATATTCGCTGATACTTGTTTCTGCATCCTTCTCTTCAGATTTTGAATGAAAACATTTTCAGAATAAAATACCAGAGACAGAAAAAGTGAAGAGAGGGTGATAACGTGAAATTCGGTTATTTTGATGACGTCAACCGTGAATACGTGATCACAACTCCTCAAACTCCGTATCCATGGATAAATTATCTGGGAACGGAGGACTTCTTTTCCATCATATCTCACATGGCAGGAGGTTACTGTTTTTACAAAGACGCGAGACTCAGAAGAATAACGAGGTTCAGATACAACAACGTTCCAACGGATGCTGGAGGAAGGTACTTTTACATCAGAGAAGAAAACGGAGATTTCTGGACACCCACGTGGATGCCTGTGAGAAAAGATCTTTCCTTCTTTGAAGCGCGCCATGGTCTTGGGTACACAAAGATCACGGGTGAAAGGAACGGCCTGAGAGCCACCATCACCTACTTTGTGCCAAGACATTTCACAGGGGAAGTTCATTACCTCGTTCTGGAGAACAAAGCAGAGAAGCCAAGGAAAATAAAGCTCTTCTCCTTCATAGAGTTCTGCCTCTGGAACGCTCTCGATGATATGACCAACTTCCAGAGAAACTACAGTACGGGTGAAGTGGAAATAGAAGGTTCCGTGATTTACCACAAGACGGAATACAGAGAAAGAAGAAACCACTACGCGTTCTATTCTGTTAATCAACCAATTGATGGTTTTGACACAGACAGAGAATCCTTCATAGGTCTCTACAACGGTTTTGAAGCTCCTCAAGCGGTGGTAGAAGGAAAACCCAGAAATTCCGTCGCGAGCGGGTGGGCACCGATTGCTTCACATTACCTGGAGATAGAACTCGCTCCATCCGAAAAGAAAGAACTTATCTTCATTCTCGGGTACGTAGAGAATCCAGAGGAAGAAAAATGGGAAAAACCCGGTGTGATAAACAAAAAGCGAGCAAAAGAGATGATAGAAAAATTCAAAACAGGTGAAGATGTTGAGCACGCCCTGAAGGAACTCAAAGAATACTGGGACGACCTTCTTGGAAGAATACAGGTAGAAACCCATGACGAAAAACTCAACAGAATGGTGAACATCTGGAATCAGTACCAGTGTATGGTCACATTCAACATCTCTCGAAGCGCTTCGTACTTCGAGTCTGGTATCAGTAGAGGAATAGGTTTCAGGGACTCGAACCAGGATATCTTAGGTTTTGTTCACATGATCCCGGAGAAGGCAAGGCAGAGAATACTCGATTTGGCCTCTATCCAATTCGAGGATGGAAGCACTTACCACCAGTTCCAGCCGCTCACCAAGAAGGGCAACAACGAAATAGGAGGAGGCTTCAACGACGACCCGCTCTGGCTCATTTTCTCAACGAGCGCTTACATCAAAGAGACAGGTGACTGGAGCATACTGGACGAAGAGGTTCCCTTCGACAACGATCCGAACAAAAAGGCATCACTCTTCGAGCATCTGAAGAGATCTTTCTACTTCACTGTGAACAACCTCGGTCCCCACGGTCTTCCTTTGATAGGAAGGGCCGATTGGAACGATTGTCTCAACCTCAATTGTTTCTCGAAAGATCCCGATGAGTCTTTCCAAACAACCGTCAACGCTCTCGACGGAAGGGTAGCGGAGTCCGTCTTCATAGCGGGGCTCTTCGTTCTTGCTGGAAAAGAATTCGTGGAGATCTGCAAAAGACGAGGACTTGAAGAAGAAGCGAGAGAAGCAGAAAAACATGTGAACAAAATGATCGAGACCACTCTGAAATACGGCTGGGATGGTGAATGGTTCCTCAGGGCGTACGATGCCTTTGGGAGAAAGGTGGGAAGCAAAGAGTGTGAAGAAGGTAAGATCTTCATAGAACCACAGGGAATGTGTGTTATGGCAAGTATCGGTGTGGACAACGGATACGCGGAAAAAGCTCTCGATTCTGTCAAAAAATATCTCGACACACCCTACGGACTCGTTCTTCAGCAGCCGGCGTACAGCAGATATTACATCGAGCTTGGTGAGATCTCGAGTTACCCACCGGGCTACAAAGAAAACGCGGGGATCTTCTGTCACAACAACCCATGGGTAGCGATAGCCGAGACTGTTATAGGTAGGGGAGACAGAGCCTTTGAGATCTACAGAAAAATCACACCGGCTTATCTCGAAGACATCAGCGAAATACACAGGACTGAGCCGTACGTCTACGCTCAGATGGTTGCCGGAAAAGATGCACCGAGGCATGGAGAGGCAAAGAATTCCTGGCTCACGGGGACTGCTGCTTGGAGCTTTGTAGCGATCACTCAGCATATACTCGGGATAAGGCCTACTTACGACGGCCTGGTGGTGGATCCCTGCATCCCGAAAGAATGGGAAGGATTCAGGATCACAAGAAAGTTCAGAGGAAGCATCTACGATATAACGGTGAAGAATCTCTCTCATGTTTCCAAAGGAGTCAAAGAGATCATTGTTGATGGAAAAAAGATAGAAGGACAAGTACTTCCGGTTTTCGAGGATGGGAAGGTGCACAAGGTTGAAGTTGTGATGGGCTGACCTTTTGTTCTCCGATGATATAGTACAGACGAGGGGGTATTCCCCTCTTTTTTTGTGTGGGGAGTTTTGATAGAATAGTTAGGCACACGAATCAAAATAACAGGAGAGGTGATGAACATGAAAAAGTTCCCTGAAGATTTTATCTGGGGCGTTGCAACAGCCTCCTACCAGATCGAGGGTTCTCCCCTTGCAGACGGAGCGGGTATGTCTATCTGGCACACCTTCTCTCATACCCCTGGAAATGTAAAGAACGGTGACACGGGAGACGTGGCCTGCGATCACTACAACAGGTGGAAAGAGGACATTGAAATCATAGAGAAACTCGGAGTGAAGGCCTACAGATTTTCGATCAGCTGGCCAAGAATACTTCCGGAAGGAACAGGAAGGGTGAATCAGAAAGGACTGGATTTTTACAACAGGATCATAGACACCCTGCTGGAAAAAGGTATCACACCCTTTGTGACCATCTATCACTGGGATCTTCCCTTCGCTCTTCAGTTGAAAGGAGGATGGGCGAACAGAGAAATAGCGGATTGGTTCGCAGAATACTCAAGGGTTCTCTTTGAAAATTTCGGCGACCGTGTGAAGAACTGGATCACCTTGAACGAACCGTGGGTTGTTGCCATAGTGGGGCATCTGTACGGAGTCCACGCTCCTGGAATGAGAGATATTTACGTGGCTTTCCGAGCTGTTCACAATCTCTTGAGGGCACACGCCAAAGCGGTGAAAGTGTTCAGGGAAACTGTGAAAGATGGAAAGATCGGAATAGTTTTCAACAATGGATATTTCGAACCTGCGAGTGAAAAAGAGGAGGACATCAGAGCGGCGAGATTCATGCATCAGTTCAACAACTATCCTCTCTTTCTCAATCCGATCTACAGAGGAGATTATCCGGAGCTCGTTCTGGAATTTGCCAGAGAGTATCTACCGGAGAATTACAAAGATGACATGTCCGAGATACAGGAAAAGATCGACTTTGTTGGATTGAACTATTACTCCGGTCATTTGGTGAAGTTCGATCCAGATGCACCAGCTAAGGTCTCTTTCGTTGAAAGGGATCTTCCAAAAACAGCCATGGGATGGGAGATCGTTCCAGAAGGAATCTACTGGATCCTGAAGAAGGTGAAAGAAGAATACAACCCACCAGAGGTTTACATCACAGAGAATGGGGCTGCTTTTGACGACGTAGTTAGTGAAGATGGAAGAGTTCACGATCAAAACAGAATCGATTATTTGAAGGCCCACATTGGTCAGGCATGGAAGGCCATACAGGAGGGAGTGCCGCTTAAAGGTTACTTCGTCTGGTCGCTCCTCGACAATTTCGAATGGGCAGAGGGATACTCTAAGAGATTTGGTATTGTGTACGTGGACTACAGCACTCAAAAACGCATCATAAAAGACAGTGGTTACTGGTACTCGAACGTGGTCAAAAACAACAGTCTGGAAGATTGAAAAGGGCGGCCTGGCCGCCCTTTCTTTTTGATGTACTATTTTCCCTCCTATTTGTTCATTTCGAGTGAATATCCTCGATTATTTTCATTTAACGAAAAAAATCTCCCGTTTTCTCCTGATAACTCACTTGCAAAGAATTTAAAAGTCTGGCAAAATATCAAATAGGTTAATTTGATTACAACGTCATTTAACTGATACTTAAGGAGGTGCTTTTGCCATGAAGAAGTACTTTGTCCTGTTGCTAGCAGTTCTTCTAGTTGGTGGACTCTTCGCTGTGAAAATCACCATGACATCCGGAGGGGTTGGAAAGGAACTCGAGGTACTGAAAAAGCAGCTGGAGATGTTCCACCAGCAGTACCCAGATATCGAAGTGGAAATCATTCCGATGCCGGACAGTTCAACTGAAAGACACGATCTCTATGTCACGTACTTTGCCGCTGGAGAGACGGATCCAGACGTTCTCATGCTCGATGTGATATGGCCTGCTGAGTTTGCCCCATTCCTTGAAGATCTGACAGCAGACAAAGACTACTTCGAACTCGGTGAGTTCCTTCCCGGAACGGTGATGTCTGTCACGGTCAATGGAAGAATCGTTGCTGTTCCATGGTTCACGGATGCGGGTCTCCTTTACTACAGAAAGGACCTCCTCGAAAAGTACGGTTACGATCACGCTCCAAGAACGTGGGATGAACTCGTCGAAATGGCAAAGAAGATTTCTCAGGCTGAAGGCATCCACGGATTCGTCTGGCAGGGTGCAAGATACGAAGGCCTTGTCTGTGATTTCCTTGAATACCTCTGGTCTTTCGGTGGGGATGTGCTCGATGAGAGCGGAAAAGTTGTGATCGATTCTCCAGAAGCTGTAGCGGCTCTTCAGTTCATGGTCGATCTCATCTACAAGCACAAAGTCACCCCTGAGGGAGTTACCACCTACATGGAAGAAGACGCAAGAAGAATCTTCCAGAACGGAGAAGCTGTCTTCATGAGAAACTGGCCGTACGCTTGGTCCCTCGTGAACAGCGATGAATCTCCAATCAAAGGAAAAGTCGGAGTTGCTCCTCTTCCAATGGGTCCTGGTGGAAGAAGAGCTGCCACACTCGGTGGATGGGTCCTCGGTATAAACAAATTCTCTCCTCCTGAGGAAAAGGAAGCCGCGAAAAAGCTCATTAAATTCCTCACAAGTTACGACCAGCAGCTCTACAAAGCGATCAACGCCGGACAGAATCCAACGAGGAAAGCCGTTTACAAAGATCCAAAACTCAAAGAAGCTGCTCCATTCATGGTTGAACTTCTCGGAGTTTTCATCAACGCTCTTCCAAGACCGAGAGTTGCTAACTACACAGAAGTTTCCGATGTCATTCAGAGGTACGTGCACGCTGCTCTGACAAGACAGACAACACCGGAAGACGCAATAAAGAACATCGCAAAAGAGCTCAAATTCCTGCTTGGACAGTAACAGAGGCGAGGGGTTCTCCCCCGCCTCTTTTACTCTGTTGAAGGAGGATACAGAAAGATGGAAAAAAGAAGTGGCTGGACGGCGTTCTGGATGATACTTCCTACTATTCTCGTCATATCTATAGTGGCCTTTTTTCCTCTGTTCAAAACGTTCTACGACAGTTTCTACAGTTTCGGTTTGAGGCCCGGTATAGAGAGAAGATTCGTTGGGCTTCAGAACTATTTCAGACTCTTTGAAGACACCCGCTTCGTAATGGCCTTGAAAAACACCGTCTTTTTCACAGTGATTTCGGTTTCTCTGGAGACGGTGCTTGGTGTTCTCATCGCCATAGTTGTTCATCAGAGATTCGCGTTGAGAGGCGTTGTGAGGGCTGCTATGCTTGTTCCATGGGCGATTCCAACGGCCATTTCTTCTCAAATGTGGCGATGGATGTTCCACGATCAATTTGGAATAATGTCGAGACTCTGGGAAAAACTTGGAATAATAGAACCGGGGACCCCCATTCTCGGAACACCGGGGCTCGCCATGTGGGCGATCATATTCGTCGATGTGTGGAAAACGACTCCGTTCATGGCTCTTTTGATTCTCGCAGGCCTTCAGGTGATACCGGAGGATATCTACGAAGCGGCGAGAATCGACGGAGCAAATACAATTCAAAGATTCTTCAGAATCACTCTCCCATTGATAACGCCAACGATAGGAGTGGCACTGATTTTCAGGACACTCGACGCACTGCGCGTGTTCGATGTTGTTTATATCATGACGAGGGGCGCTGTGAACACAGAAACTCTGGCCGTTTATAACCGACACGTTTTGATGGATAGGGCTTTCACCGGTGCGTGGTTCGGATACGGTTCAGCCATATCTGTTTTCATATTCGTTCTCATATCGATCTTTGCCATACTTTACATAAAGTCCTTGAGACTGAAACTCGATTGAGGAGGGAACCCGATGAGCAGATCGATAACGCAGAGAATCCTTCTTTATATAGCTGTTGTCCTCATTCTTGTATGGTGTGTTTTTCCCCTTTATTGGGCTTTTATTTCGTCAATAAAGCCTGATCGAGATCTTTTTGAAAAGAATCCTTCTCTTTTCCCAAAAAGGGTGACTTTTGAAAACTATGTGAAGGTCTTCAAGGAAAGGCCGTTTCATATAAACATCAAAAACAGCATTATAGTAGCCGGAGTCACCACTTTTCTTGCACTCGCTATAGGCTCGCTTTCTGGTTACGCCATAGCGAGGCTCAAATTCAAAGGGAAAGTTATTGTAATGTCTTTGATCCTTGCGGTGAGCATGTTTCCACAGGTTTCTATTTTGGGATCTCTATTTTTGATCTTGAGGGGATTGAAGTTGATAAACACCTACACTGGTCTCATCATACCCTACACTGCTATGAATCTGCCTCTCACTGTCTGGGTGCTCCAGAGTTTCTTCAGGGAACTTCCAAAAGAAGTGGAGGAATCGGCGTTCATCGACGGAGCCTCTAAACTCAGAACTCTCTGGTCTATCGTGCTTCCCATGTCTGCTCCTGGTCTTGTGGCAACAGGGCTTTTGACGTTCATCGCCGCGTGGAACGAGTTTCTCTTCGCTCTCACGTTCATGCAAAAGCCGAGCCTGTACACGGTTCCTGTCGCAGTCGCTCTCTTCAAAGGAGCGTCTCAGTACGAGATACCATGGGGTCAGCTCATGGCCGCAGCTGTTATTGTCACACTTCCACTTGTGATACTCGTTTTGATTTTCCAGAACAGAATCATAGCCGGTTTGAGCGCTGGGGCTGTGAAAGGTTAATGTTGGTAAAGTTTTTGTAACCACAATTCGGATATAATCTTTGAAAGTGAAAAGAAACTTTCCGGGAGGTCTGAAAAATTGTGGAAATCTATTCCTTAAAACAGGCAAGAACCATCAACAAATTGAGAGTTCTAAACACGATAAGATTTGAGCCTGGAGTTACTCGAAACATGATATCAGAAAAAACCGGGCTCGATCCAAGTACCGTTACAAAGCTTGTGAACGAAATGAAGAAGAAAAAGATGATTTATGAAAGGGGTATACTCCCATCGAAGCTGGGGAGACACTCCAAGCGACTTTACGTGAACAAAGATTTTTCAAAGGCAATAGTGGTTGACCTTGGGGTAACACATTCCATCGTTGGAATATCGTTTTTCGATGGGTCTGTTGAAGTGGTTGACGAATTTGACACGCCCGACACACCTGAAGAATGTTTCAGGGTTTTGACAGAAAAAGTTTCCAAGTTTCCAGGTGTCTTCCCATTGATTGTGATAGGGGTTCCAGGATCTGTTGACAAGAGTCACAAGAAATTGGCATTCGCTCCAAATCTCAACAGATGGCGTGACATAGATGTAGATAAGTACTTCAAAGTGTTTGAGGTGTATTTGGAGAACGACGCTAATCTTGCGGCTCTCGCAGAAATGATGAGGAACAAGCATTTCGGAGATAGAAAGAACATCGTGTACATACTCGTCAGAGAAGGAATAGGTGGAGGCATTATCATCGAAGGGAAACTCTACAAAGGTTCTTTCAACGCAGCTGGAGAGATCGGTCACATGAAAATGTACGACAGGGGACCGTGCTTTTGTGGAAGGGTTGGATGCTGGGAGGCCAACACTTCCATTTCCCACTGCGTCCATCAGTATGAAAAGAAAAAAACTCTTCCAGGAAACACTATGTACGAAAAATTTGAAATGCTCTGCAGAATGTATGAAGAAGACCCACTGGCTAAAGAAGTACTGGATGAGTTCACAGGTATCCTCATAGATGGTATCGTAAATCTTGTGAACATTCTAAGTCCGGAGATCGTGATTGTTGGCGGAGAAGGTGTGTTTCTACCTGAGAGTGTGTTTGAGGTGATCGTGTCAGAAACGAGAAGACAAGTTCATCCGATGGATAAAGAAGTTTCCGTGGAAAAAGGTAGTCTCTCCAACAAAGAGGTGGTTCTGGAGGGAACTTCGATACTTTCTTCCATGATGATAAGTGAAAGACTGGTGTAAAATGAGGGGGGCTCCCCCTCACTTTTCTACGAGGATTCTTATCTTTCCATCACCGCATGGAATCAGGATTTGATTGTCCACTTTCACGAAATGTCCTATCTTTTGGTCGGAGACTTTCAAAGAAGTCTTCAAAGTCAGATCTGGAAAAGCAAAAATTTTGATACTTCCATTCCAGGTTCCAACAAAGAGTTCTTTTTCATCGACGAACAGAGAAGACACTGGTTCGTTCAGGTAGATCTCTTTGACTTTTGAACCCGTATCCAAACTCCAGAGAATGACCTTTCCATCTTCCCCGCCTGAGACAAGAAATTCTCCAGCGAATTTCACAGCATTCACGTTTCCTCTGTGACCTTCCAGCAGAAGTACTCTTTCTCCGGTATCTGCGGAGAGAACTTCTACGTAGCCCATCTTGTCTTTTGGATCAGAATAAGAAACTCCAAATGCGACGAATTTATTGTTCATATCAATCGTCTGAACCATTTCGTGTTCTGTGTCTTTTCTCCATATCTCTTCGAAGGATGGATAGCTGAACAGAGCGACACTTCCATCGTAGAATCCTATTGCCATTCTATCGTTTTGAAGAGCGATGTCCATTGTGCTCGTCGTGCCAACTTTGATTCTCTTCACGAGCTTTCCATTTTCCAGGTTATAAATCTTGAGTTGATTGCTATCCAGACAGGAAATGATGTTGTTTTCTACTGTCAAAAGCTTTCTGACTCCTGATAAAGCCTTTATCCTGTGTTCAGCAATCCCCTTCTCAGTGTTCCATATCAGAATTTCTCTGTCGTCACTGCCGCTCACAATGAATTTCCTGTCGCTTGATAAAGCTACTGTGTTCACCGAGAGTTGGTGACCGTAGAGAGAGTATTGAAGCTCTAAGTTGGCGTTCCACACTTTGACAGTTTTGTCCATTCCGTAGGTTGCTATGCTGCCGTCATCTGAAGAGACGAAAAGAACAAAGTTGTTATGAGCGTCGATTGATTTCACCACTTCGTTTTTCTGAATGTTCAAAACCACAGCTTTGTAGTCGTCGGCTACAAAAATGAGACTGTCATTTTCAAGAAAAGCCACATCGTTCACCGTTATGACGTGGTCGTACTGGAGGACGAGATTTCCATTCGAGGCGTTCCATACCTTTACGGTGTTTCCCCCACAGGTTGCGATCAACTGTCCATTCTCTGAGAACACGATCTTTTTAATTCCTTCAGGATAGGCCTTGAGGGGAATGGAAAATGATTGATTCGAGAGATCCCTGATCACAGCAAGTCCGTTGGCCAGTCCCACGACGTATCTGTTCTCATGGGCGGCGATTTGAACAACCGATGGTCCAAGCTTTTGAGAAGAGATTTCCCCTCCATCTGGGAAAGACCATACTCTCACGGTTCCATCAAAGGAGGCGCTCAGGATTTTACTGCCCGCCACTGCGACGGAAGAAACACCTTTCATGTGACCTTTGAGGAGTTTTATTTCACCTGTTTCCAGATTCGTCACACCAACTGTTTTGTCGTCCGAAGCGCTCACGATAAACCCGTTTTCAAAGGTTACTTCGTTTACTCTGTTGTCGTGGACTTTGAAAGCTCTGTAATAGGATCCGTCTTTGTAAACGATGATTTCACCGTTTCCCGTTCCAAGTAAGAGATAACCATCTTTGAATGCTAAAGATGAAATGTCGCTGAATCCCAGCACCTTCTCGAGTTTGAATGTTTGAGAGAAAATCAGGATCGATACAACGACTAAAACCAGTGTCAGTGATTTTTTCATCGGCTCACCCTCCTGAAATTAGGTTTCAAAGCCCCAGCTCACGCTGGGGCTTGACCATTGAGATTTTACAACTTTTCACTCTCTGTACAGAACGTACGCGGAAAGCGGATCGAGTTCTATTGTTCCTTCGACGGTTTCTATCACTTCTGTTCCGGCTTTCTGGCTGTTCACAACCACATTCCATTTTCCTTCTGGCAGTTTGTATGTTGTCTTCTCTAAGTTTCCATTGTAAATCACCACGATGTCTTTCCAGGGATCACCACCTGCGTGGTCTTTAAGCATGAACGCAACTATTCTTCTCCCGCCCGGGAGAAATTCCAGGTGTTTTTTGATCTCTTCAGCGTTTTTCAGCCTGAAAGCAGGGTGTTCTTTTCTGAGTTTTATGAGACCCTTGTGGTAATTGAACACGTCTATGAACTGAAGTTTTCTTTCGTAATCGAAGCCGTTTATCGAGATAGGGGCGTTGTAGGAGTTGTCGTTGAAATTCTTCGTCCTGCAGAAGTCCTGCCCTCCGTGGAGGAAAGGAACACCTTGAGAAGTGAGAAGTATCGCACCAGCCAGTTTCTGGGCGTTTTTCAGTTCTTCTTCGGTCCATTCCTTTTTCTTATCAGCTTTGGCGGCAAGGTAGTTCTTGTCCCACAGTGTGTGGTTGTCGTGACACGCTGCGTAGTTTATAGTTTCTTCTGGATCAAGGGCGAAACTTTTGATGAGTTTTCCGTCGTAGTTTATGCTTCCAACAACACCACTTTTGATCTTGGTTTCCTTTCCGTATCCTCCCATGACGAATCCCTTGACGCTCGGGTTGAACACGGAACCCCTTATTGCGTCTCTGAACTCATCGTTGAAAGCTGCCACGTGTGTGCCGGCGACATCGCTCTTTCCAAACCTGATCGGTGCTCCCCATCCACCCCACGGTTCGCCGTAGAGAATGATTGTTGGATCGATTTTATGAAGAGCTCTTTCGACTTCGAGCATTGTCTTTTTGTCGATGAGGCACATTTGATCGAATCTGAAGCCGTCTATGTGATACTCCTTTACCCAGTAGGTGACGGTATCGACTATGAATTTTCTCATCATGGGTCTTTCGCTTGCAATGACGTTACCACATCCGCTTTCGTTCAAATAGGCACCTGTCTTGTCGATTCTGTAGAAGTAGTATGGCACCGTCTGATCGAACGCAGAGAGTTCACCTATACCGTAGGTGTGCGGGAACACCATGTCCATGATCACACCTATACCGTGTTTGTGAAGTGCTTTGACCATTTCTTTGACTTCTCTGATTCTCGTGTGTGGATTTTTGGGATCGGTTGAGTATCTGCCCTCTGGAACCATGAACAGGTAAGGATCGTAACCCCAGTTGTAGTATTTTTCAAAATCTTTATCGAGTTCGTCGCCTGTGTAGAAATCAAAGAAAGGAAGTATGTGAACGTGTGTGACACCGAGTTCTATGAGGTGTGAAAGGCCTGTTGTCACACCGCCTGGTCCCTTTGTGTTTTCTTCGGTGAGTCCGAGGTAGAGGCCTTTGTTTTTGACTCCGGAGTTTTCGAGCCCTGTGATGTCCGCTATGTGTATTTCATAGATTATCGCGTCTTCGTATCCTTCGATTTTCGGTCCCCTGTCGTTTTCCCATCCTTCTGGGTTTGTCCTGGCAAGATTCACAACGGCGCTCTTTTTGCTGTTTGCGTAAACCGCTTTCGAATAAGGATCGACGGTTGTTCTGATCTTTCCGTAGTTTTCCAGCTGATAGAGGTAGAACACTCCGTCGAGATCGCCTTCAACAACCGCTTCCCAGACCCCGTTTCCCTTGTATTCCATGTTCACAACCTGGTACGGTTCTGTGTCTTCTCCATTCTTGAAGAGAAGCACCTTTACCCACTTAGAAACGGGAGACCAGACTCTGAATATTGTTTTCTCTGGAGAATATATGGCTCCGAGCTCTCCATCGTAATAGTAGTTGTCCAGAATCTCCATCATGATGACCCTTGCCGGTTTGTAGCCTTCTATGATCAGTTCCACGTCTTTTCTGAGGTCTTCTTCTTTCAGGGATTCAGAAAGGACGATTCTCACGTAGTTCGTCACGTCTATATCCGTGGGATCGGCCTTTTCCACCTTTGAAACGGGAATCTCTTTTCCGTCAACGGTGACTTTGAAGAGTTCTTTCTTTTTCGTATCCACGGGATTGGTCAAGAACGCTTCGATCACCTTGTTCGACCTTGCCTGTGTGAAGAAGACTCTGGGAGATGTGTCTGGTTTTTCGTAGAAAATCTCTTCCACTCCCTGGAGTATCCACACTTCAGCCTTTCCGTCTTTTATCTCTATGAATCTGTCTTTGACCACGTCTTTTGCCTGCCACTCGTTCAGCCTCACTATGATCCCCACCTTTGTAAGATCCATTGGTAATTTCACTACTGCTACTTTACCAAAATCGTCCTCATCTGTGAACTGGTAAGCTTTCCCTTCCTGAGACACAGGCTCCACGGGCCATATCCAGAGATTCCAGCCATCGTACTTTCCGTCGTATCTGTGATAGTGGACTACGATGGTGGTTTCTGAGAATATCAAAGCGGAAAGGAGGAGAACAAGTAACAACCAAAGTTTAGTTTTCACCTTGGATCACCTCGCAATCAGAAGTTGACTTCACCTTGGAAATCCAGATAGATGTTCTTGTATGCGTCGTAAGTTACTCCAAGTTTTGCGCTTGCGAATTCGTTTCTGAGCTCCCCAAAGACGGTTATTTTGTCGGGGTCGTTTTCGAAGTTGTTGTAGTCTCCGTATCTGTAGGCCACTCCGAGGACGTAAGTATCATCGAAAACGTACCCTGCGCTTACCGTATACGTTTTATTGTTGAAGTTGTAGTCTCCGTAGAGTTCCAGGTTGAAGAGTTCAACACTTGCTTTGAGGAATCCTTTGTCTTCTGAAGATGTTTTTTCATAGTACAGGTAGTTGACATCGAAGTTGTCCGAATCGACTTCGAGGTTCACAAAGTAAAGAACGGGCTTGGCGAAGATCAGGCCAGTCCAGACGGTTGTTTTTGCTCCAAGAAAGTCAAACGATAAGAAGCCTGCGAGGTCTATTTTTTCTACCCCAAGCAAGTAATTACTTCCAAAGTAAGTACCGAAACTTTCTCCCGAAACTCCTATCAAAAATCTTTCCTTTTCCGCGTTTGTGTCAAAAGCGACATCAGCTGTGAACTTGTAGGAAAGGAAAGAAATACCGAGACCAAAACCTGTTTCGGCGAACCATTCTTCGTAAGGCTTCCCTTCCACCAGAGATGCCACGTTGTAGTGTCCGAAAACCTCGAAACCGTCCTTTTCCACTTTTATGTTCGCGCTGTCCAAGAAAGAGCCTTCCGGTTTGAAATTCAAGGTTGCTTTCAAGAAGTCGGTTTTTACACCGAGAGTGAGTTCATGGGAGCTTTCGAGAGATTTGAGGAAGGTATCCGTTGCGTATTTGTAAGTCAGATCGATGGAGTATTTCCCGAAGAACGGAGTCTCACTCTCGGAACTCTGCTCCAGAGGTTTTATGACGAGTTTTCCATCCTCTTCAGAGAGCATGAAAGCGCCGTTTTTTCCGCCGAATCCATCCGGGACGTAGGAAGGTGCGTTGGGATCTTCCTGCCAGACCTGACTTCCCACTATTGTGAAGACGTATTTGTACTGATAAGTGCCGGGATTGAGCTTGATTCTTGCCACCCAGAGGTCTCCTTCTCTTTCCATTGGATTCGCTGTGGTGCTCCAGTTGTTGAAGCTTCCCGCAACGTAAGCCTCGGAAGCTTCTGGCTTTCTAACAACGAAGACGACAAAACCGTCTTCCACGCTGAGTCCTTCTTTCAGCTCGGATTTTTCAGCTTCTTCTAGTTCGGCTTCTGCGGTTTCTTGCTGAGCGACTTCGGGTGCTTCTTCTGAAGTCTCTTCTTGGACAGTTTCCTCGATGGGAGATTTTACCTTCAGTTCTCCGTTTTCTTCGTAAACTTCGAAAACACCGTTCTTTCCTCCAAAACCGTCATCGACGAAGGCGAAGGCGTTGGGGTCGGTTACCCACTCTTCACCGTTCACAACGAACTTGTATTCATACACTCCGGGACCAAGTTCCAGTACTCCTTCCCACCATCCGTCTCCAAGTGGGTACATCTCTATTTCTTCTGCGTTCCAGTTGTTGAAACTTCCAGCTATGGTTAAAAATTCTGCTTCGGGATTGTAGTACCTGAAAACTACTACACCATCTTCGATGAAAATGGTGTCTTCCCTGTCGGGGTTGGGCTCGTATTTCTTTGATTTTTCTTTCTTCTGAGGACCAACGATGAAGAGCTGTCCGTCTTTTTCTACCAGTGTGAATATTCCGTTGTAGCCTCCGAAACCATCGTCCACGTATCCGGGTGCGTTGGGGTCTTCTTTCCACGTAGTTCCATCTATCACGTATTTGTATTGATACGTTCCTGGTTTGAGTTCAAGTTCCGCTCTCCAAAGACCGGGTTCCACCTCTTCCATTGGAAGCGCTGTTGGACTCCAGTTGTTGAAGGTTCCCGCGAGGTACACCACCTTGGCTCCTTTCCACTCGAAGGTGAAAACCACTTTTCCGTTTTCTACAAAGACATCAGAAAATACGAAAACACTCAGCAAAAGCACAGAGAGAATGAGAAGTTTTTTCATACCTTAGACACCTCCTTACCACCACGTCGAATATTCAAGAGAGATTTTCTTGACGAAGTTTATCTGGCTGGAGAAATCGCCATCGCCAAGAGAGAGTTTGAACTCGGACTTTTCATCCGTGAACTTCAGCTCGTAGTAGGCTGTGTACGCCTCTGTGTAGAGAGTGTTCAGATACTGCCACTTCGCGAAGAAGTTGACACTGCCGAAGTTTCTCCACAGTTCCGCGTAGAATACCTCACCCATCGCGCTTGTGGAATCGTGGGCTGGTTTGCCGAACTTGTAAGAGATCTTTCCATTGAAGCCGATGAAGCTGAAGTTCTTTCCAACTTCCATTCCGAAGTCATCCCAGTTGAGAATGTCAGAATCGAATTTCGTTCCTTCTTTCCAGGCCTTGAACCAGACATCACCGGAAGAGTACTCGACACCGTATTTGGGAATCTTCGATGTGAACTTGTAATCAAACCAAAGCTTGAAGTCGCCGAATGTCGTCCAGAGGTTCGCGAGTATCTCACCTTCGAGATCGTTGTCGTTCACGTAGTCACAGTAGTCAAGGTGTGTTTCTGAACCTACTCCGGTGAGTTTCACTCCGTGTTTCCAGTCCGTGGTTGAAATTCCAAACATGTAGAAGAAATTGTTTGATCCTATCTTTTCCTCGTTCTCATAACTCACACCGAATTCTCCAAAATACCTGAGGTCTGGTTCCCAGTTGAAATCGAAGTACATGTCGTTTACTGTGGAGCGTTTCCCGAGCATCGCACTGAAGTAGAAGTTCGAAAGATTTCCTCGGTACTGGAGATAAGAAACATCTCCTGTGGTCACACCTCTGAAACCGAAAAGCTCGATTTCAAGTCCGTTTCTGGAATCGTCGAAGCTGTAGATTCCGAGCCAGTCACCTGTAGATCCAAAGATTCTGTTGTAGTAAGCCTTGAGGTCCACCAGATCTGTATCGAGGGCGATGTATCCGGAGTCGAGTCTCAAATCTTTGGTTGTGAACTCACCGGAAAGACTGTTCCCCGAGAGGTACAGCTCAGTGTAGCTGGATCCGCTCTGGTTTTCCAGATCGTAGGAGTAACCCACCTTGAAAGAACCCGTTGGCGAAAAGGAGAACACGTAAGAAAACGCAAGAAGACACATTATCAAAACAGCGAGTTTTTTCATATTCCTCACCTCACTCCACATAGGCTTGAAGTGTGCTTGTTTTCGGATCGAATTCTATGACGAGAGTTCCGTCTTTGTCCGCGGTGAAGACAGCGTCCTGATTTTCTCTAGCGTTGTAGCTGGTTCCATCGAACTGCTCCTCGTAAGGAGTCCAGTCGGTGTTTCTTGCGATTTTGTATTTTATCGTTTCACCGTAGGAGACGGAGTAGCCTGTGTTCAAAACGAATTTTCCATCCTGATAGGTCATCTCTTCGTGCTGCCAGTTATTGAAATCTCCCGCACAGTACCAGGGAGGCGTTTCTTTTTCAGAGTCTCCCACTCCTTTTGCTGTGTCGTTTTCCATCAGGTTCGGTGTTGCATAAACAGTGACGGTGGTTCCAACGAGCTGCTTCCAAAGAGGAATCCCGGAAGTGTTCTTCACCGGTTTTCCGTTTTCAACAACCACAACCTGATACCAGGCAATGTCGTTTTCAAAGTTCAAAGCAGAAGAAGGGAGCTCCAGGGTGTAGAAGTCACCCTGAAGCGCCATTTTGTACTCTGGATTCGGCACACCATTTGAGAAATTTCCAACCACATAAACACCATCCGGTAGTTTTATGTTGAGCAGCGTCATACATCCAGAGAGAATCATGATCAACAAAAGAGAAAGGATCAACTTCTTCAAGATACTCACCCCCTCAGTTCACGTTGAGAACATAGAGACTAGTGAATGTATCAGAGTCACTCCATTCATCACCTGAGTTGTCACTGACCGCAAAATCATCCGCTGTCGTAAAAAGAGCGAATGAATATTTCGTAGACAACGGGGTATTTTGCTTCTTCAACGTTACTAGAAACGGAAGTTGAATCACCTGTGTTTGTGCTATTTGAATGTGGATCACTCGAAACTGAAGATTGACTCACGGACGTTTGAAAGCAGGAGGTGACAAAGAATAAAAAAGCTAGAACAATCAATAAAAAGGACTTTTTCACAACCTTTCCTCCTCTTTTCAAAACATTCCATGATCAATAAATTAACACAAATCCGTCTGTTTATATTAACACTCAATTCATAACGTGTCAATATGGTTAACGGAACTTCGACATCTCTGAATGGAATATTTGATGAGTAATTGAAAATCTCCAGTTCGAATCCAGATTGACACCACGAAAAATCGGTGTTAAAATCCTTAGTGAAACATTTTGTGAATTTTCTGACAGTAAACTCTTTGAAACTCTTTGTAATCTAAAGGAGGTGTCCATGGTGAAGAGACTGCTCGTTTTAATGCTTGTTGTGGTTTCTGCTCTAATGTTAGCTCAGACAAAGCTCACTATCTGGTGTTCTGAAAAGCAGGTTGACATTCTCCAGAAACTCGGGGAAGAATTCAAGGCTAAGTACGGAATTCCCGTCGAAGTTCAGTACGTCGATTTTGGAAGCATCAAATCCAAATTCCTAACGGCGGCTCCGCAGGGACAGGGCGCAGACATCATTGTTGGAGCGCACGACTGGATAGGAGAACTCGCCGTTAACGGTTTGATCGAACCCATCCCCAACTTCTCTGACTTAAAGAATTTCTACGACACAGCTCTCAAGGCTTTCTCTTACGGAGGGAAACTCTACGGAGTACCGTACGCCATGGAAGCGGTTGCTCTCATCTACAACAAGGACTACGTTGATTCTGTTCCTAAGACCATGGACGAGCTCATAGAAAAAGCAAAACAGATAGATGAGGAGTACGGAGGAGAAGTCAGAGGTTTCATCTACGATGTTGCTAACTTCTACTTCTCTGCGCCGTTCATCCTGGGTTACGGAGGATACGTCTTCAAGGAAACACCCCAGGGACTCGACGTGACAGACATTGGACTCGCGAACGAAGGAGCAGTCAAAGGTGCGAAACTCATAAAGAGAATGATCGATGAAGGTGTTCTCACCCCGGGTGACAACTACGGAACTATGGATTCCATGTTTAAAGAAGGTCTCGCAGCTATGATCATCAACGGACCGTGGGCTATAAAATCCTACAAAGATGCAGGTATAAACTACGGAGTCGCTCCTATTCCTGAGCTCGAGCCGGGTGTTCCTGCCAAACCGTTTGTTGGTGTTCAGGGATTCATGATCAATGCCAAGTCTCCAAACAAAGTGATCGCTATGGAATTTCTCACGAACTTCATTGCGAGAAAAGAAACCATGTACAAGATATACCTCGCAGATCCAAGGCTTCCTGCGAGAAAAGATGTTCTTGAACTCGTCAAAGACAATCCCGATGTTGTTGCGTTCACCCAGAGTGCTTCCATGGGAACACCGATGCCAAACGTGCCGGAAATGGCTCCTGTCTGGTCTGCCATGGGAGACGCTCTCAGCATCATTATCAACGGACAGGCCAGTGTCGAAGATGCTCTCAAAGAGGCTGTGGAAAAAATCAAGGCACAGATAGAAAAATAATTCGAAGTGCTATCATTAGTCAAAGAAGAGGGGGACTTTTCCCCCTCTTTTAAAAATTCAGGGAGGTCTGATCGCTGTGAAAGGGCTTCTCAAAATCTTTCTGATATTGTTTCTTGCCGTATTCAACGCAGGAATGGTCTGGGCAGGAATTTTCCTGCTTCAAAATTCTTATTATGAACTTGGAATCGTTCTTCTCACGCTTCTCGTACTCATAGATTACTTCATCTTCAACCCGAAGGCTTATCCTTACAGATACACCATTCCCGCTTTGATATTACTTTTTGTGCTCGTTCTCTATCCCATATACTTCACGGTGAAAGTTGCGTTCACCAATTATGGAACAGGACACCTCATGACGAAACAAGAGGCCATCGAGAGAATTCTTTTCGACCCGAATTACACTTATGTTCCAGAGAGCGCTGAACCTGTTGAATACATGGTTTTCTCCGTGTTCAACGGTTTGAATCCTACCGAGGATTTTGTTGTTCTCTTCGAGAAAGATGGGAACATCTACATTGCGGAGCGCCCCGTTGTCACAAAGAGGAGTGGGAAAGAGGTCCTTTTGAGAGAGTCAACTCTCTTTCCCGTGAAGGATGGAACCGCCGAAGTGAATGGGAAGGTTTATGAGATAGTCCCCTGGCCCGCTTCCATAAAAGAGGTGAACGCCGTCTATTCAGACGGTAAAATTTACAAACCGCTTTACTCACCTGAAGAGGTTTCCCTGAAGAGGTACGAACCTTTCTTCAAGGTAAATGTGGTTCAGAAGTATCTCAACAGGGCAGAGTTTTGGCTCGAGGATCAGAGTTACATGTTCAGAATAGGTGAAAACGGTGAGTGGAATTTTTATCCGGTGAAGAGGCTTTATTCTCTGGCTTTCGAAGAGTCCATCGAAAACGGAAAGATAAAAATGAAACTTGTGGTGAAGAACAATCTCACTGGAAGGCATCTCGTTGAAAGGGAAGGTGCTTTCTACGATTACGACGAAAATGGAAGAGAATTTTTCGTGATTGGATACATGGAATACATTGGTTTCAAGAACTTCTCCAGGATATTTACTGATCCGAAGATCACAGGTCCCTTTTTCAAGGTTTTCACCTGGACGTTCACCTGGGCTGCTCTCAGTGTTCTTTTAACGTTCGCGATAGGTCTTTCCCTCGCTCTTGTTCTGAACGATAAAACACTGAAGGGAAAGAACGTGTACAGGACGTTACTCATTATTCCATGGGCTGTGCCAGCTTTCATTTCCGTTCTCGTCTGGAGAAACGGGATGTTCAACGAGACTTATGGAATTCTCAACCGATTTGTTCTTCCGTTCTTGGGATTGGATCCGGTGAAGTGGTTCAACGATCCGTTCTGGGCGAAGGTCGCAGTTCTCACCGTCAACACGTGGCTGGGATTTCCGTACATGATGGCCGTCTCACTCGGAGCTTTGCAGAGCATTCCAGAGGAGCTCTACGAAGCCGCTGCGATCGATGGAGCTGGAAGGTGGAGAAGGTTCTGGACTATCACGTTTCCGCTTCTGATGACCACTGTGGCTCCATTATTGGTCGGAAGTTTCGCTTTCAACTTCAACAACTTCGTGAACATATATCTGCTCACCGGTGGAGGTCCTGCGATGGCCGGAACCACGACTCCCGTTGGTCATACAGACATTCTGATCTCCTACGTTTACAAACTTGCGTTCGAAGGAGGAAGAGGACAGGACTTCGGTTTTGCCAGCGCTATATCCATCATCATATTCTTCCTCGTTGGAGGAATCAGCTTTGTGAACTTCAAACTCTCTGGGGCGTTTGAAGAGGTGAGCGAATGATGGTGAGGAAAAAGAATAGATGGCTCACATATGTTCTTCTAACACTTCTCGTTGTTGTGGTTCTCTTTCCCATCGTTTGGGTTGTTTCTACTTCTTTCAGAAGGGATGAGGCGGCTTTCTCCCCGAAACTCTTCTCGTCTCGTCTCACCCTTCAGCACTACAAAGATCTGGTGGCACCTGAGAAAAACCTTCCCGTTCTCATACAGGAGATGCAGAGTCTTGTTTCCAGGGTAGAACCTTTTGATAACGTTTCCAGAGAGAAAACGGATCGTCTCGTTGAAGATCGAATTAGAAGATTCGAAAATTACCTCGCCGAAACGAAGAAACTTTTGGAAGATGTCAATGCGAGAAATTCGAAAATAGAAAAGACTCTTTCTCAGAATTTTTCCGATGTTTTGTCTTACACGAAAGATGTTCTGGAAGAGGCAAAGAAATTGACTCAAGAACAGATGGAGAAAATCCCATTGCCTGATTCACAGAGGATCGCTGTTGCACTCTATGAAAAATTGAAAGGCAAAAACTTTAGAAGTGCTGAATTTCAGGCTATGAAGGCCGAAATAGAAAAAGTAGTGGGTTACAGCGTTGAGAATCAGGATGTTCTGAATGATGCCCTTTCCAAACTTGGACTGGTTTATGAGAGAGAAGTAGGAACGTTCGTGAAAGAGATCGAAAAACTTAACGATGAAATTGAAACTCTTCAGAGAGAAATAGCTACTCTTGAGAAACAGAAGGAAATCCTTGAGAAAGAAATCCTGGAAAAACAAAAAGTACTCGAGGTTTTGAAGCCCGATATCGATCCCGTGAGCGAGGTTCTCCTCAAACTCAAGGAAATGGTGCACAGTATCAGGAGCAGCAAAGTGGAAGCTACATTTCCTTATGAAGACTCAAGATTGAAATCTTCACTCGAAAAACTTCTGTCTGAACTCAACACTCTCTACGACAAGATCTCTGCTTTTTCTGATCTTTCGGATCTCTCAGAAAAGATATTTGCCATGAAGAGTTCTTTAGAAGAGATAGAGAATGTGGTAAGCGAAGATGGTGACATTTCCAAAAAAGCCCTCTATGGAAGCTTCGTTCAATCCTTTGAAGAAACGGTTCCTATTGTTGAAGGAATCGTAGAGAAAGTGAGCGACGGAATTGACGATTTCGTTCAGAAGATAAAGGATTTGAAAAGTATAGAAAACGAAATCGTGGTACTAACAGCAAAACTCGATGGTCTGGAGAATAGTATGAACAGAGTGAAATCCTCCCTCTCTGAGAAAGAGAAAGAAATTTCTTCGGCGAAGATGTATCTGGATCTCAAGATCTTCAGCTATCAGATCCAAAGCAGAATTGATTCTCTCGAAGATATGAAATCTTTCAACAGCGCTGCGCAGATAAAGCTTCTCTCGATATACAAGACTCTCAAGGACTTTGTGAGTAGCTATGTGTCGGAATACGGAGGAGACGATTTCATCGGAAAGATAAGAAAACTGGCAGCGAAGCTCTCCTGGATAGAAGACTACAGAGATCTGAACAAAAGGGTAGAAACGGGCTACAAAAACGCTGTGGAAATCGTTGAAAACGCTCAAAATATCCTCGATGACTTCAAAGGAAGTTATTCGAATCTTGTTGATCTTTCCTTCAAAGGACTTTATGTCTCCTCTGAGCACCTTGAAATGCTGTACGACCTTGTGAAGATGAACTTCGTTCAAGAAGTTCTCACGAACACAGCAGTGGCTTCGAGAAAGGCGGGAACTCTGATAGACACCATTCCTTTGAAGGAATTGAAGTCCGATCTCAAAAAGATCGATGGAGATCTCTACAGGCTCGCGCAGATATGGGAGCAGAAGACAAAGCATTACTTCCTCAGATGGGTCATGAACTCGGTGATCGTTGCAGGCCTTGTTTCACTCATCACCACGGCTGTTTGTGCCCTGGCGGCCTATCCGTTCAGCAGAATGAGATTCTGGGGAAGGCAGTACGGAATCATGGCTCTTCTTCTCATTCAGATGTTCCCAGCCATCATGTACATGGTTGCAATATACGGTCTTTTGAAGCTCATCGGTCAGTTCCTTCCATTCTTGGGACTGGATTCTCTCGGAGGATTGATATTTGCTTATCTCGGCAACATAGCTTACAACATGTACCTCATAAAGGGATTCTACGACACCATTCCTTCGTCTCTCGAAGAGGCCGCTATGATCGACGGTGCAACCAGATTCCAGACCTTCTACAAGATAGTTGTTCCACTCGCGCTTCCTATCCTCACAGTCATAGTGATACTCACCTTTATCGGGACGTTCAACGAGTTCGTCCTTGCGAGGATCATCCTTCAGGACGTGAAAAACTACACTTACGCTCTCGGTCTCTGGACGTTCTCAACGGGTGCTTATGAAACAGAGTGGGGCCTCTTCACGGCCGCAGCTCTTCTTGGTATGACGCCAATGGTGATACTCTTCCTGTCTCTCCAGAAGTACATAGTGGGTGGACTCACGAAAGGATCGGTGAAAGGATGATGTACCCGATGCCGTCTTGGGTTTACGACAGTGTCGTGTATCAGATCTTTCCAGATAGATTTTTCATCGGAAAGGGAAAAACGGTGGAAGACAAAAAGGATCTGTACCTGAAGCGGGGAGGAATCATAGAGAAGTGGGGAGTTCCTCCCCGCAAACTTCCCGGTGCTCAGCATGTGAAGGTCTTCTACGGAGGAGATCTGTGGGGAATAGCCGAGAAAGTCGATTATCTTGAAGAACTCGGAATCAACGTTCTGTACCTCACTCCTATCTTTTTGTCTGATACCAATCACAAATACGACACAATCGATTACTTCAGAGTGGATCCACAGTTCGGTGGGAAGAGGGCTTTTCTCCATCTTTTGAGGGTTTTCCATGAGAGGAATATGAAACTCATACTCGATGGTGTTTTCAACCACGTTGGGAGTCAGCATCCGTGGTTCAAAAAAGCGAAGAGAAACGATCCAGAGTACGTGAACAGATTTTTCCTTTACAAAGATAGGCACAGATCGTGGTTCGACGTTGGAAGCCTTCCTGAACTGAACGTGGAAGTTGAGGAAGTGAAGGAATACATCTTGAAAGTTGTCGAGCACTACCTGAAACTGGGGATAGACGGTTGGAGGTTGGATTGTGGCCACGATCTTGGACCTACCGTCAACCTGTGGATCAACATGAAAGTGAAAGAGTTCTCAGCGGAAAAGTACCTCGTGAGTGAGATATGGACTTACCCGGCAGGATGGGATATGGTTGATGGTCTGATGAACTACAACTTCAGAAACCTCGTGCTGAGCTATGTGAACGGCGAGACGGATTCCATAGGTTTTCACCTGGAAAGAGCTTACAGGGAGACGAAGAACATATTCGGTTGCTGGAATATGCTTGACAGTCACGACACCCCGAGACTCGCCACAATGGTTCCCGACAGAGACCTGAGAAAGCTCGCTGTAGTTCTTCAGTTCACCTATCCCGGTGTTCCACTTGTTTATTATGGAACAGAGATAGGTCTCACAGGTGGAGAAGATCCAGAGTGTCGTGCCACCATGGAATGGAACAGAGAGAAATGGGATGTTGATCTGTTCGAGTTCTACAAGAAGATGATCAGACTGAGAAGGACGGATCCAGGTTTGCGCTTTGGAGAGTTTGTCTTGCTGAACGACTCACCTCTCGCGTTTCTCAGAAAGGCTCCTCATCCTCTTCAAAACACCATCGTGGTGGTGAATTCAGGAGAAGAGAAGGTGCTGGTTCTCTCCATTCCCGACGGGAAAATCATGAACACCACTCCCCTTGTCGATGTGTTCAGCGGAGAAAGATTCCACGTTGACGGCGGGGTTGTGAAGCTTCCCCTTCCAGCGAGATCTTTCAGAATTCTCAAGCCCGAGGATCTGAGAGTGGGTAAGTACAGATTGTACAAGAGAGTTTGAAAAAATTCATTGAAGATTCCGGCTGGCTTCCGGCCAGCCTTTTAATTTTTTAAGAAGCGTTTGAATTCATGGAAAAAACGTTCGGAAAGTATATAGTTGTAACTGGTGGATACGAAATACAGGGAGGTGTTTTTATGCCATCTGTGAAGATCGGTATCATCGGTGCGGGGAGCGCGGTGTTTTCTCTGAGGCTTGTGAGTGATCTTTGCAAAACGCCGGGACTCTCTGGCAGCACGGTCACCCTCATGGATATCGACGAAGAAAGACTCGACGCTATTCTGACCATCGCGAAAAAATACGTTGAAGAAGTGGGAGCGGATCTGAAATTCGAAAAAACCATGAATTTAGATGACGTCATCATCGACGCGGATTTTGTGATAAACACAGCGATGGTGGGTGGCCATACCTACTTGGAGAAGGTCAGACAGATCGGTGAGAAATACGGCTACTACAGAGGAATAGACGCTCAGGAGTTTAACATGGTCTCCGACTACTACACCTTCTCCAACTACAACCAGCTCAAGTACTTCGTTGACATAGCAAGGAAGATAGAGAAGCTCTCCCCAAAAGCCTGGTACTTGCAGGCAGCGAACCCCGTTTTCGAGGGAACAACCCTTGTGACAAGAACGGTTCCCATAAAGGCAGTGGGATTCTGCCATGGACACTACGGCGTGATGGAGATCGTAGAGAAACTGGGGCTGGAAGAAGAAAAAGTAGATTGGCAGGTCGCAGGAGTGAACCACGGTATCTGGCTGAATAGGTTCAGATACAACGGGGGGAACGCGTATCCCCTCCTTGACAAGTGGATCGAGGAAAAATCAAAAGATTGGAAACCAGAGAACCCCTTCAACGACCAGCTCTCTCCCGCCGCGATAGACATGTACAGATTCTACGGTGTGATGCCCATCGGTGACACCGTGAGAAACTCTTCGTGGAGGTACCACAGGGATCTTGAAACCAAGAAGAAGTGGTACGGTGAACCCTGGGGAGGAGCAGATTCTGAAATAGGCTGGAAATGGTACCAAGACACGCTTGGAAAGGTCACGGAGATCACAAAGAAGGTGGCAAAGTTCATCAAAGAAAATCCGTCCGTGAGGCTCTCCGACCTTGGAAGTGTTCTGGGGAAAGACCTCTCAGAAAAGCAGTTTGTGCTCGAAGTGGAGAAAATTCTCGATCCAGAAAGAAAGAGTGGAGAGCAGCACATCCCATTCATCGATGCGCTGCTGAACGATAACAAGGCAAGATTCGTGGTGAACATACCAAATAAAGGTATCATTCACGGAATAGACGATGACGTGGTTGTTGAAGTCCCAGCCCTTGTGGACAAGAACGGAATCCATCCCGAGAAGATCGAACCACCGCTTCCAGATCGCGTGGTCAAGTACTACCTGAGACCCAGAATCATGAGGATGGAAATGGCTCTGGAGGCGTTTCTAACGGGTGACATAAGGATCATAAAAGAACTTCTCTACAGAGATCCAAGGACAAAGAGCGATGAACAGGTAGAAAAGGTGATCGAGGAGATCCTCGCACTTCCAGAAAACGAAGAGATGCGGAAACATTATCTGAAGAGATGAAAGGATCTGAAAGGGGCCTGAAAGGCCCCTTTATGTATAATATAATGTGTTGGAAAATCCAAAGAAGATAGTGGGGGAAAAGATGAGTTCTCTTAAAAAAGAACTTTTCTGGAAGATAACAATAGCTCTTATCGTTGCATTTGTTGTGATATGTGTTCTGAGTATCTTTCAGCTTTACTTTTCCGGAATAAAAACTGCCCGTGATTTCATAAGAAACGTGAACAATACTGTGACGTCCTTCATAAACGGATATTTCAGAAAATTCTATGTTGTTGATGTTTTGAGCCGCATTCCTGAAGTACGATATGCACCTTATCTGACCGATGAGGAAAGACGAAAAGTGTTGGAAATCTACAGAATTTTCCAGGAGGCAGACAGAGATATATACTATCTGTACTCGGGATACGAGAATGGACTTCTTCTGATCAACGATTACGAACCCGCAGAAGGATACGATCCAAGAGTAAGACCCTGGTACAGAGCCGCCCTCGAATCCCGACCTAAACCCACCGGTGGGATTCCCTACAGGGAGTTCAAAACAAAAGAGCTTTTGTTTTCCGTGAGCAAGGTGATCACGGACGACGAGGGAAACGTGACCGGTGTGATATCTGTTGAAACACTCCTGGAGAGACTTTTGAGTAATTTTCCTCATTCTTTTGATAACCATGAAACTGTGACAGAACCCCAACCACGCAAGCTATTCCCCTTCAGGGGGATAGGTTTGTTGTGGTGTTAATTATCTTATGATATAATTGAATGGGGTGATAGGTATGCATATCAAGAAGACAAGGTGGAGTCATTATAATCTGAACTATCATTTTGCGTGGATACCTAAATACCGCAGAAAAATCCTGGTCGGCTCCATAGCTGAAGAACTTGAACGAATACTCCGCAACACAGCAAAACAACACGGAATAGAAATACTGGCCCTCTCTATTCAGCCTGATCATGTTCATTTGTTTGTATCGGCGCCTCCAAGATTTTCACCGGCTGAGATAGCAAACCTATTCAAGGGTGTTTCAGCGAGGAAACTGCTGGAGAAATTTCCAGAGCTTAGAACCAAAGAGGGCCTTTGGGCTCGAAGTTACTACGTTGGAACAGCCGGTAATGTTTCTGAAGAAACTATCAGGAGGTACATCGAGGAATGTCAAGACGTGTGATACGAACCTACAAACTCGCTGTACCAGGACATTTGAATCAAATATGCGAAGAACTCAACCGCACAGCAGCAAGAATCTACAACAAAACGATGTCTCTCGTGCAAAAGATACACCAAAAGAAAGGCTTCTGGCTGTCCTGGCCCACCGCAGACAAATACATCCTCCGCTGGGCAGAAAACATCAAAATCCACGTCCACTCAAAGCAGGCATTTGTTCAGCTCTACTTTCAAGCCCTCAAAGGGTACTTCAAAGCAACCAAAAAGAATCCAGATGCAAAACCTCCCTACAAGAAAAAACGCTATCTGCCGTTCATATGGAAAGAAAGCGCTGTAAAACTTCTGCCAGACGGCACCCTGAGATTGTCTTTGGGCAAAGAACGAGAACCATTTGTTGTACAAACACCTCTCAAACCTCCCCTTCGCATCAAACAGACAAGACTTGTCTTTGAAGATGGATACTATCTCCACCTTGCGATAGAGGTGGAGATTGAAGAGAAGAATGCTGGCTCTGGTGTTATGGCGGTCGACCTTGGAGTGCTCCGTCCCATTACGTGCTTTGATGGAAAAGAAGTCATCAGCTACCACGGAGGAGTCCTCAGCAGTGTTCTTCGCTATCGAAACAAACGCCTTGCAAGTTTTCAGTCTGCCATAGCAGAGTGCAAGAAGGGATCAAGAAGGTACAACAAGCTTGTTCGTGCAAAGAAAAGAGTCCTGAGACGGCTCAGAAACCAGATCAACGACATCATGCACAAGATCACAAGTAACTTCATCGGACTGTGCCTCAGAAAGCAAATCAGAACCATCGTGATAGGAGACGTCACAGGGATCAGAGAAAGAGCGGACTACAGCGACAACGCGAACCAGAAGATCCACCAGTGGCAGTTCAGAAAACTCATCGAGATGATAAGGTACAAAGCAGAGCAGTTCGGAATCAAAGTAAAGCTCATCTCAGAAGCGAACACGAGCAAGACGTGCCCTGTCTGTGGTGCAAAGAACAATCCGAACGGAAGAAGATACCACTGCAAAGCCTGCGGTTTTGAGTATCACAGGGACGGAGTTGGAGCAATCAACATCTGGAAAAGGTATCCTGGCACAGGCCAGGTAGTAGCGGGCTTGGCCCCCGCCAGAGGTGTGAGGTTTCATCCACACCTCTGTGGCCATGGAGCATCTTTGGCTCCATGGAAGGTGGCCTGAGAGCCACCAAGAATCCCATCCCCTTCAGGGGATTGGGAGGAGGTCAAGTGATTGCGAGGTGGGGTGGAGAAGAGTTTTTGATCCTCTGTCCTGAAACGAAGTTGAACGAAGTGGTGAGCCTCGCTGAGAGAATCAGGACGAAGATCGAGAAAGAAGTCTTTGAAAACGGCTTGAATGTAACCGTGAGTATCGGTGTTTGCGAAATGAAAGATCATGAGACAATAGACGATCTTCTCAAAGAAGCAGACGACAACCTCTATCTGGCAAAACAGCGTGGAAAAAACAGAGTGATCGGCAGATGAAGTTAAAAGATCTGTTCACCTTCTGGAAATAAATCCTTGATAGAATGGAGAAAACTGAATACAAAAGAAACGCTCTCGGGGCAGGGTGGAATTCCCGACCGGCGGTGAAAGCCCGCGAGCCCTCTCAGGAGGGTTGACCCGGTGGAATTCCGGGGCCGACGGTGAAAGTCCGGATGGGAGAGAGCGTGATGTGGAGATTATATGGGACCCGAGAGGGTCCCTTTTCTTTTACACAAGGAGGGTGTTGTATGTATGAAACTTTCATGAGAAGGGCAATAGAGCTTGCAAAGAAAGGACTTGGAAGGGTGAATCCCAACCCACCAGTTGGTGCGGTCGTTGTGAAAGACGGCAGGATAATCGCGGAGGGGTTTCATCCCTATTTTGGAGGTCCGCACGCTGAAAGGATGGCAATAGAAAGTGCAAGAAAGAAAGGAGAAGATTTACGGGGTGCAACTCTCATAGTTACCCTTGAACCCTGTGATCATCATGGAAAGACACCTCCATGTACGGATCTGATCATAGAAAGTGGAATAAAAACAGTTGTGATCGGAACAAGGGATCCGAATCCAATTTCGGGAAACGGTGTGGAAAAACTCAGAAATCACGGAATCGAAGTGATAGAAGGTGTTTTGGAAGAAGAGGTGAAAAAGCTGTGTGAGTTTTTCATCACTTATGTGACAAAGAAAAGGCCGTTCGTTGCGCTGAAGTACGCGTCCACCTTAGATGGGAAAATAGCTGATCACAGGGGAGATTCCAAGTGGATCACAAGCAAGTTCAGATTCAAGGTTCACGAGATGAGAAACATCTACTCCGCTGTTCTCGTCGGTGCTGGAACGGTTTTGAAAGACAATCCTCAGCTAACCTGCAGACTGAAAGAAGGCAGAAATCCTGTGAGGGTGATCCTCGACAGAAAGGGTGTTTTGAGTGGGAAAGTGTTCAGAGTGTTCGAAGAAAACGCTCGGGTGATCGTTTTCACAGAAAGTGAAGAGGCGGAATATCCACCACATGTGGAAAAGGTTCTGAACGATTGTTCTGTGGAGAGTATATTGAGAAATCTGTACGAAAGGGGTATCGATTCTGTCTTGGTGGAGGGTGGATCGAAGGTGTTCAGCGAATTTTTAGATCACGCAGACGTGGTTTTTGGTTTTTATTCGACGAAGATTTTCGGAAAGGGGCTTGATGTCTTCTCCTGTTATCTGTCAGATGTTTCGGTTCCTCCGAAGTTCAAAGTGGTGGATGTGGAGTTTTCCGATTCGGAATTTTTGGTGGAGATGAGACCGTGTTCACGGGAATAGTTCAGAAGGTGGAAAGAGGGTACATCAGAGGAGAGAGGATCTTCTTCAAAAGAACGTGGGAAGTGAAACTGGGAGAGAGTATAGCGGTGAACGGTGTGTGTCTGACTGTCTCTGGGCTTTCAGAAGAAGAATACTGGTTCGATGTGGGTGAGGAAACGAGGAGTAGAACCAATCTTTTCGTTTCTCGTTTTTACAATCTTGAAAAATCTCTGGTTCTCGGCGGCAGAGTTGAAGGACACCTGGTAACAGGCCATGTGGACGGTACCGTCAGGTTTGTCGGAATGGAAAGGCGCGGAAACAGCTATTTCATGTTCTTTTCGATGCCGGCGGAAAGATGGGCGATCGTTCCGAAGGGTTCTATCGCATTGAACGGTATCAGCCTCACCGTCGTTGAAACTTCTCTGGATACGTTCAGTGTTCAGGTGATTCCACACACGTTCGAGAACACAAATCTCCAGTATCTGGTGCCCGGAGATCCCGTTAACTACGAGATCGATATCATCGCTCGCTACCTGAAAGGGGTGATAGACCGTGGAAGAACTGAGAGAGGTTTTTGAGAAAGGGAAGCCCGTCATTTTGATCGATAGAAACAGAGAGAACGAAGCGGATTTCGTTTTTCCCGCTCAACTGATCACCGAAGACGTTGTGAGCTTTTTCGTTACATATGGAAAGGGACTCTTCTGTGTTACAGCCGACGAGGAAGATCTTTTGAAGAGAGGGTTCGTAAAACTTTCCTCAAACTACGGAGCGAACTACTTCTTGCCGGTGGACTGGGGCACTGGCACGGGGATTTCAGCGTTGGAGAGGGCAGAAACGTGCAGAAAGTTGGCAGAAGGCAGGTATTTTCATGAGTTCAGATACCCGGGTCACGTCACGGTGATAGGAGGAGTCGGTTTTCAGAGACGAAAAGGCCACACGGAGGCATCTCTGGAAATTTCTGAGCTCGCAGGTTTCAGCCGTCACGCGGTGATCGTGGAAATTCTGGATGAGAAGGGAAATTCTCACAATTTGGATTATGTTTTGAAGCTCTCAGAAAAATTTTCCCTCCCCGTTCTGGAGATGGACGATGTCTGGCGTGAATTTGTGAAGAGAAAGCTTCTCATGAAGAAAAAAGCCGAGGCGGCACTTCCAACGGATTTCGGTGTCTTCAAGGTTGTTTCTTTCGAAAACCACCTCGATGGCAAAGAACACTTCGCAATCGTTAAGGAACCTCTCGAAGAACCCGTTGCTGTGAGAATACACTCCGAATGCGTGACCGGGGATGTTCTCTCTTCTTTGAGGTGTGACTGCGGTTCACAGCTGGCGAATTTTCTCAGATACATGTCAGCTCACGGAGGTATCCTGATCTATTTGAGACAGGAAGGGAGAGGAATCGGTCTTTCGAACAAAATTGCAGCCTATTCCCTTCAGGACGAAGGTTTAGACACGGTGGAGGCAAACAGAGTTCTTGGTTTTTCTGAAGACGAAAGAGATTACGCACCGGCGGTGCAGATCTTGAAAGCCCTTGGCATCGAAAGGGTTCTTCTCTTCACCAACAACCAAAGAAAGACGGTTGGTCTTGAAAAATACGGGATCGAAGTTGTCGAAACGAAGAGACTGTACGGAAGAGTAACACCTCACAACAGGTTCTATCTTTCGACAAAAATGAAAAAACTCGGACACGAACTCGAAGAAATCTTCAGGGAGGTGAATTCATGAAGGTTGTTCAGGGAGACTACAGAGGAGAAGGTTTGAAGATAGCCGTAGTCGTTCCGAGGTTCAACGACCTTGTCACTTCGAAACTCCTCGAGGGAGCGCTCGATGGGCTGAAAAGACACGGTGTCTCAGACGAGAACATAACGGTTGTGAGAATTCCGGGAAGTATGGAAGCGATATACACGCTCAAGAGACTCCTCGATCTCGGTGTGCATGATGCTATAATCGTTCTCGGTGCTGTGATAAGGGGAGAGACGTACCACTTCAACGTGGTGGCGAACGAGATAGGTAAATCAGTGGCGCAGTTCAACATGACCTCTGATATTCCTATTATTTTCGGCGTTCTCACCACGGACACTCTTGAGCAGGCCCTCAACAGAGCCGGAGCAAAGAGTGGAAACAAAGGTTTTGAAGCAGCGATGGTAGCAATCGAAATGGCAAATCTCAGAAAGAGACTTAGGAGGGATGTTTTTGAATCTGATAGCAACGGCAGGTAACGACAGAATAAGGGACTTTCTGGTGAACGACTGGTACAGATCTCTGAAGGAAAATGTGGATCTGAGCAAAACGGACGTTCTCGTCATAAACTACGGTCTCACAGGACTTCCTGAAGAGATCATCAACTTTCCAGCGGTGGAGCGTTCTGGACTCATAAACAACACGCGTTTCATCAATCTTGCCATTTTTCTTGAGAATCATCCTGAGTACGATCAGATCCTGTTTTGTGATGGCGGAGACATCATCTTCCAGAGTGACATCTCGCACCTATTCGAGGAACACAGAGATGCTTTTCGAGCGGTTGTGGAGCAGTTGAGTCCACCCATTGATCTCGTGGTGAAGGAAGAAGACCTTGTGAATGGAAAGGAGATAAAGTCTTTTCTTTCAAACAAAAAGCTCTTCAACGTGGGTGTGATAATAGCACCAAGGGAAGGTTTCCTCGAGTTCGCAAGAACAATGGAGAGACGTCTGAAAAACATAAACGTCTGGGGTGGAGATACCGTCATTGGAAACTACGTGATCTACAAGAGCCCTCACGTGGAACTTCCTTCGAAGTACAACTTCATCCCTTCAACGGCCCGAGAAAAATTCTACGTGAAAGATTCGAAGTTCTATCTCGAAAATGGTGAGCTCATTCCCATCATTCACAACGCTGGGAGATACAGATTTCTCAGACCGGTGAAAGATTTCGGTTACGGCCCCGGAAAGAACAGGGTAAACAAGTTCAACATATGGATGTTCAGAATGCTCTTCAGCGTGAGTAACTTTCTGAAAATGAAGTGAGGGAACTCTCCCTCACTTCGTTTTGAGGTATTTCAGTGCATCGAGTTCGTCTCCAATTATGAGAATTCCTTTCTCGATGGATCTGTAAACCTCCATCGTTCTCCAGAATTCGTAGAAGTCCTTGTCTTTTGAAAACACCTCCGCGTAGATCTTCACCGCGCTTGCTTCTCCGGTTCCCTTGATTTGCTCTGCTTTGCTTTGAGCTTCCGCGATCAGAACCTTCGCTGTTTTGTCGGCTTCCGCACGTATCTTTCTTGCCTCTTTCTCACCTTCAGCCCTGATCTGTGCAGCGATGCTGTATCTTTCCGCTTTCATTCTTTCGTACACGGCCTTTTCGTTCTCAGCGGGGAGGTCGGCGTGCTTCACCCTCACATCGACCACTTCTATGCCGAAGTCCTTCAGATCTTCTCTTGAAAGAGCCGTGACTTCCCTCAAAAGGTCTTCTCTCTTCTCGGAGATGATCTCGTCGAAGTTCGCTTTTGCGAAGATGTTCCTCACGTGTGAGTAAACCACATCGTCGATTCTTGGAAGAGCGAGCTTCACGCTCTTCAGTGATTTTATGAACGCTTCCGCATCTTTTATCCTCCAGAGAACGTACGTGTCTATCACGAGTGTTTTCTTGTCGGCGGCTATGATCTTTTCTGGTTCTATATCGTAGAGGAGGATTCTTTTATCGAATCTCACCACATTATCAACGAACGGCTGTTTGAAGTGAAGCCCAGGTTCCGTTTCTACTGCAACGATCTTTCCGAACCTCAGAACCACCGCTTGCTGTGTCTGATCCAGGACGTAAAAAGAAGAGAAAAGAAGGATCGCACCCACCACGATCAGAATGATCAGAAGAGAAAGCATCCAGATTTTCATTTTCCCATCCCCTTCAAAAGGTCGGAAATGTTGAGGATGTTCAGAGAATCACCGTTTCCCACAAAGAAAACCTTGTTTTCGGATTTTTCAAGCAAAGATTGGAGAGCGTCGAGGAGCATTCGTTTTCTCGTGATATCAGGAGCCTTTGAGTATTCTTCCAGCACCTCTTCGAATCTTTTCGCTTCGCCGAGCGCTTTCAGATAAACTTCCTGAGCGTAGGCCTCTGCCTGTCTCAGTATCTCTTGTGCCTGTCCCTGGGCTTTTGGAACAACGTCGTTGGCGTATTTTCTTGCCTCGTTTATGAGACGTTCTTTGTCCTGACGAGCGTTGTTCACATCGTCGAAGGCGTCAACAACGGGATCTGGCGGGACCACTTCCTGGAGATAAACGTTTTCCACCTTTATACCGCAGTTGTAGGAATCGAGAATCTCCTGGAGCATCCGGGCAGTTTCGAATCCTATTTCATCTCTTCCTGTGGTGAGAACATCGTCGATGCTTCTCATCGCCACCTTCTCACGAAGAACAGATTCTGTTGTGAATCTCACGATAGAATCCGCTTCTGTGATGTTGAAGGCGTAAGCGACGGGATCTTTCACTCTGTACTGAACCACCGCTTCCACACTCACGAGGTTGTTGTCTCCTGTGATCATTATGGCTTCTTGAGGAACCGATTGGTAAGAGATCCTCTCCCCTCGCTGAATGCTTCTGAATCCTATTTCGATCTTTCTCACAGTTGTGACGTCGACGGTCACATGAGACTGAATCGGATACGGCAGGTGGTAATGGATTCCTGAAGGAACGACCGAGGTGAATCTTCCAAAAGTCTTGAGAAGAGCGACTTCGGAGGGTCCTACCTGATACACACCGATGAGAAAGTAGATTCCCAGCACGATGAAAACGACTATCCACACGTATTTTCGCACTCCATCACCCCCTATTTATCTACCTTCCCCTTCACAAGGTACCACAGGTAGAGATCGAACTTCCCGGGAGATTCTCCAAACGCTTCGGCGACTTTTCTGAGGATCTCTTCCACGTAGAGATATCTTTTCTTACTCCATCCTTTTGGTATCTCCTGAATCAGGCCGTGTCTTTTCATGAGTCTCAGAACGTGTTTATCCAAAATAGCGAGGTCTTCCACACCGGTGTTTCTGAGAAAGTGGCTCGCCTCTTTCCAGCCGATTCCCTTTGCGTTTCTTACGAGAAACTCTCTGGATTGAAAAGGATCACCCTTCACAAGGTTCTTCAACTTTCCCAGCAGTTTTCTGTTTTCTACTATGAACTCGGCTCTCTTTTGAGGATACCTGTGTCCAACCTCTCTCAGTTTCTCCGCGAGTTCCTCAAGCGGAAGATGCACAAAGCCCTTTCCGATTTCTTTCTGCGCTCTAATTCCACCTTCTGCACTCCAGTTGGCTGTGAGAACACAGAAAGAGAGTTCACAGAAGAGATCCTCTTCTGTTCCTTCTTCGCCCAATCTTTTGAACTCTTCGAACCGATGTTCAACGAGCGGTTTTGCTTCCTCTCGTATCCTTTCGAGTTCTTTCAGCAGTTTTTCCAAGTTTTCACTCCCACTCTATAGTTGCAGGCGGTTTTGAAGTTATATCGTAGACCACTCTGCCGACACCTTTCACTTCTCTTGTGATCCTTCTTGCTGCCTCGTCCAGTATATCATGCGGAATTCTGGACCAGTCTGCGGTCATCCCCTCCACGCTGTTCACGGCTCGAAGCGCCACCACGTACTCATACGCCCTCGCGTCACCCTTCACACCTACGCTTTTTATAGGAAGAAGAACTGCAAACGCCTGCCACACTTTATCGTAGTAATCATGCTTTCTGAGAGTTTCTATGAATATGTAGTCCGCTTCTCTCAGGATTTCGAGCTTTTCTTCCGTGACCTCTCCCAGCACCCTCACGGCGAGTCCAGGACCGGGGAACGGATGCCTGTTTATGATCCTGTCCGGTATGCCGAGATACTTTCCTACTTTTCTCACCTCGTCTTTGAAGAGGTCTCTGAGGGGTTCTACCAGTTTCAGGTTCATCTTCTCTGGAAGACCACCCACGTTGTGGTGGCTCTTTATCTTCGCAGTCGTCTTTCCGGATGCGGCGCTTTCTATGACGTCTGAATAGATCGTTCCCTGAACAAGAAATTCCACATCGTGTTTTTTCGCTTCCTCTTCGAACACTCGTATGAATTCTTCTCCTATGATCTTCCTCTTCTTCTCCGGATCCGTGACTCCTCTGAGTTTTTCGAGAAATCTCTTCCTGGCATCCACAACCACCAGATTCATGTCGAAGTGCTCCTTGAAGACCCTCTCCACTTCTTCTCGCTCGTTCTTTCTGAGAAGGCCGTGGTCCACGAAGACACACACGAGGTTCTTTCCTATCGCTCTGTGCACGAGGACCGCTGCAACGGAAGAATCTACTCCTCCAGAAAGCGCGAGGATCGCTTTTTTGTTCCCTATTGTCTCTTTGATGTGTCTTATTTTCTCTTCCACGAGGTCTCCTATCTTCCAGTTTTTCTCGAGTTTACACACATTGAAGAGGAAATTGGAAATCATACGATCACCGTATTCGGTGTGGTGCACTTCCGGGTGGAACTGGAGCAGCCAGAACCTTTTTCCATCTGTGGCAGCGGCGATCACACCCGTTTCGGACACGGCGATCGGGTGGAACCCTTCCGGAAGCCTCACCACCTCATCACCGTGGCTCATCCAGACGTGAACCTTCTCCGGAATTCCTTCGAATATTGGGTCCTTCGAGAGCTCCACGAGAGTTCTTCCGTACTCCCCTCGTCCTCTCTTGACCTCTCCTCCTAGTTCTTTCACGATCAGCTGCATTCCATAACAAATAGCGAGTACTGGACCTTTGTATTCGTGGAACCACTCTGGAAGCTTTGGGGCGTCCTCTTCATAAACGCTTCTTGGACCACCGGAGAGGATCACGGTGTCTACTTTCGAAAGATCCACCTTATCATCGGGGAAGACCACTTCGGAATAGACCTCGTTTTCTCTGATCCTTCTTGTTATGAGTCTGGAGTACTGAGAGCCATAATCCACGACGAGTACCAACTCGATCCCTCCCGGTTTCTTTTGATACTATTAAATCATATTCAGATTTAACTCAATGGAAATTTGAGTTGAAGGAAAAAGTTCTAAAATCGAAGTTCAGGAGGGATCGAATTTGATTGGAAGACTGTTCTTCCTTTTCTTGAGGATCTCCGCCCTCACCATAGGTGGAGGATACGCCATGATTCCCGTGATGAAATGGGAGCTGGAAAGATCCGGCCTTTTGACGGAGAAAGAATTCTTTCGTATCGTGAGCACAGCTCAGGTGGTACCGGGTCCTATCGCCTTCAACACTGCGGTGCTTGTGGGAAGGAGAATCGGAGGTATCTACGGTGCGATCGCCTCTGGCGTGGCCGTTGTGCTACCACCGTTTTTTGCCATAGTTGCGGTTGCAGAAGTGATACGCACTCTCTCAGGGATCAGTTACGTTCGAAGTTTTCTGAGAGGTGCTTACGCTTCCATAATCGGACTTGTAGGGAGTGTTCTGTACCGGCTCGTGAGAAACCAGCGCTGGAATCTCTACAGAGCCGTCATGATAGGAGTAGCGGTTTTTGTTCTGCTTCTCAATGGATCCCTCGTGATTCCGGTGGTCATTTTGCTCGTTCTGCTTCTGTACCTGAAGGAGGTATGAACCTTGCTGAAACTCGCCTTCATCTTTCTGAAGATCGGTTTTCTTTCTTTTGGCGGTGGATGGGCGATCGTTGGAATACTCAAAAACGAACTCGTCACCGGTGGCTTTCTCTCTCCTGAGGAGTTCTCTCAGGCGGTTTCGATTGCTCAGATGACTCCAGGTCCCGTTGCGATAAACCTGGCAACTTACACGGGATACAAATTTTTTGGTCTGATAGGTGCTGTGTTGAACACGCTCGCCTTCCTTGGGGCTCCCATTCTGGTTATCACCGCTGCTATTTTCCTCAGAAAATACGTGAAGCTTCAGAGAGTGAGGTTGATGAAAGCGCTCGAAGGGGTTACCACAACCCTTTTGATCGTGACTCTTCTTTCGCTTCTCAGTTCCGTTCAGAATCCTATGTTGATCCTGCTTTCTGCTGCCGCTTTTGTGTGTTCTTTCTTCAAGGTGCACCCTCTTTTCATCATTTTTGGGTGTGGAGTGATCGGAGCGATCCTCGGTTTCTGATAAAATATCACAGGAAAAGGAGGTGCTGAGAGTGGCAGAACTCTCGACGAGATACAATCCAGCTGAGATAGAGACCAAATGGTACAGATACTGGGAAGAAAAGGGCTACTTCACACCGAAAGGTGTCGGAGAGAAATTCTCCATTGTGATACCGCCTCCAAACATCACCGGAAGGATCCACATGGGGCACGCTCTGAACATAACTCTCCAGGATATCGTGGTCAGATACAAGAGAATGAAAGGGTACGATGTCCTCTGGGTACCCGGAGAAGACCACGCGGGTATCGCTACGCAGAACGCGGTGGAAAAGTTCCTCCTTCAAACACAGGGAAAGACGAGGGAAGAAATCGGAAGAGAAAAGTTCCTCGAGATCACCTGGGAGTGGGCTAACAAATACAGGAGGGAAATAAGAGAACAGATAAAGGCTCTTGGAGCTTCGGTGGACTGGACAAGGGAGAGGTTCACACTGGACGAGGGGCTCAGCAGAGCCGTAAGGAAGGTGTTCGTTGAGCTCTACAGGAAGGGTCTGATATACAGAGGAAAGTACATAGTGAACTGGTGTCCAAGGTGTAAAACGGTGCTCTCAGACGAGGAAGTCGAACACAAGGAACACAAGTCCAAACTCTACTACGTGAAATACCCCGTCAAAGACTCCGATGAGTACATCGTTGTGGCAACCACAAGACCCGAGACGATGCTCGGTGACACGGCTGTCGCCGTTCACCCGGAGGATGAAAGATACAAAGACTTCGTCGGTAAGACGCTCATTCTTCCGCTAGTTGGAAGAGAAATACCCGTTGTTGCGGACAAGTACGTTGACCCGAAGTTCGGAACGGGTGCGGTGAAGGTAACCCCCGCGCACGACCCGAACGACTATCTCATAGCTCAAAGACACAATCTTCCAATGATAGAAATCTTCGATGACAACGCGAGGATAAACGAAAACGGTGGAAAATACAAGGGACTGGACAGGTATGAAGCGAGAGAAAGAATAGTGAAAGATCTTGAAGAACAGGGCTTTCTCGTCAAGATAGAGGACTACACTCATTCTGTTGGGCACTGCTACAGATGTGACACGGTGATAGAACCGAAGCTTTCTGACCAGTGGTTCGTTTCTACAAAACCACTTGCCAAAAGAGCTATTGAGGCCGTAGAAAATGGAGAGATAAGGTTCTTCCCGGAGAGATGGACGAAGGTCTATCTGAACTGGATGTACGAAATCAGGGACTGGTGTATCTCCAGACAGCTCTGGTGGGGCCACAGGATTCCCGTCTGGTACTGTCAGGACTGCGGCCATCTGAACGTCTCCGAAGAAGACGTGGAAAAGTGTGAAAAGTGCGGCTCCACGAATCTGAAACAGGACGAAGACGTGCTCGACACCTGGTTCTCCTCTGCCCTCTGGCCGTTCTCGACCCTCGGCTGGCCCGAAGAAACCGAAGACCTTAAGAGGTACTACCCAACTGACCTTCTCGTCACGGGCTTTGACATCATCTTCTTCTGGGTTGCGAGAATGATCATGATGGGATACGAGTTCATGAACGACAAGCCTTTCAGCCATGTCTACATTCACCAGCTCGTCAGGGACAAATACGGAAGGAAGATGAGCAAATCCCTCGGAAACGGCATCGATCCTCTCGAGGTGATAGACGAGTACGGTGCCGATCCGATGAGGTTCACCCTCGCAATACTCGCCGCTCAGGGAAGGGACATAAAACTCGATCCGAGGTACTTCGATGCCTACAAGAAGTTCGCGAACAAGATATGGAACGCCACGAGGTTTGTTTTGATGAACCTTGAAGATTACAAAGAGGTACCTCTCGAAAACCTCAAGACGGTTGACAAATGGATTCTCACGAGACTCAACAAAACGGTGGAAGAGGTCACAAACGCTCTCGAGAACTACGATTTCAACATCGCAGCAAGGACCATTTACAACTTCTTCTGGGATGATTTCTGTGATTGGTACATAGAGGCTTCAAAGCCGAGGTTGAAGACCGAAGAGAGGAACCTTGTTCAGACGGTTCTTGTGAAGGTGCTGGATGCGTCCTTGAGACTCCTTCACCCGTTCATGCCGTTCCTCACAGAAGAGCTCTGGCAGAAACTTCCCGTGGCCGGTGAATCCATAACGATAGCGAAGTGGACAGAGGTTGAAAGAGAACTCATCGATGAAACCGCGGAGAAGGAATTCACCAGGCTCATGAACATGGTGCGCGGCGTCAGGAACGTGAGAGCCGAGATGAATCTGCCGCAGTCTCAGAGGGTGAAGGTGTACATCAAGGGCTATGAGATCACGGAAGAAGAAGAGCTCCTTCTCAAGACTCTCGGAAACATAGAAGAAGTCAGTTTCGTGAACGAAAAACCGCCGAAGACTGCAACAGCCTACGTTGAAGAGGAAATAGAGGCCTACGTGGACCTCGGAGGGCTCATAGATTTCGAAAAGGAAAAAGAGAGATTGAAACAGATCATGGAGAAGATCCAGAAAGAAATAGATCGTCTGGAGAAGAAACTCGCAAACAAAGACTTTGTCGAAAAGGCACCTGAGGAAGTGGTCGAAGAGACGAAAGAAAAACTCAACGCCAACAGGGAACGTCTCGCAAGGCTCGAATCCATCCTCAGAGATCTAGAATGAAAAAGAGGGGCCAAAGCCCCTCTTTGTTTTTCAGTGGTGTTCGTGATGGTGATGGTCATGAACTTCGTAGTCTGAATCTTCCAGTTGTCCTGAGAGATACTGGTTCACCACTTCTTCCACCGTTCCAGATGCACCCCTTATCACTTTTATACCCAGGGCTTCGAAGGTAGAGATGGCTCTTCTTCCGATACCTCTCACTATCACCAGCTCTGCTCCTTTTTCTTTCACAAAATTTGGGACAGCACCGTGAACATGATCCTGTGCAAGAGGGTTTTCTTCAACACTGATATCCGCTATTGTGTTGTTCTCCACCTTCACGAATGCGAAATACGGCGCTCTACCGAAGTGTTCCGATATGGGAGAATCTTTTCCTCTGTTTTCGGAGACAGGAATGGCTATGATCATTGTTTCACCTCCTCTCAGGGTTCGGGTTTGGTTTCCGTTTCTTTTGGTGACAGATGATCTTCGGCCAGGAGAGGCTTTATTATCTCAAAGGCTTTCTTCACAATTTTGTTCTGCGCAACCAGCTTTTTTATATAGGAAGCATCGGGGAAACTTATCGCTCCTGTCGGACAAAGGTTCATGCACGTCTGACACGCGACCATACAGTTGTAAGGACGCGCCACTATCACTTTTCCCTCTTTTTTGTCGAAGTCGAACACTCGTCTTCCGCAGGTTACAAAGCAGATTCCACATGTCACACATTTATCGTAATCGATGGTCGGGTACCACTCTATTTCTTTCCTGTCCACGCCCCACCATGGGACTTTAGAAAGATCACGAACTTCTCGACCAAGGGCATCCTTTCCAATCAACGGAGTGTTCTTTGCCTCTGCCATAGTCTTCCCTCCCAGTTTTGTTTTTCTTCGTGGTAAGGGGAGGGAGTATCAATACCCGCACCACCAGCACTGACAGACCTTTCTCACGACTCTCACCTCAGGGAAATTATATACTTTTTGCATATATTTGGTCAAACAAAAAATCGCAGAGTTTGGAGAATTTTTCTTGACTATTACATCAGAAAAAAATCATCGATAATGACTACTCAAAGAAAAAAGAATAGTATGCAAAGAAAATTTTAATGATAAAATTATCACAAAGACATTCAAGGGGGAAACAGTATGAGATTGAAAGTTTCTTTTCAGGCGATGGAAAGCACTGTTCCGTTGAATTACAACTATTTTCTTTCTTCTTTCATCTACAAGAGATTGGCTTCACAGAATGAAAACTTTGCCAGATTCCTTCACGAGAAGGGTTATGGGAAGAGGTTCAAGTTTTTCACTTTTTCACAGCTTTTCTTTGAAAATTCCAGAGTCAGCGGTGAGAAAATCTTCATATTTCCAGGAAAAGGATGGTGGTACATCTCATCCCCAGTAGTTGAATTCGTCAGGTACCTGTTTTCTTCTCTCTCCGAAGATCCCGTGATCAGGGTAGGGAAAACAGAGTTCATCGTGAGATCCATAGACATCGAAAATTCTCTTCCTGACCAGTCGGAATACCACTTTATCATGCTGTCACCGCTTGTGGTCAGTGTACCTGAAGAAAACAACGGAAAGCTTTACCACAGGTATCTTCATCCGGGAGAGGAAGAGTTCTACGAAGTTTTCAGAAAAAATCTTATGAAGAAGTACAGAGCTTTTTACGGAAAAGATCCAGAAGGCACTGTTGAAGTCATCCCCGATTGGGATTACATCAAATCACGTCAGCGGATAACCAAGAGGATCAAATTGAAAAACGCGTTCGTCAGAGCCGTGGTTTTCCCGTTCAAAATCAGGGGCGAGAAAAAGCTTGTAGAGATCGGCTATGAAGCGGGTTTTGGAGAGAAAAACAGCATGGGATTCGGAATGGTAGCGTTGAAGAAAGATATATAAGGGGTGATGAAATGTGTGAAACAGTCAAGCTGGTTACTTTTCTTGGTTTAGGTGAATACGAAAAAAGTTGTGTAGTTTTTGAAGAGGGTTTTTGTGTTCAACAAAGAATCTTTCCTCTGGCAATAGTTGAGTATCTGAATCATATCGGGAAGCATGTTGAAGTGTTATTCTTTCTGACAAAAGTGGTAAAAGAGAAAGAAAAATGGAGCGAGTGCATAAAATTTTTGGAGGCAAGAAAGGTACCTTACAAAGATTTTGAAATATTAGAAGAGCTACCCCCAGGTGACCTAATGAACTTTCTAGTAAAGAATCTTATAGAGAATCTGGAAGAAGGGGACAGAGTTATACTGGATGTTACTCATTCGTTCAGAAGTATTCCATTGATGGCAAGTGTAGTAGCCCTGTACCTTAAAGAGGCCAAAGATGTTAATGTGAGCGTAGTTTACGGCAAGTACAATAAAGAAACAAAAGTAACAGAGTGCGAAGATTTGACCCCACTAACTGAAGCTACATCATGGATATATGCTGTTCGATTGTTCAAAGAGTATGGATATGCGAAAGAACTCGCTGATTTGATAAAAAAGAGAAATGAAGAAATATACAGGAGAAGTCAAAGTTCGAAAAAACCAAAGCTACTTGGTTCTATGTCTCAAAAACTTCAGGATCTTTCGTCTTCTATACGTCTTGGATCCATAGTAGCCATAAGGAAGAATTTAACCAATTTCTTCAATTTTATTGATAGAAATAAGGCAAGAATAAGAGAGGAGACGGAGGTTTTTGTTCCAGAGATTGCGGCTCTCTTAGATGGGATCGAAAAAAGATACAGGGCTATACATGTTAAATCGGAGAATTTTGAACTGAGCGAAAAAGAATTGGAATCTGAAAAAGAGTTACTGGATTTCTATCTTCAAACAGGAGATTTAGGTATGGCTCTTCGTTTGGCAAGAGAATATCTTATAAATGTCTATTTGATGTCTGGAGGGGAGAAGAGTGACTTCTTGGATAGAAATGTTAGAGAGTCTGTGAACATTTCAACGTTTGGCTATGATACCATCCTTCAGGCAAGAAATCATGTTGCTCATTTCGGATTCAACAAACTCCAGCTTCCCTCCTTGAAAAAGATAGAAGATCACCTGAAAGTGCTTGTTCAAACCCCACCGGAACAACTTCTGGAGTCTGCGAGAAAAACTCAGCGAAACAGAAAAAGAGCTCTTCTCACTCCTCTCGGTACGACAAAAGGTGCTTTATACACCGTTCTGAAAAAAATTTCACCTGATCTACTCCTGGTTATAACTTCAAAACAGGGAAAAGCTATTCTTTCAGAAATTCTGGAGAAAGCTGAATTCAAGGGTGAATTTAGGGTAATCCTTCTCGAAGACCCTTTTATGGGTGTAAGTGAAATAGATCGAGTAGTATCCGAAATCAAAGAACATCTTTCTGACGTGGATGAAGTGATCGTCAATCTCACAGGTGGAACCACTTTTCTTACGTACGTTATCGAGCGTACCAAAAATCAAATTAGATACGGAAGAAAAGTAAAAACTATCCTGGCTGTGGACAAGAGAACTTACGAAGAACAAAAGCAAAATCCTTTTGTGGTGGGTGAAATTCTGGAGCTTGATTGAGAAAAGGAGGTGAATCTTCCTTGAAAGACAGAGAAGAGCTTGTCGTTGGGGCTCTCCTGCACGACATAGGAAAGATCGTAAGAAGGGCGGGGGATGACAGAAGACATCAGATTGCCGGATACGATTTTACAAACAAAGTGAAGAAATTCGCTGTAATTCAGGACTACATTCACTACCATCATGAAAAGGATCTTCTGAAAAAAAGTTTGGAAAACGAAAAGGTTTGGTATGTGTGCTTCGCAGACAACCTCTCGAGCAAAGAAAGAATGACTGAAGGTCAGAAGTTTGAAGAACTTCGAAGAATGGACAACCTCCTCTCAAAGATCCCGGAGGGGGAATCTTCCAGAAACGTCACTTACTTTCCTGCAAAACCAGCCAACGAAGTGGTGGAAGCGGTAAAGGATATGAAAGAAGATCAGAAAACCTACGAGGATCTCTACAGGAGATTTGTCGAAGACGCTCAGAAGATTTCTCCCACACCAGATGATGTGAATTTTCTCACTTACAAGTACTTCTCGTTCATTCCTCAGGAAACAAGAGTGGAAGGAGACATGGATATATCGCTCTACGACCATCTGAAGGTCACGGCTATGCTCGCTCTCTCGCTCTATGACTACGCAAAGGAAAACGACCTCAAATTCGAATCCTACCAGGAGATGAAATCATACTTTGAGAATTCCGACGTGAAACCTTTCCTCCTTGTTGGGGGAGATGTCTCCGGGATACAGAACTTCATTGCCAACGTCTCTTCAAAAGGCGCTCTCAGATCCTACAGAGGAAGGAGTTTCTTCATAGAAATTCTCCAGGAAGTCGTTGTGGATGAGATTCTTGATAAAACAGGCTTTTACAGGACAAACGTTCACTTCATAGGAGGAGGGCATTTCTACCTCGTCCTTTCCAACACGGAGAAGGTGAAGAAAGCCCTCGAAGAGATCAGAAACGAGTTGAACGAATGGTTCAGAAATAGGGGTCTTTCACTCCACCTTGTGATCGAATCTGTTGAATTTTCGGTGAAAGACGTGGAAGACATGTCCAAGGTTTTCAAGAAGATCGGTGAAAAGTTGAACGAAAGAAAATACAGAATGTACACGGAAAAAGACCTTGAAGCGATCTTCCCCGATGATTTGAATCTGATCCAGGAGAAGGGAAACCACACCTGCAAAATCTGTGGAAACAGAGTAGACAGGCTCTTTTCCATTCGAGAAGGGGAAGAGGAAATTGCATGTGACTTCTGCAAGGAAATGTACGATCTTGGAAGAGAACTTCTTGAAGAGTCTCACGTGTATCTTGCTGAAAGAAAGAATGGAAAGTTCGAGATTTTTAAGAGAAAATTCGATTTCTCGAGAGAACCGGGAGAGGGTTTCAGCTACAAGTTGAGAAGGATATACGAATTCTCAGAGAAGGAAAAGAACGTCAGAAGAATACAGGTGGTGACGTATTTCAAAGAACAGGAGTTCGAGAAAATCGCAGAAAAAGCACCTGGCAAAAAAATAGCGAGCCTCCTTGTTGACGTTGACAACCTTGGAAAGATCTTTCTCAAAGGCTTAAAGAAAAAGACCCTCTCCAGATACAGCACCCTCTCAAGGCTCATGAGCTTTTTCTTCAAAGAAAGAGTAGAGAGTATTGTTGAAAGAAAGAACGTTATGGTGATCTATTCCGGTGGAGACGATCTCTATTTGGTTGGCGGATGGAACGATGTTCTGGATGTGGCAAAAGAGTTGAGAGAGGCGTTTGGAAGATTCACAACGAACGATTTCATGACGTTCTCTGCGGGATACGTGATCACCGATGAAAAGACAAGCATGAGCCTCATAAGAGAAATGTCTGAAAGAGCCGAAAGCGCTGCCAAGAAATCCGGGAAGAACAGCATAGCATTTTCGAACAGAAGCTACTATGCAGTGAAGTGGAACACCTTCTTCGAAATGTACAACTTTTATCAAGAGCTGAAGGAAATAGCAGATAAAGTGGACAGAAGTGTCATCAGAAAGGCTTTGAATCTCACAAGGGAAGAGTCTCCTCTGAACAAAGCCTTCCTCGCCTACATAGAGGCAAGGGAGAACAAAGACGAAGACAAAAGAGTGGCAAATCTCATGAGAGAGAACATAGATCACCTCGGTGAAAACGCCTTGAATGTAATCCTCCAGTTTGTGGATCTTCATGCAAGAAAAAGCTGAAGGAGGGATGAGCGGTGGCAGTTTCTCAGAGCGTTTCTCTCAAAGAAGATTTGAAGGACCTTGTGAGAAAGGCAGAGGAAATCGGAAGGGAACTTTCTGGAAAGCTGAAGACAAACCAGCTTAGAAAGTTTCATGGTCACTTAACCAAAATCTGGAGCAACTACATCTACAAAAAGAAGGACTACAGGGATAACCCGGAGAAGTTCAACGAAGAGATCCTTAACGAGCTTCACTTCATGAAAATATTTCTCGCATATCAGGTTGGAAGGGATATCGAAGGTATCAAAGAATTGAAGGAAATACTTGAACCTCTCATAAACGAGATAAAGACTCCTGATGAGTTTGAGAAATTCAAAAAGTTCTACGATGCAATCCTTGCGTATCACAAATTCCATTCTGAATCCGAAAAAAGCAACAGAAGGGCAGCCAGAAGATAAGGAGGGATGAGCGGTGGAAAGGCCGATACTCGGAAAGTACATCATAAAGGGAAAGATCATTCTGGAAACAGGTCTTAGAATCGGAGGTCAGGAGCTCGGCGTGAACATCGGTGGTATAGACAATCCCGTTATCAGAAATCCTCTCACGGGAGAACCCTACATCCCCGGAAGCTCTGTGAAAGGAAAGATGAGAAGCCTGATGGAAAGGTTGTTGAATCTGGATATATCTGGGAACAAGGTAAGAAGACACGAATGCGAAGATAAGGAATGTAAAGTCTGCAGGGTGTTCGGTTCGACTTCGACTTCGAAAAATGGAAACAACATCCCTTCACGCCTTCTTGTCAGAGACGCGTTCCTCACAGAAGATTCAAAAACAAAACTCCTCAGCATGGAGACCGACCTTCCATACACGGAATGGAAAACAGAGAACGCACTGGACAGAGTCACCTGTAAAGCCGATCCGAGAAGCTTTGAAAGAATTCCTGCAGGTGCGGAGTTTGAATTTGAGATCATCTACACGGCAGAGAACGAAAAGCACATAAAGGAAGACCTCGAAAATATAGCCACAGCTCTGGAGCTTCTCGAAGACGACTATCTCGGTGGAAACGGCAGCAGAGGATACGGAAAAGTGAAGTTCAGTATAGAAAAAGTGATCTTCAAGAGTGCCGATTACTACAAAGGAGAAGGAACACCAGTAGAAAAAGAAGTCAAAGGTGGTGTTGAGGGCTTTAAGAAAGCCATTCCCGAAATCGTGAAAGGGTGATAGGAGTGCGCCTTCTGGTGAAGATGAGTTTCAGAAGTGGTTTCAAGGTGGGTAGGGGGAACGAGACCGATTCCACCCTCCCCACCATCCATTCCGATACCATCTACGGTGCTGTCGTGTATCACGCTTTCAAGTGGTCTGAGAAAGCCGAAGACTTCGCAAAGAAGTTGAAGGTCTCTTCTCTTCTGTTCGTTCGCGGTGATCGCCTTCTTGTTCCAAAACCTTTTCTTTACAACACCTATTCGTTGGAAGAAGATGATGAGGAAAGTCCAAAGGAGCTGAAGAAAGCAAGTTATGTTTTCCTGGACAAGCTCGCTGACTATCGGTCGATAAAGGAAGCAAGCGGTGCTGTCTGCAAGGAAAATCCGGTGGAGATAGTGAGGATTCCAAGAAATTCCCTCGACAGGATAACGAGTTCCTCCAATCTCTACTTTGTGGAAGTTGCTTTCGTAAAAGAGGGGTTCACTCCGGCATTTCTGGCAGAATTTCCCGATGAATACGAGGGGCTTTTCAAAACAGCTGTCAAGTCTCTTGGAGATAGTGGAATAGGCGCTGACTCAACTTACGGATACGGACTTTTCAATGCCGAGTTCGAATCTGCTCCAGATTTCCCGGAAGAGGGTGAGTACTATCTCACCCTGTCGCTTTTTGTACCTTCTGCAGAAGAGAGATCAAAGATGAACGAAGGATACTACAGGGTAGTAAAAAGGCGCGGAGTAAAAAGGGATGAAATGAAGGTAAAGAAGGAGATTTCTTATGTTCAGGAAGGTTCTGTGTTTCCTTTCAAGCCAGAGGGCCGTGGGGTGTTGAAGATAGAAGACTATTTTGTCCAGACGTCTCCACTCTGCGTGGCTTTCGGTGGTGATGGGAAATGAAGGTGACTCTCAAAACACTGACTCCCCTTCACATAGGAAGCGGCGAAAAGTATCCTCCTTGCAACCTCGTTGTTCTGAAAGAGGAAGAAAACAAAAAAACAGCTGTGAGGCTTATCACAAGAAAATTTCTTGAAGTTTTGAGGAAACACCCTGAAATCAAGCAAAACATCTCTGAAAATATCTCTAAACCCCTCAGTTTTAAAGAAGTAGAAAACGTGGAAGATGGTGTTTTCTATGAGGTGAGCCTCTACTCAGATTTCTCCAGTGGGAAGAAAAATCCGGAGATTCCTGAAGTTGTTCACCATCCCGACGGAAGCGTTTATGTCCCGGGAAGTTCGCTGAAAGGCGCTGTAAGACTTGCACTCACCTGGCACGTTTTGAGGAACAACAGGAATCTTCTTGAAGAATTCCGCAGGAATGTACAAAAGGATCTTCAAAATCACAAAAGGGCATTCTATCAGACCAATGAATTCCTGAATGGATTGTTCAGATTTGCTCCAAAAGAGATCAACACCGATTACTTCCGCTTCCTAAGAGTTTCTGATTCTCAAACACTGAGGACCCAGCTGGTTGTGCACGATGTCGGGATTTTCTACGTAGCTCGTCCCAACACTCACCCCAGAACTTTCCCTCTGGAGTTTGTTCCTATCAACAGAGATTTCGTCTTTGATGTGAGGTTTGTGAAAGAAGAATACGATTACTTTCTCACACACGTGAGAAAACGCTACGGAGTAGAACTTCCTGGAAGCATTGAAGAGATCTTTTCGATCGTGAACGAGTTCTACTCCGAAGTCTTCAAATTCGAAAGAGAACGCTTTAAAAAAGCAAAGGAGAATTTTGAAAAGCTCGACACCAGTAAAATCGAAGAAAGATTCCAAAAGATAGAGAAAGTGCTTCAAAGCAAGAAGTACGTACTCATACACATAGGATACGGTGGAGGACTCATGGCAAATTCGCTCTTCATTCTCCTTGACGAAGAGACAAGAAAACAGGTGAGAAACATTATAAAGTACCATAAAGATGACGAAGCTCCTCTCACGAGGAGATACCTCGTTCAGAGTGAAAACAACAGTTACAGAGTGATATCTCCGATAGGATGGTGTGCGTTGTGGTTGGAAGATTCCCAATCTACGTAGAAGAGGAGTTCACATCGGATGAAAAGAAGTGGGAGTTTGTCCTCTCGAAAATCGAGTCCATCGATCCGGCAGTGGCTTCCTTCGTGGAAGAAGCACCGGATGGAACAATGAGAGTGATCGGTCCGTTTCGGGCGAGGAGTGGTTACGCTCTTGTTATCTCCTCGCCTCTTTCTTCGCTCTTTCATTTCTTGGTTCTCAACGTTCCCCGTGTTTTGAACGCAGTCGTGAAACCCGGAAGAGCCTACGTCGAAATATACGAAAAGAGAGATCTTTTCGATTCACCCGGGGTGTTCACTTTGAAGGTGAAAGGAGCAAAGGGTTTCTCACTGAAGCAGTTGAAAGAAGACATGAAACTCTTCCTCGGTGTCGAGGTTGAACCCGCCTTCCAGCCGGTTTCTCTGAGAAACACAAAGAACGGTGTTATCGTGACCTTGAAAACCCTCACCCCTGAAACGACCGCTCTGGTGAAACTCTCGAGGCTTTGTGGCACCGGTGAGAGCAGAAAGTACGGACATGGAGATGTAGAGATCTACAGGATTGTTGAGTAAAGTCAGTTTGTTCTTTATTGAGTTCTATCACCACCGAAGAGCTGTTTTTCCTGTGAATGCAAAAAGAAAGAATAAAGGAGAGGGGCGCTATGAGGAGGGGTAGCGTGAAAAAGGGTTTCATCTTTCTCAGTTTCGTTGTGGTTATTCTGCTTTTTGTTACTTCTTTTGTATCGTCCAGCTCTGGACCTTCTGTTCCTGTGATAAAGGGCAGATGGGAAAGCGGCACTTTCGTAGGCGATTTTAACGGTGATGGAATTGTGGAATCTTTCAGAGTTGTGTTGATAGTAGAAGACCAGAATGGTTCCAGCTTCACCGGGAAAACCGGAGCGATTGGTAGCCCGCAGGGATACGACTTGGAGACAGAAGTCTATTTCAACATAACCGGCACGATAGACCAGTATGGATACATAACGATCAGAATCGTTGGACTTGAGAATGAACCTCCAACAGTCGGGAAGTACGAGGAAGGAAGGATAAAGCTTCAGGAACCCCAGTATGGTGAAGTAATTTTGTACAGAGCTTCATAGTTCTCACAAAGGCGTCCCTCTCCTTTGCTGTCATTTTCAAGTTTGGCTCCTTTTGAGGATTTTTTCCGTTGTGGTCGGAATTCCGAGAAAGATCACATTATCAAGTATTGTCTTGTTCCTCTTTATATCGAGAAGGTCGTAGGCTTTCCATATCTCATCAATACATTTCTTCAGGTGGCGTCTCAGTTCGGATCGTGCCTTTTCAAGGTCACCGTTGTATTTCTTGACGAGCGGGTTGAACACGTTTTTTCTCTTATCCTTTTCAAAGTCATCCAGCGCATCTACGATATAGAGCCATTTTCCAAGAGACAAACCAAGGTAGTAAAGAATTTTTCTCTGGGTTTCTTCTTTAACCATTTTGCTGAGGATTGTTCCAACTATTTTGCCCTGTTCTTCTGCGAGGATTTTGAAATCTTGTTCCTTTTTTTCCATTTCGTAGAAGTTCTCAAAAAGACTGGATATTTCGGGATCTTTCTTCAAAAAAGCGCTCGCAAATAGGTAAACGGGATTTTTTCTGTCTATGTAGTTGTCTTTCAGCTTTTCACGAAGAAGGGCAGTGAAAACACGAGCCACCTCGTCTATTTCGCTTGAGGAGTAAAAATCCACCTTTTTGAGGGTGAAGATACAGAGTTCTTTTTTTCTTTTCAAATCGCTGTTGTTCAGACTTGAAAGAAGAAGTCCAAGTGATGCGGCTTCGTAGGTGAGGAGGAAACGCGGAATGATTGAATACTTTTTCAAAGCTTTGCAGACACCGCAGTAGTACCCTCTGAATTCTTCGTACTCCTTCACTTTCAGTTCGCACTTCAAGGGTTTGATATATCCAAACATCAATTTTTCCTCCTGATGATTCTGAGAAGTTCTTGAAGGATCCTGTTGTACAGGTAGTCGTAGACAAAGAACGCAACCTGAACACCAAGAAAGCCGAGCACGTAGAGAGAAAAGGAAACATCAGGCAGTTCAGCATTGAAGAATTTTGAAGCCACAAACACCAAAAGCAGAGTAGAAGCGTTCAAGTAGAGAAACCTGATGAGAATCGGTTTCTTTCTGAGAAAACCGTAAAAAGAAAGCACGAAAAAGAGCAAAACATAGCCTGGATTAGGAACAAGAAGAAACACAAGAACATTCACAGCGATTATGATTGGAACAGATCCGATCCCGAAGAGTTCCACAAGAACCCCTGTGAAAACACTGCTCAAAGCGGCGAAAAATATCTTGCTCTTCGTGAAGTTCCCAATGTAGAGTAGAAGGACAACGAGAGCGGAAACGAGCCCTCCATAAGTGACTTTCTTCACATGCAAGGAATGCAGTCACCCCCGCATGCTTCACAACAGGTATCTGTGCACCATGCACATCCAAGGCAGGCGAGAATATCGCGACAGCCGTCGTTCCCCCTGTATCTGTATCCCATGGAATAGAACGTGTTATGTACATTTTCCTGTCCGGGTGTTTCTGAAAACTCACCACTCATCAATACAGCGTACGCTTCGTTGATCTGCTTCATTTTTTCTTCCGCAAGATCTTTGAGAGGATGATCCTTGTATCGGTCCGGATGGTACTTTTTCACCAGCTCTCTGTAAGCTTTCTCTATCTCTTCCTTTGAAGCACCAGGTGGAACACCAAGGACTTCGTAGGGATTCACAAAGATCACCTCCACGGCGAAAGCTTCTCTGATATTTTAACATCTGGAAGTATTTACGAAGGTGATGTTAGAAAAATCTTTATTAACTAAATCTTAATATGTTTTATTCATACAAACCAGGTTAGTTCCAATCATTCACAAAGTGGGTGATGCGTGTACATGGCACTGGAAGATCGATACAGAGTATGCAATTACCGGTAACGAAAAATTTCATGCGGGTTTGTGGTACCGGAAGCTATGCGTTAAAAAGGGAATAATGGATGATATGAAGAGACAATATGAAGAGAATTTGTGGTAATCGATGACGTGTAAGTGCTTTGAATTCGAGAAGTTAACAGTTAACTTCTAACACACTGAGGAATACCTTCTTTCATCTATTTGTGAAACATGGAACTAATCGATTTTTACCAAAAACACCCCAAAATGCCCTGACGTAGGTTGATATAATTTATCTTCTGTTTTTTGCTTGTGTTCTTTCGTTGTTGGACTATGCAATTATTCCATTTTTCCAAACAGTACTTGAAGGTGCTCTCTTGTGTGTTAGAATGGTTTATGGAGAAAGAGAATATGGAAGTTCAAAAAACATCTTGCTTTCAGAGTGTGTTTGTGATATAATTTCTCTTGAACTCAACGGGTTTCAATAATTCCTTAGAGGTATGGAAACCCCGTTTTCGATTGCATCGTTGAAATCGATGATGACGTTTCAATAATTCCTTAGAGGTATGGAAACTAGCCGACGACGTCGAGATCCCCAACAACTCGTACTCGTTTCAATAATTCCTTAGAGGTATGGAAACTATGTATATGTCACGGCTTCAGAAGATCACAAAAGGTGTTTCAATAATTCCTTAGAGGTATGGAAACATCTCCAGTAATCTTGTTAAGCGCAAGATTCAAAACGTTTCAATAATTCCTTAGAGGTATGGAAACAAGAGATAGTAAACATAGTCTTCCCGCTCTTCGATTTGTTTCAATAATTCCTTAGAGGTATGGAAACTTCTGTTTTGATGATCTGTGCGCCTAACGGGAATCCAGTTTCAATAATTCCTTAGAGGTATGGAAACCCTTTTTCTGCGGGGTTCTTCAAGCGGTACTTCAACGTTTCAATAATTCCTTAGAGGTATGGAAACAGCACTCGAGAAGAAACCGCCACTTCTCGGCAAAGAGTTTCAATAATTCCTTAGAGGTATGGAAACTTTTACCATTGACATGCAGCTTTTCACTGGGAGCAGCGTTTCAATAATTCCTTAGAGGTATGGAAACCGAAGAAGAGGTGATGAGACGTGACATTGAGAGAACGTTTCAATAATTCCTTAGAGGTATGGAAACAGCTTCTGTTTCATCGTTCCATTTCCAATTCGGCTTGGTTTCAATACTTCCTTAGAGGTATGGAAACGCGCCCGCCAGCGCCAGCGCCAGCATGCCAAAAACAAGTTTCAATACTTCCTTAGAGGTATGGAAACCATGACCACAGACAACTACAAGGCTATCAAGAAGAGATTCAATCCTTCCTTAGAGGTATGAAAAGCCCACAAACCGTATGATTTCTTCATCTTCGATACTGTTTCAATACTTCCTTTCAGGTGCAATGACTATGGATTTAGATTGTTGTCAGAAAGTGTACGTTAAAATGTGAATGATAACACCGCAGGGGGGATAGGGGTGCTTGAAAAGATATACAATCTTGGGAAAATTGGTGGTGATTCTTTTTCAAACTTCGCTGAAGAAGTTCCTTCTGATGAAGGAATAGCTATCTTTCTTGAGAGTAATTCAGAGGGTTTGGTTTTCAAGGATGTTGTTTCTATCGAGAAAAAACCAGGGGGTAAGAACTCGAAAATCTTCCTCTACAGAAAACAGCGCGGGAATTTCTCCTCTTCTGTTTCCCCCACCATGAAATTTCTCGACAAATCTAGTGGTTCAAGAGACCCTCTGGAAAGGACCTTTGATGTCTTCTTAGGCTTTTTCGACCATCCGAAGATATCTCACATCAAAGATGTCCTCGAGAGAAATAAAGAAGAGATTATTGACAAGCTAAGAAATTACGATGTAAAAAACAGATTCCTCACGATATCCATCGATGGAAAATTTCCCGCAGAAGTTCCAGAAATTCTCCAGGCGTTTGAAGATAAAGTCACACAGAAGAAAACTAAGGGAGAGGCAAAATGTTTTCTGTGTGGAAAAGAAGCAAATTCCAGACTGAGTGATGTGTTCAAATTTGCCACCTTTGACAAGCCTGGCTTCACACCTTTTCTTTCCAAGAAACATCCGATCCAGATTTGTGATGATTGCAGGAGTGTTCTGGAAAAAGCCAGAAGAGCAATTGATGAAAAGCTTTCTTTTTCCTTCTTCAGCAACAACAGAATTCTCTGGATAATCCCCTCCGTACCCGATCAGGATATTCTGGAATCAGTGATTGAAAAAATATATGAAATAAAAGACACCGACAAAAACTCAAAGTTTCGCAGTTTCGCTAGGCTCGAAGAAGAGATTGAAAAAGTTCTTTCGGAAAACGAAAGAGCTGTTTACGATTTTGTACTGATAGAAAAAGAACAACAGGCAGAAAGAATAGTTCTTCACGTTGAGGAAGTCTCGCCTACCAGAGTAAGACGGATCCTTGAAGAATCAAAGAAGATAGAATCTCAACTCAAAGAAGACGGTTTCAAAGTTTCTGTGAACTTCTCAGTGATTCACAAATTCTTCGAGGATCTGGACAGATACTTCAACTCCCTGTTTAGTGCTGTATTCTCTGAGGGAACGTTTGATAAAAAACTGCTGCTGACTCTCTTTCTTTCGAAAATAAGAAGCGATTTCTTTGGAAATGATACTTTACTTTCTGCACGTGAAGCTTTTGCCACGTATGTTTATCTGAGACGCTTGAACGTCTTAAAGGGGGGTGCTTCCGTTTTGAAGGGTGAAGATTTCTTCTCCAGGTATCCGGAGTTTTTCGATGAACCGTGGAAGAAAGCAGTCTTTTTAGAAGGAGTTCTGGCAAATTACCTTCTTTATCTGCAGTACGTTAAAAGAAACTCGAAGGCTTTCACGAAGAAACTGAAAGGACTCAGACTGACAAAGAGAGATGTGGAGGGGCTTCTTCCGGAAATCAGAGCCAAGATCGAAGCCTACGGTGGAATGAGTGAAAGTGTGGCAGAGCTTTTCAGGGAGACTGCTGAAGCTTTCCTCGAAGCTGGGAACTGGTCAGCATCACCCGACGAGATCAGTTTTGTCTTCGTCTCGGGACTTTCTCTCGGGAAAACTTTCTTCAGGGAGGTAGGGGTCGATGAATCCAGTGAAGAACAGGAGTGAAGTGCTTTTCATCTACGATGTGAAGTGGGCAAATCCGAACGGTGATCCACTCGATGAGAACAGACCGCGCTTTGATGAAGAAACATCCAGACTCTTTGTCACAGACGTGAGACTCAAAAGAACTGTGAGGGATTATCTTGCGGAGTGCTACGACGAAACGCTCTGGGTGACCGGTGAAGCGGTGGTACCGGAAGACAGAGTCAAAGAGCTTGGAATCAAGGACGTAAACGACGCATGCCAGAAGTGCATCGATATCAGACTCTTCGGTGCCGTTATTCCTCAGTCGAAAAAAGGAGCTATGGAATCTTCCATAACTGGTCCTGTTCAGTTCAGATACGGAACGAGTCTTCACAGAGTCAAACTCATGACTATCCAGGGAACTGCTGCGTTCGCAACCGAGAATTCAAAACAGAGGAGTTTTCGTGAGGATCAGGTTGTACCCTATGCCCTCATAGCATTCTACGGTGTGATAAATCAGAATTCTGCAAAGTTTACAGGACTCACCGAAGAAGATGTTTCCAAGCTTCTTGAAGGAATCTGGATGGGTACGAAGAACCTCATCACAAGATCGAAAATGGAGCACAATCCCAGACTCCTGATGAGAGTTGTTTACAAGGAAGGTGTGAACTACCACTCCGGAGAACTCGATTACCTTGTGAAGGTCGTGTCCGAGAAAGAAGATGAAGAAATAAGAGACATCTCCGAGTTGAAACTCGACGTTACCGAACTCAAGCAGGTTCTGGAATCCCTTAAGGACAAGATCGAAAGAATAGAATACTCTGTTGACAACCGCTTAAAACTCGCGGAGAACGGAGAAGAGAAGCCTTTTGAGGAGATATTCGGAGGTTTCCAGCTTGTAAAACTGGAGTGGTGAGAATGAAAGTTCTGGTCTTTGATGTTTCTGCTCCCTACGCTCTCTTCAGAAGACCTTACACAACGACATCATCGTACACCCTTCCCTTTCCACCAAGAACCACTCTTTTGGGGCTTGTGGGGTGTGTTCTGGGATATTCCACACCCGAAAGACTCGACAGTGCAAAAGTGGCGGTTCAGATAAAAAATCCTTTGAAGTTTCTGCGAACGGGAACGAACTTTGTGGAAACAAAGAAAGACAAAAAAGCTTCAAAAAGAACAAGAATAAGTCTTCAACTTCTGAAGAATCCTGCTTACAGGGTGTTTTTCAGCTGGGAAGACGAAGATTTTGAGAGGTTGAAGAACCTTCTCGAACACAGCGAAACCATCTTCACACCTTACCTTGGTGTGGCAAGCTTTATTGCCAGACTGAATTACGTGGGAAAGTACGAAGCAACCCGTGTAGCAGATTTTCCCTGCGAGGTCCACACGGTTGTTCCGAACACAGTAAAGCTTTTGCCGGAGCCTTCACACTATCTCATATTCGAGAGGGTCACAAGAAAAATGGACAAAGAGCGAAACATGCTTGAATCTGCGGTTTACATTTTCAAGAGGGACTTATCTCCTGTGAAGGTGGAAGGGGGAGAAGTGTGGAGGGTGGGAGAGCAGAACATAGTGTGGATGTGATGAAATCTCATCCTGACAGAAGACTGATTGATCATCTTGAGGGTGTTAAAAGACGCTCTCTGGAAAAATTCAGGTCGCTTGATCTTTCCTGGGAAGAACTTTTCGGATACGATGAAAATGTTCTGGAAGAATTCGTTTCCCTGCTCTCTGAATCGCACGATGTTGGAAAGAGTACAATCTACTTTCAGAAGCATTTGAGCGGTGAAAGAGTCGAAAGATCTTTGAGTGCGCACGCTCTTTTCTCCGCGGTTGCTTTCTTTCACAGGTCAAAAAACTTGCCGGACAAACTCAGAATATTCGGCTTCGAAATAATAAGAAGACACCACGGAGATTTCAGGAACTTTCTGGATATAGAAATAGATGAGAAAGTCCTGGAAAAGCAGTTCTCAGCCATTCCAGAGGATTTCCTGAGAAGATATGATCTTCATGATCTTAAGCTATCAGAAACAATAGAAAGGATAAAAAGATCGATCAGTAAGTTCTCTATCCTTGGAAAAAAAGACCTATCTGACTACTTTTTGATCCACCTTTTTATGTCCATACTCGTTTCTTCGGATAGGGAGGATGTGGTTTTCAAGAGCGAACCGCTTCCCTTCCTTCTTATGAAAAGGAGAAGATTCTCTCCTACAGAGAAAAGCTTGGCAGAAAAAACCAGATCGATTCTCTGAGGTGGAAATTTCAGGAGGAAATCTTGAGCTTCAAACCCGAAAGAGGAAAGATATACTCCATAACCGCACCGACGGGAATAGGAAAAACTATTGCAAATCTCCTTTTTGCCAGCCATCTCGCTGATGAAGACACGATCGTAATATACGCTCTTCCCTTCATAAACATAATTGAGCAGACCGTCGATAAGATAAAGGAAATATTTGAAACAGAAAGCCCATTCTTCGTCCTTCCCTTTCATCACCTTGCAAATCCAGCTTATGAGGAACCTGATAAATACGAAGATCTCCTGATGAACCTCTGGCACTCCAGGGTGGTAGTCACAACATTCGTGTCGCTTCTGGAGTCTCTCATCACTTTCAGAAAGATTCCGTTCTTCTACAAATTCCCAAAAGCTGTTCTCATACTTGATGAGGTCCAGGCAATACCTCACGAATACTGGACCCCTGTTGAAAAAACCGTTGAATTCCTCTCGAAAATGGGCACCACCGTTTTGCTCTCCACAGCGACAAAGCCCGCTCTTTTGAAAGAGGCTCTGGAAGTGGTGTCTAACAAGAATGTTTATTTCACAGCCTTGAACAGAACTGTTCTGAAAGTAGAAAAAGAAATGAGCTTTGAAGAATACAAGGAATTCGTAAGAGAGACCTTGAAGGATGGAAAAAGAACGCTCATCATAACAAACACGATAAGAGAAGCCGAGGAGATATACGACGTTGTTGAAGGCATGGGAAAAACCTGTTTCCTTTCCTCCAGGGTGATACCAAAGCACAGACTGGAGATCGTTTCGAAGATAAATGAGTACGATCTGTGTGTCTCCACTCAGGTGGTGGAAGCAGGTGTTGATATCTCATTCGAGAGGGTGATAAGAGACATAGCACCTGTTGACAGTATTGTTCAGGCAGCGGGGAGGTGCAACAGGCACTTCGAGTTGGAAAAGGGAGAAGTGATAGTCGTACCCGTCAGGGATGAGAGAAAAAACACCCTCTTTTCCTCATATGTTTACGGGAGCTTTCTCACAGAAACTTCCATGAACGTGTTGAAAAACCACAAATTTCTGGAGGAAAGCGAGTTTTTCATGCTCGTGGAGGATTTCTTCAGCTACGTGAAAACGTACGGCAATCCGGACAAGAAAGGAATCGGCAAGGCGCTCGAGAATTTGAATTTCAAAAAAATAGGAGAATTCAGTCTCATTGAACCAGAGCCAACGGTGCCGTTCATCGTTCTTGTTGATGAAGAGGCTCAAAGAGTATTCGAAGAATTTGCAGAGATCTTCAGTGGGAAAAGATCAAGAGAAAACTTCTCTCTCGTGAAAAGTTTGTTCAGGGAACTTTCCCCCTACATCGTGAGCGCGAGGATAAAGAGGGATCTTCCATTCCCACACACGATTGCCGGCATGATGGTTATTCACAGGAACGTTCTCGACAAATGGTACCACCCCGTGAAAGGTTTGAGAGTGGAAGGATCCGATGAGGTGATCATCATATGATGATTTCTGGATCTGTTGTTTTGAGCTATATAAACTGCAAAAGGGAAGCATGGCTGATGGCGCATGGGGTTCTTCCAGATCAGGGAAACATGCACATAGAGATAGGAAGGTTCATCCACGAAGACTACAGCGATTCTGTCATGCTTCCTGGTATGAAGATCGATACCATGTTTGAAAGAGAAGGAGTGAGAGTGGTTGGCGAAGTGAAAAAATCATCCGCTTCAAAAAGGGGAGCTGAGTACCAGCTCCTTTACTATCTTTACAGGCTCGAGGAAAAAGGTGTGAAAGCGAGGGGAGAGATCATAGTACCAAAAGAGAACAAAAGAATACCGGTTGAGCTCACAGAAGAAAACAGAGAGAAAATCAAAAAGGTCCTCGAGGAAGTATCTTCCCTCCTTGAAGAAGAAACTCCTCCACCACCCAAGAGAAAAGGAATTTGCCGAAAGTGTGGTTATGAACTTTTCTGTTTTTCGTGAGGTGGAAGGATGGAGAGCGTCTATCTCTTTTCAAGCGGAACGTTGAAAAGAAAAGCGAATACCATTTGCCTCGAAACAGAATCGGGCCGAAAGTACATACCCGTTGAAAACGTGATGGATATAAAGGTTTTTGGGGAGGTAGATCTCAACAAAAGATTCCTCGAGTTTCTTTCTCAGAAAAGAATTCCTATTCACTTTTTCAACAGAGAGGGGTATTATGTAGGCACTTTTTATCCCAGAGAGTATTTAAACAGCGGTTTTCTGATACTGAAACAGGCTGAACACTACATTAACCAAGAAAAGAGAATGCTCATAGCAAGAGAAATAGTTTCAAGATCGTTTCAAAACATGGTCGACTTTTTGAAAAAACGAAAAGTTCGGGCTGATTCACTAACGAGATATAAAAAGAAAGCAGAAGAGGCGAGCAATGTATCAGAGTTGATGGGAATAGAAGGAAACGCGAGAGAAGAGTACTACTCGATGATAGACAGTCTCGTGTCAGATGAAAGATTCCGTATAGAGAAGAGAACACGAAGACCTCCCAAGAATTTTGCCAACACGCTTATCAGTTTCGGAAATTCGCTCCTTTATACGACTGTTTTGAGCCTCATCTATCAGACACATCTGGACCCGAGGATAGGTTATCTCCATGAGACGAACTTCAGAAGGTTCTCACTCAATCTCGATATAGCAGAGCTATTCAAACCAGCTGTAGTGGACAGGTTGTTTTTGAATCTCGTCAACACTCGTCAGATAAACGAAAAACATTTCGATGAAATTTCAGAGGGTCTAATGCTCAACGACGAGGGAAAAAGTCTGTTTGTCAAAAATTACGAACAGGCTTTGAGGGAAACAGTTTTCCACAAAAAGTTGAACCGGTACGTTTCCATGAGATCTCTGATAAAGATGGAACTTCATAAACTGGAGAAGCACCTCATAGGTGAACAGGTTTTCGGATCCGAGGAATGATTGGAATGTACGTCATAATGGTTTACGACGTGAACGAAAAAAGAGTAGCAAAAATTTTGAAAATAGCCAGAAAATACCTCAAATGGGTTCAAAACTCCGTTCTGGAGGGGGAACTTTCCCCCGGAAAATATGAAAAGCTGAAATTGGAGGTTTCAAGACTGATAGACGAGAAAGAAGACTCAGTTAGATTTTACGTTATGGACTCTCAAAAGGTGTTCAACCTGGAAACTCTGGGAGTGGAGAAAGGAGAAGATGGCTTCATCTTCTGAGGGGGTGAGTGTTTTGGAGATCGAATGTAAGGTTGTAACTCCTATGTTTTCAAGAGGCGCAGCTGAGCCGAAGTGGGAGAACGGAAACAGAGTATATCCCTTCGAGCTGAGGCCGCAAAGCATCAAAGGGGTCCTCAGATTCTGGTTTCGTGCCATCGCTCCAACGGTGATAGACATATACTCACTCGAAGGTTTAGAAAATCTCAGTAAGAAAGAGAAAGAGAGATGGGAAAAAGAGAAATACAAGGGCTTGAAATATCTTGAGGGATTGATCTTCGGATCTCAGGAAAGAAAATCTTCTTTTAGTTTGGAGGTTAAGGTGGAAGGAGAATCGCAAGCTTTGGGAAAATACATGAATAACAGGTTTTCTTTTACCGATGACCGCTTAAAAGATACAAAATATGCTTTGTACGGTTTGTACGACAAAAGTGGAATTTATGAATATCTCCAAGAAGGAAAAAATTTTATCATAATTCTCCAGACGGCAAACGATAGTATTAAAGGAATAATTCTGAGTTTGCTCAAACTCGTTTCCACTTTTTCCGGTTTTGGAGCGAAGACGAGGAAAGGTTTTGGAGAATTCGAGATTGTGGATCCAAAACTTACTAGAAATGACTACAATCTGGTGATCAGTGAGTGTCAAGAGCACATCAGAGAATTTGTGAATCATCACAATTCGTCATCAAAAGTAAAAATCAAGTTGGGAAGAACCAATTTCAACGGCATACCGGATTTTCCCTGTTTTTGCGATTACAAAATTTTTGAAATAACAAAATTTAGCGGGAATTCTCCTTTAGAAGTCCTAAGAGAGGTTTTCAAAGTAGGGAGAAATTTCAAGGGGTGGTATCCATCTTTAAAACAAAAAATGAGATTTTCTGAGGGCGATTGTGTTAAAGATTTGGTTGAGGCTTTAGAAGGATTGTTGAAAGGTAGAAAAACAGAGAAAAAGATCGAGATTCCAACTGCTGTCGTCGGCCTTCCCATTCAATATCAGAACTTAGGAAGAGGAGAGATAAGAAGACTGAAAGTCATTGTCTCTTCTTCTCTGAGAGGATTGGGCATTGATGATATCGATGGGAGAAAAGCTTCTCCGCTTTTCCTTTCAGTTCACGAAGGTGAGAGAGGAAAATGGAAATTAGTTGTTTTGCTGATGAGAAGCAGGGTAACTAATGATGGTGAGTTGATAACAGAAGTCAAAGGTGGAAAAACACCTTCCAGTGGCATCAAAACGATAGTGAAAGAAGAAAAAGACTACAAGAATCTCCTCGAATGGATCAAAAAACTCGGCGGAAAAGAAATCCAGGGGGGATAATCGTGAGCAAAAGAGAAGAATTCTGGAAATCTAAGATAACCGCTCTTCTTCATGATCCGCTGGTGAAGGCATTCGATGTGAAAAATCATGAAAACATAGCTGGCGAGATTCTAAAGACCCTTGGCATCAAAAAAACAAGAGGTGAAGAAGACCGTCTTGCAAGCGCAATGGACAGGTTTCCAATCCCCTACGAAAAGGATGCAAAAAAACAAATTCATGTTTCGTTCGATGAGACTCTCTTTGTTCATCCATTTTCTGGTGAAGGGTTACCGGAAGTGAAGAGTTTCTTTCAAAATCAAAAAGTTGAAGAAATGAAGAGCCGTCTGATAAACGCATTGACAAAGCTGAAAGAGAAAAACGACACGTATGAAAAGCTCTTTCATTCCATCTGGTGGAATCTGCCTTACATTCTGGAAGGAAGTCAGTTTCTTCCTGCTGATACCAGAATAGCCAATCACTCGATCATAGACCATCTCGACGTAACATCGGCTCTCAAGGGATGTGTAGAGGGGAAACAGGTGAAGGCATCTCTAGTAGCGGTAGCGATAGGTCCTGTTCAAGAAGTGATAGCCCAGGCAAGAAAAGTGAAAGACCTTTGGGCTGGAAGTTATCTTCTTTCTTATCTCATCTACGGTGCCATAGAAGTTGTTGGCAAAAAGTACGGCTTCGATTCCATCATCTCACCGTATTTGAGAGGAAACTATTTCGTCAAGGAAACACTCGAATCAATGGGCGTAGATCTTGAAGACCTCTGTCCTGTTCCTCCTCGGAGGGAAGTCGCTTCTCTTCCAAATCTCTTTGTTGCGATAGTTCCATCCTCGGACGAAGAAATACTCAAAGAATGTGAGGAAGCGATAAGAAACAGATGGAAAACAATAGTTGATGAAACAAAAGAAAAGCTCAGTAAAAGCGAATTTCTTTTCAACGAGCATTCGTTCGATTACCAATCGTCTCTCTTTCCGGACATTCAGACATCAAAGGTGTCTTTCGATGAACCTGAAAGGATAGTTGAAACGGTGAGAAACTTGTTCACGGGATCGGGAATTGAAGATTTCAAGGAAGTTCTGAAGAAAGTATCGGAACACGCTGGTTACAAAGAGAATCCTGGGACGTTTTACAGGTACCTCCATCGTCTTCTGACCTCAAAACTCGCTGCGAGAAAGATGGCCAGACTCTTTCCGGGATACGAAGAGGATGTTTATCCCGACCACTTCACTGACGCGGACGATTTTGGGGCTGGAGTCAGAGCCTGTGCTGTGTTCAAAGATAAAGATATAGAAAAAGACATAGAAAAAGAGGACAGGCTCGGAACTCTGAACACTGTGAAGAGATTTCTTCCGGAAATCCTCAATATCAGGATAAAATTCGACTCAACAACGGATGTTGCAAGAAACAATCAGGCAAATAAGGAAATCGAGGATCCCGAAAAATTCAAGAATGGATACATAGCTGTTCTCCTCATGGATGGAGATCGAATGGGTGATTGGATGCTTGGAGAGAACGCACCTTTCCTGGAAAAAGTAATAAATCCGAAAGTGATTGAGATGTTTCAAGAAACAGATGATCTCAAATATGCATGGGAAAAACTGAAGGAATTCAAAACCATTCAGCCAGCCTATCACAGGGGTGTTTCGAGGACACTCGGTATCTTCTCTCAACTTGTCGGGAAAATTGTTGATAGACACAACGGGATGCTCGTTTACAGCGGTGGAGACGATGTTCTGGCACTTCTTCCAGCAGACAGCGTACTGGAATGTGCAAACGACATCAGAAAATTCTTTTCGGGGCACTTGGAGTACGAAATAGAGATTGAAAGCGGCTCTGATGTGGAAAGATTCAGATCAGAAAACGGTGTTCTGTACCACAACGACAAGCCTTTCGCTCCTCTGATGGGAAGAGCCGCTACTATGAGCGCTGGAATCGCTATTGTCCATCACAAGTTTCCTCTTCAGGTAGCTCTGAAGATAGCAAGGGAAGCAGAGAAGAGAGCAAAGAACGTTTACGGAAGAAACGCGTTCTGTGTGACGCAGGTGAAGAGATCAGGGCAAATGATTTTTGCTGGATCAACATGGGAAATTGAAGAAGAAGACGTTGTCAAGAGATCGTTGAAAATCCTTGAGGAGATGAAAAATTACAATGTTTCACACCGCAGTCTTTACAAACTTCTCTCTCCGGACTTCTCGCTCTACGAGGACAAAATGGAAAAGTTTGTAGAGTTCACTTTGAGAAGATCGATCCATTCAGAGAAATCGAAGAATGAGTTTATTGGAAATTTCAAGAATTTTCTTAGTCGACTGTTAGCTTACTACAAAAACACGAAGAAGTCCTCCTTCGATGAAGCAATGAGAGAAGCACTGGAACTTCTCATAATGGTGTACTCGATGAAGAGAGGTGAGTCTCAATGAAGCTGTGGGCGATATACTTTGAGCCTGAAGACTGGGTTGGTTTCAGAGAGACTAGAAGATTTTCTTTTTCTGATAGGGTGGAGAGTGTTTTTCCATCTTCTTTTCCTTTTTACGGTGCTGTGAGAACGGCTCTTTTGATGAAAAATCAGAAATTCGATCCCGGAGATGTTGAAAGAGCAGGAGACGTAAGGATGTTCGGCCCTTTTGTTTTTGAAAATACCCCTGAAGGAAGGAAGCACTACTTTCCACTTCCAAGAAACATATATAAAACGGATTCTGGCTACAGAGTCACCCCCATTGTCGAGATTGATGGAGTTTACCTTCCCTGGAAACCTGAGTACAAAATGGATAGTAAAGAATCTACGTCTGGAGGGCTCATAGAACTGAGTGATCTCGAACTTCTCAGGAGTAACACTCAGGGTGTGTGTAAATTCGATCTTGTTTCCGCGGAAAAAATCTTTAAGAAGGAAACCCACATAGGAGTAGCTTTTGAAGAAAACAGAAAAAAAGTGAAAGAAAGAATGATATATTCGATCTCCTACTACAGATTTTACGATGGAGGATTTTTCATGTTCACAGACGATGAAAGAACGGTCGAGCTTGTTTCAAAACTCGACGGTGTGTTTCTCGGAATGAAGAGCAAATGGTCGGCGGTCGAGGTTGAAGAACTGAACACCACCGCTTTTGATCCTCCAGACTATAAGAATGTAGCGGTTGCTCTCATAACACCGGCTGTTTTCGATGGAGGAGGGATGCCGAAGGATAAAACTATTCTTGGAAAGAGAGTTCTCACAACCGCAGGGATTAGAAAGCAGGTTGTTTCCGGATGGGACCTACGCGAAAATAAACCAAAGAAGATCTATCATGCTGTCTCTCCGGGAGCTGTTTACTATCTGGAAGGTAAGGTCAATGGACATGTGCTGAATGAAAGTAAATTCACGGATTTTGGTTTTGGAAGATGTATCTTCATGAAGTACGAAAAACTTTGAGGAGGGATAGGAAGATGGAAGGAAGAGTCTTCCTTCTTTACGCGGAAACTCAGGTTCATGCTGGAACTGGTTTCGAAATAGGAGTTGTTGACCTGCCTATTCAGAGGGAGAGAACCACAAAATTTCCCATTATACATGGTATAAAAGGTGCTTTGAGGGCCTACTTCAGGTCTCTCATCAAAGAGGACAAGATAGATGAAAAAAAGATAGAAGAGATATTTGGAAGTGAACCGAAAAGCGACAAAGGAACGGTTCCTGGTAGTTTGAGCTTTTCTGAAGCGAGAATTCTCCTTTTCCCTGTGAGAAACCCGGATAGGCTTTTTGTGTGGGTTACGTGTCCTCTTGTACTGATAAAATTTGCGAAATCTGTAGGGGATAACGATGTTGTTAAAGAACTAGAAGAGGCGAATATTGATTATGGAAAGGCAGTCTCCTTCTATGGATCTGGTGAGGTGTTCCTTGAGGAAGTAAAATTAGAACCATTTGTTGGTGAACTTCCAAGGACAAGGGAATTGATATCGAAGATTTCCAATTGTGCTCCAGTTGACTACCTGAAAAAGAAAATGGAAAGCGATGTGGTTGTTGTGAATGATGTTCTCTTCTCAGAAATCGTTCAGGCTATGACAGAAGTTGTACCGAGAGTGAGAATAAACAGAGAGAAGAAAACCGTTGAAGAAGGTGGTTTGTGGTACGAGGAATATCTGCCTCAGGATACGGTGATGTACTTTGTGGTGAGGAAGACGTACTACGGTAACAAAGAAGATTCCGGGAAAGATTCTTTGATGGAAGTTTTCGAAAACGAAGTAAATGGAGAATTGATCAACATCGGAGGAAAAGAAACTGTTGGAAAAGGCATGATGTGGGTACATGCCTGGAGGTGATGAAGATGAAGACGCTCAGCCTTGAACTGGCAAAACTGGCGATGAATTTGGTTGAGGAAGTTGAGAAAGACAAAAGAGATGATTACCTCAGGGATGTGAAGGGTCTTGGAAGTATGATCGTTCAAAACGGTTTGATGGGAACAATTCTCTTTCTGAAAAAGAAAGGAAAAAACAAGGTGGTGGATCACCTTGGAAAGATGATCGAACACCTGACACTGGAAGATGGTATCGTCGAAAGACTGATGGAAAACGAGTTTTTGGATGCCAGGACATACTTGAAAGCACAGATCGCTGCTCTTGAGTGTGCAAAATGGCTCAAAAGATGCGGAGAGGTTCTCCTGGGTGGTGAAGAGAATGAAACTACCTGAAAGCAAAAATCTCAGTCTTTACTGGGAAAAGTACAGCTTTCTTTTGCTTGAGGGTTCAAACTCAAAAGATAAAGAGATAGTAAGCAAAATCTTCCAGACCGTTGAGAAATTGCAATCCGATTTTGGAAAGATCAGCAGTATTCTCAAAGAAAGAAGGGAACAGCTGATCAAGAAAAGAAAACCGTTTATCAACTTGAAGATGAGAGTGAAAGGAAAACTCTTGCTTGGGGCTGGGAATCCTTCTTCTATCGAGGTGGGCATAACTCTTTCCAGAAATTACGGACTTCCCATAATTCCTGGCACCGCTGTCAAGGGGGCGTTTGCCAGTTTTTTATTCGAATTCGAAAGGGATAAATACGAATCACTCGCTCATATTTTTGGAGACACCGAAAGAGAGGGTGACCTCATTTTTCTTGATGCAATACCTGTTTCGGATTTGAAATTTTCGCTGGATATCGTCAATCCACACTTCCAGCCGTATTATATGAAAGAAAAACTTCCTCCGAATGATTGGTACGACCCTGTTCCAATAAAATACTTGGTGGTGAGCAGTGGTGTGTTCTGGTTTACCGTTCTTGAGAGTCGTTCCGGAGTTATTGGAAATTCGGAAAAGGAACTAATAAAACAGAGATTCGTGGAGATGCTAAAAGCTTATGGCTTAGGCGCAAAAACAAGTTATGGTTACGGTCGTTTCGAAGAGCCCAGCTGAGCTGTAGAGTCTTGAAATTCAAAAGATATCAGTGAGCCCCGCATCAAGCGGGGCTTTTTCTTATACATTTTATGAAATTTGTATTCAAGGGGGGATGGATGTGATATCAAACAAGACAAGGAGAAGAATTAGAAACGAACTTTTGCCTTTTGTTGGAAAGAGAGTTTCTGTCAGGGGGAAAATCAAAGCGTTTGGTACCACAAGAAGTCCTTTCTCGAAAAAGCCAACAATTCTCATAACAAACGTTACTGTGAGGTATTTGGATAAGAAGGTCAAGGTGGATCATCTGTGGGTTGCGATCAAAAGGATCCCTGAAAATATGGATATTGCTGTAGGAGACGTTGTATCTTTCGAAGCTGATGTAGTTAAATACAAACTACTTCCCGACTTCAAAACGAAAGACGACATCCTTCACCCGCGCTACAACTACGGCGTTGAAAATCCGAAAAGTTTCAAAATCATAAAAAGAACAGCTGAACCTTCTATGACCCTTCGAGATGCGTTTTTGAGAGTTCTTTAAGGAGGTGTTTGGTACGATGATTTTTGTGGGAGATGTCAGCACGCTGGATATGTGCAGGCGTGACCATGCAGGAGAAATTAAGCTCAAAGATGTCCTGACCAAGAACGAGGGATTGCAACGTCTTCAGAAGCTAAGATGGTGGTACCTGTACGAGGTACCAGCGACTATAGCAGGTTTGGCAGTACCCGCGGCAAAAAGGGTCAAAACTGAACTCAAAACACCATCTGATCTCTGGGTTTTGGCAGAGAACAGATGGCTCGTTTTCCATATTGAGGGAGAAAAGAACTGAACCTCGCACACCACAGTAACAATGATGATAACACAATATCGAAAATTATTTGATCGTTTTCGAAAGAATAATGTGATATAATTCAGACAATAAAAAGTTGAATCTCAAAGGGTGACAGCTGTGAATAACGATCATTTTGAATTGTTGAAAAAAGTGTTGCGTTCCTCACAGCTTGTAATCGGTTTTGTTTTCCTGGAAAACGACGGTGAAAGTGGGAAGCTTTCTGTGAAAGTTTCTGAGGGAAAAGTTCCTCCCTTTTTCAAGGAGGGATTTTTCTTCACACTGGAAGAACTGAGACATCTTCTCAGAATGAAAAACAGCAAAACTGCGATTATTTCAGTGTTGAAAGATGGTGAATGTAGGAGATCTCTGGTTCTATATCTGAAAGGGTCTCTGAGTGAAGATGCTGTTCTTTTGATTCAGACTCTACTGGTGGCTGTTGAAAGTGAGGGACTCTCGCTTGGCATGAAAGAGCTGAAATACATGGCTTATCACGATCCACTGACAGGACTTCCAAACAGACGCTATCTCTTCGAGTTGGGAAACAAATATCTGGACTTGGCAAAGCGTGAAGGAAAGAAGGCATTCGTTCTTTTCTTGGATCTTGCTGGATTTAAGGCAATAAATGATACATACGGTCACCTGACAGGTGATGAGGTGTTAAAGACAGTTTCGAGAAGGATTTTGGACAGGGTAAGAAGGAGCGATGTGGTGGCTCGATACGGTGGCGATGAGTTTACCATTCTCCTCTACGATATGAAAGAAGAGTATCTGAAATTCTTCCTGGAAAGGATTCTTTCCACCTTCAGAGAACCCATCAGAGTGGGGAACACAACTTTAACTGTTGCATCGAACATAGGAGTTGCCAGATTTCCTGAAGACGGAGAAAATCTTGAAGAACTTCTGAAAGTAGCAGATATGCGAATGTATAGAGCAAAGGAAATGAGAACACCTTATTTGCTTCGCTCATGATTTTTCAATTTTTATTCCTTCTTTTTTTCAAAACTCTTATCTGTTTTTTTAACTTCAGCGAGTTATAAATATCCTTCGTGGAAAGACTAATAGAGCTTTCTCTACAGGTTATAAAGCTTTACGAGGAACTGGATAGTATCCAGAAAAATTTTCCTTCCTGCAATGGATGCAGGGAGTGTTGTAATACTCCCTCTGTTAATATTGAGGTTACCATTCTTGAATTTGTTCCCCTCGCAATTCATCTCTTGCAAAACGATTCGATAGAGAAGTGGTTAGAGATCCTTGAAAATGTTGATGAAATGGATCGATGTGTACTCTTCGATCCACATTCTGAGCGTGGTGGTTGTTTGTATCACTCTTTCAGACCTATGGTGTGTCGTCTCTTCTCGGGAAGTTACGTTCTTAGAAAGGAAAAACCAGAAGTGTGGGGATGTAAATATCTGAAACCTGCGCTTTCCAGTTTCATTGAAACCCTTCCAAACTGCAGCGAAATGTACTCAAAACTGCTCGCTATAGATTTCTTCCTCGCACAGGAAAGATATCCCATAAATATCGCACTGAAAAAAGCTTTGGAATACGTTTACTATCGGATTTTCCCGGCGTTCAAACATAGGAGTGCATGAATGAATAAAAAAACAAAAGGGATGCTCCTCTGGCATCCCTTCGATCTCTGGCGCCCCCAAGGGGATTCGAACCCCTGCCTCTGGCTTGAAAGGCCAGTGTCCTAGGCCGCTAGACGATGGGGGCATGAAGTGTGCACCAGAAAGAAATATACTATAAAATACGGAATTGTTCAAGTGGTCGAGGATGTAAATAAATCGTTACGAGATAATGCTTCATTTGAATTACTGTCTTCTATCCTTTTGATCCCAGAATCGCACTCGTAGTTCATTTGTTCAGTGTAGCAACCGGTTTACCAGTACGATTTAATAACTTCTGGTGTTCATCCAAAACACTTCCAGGGGATGTGAAGCACTTGAAACCCGTTTTCTATCCTTTACTCAGTGTTTTAGTGGCGTCCTTTTCGGGGATACTCATAAAACTTTCTTCTCTTCCACCTGCGACCATCGCTTTCTACAGGGTTTTCATCGCTTCACTGTTTTTCTTTCTGGTAAAGAGAAGAGTTGAGCTTTTTTCTTTGAAGAAGGAAGTTCTCTCTTTGGCTACTGGATTTTTCCTTGCGATGCACTTTTTCTTCTGGGTTTCTGCCTTCAACCACACCACCGTTGCCGGAGCCGTTATACCTTTGACGCTTCAGCCTGTTTTAACGGGATTGCTCTCGTGGCTGGTCTACGGTGAGAGGCTCAGTCCTTTCAGAATCGTCACGGGAAGCATGGTCGTTGCGGGGGTGGTACTGGCTCTTGCTGGAAAAGAGGGTTTTTCAGGTATTTCGAGGGGTGATTTGCTCGCAGTTATCGGTGTGGTGTTCTTTTGTGGATACCTTGTTCTTGGAAGATACCTGAACAGGGCCATGGGAAGTATGAACTTCAGCCTGAAAACACACGCCTTAGCTTCGACTGTTCTGGCTTTCCTCGTGCCATCGTTCAGGGTCGTTGAAGCGAGGGAGTGGTTCATTCTCATCGGTCTGGGGGTGGGATGTTCGTTTCTGGGGTATCTCCTCATCAATCTCTCGCTCAAATATTTACCTTCAAGTGTAGTGGGTGTTGTTCTGGTTGGAGAGCCGGTTCTTTCTATTCTGTGGTCTTTTCTTCTTTTGGGTGAAACTGTAACATTTTTTGAAATCATCGGTTTTATAGTTGCAATGATAGGACTCGTATTATTCATTCTAAAAACTTGAAACTGACCAAATAAAGTATTAGAATATATCACAGGAGCGAAGCGAAGGCTCATAAGACGCGGTAATACTCACAAGGGGGTGTTTTCATGCCTTACATATACAGATGCAAAAAATGTGGAGCAATCTACTACTCCGCAACGTCTATCGAATATCAGCTGAACAAGTACTGCGAAAAATGCGGCGGGGAGCTCGAACAGCTGGGTGAAGAAGGAGAAGTGATGGAAAAAGAAGAGGAGAAAAAAAGCGAGAAAAAGAAGAAAGAATAAGGGAGGCAAAGCCTCCCTTTTAAATTCCTTGCAGGACTTTTTTGAGCGTTTCAACTGCCAGATCGATCTCTCCGTACTCTACCGTGAGCGGTGGTAAGAATCTGATTGTGTTGTTACCTGCTGGAACGACGAGCAGTTTATTTTCAAAGCATTTCGTGGCGACCTCTCTGTTGCTCACTTCCTCTCTAAACTGAATCCCTATCATGAGTCCCATTCCCCTCACGTCGGCTACCACGTCGTATTCTTCTTTCATTTCCTGGAGCTTTTTCATGAGGTAGTTTCCCTTCTCTTCCACTTCTTCGAGGAAGCCTTCCTTCGTCAACTCTTTGATCACGGTCACCCCGGCCCTGCAGGCGAGCGGGTTTCCTCCGAACGTGGTGCCGTGATCTCCCGGCTCCAGAACATTTGCTCTTTCGTTCACGATGACAGCTCCAATGGGGACTCCCCCACCGAGTCCCTTGGCGGTTGTGAGAACGTCCGGAACGACTCCGTACTTTTGATACGCGAAGAGTTTTCCTGTCCTTCCCATTCCACACTGAACCTCATCGAACACAAGAAGTGCATCGTACTCGTCGCATAGTTTTCTAGCCTCTTCAAGGAATTCTTTGGTGGCTGGTACTATTCCGCTTTCTCCCTGAATCGGTTCGAGGAACACAGCACACACGTCTTCTGACATCTTTCTTCTCAGATCTTCTACGTTGTTGAACTCGAAGTATTCAAAACCGGGAACGAGTGGTTCGAAAGGTTTCTGATATTTCGGCTGTCCCGTCGCTGTGAGGGAGCCCAGAGTTCTTCCGTGGAAAGAATTGTGGGCGGAGAGGATTCTGTATTTTTTTTCGCTCTTTTTCTTTCCGTATTTTCTCGCTATCTTTATGGCGGCTTCGTTCGCTTCGGTTCCCGTGTTCGCGAAGAAAACCTTGCCACCGAACGTGTTCTTCGACAGAAGCTCTGCCAGTTCCATCTGCGGTCGGTTCCAGAAAAGATTTGAACAGTGAATGAGCTTCTCTGCCTGATCCTTTATGGCCTCCACCAGTCGAGGATGAGAGTGTCCGAGGACGTTCACCGCTATTCCTGAAGTGAAATCGAGATACGCGTTTCCTTTTTCGTCGTAGATCCAGGAGCCTTTACCGTAGACAAACGTTGCTGGAAACCTGCTGTAAGTGTTCATCAGATACATCTTTACCCCTCCAGTTCTTTTATCATGGTTCCGATACCCTTCCTGCTGAATATCTCCAGCAGGATCGCGTGTTCCAATCCCCCGTTTATGATGTGAACGGCTCCCACTCCCCCCCTCACTGCAGACACGGCGCATTCAACCTTCGGAATCATTCCCCCCGTCACTGTGCCGTCTCTGATCAGTTCCTCTGCCTCGTCCGGTGTCAAAGTGGAGATGAGTTTGCCATCCTTCAGAACACCGTCCACGTCCGTGAGGAGGATGAGCTTCTCTGCCATCAGGCTTTTCGCTATCTCTGCAGCTGCGGTATCGGCGTTTATGTTGTAGGAGTGACCGTCTTCTCCTATTCCCACAGGGGCAATCACCGGGATATAATCGTTTTCTATCAGTGCATGAAGAATTTCTGGATTGACCTTCTTCACTTTTCCAACGTAACCTATGTCTCCGTGTTTCGTCTCCTTTTCTGCCACTATGAGTTTTGAATCTTTTCCGCAGATTCCAACGGCCCGTCCACCGTGCAGGTTCAGGTTCATCACGATTTCTTTGTTGATCTTTCCAACGAGGACCATCTCAACGATCTCCATGGTTTTCTCGTCGGTCACCCTGTGCCCGTTCTTGAAAACAGGTTCTATACCGAGGTCCTTCATCATCTGGGAGATGGCAGGCCCTCCACCGTGAACGATGATCGGTTTTATTCCAGTGTACTTCAGGAGAATTATATCCTGGATGAAGGCTTTCTTTGCGTTCTCCTGCTTCATCGCACTGCCGCCGAACTTTATGACGAAGGTTTTCCCATAGAATTCCTTTATGTATGGAAGGGCTTCGAGGAGAACGTTGACCGTGTCGATCCTCATGTTCTGTACCTCCCGTTTATCTCAACGTACTTCTCCGTGAGATCACATCCCCACGCTTTTGCGGTCTCTTTTCCCTGTTTCATGTCGAGGATTATTCTTATCTTCTTTTCGCTGAGAATCTTCTTCGCTTCTTCCTCGTCGAAAGATACTCCCTGCCCGTTTTCCGCCACCTTTATCCTTCCCGCCTCGCTTTCGAAGAACAGGTCGAGTTTCTCAGGATCAAAGGTTGCACCGGAGTACCCCGCCGCGGCGATGACCCTTCCCCAGTTCGCGTCCTCCCCATATATGGCTGTCTTCACAAGGTTTGAGGAAACGATCGATCTGGCGATCAGTCTCGCTGACTTTATATCGGGGGCGTTGATTACATGGACTTCCATGACTTTCGTTGCTCCCTCACCGTCTTCCACTATCTTCTCCGCGAGAACCTGATTCACCTCGTGAACGGCTTCGTAGAGTTTCCAGAAACCATCCGTTTCGGGCTGGATCGTTGTGTTGCCCGCAAGACCGTTTGCGAGAACGATCACCATGTCGTTCGTGCTCGTGTCTCCATCGACGTCTATCATGTTGTAGGAATCATCGACTGAGAGCTTTAAGAGTTTTTTCAGGGCTTCTTCAGAAATTTTTGCGTCTGTCGTTATGAACGAGAGCATGGTTGCCATGTTGGGGTGGATCATGCCGGATCCCTTGGCGATTCCCAGAACGGTGATTTCTTTTCCATCGATCATCACCTTGGTGCTGTGCATCTTCACCTTTGTGTCGGTTGTCATGATCGCCTCGGCAAACGGAAGAGGATCGTTTGAAAGCACCCTCGCCGCTTCTTCTATGCCGTTTTCCACCTTATCCATGGGAAGCTGAACCCCTATTACCCCTGTGGAGGAAACGAGGACACTTTCAACGGGAACACCGAGCTCTTCAGCCGTTTTTTCTGCCATCCTCCTTGCGTTGATCATTCCCTGTTCACCGGTACATGCGTTGGCCACACCGCTGTTCACAACGACCGCTTTGATACCGTTTGGATTCTTTTTCAGGATCTCCATGTCGTAAATCACCGGTGCTGCTTTGACAACGTTGGTGGTGAAGACTCCCGCGGCAACGCACGGAACTTCAGAGAAAATGATTCCTAGGTCTTTTCTTTTTCTCTTTATCTTGCAGTGTACTCCTGCGAACTTGAAACCCCTGGGAGTGAACACTCTTTTCCAACCCCTTTCACGGATATATTGGAGTGAATTCGAGTCCCTTCGTCTCGTCCAGACCGAACATGATGTTCATGTTCTGAACTGCCTGTCCCGACGCCCCCTTCACGAGGTTGTCTATTGCGCTCATCAGTATGAGCGTGTTTGTTCTTTCTTCCATCTGCATACCGATGAAGACGTGGTTGGATCCATAGCACCACTTCGTCGAAGGATAAATTCCCATGGGAAGAACATGAACGAACGGTTCATTCTTGTAGAATTCGAGGTACGCTTCGTGTATCTCTTCGAGGGATTTGTCTGTTTTTACGTATATCGTCGAGAGGATTCCACGCGTCATAGGAACGAGATGAGGTGTGAACACCACGTTCACTTTCTTCCCCGAGATCTTCCCGAGTTCCTGCTCCATTTCAGGAACGTGTCTGTGTTTTGCCACGTTGTACGGTCTGAGACTTTCGTTCACCTCGGAGAAGAGATAATCTACCTTCTCTTTTCTTCCCGCCCCGGAAACTCCAGATTTCGCGTCGACCAGTATCGTTTCCGGATCCACAAGATTGTGTTTCAGTGCGGGAGCGAGAGCGAGGATGACGCTCGTTGGATAACATCCGGGATTTCCCACCACCTGAGCATTCTTTATCTCCTCACGATGGAGTTCTGGAAGTCCGTAAACTCTTTTTATGTTCTCGTATCCCGACAACTCTTTTCCGTACCACTCTCTGTACACTCCCGGGTCGTCGAAACGAAAATCCGCGCCAAGATCTATTATCTTCACACCTTTGAGCTCCCTGACGAGATCGTAACTCGCACCGGCTGGAAGCGCCGTGAAAAGAACATCGCAGTTTTTTGAGACCTTCTCTGGATCGAACTCGCTGAGAATACTGTTCTCCAGTGTCGAAGGGAAGATTTCTTCAAGTTTCTTTCCGGCGTAGGTCCTCGAGGACAGATAGGTTATCTTCGCTTCGGGGTGGTTTTTCAAAAGTCTGACGAGCTCCAGTCCTGTGTAACCTGTCGCACCTATTATTCCAGCTCTGATCAATCTTTTTCCCTCCCGTACTTTTCCGCTACCATCCTGTAAGCGTCGCGGAACGGTACTCCTTGTTTCACCAGTTCATAGACTCTGTGTGTGGCCAGTACTTCCTCAGTAATACTAGACTCAGATCTTTCTTTATCAACTTCAAGATGGTCAAAAATTATTTTCATTATTCTTACGATATTCTTAACAACTTCGAAAGCCTCTATCACCGGCTTCTTCAAAAGCTGGAAGTCTCTGTGGTAACCGAAGATGAGATTTGACGGCAGAGTGACTGCCATCAGCATCTTCGAAACTATCGTGTGGTGATGGGCCCTTACGAGTTCCAGTGGATCCGGATTTATCTTGTGTGGCATGATGGAACTTCCCGTGCAGAGCTCTTTTGGCAGTTTGAGATAACCTATCTCTGGAAGAGAAAAGAATATGATATCGGAGGCGAACCGGTTCAGATCGTAAGATATCTGAGAGAGCGTGTGAAGAATCAGATATTCGAACTTTCCCCTGCTGTTCTGGGTGTAGATGGGATTCCACTGGACCTTCGAGAATCCGAGTTCCTTCGCTGTAAACTCTCTGTCTATGTCGATGGGAACACCGTAGCCAGCTCCCGTCCCCAGAGGCGATTGATCTACGATTTCGTAAGCCGTTTTGAGAAGTTTCAGATCGTCTTCGAGGGCGTCTTTCAGCGCTCCTGCCCACGTTGCAAAATCGGTTGGCATTGCTTTTCTGGTGTGGGTGTATCCTGGAAATTTCACGTCACCGAACTTTTCTATGAATCTTTCCAGGCTTTTTTGAAGTTCTCTAATGAGGTTTTCTATCTCTTTCAATTCTTCCTTGTACATGAGTCTCAGCGCGGTTAAGACCTGATCGTTCCTTGAGCGAGCGGTGTGGATCTTTTTTCCGATCTCTCCAAGTTTTTTCACGAGAAAGTTCTCGATGGCGGTGTGGCAGTCTTCCTCCTCCGGTTTTATCTGGAACTTTCCCTCTTTTACAAGATTGAGGAGTTCACTGAGCGCTTCTTCTATTTTCTTTTGTTCTTCCGCGCTCAGAAGGCCTATTTTGTGTAGCATCCTGGAGTGTACTATGGAGGCCTTTATGTCGTATTCTATGATCTTCATGTCCGTTATGTAATCGTCTCCGACAGTGAATTTTTCTACTTCTTCGTTGACTTTGTAGCCTTTCTCCCAGAGTTTTTCACTCATCTCTGATACCCCTTTTTCACGAGCTGGTGGACCTTCAACCTCAGGGCGTGAATGTTGATGAAGCCCTTCGAGTCAGTGGCATCGAATCCTCCTTCGACGTCCATGCTCGAAAGTTCCGGATTGTACAGTGAATACGGTGAATACCTCGCAACGGGCATGACGTTTCCTTTGTATATGGATACCGTCACCTTTCCGGTCACGTTCTCCTGTGCTTTTCTGAACGCTGCGAGGAGGAACTCCATTTCTGGAGAAAACCAGAAACCGTTGTATATGAGCTCCGCGAACTTCGGAGCGAGTATGTCTCTCAGGTGCATGACTTCTTTGTCCATGGTGATTCCTTCGAGATCTCTGTGTGCGATCCACAGGATCGTCGCGCCCGGAGTTTCGTACACCCCTCTTGATTTTATACCTATGAATCTGTTTTCGACCATGTCGAGTCTTCCCACTCCATTTTTCGCACCTACTTCGTTCAGATATTCGAAGAGTTCGAGGGGATCTGTCTTTTCTGTTCCATCTTTGAGGTTCACAACTTTCACCGGAATGCCGTTTTCGAAATGGATTTCGAGCAAGGTTTCTTCATCCGGAGCGTCCTTTGGGGAGACTGTCCATGTGAACACGTCTTCGTCAGGTATGTGTGCGGGATCCTCCAGTTTGCCCGCTTCGTGGGAAATGTGCATGAGGTTTTCGTCTTCGCTGTAGGGTCTTTTTTTGGAGACTTTGATTGGAATCCCTTTCTCCATAGCGTAGTTTATGAGATCTGTTCTGCCCTTGAATTTGGCGAGAAATTCAGGGTCTTTCCAGGGTGAGATAACTTTGAGATTTGGATTCAAAGCGGCGTAGGTGAGCTCGAACCTCACCTGGTCGTTTCCTTTCCCGGTCGCACCGTGCGCAACGTACTGTGCTCCTTCTTTCTCGGCTATTTCCACCTGTCTTTTGGCTATAAGAGGTCTTGCGATAGCGGTTCCAAGAAGGTACCTTCCTTCGTACATGGCGTTTCCAAGGAGTGCGGTGAATATGTAATCTGTGACGAATTCCCTTCTGAGGTCTTCCACGTAGACTTTTGAAGCGCCTGTTTTCAAGGCCTTTTCTTTTATTGCAACGAAATCGTCCTTCTGTCCAACGTTTGCAACGTAAGCTATCACGTCGAAGCCCTTTTCGCAGAGCCACTTCAAAATGACGGAAGTATCGAGACCACCACTGTATGCAAGAACGACTTTCTCTTTCATGATGAACCCTCCTCTTTGTTCTTGATAGCATAATTATAGGATTATTTGAAATAATTTGTATGAAGTGTTTTTTCACTGTTATTTTCAGTTTTGTAAAGGATACGATCCACATATTATTTTCGTGTTTATGAATATCAATTACGGAAAAGACAATCTCCGTCAATATTGAAAGTCCTTTCCGTGAGATAGTAAAATAATAAATGTGAGGTGAGAAATCAATGATAACAAAGATCCTCTCCATCTTTGCGCTTTTCGTTTTCGCCGTGGGAGTATGGAGATACTTCAGAATGAAAAAGAAGGAAGAAAAATGAAAACTTGAACAAGGAAACGATTGAGTGTATAATATTTTTCTGGTGTGGAGAGGAGAGGTGGCCGAGGGGTCTAAGGCGCACGCCTGGAGAGCGTGTGGTGGCCAAAAGCCACCCGTGGGTTCAAATCCCACCCTCTCCGCCAGAGAAAGACCGGGACTTTTCAGGTCCCGGTTTTTCATTCATCATACGGGGTGGGTGAGAGCATGTTTGAAGAAATGATCCTCGAGAAGGTAAGAAAAGAAGCGGAAAGGATAGCAGAAGAGCAAGGGCTGGAAATATTTGATGTTCAATACAGACGTGAGAGCAGAGGATGGGTCCTCAGAATCATCATAGACAATCCCGTGGGTTATGTGAGTGTGAGGGACTGTGAGCTCTTTTCGAGGGAGATGGAACGATTCCTCGATCGTGAAGACTTCATAGAACACTCCTACACACTCGAAGTCTCTTCGCCGGGACTCGACAGACCGTTGAGGGGTCCGAGAGATTACGTTCGTTTCACCGGAAAGCTCGCGAAAATAGTAACAAAGGATGGAAAGACCTTCGTAGGCAGAATCGAATCCTTTGTCGATGGAACTATCACGATCTCGGACGGGAAGAAGAAATACGAAATAAACATCGATGATGTGAAGAGAGCGAATCTGGAAGTGGAATTTTAAGGAGGTGGCATTATGAACATAGGCTTGCTGGAAGCCCTCGACCAGCTGGAGGAAGAAAAAGGAATTTCCAAAGAAGAGGTCATTCCTATCCTTGAAAAAGCACTGGTGAGTGCTTACAGGAAGAACTTTGGAAATTCCAAGAACGTGGAGGTTGTTATAGATAGGAACACGGGAAACATAAAAGTGTATCAGCTCCTCGAAGTTGTGGAAGAAGTGGAAGATCCTGCAACACAGATATCCCTCGATGAGGCGAAAAAGATCGATCCCCTCGCGGAAGTAGGGTCTATTGTTAAGAAGGAACTGAACGTTAAGAATTTTGGAAGAATAGCCGCGCAGACAGCAAAGCAGGTTCTCATCCAGAGAATCAGAGAACTCGAGAAGGAGAAACAGTTCGAGAAGTATTCCGAACTCAAAGGAACGGTTACAACCGCTGAAGTCATAAGAGTCATGGGCGAGTGGGCGGATATCAGAATAGGAAAACTCGAGACAAGGCTTCCAAAGAAAGAGTGGATCCCTGATGAAGAAATTAAAGCCGGTGATCTGGTGAAGGTCTACATCATCGATGTGGTTAAAACAACCAAGGGGCCGAAGATACTCGTGAGCAGGAGAGTACCGGAGTTCGTAATTGGCTTGATGAAACTCGAAATTCCGGAAGTGGAGAATGGAATCGTGGAAATAAAGGCTATCGCCAGAGAACCCGGTGTTCGAACAAAGGTGGCAGTTGCATCGAACGATCCGAACGTGGATCCCATAGGTGCCTGCATCGGTGAAGGAGGATCAAGGATAGCCGCCATACTGAAGGAGCTTAAGGGTGAAAAACTCGACGTTCTGAAGTGGTCGGACGATCCCAAACAGCTCATAGCGAACGCCCTCGCGCCGGCTACCGTCATAGAAGTGGAGATACTCGACAAAGAGAACAAGGCAGCACGCGTTCTAGTTCCTCCGACACAGCTTTCCCTCGCCATAGGAAAAGGAGGGCAGAACGCGAGACTCGCTGCAAAGCTCACAGGATGGAAAATAGACATAAAACCGATCATGAACCTGTGAAGCAGAAGGAGGTGCTCAGATGTACGAAGAACTTCGAAACGAATTGAAGAAGAGAAAATACAGAATCACGGCACAGAGGGAAATGATTCTCAAGATCTTCCTGGAGTCTCGAGGAAGGCATCTGGGAGTAGAAGAAGTTTACCGAGAACTTTTGAACAGGAACGTTCGAATAAGCAAAGCCACGGTTTATAGGTCGGTGGAACTTCTTGTAGAGCTTGGATTTTTGAGAAAACTGAATTTCGGAGAAGGACTTTACAGGTACGAGCTGGCCGATCGATCTAACAGGGAATCGCATCAGCACGTGATTTGTCAGAAGTGTGGGAGGATCGTGGAGATAAACTCAGAACAGGTGAATAAAATAATATCAGACGTTTCTGAAAAAACAGGTTACGTTATAAAATGGCACGACCTGAAATTTTACGGAATATGTCCCGAATGTCAGGCGAAAGAAAAAGAAGAGGGAAAAAGATCAAAATGAAGTAAAGATACTGTGGAAGAGGAACTTCAGGGAACAGATTCGCCAGTTTTATGAACCAGTTCAGAGGAAGCGAGACGATGTTTGTTATCTTTGCTGTGATCAAAGCGGATGTTTTGAGTCCCAGGAGGAATAGAAGAAACGAAAGGTGAGCGAGCCACGTTACTGGTATCATGAGAAGGGACACTGGAATAGAGAGAAGCAGAGCTGACACGTTGGTTCCTCCAAAGAAAAGACAGAGAAACGGTAGAGCTGACAGATAAGCCCTCGCTGTCAGTTCAAAAATATTTTTTGACTCCAGTATGCAAAGGGTGACAAAGAAGGACAACAGGAAAGAGGGAGTGAAAACAACGGTGGGATCCACGATCATCATAAAGGATCCCACCGTTGCCGTTGTATGAAGGGGAGTCGTCCTGAAACCGAAGATTTTGAACGCTACCCATAGAAAAATAGTCAGGTAAGCCCTGATCACAGAAGGCGTGCCCACTGCGATCACGTAGGGAACAAGTAACAAAAGCGCGGCAAGTTCCTGGTAAGTTCTTCTCCATGTCAGGAAAGACAACAGCGTTGTGTAGAGTGAGAAAGCTATTCCCACGTGCAGTCCTGAAACTGCAAAGAAGTGTCCCAGACCACTTCTGTAAATATCTCCGTTTTTCTCTCCGAAAAGTACGGAAAGAACTGTTCCGTTCGCCATTCCGGAGAAAGACTCTTTCAGGGTCTTGAGGGAAGGCTTTTCGACCTTTTTTATGTACGAAGGATGGAAGGCCTTTCCATCGAAGTATCCGATTGCGTAGACGTATCCCTCTTCTGAGGTTTCTATTCTCACAGGGTGTATCCTCTTCCACTTTTCTTGAAACACTTTCACCTGTTTCAACCTTCCCCTTTCCGCATATCCTACCAGTTCGTAGTTTCCAGCGGGAAGGGTTCCAATCTGGTAGAGGGAAGCGCTCAGAAGAGTGAAGAGTATCACCACAGAGATATCTTTGTTTCTTTTCCAGAAGATAGCTGCCAGTAGAAAAAGCACGTACCACGGAAAACGAAAAAGGGCGCCGATCAGCGCCCCGAGACACAGGGAGAAGAAAACGAGTATCATGCTCCGAATTTTTCCAGCCTTCCGGCGTACGCGAGCGCCAGGGTCATGACGTCGCTCGCATGGATCGTTCCGAGTGTGCCCCTCGCACATTCGAACTCGTTGAAAGCCTGAGAGAGACCTCTTCTTGTATATTTGGACCAGATGAGAAGAGGTACGGGATGCCAGCTGTGTGCTTTCAGCGGAACGGGAGTGGAGTGATCACCCGTGATCACAAGAACGTCGGGATTCAGTGAAACTATCTCTGGAATGATTGCATCGACTTCTTCTATCACCTTCACCTTTTCTTCGAATTTTCCATCTTCACCGTAAGAGTCGGTTTTCTTCACGTGGACGTAGAAGAAGTCGTAGTCGTTCCATTTTTCCTTCAGCGTTTTTATCTCATCTGCTACAGTTTGGCCCGTTTCTATTATTTCCATTCCCACGAGTTTCGCAAGTCCCCTGTACATCGGGTATGTTGCTATAGCTCCCGCTTTCATCTTGTAAACTTGAGGGAATTTCGGAAGATCCGGGTATTTGGAGAAGCCTCTGATGAGGGCGAAGTTTATCTTCGGGTTGTCTTTCAGAACTTCCGCTATCTTTTTGATCAATTCGTTGGCGATCCTTGCCGTTTTTTTCGAAGGTTCGTCCAGACCTTCAGCCCAAACCATGGGATGTCCTTCTTTTTGGGGATCTGCGTCCGTCACTTTATCTCCGAGTCCTTCCCCCGTGAATTTCACGACGAACCTGTGTTCTTTTCCAGGATAAAAAGTGATCTCAACGTCTTCGATTTTCTTTATCTTTTCCGAGAGCAGCTGAACCACCTTGGCGGATTCTTCTGTGGCAGGCCTTCCGGCTCTTCTGTCGAGGACCACTTTTCCATCCCAGGTGGCGAAATTCGCCCTTGCAACGACGTCTTTTTCTCCCACTTCAACACCTATACCGAGAGCTTCGAGGATTCCTCTTCCAATCTGGTACTTTATGGGATCGTATCCGAAGAGCGAAAGGTGTCCTGGTCCGCTTCCCGGGGTGATTCCGGGAAGAACGGGTATCGTCTGTCCGAGATCACTTTCCTTTGCTAGGTTATCCAAATTCGGAGTGTTCGCAGCCTGAAGAGGTGTTTTTCCGTTCACGGGAATGTCCCCAAGACCATCCATTACGAGGAGAACAATCTTTGCTTTTTCTTCTGTGACAAGTTTCGATACGAACTCCTGTTTATCGAACATCTCTATCCCTCCTTCTGAAAAGTCAGTTTCTCCAGTAGATATTTTAACCTTTCGTCATCTGATACAGGTGTTCCCTGCTCTATGGATTGTAGAAACGCGATAACAAGATCCGAGAGTCTGTTGAAATCAAACCTGTCTGCGTGCCTGAATCTGGCGAGCCTCAGAGAAAATTTCCAGTTCACATCCTGGGTCTCCGCGACCAGTTCTCTCAAAAGTTCCTCCATGGTAGGTTCTTCTTCAGCGAGAAAATACTGGAAAGTTCTCGTCAAAACGATTGTGGAGGCGATCATCACAGAGCTACCGTAGAACGCGGAGACGAATTTCACGGCGTTTTCTTCCATTTTGAAGATATCGGGGGATTCGAACATGATACCGAGGATCACTTCGAGCATTTCTGAAGAGTCCAGTGTTGTATCGTAAAACGGAAATTCCCCTTCTCTGAGTCTCTCTATTCGTCTTTTCGCATACTCGTCTTCTGAATCGATTTCTTCCGAAAGAGCAACAACATCGATGGTGCCCTCGAAAAAGTAATCTTTCAGCCATTCGAATTCCTCGTAAGAGGGGATCATCACATCTTTTTCTGCGAGTGAGATCATAAACTCGGCTCTATCTTTCAGCTCACCAGAGATTTCCGAGAGGATGGATATGGCTTTCTCCTTCTCAAAGTGAAGCAGGATCGTTCCGTAGTTGTACTTCAGAATCTCCTCTTCTTTATGCCTGCGGTAAGCATCCTCAAAGACCTCGAGGGCTTCTTCGTACAGCCCGAGTGTCTTGAGAAGGAGTCCGTATTCGTTGGCTACCATGGGATCATCGGGGTTTTTTTCATAAAGTCTCTTTAGGATTTCGAGAGCTTCGAAGAGTTTTCCGAGTTTTATGAGAGTGTAAGAGAGATTGTACTCCACATGATCTTTTCGTTCTATTTCCAGAGCCTTTTTGAAGAACTTCTCTGCTTCTTTGAATCGTTGGAGCTGATTGTAAATAACTCCCAGTCTTTCGTAGACTTCGACAAAATTGGGGTCTTTCTCGAGGATTCTCCTGTATTCTTCGATCGCTTCTTCGAGCCTTCCTTCTTCCAGAAGGAGATCTCCTTTCTTGAGGAGTGGTAAGAGAAACTCTTTGTTGACTTCGTAGGCTTTTTCGTAGAAGAGAAGACTGTCTTCGATCTCGTTTTTCTCTTTGAGTATACCGGCAAGTTCAAAATATGCTGGTGCGAAACGGTCGTTCATCGAAATGGCGAGCCTCATTTCGATTTCTGCTTCTCCAAGCTCTCCTCTGTGTTTCAGGAGAAGTCCACGGTAGAAATGATAGCGGTAGTCGTACTGAACTTCCTTGGCTTTTTCCAGAATTTTCTCGGCTTCGTCGAGCTTTCCTTCGCGCAGGAGCTGTTTGAATTTCTCGTAGAGGAAGAACACATAATAGGATCTGTAGTATTCATCCTTTGTGATCTCGTACTGGGCTTCCAGACCCCTCAATATGACATCGAGGGGTATCCTATCTTCTTCCAGTACCTTCGGGAGATCTTCAGCGAGGACAGGGAGTTTCACTGGAAGATTATTCTGTTTCGCTTTTTCTGGATCCAGCGGGAGATAAACGATTGCCTTTATATTTCCACCTCTCATTGTAGAAGCATCAAATAAGGATAGTGAGGCTGTCCTCCTTCGTAGATTTCAAGATCGAGATTTGGGAATTCTTCTCCTATGAGTTTTTGAATCTTTTCAAGTTCTGGTTTTCTGTAGTTGTCTCCCAGAAAAACCGTCAGTATCTCTTTTTCGTGTGCGTTTTCCTTTTCCAGGGCTTCTTTCAAGACCTTCACGAGGCTGAACCCGTGGGACACGAGCTCCTTTCTGACAAACAGCAGATACTCACCTTTCCTTATTCGTCTGTTTCCGTACCTGGAATCTCTCACTGCCCTTGTAACGGAGATGGGAACACACTGGGAGATGGCTTCTTCAAATCTCTTTAGAAGTTCTTCAGGTTCCGCGTCGGGATCGTACTCCACCATGGCAGCCACACACTCTTGAACGAAGGAAGTTGGAACAACGATCACTCTTCTATCGTCGAAAGCTTCCGCTACTTGCTTTGCTGTGAGAAGGACGTTTGCGTTGTTTGGGAACAAAAAGACATTCCTGGCGTGTGTCTGTTCCACGGCTGCTTTCAGATCGGCAAAGCTGGGATTCATGGTCTGACCGCCGGGTACTATCACGTCCACTCCGAGGCTCTTCAGTATATCTGAGATACCCTTTCCAGGCGAAACAGCAACAACCCCGATTTCCTTTGTGGGCTGTGTAGAAATCACATGTTCGTGTTGAAGCTTCATATTGTCTATTTTCACCTTTACTATTTCTCCGAATTCGATGACTTTTTCCAGTACTTGACCCGGATGATTCGTGTGAACGTGCAGTTTTATCAGGTCATCCTGCTCGACGAGGACAACAGAGTCACCGATCTCGTTGAGGAAAGCTTCGAGTTCGCTTTTTTCAACCACCTGGTTCCTCCTGACGGCCACTTCCGTGCAGTAGCGGTTCGTTATCTCTTCAAAAGCCATTCTCTGGAGCTCTTCAACGGAAGCCTGTTCCACCTCTTCCAGATTAACCTGTATGTTTCCCTTTACGGCGTCCCTCATGCCTTCGAATATGTAATAGAGGCCCTTTGCACCGGCATCCACTACACCGGCTTCTCTGAGTTTTTGAAGCATGTGTGGAGTTCTGTTCACAGTGTCTCTCGCTGTTTCGACAATCCAGTCGAAGAGTTCCTCGAAAGTTTCAAAATTCTTGCCTTGTAGCCGTTCATCCAGAACCCTCACGACCGTTAACATCGTTCCTTCAACGGGTCTCATGACGGCGCTGTAAGCGACTTTTCTGGCGTTTGAGATCATTTTTACGAAATCCGCTGGTGTGATGTACTCTCTAGGAGAAGCGTCTGCCATTCCCCTCAGAATCTGGGACAGTATCACCCCGGAGTTTCCCCGGGCTCCCATCAGTGCGCCTTCTTTTACGGCTTTCCACACCTCAACGAGATCATCGCTTTTAACGTTGTCTATGTACTTGCACGCCTCCAGCATGGTGGAACACATGTTGGACCCCGTGTCTCCGTCTGGAACGGGAAACACGTTCAGGGCGTTTATTTCATCTCTGTGTTTTAATAGATTTTCAGTTGCCTTCTTTATGATGATCTTGAGAAATCTGCCTGTGATCTTTTTCAAGGTCTCTACCTCCGTTTCACCTGATACCTACCACATGGACTGTTATGTTCAGTTTTTCGCACCCAGCGAGGGTTTTCAGCTTGTGAGCAACGTTGTCCGCAATGTTCTTGGCGACTTCTCTGATGTTCACTCCGTATTCCACCTCGATGTACACATCAACGTTGAGGGAAGAATCTTCCAGTTCTTCGATCTTAATGCCTCTGTCCCCTCCAAAGATTCTCTCAAAGAAGGAACGAGAATCTCCCAGCCCTACCGTTCCGTAGCTCTCCAGAGTCGCAAAGTACACGATTTTTTTCAGTGCGTTGAGTGTAATTTCGAGTTCCCCATTTTCCAGCATGATCCTCATACTTTCCCCTCCCTACTTCTGGCCTTAATATATGTTAGCACAGTTTTGGTGAGCCCCTCCGAATCCAGCCCCAGCATGCTGAGAAGTTCTTTTCTACCCCCATGAGGAACGAAAAGATCTTCGACACCTAAATTAACGATCTTTCCCTGCCATCCCATTTCCTGAAGTCTCTGAGCAACGAAAGATCCAAAACCACTGATTTTCATGGCCTCTTCAACGGTGATAATGAGATCGTGATCCCTGGCGATTTCTTTCAGAACAGCTGTGTCCAGCGGTTTCACCGTGAGAGCATTAACCACAGTTACATCCAGCGGTATCTTCAAAACTTCGTTCAAAATGGTACCGGTCGCTATTATCGCGGCTTCCCTTCCTCTCTTCAATATCTTCCAGCCAAGGTCGATCTCTTTCATGTTCTCCAGGAGGGATTCGACTTCACCGTAGAAGGATTCTTTGGGGTATCGAATGGCAACAGGGCCATCGAGGTGCTTTAGAAGGGTGTACAGTGAATTCACGAACTCCTCAGGAGAAGACGGAGAGATGATCTTCATGTTCGGGACAGGAAGCAGATAATTTATGTCGAACAGGCCGTGATGGGTGGGACCGTCTTCTCCCACCACACCGGATCTGTCAATCGCAAAGAGAACGGGAGCGTTCTGCAAAGCTACATCGTGAATAATCTGATCGTACGCTCTCTGTAAGAAGGTAGAGTATATGGCGACCACAGGCTTCATTCCGTGAAGACCGAGAGCGGCTCCAAAGGTTACGCAGGTCTGTTCCGTTATCCCGAGATCGAAGAAGCGATCGGGATGTTCTTTCTGGAATATGGAAAGTCCTGTTCCGTCGGCCATCGCAGCTGTTATGGCGACGATTTTTTTGTCTTCTCTCGCTACTCTTGAGAGGGTGTGTCCCAGCAGCTCACTGTAGGAGAGCATTTTCGGTTTTCCAGATGGTGAAGCGCTGTGGTACTTCGTGGGATTTTCTTCCGCGGCGGTGAACCCTTTTCCTTTTTTGGTTACCACGTGGACGACCGATGAATAATCGTAGTCTCTGATCCGCTTGAAAACTTTCTCCAGTAGCTCTATGTTGTGACCGTCGAAGGGACCGAAGTATTTCAAACCGAGGGATTCAAAGAAGTTGGTTCCCTGTATCATTCCTTTGAGACTGTCTCTCAGATACTTCATCTCTTCCTCGACTTCGAATCCGATCTCTGTTTTTTCGAGGACCTTCTTCAGGACTTTTTTTCCTTTCAGGTAGATTGGACTGGTTCTCAATTTTGAGAGGTGATAGGCGAGCCCACCTACGTTTGGCGAGATGGACATGCCGTTGTCGTTCAGTATGATCTTCATCTTCGAGTTGATATTCTTCAGCTGGTTCAGTGCCTCGAGTGCCATGCCGGAGGTGAGTGCACCATCACCGATGACGACCACAACGTGCCTTTTCTCTCCGAGCAGCTCGAATGCTTTTTCGAAACCAAGGCCCGCGGCTATGGAGGTTCCGGCGTGGCCCGTTCCAAACCAGTCGAGTGGAGATTCTCTTCTCGTCACAAAACCGCTGAGACCGCCGAAGGTTCTTATCGTGTGAAACAGATCGTCACGACCGGTGAGAATTTTGTGTGTGTAAGCCTGGTGGCCAGTGTCCCAGATAATAGCATCTTCCCTCGGGTCGAAGACCCTGTAGAGGGCAAGTGTCAATTCTATTGTTCCGAGATTCGATGCGAGGTGCCCCCCGTTCTTCAAGACAACTTCTGTGATCCTTTTTCGGATGTCTTCTGCCAGTTTTTTCAGCTCATCGTAGCTCATTCTCTTGATCTCGTCCAGAAGCATCTATCTCACCTTCCAGCTCTTTCATCACGTCTATGATCTTCAGTCTGTTTTGCTGAAGAATCTCTTTGCACTTTCTGTAAAGTTCCACTCCGCGTTCGAAGAGTTTGATGGATTCTTCGAGAGGAAGATCCTCGTTTTCCAGTCTGTTTACGATTTCCTCCAGTTCTTTCATCATTTCCTCGAAATTCACCCTATCACCTGCGCTTTCTTCGTTCCATCCTTGAAAACGAGCGACACTACATCTCCTTGTTTCAGATCGGAAGATTCTTTGACGATCTCTCCTTCTTTTTTCACCAGGACGAACCCTCTTTCGAGAGGTCTCAACGGGTTCAAACTTTCGAGCATTCTGCCGAGACTGTCGAGTTTCTTTTGATTGTGTTCAAAATAATCCATGAGTTTCTTTTTCAACTTTGTGGCCAATTCTTTGACCCTTTCTATTTTAAATTCGTTTAGCTCGAGTTTTCTCCGGCCGATCATTCTGAGGCGAAAATAAAGAGTTTCCAATCTTCTCTCTTCCATATCGAATCTGTTTGACAGGGAAGTTATCAACTTTTCGAAGAATGAATCAAGGTCTTCGTGTATTTCACTCGCATCCGGTATCACATACTCGGCGGCTCCTGTTGGGGTGTGCATCGATACATCTGCCACGAAATCCGCTATCACACGGTCTATCTCGTGTCCTATCCCCGTTACAACGGGATGTCGAAGCCTGAGGATCTCACGGATCACGTCTTCTTCGTTGAAAACCCAGAGGTCCTCCTTGGAACCACCGCCTCTCACAATCATAACAAGATCGAGATCGTATTCGTTCGCTTTTCGCAAAGCTTTTATAAGCTCTTCTCTTGCAGAGTCACCTTGAACGGAGGTGTGGAAGACGTAAATTTCGATTGGGGCCTTTCTTTCTCTGGCGGTTCTTATCACATCCTGCAGGGCGGCGGAGTCTCGAGAGGTGATGATACCGATTTTCCTGGGGAATCTGGGAACGGTTTTCTTTGGTCTGGAGAGGAGACCTTCCTCAAGGAGCTTCTTCAGGGTGGTTTCGAACTTTATCTGATACATGCCAGCTTGATCCAGATATCGAACGTTCGAGCAGATGAATCTGTAGGTTCCATGAGGAATGTAAACGCTGACACTTCCCTCAACAAGGGCCATTCTGCCCTCCTGAAGGCGAATTCCCATGTTGTCTCCGCCGAATATCACACACTCCAGCCTGGCGTTTTCCTCAACTAAGGAGAAAAAAATATGCCCCTTCCTGGGGCGAACACCAGAGATCTCACCGTAAACACTCACGTTGGTGAGATAAGGATCTCCTTCTATCAAGTTCTTTATGTACTCGTTTATCTCTGTAACGGAATAGGTGTAATCTTTCATTTCCTTTGTCTCTCCGCCGCTCTAACAACGTGTTCGAACAGGAGTGCGGTCGTTACCTGTCCCACACCCCCTGGAACGGGAGTCACTCTGGCGATTTCTTCAACCGATGGATCGACATCTCCCTGGAGTTTTCCGTCCACGTAATTTATCCCCACGTCTATCACGATCGCTCCTTCTTTTACCATGTTCTTCTTCAAAAAGTGTGCTCTACCGACGGCTACCACCACGATGTCGCTGTTTTTCGTTATTTCTTCGAGGTTCACCGTTCTGGAGTGACAAACCGTGACGGTCGCGTCCCTTCCTTTCTTCAAGAGCATCAGAGCGAGCGGCTTTCCCACGGTGACACTTCTTCCAACAACGGTGACTCTTTTTCCAGAGAGGTTTGTTTCTCTTTCGAGTATTCTCACAGCGGCTTCGGCCGTGCATGGAGGAAAGATCTCTTCGTCGTAAAGAAGAAGTCCGAGGTTTACAGGATTCACACCTTCGACGTCTTTTTCAACGGGAACTGAGGAAAGGATTTCTTTCTCGTCGAGCCCCAGAGGAAAAGGCCTTGCAACGAAAACTCCGTTCACACTTTCATCCGATCCGAGTTTCTTCAGCGTGGAAACTATCTCCTCTGGAGAAACGTTCATTATTTCAAAGGCTATTCCGAGTTTCTCAGCTTTTTTTCTCTGAGATTTCAGATAAGAAAGGGCCGATGGATCGTCTGTACACGCAACGCTGACCAGTTTGGGAGTGAAACCGAGCTTTTCTACTCTCTCTTTCGTTCTTTCCTCGATACTTCGAGCTATTGTCTTACAGTCGATCCACACGGTGTGACCTCCTTCACGAAACACCTACTATGTTACCGCTGTCGTCTACGTCCATGTTCAAAGCATTTGGTTTTTTTGGAAGACCAGGCATCAGATTTATGTCTCCTGAAAGCGCAACAACAAAGCCTGCCCCGGCGGAAACGAAGAGGTCGCTGACAACGAATGTGTATCCTTCAGGTGCACCTCTGAGAGACGGATCGTGGGAAATGGACTTTGGAGTTTTGGCAACGATCACGGGAAGCTCATCAAAACCGTGTTTTTTAATGAATTTGAGGGCATTTTTTGCAGTATCGGAAAACTCCACTCTTCCCGCTCTGTAGATTTCTTTTGCGAGAATCTCTATCTTCTTTTCCACAGGATCGTTCATCTCGTAGAGGTAAGCCGGTTCTACGTCCTTCGCAGCTTCTGCTACGGCTTTTGCGAGTTCGACACCGCCTTCGCTGCCCTTTTCAAAAACCTCACTGACTGCTACCCTCACACCGAGTTTTTCGCACTCTTTCACCACGTAGGTTATTTCCTTTTCTGTGTCCGTGCTGAATCTGTTCAGCGCTACCACGACGGGCAGATTGAATTTCCTCAGGTTTTCCACGTGTACCCTGAGATTTTTGAATCCTTCTTTGAGGGCTTCCAGGTTTTCCTCGTGGATGTTTTTGAGGTTTGCACCACCATGGTACTTCAAAGCTCGCACTGTGGCCACCAGAACGGCTGCGTTCGGATAAAAACCACCAACACGGGAAACAAAGTCGATGAATTTCTCAGCACCGAGGTCTGCTCCAAAACCCGCCTCCGTGACCGTGTATTCGGAGAGCTTCATGGCCATCTTCGTCGCTATGATGGAATTGGTGCCGTGCGCGATGTTGGCGAAAGGTCCGCAGTGTATGAGCGCTGGAGTTCCTTCGGTTGTCTGAACGAGGTTGGGATTTATGGCATCTTTCAAAAGAACGGCCATGGCACCCTGGATTCCAAGATCAGAGACCCTGACGATTTTTCTGTCAGCGTCGAGCGCCACGATTATTTTCCCAAGTCTTTCTTTCAGGTCCTTCATGTTCTCGGACAGAGCAAGAATGGCCATCACTTCGGAAGCGGCCGTGATGATGAAACTGTCCTCTCTTGGAAATCCGTTCGCTGAGCCTCCAAGACCGACTACTATGTTTCTTAAAGCGCGGTCGTTCATGTCCATGGTTCGCTTCCAGAATACTCTTGTTATGTCTATTTTGAGTTCGTTGCCGTGTTTTATGTGCGAATCCAGAACGGCCGCCAGCAGATTGTGGGCGGAGGCCACGGCGTGCATATCTCCGGTGAAATGAAGGTTTATCTCATCAGAAGGAAGAACCCTCGACCTGCCACCTCCTGTTGCACCGCCTTTCAATCCAAGGGTGGGGCCGAGGGAAGGCTCTCTCAGAGTAACTATCGATTTCTTACCGATTCTGTTCAGAGACATGGAAAGTCCTATGCTGGTGGTAGTTTTTCCTTCACCTGCAGGGGTGGGGGTAACTGCCGTTACGAGGATCAGTTTCCCATCTTCATGATTTTCAAGGCTTTTCAAGAATCTGTGGTCGATCTTCGCTATGTAGTGGCCGTAAGGATAGAGAATGTCATCTTTCAATTCCAACTGATCGGCGATCTCTTTGATCGGTTTCAAAATTATCACCTTCAAAGTTCGAATTTTTCTTTTGGAGCGTGTTCTTTGGCGATTCTGTCCAGTATTCCGTTGACGAATTTTCCACTGTTTTCCGTGCCGTATCTCTTGGCTATTTCTATGGCTTCATCGATGGTCACTTCTATGGGGATGTCCTTTTCGAAGAGAAGTTCATAAGTGGCGAGTCTCAGAACGTTTCTGTCCACAACGGATAATCGGTTCAGAGACCACTTTTCTAGGTATCGGGAAATGAGATCGTCTATCATGGAAAGGTTCTCTTTTATACCTCTTATGTAGCGCCGGGCGTCTTCCTTTGCCTTTTTATCGTAGGTTTCGTCCAGAATTTCCTCGAGAATTTGTTCAAGATCTTCGTCTCTTCTGAATTCATGCTGAAACAGGGCTTTGAAGACAGCAAGCCTCATTCTTCGCCTCGGTGTTTTCATGTCTGGATCTCCTTTCCAGATTTATTCTTTCTTTTCTTCATCCTCCTTGATTTCTTCTGGTTCTTCTTCCAGCTCCTCTTCTTTCTCAAAAACGTTCTCCACCGTGACGTTGATGGATTCCACTTTCATGGATGTCATCATTTCAACGTCGTGTTTGACTTTTTCAGTGAGTTTGGAAACGTATTCCGGAATCGGTTCGCCGTAGGGCACATCGATTTTGAACTCGATCACAAGGCTGTCATCGGGGTTTCTGGTAACATCGAGGCTCTTTCTGATCTTCTTGATAACCTTTGAGCTCACATCTCCCAAAAACTCTTCGATGCTTCTGATTGCGATTTCTTTTATCACTCCGTCGGATATTTCGATGTTCTTGTATTCTTCCGCCATAAAGATCCCCCCTTTTATGCTCTTCCAACGTACTCCCCTGTTCTCGTATCAACTTTTATTTTATCACCAACTTCGATAAAGTATGGCACAGTGATCTTCAGCCCAGTTTCAAGGACCGCTGGTTTTCCTCCCCCGGAAACGGTGTCGCCTTTAAAGGATGGTTCTGTCTCTACCACTGTCAGTTCGACAGTGGTTGGAAGCTCGATTCCTATAGGTGTTCCTTCGTGAAACACAAGATCCACTTCCATATTTTCGACCAGGTAGTATTTTGCATCACCTATTTCCTCTTCGCTCAGGGCGTGTTGCTCATAATCATCGAGCGTCATGAAATAATAGTGATCTCCATCTCTGTAAAGGTACTGGGCCTTTTTGAAAGAGAGCTCTGCTTCCTGTACCTTTTCACCGCTTGGGAAATTCACTTCCCTGACGAATCCTGTTTTTACATTCTTGAGTTTTGTTCTGATGAGTCCGCTTCCTCTTCCCATGAAGTGTTTGCTCGCCTCGAGGACTCTGTATATTTCTCCATCGTAGATGATGAACATACCCTTCTTCAGATCACCTACTTCGATCATCTGAGCACCTCCTCACAACAAAATCTACGAGGGGATTTCCTCCCCTCGTAGAATTTTATCATGAACGATTTTTTAGAGCATCTCTCTGAGTCTGGAAATTATTCCATCTTTATCCAGGCCGTAGAGTTTGTAGAGCATCGTATAACTGCCGGACACGGCGAATTCTGGAACACCTACTCTCACGTATTTCTTCGGGATGATGCCGTTTTCAAGAAGGGTGGTTCCAAGGAAGCTTCCAAGTCCTGTGAAAACGTTGTGATCCTCCACAACGAGAACGGGTTTTCCATCGACCATCTTCAAGGTCTCTATATCGAGATCCACCGGACAGGAGACATTCAGAACGGCTACGTTTACTCCTTCTTTCTTGAGTTCGTCTGCGGCATTTACGGCTTCACAGAGTGTAGAACCGTAAGTTATGATCACCGCGTCGTCACCTTTTCTAACGACATCGATCTTCCCATATTCGAAGGTGTAACCCTCTCCGAAGAAAGGTTTCCCGTTTTCATCGAGGATGATGGGAAGCTTAGATCTTCCCATGGCGATTACGAAGTTCCCGTATTCCTTCGCGGCGTATCTGACAACTCTATCCGTCTGGTTGGGATCACCAGGGACGATCACTTTGAAACCGTACCAGTTCATCGGCCCGGAAACGTAGTCGAGTCCGTGGTGAGTTTTTCCGTCCTCTCCCACGTTGAGTCCGCAGTGTGTGACAACGACTTTGAGGTTCGTTCCATTGATGGCGTTCAGCCTGTGCTGGTTGTAGGTTTCAGAAATTCCAAAAACACCAAAATCAGCGAAGAACGTGATCACACCCTCTGCGGAGAGTGCCCCCGCCATAGCGGCAGCGTTGTGTTCCTGAACGCCCACTTCCAAGAGTCTCTCAGGGAACTCTTTGTCGAGCAGATCGAGTTTGACCGATCCCTTCAGGTCGCAGTCCACAGCGACGATGGGAGTGGCTTCTGGATTGTTCGCGTTCTTCTTCACCAGATCCAGAATAGCTTTTCCGAATGCGCTTCTGTTGTCAGTGGGTGAGGTGTAGGTGATGGGCTCTCCCGTGTCGATCTTGATCGGGTAAGTTTTGTAGACTTTCTTGTGTTTTTCCACTGGAAGTTGTTTTCTTTTTTCGATGTACACATCAACATCGTTTTCAATTCCGAGTTCCGCGAGGGCTTTTTCGAGTTCTTCTCTGTTCAAAGGCTTTCCGTGGTATTTCACCTCGTTTTCCATGAAAGATACGCCTTTTCCCATGACCGTTTTGGCGATTATGGCAACGGGATTCAGTTCGTCTTCTACCGCTTCTTTCAGTGCGAGATAGATCTGTTCGTAGTCGTGCCCATCGATCTCGATGACCCTCCAGCCGTCCGCTAAGTAGTTTTCCTTTATGTTCACGGGCATGACGTCTCTGGCACGGCCACTGATCTGGGCGTCGTTGTAGTCGATGATCACTGTGAGATTCGTGACACCGTACTTTTTCGCCACTCTTCTTGCCTCCGCCACCTGTCCTTTTGCCTGTTCTGCGTCACTCATGAGAACAAAGACGTGGTAATCTTTTCCTGTGAACCTGGATGCGAGGGCAAAACCGAGTCCGGCTGAAAGACCCTGACCGAGGTTTCCGGTTGTCCAGTCGATGATCCCAACACCTCGGGTCACGTGTCCTTCAAAAACGGAAGCGGGGTGTCTGAATCCTGCGAGGACTTCATCGAGATCGACAAACCCCAAACGAGCCATAGCTGCGTAGACACCCGGAGAAGTGTGTCCATGGCTGATCACGATTCTGTCTCTTGCAGGATCATCGACGGGTCTGAGTTTTGCGTACTTGAAGACGGTAAGATAAAGATCGATCGAAGACATGGATCCTCCAGGATGGCCTGAGTTAGCTATGTAGGTCATTTTCAGTATGTCGCCACGGCAGAGCCTTCCGAGTTCTTTCAACTCTTTGAGTTCGCTTTCTGGAAGTTTTTCATAGGGAAACCTTTCCATCGTTAAACCTCACCTCCCACAACTGGGTCATAATATTGATCAAGAGATAGTTGTATCTGTCCTTTGAGATTCTACCATTATAGATATGTTAAAAAGTTTTCCAGGAGGAAAAAATTGTGTTCAAGCTGGTGAGTGAATTTGAGCCAACGGGTGACCAGCCACAGGCCATAGAAAAACTTGTAGAAGGTTTGAACAGGGGAATGAGATTTCAAACGCTCCTCGGTGTTACGGGGAGCGGAAAGACTTTCACCATGGCCAACGTGATAGCGCGTGTGAACAGACCCGCCCTTGTGATCTCACCGAACAAGACGCTTGCCGCCCAGCTTTATCAGGAGTTCAAAACGTTCTTCCCGGAAAATCGAGTGGAGTTCTTCATAAGTTACTACGATTACTATCAACCGGAGGCCTATATTCCAACGAAGGATCTTTACATAGAGAAGAACGCTGACATCAACGATGTGATCGTGCGAATGAGAATGTCCACGTTGAAATCTGTGAGAACTCGCCGTGATGTGGTGGTAGTCGCGAGCGTTTCGTGTATTTACGCCACGGGAGACCCGAACGATTTCGACAGGATGAACATAAATCTCGCCGTTGGAGATAGAATAGAAGTTCTGGAACTCGCGGAAAGACTGGCAAGGATAGGTTATCAGAGAACGGAGGATGTGTCTCTCTCTGGATGTTTCAGGCTGAAAGGAGACACAGTGGAGATCTACCCGACGTATCAGGATGAGGGAATCAGGATCGAGTTCTTCGGAGACGAAGTGGACTCGATAACGTTGATAGATAGATTCAATCGCACCACACTGGAGCGTCTCGACAAGATCATCATCTATCCTGCCGTTGAATTTGTCACAACGGAGGAGAAACTCAAAAGAGCCGTCGAATCAATAAAAGAGGAGCTTAACGAAAGACTCTCGGAGCTCAAAAAACAGGGAAAGATCCTCGAGTACGAACGTTTGAAGCAGAGAACTCTGAACGACATAGAGCTGCTGGAAACCATGGGATACTGTCCGGGGATAGAGAACTACTCCAGACACTTCGATGGAAGAAAGCCGGGAGAGCCTCCGTACACGCTTCTCGATTATTTCGATGAAGATTTCATCGTTTTCATAGACGAGTCACACATCACGGTTCCTCAACTCAGGGCCATGTACAACGGAGACAGATCCAGAAAGAAAAATCTGGTTGAATACGGTTTTCGTCTGCCTTCTGCTTACGACAACAGACCGCTGACTTTCGAAGAATTTTTGAAAAAAACAGGCCAGATCATCTTCGTTTCCGCTACGCCGGGAGACTTCGAACTCTCAATCTCTGAACAGGTTGTTGAGCAGATCATTAGACCCACCGGACTCGTGGATCCGGAGGTGGAGGTACGTCCCACCGCGGGGCAAGTGGATGATCTTGTGAACGAGATCGTGAAAGTGAAAGAAAGAGGGGAGAGGGCCCTCGTTACGGTGCTCACCAAAAAAACGGCAGAGCTTTTGAGTGAACATCTGACGGAACTTGGAATAAGATCGCTCTATCTTCACTCCGAACTGGACGCCATAGAAAGGGTTGAGGTCCTGAAGAAACTGAGGCGAGGAGACGTAGACGTGGTCGTTGGTGTGAACCTTCTGAGGGAGGGTCTCGATCTTCCCGAGGTGTCACTGGTAGCGATCATGGACGCGGACGTGGAAGGCTTCCTTCGATCTGAAACAACGCTCATCCAGATCATAGGGAGAACCGCAAGGAACGTCAACGGGAAGGTCATCATGTACGCCGACAGGATAACAAACGCGATGAAGAGAGCCATCGAAGAAACGAACAGAAGAAGGAGAATTCAGCTCGAGTACAATAGAAAACACGGTATCACTCCACGTTCCGTGATAAAGCCTCTGGAGATAGAAGTGTTCGAACAGTTCATGGTAAAAGAAGAGCCTGAGAGGTACGGAGACACTGTGAAAAACATCTTTGAGATGAAGAAAACGCTCTCTCCAGAGGAGTACATGGCCATTCTCGAAGAGGAAATGTATCGGGCTGCAAGTGAGCTCAGGTACGAAGATGCAGCGGCCTTGAGGGATGAGCTGTTCAGAATCAGGGAAGAGATAAAAAAGAAAAAGGGGCTCTGAGCCCCTTTCTTCTTTCTGGCGGGGACGACGGGATTTGAACCCGCGACCACCGGTGTGACAGACCGGCATGCTAACCAGGCTGCACCACGTCCCCTGAACCGAATACTATTTTCTCAGAAAAGTCACGGGTTGTCAAGAGGATTTGTGGTACAAACTACCGATGAACTCCCTGCCTTTTTTTATAGCGATCAGATCGATTTTGAGAAGATCTTCCTTGGTTTTTGAAAGTTGCTCTCTGAGTACTTCTTCTACAGCTTCAAAGCTCACTGTTCTTGTTAGTTCCAGAAAGGCTCCGAGCATCACCATGTTTGCAGCTTTCACGTTTCCCGCTTCTTCCGCTATCTCGTTCGCTGGTATTTCGATCGTTTCTATATCGTCCCTGTCTATGATCTGTTCAACAACAGAAGAATTGACCAAGAGCAGACCACCGGATCTGAGTTTTGCTCCAAATTTCATCATGGAGGGAAAGTTCATCGCTATCACTTCCGTGGGATGATCGACAACGGGGGAAGTGATCGGTTTTTCATCCACGATCACGGTGCAGTTGGCGGTGCCTCCTCTCATTTCGGGACCGTACGAAGGAAGCCAGGTGGCGTTTTTCCCTTCTTTAACAGCAGCTGCGGCAATTATCTGTCCTGTGAGCATGATTCCCTGACCACCAAAGCCGGCTATTATTATCGCGTGATACGCCATATCAATCGCCCACCTTGTCAACAAAAACTTTCGGAGGAAATTCCTTTACCATGTTCTCCAGAAGCCAGTTCTGAGCTTCCACTGGACTCATCCCCCAGTTTGTGGGACAGGTGCTGAGCACTTCCACCATTCCGAATCCCAATCCCTTTATCTGTGCGAGGAAAGCTTTCTTTATGGCTTTTTTTGTGTTCAGAATATCCTTTGTGGTACTCACCGTTGTACGTTCAAGGTAAGCGACTCCATAGATCGTACTCAGAGCTTCGGAAACGTGAAGAGGATATCCGTCGTTCGCTGCGGTTCTGCCGTATGGGGTCGTGGTGGTTTTCTGCCCCAAAAGGGTGGTGGGTGCCATCTGTCCACCCGTCATACCGTACACCGCGTTGTTGACAAATATCGTTGTCAGCTTTTCCCCGCGGTTCGCCGCGTGGATTGTCTCCGCAATCCCGATGGCCGCGAGATCTCCATCCCCCTGATAGGTGAAGACTATCATGTCCGGGAGTGCTCTTTTTATACCGGTTGCCACTGCGAGTGCTCTACCGTGCGGAGCCACCGTCCCATCCACATCGAAAAACTCGTAAGCGAAAACAGAGCAGCCAACAGGGGCAACCATTATGGTTTTTTCCTGAATGTCCAGCTCATCTATCACTTCTGCTATCAGTCTGTGTATTACTCCGTGATGGCATCCTGGACAGTAAGTGAATTCTCTATCGCTCAAGGCTCTCGGTCTTTTGAATATCACTTCCATTTTCTCACCTCCTTGAAGGCAGACAGTATTTCTTCGGGTGTTGGAACAACTCCTCCCATGCGTCCATAGAAGTGTACCGGTACCTTTCCCTCCACCGAAATCTGAACGTCTTCGACCATCTGCCCGGAACTCATCTCCACAACGAAGATGAGTTTTACTTTTTCGGCCAGTTCTTTGAGCCTTCTTTTTGGGAAGGGCCAGAGTGTCACAGGTCTGAACAGGCCAGCCGGTATCCCTTCTTCTCTCAGAGAGTCCACAACGCTCTTGAGGATTCTTCCCATTGTACCGTAGCCAACCATCAGATACTCTGCACCATCCACTCTGTACTCTTCCCATCGCTGCTCTGACGCTTCTATCATCTTGTACTTTTCCTGTAAGTGCTTGTTCATTTTCTCAAGACCGACAGGATCTATGTTGAAAGCGGCTATTCTGTGCGGCTCTCTGTTTCTGGTACCTCGAAGTGCCCAATCCGAATGATCTGGAAGGGTGGACAAATCTCTCATCTCCGGCAGCTCAACAGGTTCCATCATCTGGCCGATCATTCCATCCGCCAGTATGAGAACGGGATTTCTGTATCTGTCAGCGAGATCAAAAGCCAGCTGGGTCAGATCCACGGCTTCCTGAAGCGTTGATGGTGCGAGAATGATCAATCTGTAATCCCCGTGGCCTCCTCCTTTCACCGCTTGAAAATAATCACCCTGAGAAGGCTGGATGTTTCCAAGTCCGGGACCTCCACGCACCACGTCGACGAAAACGCAGGGAAGCTCTGCGCCTGCAATGTAGGAGATCCCCTCCTGCATCAGGCTGAAACCAGGAGACGATGTCGATGTCATAACACGTTTTCCGGTGCAAGCGGCTCCATAAACCATGTTGACCGTTGCTATTTCACTTTCGGTCTGAAGGAAAACACCTCTTACTTCAGGAAGTCTTCTCGCCATGTATTCTGCTATTTCGCTCTGGGGAGTGATTGGATAAGCAAAGTACAATCTGCAACCCGCTCTTATCGCAGATTCTGCTATCGCTTCGTTTCCTTTCATCATGAGTTTTTTCATAAGCACCACTCCTCAAACCTTCACGTTGGCTTTCTTCTGAACCTCTCTGAACACGGTTATACAAACATCCGGACACGTGAGATAACAGAACCCGCAGGCTATGCAGCCATCTCCCCTGTACACCGCGGGGTGATAGCCTTTCGAGTTGTATCTGTGGGAGAACTCGATCACCTTTGCAGGGCACACGGAGATGCACAGACCGCAACCCTTGCACCTTTCTGAATCGATCGTTATGTAGCCTCTCATGTTCTCATCCCCCCGATTCCCAGTTTTCTTTTCATGAACCTTCTGATGATGAAAAGAGTATATTCAGTCTCAGGAGGATCGATCAGCTCTTCTGGAACCACGGTGAAAAGAACCTTTATCCCTGTTTTCCTGGAAACTTCTGAAACTATTCGTTCTCCCTCAAGAACAACTTCCGCTGTGGTCATGTCTCCAAGATTGGAATTGTTTATCAGGAAATCGATCTTCATCTTGGAAAGAGTGGATATCTTCTTCAAGTTTTCGATGATATCTTCCGGACGTTCACAGAACGGTCTGAAGGCATTTACGACAAAATAAGTGTGAGTGTTTTTTCCATTCATGAGATGTCTTAGGGCTCCTACCGCTTTTGCTCCGTCTTCTCCTCCCGTGTCGATGACGGCTTCTTCACTGGACAGCCAGTCTGTGTTCTTTGGTATGATCGGCAAGTCGCTGTATCTGAGGTTGTCTCCCACTGTCACAACGTGGATTCCGAGTTCTTCTAACTCTTTCTTCAGGTCTCTCAATCTGAAATAAGGTGTTACCACATCCAGATCGACCAGTGATACGTCCTTCCCCGAGCTCTTCAGTTTTAAGGCCAGATTGATCGATATTTCTGTTTTTCCGCTACCGTAAGATCCCATCAAGATACGAATCATACCTTTCTCTCCACCTTCGAGATTCTTCAGAATAATTTTTTGGCTTTTCTTCACCTCTCAGAATCCGCAGTGCCGAAAGGGCAAGCGCTTTTTCCTCGTTGCTTCCCGGAAAGACAAGCACCGGTGCTATGAAACTCACCCTTTCGGTGATCCATGGAACCAGAAACTCTTTTTCATGAGCCAGACCACCTGTGAGAACTATGAAATCAACCTCACCTTTCAAAACGGCTGCCATCTTACCTATCCACTTGGCTATCTGATAGGCCATCGCTCTGTAAACCCTCTTCGCCCACTCATCACCCTGTTTGATTCTTCTGACCACCTCTCTGGCATCGCTGGTTCCAAGATACGCCACGAGTCCGCCGTTTCCCACGATACGCTTCTTCATCTCTTCGTAAGTGAATTTCCCGCTGAAGCAAAGGTCAACAAGCTGTGTCAGAGGTAGCGTTCCGCTTCTTTCCGGTGTGAACGGTCCGTCCCCGTCCAGAGCGTTGTTCACGTCGATCACTCTTCCCTTTCTGTGTGCGGCGATTGAAATACCTCCACCCATGTGAGCCACAACGAGGTTCATCTCTTCGTATCTTTTATTTATCATCCTGGCAACTTCTTTTGCGACGGCCTTCTGGTTCAAAGCGTGAAATATGGATTTTCTCTGATAGTTTGGATGTCCGCTGACACGTGCAACATCTTCCATTTCATCGACAACGACGGGATCCACCACGTAGGCTGGAACACCCGTTTCAGACGAGAATCTGTGGGCTATGATCGCTCCCAGGTTCGAAGCATGCTCTCCGTTTTTTCCTGATTTCAGGGTTTCTATCATCCGGTCGTCCACCAGGTACACTCCTCCGGGTATGGGATCGAGGAGTCCTCCTCGGCTGACAAAAGCGGAAAAAGAACTCAGACTGTATCCAGTTTCTTCGACGAACTGTCTCGCTATCTTTTCCCTGAATTCGAGCTGATCCAGGATTTTCTGGAATCTGCCGAGTTCATCCGGCGAATGACTGAAATTTTGCATCTTCACCATTCTTTCGTCTTCGAATATGGACAACTTTGTGGATGTAGAACCGGGATTTATGGTGAGGATTCTGAACACGCGATCACCCCTTTTTCTGTGCGACCAGTACGCTCAAAGCGATGGAAAGGAATCTCGTTTCCTCGTCGTCTGCCCTGGAGGTGAGGACAACCGGTACTCTGCCACCGACAACAACGATCGCCGCTCTCCCGCGAGCCATGTATATGAGCGATTTGCTGAGGATGTTTCCTGCTTCTATGCTGGGAACTATCAGTATATCGGCATCTCCCGCTACTGGACTGTTCCCTGCTTTCGAAGCCAACTCTTCACTGATAGCCAGATCGAGTGTTAAAGGTCCGTCAACGATGCAGTCGTTCCTTTGCTGGAAGATTTTCGACAGTGCGGCAATCTCGAGAGTTGACGGATTTCTCAAATCACCCGTTCCCAGGAGTGCGATCTTTGGTTTCTCTATGCCGAGGGCTCGGGCGACCAGGATCGAGTTTTCCACAATGTCCATTCTCTGCCGAAGATCCGGTGAGATGACGAGTCCACCATCCGAGATGATCAGAATTTTGTGGTATCCAGGGACTTCATGGACGCTGACAGCGGAAAGAGTTCTACCTGTTCTGAGACCGTACTCTTTCTTGAGAAACACGGAGAACAGATCATCTGTTTTGATTTTGCCTTTCATCAGTATCTGCGTTTCATTCCTTGATACGCTTTCGACAGCTTTCCTGACCGCTTCGAAAGGATCCTCAACGTGAACGATTTCTGCTTCCAGTTCGAGGTTCATTCGTTCCACGAGTGTCTCTATATCTTTTCTCTTTCCAAAGAGCACCGGATCTACGATTTCTTCCTCCTTAGCTCTTGCAACGGCTTTCAAAACCTCTTCATCCTCTGCTGCCCCAACGGCGATCTTCATTCTTTTTCCCCGAACCAGTTCAACCATCTCCAGAAGATTCTTCATTCGACCACACTCCGATAGTCCATCGCTTTTTCCTCTCCTCTGAGCACCCTCAAAACACCGAGCGCGAGGGCTTCCATTTCCAGCTCTCCTGGAATCACCTCTACTTTTCCGAACTTTTCGATGTAATCTGTGATCATCCGGACGAATCTGATTTCGTGGGCCATACCACCCGTTATCACTATGGCGTCGGGTTTTTCTCCAAGGACAGCGCACATTCCACCGATTTCTTTAGCGATCTGATAGGCCATGGCTTCAACGACCAGTTTCGCTTTCCTCGAGGTTTCCATACTATCGAGGGCTTTCTTGAGGTTCTTTGTTCCAAGGTACGCCAGGAGCCCTCCTTTTCTGGTGAATTCTTCTTTCAGTTCGGCGGCTGAGTGTTTACTGGAGTAGGCCGTCTTCACAACGTCTCCAACGGGAAGCTCTCCCGTTCGCTCTATACTGAAGGGTCCTTCGTCGTTGGCGTTGTTCACGTCTATTATCTTTCCGTTTTTACAGGCACAAACAGAGATTCCGCTTCCAAGATGTGCCACTACGATCTTCACTTCTTCTGGTGTTTTGCCCATCTCTCTGGAAACCTTTCTCAATACCGCTTTGATGTTCAGAGCGTGAGAATAGCTTTTTCTTTCGATTTCAGGGATGCCAGAGAAACGCGCCTCATCACACATCTCATCCACTGAAACCGGATCTACCACAAAACAGGGTATCCCGTGGGGTTTTCCCAGTTTGTAGCCGATTACGGCTGCCAGATTGGATACATGATCAACGGGAGAACGATTGATGAGGTAATCCACCATGTATTCATTTACAACATAAGTTCCCCCCGGAACCGGCTCGAGTACACCACCTCTGGCAGCGATCGCGCTGAAGTCTTCTATCCTGTAGCCGACCTCGTCTATGAAGTCTTCCACCGCTTTTCTTCTCAAAGGTTCCTGATCTATAGACCTTTTGAATTTCTTCAGCTCTTCAACGCTGTGGGAGACGTTCTTTTCAGCGATCTTTTTTTCATCTTCGAAAACTGCTACCTTTGTGGAGGAGGAACCTGGATTTATCACGAGGATTCTGTACATCCGATCACCTCTTATGTTGACAAAAGATTACACAAAGTTTTATGAAATGTTCCATAAGAATATTACCATATAGAAACATCAATATCAAAATTTGTCAACATTTTGGGAGAATAAGAAAAACGGGCCCATTGCGGGCCCGCCGGGGTGTGGGGAAAGAGGGTTATTCCTGAACCATTTCTTCCAGCACTTCAAAGCCTTCGTCGGTGAGGAGAACAAAGAGCATTCTTTTGTCGCCTCTGAATTTTCTGTACTGATCCACGGTGATGATGTCGTCAACTTTGTCAGCGAAATCTTTGTAGATATCCTGCACTTCATCTTTCAGGTTGTCTATCTGGTCTTTCAGGTCTTCCGCTGTCTTTGTGTCTCTTTTTACGAGAGCGTTGTAGTACTCCTCATGGAGCTGAATGAACTTTTCTTTCAAAGAATCGAGTTGTTCTTTTGTTTCTTTCGCGACGTTGTAGAGTTCTTTCAACTGATCGTCGTTCAGATTCAGATTGTTCAGTGCTTCTGCAATCCTCGTCTTGAGAGCGAGTTTCAGCTGTTCTTCGTTTCTGATCTGGAGCTTGAGACCGTAGCCAAAACCTCTTTCGGCTCTCATCTGAGGCCTTTCATACATGGGAGCGTTGGGACCGTAGCCGAGACCTCCTCCGCAACCCGGGAACTGCTGAGCGTAACCCATGGGCTGTCTTTCAAAAGCTGGCCGTTCTGCGAAACCTCTGTAGCCCGCCGCGAACACACCCAGTGCCACTGTCAGTACGAGCATCACCACAAAAAACCTTTTCATACTTCCACCTCCTCTTCAAAGTCTCCAGCTTCATCTTAATGCTTCGACCGTGAAAAAAACGTGAAATTTTTTCCTGGTTCAGGAGAATTTTCTGAAGAGTTTTTCGAAGATGTTCAGAGCCTCTTCTATGTCGTTTCTCGAAACGTCTTTGTGGGTTACCAGTCTGATCTCCGTGTCGGATACGGCGTTCGCGAGTACCCCGCTGTTTCTGAGCGCTTCTATGAACTCGTGCGCGTTCACCTTCAGGTTGTTGGTCCTCAGAATCACCATGTTGGTTTCCACATCTTCGGGATTCACGGAGTACCCTATTTCTTTCAACTTCAGGGCGAGAAATTTGGCGTTCTCATGATCTTCTTTCAATCGATCTACCATCTTTGTCAAGGCGATTATTCCAGCGGCAGCGAGAACACCTGCCTGTCTCATCCCTCCACCGAGCATCTTTCTTGCCTTTCTCGCTCTTTCTATGAAGTCTCTGTCTCCTACAACTATCGAACCGACGGGTGCGCAGAGACCTTTTGAAAGACAGAACATCACGGAATCGGCGTACCTGGCGTACTCCTTCACGGGAACACCTGAAGCGATTGAGGCGTTGAAGATCCTCGCACCATCTATGTGAACGTTTATGCCGTGTTCTTTGGCTATCGTGTAAATCTCTTTTATGTTTTCAAGCGGGACCACTCTTCCACCGGAACGGTTGTGTGTGTTTTCGATGGCGATGAGCGAAGTTCTGGGGAAGTGTATGTTTCTGGGTCTTATTGCTTTTCTCACATCATCGGGGTCCATGGCTCCATTTTTTCCAGGCACAGGATGGGGCATAACTCCGGAGAGAACCGCCATGGCTCCGACCTCGTACCAGAAGATGTGGCTGTCTGCCTCCAGTATCACTTCATCGCCCCTCTGGGTGTGAGCCATTATGCTCACTTGATTTCCCATGGTGCCGGAGGGTACAAAGAGAGCCGCTTCCTTTCCAAAGACCTCTGCGGCGAGTCTTTCGAGTTCGTTGATAGTTGGATCTTCTCCGTAGACGTCGTCTCCCACCTCAGCCTGTGCCATGGCTTTTCTCATCTCTTCTGTTGGTTTTGTGACAGTGTCAGACCTGAGATCGATCATCCTGCCACCTCCCACGCGATTTGATTGAATTTTATCGAATAAAGTGCAAAGAAGACACCACCTTCTATAAGGTGGAGATGAATTTGCAATTTAATTTGCGCCAAAGTGTTAATATATCATAGAGAAGTGAAAAAGATTGCCTTTTGACAGTAGGTGGAGCGTCTTTAGAGGTTTTTAAGGAGTAATCTCAAGGGAAGGATAAGCATGCTCATAACCTACAAATTTCGTATTTACCCTACGAAGGAACAAGAAGAAAAACTGGCCAAACATTTCGGTCACACCAGATTCGTGTACAACTTCTTTCTGAACTACGCCAACATCATCTACAGAGTAATGGAACGTCCTACATACTACAACGAATGGGCATCTGTTTTGGTAAAACTCAAAAAGACAAACAAATATTCATGGCTCAACGAAGTGAACTCTCAAGCGCTCCAGCAGTCGCTGAAAGATTTAGAACGTGCATTCAAGATTTTTTTCAAAAAGCAAGCTGGCTATCCAAAGTTCAAGAAAAAGAAATTCTTCCGCCAAACCTTTCGTATTCCACAGCACATTCAGCTGTATATCAAAGAAGACAATCCAAAATACGGCTGTATATTCGTTCCCAAGTTCAAAGAAGGCATGAAAAGTGCGGGTGCATAGAAAGTTACCAGAAGACGGTAAGGTAAAGCAAGCAACGTTCATCAAAACAGCGACGAACAAATATTACGCTGCGATAGTCTTTGAAGTCCAAGACGTTGAAGTGGAGAACAAGTCAACAGATGCTTTGGGAATAGACCTTGGAATCAAGGACACGATCACATTGAGCGACGGAAGAAAATACAGCATGCCAGACCTTTCAAAATACGAGAGACAGATCAAAAGACTTCACAGACGATTATCCAGGAAGCAGAGAGGTTCAAAGAACTGGGAGAAAGCACGTTTGCGTCTTGCAAAGCTGTACGAGAAGATAGTCAACATAAAAAGCGACTGGCTTCACAAGATCACCCACGATCTTGTCAGCGAAAGCCAAACTGGAAAGATCGTGGTGGAAGACCTCAACATCAAAGGTATGGTTCAGAACCACAGACTTGCCAGGCACATCCACATGCAGTCGTGGAGGAGATTCTTAGAACTTCTCGAGTACAAGGCAAAGCGCTGTGGGATCGAAGTGATAAAAACAAACAGATACTATCCCTCGAGTCAGATGTGCAGTGAATGCGGGTACATAAACAAAGAAGTCAAAGACCTGAGCGTTAGAGAATGGACGTGTCCTGTATGTGGAGCGCATCACGATAGAGACGTGAACGCTGCAAAGAATTTGGTCAGGTACGGCTTGATGCTTTCAGTAGGGCGGGAACCGTCCGAGTTCATGCCCGTGGACCGTGCTCTGGCGGCGGAACCCGAAAGGGGTCTACGAGCCACCACGGGTTGAAGCGGGAAGCCATGACTTCTATAAGTCATGGTAGTTCACCATTTCGAGTTATAATAATATCGGACTAATTCAGGAGGTGGTCGGAATGATATACAAAGAACTTGGAAGAACAGGAGAGAAGATTCCAGCTCTGGGTCTGGGCACCTGGGGTATCGGTGGTTTTGAGACGCCCGATTACTCCAGAGACGAAGAAATGGTTGAGCTTTTGAAGACAGCGATCAAAATGGGATACACACACATAGACACGGCGGAGTACTACGGTGGAGGGCACACAGAGGAACTCATCGGCAGGGCGATAAAGGATTTCAGGCGTGAGGATCTTTTCATAGTGTCCAAGGTGTGGCCGACACATCTGAGAAGAGACGATCTTTTGCGCTCCCTCGAGAACACACTGAAACGACTCGACACGGACTACGTGGATCTTTACCTGATCCACTGGCCGAATCCAGAGATTCCCCTCGAAGAGACCCTTTCCGCAATGGCAGAGGGCGTCAGGCAGGGGCTCATCAGGTACATAGGAGTTTCGAATTTCGACAGAAGACTCCTCGAGGAGGCCATCGTCAAGTCTCAAGAACCCATAGTCTGCGATCAGGTCAAATACAACATAGAAGACAGAGATCCAGAAAGAGATGGACTTCTCGAGTTCTGCCAGAAGAACGGAGTGACCCTGGTGGCCTACTCTCCACTGAGAAGAACTCTTCTTTCAGAAAAAACGAAGAGAACACTCGAAGAAGTGGCGAAGAATCATGGAGCAACTATCTATCAGATCATGCTCGCGTGGCTTCTCGCAAAACCAAACGTGGTTGCCATTCCGAAGGCCGGAAGAGTAGAACATCTCAGGGAGAATCTGAAAGCAACAGAGATCAAACTTTCCGAAGAGGAAATGAAGCTACTGGACAGCCTTGGCTAATTCTCCAAGGTTTTTGAAGACGAAGTCCGGTTTTGTTTCGGCCCTTTCGAGGTCTTCCGGGGTAGTCTCACCGGTGAGAACGAGAATGGAGACTATCCCGGCGTTCTTTCCCAGTTTCACATCCGTGTACAGCCTGTCTCCCACCATTGCCATTCTTTCTTTTGAAACACCGAACTTCTCGGATATCACATCCACAACCAGCGGATTGGGTTTCCCGGCGATCAGGTCTGGCTTTCTTCCCGTCGAGGCTTCTATCGCTACCATGATGCTTCCTGCGTCCGGGATGGGTCCTTCTTTCGAGGGACAGTTGATGTCCGGATGGGTGGCTATGTAGAATTTTCCCTTTCTAAGTAAAATACAGGCCTTTTTCAGTCTCTCATACGTCAGTGTTTTATCGAAACCCAGGACCACAAAATCCGGATTTTCCTCATCGATGACGTGTCCGTAAGATTCGAAGACCTTCTTCAGCTGTGGGGTTCCCAGAAGAAAGATACGGCACCTTCCGAACCGCTTCAGCATGTGCTCCGCGGTGATTTCTCCAGAGGTTACAACGGCGTCGTCTGGCACGTTCACTCCCATGTTTCTCAGCTTCCTCACGTAGTCCTGTGGACCGAGCGAGGAGTTGTTGGTGAAAAAGACGAATCTTTTGTTTTTCTCTTTCAAAGTCTCCAGAAATTCCAGAGATCCAGGAAGAAGCGAATCGTCCAGATAGAAAGTCCCGTCCATATCTAAAATGAAGAGTTCTATTTTATCCAGCATCTTTCATCCTCCTCTGTCTCACAGCTTCGAAAAGAACCACTCCCACGCTCACCGAAACGTTCAGAGAATCTATGTCGTTTTCCATCGGAATGGTGACCACCCTGTCGCACTTTTCTCTCACGAGTCTCCTGATACCTTCCCCTTCGTTACCAAAGACGAAGGCGGTGGGGAAGGTGAAATCTTCCTCGTAGATGGGTGTTCCGTCTATATCTGAGGCGTAAGTCCAGACACCCTTTTCCTTCAACTCTTCTATCGTTCTTGCCAGATTGGTCACAACGGCGATTCTGGCTCTGAAAACCGTTCCAGCCGAAACCTTAACGACGGTTTCTGTTACCTTCACTGACTTGTCCTTTGGAATGATGATTCCGTTCGCTCCCGCACCCACGGACGTTCTCACAATCGCACCGAGATTGTGTGGATCCTGAATCTGATCGAGAAGAACTATCAGGGGCGGTGTCTTCGCTTCGAGAATTTCCTCCACAGAACTGTACCGGTACTCTTCTATATCGAAAACAACTCCCTGATGCTTCTTCGTTCCCGAGAGGTTCTTCAACCTTTCTTCCGATTCGAAAGAGTACCTGATCCCTCTCTTTTCGACTTCTTCCACAAGGGAGAGAAAGTAACTGCCAGGATTTTTCATTTTTTGGAAGAATACTTTCTTTATCGGAACGTTATTCCTGAGCGCTTCCTCCAGAATTTTTCTTCCGTAGACTCTCAAGATCCATCACCACCCGGAGCAGTTCCTCAATTCTGTCGAAGTCTCTTTTCAAGAAGAGATACCCGATCAAAGCTTCAAAGCCAGTGCTCTTTCTGTAAGCCGGGTCGTTCCCATGTCTTTTCGCTGCCTTTGAATTCATCGCTCTTTTCACTATTTCTTGCTCTTTTTCGTCGAGGAGATTCCATATATTCTCCAGCATCCATGCCTGACCATGTTTCGAGGTGTGTTCCTTGACCCTCTCGTGTATGACGGACATTCTGTAATCTCCTGTGAATCTCGATCTGAAGATGAGCTCCAGAACGGCATCCCCCAGGTACGCGAGAACGGCCGGTGGTAGTTTCTCCGGTTCTGCTTCGAATCTGAAGAGTTTTTCCACTCTTTCATCTCCCGATGTAGGCAAACAGCCTCGTGTTCATGTAGTTCTTGTCGGTGAGATAGTACGAGAGGTTCTCTTCCAGAAACTGTATCGGAAGAATATTTTCCGGAAGTCTTGGAATGGGAAGGTCTGCCGTGAGATGTGGTAACGTCTTTGCCAGATCGTCGAACACTTTTCTGATGTACGGTATCTGATTATCGTCTTTCACGTAGGTTTCTAACCTGACAAGACCCCTTATACCTTCTCCATCGATCAGTTTTACGTACGCTCCCACTTTTTTCAGAGGTGTTTCCCTCGATGAAACGAACATCTTGCTTCGCTCTCCCTTTTTGAGAAAGCGCAGTTTCTTGAAGTCCTCTTTGCTCAACTCGGTGACACCGATGTTCTTCACAAGACCGATGGGTCCCACGTTTTCCTCGAACGGAAGTTCCCGGGCAGCTGGTCCATCCTTCACGATGAGAATGTTTTTGTCCATGTGCTTTCTCACTTCTTCTATCTCCAAGGACCTCATGTACAGATCTATCGATTGCATGGCGTCTTTGCCTTCTTTTACAACTTTGAAGAGAATGCCTCCGACTTCTTCGTATCCTTCTTCCTGAAAGCTCTGGGAAAATCCAAGGACTCTTTCTTTGACTGGTGGTTTGTCTGGAAAGAAGAGCGTTTTTGTACCATCTTCTCTATCCCAGATGACTGCCCCAACACAGAGTTCCGCGAATATACCGGTGATCCCTTCGTCTGTTGTTATCCGCACAAAGCTTCTTCTTTTGCCATCGACGAAGATGATCTGATCGAGAATTTCTCCCTCTCTCTGCTCGTCTTCCTCCAGGAATCTCGATTCTTCCACAAAAGTCTGATCTCCTACGTGTTCTTCCAGTTCGCTTTCAATTCTTTCCGCTCTTTCGATACGCACCTGCATCACCCCAGTGCCACGTCGAGGGAAGCCATCACCAGGAATCCCACCATGATCCACCACGTGGAAAGCAGTTCGTTCCCCTTCGAATGGGTTTCTGGAATCACTTCGTCGCTGACGACGTATATCATTGCACCGGCAGCGAAGGCCATCATGTAGGGAAGAAGTCGTTGGGAGATCGAAACGATTCCCGCACCGAGAAGACCACCTATCGCTTCAACGAGTCCTGTGAGGAAAGTTATCAAAAAGGCTTTGCCTTTTTTGTACTTCATGGGTATCAGAGAGGCCATCACGGCGGCACCTTCGGGAATGTTCTGAACCCCAATTGCGATGGCGATTGCGAGGGCCTGAGGTGTGAAGGCGGAAATTCCCACTGCCATTCCTTCAGGGAAGTTGTGTATTGTGATGGCAATGATGAAGAGCCACACACCTTTCAGTCTTTTGGTGTCAGGTCCTTCGTGACCTTTGAGCAGATGTTCGTGTGGGATGAGTTTGTCTGCGAGGTTGACGAAAAGACCACCCAGGACGAAGCCTATCAGGAATCTGACGATCCCTCCCATTTCGAGGGAGGGAGCGACCAAGCTGAAAGCACTCGCAGCCAGCATGACACCGGCGGCGAACCCCAAGAAAGAGTCGATCACCTTGTCACTCGTGTGGTGCGGTTTTAAAAAAAGGAACGGCAACGCACCGAGCGAGGTTGCCATTCCCGCGATCGTGCTGTAGAGGATTCCCTTGAGAACCATCCTTTCACCTCAGAGTTTTCTGACGACCTCGAAGATGATCTGTGCGATCTTTCTTCCCGTCTTTTCAGCGACTTCCAGGACCTCCTCTGCGGTGAGCGGCTTGAGGTCTTCAGGAACGGCCCTGTCGGTGATGGCGGAGATTCCAAGGACCCTTATCTGACCGTGCCTTGCCACTATGACTTCCGGAACGGTTGACATTCCAACTGCATCGGCTCCGAATTTTCTGAGCATCCTGAGCTCAGCGGGCGTTTCGAAGCATGGACCCGTAACGGCCACATAGACACCCTGATAGACGGGAATTCCCAGTTCTCTGGCACTGTTGTAGGCGAGTTCTATGAGTTCCTTGTCGTAGGGCTCCGACATGTCCGGAAACCTGGGACCCCATTCATCCACGTTGGGGCCTATGAGGGGATTGTCGCCCATGAAGTTGATGTGATCGGTTATGATCATGGGTCTTCCCACTTCGAAATCCGGGTTCAGCCCACCAGCGGCGTTGGTAACGATCAGAATTTCCACACCGAGAAGCTGCATCACCCTGATGGGGAATGTGACTTCCTTCATTGAATACCCCTCGTAGTAGTGAAACCTTCCGTTCATCAGCATGACGTTCTTTCCAAAGAGTTTTCCGAAGATCAGCTCACCCTTGTGACCCGGAGCTGTGGAAATGGGAAATCCCGGTATCTCGCTGTAGGGTATCTTCTTGGAGGTTCCCTCCTTTTCCACCTCATCCGCTATGACAGAGAGACCAGAACCGAGTATTATCGCTATTTCGGGTGTTTCATCGATCTGACCTCTCAGATATTCATCCGCTTTTTCCACTCTTTCTTTGTAGGCCTTTATGTCCACGTCGAACACCTCCCTGGTCTTTTTCAAGAAAATTCTATCATGAATGCACCACATCGACTTCATGGAACGTAACCGTTCTGGGGTCGAAGATCAGGGTGATCGTTCCAACGGGACCGTTTCTCTGTTTACCTATTATGATTTCAGCTTCGTGGGGTTCGTGAAGCTTGCTTTCCTCTTTGGATTTTTTGCTCCTGTAATATTCCTCCCTGTAGATGAAGATGACTGTGTCTGCGTCCTGTTCTATTGCACCGGATTCTCTGAGGTCACTCAGTCTCGGTCTTTTGTCTTCTCTCTGTTCTACGGCCCTTGAAAGCTGTGAAAGCGCTATCACCACTATATCGAGTTCCCTCGCGAGGAGCTTCAGAGATCTCGAGATCTCGGATATCTCCTGCTGTCTGCTCTCTTTTCTTCCTTTCAGGTGCATGAGCTGAAGGTAATCGACAAAAATGGCCTTTACATCGTATTCTTTTTTCATTCTTCTCGCTTTCGCCCTCAACGATCGTGGATCGAGGAGTGATTCATCGTCCACCACTATGGGTGCTTTGTAGAGCTTGGAAGCCGCTATTGTGAGTCTTTCCCACTTCTCCTGATCCAGGTACCCCGTTCTGATGCTGTAAAGATCCACACCGGACTCCATACTGAGGAGTCTTTGAGCGAGCTGTTCCTTGGACATCTCGAGACTGAATATTCCAACGGGGATTTCGAAATTGACAGCCATGTTTCTCGCTATTGAGAGTGCGAAGGAGGTTTTTCCCATGGAGGGTCTCGCTGCTATTATCACCAGATCGGAATTATGAAACCCTGTAGTCTGTTTGTCCAGACTCTTGAATCCCGTTGGGAGTCCCGTTACGAGCACACCGGGTTCTATGAGGTTGGCTCTTTCTCTGAAATTCTCTAGGTTTTCAAAAACCCGGTGCATGATGCCTCTCAGATGATCGTAGGATTTTGTCGTTTTCATCTCTGAGATCTCGAAGATCATCTTTTCTGCGTTGTCGAGTAGGATCTCCACATCTTCTTCCATGTAGGCACTTTCTGAGATTTTTCTGGAGACTTCTATGAGTTTCCTCAGAATGGATTTTTCCTTGACGATCTCCGCGTAGTGAAGTGCGTGTGCAGAACTGGGCACAGCCTCAGCGAGCTGGGCCACTTCTAGATCTCCTCCAACTTCCTCGAGTTTTCCCATGCTTTGAAGCTTGTCACAGACGGAAACCACGTCCACCGGTTTTCCTTCGTCGTAAAGCTCTTCCATCGCTCTGAAAATGTACTGGTGTTTTTTCAGATAGAAATCTTCGTGACTCAGAATTTCAAGAACATCGTTTATTACCGACGGATCTATCAATATGCTTCCAAGCACGGCAACTTCGGCCTCTAAGTTGTGCGGAGGAACACGCATGTTCTCACCTCTCAAAAAACGTTGAGCCCCATTCCTTCTTCCGTGTCAAAACCGATACCGCTGTTCGGGAAATCTCTTATGAAGAAAAGAATGGAGAAGCTCTCAAGAGTGAAATTCTTGCCGAATGAAGTTGAAATCTTCGTTCCAAGACAGTGCAAAGCCTTTTCAACGGACAGAGAAAACTTCTCCATATTCCAGTCTTTCAATGAAAAGGATATTCCCAGCACCGGATCACCGTTCTTTGTCTGATAAGAAAACTCCAGGTTGTCACTGGAATAACTCATTTTCAAAGAGTGAGTGGACTCTCCTTTTTTAAACGTCCCACGTATCCAGAATTTGTCCAGTTCAAAGGGATCAACGTTCAGTTTTGTGTACGCGGTTATTCGCGGGTTTTCCATGAAAAGGAAGCTCTTTCCGTATATCCTCATCTGATCCTCGACGTACTTAACGTGTGGTTCTCTGTAGTAGTAGGTGAAGTAGAATCTGTTCAGAAAAGCTCCCATTCTCTGCTGGAAATTCCAACTGGTGTAACTTCTGCTGATCTCGTCCAGAACGAACCGGGTAGTGGAGTTCACGGTGTGAGTGATCTCTCCTGTTTTGAACGAGTAAGAGGTTTTGAGATACGGATCCGAGAACTCCTTTTCGAGGAAATCGTAGGTTGTCTCCAGAGAAGATTTGAAATTCCCATAAGAGAATGATGCTTTCAGATCCACCTCGTTTTTTGCTTCATTCTGGGAAAACTTTCTGAGGTTTTCTCCTGAAACCGTGAAGAGTTTGTAGTAACTCTCGAAGGAGAAAGGCCCCAGAGGCACTCTGAGTGTGGTTGTGAACAGATTTCCAACGCGGTAACCATCTTCATTTGATCTGTACACGCCAGCGTATATTTTATCATCCAGTACGAGAAACTTCCCGAGGGAAAGATTCTGAAAATCCCATATAGAATCTGTTTTGAGGTAGCTCGTTCGTTCGTCGAAGTTTTGATTTTCAAACAAGTACTTTCCGGTGGTGTTAACCCTCACAGACTGAAGAAGGAAAAAGGGAACAGAACGAAAAGAAAGGCTCACCGACCCGAAGTCCCTCTTTTCTTGATCTTCTATGCGGGTTTCGTGATTGAAACTCTCCACAGAAAAAGTTCCCGCACTCGTTTTGACACTCACTTTTTTCACAGTTACTCGTGGGAGTATGTAACTGTCTTCGCCGTCCGATTCTTTTCTGAGAACCACGTTCAGGCTTCCGTTCAGAATCTTCTCCTTTCTTTCGAACTGATGGATTCTCTCTTCGTTTTTCTGTGAGAAAAGGAAGGTATTTTTGCTGTCGAAGATCTTCACCAGAACGCTGTGGGATGTCGATTCTTTGTAGTCTAGATTGAGGGACCAGCTTCCCATCTTGTGGTTCCAGTTGAGTTCCTTAGATAGGCCTCCACTCAGTACACTTTTGGTTGAGAAATACAGGAGCCCAGAGGGGTAAGACACGTTGTAGGAGGTTTTCAGATGCGGGTTATTTCCCACACCCACTTCAACGGAGAACGGTTGCGGTTTATCGGATAGTGAAGTGAAAAAGATAGGTTGATAAAACAGCGGTATCTCCAGAAGATAGAAAACCACATCCTTTGCCAGGAGGTAGTCGTTCTCTTTTATTTCTATGTACCTGGCCTTGAGCTTGTAATGGGGCGGAGTTTCCGAGCAGGTGGAGATGGAACCCATGTCCACGATCGTTCTCGAGCCTTCAGAGGTGAGATCTTCACCGGACAGGTAAATTTTTTTCTTTTCTTTTTCTATTTCGAGGACAGTGCTTCCCCGAATGTGAGTAAGAACGCTTTTTTCATTTTCCAGATAGAAGATCAAATGTTCACCCATCAGGATCGTGTCGGCCTTTCTGTATATCACTCCACCCGAAGCTTCGAGTTTTTTCGCTTTTCCTTCTTCAGTGAGCTGAATTGTGGCTTCGCTCGCCTGGACGGTCATATCTTTGTACGCTATTTCAACGCTTCCATGAAAGACCATTTCCTCCGGAAACTTCTCCATTCGATCGGACACTATGACAACCTGTGATGAAAAAAGAGAAGAGACGGTGAAGATGAAGGCAACGAAAAACAGTCTCGAGAGAAATTCCGTGATTCTGTAGGCAAAAAAGGTGTCGAGAAGGATAAACAGGAGCGTTCCAACGATCGTGAACACGATGTTTGGAATCCACGGTGCGAGTACAGGATTGAGGAGATTTTCCTTTCCCATGGCGCTGAGCCATGCCCCGCTTCCCTGATAAAGGACAACGAGCACGAAGGTGAAGATCACACCCCAGGATTTGCTTCTCAGCTGAAAGAGAAGAGAGAGCGGCACTCCAACGAGCACTATTACTATCGGCGTCAGAGAGTTCGCGTATCTGCTGTGAAGTTCTACAACCCAGGGAGAAGGTTTCACTCCCACTTTTTTGAAGAATTCTATCTTTTCCTTGAGTTCTTTTCCCGTCATCTCTTTCGGTGTCTTTCCCACACGAAGGAGTTTTTCTATGTCCTCTGTAATATCCAGTTTCATCTCAGAAAAGTGCACGTCGAGTTTTAAGAAGCCATCTTTATCGACGGTGTAATAATTTCCGTCGAAGAGGTACCAGTCGTTACCTTTTTTCTGCACCCTTTTTGCGGTGACTATCGTCTCTTCACGCCCGTATCTGAAAATAACCACGTTCCACATCGTGCTCGTTCTTTCGTCGTATTTTTCCACGTAAAAATACTGGTCGTCTCCTATCTTTGAGATGACGTTTTCAACGACAAAAACCTCGGGTTTTTTCAGAACGTACTTCGACATTGCTTCTTCTGCTTTTGATTGGTACTCGGGAACGATTTGATCGCTGAGAAAGAAGACAGCTATGGAGAGAAAGGCTCCAAGAATCAGAAAGGGAACGATCAGATTTTTTTGGGAGATTCCGTGAACCTGGATGGCCATGAGCTCTCTTTCTTCGGAGAGTCGTGAGAACGTCCAGAAGATGGCGAGGAGCACTCCAACGGGAACACCCATTGCGACGAAGTAAGGAAGGTAGTAGTACAGCATGAGAAAGAGTTTTTCGATTCCCACCCTGTGCCTCACTATCAGATCGGAGAGCTGGTAGAGAATCTCAAGACTGACGAAGACGATGAAACCACCAAGACCGATCAGGAATGGGACAACAGAGAGTTTCAAGAGATATTTAATCAGAACTTTCAAAGAGCACCCCTCCGGACTTTTTGAAGAGAAGGAGTTCGTCGTGGTAACACTTGTAGGCCTCTCCCTGAACCATGTAAACGGAGACTTCCACGATGTTGGTGGCGTAATCGGCTATGATCTCTATGTTGCCGGCTATTTCTAAGAGGAGAAGGGCCCTTTTCACATATTTGGGTGACTCCATCATGTAGAGCAAGAGTTCTTCGCGCACCTTTTCGTACAGGTCATCAACTTTCGAATCCATCCTGCAAACTTCGAAAGACTTTTCTACGTTCACATCGGCGAACATCCTGAGAGCGAACTTCAGCATCTCTGATGTTTGGTCCGCCATGGCTGGAATGTCCTCGAGAGGTTTCAAAGGTGGTTCTTCCATGAGTTCAAGGACGTTCTTTGCGATGTCATGGCATTTGTCGGCTATATTTTCAATGAGCTCTGCCACCCTTATACCCGCTGTTACTGTGAGAAGGGGCTTTCCTATGGGAGAAAAGAGGCCGAGCACCTCCATTGCTTTTTCCTGAATCTCCACTTCCATCTGATCGACAACCTCTTCATCTGCGATCACTTCCCTGGCGAGGGACTCGTTTCTCTCAACGAGTGAGGATATGGAGTTTCTGAACATCTTTTCTATGAACCATCCCGCTTTGAGAACACCTTTCTTGAATTCTTCCACCTTTTCGTTTAAGAGTCTATTCACTCGATACGCCTCCCGTAACCGAGTTTGTCTCTTATCACCGTCACGTAATCGTACTCAGGAGGCCTCAGGATTCTAACGTATCTTCTGGATTTTCTTACTTCGATTCGTTTTGTTTTTCCCGTCAGGACACCATCCACCAGCATGTTTATATCTCTCTGGGATTCAACAACCACTTTGAAATTCGAGGGTATCACAACGCTTCGGGTGAGAAAGAATTGTGGTGCAATGGGAGAGATCTCCAGCACCTCGCATTCCGGGAATATTATGGGACCTCCTATGGAAAGAGAATAAGCCGTGGAACCCGTTGGTGTGGAAATCACCACACCGTCCGCAAAGAACCACATGGAGGAGTGGTGCTCCACCTCAACCTCTATTTCGACCATCTTTCCACTCAGGTCACGTTCGAGGGTGACGTCGTTCAAGGCGAGATGGTTTCCGAGTTCACTTTCGATCTGTATGAACCATCTTGTTTCTTCCCGGAAGTTCCAGTTTCTGAGATCCTCAAGAAATCGATCTATCTCATCGAGGGTGTAGGATGTGAGGAACCCCAGTCTGCCTGCCTTGAAGCCCACCATTGGTGTTCCATCGGCCGCTTTTTTCGCTGCCTTGAGCACGGTTCCGTCTCCTCCAACCACCACTATCAAATCTGCCGTAACCCTTCCTGGAGCGTTCGCTTCACCGAACTCGATTACTTCGTGTTCTTTTGAAATCTTTTCTTTCAAGAACTCTCCCTCTTTTTCCCGCTCTTCTCTGTAAAGAATGGCGATTTTCATGAAAGTCTCACCGCCAGATCGAAGAGGGTCTGTACGAGGAAACCGTCCAGGAACATGAGAATGAAGATGGCAATCATAGGAGATATGTCAACAGAACCTATTGGAGGCACAACGCGTCGAATGGGATTCAAAACGATCGAAGATAAAGCATCAAAGAACCTTCTTGCAGGGTGGTAATAATAAGGCATAGTCCAGCTGAAGATCGCAGAGACAACGATGGACACAATCTCCACGTATATGAACGTTCTCAGAACCACCGCGATCGATCTGAGCAGATTGGCTATCACGAACATTCACTTCCCTCCTTCGAATATGGCGCTTCCAATCCTCACCATGGTTGCTCCTTCTTCTATCGCTACTTCGAAATCGTTGCTCATGCCCATGGAGAGCTCCTTGAGTTTCACGTTTCCGCTGAACCTGCTGGCGAGCTCGTCCCTCAGCTCTCTGAGAGTTCTGAAACCCCACCGAACTTCTTCGGGATCTCCAACGTAGGGAGCCATGGTCATAAAGCCGAGAACTTCGACATGTGGGAATTCCTGACAGAGCTTCAAGAACCCTTCCACTTCTTCGACCAGAAGTCCGGCCTTCGTTTCTTCTTTGAAAACGTTCACCTCAAGGAGGATCTTCTGGATTTTCCCAAGTTTTTCTGCCCTTTTTTCTATTTCTTTCAGCTCTTCTTCCCTCCAGACGGAGTGGATCAGTTCGCATCTCGGTACGATGTACTTCGCCTTGTTCGTCTGTATTCTTCCAATGAAGTGCCAGATGATGGGTTTGCCCTTGAAATATTCGCTCTTTTTGACAAGATCCTGCGCTCTGTTTTCTCCGAACTCTCTGATACCAAGGAACACGAGTTCTTCCATTTGCTGGACGCTGGCGTATTTTGAAGCGACTACGAGCCTCACTTCGGAGGGATCCCTGTTTGCTCGAAGAGCAGCGTTTTTCATTCTGTTGAGAACCCTTTCGAGGTTTTCTTTCAATCCCACGGGAGATCACCTCAGAAGAGACGGTTTTCCGGGACTTCGTACTTCAGGTGTTTGTAAGCCTTTTCAGTGACGACCCTTCCTCTTGGAGTTCTGGCGAGGAATCCTGCCTGGAGGAGGTAAGGTTCATAAACTTCGCTCAGGGTGTCCGCTTCTACACCGAGTGAAGCGGCGAGGGCGTTCAATCCGACGGGTCCTCCCCTGTAAATTTCTATGATCGTCTTCAGAATCTTCCTGTCGAACTCATCCAGTCCCTCGTCGTCTATGTTCAGAACTTCCATGGTCTTCAAAACGATATCGGTATTGATTCTGTCTGCCTTTACCACCGTGAGCATGTCCCTCACTCTCTTCGTGAGTCTTATAGCAATCCTCGGTGTGCCTCTTGATCTTTTCGCGATCATCTCTGCTGCTGCGTCTTCTATCTCAACGTCCATCAAGCTGGCCGCTCTTTTTATGATTTCTTTCAGCTCTCTCACAGTGTAGAAGTCCAGTTCGAGGATGATACCGAACCTGCTTCTGAGAGGAGAACTCAAAAGACCACTTCTCGTCGTGGCTCCAACGAGTGTGAAAGGCTGGATGTCTATCCTGATGGACTTCGCACTCGGACCCTTTCCGATCATGATGTCTATCTGGAAGTCTTCGATGGCAGAGTAAAGAAGCTCCTCCACTGCTTTGTTCAATCGGTGTATTTCGTCTATGAAAAGAACGTCTCCCCGTTCCAGACTTGTGAGGATAGCAGCCATATCTCCCTGTTTCACAAGAACCGGTCCGCTCGTAACGTGGATGTTCGTCTGGAGTTCGCTGGCGATTATATGTGCAAGGGTCGTCTTTCCGAGTCCCGGTGGTCCTGCGAGGAGGACATGATCGAGTACTTCTCCCCTCATCTTCGCTGCTTCGAGAGCGAGGGAGAGTTTCTTTTTCACGTTTTCTTGACCAATGAATTCATCGAGGCTTTTGGGCCTTAGAAACTGTACACCGGTGTCGTAAACGGTTCTTTCAGGTGTGAGAAATTCACTCACCTTTCCACCTCTTCTGTTTTCCTTTTTCTCGAAAAAAATTATACCACTCGAACAAAAAAGGGGGCTTTCGCCCCCTTTTCTTCTCTGAAAAAGGAGATCATTTGCCGCTTCCCATCACAAAACCGATTATCACACCGACGATTCCGATGGCGACACCCGCAAGGGCCATGGTCTGAACATCGGAGATCTTCTTGCTGAGGGTGGCGCTCACGCTGTTTACATCTTCCATCCATGGTTTCGAAGAGACGACCTCGTCAACTTTCTGGGAGAGTTCTGCGTTACTCTGATTGAGATTCTTAACTTCTTCTTCGACTTTGGTGACTCTTGCTGTGACTGCTCCCATGCTTCTTTCGAGTGAGTTCACCTTGTCAACTGCCGACTCCACCTGAGAAACTCTCTTTTCCAGACTCTCAACACGGCTGTTCACGGTCGTGATCTGACCTTCGAGAACACTCACACGAGCATCGAGAGCTTTTGCCGTCTTCTGCTGGGTTTCAAGGTCAGTCTGGAGTTTGGAGACGAGCACCTTGAGGTTTCCTATCTCTCCAGACAGGGCGGTGTTGTTTTTCTCGACACTGGCAGAGAGTTCGGAGAGTTTCTGATCGAGAGTATCTGTGTAGGATTTGAGAGTTTTTTCCACGTAATCTTTGAGAGAGGCTTCGGAATTTCTCACGAGTGCCTCAAGGTTCGCCGTTTTCGTCTCAACGGCGGACAGCCTTCCTTCGAGATCGCTCAGTTTCGAGACGGTCTGGGCGATCTTGCTGTCGACGTAGTCTTTGTTCACGAAGTCCCCCGAAAGTTTGGATTCGAGAGCGGCGATTTTCGAAAGTGCCTCGTTCACTTTAGCGTCCAGGCTCTGGAGTTCATCTGACTGACTCTGAACCTGACTCATGACTTCTACTCTGAGGTTTTTGAGGTCAACGAGAGTGGCTTTCAAGTTCGCCACATCGTTCTTGAGAGTTTCAAGATCGGACGTTACTCCCCCAAAATTGTCAGAGAGGTTCTGAACCTTCATCAAGGCAGTGCTGACGAGATCCTCGAGAGTAGAGACTTTGTTTATCAGTCCGGAAACGTCTGTGGAAGGTTGTTTGAGTATGTTGTAGAGTCTGTAGAACGCCACCGCTGCCTGATACCTGGTGAGGTAGGAGTTACCCTGGAACGTTCCATCCGGCATTCCAGTGAGAACACCGAGTTTCGACATCTCCATTACCGCTTCGTAGGCCCAGTGGTTGACGGGAACGTCTTTGAACTGTTGTGAAATTCCGATGAATGCTCCAAGCATCAGAACGAACACCAGAAGCTTCTTCATGAAGACACACCTCCTTTAGGTTTATCTGTGAATGAATGTTCTTCGGTGGGGAACAGACCCTCTTTTACCTCTCTTCTGAACTCTTGCAGAGCTTTCAATATGACTTCGTACAGATTCGCGTATTTCTTGGAAAAGCGAGGTGCAAAGTCCGGATTCAGACCGAGAAGGTCGTGCCAGACGAGAACCTGACCATCACAGAAGCGGCCTGAACCGATGCCAATGGTTGGAATGGAGACGCTCTCGGTGATCTCCTTAGCGACTTCCTCAACAACGAGCTCCAGAACGATAGCAAAAGCCCCCCTCTTTTCAAGCTCCCTGGCGCTTCTCAAGAGGTATTCTCTGTTTTTTTCCGTCTTTCCTTGGACTCTGTAACCACCGAAACGGTTCACGAACTGAGGTGTGAGGCCTATGTGGCCCATCACCGGAATACCGCTTTCGACCAGTTTTTGAACGAGTTCACCGAATTCCTCTCCACCCTCTATTTTCACGGCATTCGCACCGACCTTCAAGAACTTCCCAGCGTTCTCCACGGCTTTTTCCACGGAAGTCTGGTAGGAAAGGAAAGGCATGTCTGCCACTATGAAAGCGTCTGGGGCTCCCCTTTTCACGGCTGCCACGTGTATCAGCATTTCTTCCATAGTTACGGGAATCGTGTTTTCGTACCCGAGAACGTTGTTTCCAAGGGAGTCTCCAACGAGAATGACATCTATGCCGGCATCTCTCGCGATTCTGGCGCTGGGAGCATCGTACGCGGTGACCATCACGATCTTTTCCTTACCTTTCATCTTCTTGAGCTTCTCGACGTTCACTTTCTGCCACCTCCCTGAGCAGCTTCACAATCTCATCGTAGAGCACGGTGTTTCCGAAGATCTTTTCGTACTCCCTGCGCTCTTCCTCTACCACCTGCCAGTCTCCTCTTTTCACAGGACCTGTCAGAGAACGTTCCACTCCCATCTTCTTTATGTTGTCCACCACACCTTTCATCAGGGTGTGAATGAGGAGTTCCGGTTCATCCAGACCAAGAAGAGTGTATATCCTCTTTGAAAGATAGGCAAGTGCCACCGGAAAGTTTGAAGCAATGACCGCGGCGAGATGGTAGGCTTTCTTTTTTTCCGAAGGGATCACGAAATACTTTCCGGAGATCTCTTCTGCGATTTTTTTCACAATCGGAAGTCCTCTTTCGTCTCCTTCCAATCCAAAGACGATCTGGTCTTTCATTTCAAGGGCTTTCTCGAGGCTGGAAAAAGAAAAGTTCGGGTGAATCGATGCTCTTCCACTCTTTTTGAAAATCTCCGACGAGAGAAATCCAGAACAATGTACCAAAACAGCGTCTCCGAGATTCAAGTGGTTCGCCACCGTTTCTATGTGTCTGTCCGGGACGATAACAAAGACCACGCCGTTCAACTCAGGGTGCTTTTCCAGTGTAGCGGCTTTTCCCCCGTAAACTTCAGCAAGGGTTCGAGCCCTATCTATACTGCGGGACAGGATGTATCCTATTTCATACCGATCTTTCAAACACTCAAGAAAAAACCTCGTGAGGGTTCCGGTACCCACAAAGTTCAGAACCATTTCAATATCTCCCTCAATTTTTCAACGATTCTCGAAGCGGAGTTCGCTGTTATCACAGCCCTCTTCTGGCCCGATCCGCCCTCTACGTTCAACTGGTCTTTCAATTTCTCGAAGATCTTTCTGCAATCTATCCAGTTCGAAACGATCTCTACCCGGTCAGGATGCTCCAAGAGAACGATTGTGTCTTTGCGATCTGCGAGGAACTTGGGCAGGTATTTCATTTCCTCTGGAGTTCCAGAGAAGTGATACAGATAGTACTTTCCGATCTTTTCTGGTTCTGCTACTTTTGAGAGAATCTCGGCGTACTTTTCCGACAGTTTGTCGAGCTTTGCACTCTTTTCTTTGACTTCTTCGAGAAGGTTCTCTGCTCTCTTCAGGAGTTCCTTTGTGGATGTGGTCAGCACTCTGGAGAGCGACTTCAGGAGTTTATCTTTTTCTCTGTAATCTTTCAAAGCTCGATCGCCTGCAACGAAAGAGATCCTTGTTAGTACCTTCTTCACCTTCTCTGTTTCTACGATCTTTATCAAACCGATTTCTCCAGTGTTTTCTACATGAAACCCTCCGCAGGCGGTGACATCGAAATCTCCTATCTTTACCACTCTGACTTTTCCTTCCACATTGGGCAGTTTTCTGAGGTTCATTTTCTCTGCTTCTTCTTTTTCTATCTCGAGAATTTCAACTCTCTCACAGCTTCTCACTACTTCGTTGGCCAGATCCTCAGCTTCTTCCAGGACATCTTCGAGAACGAACGGAGCGTTCAGATCTATGGTGGAGACCCTCTCTCCCATGTGGAAACTCACCGTTTCAAGATCGGCCACCTTCAGAAAAGCGGCTGAGAGGATGTGCTGAGCGGTGTGCTGACAGGCGATGTCTTTTCTCCTGGCAAGGTCTATTTCGTACTCGTACTCACCCGGTTCGAGATGAGCATCCAGATAATGGAGGGTGTATCCATTCTTTTCCTTCACCTTCAGAACGTTTGCAGGACCGATCTTTCCTCTATCTCCGAGCTGTCCACCCTTTCCGTCTGGATAGAAAGGGCTTGTTCTCGAAACGGCGATGATTTTCTCACCATCTTTTATAACCTCGTCTATTCTTATTCTACCCGCAGTCATCTTTTTCCAACCTGCACCCTTTCTTTCAATCGCTCGATCTTGAAGAACTCTTCTCTTTCTTGTTCTTCGAGGGTATCCTGAATGTATTTTATCGTTTCTTTGAGCTGGGGGATCACCACGTTCTCCAGAGCATTGACCCTTTTCTTCACTTTCTATTTTCATCTCAATCTGAGATACAGTCTGTCGGTTCTTGGCAAGTTCCTTTTACCTACGATAGAAGCGATAGATCTTCTGGTTGCTCTAGCACACCAGATCTTTCTCCGGTAAAACGAACAGGTAAGTATCCAGAACTTTCAAAACGGACAGTCCGATCATGGTAATTGCTATTCCTATCAAAAAGGAGCGCGTTGTTCCACCTCCTTATGAGAGGATTATACCCCTTTCGGGGCAACTTTAATGGTTTCTTAAATAGAACACGTGATACAATTTAAAAAAACGCAAGGAGGTGTGTTCATGAGGCTTGAAGGGAAGGTGTGTCTGATCACAGGGGCTGGAAGCGGGATAGGGAAAGCCACCACGCTTCTTTTTGCACAGGAAGGAGCAACGGTGATCGCTGGCGATATCTCGAAAGAAAATCTCGATTCTCTTGTGAAAGAGGCAGAAGGACTTCCAGGAAAGGTCGATCCCTATGTCCTGAACGTGACCGACAGGGATCAGATAAAGGAAGTTGTGGAAAAAGTCGTTCAAAAGTACGGTCGAATCGACGTTCTGGTGAACAACGCGGGAATAACAAAGGATGCGCTTCTTGTGAGGATGAAAGAAGAAGACTGGGATGCGGTAATAAACGTGAATCTGAAGGGTGTTTTCAACGTGACTCAGATGGTGGTGCCATACATGATCAAACAGAGGAACGGTTCGATCGTGAACGTCTCCTCTGTCGTTGGAATATACGGAAATCCTGGTCAGACGAATTACGCGGCGTCGAAGGCGGGAGTCATAGGGATGACCAAGACGTGGGCGAAGGAACTCGCTGGAAGAAACATCAGAGTGAACGCTGTGGCACCCGGATTCATAGAAACCCCCATGACCGAAAAACTTCCAGAAAAAGCACGTGAAGCGGCCCTTTCCAGAATACCGCTGGGAAGGTTTGGGAAACCAGAAGAGGTGGCGCAGGTTATACTCTTCCTCGCATCGGACGAGTCAAGTTACGTCACCGGACAGGTGATAGGAATAGATGGGGGCCTCGTGATCTGAGGCCCTCATCTTCTGAAGACTTCCACTCCGTCTATGTAGACCCTCTCCACCACGGATTTCATATCGAACGGATGTCCGCTCCAGACCACAAGATCCGCGTCCTTTCCGGGTTCGATGGAACCGATTCTATCTTCGAGTCCGAGGATCTTAGCAGGATTCACCGTCAGGATCTTCAGCAGATCTTCTTCCATCGCACCGTACCTCATGGCAGTTGCCGCCTGAACGGTTGCAAACTCGAGAGGAATCACCGGGTGATCACACATCAAGGCTATAAGAACCCCATCTTTCAAGAGTTTTGCGATAGTTTCCATCGTCAAATCTTTCAGTTCCAGCTTTGTTCTGAAGGTGAGGAGAGGTCCCACAACGACGGGTATCTTCTTCTCCGCTAGCACCTTAGAAATTTTGTAAGCTTCCGTTCCGTGTTCTATGACGAGGTTGAAACCAAACTCCTCCGCTATTCTGATGGCGGTGAGAATGTCGTCCGCTCGGTGGGCGTGCATCCTGGCGGGAATCTTCTTTCTGAGGACCATCTCACCGACTTCCATTTTCAAGTCCGTTTCGGTGAATTCTTTCCCTTCTTTCTGGGCGAGTTCCTTTTTCTTCATGTAATTCTTCACTTTAGTGAAGTAGTCTCTGATCACTCCCGCTGTTCCCATTCTCGTTGAAGGAGTTTGTTTCCTCTCACCGTAGACCCTCTTTGGATTTTCTCCGAACGCCATCTTCAAACCTGCGGGATCCTTCACAACGCACTCTTCCACAATTATGGATCTGAACTTTATCACGCTTCCCTGTCCACCCACCGGGTTGGCGCTTCCAGGAACGATCATCACGGACGTGACTCCACCGGCAAGGGCTCGTTCTATGGCCGGATCCTGCGGATTGAAACCGTCGAGTGCTTTCACATGCGGTGTGACGGGATCCGTGGCTTCGTTTCCATCGCTGTAGTAGTACCCTACTCCTTCCTCGAAGAGTCCGATGTGGGAGTGCGCATCTACGAAACCGGGAAACAGGAATTTTCCCGTTAGATCAACGATTTCCGCGTCGGGATCTTCTATGTTTTCTCCCACCTTTTCCACTTTTCCGTTCGAGACAAGCACATCTCCTTTGAAGGGTCTGGAAGTTATGGGAAAGACCGTGGCGTTTTTAAAGAGAATCTTCACACTCATCCCTCCCCTTTTGGTTCGCATCACGAACTATTTTAACACGTTCCAGACTGGAAAACACCATGGAGATCAAAAGGAGTGCTGCCCCTAAAAGCTGTTCTCTTGTCATCGTTTCACCCAGCATGAAATAAGAAACAACTGCTGCGAAAACTGGTTCTCCCAGGAAAACAATCGCAGACACGTTGTTTCCAAGCGCTTTCTGGTACTTTGCCTGAAGGTAGATGGCCAGAATGGTGGCCGCAAGAGCGGTGAATACCGCACTCCCAAAAGCCGGGAGTGTGAAGTTCCAGTTCTTCCAGAAAAAGTTCAGTATCAGGTTCAAAATCCCCACCACCAGAAACTGTGGAAAGAGGAGATCCACTTCTTTGACTCGTTTTGAAAACATCGTTATCAGAACAACATGCAAAGCAAAGCTCACCGCACAGATCAGGGTGAGAAAGTCCCCGAAGTTGAAATCTTTGATTCCACCGGAGATCATGTAAAGCCCCAGGCTTGCGACAAAAAAGGAAACGATCTGGAATATCGTGGGGATTTCTCTCTCCAGAAGATACGCAAAGACCGGAACGAAAACGATGTACATCGATGTGATGAAACCGCTCTTCGTGGAGGTGGTGATCGTGAGTCCCCACGTTTGAGTGGTGTAGGCAATTCCCAGGAGTGTTCCGAGGATCGCTCCGTATTTGATGTTTCCCTTTCCAAACAGAAAATAAGAAAAAAGCGCTGCGATGAAGAATCTAACGGCGATATAAAAGGTGGGAGAGACTCCCACCAGTACGATCTTCTGTATAGGAAATGTCGATCCCCAGATGAACGCAACGAAGAGTAAGCTGAAAAGTGCCTTTACCAATCTTCACCACCCGCTTCTCACTTTGAATTCGAATTCTTTCTCTGAATTGGGCGGAACGATCAATTCGAAAACGATCTGGTCCGAAGTTTCTTTCAACGGTTTGATGGAAAATCTGAGCAGTCTCATCATATTCCCGTAGACGTTGATTCTCACCTTCGATTCCGTTTCGTTCAGGTTCTGAACGGTCACTTTCCAGGTCCTTTCGTATTCGTATGTGTCTTTGTAGTTCCTCTCGTCCAGAATCTCTCCTCTCACGCGAACGTCCCAGGAATCCGTTACGGGAAGCTCCAGAAGGGAGTTTTTCGGAGTGTCGGGGATGCTCGTTTCCCCGATCATTATATCCACACCGGAAATGTTAGAGAATATGCTCACCGTGCCTCCCGGAAGATCCACAGGAGTCTTGAAACTTCTCGTGAAGGTGGTTTTCTGATAGTTGAAAATTGAATCGTTCACTGCAAAAGAGTATGAGTAGTACTCGTTAGTGCTGGGCAAATTCGTTTCTATGAGATTCACAACAGGAGATTTGTCCAGATCTTTTACTTTGCCGAGGTGATACACCTTGACTTCCTCGGACTCGTGTTCTTCGGGCATTTCTCTTGAGGGTGAAGCGCTGAGGTACATCACTTTCCGAATGGAAGCTTCCTCAGCGGGCCTGGAAATTAAGAAAACATCCGCGCTTTCCACACCAGAGACCGATAGAAAGGCGTTTCCCGTGAGAGTATCTTCGAAGAGATAGTACCTGACGTTCCAGCTTCCTGAGGAACGCAGAAGCAAAGTTACCTTTCCCTGCCCGTTCATCACGAGTTTCCGATCACTCTGAGGTTCTTCGTATTCCAGGACAAGCCACTTTTTCAACGTGGAGTTGTAGATGTAGTACTTCGTGTCTTTTTTCAAAACGAGAGGAGAAGTACTTATCACTTCGAACTGAGAGGGAGGTTCGTCCACCGCTTCGACGGTTTTTCCTTTTATAATTTCTTCCCAGGAAGGTTCTTTTTCCGAAACCACGTACCAGCTTTTTGCTCCGATTACATCCATCACGTTCCAGCCCTGAGGAACGGAGACGGTTTCTGTGCCGCTCACGGATAAACTTTCCATGAGAACCGCGCTGTCCTGAAAAAGAATGAGAACGGGTGCTGCAAAGATCGTTGTCGATGCGAATAAAAGAAAAAACAAGCTTCTCATAATTTTCACCCCCTCCTGAAAATTCTATCACCCGGGGTTAAAATATCCTGAGAGGTGATTCGAGATGCAGGTGATCTTTTTTGAGAACGACGAAGAACTCCTGAGAGAAGCTTTGAAAATCAGAAGGAAGGTTTTCATAGAAGAGCAGGGAGTTCCCGAGGAAGAAGAACTCGATGGGAAAGATCCTGAGAGTGTTCACGTGCTTCTCGAAAAGGAAGGAAAGTTCATAGGAACCGCAAGGATAAGAAAGATCGATGATGGAACGTTCAAGATAGAACGTGTGGCGATTCTGAAAGAAGAAAGAAGGAAGGGCCACGGAAGGTTCCTCATGGAGAGTATAGAAAGAGAGCTTTCCTCTAAAGGAGTTCAAAAGATCGTTTTGAACGCTCAAATCCAGGTGAGAGAGTTCTACGAGAGACTCGGTTACAGGGCGGAAGGGGAGGTCTTCTACGAAGCGAACATTCCGCACGTGAGGATGGTGAAGGTGGTGAAACGGTGAAGTTAACCCCTCTCATGGAACAGTACCTGAGAATAAAAGAACAGTACAAAGATTCCATTCTGCTGTTTCGACTGGGAGATTTTTACGAGGCGTTTTTCGAAGACGCGAAGATCGTTTCGAAGGTTCTGAACATAGTTCTCACAAGAAGGCAGGACGCTCCCATGGCGGGCATCCCGTACCACGCGCTGAACACCTACCTGAAAAAGCTCGTCGAAGCGGGCTACAAGGTGGCAATTTGTGATCAGATGGAGGAGCCTTCGAAGTCGAAGAAACTGATCAGAAGGGAAGTCACGCGTGTTGTCACTCCTGGATCCATCGTAGAAGATGAGTTTCTCAGCGAAACGAACAACTACATGGCCGTTGTCTCAGAAGAGAAAGGACGGTACTGTACGGTTTTCTGTGATATCTCGACAGGTGAGGTCCTGGTTCATGAAAGTTCAGACGAACAGGAAACGATGGACCTGCTGAAAAATTACTCCATTTCCCAGATCATCTGTCCAGAGCACCTGAAATCTTCTTTGAGGGAACGCTTTCCAGGTGTTTACACAGAGTCCATAAGCGAGTGGTATTTCTCAGATCTGGAAGAAGTGGAAAAAGCCTACAATCTGAAGGACATTCATCATTTCGAGCTTTCACCCCTTGCGCTGAAGGCCCTTGCAGCACTGATAAAGTATGTCAAGTACACGATGATCACGGAAGAGTTGAATCTGAAACCCCCTCTTCTCATCTCCCAGAGAGATTACATGATACTCGATTCCGCAACGGTGGAAAATCTTTCTTTGATCCCTGGTGACAGAGGAAAGAACCTCTTCGATGTGCTGAACAACACGGAAACTTCTATGGGGGCTCGCCTTTTGAAAAAGTGGATTCTCCATCCTCTGGTCGACAGAAAACAGATCGAAGAAAGGCTCGAGGCTGTGGAAAGACTGGTGAACGACAGGGTGAGTCTGGAGGAGATGAGGAACCTTCTTTCGAACGTGAGGGATGTGGAGCGGATCGTTTCTCGGGTGGAATACAACAGATCCGTTCCCAGAGACTTAGTGGCACTCAGAGAGACGCTGGAGATCATCCCGAAACTGAACGAAGTTCTTTCAACCTTCGGTGTGTTCAAGAAACTCGCTTTCCCGGAAGGACTGGTTGATCTGCTTCGAAAAGCCATTGAAGATGATCCGGTGGGAAACCCCGGCGAGGGAAAGGTTATAAAGAGAGGATTCTCACCTGAACTCGACGAATACAGGGATCTTCTGGAACATGCCGAAGAGAGGCTCAAAGAGTTCGAGGAGAAAGAGAGAAAAAGAACGGGTATCCAAAAGCTGAGGGTTGGATACAACCAGGTTTTCGGTTACTACATAGAGGTGACGAAGGCGAATCTGGATAAGATTCCCGACGATTACGAAAGAAAACAAACACTCGTCAATTCTGAAAGATTCATCACACCCGAATTGAAGGAGTTCGAGACAAAGATAATGGCCGCTAAAGAAAGAATAGAAGAGCTGGAAAAGGAACTCTTCAAAAACGTGTGCGAAGAGATGAAAAAGCACAAGGAGGTTCTCCTCAAGATCTCGGAGGAACTGGCAAAGATAGATGTGCTTTCGACATTAGCATACGACGCCATTCTGTACAATTACACAAAACCCGTCTTTTCAGAAGACAGACTGGAGATCAAAGGTGGAAGACACCCGGTCGTTGAAAGGTTCACACAGAATTTTGTTGAAAACGATATTTACATGGACAACGAGAAGAGATTTGTGGTAATAACGGGTCCCAACATGAGTGGGAAGTCCACTTTCATCAGACAGGTGGGTCTCATATCCCTCATGGCGCAGATGGGATCGTTTGTACCGGCGCAGAAGGCGGTTCTTCCCGTGTTCGACAGGATCTTCACGCGAATGGGTGCCAGAGACGACCTCGCTGGTGGTAGAAGTACGTTCCTTGTCGAGATGAACGAGATGGCACTCATCCTGCTGAAATCAACAAAGAAGAGTCTGGTCCTCTTGGACGAGGTGGGAAGAGGTACGAGTACCCAGGACGGCGTCAGCATAGCCTGGGCAATCTCAGAGGAACTCATAAAGAGAGGATGTAAGGTGCTGTTTGCCACTCACTTCACAGAACTCACCGAACTCGAAAAACACTTTCCGCAGGTTCAGAACAAAACCATTCTGGTAAAAGAAGAAGGCAAAAACGTGATATTCACCCACAAGGTGGTGGACGGTGTGGCAGACAGAAGTTACGGAATAGAGGTCGCAAAGATAGCGGGTATTCCTGAGAGGGTCATAAACAGAGCTTATGAAATTCTGGAGAGGAATTTCAAAAACAACACGAAGAAAAACGGAAAATCGAACAGATTCAGTCAGCAAATTCCTCTCTTTCCTGTTTGATGCTCTTTATCAGTTCAACGTAATTGTCGTTTCTGAAGATACCGTATCCCATCACAAGGATCGTCGCACCGTTTTTAACCAGTATCGATGCGTTCTCTTCGTTCACGCCGCCGTCGACCATGATTTCTGTTTCCAGTCCCAGTTCCTTCACCATCTTTCTCAGATTTCTTATTTTCTCAAGACTCCTTGCTACGAACCTCTGACCAGAGAAACCGGGATTGACGCTCATCACAAGTACACCGTCGACGTCGGTTATGATCTCTGAAAGAAGATTGATGGGGGTATGCGGGTTTATGGCCACAAAGGCCCGTGCTCCAAGGTCTTTAACACGATGGACCAACCTGTGGAGATGAAAGGTCGATTCGTAATGGATGGCGACCATATCTGCTCCTTCTTCTATGAAGCGGTCGATGTAATCTTCGGGATTGGTGATCATCAGGTGTACACTTATGGGAAGTTTTGTTTCTTTCCTGAGGGCTTTCAGAACGGGAAGTCCAAAGGAAATGTTTGGAACAAAATGACCATCCATGACATCGAAATGTATCATATCCACGTGCTCTTCCACCCTTTTCACCTCATCGGCCAGTCTTGCAAGGTCACACGCGAGAATTGAAGCTGCTATTTTCACCATTACTTTTTCCTCCTTCCCAGAAGCTCGTAAAACATCTTCACATAATTTTCGTATCGACTTTCTGCGATTTCTCCGTTCTCCACGGCTTCTTTCACTCCACACTCCGGTTCATCCACGTGGTTACAGTCCGAGAAGAAACACTGTTTGTCTCCAAATTCCTTGAAGTAGTGTTTCAGTTCCTCGGGTTCTATGTCGTTGATCTCCAGATTTGCGAAACCTGGAGTATCGACCACATAACCTCCGAAATCGAATTTCAAGAGCTGGGCAGTTGTTGTAGTATGCCTTCCTCTCTGGAGTTTCTCTGAAACTTCGCTCACACGAAGCTTCAAGCCTGGATTTATGGCGTTGAGCAAGCTACTTTTTCCAACTCCGGAGAGTCCGGCCATCGTGCTGATCTTTCCCTTCAGATATTCCTTGAGCTCTTCGATTCCCATTCCGGTTTTCGCACTGGTTTTCACGATTGGATAGAGTCCAGAATAGATCTCTTCCAGCTCTCTTACCTTCCTCAGATCGTCTTCATCGTAGAGGTCCATCTTGTTGATGACCATCACCGTTTCCAGTTCGTTCTTTTCAGCGAGGACAAGAAATTTATCGATTATGTAGGTCGAAGTTTCCGGCATTTTCACCGTTACCACGAGAATCACCTGGTCCACATTTGCAACGTGAGGTTTGGTGAGTAGATTTTTCCTGTGTAGCACGTTCTCTATGACACCGGAGCCCGTCCCGTCCGGTGTGTACTCCACCCTGTCTCCAACGTATATCTTGAGATTCTGCAGGCGAAATTTCCCCCTCAGTTTGCAGAGGATTCTTTCACCAGTTTCCTCGTCTTCGACCGTGACCATGTTCGAGTGAAAACTCACCACTATTCCTCTTCTTCTCAAGTTCATTCCTCCCCAAGGATGAGGATAACTTTCGTTGCTATAGAACCTTCCGGGGGATACTGTGCCACCACCGTATCACCTGTTCCAAGTAGCAAAACACGGGGATCGTCCTTCAGTTCGTCCACTTTTTTGCCCACAAAATTTTCTACCAGAAAATAGCTTTCTTTTTCTCCTGTATCAATAAGAAGAATTAATTTCCCATTGTAGATCTGCCCCTCTTCCGGATAGGTTGCGAGAACCCTGTCTTTTTCAGTGCCAAAAGGAAAATAAACGGTTTCGTAATTCCACCCGAGCCTTTTCAGGATCTCTTCTGCGACTGGGAAATTCAGCTGTGAAAGACGAGGCACAATTTTTTTCTGGGGGTTTTCGTAGTAGAGATTCACCGTTCTTCCCTTTTTCACCCTTGAACCGGCTCGTGGATAAGTGTCCACCACCGTTTCGGAAGAAGACTTGTCACAAAACAGACCAGACGTTTTCAGTCTTTCACACGCTTCTGTTCCAGAAAGCCCGACAACGTCCGGTACCGTGCTGTACTGACTCTGATAAAACTTCATTGTGAACAAAAAGAAAAGGCCACCAACCACGATGCCGATTATTATTCCGAGAAACACCCTCATGATCTTGATTTTATTCTCTTCAGCCTCAGCTGACCACAGGCCGCTTCGATGTCGGTACCCTTTTCTCGTCTGATTTCTGCTTCGATTCCGTTTTCCAGTAGTATCCTCTTGAAGGTCAAAAGCCGTTCCCTCGACGGTCTTCTCAAGCCTTCCACCGTTGGATTAACAGGGATCAGATTCACGAAGACCTTCATGTTTCTCAAAATTTCGGCCAGTTTCTTTGCGTCGCTTATTTCATCGTTTATACCCCTTATGAGCACGTACTCTATCGTTACACGATTTCCTGTCTTCCTCTGATAGATCTTCACTGCATTCAGGATCTCTTCGATGGAGTACTTTTTGTTCAAAGGAACGAGCTGATCTCTCTTGAAGTTCGTTGGAGCGTGGAGTGAAAGAGCGAGCTTCACATCGAGCCCTTCTTCAGCCAGTTGAATTATTCTGTCCGGGATTCCAACTGTTGAGATTGTGATCCTCCTGATACCTATGTTTCCCATCTTTTTGTGGTTCAGTATTCTTATGCTTTTTATCGTGTTTTCGTAGTTCAAAAGAGGTTCTCCCATTCCCATGTACACAACGTTTCCTATTTTTTTCTTCTCTTCTTTTTCCATGGAAAGGATCTGTGCTACGATTTCTCCTGTGGTCAGATTTCTGACAAATCCGCTCATTCCTGTGGCACAGAAGATGCATTTCACAGGACATCCAACCTGGGTTGAAATGCAGGCCGTTATTCTGTCCGGATGGAAAAGCATCACAGATTCTATTGTGTTTCCATCCTCGAGTTCCCAGAGGAATTTGGTGGTACCATCTATTCTGGAAACCTTCTTGTCGAGGAGTTTCAAGAAAGAAATGGAGAAGTGCTCTTTCAAAAGAGCACGGTGCTTTTTCGAAAGGTTTGTCATCTCGTCGAAGTTGTTCACCTTTTTATCGAACACCCAGTCCAGAATCTGATCTGCCCTGTAGCGCTCGAGACCCAGGTTAGTGATCTCGGTTACCAGTTCTTCGTAAGAAAGATCGAGTAGATTCTTCAAGTCAACACCTCCCAGTTTGAAATTATACTATAGAGTTTAAGGAGGGATATCTTTGGACAAAATTTTTGGATCTCTTCACAAAGCAGGCTGTGACGTGCGAATGTTCGAAAAACTTTCCTGTCACACCAGCATAAAAATAGGTGGAAGAGTGAAATATCTTGTTCTTCCAAACGATGTTTTTTCTCTGGAACGAGCCATCACTGTTCTGAAGGATCTTCCGTTTCAAATAATGGGACTCGGCACGAACCTTCTGGTTCAAGATGAAGATCTGGATATCGCAGTGTTGAAAACAGAAAGGTTGAATCAAATTGAAATAAAGGGAGAAAAAGTACTGGTAGAAAGTGGAACTCCCCTGAAGAGGCTCTGTCTATTTTTGATGGAAGCGGAACTCGGGGGACTGGAGTTCGCATACGGGATACCGGGGAGCGTGGGGGGAGCCATCTATATGAACGCGGGAGCGTACGGAGGAGAGATCGGAGAGTTCGTCGAAGCGGTCGAGGTTCTAAGAGATGGAAAAAAGACCTGGCTTTCGAAGAACGAGATTTTTTTCGGCTACAGAGACAGTACGTTTAAAAGGGAGAAATTGATCATAACACGTGTGATGATGAGTTTCAAAAAAGAAAAGAAGGAAACCATAAAAGCGAAGATGGACGATTACATGAGGAGGCGTCTGGAAAAACAACCCCTTGACCTTCCGAGTGCGGGTAGTGTTTTCAAAAGGCCAAGAGAGGATTTCTACGTGGGAAAGGCCATAGAATCCCTGGGTCTGAAAGGTTACAGAATTGGAGGGGCTCAGATATCGGAAAAACATGCGGGATTCATTGTGAACGCAGGAAGTGCTACTTTTGATGACGTGATGAAACTCATTGATTTTGTGAGAAAAAAGGTGAAGGAGAAATACGGTGTGGAGCTGGAAACGGAGGTTGAAATCTGGTGGAATGGAAGACAGTGGTGAAACCCCATACAGAAAGAATCAACGTTAAAAGATCGGAGTTCTATGCCACGATCTTTCCAGTAAAGGATGAAAAAGACTTTCGTGAGAAGTTGAAGGAAGTTTCGAAAAGGGATGCTACTCACAACTGCTGGGCTTACAGGATCTTCTCTCCAAACGGTATCCTTGAACACAGTTCAGACGATGGCGAGCCGGGTGGAACGGCGGGCAGACCCATTCTCGGGGTTCTAAAAAAATACGATCTTATGAACACGGCGATCGTTGTCACAAGATATTTTGGTGGTATGAAACTGGGTGTTCGTGGACTCATAGAAGCTTACTCTTCGGCCGCTGAGATGGCGGTCAAGGGAGCAGAATTGAGAAAGTTGAGGCTCATGAAAGAGTTCGAAGTGGAGGTAGATTATCAGGAACTGAACAATGTGTTCAGAGTTGTGGAGATGATGGGGCTGGAGCTCGTTGAGATGGACTACACAGAGAGGGGTGCAAAAATCCTGCTTCGTGGTCTTGAAGTACCTGAAAACCTGGTTATAAAAACGATTCGTGATGTGTTAATATAATCACGAAGGAGGGAAAATGAATGAAAGAACTGGAGGATCTCGAAAGGATTCTCGATTCAATGATAGAGGATTACAAAAAGTTGAAAGAGGAAAATAAGGAACTGTGGTCGAAGGTGAAACAGTTGAATGAAAGGATACTTCACTTAGAAAAGGAGAAGGAGCAGCTGGAAAAGACCATCGAGCAACACAAAAGGTCTCTGAACACACTCGTGGAGAAAATTCAGCGTTTTCTCTCCCTCACAACCGATCAGGGGATGATACAGGATGAAGAAGAAAATAAGCGTTAGACTTGGAAAGAAAGTGTACAACCTCGTTACGGATGAGGATCTGGAGATAGTCAATCAAACCATAGAGAAAATAGAAAAAGACTTCAAGCGGTACGAAGAATTCATCGACGAAGTGGGGATAGATAACATCCTGTTCGTCATGTTGGCCAACACCGTGCTCGAAAACGTGAAAATGAGTGAGAGAATTAGAAATCTGAAGAAAAAACTTTCTCAGGCACTCAGGGAAGGTGATCAGGAACCTTGAAGAGAATAGTCGTTGTGTCCGGGCTTTCGGGAGCGGGAAAAACCACCGCGATGGGTTTTCTGGAGGATCTGGGGTATTTTTGTGTTGATAACGTTCCCGGTAACATACTGGAGGAACTTTTGAAGCTCTTCATGAGTTCCGATCTTGAAAAGATGGCGATGGCCATTGATGTGCGAAGCGAACACCTCGGAGATCCCATATCGACGGTTGAGAGAATAAAAGAAAAGACGAACGCTCTGGTGATTTTTCTGGAGGCGTCCACGGAGGAACTTCTGAGGAGATACGCTCTGACGAGAAGAAGACACCCTCTTCAGAAGGACGGAGTAGGGCTGGAAGATGCCATAGAGAAGGAGAGGAAAATCCTGTCTCGTATAAGGGAAATCGCGGACGTTGTGATAGATACAACCAGCATGAACACACATCAACTGCGCGAAACTCTGACGCATTTTCTCGTGAACCAGGCCGGTGGAACCTCTGTCAGAATAATGAGTTTCGGATTCAAACACGGAATTCCAATGGACGTGGATTTCGTTTTTGATGCTCGTTTTCTCCCGAACCCACACTACGTACCGGAACTTTCTTCAAAAACGGGTTTGGATAGCGAGGTAGAAGCGTACTTTAAAAATTATCCGGTGGTGGAAGAGTTCATCGAAAAGATTTATGAAATACTAAAGGTGGCGATAGAAGAGTACCAGAGAACTGGAAGAAGAATAATCACTGTGGGAATAGGATGTACCGGCGGCAAGCATAGATCTGTGTATATCGCACACAGGCTGAAAGAAATGTTGGAAAAAGAAGGTTTTACAGTCATTGAGAAGCACAGGGACATAGAGAAGGTGTGAGCGGTGAAGGTGGTTGCTGTAGGTGGAGGGACGGGACTTTCCACTCTTTTGAAAGGCTTGAAAAACATCGATTCTTTTGAAATAACCGCTGTTGTCTCAGTCACTGACGAAGGGGGAAGCTCCGGAAAGTTAAGAAAAGAGCTGAACGTACCTCCTCCAGGCGATGTGAGAAACAACATCGTGGCTCTGGCAAAAGATGAAGATCTTCTTGCGAAGCTGATGAGCTATCGTTTCAGTGAGGGGTCTTTTAAGGGACACAGTCTGGGAAACCTGATAATAGCGGCTCTTACCAAGATCGAAGGAAGTTTTTCGGAGGCCATAAGGATCTTGGAGAGGGTGCTCGCTATAAAAGGGAGAGTCTTACCCGTAAGCGAAGATCACGCAAGACTTGTGGCAAGGTTCGAAGATGGAGAAGAGGTGATCGGTGAAACGAACATCGTCAGAAAAGGTGGAAAGATAGTCGAAGTCAGGTTGGATAGACCGATCGATGCACTTCCTGAAGTCCTCGAGTCGATTGAAAGGGCCGATATCATCATCTTTGGTCCAGGGAGTCTCTACACGAGTATCATCACAAACGTTCTCGTAAACGGTGTGAAGGATGCGATTAAAAAATCGAAGGCGAAGAAAATATACGTGTGTAACCTCATGACCCAGCCAGGTGAAACAACAGGATACAGGGTCTCGGACCACGTCAAAGAACTCGAAAGGTACCTGGAGCAAAGCGTAGATTTCGTGCTGGTGAACACCCGCAAGCCCTCTGAAGAGGTGCTCGAAAGGTATAGAAAAGAGGGCAGTGATTTCGTGGAGATCGACGCTGAAAACATACAGAACACCATTCTAGCAGAGCCTTTTCTTATAGAGGTAGTAGATCCCTCAGATGGTCAAAGAAAGATAAGACACGATTCTGTGAAACTGGCGGATGTGATTGAGAGAATTTCGAGGTGGTGAGCCTCTTGAGGCGAACTTTCTCTGAAGAGATAAAAGAAGAACTCGTGAACGTCCCTTTTGGTAGTCGTGAAGAGGTTATATCGGAACTTTTAGGTTTCATAAAAGCGCGGGGCGATCTGGATGTTAAGAGCAGGCATATCGTTTTTTCTTTGCACTCTTTTGCCGCCTCGAGGCGGCTTTTGAATTTAATGAAGTATCTCTCAAAACCCGTTTCGGAGATAATTGTAGAGAAATCACACAACATAAAGAAGAGGTACATAAAAATCACCGCAGAGTATTCAGAAAGTTTCATGGTGATAGAGCCGTTCTTCGACGTAGCCCTCTTTGTTTCATTTTTGAGAGGACTGTTTCTCAGCGGAGGATCCATGACGAATCCAAGGTATCATTATCATCTGGAAATCAATCTGTTTGAGGAAGAAACGCTCGCTCTCACCAGAAAAAGCTTGAAAGATTTCTTCAACATAAACGCAGGCATCATAGAACTCAGGAATACAAGAAAACTTTATATAAAGTCTATAAAGGACATTCTTGTGTTCCTTGAAGCCATAGGGGTTCAGAGAAAGCTGGAAGAGATAGATCGAATCGTCACTGAAAGAAAAGTGATCGGTGATGTGAACAGAACGGTCAACTTTATAGAGGCGAACGCCATCAGAACAGCAAACAGTACGGCTCGTCAGATACGTGCGATAGAGCTTATAAAAGAGAACATGGGACTCGAAAACTTACCCGAGGATTTGAGAAGAGTCGCTCTGGTTCGATTGAGAAACAAAGAACTCTCACTCAGAGAGCTGGGGAAAAAGTTAAATCTCACAAAATCTCAAATATACTCGAAACTGAAAAGAATTATCAAAATAGCTGAAAGGTTTGGTGATGTAAAATGAAGTGCCCGTTTTGTGGTTCGATGGACACGAGAGTGCTCGATTCGAGGCCAACCCTCGATGGAACTGCTATCAGAAGACGCAGGGAGTGTTCTTCTTGCGGTAAAAGATTCACCACCTACGAGAGATACGAAGAAGCGCCTGTTCTCGTTGTAAAAAAGGATGGCAGACGGGAAAAGTTCGACAGGGAAAAGATAAAAAATGGTATGATAAAAGCTTGTGAGAAGAGGCCCGTCACCTACGAGCAGATCGAAGAAGCTGTGAACAGAATCTGCTTGAAACTCAGAGAAGAAGGATCCTTCGAAGTTGAAACGAAACGAATAGGAGAACTGGTTATGGAGGAGTTGAAGAAACTGGACCAGGTTGCTTACGTACGATTCGCTTCAGTCTATCGTGATTTCAGGGAAGTGGATCAATTCTTGGAGATCGTGAAAGAACTAAAAAGAGAGAAGGAGGGCGAAGAACAATGAAGAAGGTTCGGCTCACCCGTGAGGGCTATGAAAAGCTGAAGAAGGAATTGGAAGATCTGAAAAGGAAATTCATGTACGAGATCTCTGAAAGAATAAAAGAAGCGAGGGAACTCGGAGATCTCTCGGAAAACTCAGAGTACGAAGCCGCGAAGAACGAACAGGGGCGTGTTGGAAGCAGGATCATGGAGATCGAGCAGATTCTGAGCAACGCGGAGATCATAGAAGATTCTGAGGAAAGCGACGAGGTTACACTGGGGAAATGGGTTGTTATAAAGAACCTGGATACCGGTGAAGAGCACAAATTTCGAATCGTCACACCTCAGGAAGCGGACTTTTTCGCTCAGAAGTTGAGCTCCGATTCTCCACTGGGCAAAAGCCTTCTCGGTAGAAAGGTGGGAGATGTGGTAAAGGTAAAAGCTCCCAGTGGTGTTCAGCGTTATCAGGTGATAGCGGTAATGAACAAGTAACGGAGGTGGTTGTGTGCTGAAAGAGTTCAAAGAACAACGGCTCAAGGAGATACAGGAACTTCGTTCTATGGGTATAGAGCCATATCCTTACAAATTCGAAAAGGAACTCACGGCCAGAGAAATAAGGGAAAAGTACGACTATCTTCAAGCTGGAGAAGTTCTTGAATCTGAAAAGCTCTCTTTCGCAGGGAGAGTCATGTCGATACGTCACCACGGAAAGACGGCCTTCTTTCACATGAAAGATGACACGGGCCGGATCCAGGCTTACATAAGAGCAGATTCTGTTGGAAAGGAAAAAATGGATCTCTTCAAAAGACACGTCAAAATAGGTGACTTTATAGGAGTAAGAGGCTTTCCGTTCAAAAGCAAAACCGGAGAGTTGACCATTTACGTTCAAGAATACACGCTTCTGAGTAAGGCTCTACGTCCCTTGCCCGAGAAGTGGCACGGCATAAAAGATAAGGAAATCATATACAGGCAGAGGTACCTCGAACTCATCGTGAACGACGAGGCTATTGAGAGGTTCAAAAAGCGATTCAAGGCTGTCCGGGTGATACGAGAATTTCTCAACAGCAGGGGATTCATCGAAGTGGAAACACCTATTCTTCATTACGTCACGGGTGGTGCGGAAGCGAGGCCTTTTGTGACCCATCTCAACGTTTTTGATATCGATATGTATTTGAGAATCGCACCGGAGCTTTACCTGAAAAGGCTAATCGTTGGCGGTTTCGAGAAGATATACGAGATAGGAAAGAACTTCAGAAACGAGGGAATATCTTACAAACACAGTCCCGAGTTCACCAGCATAGAGATCTACCAGGCTTACGCGGATTACAACGATATGATGGATCTCACTGAAGAGTTGATAGTGGAAGTTGTGAAAAGAACATGTGGCACCTTGAAAATCTCCTACCAGGGCAAGGAGATAGACTTCACACCACCCTGGAAAAGAGTGAGAATGAGAGACTTTCTCAAAGAAAAACTCGGGGTGGACATCCTCGAAGATCCCGATGAAGTGTTGTTGAAGAAGCTCGAAGAACATGGGGTAGAACTGGAAATAAAGAACAGAGCACACCTCATAGACAAACTCAGAGATCTGGTGGAAGAAGAACTGGTGAATCCCACCTTCATAATCGATCATCCTGTAGTGATTTCTCCTCTTGCCAAAAGGCACCGAGAGGATCCCAGACTCACGGAAAGGTTCGAACTCATCATATTCGGAAGAGAGATCGCGAACGCGTTCAGTGAGCTGAACGATCCCGTTGATCAATACCAGAGATTTCTCGAACAGGCGAAAATGAGAGAAGAGGGAGATGAAGAAGCACACATGATGGATCTCGATTTTGTGAGGGCCCTCGAGTATGGAATGCCTCCCACGGGAGGACTGGGAATCGGTCTTGACAGGCTCTTCATGTTCATCACGGATTCCCCCACAATAAGGGATGTGATTCCCTTCCCAATTGTGAAACCCAAAAAGTTCGAGGAAGAAGAGGCGGAATTCGAAGGAGGGTTTGAAGAATGAGAAAATGGATGAAAAAGTGGCAAGGGGTCATTATCTGGACGATTGCTATTGCGTTCGTGGCGGGTATGATCTGGTGGTCGGTGTCGATCAACCTCAGAAACACCCAGAACAACGTTAAATACACCCTCGAACAGAGTCTCGCTTACATCACAAAAGACGGAACGGCTCTGAACGATCCTATCTACTGGCTCATGCCGTGGGAAGTGAATGACTACTACTCCAACCTGTTGAGTTCTTATCAGATCACATCTCTCGATCCACTTTTTGAAGAACCCAGACTCAAAGCTCTGATAGCGGACGTCTTTCTCCAGCAGAAAGTGGTTCTTTACTATGCGGAAAAGAACAACATAAAGCCTTCCAAGAAAGAAATCGAACAGGAAGTGAACAACGTTATCCAAACAATAAAGAACGATCAAAATCAGCTCAACCGGATAGAGAGAATGTACGGAAGCCTTTCGAACTACGAGAAGAACTACCTGGAACCTCAAATTCGAGTTCAGCTCACCATCAAAAAGGTTCAGGAAAAAGTGGGAGTTGTCACCGAGGACGAAATAAAGAAATATTTCGAGGAAAACAAGGAAGACCTTCAGAAGCAGTACGACAGAGTTGACATAGAAGCCGTGTCGTTTGACAGCAGTTCCACGGCTCAGGAGTTCATTGCAAAAGCAAGTGAAATGGGTTTCGATGAAGCAGCTTCCAGTATGAATGTTACTGTTCAACCTTTTTCAAACGCCACAAGGGGGATTTTCCCGGATGAAATAGACACGGCTCTGTTCAGTGCCACTCCAGGTTCGATTGTCGGACCGTTCTTTTTCCTCGATCAATGGTACGTGTTCAGGGTGAAAACTTCTTCGGTTCTCACGGATTTCAACGCCTTCGAGAACAGCGACGCGTACAGTGATGTGAAAACGAAACTGGAACAGGAGAAATTCCAGAAGTGGCTGGAAGAGTTCATGAAGGAAGAAAATCTATCGTACGCGTTCAACGATCAGGTTCTTGAATACTGGTGGAAGTACCTCAAGAACGAAGAAGATCTCTATGAAAAACTGGCGAACCTTCTCTTCCAGGGAGAAAACCTGGCGGCAGAAACACCAGATGAGCTGAAATCTCTCTTCGTCCTTCTCTCCGACAGCAAGATCCAGGAACTCACCAAACAGATAGCCGAATTGACTCAGTACAGAACAGCGCTTGAAAATTCTCAGGAACCAGATGAGGATCTTATAAAGAAATATGGGAAACTCTCCATCGAGGAAGTCGACGCAAGAAAAGAAGAGCTTGAAAAGAAAAAAGCAGAGTTGGAAAACAAAAAAAGAGCAGTTGTGGATTATCTTTACGAGAACTACCCGTCTTCCACGTATGTACTGGAGTACGCGTACCGCTTGCACCCCAACGACATAAACATCAAGTACAACTATTACGCCAATCTTTACAATCAAATCAAACCTTATCTGTCAACTGGAACCTACGATCCAAACCAGATATTTGGAGTTCTTCTCGGTCTCTACACAGTGGCTGAAGCAACGGACGCTTCTACCAGCATACGTCTCGACTCTTATTACATGCTTTACGATATGAGTCTTGCACTGAACGATCCCACATCTGCGAAGTACTACCTCGATGAGATGAAAAAAATCGATCCAAACTTCATGGATTACGAATCTGCCTACAATCAGGTGGAAGCCATTCTCGAAGCGATGAAGACAACAGAAGAGTCTACACCTTCCACGGCGACAGGGGAGTAAAATGAGCGACTATCTTCTGGTTGTTTTCTTGACAGCAAAGATCGTTCTTTTCTACGTGCCTACTCTGAGTTCTTTCAGCGTTTCCGTTGTTTTCAGTACCGCGGGATGGTTGATTTTGCTGCTTTTGGTTTTCAAGGGAGGGCACAGGCTTCTTTACACGGTGCTCTCCCTTTTGTTGTTCGTTGATTTTCTGTACTTTCAGAACTTCGGAAATCTTCCCTCCATTAAGGAAATTGTTCTTCTCCCTCAGATTGGAGATCTCGGCGGTGAAATCAAGTACTTCATCGATTTGTACTCTCTTCTCTTTGTGGCGGATCTTCCTTTTGTGTGGTTCTTCTTCAAAGAAAATACGAAGCGAGCGTATTCTCTGTCTTCGCTTTTTGTCCTGGTTCTGTCTTTCACCTTTCTCGGTGCCATCCACACCTCTCAGAATCTACAATCGAAGTTTGTCTTCAACAGATACGGTGTTTTCGATTATCACGTTCAGGACATCATCAATCTCTTTGTGAACAAGAAAGAAGAAAACAACGATCTGACAGTTTCTTCTGTTAGAAATGAAACGACAAAACCTTCTCAAAAAAGCTTCTTCGGAATAGGAAAAGGAAAAAACGTGATAGTCGTTCAGATGGAATCGCTACAGAATTTCGTGATCGGTCTTGAAGTGAACGGGCAAGAGATCACGCCGAACATAAATTCATTTTTTAGAGATTCCGGAACCGTCTATTTCTCAAGCTGCTACCAGCAGGTGGGAAGCGGGAACACAGCCGACGCCGAGTTTGTTGTGAACACCTCTCTTCACACACTGGGAGACAGTGTGGTCTATGAAGAGTACCCCGTGATAAACCTTCCTACTTTGCCCAGAATTATGAAACAAAACGGCTATCACACAATAGCGTTTCATGGAAACGTTGGCTGGTTCTGGAACAGAGAAGAGGTTTACAAACACATCGGTTTCGACGAATTCGTGAGTCTTGAGGATTTCCAGCAGGATGAGGTTTTCGGGATGGGACTGGCAGATGTTTCTTTCTTCAAGCAGGCTGTTCAGAAACTGCGAAACTATCCACAACCCTTCTACGCTTTTTTGATAACTATATCCAGTCACACTCCCTTTGTTATTCCTGAAGAGCACAGAAAACTCGAACTTCCTGAAGACATATCAGATACCATCGTTGGACACTATCTGCAGGCTATACATTACGCCGATGAAGCGTTCGGTGTTTTTCTTGATGAATTGAAACGAGCTGGCCTCTACGAAAACTCTGTGATCGTTCTCTACGGTGACCACGCGGGCCTGTATCCATTCAACAGGGAAGTCAAAACGAAGATACCCGAGATCCTGGATAGAGAATTTTCTTTCGAAATCGCCCTCAATATTCCCTTTGCTATCCACATCCCTGGAGAGAACATTCGTAGGGTGGTCAACATCCCTGGAGGACAGATAGACTTTCTTCCCACGATCCTGAACGTGATGGGAATAAATTACAGAGAAGGTTTCTTCATGGGGCAGGATCTTCTGAACGCGAAACATGGTTTTGCTGCTTTGAGATATCACGTTCCGGACGGATCTTTCATAGACGACAACCGAGTGTTCATTGTCTCATGGGACGGTAGACTGGATAAGAGTACGGCTATCGACAGAAAAAATGGTACTCCTCAAAGGTACGTGGAGTTTTTAGATGGCTATGTAAAGGCCATACAGCAAATAGAGGCTTCCAGATACTTCATCCTCAGAAACTGTCAGCCTCTGCAGAAGGTCGCCAAGGATCAGACCTCCTCGAGGTGAAGTATCACTCTGTCGTCTTCAAATTCCAATCTCGATACGATCAGATCCTCGAAAAATCTTGCTATCTTTTTGGGGTAGATGTGAATCTCGTTCCCGTGAACTTCCAGTCCTTCTCGCTCTATTCTGCTTTTCAGCATTTCCATCAGGAAAGAGGGCACACCTACTTTCAGGATGATGGGATCATCGGGTGTTTTCTGCGTCGATACTACTTTGACTTTCACCGACAGGGAAAAAGGAAAGGAACCGTGTTTCAGTTTCACCTTAAGGTTTTCATCCTCCTTCGAAAGTGAGAATTGAGAAAATCCTTCGGTGCTTTTCAGAACGATCTTCTCGATCGTGGAGTAATTGGCCTCCAACTTGAGCATTCAAACCCCTCCTATACGATGTTTTTTTGAAAATCCCTTTTGAGGTGTTTCACTGTGAACCTTCCCCAGTTGAAAGTGATGAAAGCCGATGTGGCGTTTCCAAGGACTATGCCCCACCAGACGCCCACAAGTCCTATTCTCAGAACAAAGACGAACAGCCACGAAAAAACAACCTGCATAATCACAGTTCTCATTATGGTGACAATCAGACTTTTGAGTCCCTGACCCACTCCCTGAAACATGGAGGAAGTGAACATTCCAAATGGAACACCTGGAAGAAAAAGACTCAGGATTCTGAGGGCTTTCACCAGATCGCTGTATAATTTTTCACCTTCCTGGGAATAAGTGAACAGCCTAGCGATGTATGGGGCAAAAATCAAGATTGTGAACATCACTACCAATCCTACAAAAAACCCGAGTTTCACGGCGTAGAGATGTGCCGTTTCGAGTTTCTCTCCGTTTCTCTCACCAAAAGCGGCACCTGTAACGGATGTCACGGCCATGGCCATTCCGATGAGCGGGACAGTCCCAAAATTTATAACACGCCACGCACTCGTGAAAACCGCCACTCCATAGTCTCCTCCTGCCCTCACCGCAAAGACGTTGAGCACGTAGATCGCCACCGACATTGAAATTTGTGCCAGCGAAGCCGGAATACCGATCTTCAATATTCTCTTCAGGATTTCTCCATCCCATTTCAAACGGAAGGATACGTACGTGTCCTTCTTGAAAAACATCCAGTACGCGATCAGAAGGGAAGAAACAGCGATTGATACCACGGTGGCGTACGCTGCTCCTCTGATCCCCATACCGAAGACGTAGATGAACACGGGATCCAGACCTATGTTCAGAAGGGAACCTATCGTTATGGCCACCATCGCTCTTTTCGCGTCTCCTTCACCTCTGAAAACACCGTTTGCTACGTTGTTGAACATGATAAGGGGAATGAAATACACGAGGATCACCGAATACTCGAGGGCCAGTCTGAGAGTTTCCCCCTGAGCTCCCGCGAAACTGAGGATATCAGAAATGAAGGGAAGAATAACAGCAATGCTCAAAAAACCAATGACGATTGAAAGCAGGATGGAAACAGAAGCCGCGGTATCTGCTCCTTCCTTGTCTCTTTCTCCAATCTTTTGGGACACCACCGAACTCGCTCCAACTCCTATACCTGCGGCGAGGGAGATGATCACCATGAAAACAGGGAAGAACAATCCTATCGCTGCCAGTGCGTAAGGCCCCAGTCCCGCGACCCAGATACCATCGGCTAGGTTGTAAATCGTCTGGACCAGCATGGCGAGCATCATGGGAATTGAGAGTTTCACTATGGCTTTTCTGGGATCTCCTCTCAGAAGTTTTATTCCGATGGTTTCTCTCTCCAGAACCAATCACCTCCCGTTAAAGATTCTATCATCGAACCAGTGTTAGAATAGTTAAAAAGGAGGGATGAGTGTGAGAATTTTCCTTTTCGATTACGACGGCACACTGGCCGAAGACAACGGATTCGCAGAGGAATATTTTAAGAAACTCACTTCTTTTTTCAGAGATAGAGGTGTTTCGATCTCTCCAGAGCTGGTTCTTGGCTGTGTGGAGGAAATAACCAGGAATCCGGATGGGTCAACCAATCTGGAGAGATACATGAAATGCCTTGAAAAGAGAACGTCACAGTGTGCAGAGAAATGGAAAGAACTCTTCATGGAGTTTTATGAAAGCGAGCTTTTTGATTCGCTCAAAGGTACGGTCGAACCCGTGAAGGGGACGGTGGACCTTTTGAAAGAGAAGAAAAAAGAAGGGAAGATTGTTCTGGCAACGAACCCTGTCTTTCCAAGAATCGCTATTTTGAAGCGACTGAACTGGATTGGACTGTCAGAAGACGATTTCCACTTGATAACAGACATGGAGAGCTTCCATTTTTGCAAGCCAGACCCGAGGTACTACCTCGAGATATGTGAAAAAATGGGAGTTTCTCCAGAAGACTGTGTTATGTACGGTGACGACGAATTGAACGATGGAGCGTGTGAAAAGGTAGGGATGAAGTTCATCAGAGTCCACTGAAGTAGTCTAAGGCGATCTTCAGAATTTCAGGATCCCACTGGGGTCCCTCGTTTCTGCGAAGAATTTCGAAGGCTGTTTTTCTATCCATGGCTTTTCTGTACGGTCTGTCGCTGGTCATCGCATCGAATGCGTCAGCTACGGCGATGATCCTCGATTCCAACGGTATTTCTTCCCCGCGAAGTCCATCCGGGTATCCCTGACCGCTGTACCATTCGTGATGGTGTCTCACTATCTTCGCTATATCGGAGAAGTCTTCGATTTTGCTGATCAGTTTTTCACCGAGTTCTGGATGCTTCTTCACTTCTTCGTATTCTTCTTTTGTGAGCTTAGAGGTTTTGTTGAGAATGGCACCTTTGACACCTATCTTTCCTATGTCGTGGAGAACAGCGGCTATCCTGATTCTCTCCACCACCTGATCTGGAAGACCCATTCTTCTGGCTATTTCCTGTGAATAATCAGCGACTCTCAGGCTGTGCCCGCTGGTGTAGGGGTCTTTTAACTCCACCGCGTACGAGAACGCTTCTATTGTTTGGAAAAAAGTTTTTCGGAGTTTCCTGTAGAGGCTCAAACGTGAGAAGAAGATCGCCAGGATTCTCGCCATCATTTTGAGGGATGAGAGTTCGTATTCGGTGATTTCCGAATCCTTTTCAATTTCGAGGACGAGGGGAGTGTTTTCGTACTCGAAGAAGATGGCGGCTGCGGATCTTGTTCTTCCATTCGTGACATCGTAAAACTCCGGGAAATCCCTTACATCGTTCACGAAAAGATCTCTCTTTGTTTCAAAAGCCTTTACCACGATACCTCTTTTGAGATTGACCACCTCGATCTGGCCGTTTTTCAAAAAGAAGGTTTTTATTTTTCCATCTTCGAGAAGAGAAACGGACGACAGCACGATGCCGGGGAACATGTCTTTCAAATAATGCAGCGTCTTCTCTATGAGTTCTGCTCTTCTTGAAACGTCTAAAACTCTTCCAGAGAGCTGATCATTCTTGAAAGTGTGTCTCTGTTCCTCATAACCTCAAGATACGAATCGTGGGCGTTCAGAAGGAAGAGGGAAAAGTTCAGAACGGAGTTCAGGAAGAGCTCCTCATCCTTTTCGAGTTCTCTGCTTACAAAGATCTTGGCGGATGTCTTTCCGGCTTCTTTGTAGAGCAGATTTTCTGTGAATTCACCGACAACAATGGATCTTTGTGAGTTTTTCAACTCGAGTCCCGACAGCGGTTCTACCAGCTTCTTCACATCGTAAAAAATCCTCTCAAGAGTAGGAACGGGATCGACCTCAAGATCCATTTCTCCCATAGTTTCCATGATTCTGGCCAGCTGGGTGGAGAGAACCTGAAGACTTTCGTAGGAAGCTTCCAGCTCCTGATTCACGGCTGTGAGTTGCTGGTTGAGAGCTGTGAGTTCTTGATTCATTGCGGACATTTTTTCACTCTTTTCGTTCATCTCGTTCTTCAAATTTCTGGACCATCTTCGCCTAAACAGGGAGAGAAACACGGCAAAAACAAGGCAGAGGTGAGAAAGGGACAGTAAGTTGCCTTTGAGAATTTCTAAGAAAGAGAAACTGGAAAGGAGAACAACCAAGGAAATCTCGAAGAGATTGATGAGTTTTTCTATCTTTTCCGTCACTTCCAATAACCTCCTGCGATACTTGATGAACATTTTTTCAACAGGAAATACGACTAGAACAAAACGCCTTCAGTCCTTCCATCAACACGTCAATGGCCCTGGAAAGGAGATCCTTCTCAAGCACGCACGCGATTCTTATCTCTTTTTTTCCAAGCTCTGGGGTCAAATAGAATCCTCTCAGGGGAGCGACCATGGTTGTTTCACCATCCATGTTGAAATCTGTCAGCATCCACCTCGCGAATTCTTCTGCGTCCTCTACGGGGAGTTCTGCGGTTATGTAGAAGGCCCCTGAAGGTTTTGTGAACCGTCTCAAACCGTTTTCTTCGAGTTTCTTCAGTACTGTTTCGACTCTTTCCCTGTACGTTTCCCTCACGAAGTCAAAAAAGGAATCGTCGAGGTTCAGCAAACCAACGGATCCGATTTGTTCTAACAGAGGCGGAGCGAGCCTCCCTTGAGCCAGTTTCATGGCGTGTGCTATCACTTCTTCGTTTCTCGTGATCATACATCCTACCCTCGCCCCACAGGCGCTGAACTTCTTCGAAACACTGTCTATCACTATGACTCTGTCACTTTCAATGCTGAGGGCACTTGCGAATTCTCCCCGAAACACGATTTCGCTGTACACCTCGTCGACAATCAGAAAGAGTCCGTGTCTTTCCGTTATTTCCACGAGATATTTCATCTCGTCTTTTCCATAAACCACTCCGGTCGGATTGCAGGGATTTGAGAGTACTATTCCCTTCGTTCTTTCGTTTATGAAGCTTTCGAGATTCTGAGGGATGGCGAATCCTTCTTCCATTCTCCTCGTTACGGGAATCAATTTCACACCGGCGATCTTCGCGAAAGCGTTGTAATTCGCGTAGAACGGTTCCAGAACGAGGATCTCGTCACCAGGATTTGCTATCACAGCGAATGAAAAAAGAATGGCTTCGCTTCCACCGTTCGTCACCAGAACGTTTTCCGGTTTCACATCTACCCTCTGTCTTCTTTTGTAGTAAGATGCGAAAGCCTCTCTCAATTCCCAGATACCCGCAGAGTGAGAGTAGTACACCACTTCCGGCTTGTTCTCGTAGATGCGCTCAAAAAACACCTCGGGAGTTTTCAGATCGGGCTGTCCTATGTTCAGGTGGTGTATCCTTATTCCTCGCTTCTTTGCCATTTCAGCGAAGGGAACCAGTTTTCTGATTGGGCTTTCTTCGGTCAGCAGGACGCGATCGGAAAACACATTCATCACCTCTTGTCAACCTGAAAGATATAGAACTTCAGGTACTGCGTTTCTGGAACGTTCATGAGAACGGGGTGATCAGGAGGCTGTCCTCCCCTTTTCAAAACGGTCAAACTCGTTTTCGTGTCAAAGGACGCATCCAGGAGAATCTCTCTGAACAACTCTTCAGAAACTATCTGAGTGCAGGAAGAGGTCACGAGAACACCTGGTTTTTTCAATATCCTCATCGCTCTCAGGTTTATCTCCTTGTATCCTCTCCTCGCACTTTCCAGATTGCTCGAACTCTTCGCAAAAGATGGGGGGTCGAGAGCCACGAGATCGTACTTTCGCCCTTCTCTGTCGAAACTTTTCAGAATGTCGAAAGCGTTTCCCGGAAGCAGATCGTACCTGCTGCTGTCAAATCCGTTCAGTTTCAAGATCTCTCTGGCAACCTCAAGAGCCCTCTCCGAATAGTCGACGAGGGTAACGTGTTTCGCTCCTCCCTTGAGGAGATGCACCGCGAAGTTTCCGGTGTAGGAAAACACGTCCAGACAGACTTTTTCCTCGGCCAGATCCATCACCATTCTGGCGTTTTCTCTCTGGTCCAGGAAGAAACCCGTTTTCTGTCCTCTGGTGTCAGCAAGGAATTTGAAACCATTCATCTCGAACTCTATCAGTTCAGGACCCTCACCGTAGACCCATTCTTCTCGATTATCAAGCCCTTCTTTCTCTCTGAAGGTGCCCTCTGATTTCTCGTATATTCCCTTCGGCTTGAATATCTCGATGAGACTATCCAGGATCCAATCTTTCATCTTTTCCATTCCCAGAGTCGTTATTTGAAAGACAAGATAATCCCCAAAAAGGTCAACTATGAGACCTGGCAGAAAGTCCCCCTCGCTGTGCACGACTCTGAAGGCCGTAGTTTCTTTCACGAGTTTTTTCTTTCTCTTCAGAGCGCTCTCTATCCTGTTCTTTATGAAATTTCGATCGATGATTTCGTTTCTCCAGGTGAGAATTCTCACCCTGATCTTCGAGTTGTCGTTTATGTATCCTTTTCCGAAGAAAGAACCGTCGGGTCTGAAAACATCCACGACACTTCCGTTTTCATACTCTCCTTCGACTTTCAGAATCTCGTTGTAAAAGATCCACAGATGACCGCCTGAGATCCTTCGATTCATCCTCTTCAAAAACACCTTTGCCAACTACAACCACCCCATTCCGTACGATATGAGAAAGAGAGTGTAACCTCCAAGGGCAAGGAAGGGGCCGAATGGTATACGCGTTTTTATATCCATTTTACCTTTTCCTTTGATCAGTGCATAGAGTATTCCAGAAATTGAAGCGATCAAGATGGCAAAAATGGAAGGAACTGGTGCGAGGAGGAAGCCTATTCCCATTGCAAGGATCACGTCACCTGCTCCCAGACCGTCTCTGTACATCGCTTTCAGAATCAAAAACATGATCGTCACGATGAGAAAGGAAATCAGATGCTCCAGAAAGGAGGTTCTCAAAGCCACCACGAAGGAAAAGATCAGAACGGTAAAATTCAGGTAATCCGGAATCAGGTACGTTTCAAGGTCTATGAGTGATATCGCGATGAGGGCAGAGGCAATCACGCACGAAGATACGAACAGCAGAGTATCTTTTATGAGAAAACGATTCATTAGAAACAAAACTCCCGTTGAGATCTCCACGATGGGGTATCTGATCGGAATTCTCCATCCACAGTGCCGGCATTTTCCCCTCAAAAGAATATAGCTGATAACGGGAATGTTGTCGTACCACTCTATTTTCCTTTTACAGTTAGGACAGAATGAATGAGGAGGATCCCACAGCTTGAGATCCTCCTTCGTAGATCTGTATATGACAACGTTCAGAAAACTTCCAACTATGGTGCCTATTGCGAACGTCAGGAGATACCACAAGCCCGTTTTTCCTCCTCCGTGAGAAGTTCGTCCAGTATTTCCTTTTTTCCATAATAATACCAGAAATTGCTCTGTCCAATATCATCGAGGATTTCTCTCGCCTTATCGATTTGACCGAGTTTCACATAGGGAACCACGAGGAGCAGCCGTGCCAGGGTGCTCAGCGGAGAAGATTCAACGATCTTTTCAAGCTCTTCGACAACTTCTTTGTATCTTCCGCGTTTCAGCATCACGCGAGCCCATGGTTCTAATTCTGTGGGATACTTGGGTTTACAGTTCATGATCTTCTCTTCCATTTCCCGTGCCTTTTCTTCGTTGCCGAGTTCTCTGTAAAGCTGCGAAAGCTGGTACAGGGCAGGTATATTATCTGGATCGATTTCTAAAAGGCGCTCCAGTGTTTTCACAGCGAGGTCTTTGCGGTTCATTTCATAGTAGGCTTCCGTGATCATGAAGTATGTGATCTTGTCGTTCGGATTGTATTCCAGTTCTCTTTCCCAGTAATGAATTGCCTTCTCATAATCACCCAGGTTGTAGTAGGCTTCCCCAAGAGAGGCGTACGCTTGAACCAGCCAGGGATCTATCTCCACGGCCTTGTCGAGGAATTTTATTCCCTCTTCTATCTTGCCCTGCTCAACGAGAAGAGAGCCTTTTAGCTCGTAGGCTGGAGCGTAGTTTTCGTCTATGTCGAGCATGAACTTTATGATATCATGCGCTATATCGTAAAGGTTTCGATCAGCGTACTCCAGCGCAAGATCGTACAGACCCTTGAGAGAGACATTTTTGAAATCTTTTGGGGTTATGTTCTCTTCTCTGAGCCATTCTTGAAATTCGGGAAAGATGAGAGGTTCATAAACGGTCTCATCGAGATGAACCACCTTCTCCAGTTTTTCGCAGGTTTGTACTTCTTTCATTATGTTTTCTTTTTTCTTCATATCTTCTTTTAGGAGTTCCCAGTCTCCTTCGTAGAGGAGATCCCTGAGAGCCACAACGAAAGGTGTTGAAGTGGTAACATCCAGCCTTTCTCCAGATAAGACAAGTGTTATTATATGTTCTGCCATCAGCCATCCCTCCTGAAACTTGCGGTTCATATTCATTTTACATTATAAACCAGGAAACGGCAAATTCTGTGTTTCTTCTGCTAAAATCTTATCCGGAGGTGAAAGAGTTGAGAGTTTACATAGTGAGATATTCCGAGATAGGTCTCAAAGGAAAGAACAGAAAAGATTTTGAAGAAGCTCTTAGAAGAAACATCGAGAGAGTAACCGGAATGAAGGTGAAGAGACAGTGGGGAAGATTTCTCATTCCAATAGATGAAAACGTAACACTCGATGACAAGCTGAAGAAAATCTTTGGAATTCAAAATTTCAGCAAAGGATTTCTGGTGAGTCACGATTTCGAGGAAGTGAAGAAATATTCGCTGATCGCGGTGAAAGAAAAGCTGGAAAAAGGAAATTACAGAACTTTCAAGGTGCAGGCCAAAAAGGCCTACAAGGAATACAAAAAAGGTGTGTACGAAATAAACAGTGAACTCGGTGCCTTGATACTCAAAAATTTCAAGGAACTTTCCGTTGATGTGCACAATCCGGATTTTGTTCTCGGGGTGGAAGTGAGACCGGAAGGAGTTCTGATTTTCACAGACAGGGTGGAGTGCTACGGTGGACTTCCCGTGGGAACGGGAGGAAAAGCGGTTCTTCTTCTCTCTGGAGGAATAGACAGTCCTGTGGCAGGCTGGTACGCACTGAAAAGAGGAGTTCTCATAGAGTCCGTCACGTTCGTGTCTCCTCCGTTTACATCGGAGGGGGCCGTGGAAAAAGTGAGAGACATATTGAGAGTTCTCAGGGAATTCAGTGGAGGTCATCCCTTGAGATTGCACATTGTGAATCTCACAAAGCTGCAGCTTGAGGTCAAAAAGAACGTACCGGACAAATACTCGCTGATCATGTACAGAAGGTCCATGTTCAGAATAGCGGAAAAAATAGCAGAGGAAACCGGTGCGGTTGCTTTTTACACGGGAGAGAACATAGGACAGGTGGCGAGCCAGACGCTGGAAAACCTCTGGTCTATAGAGAGCGTGACTACAAGACCCGTGATAAGGCCTCTTTCCGGTTTCGACAAAACAGAGATCGTCGAAAAGGCGAAAGAGATCGGAACCTACGAGATCTCTATAAAGCCTTACCAGGACAGCTGTGTTTTCTTCGCTCCGAAAAATCCTGCAACGAGATCTCATCCCTCGATCCTCGAGAAGCTGGAACAGCAGGTTCCAGATCTTCCCGTTCTCGAAGAAGAAGCGTTCACCTCCAGAAAAGTCGAGGTGATAGAGTGAGAAAAATCAGAGATCTTCTGCTGACGATGTACTTCTACTTCATAGCCACCGTATACATTGTTTTTTACGGAGGGTTTGTGCTTTTCAGATCATTTTTAATGAGAGACCGTGAAAAAGCCAGAAAGTACGTTTTGAAGGAGATAGAAAAATTCGGGAAAAGAGCCTTCACATGGCTTTTTTCTGATGTGGTAGTTGAAGGCAGCGAAAACATTCCAAAGGATAGGAATTTCATAGTAGTTGCGAATCATCAGAGCCTCATGGATATCCCGTTGATCCTCGGCTTCGTTGCCACAGGCGCGTTCATAGCGAAGGAAGAACTGAGAAAAATTCCAGGGGTGAACTGGTACATAAGATATCTGAACGGTGTGTTTCTTGACAGGAAAAATCCGAGGAGAGCGGTGAGAGCACTCAGGGAAGCTATTGAAAAGCTCAAAAACGGAGTTACCTTCATCGTCTTTCCGGAGGGAACGAGATCACCAGACGGAAAGGTTCTTCCTTTCAAAAAAGACAGCCTCATGATCGCTGTGAAGACCGGTGTTCCAGTTCTGCCCGTTTCCATCTGGGGAACTTATCATCTGATTCCAAAGGGAAGATGGACGTTCACTCCTGGGAAGGTCTTTCTCAAGATACACGAGCCGGTCGATCCGAAAGGGTTTTCGAACGAGGAAGAACTCAGAAAATACGTGGAAGAGGTCGTGAAAAGGGGAGTTGAAGAGTTGAAAGCGAGGTGGTCGAAATGAGGGTTTATTTTGACAACAACGCAACGACGAGGGTGGACGATCGGGTTCTCGAAGAGATGATCGTTTTTTACCGCGAAAAGTATGGAAATCCCAATTCTGCTCACGGCATGGGTATAGAGGCGAATTTACACATGGAAAAAGCGAGAGAAAAGGTGGCAAAGGTACTCGGCGTCTCACCTTCAGAAATATTCTTCACCTCCTGCGCAACGGAGTCGATAAACTGGATTCTCAAAACAGTCGCTGAGACGTTCGAAAAAAGAAAAAGAACCATCATCACCACTCCCATAGAACACAAAGCCGTTCTCGAAACGATGAAATATCTATCGATGAAAGGTTTCAAAGTGAAGTACGTTCCCGTTGATTCCAGAGGTGTTGTGAAACTGGAAGAACTGGAAAAACTCGTAGATGAGGACACGTTCCTTGTCAGCATCATGGCTGCGAACAACGAAGTGGGAACTGTCCAGCCCGTTGAAGATGTGGCCAGGATAGTGAAGAAAAAGAACAAAGAGACCCTCGTTCATGTCGATGCCGTTCAGACGATAGGGAAAATTCCATTTTCCCTCGAGAAACTGGAAGTGGACTACGCGAGTTTCAGCGCGCACAAATTTCACGGGCCGAAAGGCGTTGGAATAACCTACATCAGGAAGGGAGTTCCTATCAGACCCCTCATACACGGCGGAGGGCAGGAAAGAGGGCTCAGATCTGGAACGCAGAATGTTCCGGGAATCGTCGGGGCAGCCCGCGCTATGGAAATCGCTGTTGAAGAGCTGAGCGAAGCAGCAAAACACATGGAAAAGCTCAGAAGCAAACTCGTATCGGGTCTGATGAACCTGGGAGCCCACATCATAACTCCCCTGGAGATATCCCTTCCCAACACCCTCTCCGTCTCTTTTCCGAACATCAGAGGTTCCACTCTTCAGAATCTACTCTCCGGCTATGGTATTTACGTTTCAACCTCATCGGCCTGCACCAGCAAGGATGAAAGATTGAGCCATGTTCTGAATGCGATGGGGGTAGACAGGAGAATTGCCCAGGGAGCCATCAGAATCAGCCTCTGCAAATACAACACAGAGGAAGAAGTGGATTACTTCCTAAAGAAAATCGAAGAAATTCTCAGTTTTCTGGATTTAACTGGAAATAATCGCCGATAATGGTATAATTTCAACCAGAAGGGGGAATATCTGGTGATAAAAAGCATGACCGGCTTCGGCAGAGTCGAAAAGGTGTCTGGTCCCTATCAGTTCAGAGTCGAGATGAAGTCTTTGAATTCGAAAGGCCTTAACATCATAAACCAGCTGCCCGGGTATCTTTCCATGAAAGAGATAGAGCTGAACAACCTCGTTCAGGAGTACGTGAGCAGAGGAAAAGTCCAAACTCGAGTTCAGGTGAAGTTCCTGGAACCTCCCAAGGTGCTCGAGATAGACAAAAACGTTGTCAGGGCGTATTATTCGATGCTCGATGAAATAGTAGGGGAACTTTCTCTTCCTGAACCTGTGAAACTCTCGGACCTTCTGAACTTCAGGGAGGTCTTTCGAATAGAGCTTTCAGACGAGGAAATAGAAAATATCTGGAACCATCTGGTTCCCATTCTCAGAGAGGCCCTGGAAAAGCTCGTTGAGGAAAGAAAAAAAGAGGGTCAAAAAATAGGTGCGGATCTGAAGAGGATTTTGGAAGACCTTTCGTCTCGAGTTGAAGAAATAGAAAAAATCTCTGATCAGCTTCCTGCACTTTACCGTGAAAAGATAAAGGAAGAAGTGGAGAAAATCCTTCCACAGGATGTCTCCGTGAAAGAAGACATTCTGGAGAATCACGTGGCTTTCATGGCCACCAAAGCCGACATAAGAGAAGAGATCACCCGGCTCAGAAGTCACATAAAAAGAGCTCTTGAGCTAATAGAAAGCGACGAGCCGGTCGGAATGAATCTGGATTTTCTCGGTCAAGAGATGTTGAGGGAGTTGAACACAATCCTTTCCAAGTCTATCTCCGGTGAGATAACCAGCCTTGCTCTCGAGGGGAAGGTACTGGTTTCTCAGTTCAGGGAGCAGATTCAGAACGTTGAGTGAGGGGGAGAAAGTATGTACGGTCTGATCAACATCGGTTTTGGAAACGTGGTAGCGGGTGACCGTGTGATCGCTATCGTGAACCCCGAGTCCTCTCCTTTGAAGAGAATGAAAGACGAGGCGAAGCTTGAAGGAAAGCTCATTGATGCCACGTATGGAAGAAAAACAAGATCGATCATCATCACGGACAGCAACCATATCATTCTGAGTGCCATCCAGCCGGAAACGATCGCTCAGAGATTCATGGAGAACTTCTACGAAATAGAAAGAGTGTTGAGAGAAACGAAAAAATAGGAGTGTGACCAATGAAAGGACAGCTTTTCGTCATCTGTGGTCCTTCCGGTGCGGGGAAAACCAGTATAATCAAAGAAGTTCTCAAAAGACTGGACAACGTAGTTTTCTCCGTTTCCTGCACGACGAGGCCGAAGCGCCCTCACGAGGAGGATGGCAAGGATTATTTCTTCATCACAGAGGAAGAGTTTCTGAAGCGCGTCGAAAGAGGGGAGTTCCTCGAGTGGGCCCGTGTCCACGGCCATCTCTATGGGACCCTTCGCTCCTTTGTGGAATCTCATATCAATGAAGGAAAAGATGTTGTACTCGACATAGACGTTCAGGGTGCTCTCTCAGTAAAGAAGAAATACTCAAACGCGGTGTTCATTTACGTGGCTCCTCCATCCTATGCGGATCTGAGGGAACGCATCCTCAAAAGGGGAACGGAGAGAGAAGCAGACGTGCTTGTAAGACTCGAAAATGCCAAGTGGGAACTCATGTTCATGGATGAGTTCGATTACATCGTGATAAACGAAAATCTCGAAGATGCTGTAGAGATGGTCATGTCGATTGTGAGGTCCGAAAGAGCGAAAGTCACCAGAAATCAAGAGAGGATAGAACGCTTCAAGATGGAGGTGAAAGGATGGAAAAGATGGTGAAGTTCAACATCAAGTACGATGAACTGCTTAAGAAAATACCGTATAAGTACGCCATACCCGTTGTTGTGGCAAAGCGTGCGGAAGCGATCAGAGAATACGCCAAACCGTTTGTGATCACAGATGATGAGAATCCTGTAAGTATCGCCTTCATGGAGCTCAGCCTGAATTACATCAGGATCAAAAACGAGGAGATACTGAAAGCGCTCATTCCGAAGGTGAAGTGAAGGTGAAGATAATACTCGGTATCAGCAGTGGCATAGCGATATACAAAGCCGTGGACCTGGCAAGTAAGTTGAGAAAAGAAGGACATGAACTTTACGTGGTGATGACGCCGGACGCCACCAGAATGATTTCTCCGGTGGTGTTTTCTGCCGTTGGAAACTGTTCCGTGTACCACGACTGGATGGATGTCAGGAATGGCTGGATCCCGCACACCGAACTTTCCAGAACGGCAGACGTGCTCGTTGTTGCCCCCGCAACCGCGAACACCATTTCAAAGATCGCAAATGGAATAGCGGACAATCTTCTCACACTCGTCGCTCTCGCTTTTGATAAAGACGCGAAGATTCTCGTTCCCACGATGAATTACCGTATGTACAGCAACAAACTGTTTCAAGAGAATCTTGAAAAGCTAAAAAACAACGGCTGGTTCGTTGTGGAACCCGAAGAAGGCCATCTCGCGTGTGGTGAGGTCGGAAAGGGAAGGTATCCGGAAAACGAAAAGATAGTCGAAGCAATACACCTTTTGACTTTTCCAAAGAAACTCGCTGGAAAAAAGGTTCTTATCACCGCGGGGCCAACAAGAGAGCATATAGACGCTGTGAGGTTCATCACCAACGCGAGTTCTGGAAAGATGGGATACGCACTGGCAGTGGTCGCAAAGAGGATGGGAGCTCGTGTTTCTCTTGTATCCGGCCCAACGTTTCTGAAACCACCTTACTATGTGGATGAATTTGTGAGAGTAGAAAGCGCTGAAGAGATGTACGAAGAGGTGATGAAGAGATTCGAAGATACGGACATCGTGATAATGAACGCCGCCGTGGGAGATTACAGGCCGAAAAAGGTCTTTGAAGGAAAGCTGAAGAAAACAGAGAACGATCTCGTTCTCCATCTCGAAAGAACAAAAGATATTCTCAAAGAACTCGGACAGAGAAAGTCGCATCAGATTCTTGTGGGATTCGCGGCTGAGGTGGAAAATTTCGAAGAGAACGCTGTGAAAAAGCTGAGAGAGAAGAATCTGGATTTGCTCGTGCTGAACGATGCCCGGAAAGCGTTCTCTTCCGACAGAGTGGAGGTCTACATATACGGAAGAGACGGTTTCATCAAAAGGATTGATGAAGATGACAAGATTCGTGTGGCTTGCATTATTCTTGATGTTGTTTCAAACCTTGCTGGCGGATCACCTTCTTGAACTGAAGAGCGTTTCTGAAGATCACGTGACTCTCTCCGTAAAAAAACTCTACGAAGGAGAAATAACGACCTTTCTTCTCTACTCCCCGGCGGGATTTGTGTTTCCTGAAAAAGTGAAAAACAGCGATTACACCTTCGAGGTGGATTTCGAAGGCCCCTTCTTTCCAATTGTTGAAGGTGTGAATTCTTTCGGGAAGAGGATGTACCGTGTGGCACCTCAGGTTTTAAGGGTACCTCTGGAGAAACCCGAAATAAGAGTGATCTCGGACATAAAAAACGGAGAAGTTCTGGTGTACGTGTTCATTCAGTCTCCAGAAGGTGTGGTACCTGTCTCGTTAAACCTGGAGGGAAAGAGATTCAGATTCTTCAACCTGGAAGGGAAGTGGATCTGCGTCTTCAAGTCCTTTCTCGAAGATGGTGCGCACGAACTGGAAATTACTTTCAACGGTCCATACGGTTACACCTTCAGCTTGAAGAAAGAAATCTACGTTATAAAACGCGTTGCGGTACCTATGAGGGGAGAAGATGGCGCTTTCGACTACACTGTGTTTGCCGAGCACGTTGTGAAGAGAGGAGAAACACTCTGGAGCATAGCCAATCAATACGGTGTGAGAGTTGGAGACATCGTTTTGATAAACCGCCTGGAAGATCCCGACAGGATAGTGGCTGGTCAGGTTTTGAAGATCGGAAGAGTCTATTTCCGGGAGAATCCAGTCACAATAGTTGTGAATCTGTTTTCATCTAAGCTCGCTCTTTACTACGATGGGGTTCTGCTCAAAGTTTATCCCGTGGCCCTTGGAAGGAGTGACGCCACACCTCCGGGACGTTACTGGGTTCTCAGAAAAGAGATAGATCCTGCCCTCTACTGGTTTGGGGAGTACATATCCCCCAGAACCCCTCTCAACGGACTCGGAACGAGGTATATGCAGTTATCGGATCCCACGTACGCGATACACGGCACCTCGAAACCGTGGGAAATAGGGAAAAGGATCTCACACGGTTGTATCAGGATGTTCAACAGAGATGTGGAAGAAATCGACGCCTTTGCTGGTGTTGGAACGGAAGTTGTGGTGGTGAAGGAAGATAAAGAATTTCCAGAAAGGATCTATTAAAAAAATGAAAGCGGGGATTACCCCCGCTTTTTTTACCATGCGCTTCTTCTGCCTTTTTTCTCGAGTCTCTTCTTGTATTCGGAAAGCTTCTGACTGCTTTCTTTCAAGAATCTGGATAGCTTTTTCTCGAAATCCATATTTTTCTTTTCTTCAGATTTCTCACCTGTCTTTGGTGTTTCTTCTTCAAGATCTTTCAGGGAAAGTTCCCAGCCGCCGTTTCTGGCTCTTCCTATCACCTTCGCGGATATCTCCTGTCCCTCGTGGAGATAATCTTCGATTCTTTTCACATAGTTTTTGGAGATCTTGGAAATGTGAATAAATCCTCTTTCCCCCCCTTCGATATCCACGAAGGCTCCGTACTTCACGATCTTAGAAACCTTTCCCTTCACAAGTTCACCAACTTTCACAAAAAACCCTCCTCACAAAAGTGATATTGCCTCTCAATAGTTGTCTCCGTACTTTCTTCTGAACTTCTCCACTCTACCCTCCGTGTCCACTATGAGAACGCCACCTTTTCCACCGGAGGTGTAGAACGGATGGCATTTGGAACACACGTCGATTCTTATATTGTCAACCGTCGTGTAAAAAGTATGCTCAGCACCACACGCACACTTAACAGTTACGAGCTTCATCTCTGGATGTATTCCCTTTTTCACCGTGTCCTCACCTCTCCATGAATATTATTACGTCTCACATGCCAAATGGTACCATATGTGAGACCAAAAATCAAGTAGAGAAAGAAAATTTAAGCCCCCGGACGGGGGCTGATTCGTCTCTTTACTGAACCACTTTCACGTGTGCTGCCTGTGGACCTTTCTTGCCTTCCTGAATCTCGAACTCGACGACCTGGCCTTCTTTCAGAGTTTTGAAACCTTCCATTTCGATGGCTGACCAGTGTACGAACACGTCTCCTCCTTCGTCCTTTGTGATGAATCCGTAGCCCTTCTTGGAATCGAACCACTTAACCTTTCCTCTCATAACACATGCCTCCTTAACGAAAGATGGTACTCCTCAATCATAACACTTCGTAAGTGGATATGTCAAGATGTAATGTGCTTTCTGGATCTGGATGTAGTAAAATAAGAACGACGTCAAGAGGTGATAACGTGGCGCCGAGAAAATTGAGTGATGTTATCAAAAATCTGGTTTACAAGAGAAATCTGATCTTCATTTTTCTCCTATCGCTTGCGATAGCCATAATTGTTTTTACAGTAACCTAACTATATTGATAAAAATGCCTGGTTCGAAAAGCTCACACTTGTTTCGAACGAGTGGAAAAGAACAATCGATCATTACCGGGATGTCCTCGATTTCTTCGCCGACCACAGAGAGGATTTTGAAAATCCCGGAATGACTCTCAAGGTTTTGAAACTGATTCATGAACATTTCGGGGATTACATAGCTTATCCCATCTTTGCCACTCCGGATGGCACTTACTACATCTACCCTCTTTACACGTTTCCTTCCGATTTCGACCCAAGGGAGAGACCCTGGTACAAAGCTGCTGTCGAAAACCCAAACTCTGCTGTGGTTACTCCTCCCTTCGTTCACCGGATTCTTGGAGTAGTCACTTTCGCTATTTCAAAAGCAATATTTGATGAGCGTGGAAATCTCCTCGGTGTTCTGGGAATAGATATCGTTCCATCAAAGGTGATGAAGGATCTTCTACAACCGGGCATGTACGTTCTTTCAGAAGACGGAACGGTTCTTCTTCAAAACGGTGAAATCCATGTGAAACTCGATCCCGAAGACTTTGAAACAAGAGATTACGGTGTGAAGATAAGCCCGTCTGGTGTTGCATTTTTCAGAAAAACAGGATCCACGGTCTTTGTGATTCAGGTACCGCTTCTTGTTTTTCTGAGGAACTCTCTTCTTCACCTGAATTATGTGATCGGGCTGGCTTTTGTCATTTCTTTCCCGATCGTTCGAAGAATATCCAAGTTGATCGACAGGGAACTCAGAGTTCCTCTCGAAGTATTATCGAAAGCTTCAAAAGAGTACCTGAGTTCCAGGATCTTCGACTTAGGAAGTACATCTTCGAAAATACTTGAGATCAATCAGCTCATCGATGAAGTCTCCGATATGATTACCATTATTGAATCTCAGAGAGAAGAACTCGAAGCATCCTACGAGGAACTCGAAGCGTCTTATTCTGAGCTTCAGAAGATGGCACAGGAGATAGAGGAGAAAAGCCAAGCCATCAAAGAAGCGTGCGAATTTTTCACCTACAAACTGGTGGATATCGTGGAAGGTTTCGACGAGCCGACGGGGAACCACGTCAGAAGAGTTCAAGAACTGTCGAAGTTCTTCGCCGAAGAGATGGGCCTCGATGAGGATCTTGTTCACAAAATATATCTGTACGCTCCACTCCACGACATCGGAAAGATAAAGGTCCCCAAGGAGATTTTGAATAAAAAAGGAAAGCTCACAGCGGAAGAATGGGAAATCATGAAGAAACACACCATCTGGGGTGGGGAGTTGCTCTCCGGCAGAAAAGAACTGGAAATTGCAAGAAACATAGCCCTCTACCACCATGAAAATTACGACGGAACGGGCTATCCGTTCGGCCTGAAAGACGACGAGATCCCCATAGAAGCACAGATCGTCAAGATAGCTGATGTTTACGATGCCCTGTGCTCAGAAAGACCCTACAAAAAAGCCTTGTCCCATGAAGAGGCTGTCAGGGTGATCCTCGAGGGAGATGGAAGAACCTCACCGTCCAATTTTCATCCCAAGCTGATTGAGATTTTCAGGGAAAAACACGAAAAGATCAAAGAAATCTGGGAAAAACTTACAGTGAATAATTGATGTTGAAGTCGAGAACAACTTGACTTTTCCTCATATATATATGTAAAATACATATATAGGAGGTGAGAATATGTGGTGGAGCAGAGGATACGGATGGAGAAGAGGCTGGAGGAGAGGATTCGGTTTTGGAGGAGGACCGTGGTGGGCTTACTACGATTATCCTCCAGTGCCACCTTCTCATGAAGAGGAAAAAGAAATGCTTCTGGATTACAAAAGATACCTGGAAGAAGAGCTCAGATATGTTGAAGAGAGACTGAAAGAGCTTGAAAACAGGAGGTGAGCAGTATGCCGAGGCTCGACGGAACGGGCCCGATGGGACTTGGGCCGATGACGGGCAGAGGTCTTGGATGGTGCAGGTTCGGTGGTAGCTGGGCAAGACCTTGGGGATGGTGGAGAGGTTTTGGTTATGGATGGAGAAGAGGATGGCCATTTGGAATGGGCTTTGCTTGGAGACACAGAAGAGGATGGGGATGGAGAGGCTGGTGGTAATATGAAGGGGGTATCAACCCCCTTCAGTTTTTGAGCGGAGGGAGAAAGATGCGAATACACGTTCTGTGTGATGATTCATCTCAAAATGGATTTGAAAGCGAACACGGTTTTTCTGTTCTTGTGGATTCCGTTCTTTTCGATACGGGGAAATCCGATGTGTTTCTCAAAAATGCGCGAAAACTGGGAATTGATCTTCCAAAGGACGTGCTCATCAGTCATGGTCACTACGATCACGCAGGGGGTCTTTTGTATCTTTCAGGAAAGAGAGTGTGGCTCAGAAAAGAAGCCCTAGATCAGAAGTATTCTGGAGAAAGATACGCAGGAGCCGATTGGAATGAAGTACTCAAGAAGAACACAGGAAAGTTCGTGATCGAAAGAATCACTGAGATCGGGAAAAACATGTTCCTTCTGGGACCGGCGAATCTGAGAGGAAAGGTTCCCGGTGGGGACTTCTTTGTTGAGAGAAACGGCGAGAGACGAAAAGATCTCTTCGAAGACGAACAGACTCTGGTGGTGAGAACAAAGGGAGGACTGGTCGTCATAACCGGGTGTTCCCACCGCGGGATCGACAACGTTCTTCTTGACATCGCAGAGACTTTCAACGAGCGCATCAAAATGGTGATGGGAGGCTTCCATCTTCTGAGATCTTCCGATGATGAGATAGAGAAAATCGTGAAGGCCTTCAACGAGCTTGGAGTTGAAACCGTGGTTCCCTGTCACTGCACGGGTGAAAGAGCAGTTGATATCTTCAAAAGAGAGTTTCTCGGGAACATCATGGATTGCTACGCGGGTTTGAAACTTGAGGTTTCAGACTGACGAACTCCGAAAGATGTTTTTCTAGGATTCCCACGATCTCCTGATCGAGAGGCATTTTCTTCATGAGAGCTGCAGCGTCTTCTGGCTTCATGGCTTTTCTGTAGGGTCTGTCGCTGGTAAGGGCGTCGAACACATCCGCTACCGCTAAAATCCTGGCAAGGAGCGGTATCTCTCCATCTTTCAAACCGAAAGGATATCCAGAACCATCCACCCTTTCGTGATGGTATAGAACCACAGGGACAGCGAAGGACAGCTCCGGATATTCCCTCAATATGTCTGCACCAACGATGGAGTGTTTTTTGATTTCCTCGAATTCTTCATCTGTGAGCTTTCCGGGTTTGTTCAAGATGTGTTCTGGTACAGCGATCTTTCCTATGTCGTGGAGTCGGCCTGCTATTCCAAGCTCTTTCAGTTCCTTCTTGTTAAGTCCCAATTTCTTTCCTAAGAGAACAGCGATTCTCGAAGTGTATTCCGAGTGAAGAGCTGTGTAGTGATCTTTCTTGTCGATAATTTTGATCATCCTTTCGAGTCCTTCTGTTTCATAGTGAAACTTCAAAATAGACCTCACAAAAATGGAGTGAATGATGAGTATGATTGAGAACCCTCCAAGTGAACTCCAGAAAGAAACTGCAAACCATTTATTGCCGAACTTGCTTCTGTACTCTAAACCCCAGAACGTCTTCTTTCCTCCCTTTCGAAACTCCACAGAAGCACCGATTGAGTTCAAAATACCAGCTACGTTCCATTCTACATACGCTGTTCTGTCAGCTATCATTTCTTCTCCCATGCTGTCGTATATTTTGAACAGTGCCCAGAGTCTTTCCCCATCTGATTCCACTCTGTAGTATTCCTCTTCGAAATCTGGAGGTTGATTCAGGATCTTTATTTCCTTAATGTATGGATCTAAAGATTTTATTTCCTCAAAGGCTTCTTCGATGAATTCTTCATCGTTTTTTTCTATCGCTTCTTTCAGTTCTGTCCACTGAAAGTATCCACTCGATACGAGATCCACAGATCGCTGAACGATGATTTTGAAGACTTCGAGCTGGTAGCGTTCCAGTTTCTTCTGGTAGTGGATCTGAACAAAAGCCACTCCAAAGAAAATGAGCATTGCGACGACTAAGAAAATCCATTTGTAACGTTTCAGATACAAAAATCATCCCCCCGAGTTTTTTCAAGCCGCTTCTTCGGATGGTTTTGAGAAAAAGCCAACTATCGTGAGAATATCACCCACAAACATGAGTATGAAACCCATCCCGAAAACAACAAGAAGGATCGCTCCCCATTTGTAGAAAGACGCGGCGGTGTTGAAGACTGAGATTTTCAAACTCTCGGCGATCATTCTGTAGGCTTTCACCTTGTAAACGAGGGCTATTATTCCAAGAACAACAATGGTTACGAAGCCGGCTAAGGTCACACCACCAGCGAACAGACCGCCCGCGAAGAGTGAAGCAACGAGTGAAACAGAGAAGATCACAGAAACGATCAACAGCAAAACAGCGGGTATCAAGAGGTAGTTGAAGATTCTTCTTTCCCCCACCTGCTGTGAAATATTGTAGATACCAATGAGAAACAGTATGAGCCCCACAAGAGAAAAGATCCACCCTACCACCGGCACCGCACCAAACAGTTTGAGTATCATCCCTACCCCCGCCAACGTTTTCGCGGTTGAAAGATTCATCGTATCACCTCCACCTGAAATTGTACCAGACAAGACCGATCCACTCGTAGATGGCCCGTGAATTCAGATAGAAAGAGGTGGCATTCGGAAGGAAATCTACGAACTCCGGATCTCCAAAGTAGAATCCAGCGGGGTACGGTGTCACACTCTGAAAAAACCTCTTGAAAGTGAAAACAGCCCTTCTCATGTGGATCGAATCGGTTACCAGAATGATGGGCACATCTCCTATTTTTTCCCTCGTGAAAAGGGCGTTTTCGTACGTGTTTCTCGATCTGTCTTCAACGGTGATCTTTTCTTCGGGAACACCCAGCGAAACAAGGTAGTCTTTCATTATCATCGCTTCCGACCTCAGCCCGGTTAAACTACCACCGGTTACGAGTATAGGCATTTTTGTCTTCTGGTAGATCTGTACACCTGTCAGAAGCCTTCTCAGAGTGGCATCGCTGAGGTTGTCACCCGCCTTCGTGTTTCTTTCCACACCACCACCGAGAACAACGATCACAGCGTCGTTTGGAAGCGTTGCAGGAACATCGAGGTTTTTCTCGAGAGGCCAGAGAAAGAGAAACTCCCCCACGTAACTGCTGAAAAGATACACAATCGCTGCCAAAGCCAAGAGGAACCATCTTGCTTTTTTGAAAAAGAAACTCCCCACGATCAACAGGAGTATGAAAAGACCGGGTGTTACCAGAAACGCTCCGAGGATTTTTTGAAGGAACATTCTTCCACCTCCACGTTTATGATTTTAAACGACTGTCGATAATCATAGGGGGAGGATGAAGAATGGACGTCTGGAAGGTTCTGGGAAGGTACAGCAACGTGCTCGTTCTCTCGAAGAAAAACAGCATCCTCATCCTCGAGATAAACGGCAAGGCACCGAAGCCGGGAGAGAGCGTGAGAGTCTGGAACAACAGGGTCATGACCGGAAAGGAGCTCAAAGCGAAGCTCCTGGCACACTTCGATGAAGAACTCTCCCTCAAGGTTCTCAAAGTGCCGGGTCTTCTGGAATTCTTGCACGACATTTCCCGCGGGTTCGATAAGAAGTACGTTCACTTTGTGAAGTTGTTTGTGAAACACCTCGTTCCATCTCGCTTCCTCAAGATGAACAATGAAGAAAAGAAGATCATAATGAAATCTTTCCCTGAGGTTTTCGAGTCAGGACCTTCCAGCGTTCGGATCAGGTTTTCCGTCAAGAGCTTCTTTGAGTACGTTCAAAAGAACTTTCCAATCAATCGGAATATAAATGAAGAGGCTCTCAGAAGAACAGTCACTTTGAAAAGACCCATCCTTTCCACCGAAGAGTACGATGTCTATCAGATGAATGAACCGCTCTCTAAGGGATTCGCGGGGAAGAACTACATGGCATTACCTCTCTCTGGAAAGTACCTGATTGTTGTTTTCAGAAGGAGAAACTTTCCGTTTGTCGAATTCAAACTCAAGGAGGAGCCGGATCTGACCTTCTTTGAGGATTTTGTGAACGACAAAGTAGCGGTTGAGAAAAGAGAAAACGGCTGGGTCCTCATCTGGAAAGACAGAGAAATGATGGAGTTTGAACTTCCGGACAAAGAACTCCTCCCAAGACCTGAAAAACTGGTGGACGATGACCTCTTAGATGCCGTCTTTCTTTTGAACAGCCTTCTGGAAGAAAACGTCAGGTTCGCTTCGATGCCTTCTTTCGGTGTTCAGGAGATGTGGTGGGAGAAAGACAACAATAGAGTGATCCTTGTTGTTAACACCGTGCGGTTCGGCAGGGTCGTTGCCGACGTGATTTTGGAGGGCAGATCTCTCTCGGTGAGATTCTACGCTGAGAAGAATTCGGAGGAATTGTCCGCTCACAGCGAAGAGCTTCAGAAGGAATTCGAAAGATTGGGATTGATCGCGCACGTCTTCTTTTTGAGAAAGGATCCCATGAACTGGGAGGGATTCAATGCGTACGGATGAGATAAAGAAAGCAGTGGCTTTGAAATACGATCCCACCAGAACGAGTGCACCTGAGGTTGTGGCAAAGGGTGTGGGTGAAGTTGCAGAAAGGATAATCGAGATGGCCAGAAGGCATGGCATACCAATAGAAGAAAGGCCGGATATCATAGACGATCTTTTGAGACTGGATCTTTTCTCAGAGATTCCTGAAGAGATGTACCTTGTGATCGCTGAGATATACGCCTTTCTGAAAAGATACGACAAATGAAAAGAGGTCCCCAAACGTGGGGACCTCTGCGTGGTCGGGGCGACTGGACTTGAACCAGCGACCTCTTGCGCCCCATGCAAGCGCGCTAGCCACCTGCGCTACGCCCCGCCGTCTTTATATTTTATCACAGGATGTGAAGATTTCAACCCTTATGGATTTTCGTTCGGCCCTCCGTAGAGCTCTTAGATGTGTTGGTATCTGGAAAATTTAACTCCCCACTTGATTTTCTTTCCGATATGGTTTAAAATTACCCCTGGATGGCCCCATAGGATAACGGCCAGTCCGCCGGATTCTCAGTCCGGAGGTCGGGGTTCGATTCCCCGTGGGGCTGCCAGATGCAATAGCAGAAGTGTAAAGGGATGCCAAAAGGCATCCCTGTTTTTGTTTTAACTGGTATCTTTCTGTTTTCCAGCGATTCTTCAAAAAACACTTTGCTTTTTCAGGCGAAATTTTAATATAATACAAACAATAATAGGGGGGATGATCATGGGAAAGAAAGTGTGTTTTCTGGCCTGTTTGATCTTCTCAGCGGAACACAGGAAGCTGACACGCTTTCAGAAGCAGCGAGGGGACTCGTCGATCAGCTTTAAGCGGTGATGAGCAACACATCTTCGTTTGAAATACCAGATCCCGATAGTTCTCCAGACGAGTACGAGGATTGGGCGATGGGATTTCTGGAAGGTGCCTCTTCTATGATCTACATTCCAAGCGATTTCGAACAACTCGTGTGGGCAGAAGGCTGGCAGTATCTCTACTATGTGTTTCAGGTAAGTTTCTTCATGCCTGCAACCGTCACATCGATCGAAATCGAGGGAATAACGGAATATACCACAAAGTTCATCCCATTTCTCCTTAACAACAAACCAGATTTCGTCGATAAGACCTATTTCCTTTCTCTTAAGTGTACAACGGTGGATGGAACGACCACAGCGGTTCAGTGGCGATGATATCAGTGGATGGAAAGTACTACTCCTTCTCGCTGGACATCGTACAAAAGGATGAAGGAACCGAAGTTAGACTGTACCCAAAGCCGCAGTCTATATTGTGATCATTTCTCTATTGAAACCCTGCTTCCCACGCCGAATCTGTGCCTTTCGAAGAAGCCTTTCTTCACCTCGAGAGCGTACCTGAAAGGGCCTGGTGCGTAGTAGATCTTGCAGGGTTCCTCTTTGCATGGCTCCATCTCCTGAATGGAGAATATGACACCGTTTTTGTCTATGAAAGCGATCTCGAGGGGAACGTACGTGTTCTTCATCCAGAAACCCGAGCAGGTGTCCTCTTCAAAAACAAAGAGCATCCCGAAATCGTCCGGGATGCTCTTTCTGTACATCAGACCAATGGAACGAAGAGCGGGGGTGTTCGCTATTTCCACATCCAGTTTGAGTGACTTTTCACCATCTGTGATCACAATCCTTCCTTTTGGGAACTTCACCCTGTCGCTCTGTCCGGATACAACGACTACAACAATTATTCCGATCGTGATCAGAAGTGGCAGAAGAAACTTTTGAAGTCTCAAGAAAAGGGGTCTCAAACCCCACATCACCTCAGTTCTGCTATTGTCTTCACTATGTAGCTGTTGAGCAGGCTTTCGAGGTACTCCTGCTTTCCAGATGGAAGTTCGATATCTTCTTTGTCTATTATATACTCTTCGAGTTTTTCGAAATCGGTTTTTCCTTCTACGATCTCTTTTCCGATACCTTCTTTGAAGCTTCTGTATTTTTCCTCGATGAACTTGTCGAACACTCCGTCTTTCGCGAGTTTGTACGCTATCTTGAAGCCGAGGGCGAAGGTGTCCATTCCTGCGATGTGACCGATGAAGAGATCTTCTACCTTGTAGGAAGCCCTCCTCACCTTCGCGTCGAAGTTGAGGCCACCCTTTGTGAATCCTCCTGCTTTTATCACTTCGTACATGGCAAGTGTTGTGTCGTAGATGTTCGTTGGGAACTGGTCGGTGTCCCAGCCGAGCAGGAGATCTCCCTGGTTGGCGTCGATGCTTCCAAGTTTTCCGAGGATCCTTGCCATCCTCAGTTCGTGCTGGAATGTGTGACCGGCAAGTGTCGCGTGGTTCGCTTCAATGTTGAACTTGAAGTACTCATCAAGGCCGTGGTTCTTCAGGAAAGCGTAGGCCGTTGCCACATCGAAATCGTACTGGTGCTTGGTGGGTTCTTTCGGCTTGGGTTCTATGAGGAACTGTCCGGTGAAGCCGATCTTCTTTGCGTACTCCACTGCCATTCTGAGAAATCTCGCGAGATTTTCGAGTTCCAGCCCGAGATCTGTGTTGAGGAGTGTTTCATAGCCTTCTCTTCCACCCCAGAAGACGTAGCCTTCTCCTCCTAGTTCTTTTGTGATCTCGAGGGCCTTCTTCACCTGGGCCGCCGCGTAGGCAAAGACATCCGCACTGCATGTCGTCGCGGCGCCGTGCATGTACCTCGGGTGGGAGAACAGATTCGCCGTTCCCCAGAGGAGTTTCACGTTGCTGTCCTTCATTCTTTCCTTAATTCTTTCCACCACTTTGTCCAGTATCTTGTTTGTCTCTCTGAGCGTCTTTCCTTCGGGAGCGATGTCTCTGTCGTGGAAACAGAAGTACTCGATGTTGAGCTTTTCGCAGAACTCGAAGAGAGCGTCCACCCTTGCAAAAGCTTTGTCCATGGGATCGGAGAACCTGTTCCATGGGCGTTCAGCGGTTGGATCTCCAAACGGATCTCTTCCCTCGTTCACGAAAGTGTGCCAGAAGGCGACGGAAAACTTCAGATGATCCTTGAGGGGCTTCCCATCGATCACCTCGTTCGGATCGTAGAACCTGAACGCCAGCGGGTTCGTGCTTTCCTTACCTTCAAACTGAATCTTTGGGATTTCTGGGAAAAATTCTGCCATGTAAACACCTCCCTAAATTTTTTCTATCAATCAATTATATAAAATCTTGGGGTATCATTTCAAATATTTTTTTAGGATATACTTGAATCTGGGAGGTGTTTTCAATGGAGATCACAAAAAGAATAGAAGAGCTCAGAGAGGAAATGGTGGAATCCTTGAAGAAATTCATCTCCATCAACTCGGTGAATCCTGCTTTTGGAGGCCCGGGAGAGAAAGAAAAGGCCGACTGGCTTGAAGGCCTCCTCAGGGATTTCGGTTTCGAGGTCGACCACTGCGATGTGAGAGACGATAGGGGTATATGGCGATCGAACATTGTGGCAAAGATTCCGGGAAAAAATAGAGAAAAAACGCTCTGGATCGTGACTCACATCGACACGGTACCACCGGGAGATCTCTCTTTGTGGGAGACGGATCCTTTCGTGCCCGTTGTGAAGGACGGGAAAGTTTACGGTAGGGGAGCCGAAGACAACGGAGGTTCCATGATAGCCTCCATATACGCTGGGAAGGCCCTTATCGACCTTGGTATCACTCCCGAGTACAACTTCGGTCTTGCACTCGTTGCCGATGAGGAGGCGGGAAGTGAGTATGGAATCCAATATCTGATAGAAAAAGGGTTGTTCAGCCCAGAGGATATGTTCCTGGTCCCGGATGCTGGAAACGAAAAGGGAGACTTCATCGAGATCGCAGAGAAGAGCATCCTGTGGTTCAAAGTGATGGTGAACGGAAAACAGGGACACGCTTCAAGACCGCAAACAACAGAGAACGCTCTCAGAAAGGGTGCACATCTCATAACAGAGATAGATGAAGCACTCCACAGGAAATACTCCGATAGAGATGAACTCTTCGATGAACCGCTCAGCACGTTCGAGCCCACTCGCGCTGAAAAAACTGTGGACAACGTGAACACCGTTCCCGGCAGATTCGTCTTTTACTTCGACTGCAGGGTCCTGCCTCGCTACAATCTCGACGAGGTGCTGTCCATCGTCAAGTCGATTCTCGATGGAAGAGGTGCAGAGCTGGAGGTCGTCGTGAAACAGCCCGCGCCCGAGCCAACTCCACCCGATTCGGAACTCGTGGTGAAACTTTCCAATGTTTTGAGAAGTCTAAGAGGGCTGGAAGCGAAAGTGGGAGGTATAGGTGGAGGCACCTGCGCTGCGTTCTTCAGAAAGAAAGGCTGGCCCGCGGTCGTCTGGAGCACAATAGACGAGACTGCTCATCAGCCCAACGAGTACCGAAGGATATCGCACATGGTGGAAGATGCGAAGGTGTTCGCACTTCTCGGAACCGAGAGGTGAATCGATTGCTCAGAACGATCGCTGATCACCTCATGGATGTAGCGCAAAACGCCGTGAAAGCAGGAGCGAAGAACATAAAGATAGAGATAGAAGAGACCGATGAATGGTTCACTTTCGTTGTGGAAGACGATGGACCGGGGATAGAGAATCCAGAGAGGGTGTTCGATCCCTTCTTCACCACAAGGGATCCCAGGCTGAGAAAAGTGGGGCTCGGTCTTCCGTTTTTGAAACAGGCCACGGAACAGACGGGAGGATTCGTTAAATTACACACAGAAAGAGGAAAGGGAACGAGAGTGGAAGCGCGGTTCTATCTGAAAAGTGTGGATTGCCAGCCGGTTGGGGACGTAGCCGGAGCACTTGCGAGTCTCATTCTTTCTGATCCCGATGTGAACTGGCACATCGTCAGGAAGAAAAATGGAGACGGTTATGAGATAAATACCATCGAACTGAAGCAGAAGGGACTCTGGGACCCGGAGAACCCCGGTTTTGCAGCTTTTCTCTTTGAAACTCTGGAAAATCTTGAGAAAGAATTGAAAGGAGGTGAAAACAATGAGTGAAAAATTCGAACACTACTACACGGTGGAACCCACATCGAAGCTGAAGGTCAGGGAAGCGAAACTCGTTCTAAAAAACGGTCATGAGTACATTTTCAAAACACCTTCCGGTGTGTATTCTTACGGAAAGATAGACAAAGCCACGCAGGTGCTCCTTGAAAACCTGAAAGTCCACGGAAAGAAAGTGCTCGATCTTGGATGCGGCTACGGTGTGATAGGAATCGTCCTGAAAAGAGAATATCCAGATCTTGAAGTTTACATGAGTGACATAAACAAGCGCGCAGTGGAATTCGCCAAGATAAACGCGAAGAATCACAACGTCGAAGTCGATATAAGGTGGGGAAATCTCTACGAGCCATGGGAAGGTATGAAGTTCGACATGATCGTGAGCAATCCTCCGATCGTTGCAGGAAAGAAAGTCTGGATGGAAATAGTGAAAAGGGCTCCCGAGTTCCTTGAAGAGGGCGGAAGCCTTCAGATCGTCGCTTACCACAACAAAGGTGGCAGAAGGATCAGAGATTTCATGAAAGAGGTTTTCGGGAACGTGGAGGAGCTCTGCAAAACAGGTGGAATAAGGGTTTACAGATCCGTGAAGGGATTGAAAGAAGATGAAGATAACGCTGAATAGCGTTTCCTTCAGATACAACGGAGACTACGTTTTGAAGGACGTGAACGCCGAGTTCGAAACGGGGAAGATCTACGTTGTGGTGGGAAAAAACGGCTCCGGGAAGACCACCCTTTTGAAGATCCTCGCAGGACTCCTGGAAGCCGAGGGAGAGATTTTCCTGGACGGTTCACCAGCGGATCCGTTTCTTTTGAGAAAGAACGTGGGCTACGTCTTCCAGAATCCGTCTTCACAGATCATAGGTGCCACCGTGGAGGAGGACGTGGCCTTTTCGCTGGAGATACTGGGGCTCGACGAGAGCGAAATGAGAAAGAGAATAAAGAAGGTCCTGGAACTGGTGGGACTCTCCGGTCTCGAAAAGGAAGACCCGCTGAGCCTTTCAGGAGGCCAGAAACAGAGGCTTGCAATCGCCTCGATGCTCGCTCGAGACACACACTTTCTCGCTTTAGATGAGCCGGTTTCCATGCTGGACCCTCCCTCTCAGAGGGAGATATTTCAGGTGCTCGAAAGCCTCAAGAATGAAGGAAAGGGAATAATACTGGTAACGCACGAGCTGGAGTATCTGGATGATATGGACTTCATACTCCACATCTCGAATGGTACAATCGATTTCTGTGGAAGCTGGGAGAAATTCATGGAAAGAGAGTTCGGCGATGTGGAGATTCCTTTCAAGTGGAAACTCTGGAAGAAATGTGGGAAGATAAACCTGTGGGAGGATCGGTATGAGAATTCTGGTAACCAACGACGACGGGATACAGTCTAAGGGGATCATCGTCCTCGCGGAGCTTCTTTCCGAGGAACACGAGGTGTTCGTGGTGGCTCCCGATAAAGAGAGGAGTGCAACCGGTCACAGCATCACCATACACGTTCCGCTCTGGATGAAGAAGGTTTTCATCTCAGAGAGGGTGGTTGCGTACTCCACCACAGGAACACCCGCGGACTGTGTGAAACTCGCCTACAACGTGGTCATGGATAAAAGGGTCGATCTCATTGTGAGTGGTGTGAACAGGGGACCCAACATGGGCATGGATATTCTCTATTCTGGGACGGTCTCGGGTGCGATGGAAGGTGCCATGATGAACATTCCTTCGATTGCCATATCGAGTGCGAACTACGAGAGCCCCGATTTTGAAGGAGCTGCACGTTTTCTGATCGACTTTTTGGAAGAATTCGACTTCTCACTCCTCGATCCTTTCACCATGCTGAACATAAACGTACCTGCTGGTGAGATAAAGGGATGGAGATTCACAAGGCAGAGCAGAAGAAGGTGGAACGATTACTTCGAAGAGAGAGTCTCACCCTTTGGGGAGAAGTACTACTGGATGATGGGAGAGGTCATCGAAGACGACGATAGAGACGATGTTGACTACAAAGCGGTTAGAGAAGGGTACGTCTCCATCACTCCGATACATCCTTTCCTCACGAACGAAGCGTGTCTGAAGAAGTTAAGGGAGGTGTACGATTGATGTACAGAATAAGAGTCTTTGGAGATCCCGTTTTGAGAAAGAGGGCAAAACCCGTCACAAAGTTCGACGATAACCTGAAAAAGACCATAGAGAGAATGATAGAGACGATGTACCACTACGACGGCGTGGGTCTCGCGGCACCGCAGGTTGGAATATCTCAGAGGTTCTTCGTCATGGACGTTGGAAATGGCCCGGTTGCCGTGATAAACCCGGAGATTCTTGAAATCGATCCAGAAACTGAAGTAGCAGAAGAAGGGTGCCTCAGCTTTCCCGAGATTTTCGTTGAGATAGAGAGGAGCAAAAGAATAAAGGTCAGATACCAGAACACAAAGGGAGAATACGTGGAAGAAGAACTGGAAGGTTACGCTGCAAGGGTTTTTCAACACGAGTTCGATCATCTGGACGGAGTTTTGATCATCGATCGAATCAGTCCAGCAAAGCGCCTTTTGCTCAGAAAGAAACTCATGGACATAGCAAGAACCGTTAAGAGATGAGGAGGGAAGAGACGTGAAAAGATGGTTGCTTTTGATTTCCTTGATGATGCTCTCCGCGGTTGTGTTTTCGTTCTCCGCACCCGTTGATTCTCCAAGGGTTTCGGCAACTTTCGGTGAGTACAGAGGAAGCGGAAACAGAGGACCTCATTTTCACATGGGGATCGACTTTTCCACGGGATTGAAAGAAGGAGTTCCTATATACGCCTCCGAAAGAGGCTGGCTCGTCAGGTTGGAAATAGATGAAGACGATATATACGGCTACACAGTGGTTCTGGAACACGAGAATGGATACAGAACGCTCTACGCCCATCTGAGCAGATTCTCGAAGAAGCTGGAAACGATAGCGAGTTCTTTGAAACAAGAGTTCGGAAACGTGAGGATCGTCGTGAACTTTCCAGAGAGAGAAATCTGGTTCGAAAAAGGTGAAGTCGTCGGATACTCAGGAACCACAGGAGAGGCACCCATTCCCCACGCACACTTCGAGATAAGAGACAGGAACGAGGAAGTTTCCTACGACCCTTCGACTTTCTTGAACCTTCCAAAACCCGTGGATGAGGATATTGTTCTGGAAAAAATAAAGATAGGAGACAGTGTGTACGATTTCGTCGAGGGGAGGACGTACCCGTTCAGTGGAAATTTCCCGGATCTTGCGATCAAAGCCTATTCAAAAGGGTTCAACAACACGTTAGGACTCAAGAAGATTTCACTCCTTCTGGAAGGTGAAGAGATTTATCAGATCTCTTTCGATCAGATTCCCTGGTCCGAGTTCACAAACGTCTGGGGAGTGTACGATAGGAAGTCCGTTTCGGCTGCGTACAGGTTTGAGCTCTGGTATAGATTGTTCCCTGAAACATTCTCTTCGATGATAAAGGTTAACAAATTCCCTGAACTGGGAAAGGCTCCCGACTTTGCCAGATACACGGTCGTTCTTGAAGACATCTGGGGCATGAAGAAGGAATTTTCTTTCTACCTGCAGCGGAGGTGAAATCATGCTCTTTCTGTTTTTTGGAAAGAAAAAGAAAGACCTGAACAAAAACCCGTTTTACAGGGAAAAGGGATCCCTTGTAGTTTACATAAAATGTGACAGGTGTGGGGAAGTCTTCAGGAGTCATCTGAGAACGGGATACGATTTCATCGTGGATTACGATAACCCAGGCGTTCCTTACAAGATAGACAAACTCTATGTGGGTTCGAAATGTCCCAACAGGATACATCTTGTTGCAACCTTCACGTCTTCTTATAAACCGGTGTCTGTTTCTCTGGAGGGTGGAACTTTTATAACCCGAGAAGAATTTGAAGAGTCGCAAAAACAATGATGTAACCTTTTTTTAAGAAAGATTGTGATAAACTATCAAGGCTGTTATAAGATCAGCGAAAGGAGGATGGGAGATGAGAAGACTTTTCACCAGCGAAAGCGTAACAGAAGGGCATCCGGACAAAATCGCCGACCAGATTTCTGACGCCATACTCGACGCCATGCTCGAGCAGGATCCAAGGAGCAGGGTTGCCGTTGAAACACTCGTAACGACGGGGATTGTCATCATCGCGGGAGAGGTTACCACCAGAGCTTATGTTGAGATTCCTGACATAGCGAGAAAGACCATTCTGGAGATAGGATACACGAGGGCAAAGTACGGATTCGATGGGGAAACCTGTGGAGTACTCACCAGCATCCACAGTCAGTCTCCTGACATAGCTCTCGGCGTGGACAAGGCACTTGAGGTCAAAACCGGAGAGGAAGTAGCCGACGAGCTCGAGGCACTCGGAGCGGGTGACCAGGGGATCATGTTCGGCTACGCCACCAATGAAACCCCTGAGTACATGCCTCTTCCCATAACTCTCGCTCACAAACTCGCCATGAGACTCGCTGAGGTCAGAAAGAACGGGACTCTTCCTTTCCTCAGACCGGATGGAAAGACACAGGTGACCATAGAATACGAGGACGACAAACCAGTCCGAGTCGACACTGTGCTTGTTTCAACCCAGCACGATCCGGATATCTCCCAAGCAGATCTGAGAGAGGCGATAATAGAACACGTCATAAATCCCGTGATTCCAGAGCAGTACAGGGACGACAAAATGAAGATACTGGTGAATCCAACAGGGAGATTCGTTCTTGGAGGCCCCATGGCTGACACGGGACTCACAGGGAGAAAGATCATCGTTGACACTTACGGTGGTTGGGTACCCCACGGCGGAGGGGCGTTCAGCGGAAAAGATCCCACAAAGGTTGACAGATCAGCTCACTATATGGCAAGATATGTAGCGAAGAATGTTGTGGCTGCAGGTCTTGCGGACAAGTTCCTCATACAGCTTTCTTACGCTATAGGTGTCGCGAAACCCGTTTCCATAATGATCGACACGTTTGGAACCTCTAAGGTGGATGAAGACAAACTTCTCAAGGTGATCACTGAACTGTTCGATTTCAGACCGGGTGCGATCATAAAGAAACTGAACCTCTTGAGACCCATTTACAGGAAAACAGCCGCCTACGGTCACTTTGGAAGGAACGAAGAGGAATTCACATGGGAGAAACTCGACATGGTAGATGAGCTGAAGAGAGCTTTCAATATGTAAGGGAGGGATCAGGTAGTGCCAAACACGAAATCTGCGAAGAAAAGGGTCAGAGTTTCTGAAAAGAGGAGACTCAGAAACAAGGCTTACAAGACTTTCTTCAAGAACAGAATAAAAGAGGTTCTCAAAGCTATTGAGAACAAAGAACCAAAAGAAGTCGTTCTTGAACTCACCAAGAAAGCGCAGGCTGCTATAGACAAAGCTGTTTCCAAGGGAGTCATCCACAAGAATCAGGGTGCGAGAAGAAAAGCGAGACTTCTCAAGAAGGTGAACGAATACCTGAGGGCTCTCGAAACAGCTCAGGAGTGAATCTCTTACGGTTTTTGAAAGTTAGCCCCCTTGCGGGGCATTTCTGATTTTAAAGGGAGGGATTGTGCATGGAGGGGTTGATGGGGGATTTCTTCAGGTTGATTATTGAAAACTGGTATTTTTCTTTACCTGCTGCTCTGTTTCTCATGTTCGCTGCCAGGTACGTGGAGCACATAGCTTTTGCGGTGATCGGTTTTGTCATCGGCATCAACTTCGTGTTTCCTCTTCTTTCGAATATTGAGTTTCTCAAATCCTATCTCGCAAATGAGAATGTGAAAGTTATCGCACTGGTGGCAACCGGTGTTTTGACCGCCGTTGTGCTTTACGTCCTGTACAGATACCTGGTGTTCCTCGCTGCTTTCGTCACCGTGACTTTCGTTGCCTACTACGTTATAAACTTTCTGGTGAGTTCTTTTAATCTTCAGGGTGTTCAGTACATGAACTGGATAACGCTCGGACTTTCCGTTTTCATCGGACTTTTAGCCGGTCTGACTGCTTACCGCAAGGAAAAAGAATTCGCGAGAATCCTTTCAGTTGTGGTGGGAGCAGCGATTCTTTCAGTGCTGGTTTTGTTTTATCTTTCCGATCTTTTCGGAATAGAGTTCAAACCAGAAACCTTCTTTGCGAACAAAACGATGATCTTCTTCTACGTGTCTCTGTTTCTGCTCTTCCTGTTTCTTTCCGCGTGGTTCACTTTCAGGAAAAGGTCCTATCAAAAAACGAGTTCATAAATGTTAAAATAGTATAGAAACCAGATCTGAAAGGAGGTGTACCCCTTCGGGGGATCGAAGATGGCGAAAAAGAAGATTCTGGTGGTTGACGACGACCCGGCGATTCTTGAGCTGGTAGGATACAACCTTTCCAAGGAAGGATACGAGGTGCTCAAGGCTTATGATGGAGAGGAAGCACTCAAAATTGCCAACGACGAAGACGTGGACATGTTCATAGTGGATATCATGCTTCCTGGAATCGACGGCTTCGAGCTGGTCAGGAAGATCAGATCCATGGAGAAATACAAGAACACCCCCGTGATCTTCCTGAGTGCGAAGGGAGAGGAATTCGACAAGGTGCTTGGACTGGAGCTCGGTGCGGACGACTACATCACCAAGCCGTTCAGCGTGAGAGAGCTTCTTGCGAGGGTGAAGGCTATATTCAGAAGACTCTCCGCTGCGACTCAGAGCAAGGAAGAAAGACCAAAGAAGATCGTAGCAAAAGACCTTGAGATCGATGTGGAAAAGTACGAAGTGAAGGTGAGAGGGAAAAAGGTGAATCTCACTCCTCTCGAATTTGAACTGCTCAGGTTCCTCGCGGAAAACGAAGGAAAGGTTTTCAGCAGGGATGTTCTTCTGGACAAACTCTGGGGATACGATTACTACGGAGATACGAGAACTGTAGATGTTCACATAAGAAGGCTGAGAACGAAGATAGAAGAAGATCCTTCGAATCCGAAATACATAATCACTGTGAGAGGAAAGGGATACAAATTCAGAGACCCCGGAAAGGAAGACTGATCTATGAGTGTGTTCCTGTTCGTCATAGTAGCCGTTCTATTCGTCCTGCTCTTTCTGGTGTTCAAGAAGCGTCTCTCCGAGTACAAAATTCTCATCGAAAAGCTGTCAGATATGCTGGGGGAAAAGGGTGTTCCCCCACTTTATCTTTTCGAGAGACTGAAAAAGTACGTGGACAATCTGAAAGAAACAATTTCACGTGTCGAAGTGAGCAGAGATAACTTTCTCACGATTTTGAACAGCCTCAGCGAACCCATATTCATTCTGGATCGAGAGGGAAAGATCACATTTTTGAACGAAATTGCCCGTGAACTCGTGCAAGGCAGAATCAACCCCGAAGGAAGACCTTATTATGAAATATTCGAAGATTACTATATAAACGAGATGGTGGAAGAAACAATCAAAAGCGAAGAACCGCAGGAAGGAACTCTCGTTACCTATGTTGGTAACGAGAAGAAATACTTCCACGTGAAGGTGATACCCGTCGAGCTGAAAAGCGGCGACAAAATCTTTGTCATTCTCTTCCATGACGTGACCAAGGAAAGAAAGCTCGACGAGATGAGAAGAGAATTCATAGCCACAGTTTCACACGAACTCAGAACTCCCCTCACCTCCATCCATGGTTATGCGGAAACGCTCCTCGAAGATGATCTGGAGAACAAGGAACTGGTTAAAAGGTTTTTGAAGATCATAGAGGAAGAATCCGCTCGAATGACACGCCTCATCAACGATCTTCTCGATCTTGAGAAAACAGAAGAAAGCGAAGCCAATTTTGAAATGAAAGATGTGGATCTGTGTGAAGTGATAGAATACGTTTACAGAATCATACAACCGATAGCCGAGGAGAACGAAGTGGATCTCATCGTTGAATGTGAGGATGTTGTGGTCAGGGGAAACAAAGAAAGGCTGATCCAGATGCTCCTGAATCTTGTGGACAACGCTGTCAAATACACATCTTTGAAGGAAAAAGGAGAAAAGAAGGTCTGGGTGAGGGCCTACGATACACCGGACTGGGTGGTTGTTGAGGTAGAAGACACGGGACCTGGAATACCCAAGGAAGCCCAGAGCAGAATCTTCGAGAAGTTCTACAGGGTGGATAAAGCGCGTTCCAGAAAGATGGGCGGAACGGGATTGGGTCTCACGATAGTGAAAACGATCGTTGACAAACACGGAGGAAAGATAGAGGTTGAGAGTGAGATCAACCAGGGAACGCTGATGAGGGTGCTCCTGCCGAAAAGAAGGTGAATAAAGTGAGAGCTTACGATGTGATACTCAAGAAGAGAAACGGGGAGAAGCTTTCAAGAGAAGAAATAGAGTTCATGGTTGGTGGATACGTGAAAGGTGAGATTCCAGACTACCAGATGGCAGCTTTTTTGATGGCCGTTTACTTCCGCCATCTCGACGAGGAGGAAACTTACTACTTCACGGAGACGATGATGAGATCGGGAGAGGTACTCGACCTATCGGAAATACCGGGAACGAAGGTGGACAAGCACTCGACGGGGGGAGTCGGTGACAAAACAACCCTGGTCGTCGCACCTCTTGTGGCTTCTGCTGGGGTACCTGTTGCCAAGATGTCTGGAAGGGCCCTTGGTCACACAGGAGGAACCATCGACAAATTGGAGTCGATTCCTGGGTTTCGGACGGAACTTTCCCTTGAAGAATTCATCAAAAACGTCAAAAAATATGGAATAGCGATTGTAGGACAGACGGGGAATCTTGTTCCCGCCGATAAGAAGATATACGCACTCCGCGACGCAACGGCAACCGTTGACGAGATTTCTCTGATCGCTTCCAGTATCATGAGCAAAAAACTCGCCGGTGGGAGCGATGCCTTCGTTTTGGATGTGAAATTCGGAACAGGTGCTTTCATGAAGGGATTCGAAGACGCGAAAAAACTCGCCTTTCTCATGCTCAGAATAGCCCAGCAGCATGGAAAAAAAGCGGTCGCCGTTCTCTCGAATATGGATCAACCCCTCGGAAAAGCCGTTGGAAATTCCTTGGAAGTGATAGAAGCGATAGAAACTCTGAAAGGAAACGGTCCTGAGGATTTGAAGGAACTGTCGCTTACTCTGGGAGCTCTCATGCTGGAACTTGCCGGAGTGGCGGATTTTGAAGAAGGAAAGAAGATCTTGCAGGAAAAGCTCGAAACAGGAGAGGCTCTGGATAAGTTTCGGCTTCTCGTCAAGGCTCAGGGAGGAAACGAAAGAGTGGTGGATGACCCGTGGAGAGTGCTCCCGGTCGCAGAACAGGTGGTGGAATTCTCTGCAGCGAGAGAGGGCTTTGTTTCAAAGATAGACGCGGAGAAAGTGGGTATTGCATCGATGATGCTTGGAGCGGGAAGGAAAAAGAAAGAAGATCGAATCGATCACAGCGTTGGAATCATCGTTGAGAAAAAGCTCGGCGACTCTGTGAAAAAGGGAGAGGCGATAGCGAGACTCTTCGTGTCAGACAGGAGTGATGTTGAAAGCGCTCTGAAACTTCTGAAAGAAGCGTATGTGATCTCTGACTCTCCTTCAGAACCACCCAGAGTTGTTGAAGAGGTGATCAAATGAAGCAAATAATTCTGGTTCTTTTGATCTTCGCAAGTGTCGTTTTTGGTTCCTACCTGATCAGTGGTGGAAAGGCTTTTCCGTTGAGAACCGTCTTCAGTGAAGGGATTTATTATGTGTGCGCTGAGGATCTCGCACCTGCCGGAGTTGGTTACATACATTCGAACGGCTACCACTACATCGTCTACGACAACCACGTGCTCTTCATAAAAGAGCATGAGACGATTTTTGATTTTGTGGAAAAACTCTCCCCTCCGCTCTTCGTAGATGGCCTTCTTTTCGTGCCTATCGATGCCTTAAAAAAGGTGATGGAAGGCTATCAAATGTACACGAAAGGTGAGAAGGTTCTGATCTACGATTCCCTTCCGATCGTGCTTTCAGCGGCGAAGGAAAAAAATGGAGTTACGATAACATACACGGGAACGATCGTTCCTGATATGGTGAGTGTGGAAAAAAGCATGGGAAGAGTCAGAATAAATCTGTCTCCTGTTGTGGTGAGTCTTCCAAATGTTTCTGAAGACATAAAGGTTGAACTTGAGAAAAATGGTCTTTCGTTTATTGTAGATGTGGGAAACTTTTATCCAGACGTGGAGTACTCCATTGGTGATGGGAAACTGCTTTTCCGGTTTCTCCTCGTCGAAGGTTTCTTTGGAAGGCTGGAGGTCGCAGATGGAGTAGTCTTCGAAAGGAAAATCGAAGAATTCGACGAGGGTGAGAAGACGGTTGTCAATTATCTCATAATGGATCCAGAGAAGGTAACGATAAAACCGGTTGTGTCGGAAAACGGTTTTGGGACCATCGAGCGGCTCGACGAAATGGTGAAAAGAGTGGGAGGCATCGCCGGGATAAACGGCAACTACTTCGACCCGGTCACAAAGTTCCCCATCGGTCTTGTTGTGATAGATGGGAAACCGTATTCTGCCATGTTCAGCGGAAGACCGGTTTTTGCCATCACCGAGGACAACGAGGTGTTCATAGGAAGGGTTATAGTGGATGTCACACTCATGGTGAAGGATGTCCTCTTTCTCGTGAAGGGAATAAACACCCTCGGAGAAGGTGAAGTCCTCGTTTACACAAAGGAATTCTCCAAAGAGATACCGAAGAAAGACGACAAAATCTACTTCGTGGTGAAAGACAGCAAAGTATCGCAAATTGGATACAAAAGCCACGCGGAAGATTCTGAGTATGTTGTTTCTATCAGCAAGAAGTACGAAGAATACCTCTCTGATCTCAAAGAAGGAGACGAAGTGTATATATCTCTTCAGCCAAACATTCCGCTGCGCATAAAGCAGGCAGTTGAAGGGGGTCCTCTTCTCATCCAGAACGGTGCTCCGATCCCAGATGCCTGGGAAGAGAAGGCAAGGTACGGTGGTGGAATAGCGTACGCGAAGGCTCCAAGGACGGTTATTGCTACAAAAGATGGAAAGCTTTGGTTTCTCGTCTTCGAAGGTTATAATCATATAACGAGGGGATTGACTTACGATGAACTCGTGGACTTTCTTGTTTCCAGGGGGTTCGAAGACGCCATGTGTGTAGATGGGGGAAGCTCCTCTGTAATGGCAGTGGCTGGCAGTCTCTTCGGCAGGACGGAGAACAGCACAGCCGCGATACCTGTGGGAATCGTAGTCTGGGAGAAAAAGAAGACGGAGGTGGGTAAGTGATGGGAGGACTTCAGAATGTGCGTTCGGCCGCTTTGATAGGGCACAACGGATCGGGTAAATCTCTTCTTCTCGCACAGATTCTTTACAAATCAGGTCTGATCGACAAAGCAGATACAAAGTACGTGGATTACGATCCTGTAGAAGAGGAGAAAGGAGCCAGTTTCTCCTCACACGTGGCGTCCCTTGAATGGAAAGGCAAAAAGGTGTATTTGATAGATACCCCTGGATTCTCGGATTTCATATCGGAGGTTATAAACGGGATTTTCGTTTCTGAAAACATCATCTCCGTGGTGAACGCCGTTGCCGGTGTGGAGATACAGACCGAAAGAACATGGAACATGGCGGATGAGATGAAAAAACCCATCATAGTTTTCGTCAACCAGATGGATAAAGAGAGAGCCAATTTTGAGAATGTGGTGGCAGAACTGAAAGAGAGGTTCTCCAGAAAGATCGTCCCGGTAGTTGTTCCAATCGGTGCGGCTGAAAACTTCGAGGGTGTCGTGGATCTTCTGAAGAAAAAGGCCTACAGGTACGATGGAGATAAAGTTCAAGAAGAAGACATGCCAGAGAGCTTCAACGATATGAGATCAGAAATTCTCGAAGATATCGTGGAACAAGATGAAGAATTGATGATGAGGTATCTCGACGGCGAAGATATCGGATACGACGAACTCATGAGAGTACTCAAAGAAGGTTACAAAAAGGGAGAAATCGTGCCTGTACTTTCGGGATCCGCGTTGAAAGGAATAGGATTGGATCTTCTTCTCGATTATCTGGGAGACATAGGCGTTTCTCCCGAGGAAGCTCCTTCGTACAAGGCACTCCTGGAAGATGGAACGGAGATAGAAGTGAAATTTTCTGAAGAAGAACCGTTCTGCGCCTACATTTTCAAATCCGTGGTTGACCAGTTCGTTGGAAGAATCACTTTCGCCAAGGTTATAGCTGGTGTTCTCAGGCCCGGTGATACCGTCGTGAACGTCCAGAAAGATGTTACAGAGAAGGTTGGACACGTTTATGTTCCTATCCTCAAACAGCAGAAGGAAGTTGAATCCGCTGGTCCCGGTGAGATCGTTGTTCTTCTGAAACTCAAGGAGGGTGCCGTTGGAGAAACACTCGCACACAGAGACAGAAGGGTGAAAATAGTGCCTCCTGCCTTCCCGGAACCCATGTTCTCCAGATCAGTTCATCCAAAATCGAAGTCCGATATCGACAAGATCAGCAGTGGACTTTCAAGGCTTTCGGACTCCGACCCAACGTTCGTGTGGGAATACGATCCTGAAACAGGAGAAACCGTCGTTTCTGGTCTTGGTGCGATGCACCTCGACGTCATGATAGAGAGATTGAAGAAGATCTTCGGTGTCGATGTGGAAGTTGGAAAGCCGAAGATCGCCTACAGAGAGACGATCACGACAACCGCTGTCGCCGAACACAAGCACAAGAAACAGACGGGTGGACACGGTCAGTACGGTCACGTGAAGATACAGCTGGAGCCTCTTCCAAGGGGACAAGGGTACGAATTCGTTGACAAGATCGTTGGTGGAGTGATCCCGAGGAACTTCATACCATCTGTCGATAAGGGTATCAGGGAAGCCATGAAGAAGGGCGTTCTGGCGGGATACCCTGTGACGGATGTCAGAGTCATACTCTTTGATGGTTCTTACCATGAAGTGGACTCTTCGGATATTTCGTTCCAGATAGCCGCTATTCAGGCCTTCAAAAAAGGAATGGAAGCGGCAAAACCCGTCATCCTGGAACCCATAATGGAAGTTGAGGTCTTTGTCCCAGAAGAGAACGCAGGAGACGTGATGGGAGAGATCTCCAGTAGAAGGGGAAGACCCCTTGGAATGGAGCCGTCTGGAAAAGGCATGGTAAAGGTGAAGGCAGAGGTTCCACTCGCTGAGATGCTCGACTTTTCCAGCAAACTTTCTTCCATCACAAGCGGTAGAGGATACTTCACGATGAGGTTCCAGAGGTACGAAATAGTGCCTCCGAACATACAGGAGAAGATCATCGAAGAGAGAAGAAGAGAGATGCAGGAACAGGAGAAGTGAGATGAACTTCAAAAGGCTGATAATATACGAAGCCTTTGCACGCGCTTATCCAGGAGAAAAAGGAAAGAAATTCGATTCTCTCATAAAAGATCTTGAAAGACTAAAAGGAATGGGCATCAACACAGTGTGGTTGATGCCCATTCATCCTACCGGGATAGAAGGAAGAAAGGGCACTCTAGGATCTCCATACGCCATACGCGATTACTACGAGATAGATCCCCTCATAGGAACAAAAGATGACTTCAAGAGATTCGTGAAGAGAGCTCACGAGTTGAACATGTACGTTTTGATGGACATGGTCCTGAACCACGCGGCAGCTGACAACGTCTTAGTCAGGGAACACCCCGAGTGGTTCCTCAGGGATGAAAAGGGAAATCCCACAAGGAAGGTTCCGGACTGGACAGATATAGTCGATTTCGATTATTCGAATGGAGAGCTGAGAAAGTACATGATCAACATGATGAAGTACTGGGTCGAAGAATTCGACGTCGATGGATTCAGATGCGATGTAGCAGGACTTGTCCCACTGGACTTCTGGCTGCAGGCAAGGAAAGAACTCGATCCTGTGAAGAGACTCATCTGGCTTTCTGAAACACACGATCCCTATATGTACCAGGCGTTCGATATCACTTACGACTACGATGGCTACTACAAGTTCAGGGATTTCATAGAAGGAAGAGGCAGTTTGAGGGAGTATGTGGATTTCTTGAGGATGCAGGATCACATGTATCCCAGAGGTTACATAAAGATGAGGTTTCTGGAAAACCACGACCAGCCGAGAATTGCAAAGTTCATCGAAGAGGATTCGCTGGTCCACTGGATAGCGTTTCTTTTCACCTTCAAGGGAGTTCCGCTCGTTCACAACGGACAGGAGTACGGTCTCAAAGAAGACGTGGACATATTCAACGAGTACACGTTACCGTTTCCCATGGAAGAGAACAGAATCTCGATTCTTCACAGAAAACTCGCACACTACAGATACGGAACAAGTGTTTTCAGTGAAGGAGAGATGCTTTTTGTGAAAAACGATCAACCAGAGAAGGTGATATCTTATCTCTGGAGATACGAAAACAGATACATCCTCTGTATGCTGAATCCCCTTCTTGAAAACACAAAAGTAACTCTCGACTTCTCCGGTATCTGGGAAAACGCGTGTATACATTCGAAGAACGTGTTCAACGATGAGATCGTTCGAGTTCCTGTGAAAAATTCCCGCGCGACTGTTGAGATAGGGAAAGAACCTCTGATACTCTCTTTCGTGCTCTACTGAGAGCGGGTGGTAGAATGAGTGTAGGTGTTGTGAGTCTGAGAGTGAGACTTTTCGGTGTGAGATCTTTGAAAGAAAAAAGAGGAATCCTGAAGAGACTGATGAACGATTTGAGAAAAAAGTACAACATCTCCATCTCTGAAGTAGGAGCGCACGATTCGAAGAGCTTCTTTGAAATAGGAATCGCCATGGTGAACACTGACAGAGCCGTTATTGAGAGAGTTTTCGATTCAATCATCGATTATCTGGATCTTTATCCGGGAATGGAAGTGGAAGAGATCGAAAGAGAGGTGTGGTGAATGGTCGTGATAACGAACGAGCTTGAAAGCATTATGGAGAGGCTTCTTTCGAGAAAAAGGATCAACCACGTGCGATCGGTGGTGGAATTTTCAAGGAAACTGGGAGAAATGTACGGTGCGGATTCAAATAAACTGGAACTTGCAGCTATCTCTCACGATCTCTTCAGAGACGTTCCACCAAGGAAGCTTTTGAAAATGGCCCAAGCTTATGGTCTGAAGATTTCGGAACTGGAGAGAACACACCCCGTTCTTCTGCATGGAAAAGTTGCGGCGGAATTTTTGAAAAGGCGCTTCAATGTGGAAGACGAAGAAGTTCTCAACGCGGTAGCTTATCATACCTCAGGGCATGTGAGCTTCAAAACCGTAGGAAAGATTCTGTTCATAGCCGATTCTCTGGAGTTCACGCGTGACTTTCCAGGGGTGGATGAGCTTCGAAGGATCGCTTTCAGGAACCTGGAGGAAGGATTCTTTCAGGTTTTGAAAAACAAGATCTTTTACGCGGTCGGGAAGAACTACCTGTTGATCCCGGAAACCGTTGAACTGTGGAACAGCATTCTTATGGGAAGAGGAGGTCTTGTCGATGAAGAGGTCGAGTAAAATCGTACTGGTAATTGTGCTGATCGCTGTTGCTCTCTCTGCCGTTTTGTTCCTTTACTACAGATCGTTCCTCACCTCCCCGGATTACAAAGCAGCAGAGGTTCACTATCTCTTCAGAGTGGGAGACAATAGCTACTTCGTGAGAATAGACGATTCGAAGAGAATGGTCTTCGTCGTTTCTTTTCCAAAGGAGTCCTTTGATCCCGAAAGAAGAGAAACGATCATTTCTGAAAGACCTCTGAGCGATCTTGAAAAGATGGAGAACCTTCTTGATGTAAAGGCTGAAAGAGCCTTCTACTCCGTTATGTCTGAGGAAGAGTTTCTAAAACTCTGTCAGGATCTTCTCGGAAAGCAGTGTGAGAGTTTTTCGAACTTCGTTAAAGAGTTCTCTAAAAGAAAACTGAAGTTTTTCGACTTTCTCTTTGTTGGAAGCTGGTTGAAAAAGTTCGGTTTCAACAACCTGAACAGGTTCTCTCTCTACAAGTTCTTTGAGAAGATTTCGAACTACGCCGTAGACGTTTTCGAAGCGCCGACGGTGACGGAAAAGCCCATTGTGATAGAAGTTCAAGGCAAGAAGTACGAGAGACTGTATCTGGACTCGGAGAAACTCAAAGCCATCTCCGAGGAGATGAAAAGGTGAGGATAGATCCTCTCGGTGGGGAGTCTCTGAAGAACCAGGAAGTGAAGGGTAAAAAATCCGGAAAGACTTCCAGAGTTGGTGAGTCGAAGAAAAAGGAGTTTTTCGATATTCTGGAGGATGTGAAAGAAGACCACTTCGAAAAACTGCTCGAGGAAGCTGTGGAAGAAGTGATCGACTCAGGAAACGAGCTCGTGCGCTCCCCCACTCCTTCCAACTTGAAGAGATACAAAAACGCTATAAAGGAGTTCTTGAAACTCATAGAGAAGAAAATCTACAAACTGGCTGGAAGTTTCGATATGAACAGTGGCCGTGCAAGGCTCCACTTGGTAGTCGAAGAAGTGAACGAAAAACTGATGGATCTCACGGAGAAGATCATGAAAAACGAGTGGCAGACCATAAACTTGGCCGCCAGAATAGAAGAGATAAACGGACTGATCCTCAACCTCTACCGCTGAATCTCGAGTGAGAGATCCACAAACACTTCCTGGAGTGTCAGTCTGCTCGAGGAGATCACATCGACTGTTTCAAAGTCGTAGAGAGAAACGTTCTCTTCCGTGATCCCACCGGACACTTCCACGATCACGTTAGGATTGATATCTTTTATTCTCCTGGATATGTCCTTCACTTCTTCGGGAGAGAGATTGTCCAGCATGACAATATCCGCTCCAGCTTCAACCGCTCTCAGTGCATCCTCCAGATTTTCCACTTCGACTTCTATTTTTGTGGTGAAGGGTATTATCTTTCTGACCTCCTGAACAGCCCGTTCGGCACTGCCGTACATCTTCAGATGGTTGTCTTTTATCATCACACATCCGCTCAGATCGAGCCTGTGGGGATCTCCTCCTCCGTGCACCACAGCGATCTTTTGAAGAACTCCCAGACCGGGCAGGATCTTCCTCGTCGCTGCTATCTTTGCGTGTTTAAGTTTTTCGGCGAACCTTCTTGTTGTTGTAGCCACAGAAAACATAACAGAGAGAACGTTGAGGAGAGTTCTCTCCGCGACCAAAAGCTTGTAGGTGTTGCCTTCTATCTCTCCTATCACCCCGGTTCCTTCCAAGTACTCTCCGTCTTCCACGTTAAATTTAGAAAGCAATCCCATTTTTTCCAGGAACATTCGAGAAACCTCTATACCAGAGGCAACCACGTTTTCCGTTTTCAAAAGAAGATGAGCGCCGGCAGTTGTGTTTCGAAGCGGGAAAGAGGCGAGATCGAGTTTTCCCTCATCTTCTTTGACAAAACTCATCAAAAGGTCGAGGATTTTCTCCATCATATCACCCCATGAGTTCGAACATTCGAAGGATCGGTTTCTTTGCCTTCTCGATCACTTCTTTTGGGAGAATTACCTCGAAAGATTCGGTCTGCAGAGCGTGGAGAGTGTTCTCCAGTGTGTTTTTCTTCATGTTCACACACACTGCCATCTCGAGTGGCACGAATTCTCTGTCAGGAAACTTTTTCTTCAGTTTGTGGATCATTCCTATCTCTGTTCCAATCACAAAGATCCTGGAAGGGTCTTTCTCTGGGATCTTTTCCATTTGTCCCGTGCTTCCCACGTAATCGGCTTTGTCTCTCACCGGTTTTGGACACTCTGGATGAACGATTACTTTGGCATCCGGATATTTCTTCCTTACAGCGTCGATGGATTCAGCGTTGAACTGATGGACTGGGCAGTGGCCATTCTCGGGTATCGTGATGACCTTCTTTCCTGTTTTTTCCGCGACGTACTCTCCAAGATTTCTATCCGGACCAAAGATGACCACACTGGAATCCAGTTTTTTCACGACTTCCACGGCGTTGGCAGACGTACAGATAACGTCGGCGAGCGTTTTGCATTCGGACGTACTGTTCACGTAGAGAACCACCGGTGCATCTGGGAATTTTTCTCTGTACTCTCTGATGATCTCCGGTGTCAAACGGTTCGCCATGGGACAGGTCGCGCTTCTGTCGGGGACGATCACTTTTTTGTCTGGATTCAGTATCTTGACCAGTTCCGCCATGAAATCTACCCCAAGAAACAGAATTTTCTTTTCTGAGAGCTCCATTGCCTTCCTTGCGAGCTGAAGGGAATCACCGACGAAATCGGCTATGTCCTGAAGCTCTGGAATCTGATAATTGTGCGCAAGAATGATGTAGCCTTTTTCTTTTTTCAGTTTGAGAATTTCATCCACCATGTTTTTTCCTCCTCATCCGAATATGATTTTTGATTCGAGATTTCTCAAGGTTCTGAGAATCGAATAGACTGTTAGCATACTTGTTTTTGGGTTTTCTGGTGATGGAATATTCTCTATTTTGAATTCGTAGTTTCCGATAGCGGAGGAGATTCTTACAATGTGGATGTTGTGATCCATGGCGGGATCTGCCACTATTGTTACCTTTACCTTTTCAAAGCCCACTATAAGGCCGATGGTCGACGCTACGTTGATGTTTCTTGGAAATAGTTTTGACGCTTCCTCAACACTTCCTTCGAACACGACTGTTTTACCTTTCAAATCCAGGCCGAGACTCTTTGGAGGTTTTATTGTTTCTATGCGGACGTTTTTGACGAAATCTTTGATGGAAGAGAGAACATCGAGACCGCCGATGGCACCGGATGGGAAAAAGACCCTGGCTGGTGAATTTTTCAATTCGCTGAAGAACCTTTCCCTGAAAACTTCGTCCGCGAAAGCGCTGGTGCTGATTATGATGTAGTTCACAGGGTTTTTCAGGATCTGAAGTGAGTATTCTTTAACGGCTTCTGGAGAAGCGCATTCGACAACCGTGCTGACGTCTGAAGGAACCTGGAATTCATCGAGGCGAACGACTCCCGGAATGTCTTTTGAAATCCTGTCGTAAGCGTAGATTTTCTCGAAATTTCCCAGTTCTACGAGTTTTTTCCCAATATTTCCCATTCCGATGATCAGAACAGTCATGCTCAACACCCCCAGAAATAAGTTTACACCTGCTGTAAACAAAAGACAAGTTGTTTTGATCAAAAGTCGCTGTAATATTAGTGTGAAAAATATTAATATCCAACAACATTATTTTATGCATACAAACCAGGTTAGTTCCAATCATTCACAAAGTGGGTGATACGTGTATCTGGCACTGGAAGGTCGATACAGAGTATGCAATTACCGGTAACGAAAAATTTCATGCGGGTTTGTGGTACCGGAAGCTATGCGTTAAAAAGGGAATAATGGATGATATGAAGAGACAATATGAAGAGAATTTGTGATAATCGATGACATGTAAGTGATTTGAATTCAAGGAGTCAATAGTTAACTTCTAACACATTGAGGGAGACCTTCTTTCATCTATTTGTGAAACATAGAACTAATCGATTTTTACCAGAAACACCCCAAAATGCCCTGACGTAGGTTGATATAATTTATCTTCTGTTTTTTGCTTGTGTTCTTTCGTTGTTGGACTATGCAATTATTCCATTTTTCCAAACAGTACTTGAAGGTGCTCTCTTGTGTGTTAGAATGGTTTATGGAAAGAGAGAATATGGAAGTTCAAAAAACATCTTGCTTTCAGAGTGTGTTTGTGGTATAATTTCTCTTGAACTCAACGGGTTTCAATACTTCCTTAGAGGTATGGAAACCAGCCCCCGCGAACGTCTTTCCTGATCCTATCCCGCCTACGTTTCAATACTTCCTTAGAGGTATGGAAACCGATATGTTTTGACCCATCTTTTGATGTTCTCAACAAGTTTCAATACTTCCTTAGAGGTATGGAAACATTTCGTCAACGCGTATGTTTCCGTCGCTCTGTCCCGCGTTTCAATACTTCCTTAGAGGTATGGAAACGTCCTAATTTTCCACATAAGAAACACCTCCTCTGGTTGTTTCAATACTTCCTTAGAGGTATGGAAACACAACGCAGGACGACCGCTCATTCTGGAAGGTGGACGTTTCAATACTTCCTTAGAGGTATGGAAACATTAGCTCTCTGAGTTCTTCCTTTGCTTCCTCTGGTGTTTTGTGTTTCAATACTTCCTTAGAGGTATGGAAACGTGTTTGTGACATTCTCTCACCTCTGATAGACTTGGTTTCAATACTTCCTTAGAGGTATGGAAACTCCGCTGCATCCGAACTGCAGGTGCTCGATCATCTTGTTTCAATACTTCCTTAGAGGTATGGAAACGGGTAGTACTTGGTTATGCCCTTTGCAGGGCTACCGGTTTCAATACTTCCTTAGAGGTATGGAAACGCTTTTATAGAACATACGACGGAACAATCGAACGGCACGTTTCAATACTTCCTTAGAGGTATGGAAACCTCCTACATATACTTTGCCCATTACCGGATCATCGTGTTTCAATACTTCCTTAGAGGTATGGAAACATTTCTCTTGCTTCGTTCGGTGTGAGGATTCCCGCCTGTTTCAATACTTCCTTAGAGGTATGGAAACAAGTATCCCGACATCTGGAGAAGGCTGGTAGGAGGGGTTTCAATACTTCCTTAGAGGTATGGAAACCTGAAGAACAGTTGAGGCCTGGTGACGTAATAGCGTGTTTCAATACTTCCTTAGAGGTATGGAAACTACGCGGGAAAATCAAAAAGCTTTCTCTCGACGTAGAGTTTCAATACTTCCTTAGAGGTATGGAAACACAACAACCTCGACACCGACGACTACAGGCTTGACGGTTTCAATACTTCCTTAGAGGTATGGAAACCGTTGCGGACGCGCTCTACAACGAGACAAAAAAGAGTTTCAATACTTCCTTAGAGGTATGGAAACACCAACTCTTTGACAACGTCGCCCGGTACTACAAAACGTTTCAATACTTCCTTAGAGGTATGGAAACGGATATCCGATGTAACTTTCAAAAGCGTTGCTGTATTTGTTTCAATACTTCCTTAGAGGTATGGAAACGTCGAATTCCTGAGGCGACATCGAAAGAGGCTTCCAGTGTTTCAATACTTCCTTAGAGGTATGGAAACAGAGAAGCATCGTCAAGGTCTTCGATCATTTGCCAGATGTTTCAATACTTCCTTAGAGGTATGGAAACTTTCTTCCACGCCAGGCAGTTCGAGCTATTCAACGATGTTTCAATAGTTCCTTAGAGGTATGGAAACGGGGAATATGGTGGATGCGTATGAGTATTGAGTTTCAAGTTTCAATAATTCCTTAGAGGTTTGGAAACGCTCCCCCTGTAGTCGTGGCCCACGATATTGAATCAGTTTCAATGCATTTTCAGAGGTACAAGAACAAAAATCCGATAAAAAGAGAAAAGCAGGGATTAATACCCCTGTTTTTTTATTTTTGGGTGTATTTAGTTCTATTTGCGAATTTTCAGATTTTGAATGTAAACATTTTCATAATAAGATGTTTTCTGGAGGTGATAATGGTGATACTGATGACAAAACCGGGAACATCGGATTTTGTGTGGAATGGCGTTCCCCTTTCCATGGAGCTGAATCTGTGGAACATAAAGGAATACTCCGGTTCTGTAACTATGAAATTCGACGGTGAAAAGGTAACTTTCGACGCGGACATTCAGAATCTTTCTCCGAAAGAACCGGAAAGGTACATTCTCGGCTATCCCGAGTTCTATTACGGTTATAAACCCTGGGAAAATCACACGGCAGAAGGCTCGAAACTTCCGGTACCAGTTTCCTCTATGAAATCACTTTCCGTTGAAGTTTCTTTCGATATTCACCACGAACCGTCTCTGCCTTTGAACTTTGCCATGGAAACATGGCTCACAAGAGAAAAGTACCAGACGGAAGCATCGATCGGCGATGTTGAAATCATGGTCTGGTTCTATTTCAACAATCTCACACCCGGGGGCGAAAAGATAGAAGAGTTCACAGAAATTGTCTGCGGAGACCCATCCCCTTTAGGGGATTGGGAGGAAGCAGACATGTGTACCACCTCCAGATTCAATAGTGTTAACATACAAATGAGGTGATTAAACAAATGACTGTGACTCTGACGTGCAGATTCAAACTCGAACTCAGCAAAGACCAAAAACAGCAGTTCCTGGATATTGCGACGGCTTACACAAACGCCGTCAACTATGTGCTCGAACAAAACCTCAAGGACAAATCAACGAACGTCAAAAAACTCCACAAGCTTTACTACAGTACAATTCGTGAAACGTTCAGTCTTCCCGCACAAATAACCATCAATGCCTACAGAGACGTTTCCGCAACATACAAAACCCTGTGGGCTCAGTTCAAAGAACTCAAGCGTCGAAAACCCGATTCGAAAGCAGTCAAGAAGTTCTGGGATAAACCACCGAAGCGAAAGAGCTTGATCGTCAAATACACCTACAACCGAACTGCAAGCTTCAAAAAGATCTCTTCAAAAAGATCTACGGAGAGTGGCATGCTTCTTTGTCCACACTTCAAGGTCGAATCAAATGGATCCCGATGAAAGGCTGGTCCAGACACTTTGAGTACCTCGAGTCTTGCAAGATCGGCGATCCAGTACTGACTTACGACAAATCATCCAAAACCTTCTTCTTGCTTGTTCCTGTGACTCTTGAAGTTCAGGAACAGCCACCAAAAGAAATCGTCGGTGTTGACGTTGGAGAAAGACACATTGCTGCTGCCGCCTCGACCAAAGGCACCAGGTATCTGATAGACCTTCCTGAAGAGTTCAAACAAAGAAAACAACACTATCAGCGTCTGCGCTCTGAGCTCATGTCAAAAGGCACTCGCTCTGCTAAGAGAAAGCTTGCCAGGATCAGCAGGCGAGAGAAACGGTTCACTGAGAATGTGCTACACATCATTGCAAAAAAGCTCATCACAAGCCACCCTGGTGCCAAATTCGTTCTCGAAGACCTGACTCAGATCAGAGCTAACAGAATCACCTACCGCGGCAAAGACAAAGAAGCAAGAAGACAGTCAGAACAATGGCCGTTTGCAAGTCTTCAGCAAAAGATAGAGTACAAAGCAAGATTGTACTACGGAGTTCGGTCCGAGAAGGTCGATCCAGCATATACATCTCAGACATGTCCTGTGTGCGGCCACGTCTCTAAAGAAAACAGACCAGACCATGGAGAGCGTTTTGTATGTCAGAACTGCGGCTACGAAGAACACGCAGACATAGTTGGTGCGATCAACATAGCCCTGAGAGTTCTTGCCAAAGACCAGCAGGTTAATCTTGAAAAGCTTTTAGGGGTCGATGTCAGCCGGCCTGATGCTCCCCGTTTGGGTTGAGCAAGCCCTCCTCCTTCAGGGAGAGGGTAGCTGACGATCCCGTTCGTGCTGAACGGAGAGAGTGTCGAAGGTACCTGGGAACTGTGGCACGCGGAGTGGGGATGGGACTACCTCGCTTTCCGTTTGAAGGATCCCGTGAAGGAAGGAAAGGTGAAGTTCGATGTGAGGCATTTTCTCGATGCCGCCGGAAAAGCTCTTTCGAGTTCTGCTCGAGTGAAAGATTTTGAAGATCTTTACTTCACTGTCTGGGAAATCGGAACAGAATTTGGAAGTCCGGAGACAAAAAGTGCACAGTTCGGGTGGAAGTTTGAAAACTTCTCTATTGATCTGGAGGTGAGAGAATGAGGTGGGCAGTTCTTCTGATGGTGGTGTTTTCCGCTCTGCTCTTTTCCTCTGAAGTGGTTCTCACGAGCGTTGGTGCAACAGACATTTCCTTCAACGGATTTCCAGTCACCATGGAGCTCAACTTCTGGAACGTGAAATCTTACGAGGGAGAAACATGGCTCAAATTCGATGGAGAAAAGGTTGAGTTCTACGCGGATTTGTACAACATCGTTCTTCAGAATCCAGACAGCTGGGTGCATGGTTATCCGGAGATCTACTACGGTTACAAGCCCTGGGCGGGACACAACAGCGGCGTGGAATTTCTTCCTGTGAAGGTGAAAGATCTTCCAGATTTCTACGTGACTCTTGATTACTCGATCTGGTACGAAAACAACCTGCCTATCAACCTTGCCATGGAGACGTGGATCACGAAGAGTCCCGACCAGACTTCTGTTTCTTCGGGTGACGCAGAGATCATGGTTTGGTTCTACAACAACGTCCTGATGCCTGGTGGTCAGAAAGTGGATGAGTTCACCACAACAGTCGAGATAAACGGTGTGAAGCAGGAAGCAAAGTGGGATGTTTATTTCGCACCGTGGGGATGGGATTACCTTGCTTTCAGACTGACAACACCGATGAAAGAAGGAAAGGTAAAAATCAACGTGAAGGACTTCGTTCAGAAAGCCGCGGAAGTTGTCAAGAAGCACTCAACGAGAATAGACAATTTCGAAGAGCTGTATTTCTGCGTCTGGGAGATCGGAACGGAGTTTGGAGATCCAAACACAACAGCGGCTAAATTCGGCTGGACCTTCAGAGACTTCTCCGTCGAAGTTGTAAAATAAATCGCAGAATCACCAACGAGAAAGGCGGGGGCTTCCCTGCCTTTTTCTTTTGGCAAATTTATACACAAGTAGTATAATATTCTATGCAATGTGTGAAAATCAGAACAATGAGGTGATTCTATGAAAGTAAGCGACATTCTGACGATGGCCATCAGGCTGGAGGAGGAAGGCGAAAGATTCTACAGAGAACTCTCAGAACATTTTGATGGAGAGATAAAAAAGACTTTCCTTGAGCTTGCCGATCAGGAAAGGATTCATGCGGAAATCTTTAGAAAGATGTCAGACCAGGAAAACTGGGATGAGGTGGATTCTTATCTCGCAGGATACGCTTTCTATGAGGTTTTTCCTGACACGAGTGAAATTTTAAGGAGAAAGGATCTAACCTTGAAAGAGGTTCTGGATATAGCCATATCCGTTGAAAAAGACAGCATAATTCTCTACTATGAACTCAAAGATGGTCTTGTGAATTCCGATGCACAGAAAACAGTGAAAAAGATCATCGATCAGGAAAAAGAACATCTAAGAAAGCTTCTCGAGATGAAACGTGAAAGTACCTGAGGCGATATCTTTGATGGTGATGTTAGAAAACAGATCTTTCAAATAATCGGAAAGCCAGTTCCAGAAGTATTTTGCTCTGCAGGCTCTGTAATTCTTGCACCGGCTGTTGCAGTCCACAATAACAAGGTCTTTTTCAAAGACGCTGATAACATCCAGAAACGATATTTCGTCTGGCGACTTTGCAAGAACAAAACCACCGTTTTTTCCTTTGATCGAATTCACAAGGCCCGATCTTTTGAGGTAATGAAGGACTTTCAAGGCGAAATTTCTGGTGATGAGTTCTTTCTCAGCGAGTTCCGAAGAAGACATAGGTCTGTTCTCCAGCGACAATCTCACGAGAAGTCTAAGAGCGTATCTCACGTGTTTTTGACACTTTCCAAACATCAAGCGCACCTCCGGGAGGTATAGATAATGAAGTATTTCGTGGCTGTAAGACCGTTTTCCTTCGTTGCAAGTGCTTTTCCTGTTACTGTGGGAGCCATGCTGGCTGAGGAATTTTCCCTGACCAGATACATTCTATCACTGATCGCTTCCATTTTCTTACATGCAGGTGTCAACACCACGAACGATTATTTCGATTACAAAAAAGGTGTAGATACTAAAGATTCTCTCGGTTCGAGTGGACTTCTTGTTTCCGGGAAAATAACACCACGTGAAGAGCTCCTTTTGAGTGTTTTCTGTTACGCGGTGAGTGTGGTTCTGGGGCTTGTTCTCATAAAGATCTCTGGACCTGCTCTGCTGTGGCTAGGACTTACTGGCCTGGTTCTCGGGTACGCTTACACTGGACATCCGTTCTATCTGAAATACAAATCCCTTGGTATGTTTCTCGTGTTTATTCTCATGGGACCCCTGATGGTGCTGGGAGCCTATTATGTTCAGACGGGAAGGTTCTCACTGGAAGCACTTCTGGTCTCTATTCCCGTGGGGATCGCTACAGATCTCATTCTCCTCGCCAATGAAATTAGAGACTCCGAGTTTGACAAAAGAAGTGGTATCAAAACCCTTCCCATTTTGATCGGAGACAGAGCAGCGTTCCTTCTCTACGCGGTCCTAACTGGTTTGATCTACGTCTTTATCGTGATTCTCGTATCGACGGGAGTTTTTAGAGTAATTTCTCTTGTCAGCTTAGTTTCTCTTCCGCTGTACATACGGGTGATAAAGCAGTTGTTTCAAAAATCAGCGGGAAGGAAAAATGCACGAGAGATCGCTGACGTTGATAAAATGAGTGCGCTGGCGGAAATGATACTCTTTGTTTCTATGATTTTGGGACTTTTGAGGTGATGCCGATGGTTAAAAGAATCTCTGAGATGAGTTTCCTTTCAGTTTTGATCGGACTTTTTTTAGGATGGTATTTCGTCTTTCAGGTGAATGTGCTCGATTTCTGGTGGAGAATGTTCATAACCACTTTGATTTTTTCTGTGATTTCGATCTTTCTTGGTGGAAAGGGGAACATAAAGCCAAATCAGTACGAGGCGCCCCTTGCGATCTACTCCGCTGTAGCAGCTTATCTTCTTTTCGTCGTTGGATATTTGATTTCGCTTTTGATTCCTCCGTTTCACAGGGATGTTGTCAGTGTTTACGGACTCGCGGAAGGGCAAAATGCATTGAAAGTGATCATTCTTCTCGTGTTCATAGCCTTTTTTGAAGAGATCATATGGCGTGGTTTTGTAACAGAATTCCTTCTCCAACGGATGGACGTTGTTCCTTCAATACTGATCTCTTCGCTTCTTTACAGCGTAGTCCACGTGTTCACTGGAAATATGGCTTTGATAGTGGGGGCGTTTGTCCTTGGGATAATTCTTTCTCTTCTTTATGTGATCACTGGAAAGGTCAGCACACCAGCTTTTGCGCATGCGCTGTGGAGCCTTCTCATATTCGTTGTTTTGCCTCTGAAAGGGGGTTTTTGAATGAAAGCACTGAAGCTGATAATCGAGTTTCCGGTTGCTGCAGCTGTTCTCATGTTCGTGGGATTTGACCTTTGGAGGAGATATCTGAGGAGGCGAAGAGCATGAATGTGGTTGTCTGTATCAAACAGGTTCCCGATACAACGAACGTCAGAATCGACAGAAAAACGAACAACCTTGTGAGAGAAGGTGTCCCGTCTATCATAAATCCCGATGATGAAAGGGCACTCGAACTTGCCGCACAATTGAAAGAAAAATTCGGAGCCACGGTTTATGTGATCACTATGGGACCACCGCAGGCAAAAGAGGCTCTAAAGGATGCCATTGCCTTCGGTCTCGATGAAGCAGTCCATTTGAGCGACAGGGCGTTCGCGGGAGCGGATACGCTCGCCACGACATACACACTTTACTGGGGAATAAAGAAGATCGAAGAAAGAATAGGAAAGATAGATCTCATTTTGACAGGAAAGCAGGCGGTGGATGGAGACACCGGTCAGGTGGGACCTGGTCTTGCTACAAGATTCGGATACGCACTCGGTGCCTACGTCGTTCGAATAGAAGAAATAGATCCAGAGAAAAAAGAGATGGTGATAGTCAGAAGACTGGACCGGGGATTTGAAAAGATACGGCTCAAACTGCCAGCGGTCCTCACAATCACGGACGAGCTGAACAAACCAAGGTACGCAGATCTGCCCAATCTCATCAGAGCGATCAGGTACGAGCCCATCGTCTGGACTCACAAAGATTTGGGTCTCGATCCAAAAAAATGTGGATTCTTTGGATCACCTACAAGGGTTGTGAGCACAAACATACCCCCTGCGAGAAAAGGCGGAGACATCATTTCAAAAAATGAAGATCCGGAAGTGGCAGCGGAGAAACTCATAGAAGCTTTGAAAAAATTTGAAGCCGTTCGACTCGTGGAAGCATTGAAACCTGTGTTGGAAGGTGAGAAAGATGAGTGAGAAAAAGATAATTTTCGTTCTCATAGAACATCACGGTGGAAAAGCTCATCCTGTTTCCTGGGAACTCATTGGAAAGGCAAGAGATCTCGCCTCGAAACTGGAAAATTCAGAAGTATGGGGTGTTTTGCTGGGAGAAGGTCTGGAGAGTGTGGCAAAAGAAGCGATTCAACGCGGAGCGGACAAAGTTCTTTATGTTAAGAACAGGGAGTTCAACACGTATGTGAACTATCTCTACAAGAAAGCCCTCGTGGATATGGTGAGAAAGTACAGACCGGAGATATTCTTAATAGGTGCAACTCTCGAGGGAAGAGAGCTCGCCGGAATGGTGGCAACAGAACTTGAAACAGGTCTGACTGCCGATTGCACAGGACTGGATATAATACCGGACAAAAAGCTTCTTGCCATGACGAGGCCCACATTTGGTGGAAACCTCATGGCAACCATCATGTGTCCGGATCACAGACCGCAGATGGCAACGGTGAGACCGGGTGTTATGAAAGAGCTTCCGCCGGATCCAGAGAGAACGGGAGAGATCATAGAAGAGGAGTACGATTTAGGAACTTTTGACAAACTGATCGAGATTCTGGAAACCATACCGCTTCAGACCCAGGTGAACCTCGAGTACGCTCCAGTTGTGGTAGCAGGTGGAAAAGGAGTTGGGGGACCGGAAGGTTTCAAGAAATTGAAGGAACTCGCGGATCTCCTTGGAGGAGAAGTGGGAGCTTCAAGGGCGGCTGTGAAAGCTGGATGGATTTCTCCAGAGCATCAGGTTGGCCAGACCGGAAAAACAGTGAGACCCGTTCTATACTTCGCGTGTGGCATTTCCGGTGCAATCCAGCACGTGGTTGGAATAAAAGAGTCAGAAATAATAGTGGCCATAAACATAGACGAGAAAGCACCAATATTTGATATAGCCGATATAGGGATCGTTGGTGACCTGCACAAAGTAGTTCCCGCTCTCACTGCAAAACTCAGAGAGCTTCTGAACAAAAGCGGGGTGAAAAAATGAAAATAGAATTCGACGTTGTCGTCGTTGGTGCTGGCCCTTCTGGTCTGTCCTGCGCATACGTTCTTGCCAAGAATGGTCTCAAAGTTGCGGTCGTGGAGAAAGGAGAATATCCGGGTTCCAAAAACGTGATGGGAGGGGTTCTCTACGTACATCCTCTGAAAGAGATCATGCCAGATTTTCTGGAAAAAACGGCAAATTCGAAAGCTCTTGAAAGAAACGTTATAGAGCAGAACCTTTGGCTCCTCGGAAATGAAGGTGTCATCAAGATCGGTCACAGAAACGTGGAATGGAAAGAAAATCCGAATGCATTCACTGTTTTGAGGGCAAACTTTGACAGATGGTTTGCCCAGGAGGTGGAAAAAGCAGGTGCCCTGATCATACCAAAAACCAAGGTGGAAGACTTCCTGAGGAACGAAAAAGGAGAAATAGCAGGCGTGGTGACCTCGAGACCAAAGGGAGAAATACACAGCAAGGCGGTTGTGATCGCGGAGGGTGTGAATCCCATCCTCACGATGAAAGCTGGGCTCAGGAAGGAAGATCTGAAACCACACATGGTGGCCGTTGCTGTGAAAGAGGTGATCAGTGTTCCTGAAGAGGTGGTGAACAGGGTCTTCGGTGTGGAGGGAAACGATGGAGCAACGATAGAACTTCTTGGAAGCTGGTCCGAAGGTATGTTCGGAATGGGATTCCTTTACGCCAACAGATCTTCCGTATCTCTGGGTTGTGGGGTTCTCCTTGAAGATCTCAGAAAAAAGAAGATCAAACCGTATCAACTTCTTGAGAACTTGAAGAATCACCCTGTCATTTCCGATATGCTGGGAGAATACAGAAACAACACGATGGAGTATCTGGCACATTTGATACCTGAAGGTGGATACTACGCGATGCCAAAGGTCTATGGAGACAGGGTTCTGGTCTGTGGAGATGCGGCAATGCTTGTGAACTCTATACATAGAGAGGGCTCGAATCACGCGATCACATCGGGAAGACTCGCTGCTGAAACACTTCTCGAAGCTTTCGAAAAGGGAGATTTTTCTGAAAAAACCCTGAAAAATTACTACCTCAGATTGAAAGAATCCTTCATATTGAAAGACCTGGAAAAGTACAAAGATCTCATGCCCACTATGGAAAAGAACCACCAGTTCGTGGAAATCTATCCGGATCTTGCAAACGATGCTTTGAAGAGATTTCTGCAGGTTGACGGGACTCCAAAGTGGGACGTTCAAAAACAGATTGCGGACATGGTGCTTTCCAGGAGAAGTTTGATTGGAATCTCCCTTGATCTGCTCAGATTCTGGAGAGCTGTGAGGTGATGTACTGTGAGGATCGAAGATAAACTCTATTTGAACAGATACAGAACGGATGAGGAAAATCCGCATCTCAAAATAAAAGATGAAAGTATCTGTGCAGAAAGATGTTCCGATCGACCATGTGTGAGCTGTTGTCCTGCGGATGTGTACGAGTGGACGGAGAGTGGAATGGAAGTGAAATTCGAAGGGTGCCTCGAGTGTGGTACCTGTAGGATTGTCTGCCCCTTTGGAAACATAGAATGGAAGTATCCAAGGGGAAATTACGGTGTGCTCTACAAATTCGGGTGAGGTGATTTTATGTATGTGAAGATCGACAGAAAGAAGCTTCCCTGTGTGGAAACTGAAGGAACGGTTCTGTGTACCACCTGTGGAAACAGTTATCAGATAGAACCCCGGCAAAAATTGCACTCCATCATAGTTACAACGTGTCCGCACTGTGGCCATCAGAACATAAACGTTGTGACAAACAGCGTAAAGTTCATAGAAGAGGTCTTATCCAAGATAGACAGGCTGAGAAAGGATCTGATGGAGCTGAAGAAGTCCCTTGAAATTGAGATGCAGCAGAACGGCTTTGTCGACAACTATCCGGAGGTGTTCAAAGCAGATGATGAAAAACAGGCTGAACCAAAACTCCTGTGAACTGGAAAAAGTCAAAGAACGCATCGAACAGATTCTTTCCCGATTCTTCCCCGAACAGATAATGAAGGATCTTCCGCTCTACGGAAAGATGTTGAGGGTGAGACTTTCGATACTTTCTTTCAAAAATAGAGGAGTAGAGATCAGTGAAGATGCGATATCTTCTCTTGCGGCTCTCGAACTCGTTCACCTTGCTTCACTTCTTCACGACGATGTGATCGATGGGGCTCGTTTTAGAAGAGGAAAAGAGACGATAAATTTCATGTACGGTGATAAAGCGGCGGTAGCAGCGGGGGATCTTGTACTTGTCAGCGCGTTCTATACGGTTGAAGAGATAGGAAATGACAGACTGAGAAGGGCTTTTTTGAATGTGATCAGGAGAATGTCGGAAGCGGAGCTGATCGAACAGCTGAGTCGATACAAACCGATTACAAAAGAAGAATATCTTCGCATAGTTGAGGGAAAGAGCGGTGCGCTTTTCGGCCTGGCGCTGCAGCTTCCCGCATTACTCGAGGGGGAACTCGGAGAAGATCTTTACAATCTGGGGGTCACCATTGGAACCATTTATCAGATGTTTGATGACATCATGGATTTTGCTGGAATGGAAAAGATTGGGAAAGACGGATTTCTCGATCTCAAAAATGGCGTCGCTTCTTTTCCATTGGTGACGGCGATGGAGAAGTTTCCAGAAGCCAGACAGATGTTTGAAAACCGAGATTGGAATGGATTGATGTCGTTTATGAGAGAAAAAGGGATTCTGAAAGAATGTGAAGAGACTCTGAAGGTTCTTGTGAAGAATGTGATGATAGAGAATTCATGGTTGAGAGATTTTGTGGATGGAATTTTTAAAATCGAAATCTTTTCATGAGGAGGGGTGCATATGTTTGTTGATTACTTGACTGTGTTCATGGCAGATGTTGTTGCCGGATTGGGTGTTCTCATCGCTTTCGTTCTCAAGGGTCTAAACGATTCTGAGAAGGCGAAGTCTTTTGCTCCAGCTTTTGCGGCGGTTGGACTTCTGGCGATCGCAACAGGACTCCACATGGTTTTGACCTGGCCGCTTCCCGGCAGCCACAACATAGCGTTCGGAGAACCTTTCCTTCTTTACGGTTTCGTCTTTCTCGCCGCGGCAATAGCTGTCGCGAAGGGATGGGATCTCATGCCAACGACGATCTTTGCGCTGTTTGCGGGAATATACGCGATCATAGTTGGAGGTTCCATCATAGGTTACGGTATGACAAGACATCCGTTCACTTCTGGTCTTGGATTCATCGCAGCGGGTCTTGTGGGTGTTTTGAGTCCTGTGGTGTGGAAACTCAGAGAAAACAAGGTCATAAGGTTCCTTGGTGTAGTGCTCCTTGCCCTGACACTTCTTCTCTGGTTTATCACCATGTACGGTTCCGTCACAGGACATATAAACCCGCAAGGTAGTTTCGGAAAATGGACTCCAATTCCGATGAGGTAAAAAGAAGGGGCTTCGGCCCCTTCTTTCTGTGTTAAAATACCCACAGAGGTGATTCTCATGAGAGTGCTCCTCATAAATCCCTACAGCGGTGGGTACTACTACAGACTCGGTGCTGTTTATCCTCCCCTCGGTCTCATGTACATCAGTTCCTTCCTCAAGAGAAAAGGACACAGCGTGGCTCTGATAGACATGAACGTGGAGAAATTCGATCTGGAAAGGTTCAATTTCAGAGATTACGATGTGGTGGGGATATCTGCCGATACTGTGCGGTTTCCCGTTGTGGAAAGGATCGCAGAGAAGGCTAAAGCGCAGAACGTAACGGTGGTGATGGGAGGCCCCCACGCAACGGCCTACTACCATGAGATCCTTCAGAAGGGACTCTGCGATTACGTCGTGCTCGGAGAAGGAGAAAGAGCCTTTTCAGATCTTGTAGAGAGCATAGCAAGCAGTGAAAAATATCCTCTCATACCCGGTGTTGTCTACATGAAGGATGGAGAAGTGATAGCTTTACCTTCTCGATTTTTGGAGAATCTGGACGATCTGCCGTTCCCCGATAGAGAGAAAGTCCATCTTTACAGAACGAAATTTGCGGGTGAGAGAGCGACGAGTCTGATCACCTCAAGGGGCTGTCCTTTCAACTGCGAGTTCTGCAGTGCTTCTCAGTTCATGGGAAGGAGAATCAGGTGGAGAAGCATCGAAAACGTGATAGATGAGCTGAAGATCTTGAAAAAGATGGGATACGGATCTGTCATCTTCTTCGATGACAACTTCACGATAAATCCAAAAAGAGTCGTGAATCTGTGCGAGGAAATGATGAGGAAAGACCTTCGTTTCAAGTGGTGGGCGTTTTCGAGGGCTGATGAACTTCTGGGACGAGAAGATATGGTGGAAGCGATGTCGAAGGCCGGTTGTAGAATGCTTTTCATAGGTTTCGAGAGTGCGAACGATGAGGTGCTCGAGGAATACGGAAAGAATTTGAAATCGGAAATAGCTTTCGACGTGATGAAGCTTTTGAAGAAGTACAAGATAGACGTGTTTGCGAGCTTTGTGATTGGAGCGCTGAAGGACACGAGGAAAACCATAGAAAAAACCGTGAAATTCGCCAAAAAATTGAAAGCCTCCATCGTTCAGTTCTCCATTCTCACACCGTATCCCGGCACCGACCTTTTCGAAAAACTGAAACACCTGATCTTCGAGAAAGACTGGAGAAAATTCGACGGGACGCACCTGGTTTTCAAGCATCCGAACTTCTCACCAAAGGAGCTGAAGAGACTCTTCATAAAGGCCTACTATGCCGTTTACACGTCACCGAGGCTGATATTCAGACGGGGCATACCGTTCCTTGTACGTCTGCTTTCTCACAGAGAAGCCTAATCTCTCTGAGGAAGGCTGGAGATTTTCTTTCCACCGAGACTCTTCGTGACCATGTCGGCCAGAGGGCTCTGCTCTGCGGCGTGTTTCGAGTACTCCTGGAGGAGCATTTCTTTGAACCACTTCTCGGCAGTTGTTTCAGGTACGAGATCGTACTTCGGAATCGACTCGTACATCTCCTTGAAGATTCTGTAGAAGAGATCACTCACGAATTCAACGCTTGCGTCCCGCAGATTCTTTATATCTGAAGAAACTCCATAGATGAACACGCTTTTCACCTCACATGATTATGAGTTCTCCTGTGATGTATCCCGATTCGTAGATCACTTGCAGAATGGCTATGATGTCCTGAGGAGTGGCACCCGCTGCTTTGAGAGCACTGACGAGATTGGAGATCGTGGCATCTTTGTCTCCTATTTTTCCCCCGGTCACACTTATCGTGAAGTTTCCGTAGGAGATCACAAAGTCAGATAGTTTCACATCCCCTCCGAACAGGACGGTTCCCGTTCTTTCGTTCACCACAATTCTTGCCGGAACGTCCGGCTGAACTTCTATCTCTTCAACAAGCGAAAGAAATGTGATGAGGTCATCCTGGAACGCACTGGGAACGGTCAATTTGATGGCGGATGGATCGATAGCCTTTGCAAGATCCATCTCGAACTTCTCGTTTATCGCCCTCGCCACCCTGGCTGCGGTGGTGATGTCCGGCTGTCTCAGAAGGATCGTCACACTGTCCCCATCGAGCATGTCGGATGGAATGTCCCTTTCCACGATGGCACCCTCTGGAAGGTAGCCAACCACTCTATACCTCTTTTGGAGATTGGAAGAGAGCTTTACGTCTTCTCCTCCGATGACCACGGAACCCTGCGCCACAGCGTACACCTTTCCATCGGCACCGTAGAGAGGTGTCTGGAGGAGATATCCACCTGCAAGTGATTTCGCATCGGCTATGGAAGCGACTACACAGTCTATTCTCATGCCTTCTTTGGCAAAGGGAGGAATGTCTGCGAGGACCATCACAAGTGCTGTGTTCTTGGACTTCAGGTCGTTTTCCGAAACCTGAACGCCGAACTTTTTCATCATTTCGAGAAGAAGAGGAGAGTTCACGTTACCGGAATCTCCCGTTCCGTTGAGACCAACAACGAGCCCTATTCCGAAGAGCTGGTTGTCACGGGCACCTCTGAAGAACGCTATGTCTTTTATCCTTGTGGTCACAGAGAACGAAAAGGTTATCGTCAGAACGATGACTAACAGGACAGTCAATCTCTTCTTCATGTCCATCACCTCATGTGAAGAGTCCTGCTAAGAATGCGAGTATTTTGTCGAAGAAACTCTCTTTTCCAGGTTCCTCGCTGAAAACGAGTTTTCCGTTCACCCATATCTCGGAATCCGCAAGCTTGGAGGAATCCACCTCGTTTCCTATCTCTATGTCGTCTGGCCTCACTTTTCCTTTCACAATGATTTCCTGATAGTCCTTGTCCACCTTTATCGTTTTTCTTCCTTCCACCACGAGGTTACCGTAGGGATCGATGTCGATGACCACTGCCGAGATCTTCGCCACGACGGAAGACTGCACCTTTCCACCGCGCTGTCTCTCAGGAGAGTTGTTGTTTATAGGAATGAAGTTGTTGAGGTTGACACCTGCGGCTGCGTTCACAACATTTCCCAAGATGTTCAAAAGAGTTTTCTGGATCTCGAGACTTTCCCTCTCCGAAGAAACGTTGTTGCTTTCCCGGATCACGATGGTGAGGATATCTCCAACCTTCGAGGCTTTCTGTATGGAAAGGAGATTTTTGTACTCGGATTCACCCGCGGAGTTCCAAATTGAGAAGGGGAAGATGCTTGTCATGAAAACGATCAACAGCACGATTGATATCTTTCTCACTCTACCACCTCCAGAATTCTCAGCACGGGTCCTCTTTCCACTCTTCCAAAGACGTATTTTCTGCTCTCCACGTTCATTGCCCTTACCGTTTCACCGAGATAGCCGTTTTCCAAAACTTCAACGAACGTTGTTACCTTTATGCTGCCCATGTCCACGTAAGCTGGAACCACCTGGCCTTTCACCACGTCGGGGGGATCTTTTACCATGTCTGCCGTCAAAACAGTTCCTTCTTTCAGGTATCTTCTGGATATCTTTCCGACCACCTCTGAAACGTCGAAGAACGGCTCTCCGTAGATCTCGAACACGTTTCTCTTTTCCAGTCTTACGTCTTCTTCCCTTATCACATCACCCACATTTATATTTCTCTTCAGAACCACCACATTCCTTTCTTTGCGTAGCAATATATTGAGGGTCACGTACGTGTCTGGAAACCTCAGAAAAACACTGAAGAGATTTTTCGAGATTTTCGTTACTCTGATCGTTTGAGGTTCAAATTTCTCTGGCAAAGTTCCAAAGGTCTTCACCACGAAGGCTTCGAAGTCTTCCGTTCCCGCTTTCTTTCCTATCTCTTCGAAAACAGCGTTTTTGAGACTGCTGTATCCTTTCACAGTTATTCTCACGCTTTCTGGGCCTGTGAAATCGTACTCCGGAAATTTTGTTCTGAGGAGATCTCTGGTCACGAGATATTCGAGCCCGGGCAGGAGAATCATCAGGCTCTTTTCAGATTCTACCTTTTCGATTGTGATGTCATCTAAGAAAAGAACTCCTGGCGAAGCCAGGAGCGTTTCCTTCAACGTCAGAGTTTCAGAAAAGAGGAAGGAGGAGATGAGCACTATCAGAATCAAAAGGACCTTCATAACTCATCATCTCTTCACGTTTGTGGCCGTTCTGAGCATCTCATCGGCTGTCTGGATAACTCGAGAATTGAATTCGTAAGCCCTCTGTGCTGTGATCATGTCAACCATTTCCCGCACCACATCGACGTTGGACTTCTCCAGAAAGCCCTGCTTTATAGCACCGAAGCCGTCCTGTCCTGGAACACCTTCGATCGGATCTCCAGAGGCCGGAGTTGCGATGTAGAGGTTGTCTCCTATGGATTTCAAACCAGATGGGTTCACGAATCTCACAAGGGTGATCGTTCCAAGTTCCTGTATCGTACCATCCTGGAGTTCGGCGGAGACGATTCCATCGGGAGAAACGTTTATCGAGACGGCGTTTTCAGGTATGGTGATTTCCGGTACCAGAAGAAGTCCGTTGGAAGTGACTATTCTTCCTTCGCTGTCCATCTTGAAGCTTCCGTCTCTTGTGTAAGCGATTCTACCGTCCTGAAGCTGGATCTGGAAGAATCCGTCTCCGGCTATCGCGAGATCGAGCGCGTTTCCCGTTTGCTCGAAGTTACCCAAGGTGAAGATGCGCGTCGTCGCTGCCGTTCTCACCCCGTGACCCACGTAGAGTCCTGTTGGAAGGGATGACGTCGCGGCGGTCGGAGTTCCAGAGTTCTTCACGTACTGATAAAGAAGGTCCTGAAACTCCGCCCTCACTTTTTTGTAGCCTGTTGTGTCCACATTGGCGAGGTTGTTCGCTATGGTATCGAGTTTGAATTGTTGTGCTGACATCCCCGTTGCCGCAGAGTAAAGCGATATCATCATTTTTCAACACCTCCGGTTCATTTCAGACTGGCGAGTGAATTGATGAGCTTTCCGTTCAGTTCGTCGTTCACTGTCACAGCTCTCTGCGATAGTTCGTAATGTCTCATCGCTGAGATCATATCCACCATGGCTTTCAGGGCATCCACATTTGATTTTTCTACGTATCCCTGCATAATCCTAAAGTTCTCCGAAGGTGATGGGTTTTCACCTGTGAAGAGTGTGTTTCCAAATTTTTCTGGGTTTTCCAGATTGTACACACCGATCCTGGTGATAATGTTTCCATAGGCGTCTCTTACGTAGCCTTCTTCGTCCACGGTGAAATCATCGAAGAATCTGACTCTTTCACCGTTTTCATCGAGGAGATAGCCTCCGTAATTCGTAACGATGTATCCCTCGCTGTTCACAGTGAATTCCCCGTTTCTTGTGTAGTACTCCTCTCCGTTGAATTCTATTCTGAAGAATCCTTCTCCATTTATTGCGAGGTGGTAAGGAACGTCTGTTTCCTCAACGGGACCCTGGGAGAGATCTGTTCTGACCTCGTCGAGGACAGTAGCGTACTCCAGAGGTCCGATCGGCACTTTTTTCGTTCTGCTCTCCACCGGGTCTGGCTGCTGCCTGAACACTTCTCGTCTCAGGTAGGCCCTGAAGGCTTCCCGGTCCTGTTTGTAGCCCGCAGTGTCAACGTTTGCCAGATCGTTGGCGATTCTGTCGAGTTTGGCCATGTCGACAAGCATTCCCATCGCGGCGTTGTATATGCCCCTCGTCATAACATCACCTCGAGTAGGTTTCGCACACGGTTTTCAGGAGCTTCTCATCTTCGAGGAGGATCCCCGTTCCCCTCGCGACACAGGTTATGGGATCGTCTGCCACGATCGTCTTCACGTGTATCTCATCGTATATGGTTCTGTCCAGTCCTCTGAGCAGTGCACCTCCACCGGTCAGACGAATGCCGTTGTTTATGATGTCGGCAGAGAGTTCTGGTGGTGTTCTTTCCAAGACGTTCTTGAGCTTTGTAAGAAGCGCGAAGATGATGGGTTCGATCGCTTCTCTCACGTCTTCCGAGCTCACGCGATCTGTTCTCGGAAGACCCGTCACCACATCTCTTCCCTTTATTTCTATTTCGTAGTTTTCAAAAGCTGGATGTGTTTTTCCTATTCTTTTCTTGATCTCTTCAGCGGTGGATTCTCCGATGATGAGGCCGTATTTTTTCCTTATGAACTTCACGATGGCTTCGTCCATCGCGTCTCCGGCCATTCTAACAGACTCTCCCACAACCGTGCCGCCGAGACTGATGACCGCTATATCCGTGGTCCCTCCTCCGATATCCACCACCATGTTTCCCTCTGAAGCCATCACATCTATTCCGGCACCTATCGCGGCTGCGATCGGTTCAGAAACGATGTGAACCCTTCTGGCACCAGCGTTCAAACCGGCTTCGAACACCGCTCTCTTTTCTACCTCGGTTATTTTCGTGGGAACACCTATGATGAGAGAAGGTTTCACGAAGCTGAACCTTCCTATGATTTTCTTCAGAAAGTTTCTTATTATCGCTTCGATCATTCTGTAGTCCGCTATCACGCCGTCTTTCATGGGTCTTATCGCTTTGAGACCTTCCGGAGTTTTACCGAGCATCTTCTTCGCTTCTTCTCCTATGGCGACGATTTCCCCAGTTTTTTCTGAGATCGCAACGACAGAAGGTTCGTGCAGGACAATTCCTTCTCCTCTCTTGTAAACGATTATGGATGCTGTTCCGAGATCTATTCCGATGTCACCTCTTGGCATTTTAAAACCTCCTCGTCATGATATTTCTTCTTCAAAATGTACTTTTCCTAAGAATTAAAAAAAAATCTGGTGTGCCTGGCGGGACTCGAACCCGCAACCTCTGGATCCGGAGTCCAGCGCTCTATCCGTTGAGCTACAGGCACACCAGTCTACCGTTTTCTTTCAGGTATTTCTTCAACTCTTCGCAGTTTTTTCCAGAAATGATCAGGTCGTACTTCTTTTCCTGAGGTTCTCTTTCAACGAAGTATCCATTTTTACTGTAGAAATAAGCAAGAACCGGATTTTTCGTGACCACATCAACTTCTCTCGCTTCGATGTTCAAAGAAGGATCCGGAAACTCGTACAGGAGAACTTCTCCATCGACTTTTTCCAAAGCCAAATCGACTTTTTTTCTTGGATCTGTGACTTTTTCACATGCAAAGGGATTTTCGGAGAAAGACTGAAAAATCAGAGCGGCGCTCACGGCGTCATCTCTCTTCGAGATTCTTTCTCCTATTTTCGTGGTGAGTCTTTCGTCACAGAGATATGTTTCGTACTCTTTTGAAAATTTAAGGGCAACTGCGACTGTTTTGAACGTCTGCTGGGTGTATTTTCCACTCATCGAAAGAGGTAATCCAAAGATTATTTTATCAGGTTTCAGCTTTCTGATGAATTCCTTCAGGTTCTTTGTGGGTATCACAAGACTTTTTTGAGGAAGAATTTCTCCAAATGCGACTCCACATTTCCTTTCTCCGTAATCCACAGCGACTATCACTTTACCACCGTATCCTTAAAAAAGTTGAATATACATTTCAGATCCTTTGAAAGAACAGAAGCTGTCTCTTCGAACTGGGCTATCTCGAGTTCCCTTTCAAGTAGTCTCCAGGGTATCCTTTCATCTTCTGAGAAGCTCCATCTATCGAAGTTGAACCCGGATTCTTCCAGAAGGTCCAAATAAATCTTTCTCAAAGTGGCACTGCTCAGATCGTACTCGCTCTCCAAAATCTTCTCCAGTTTTTCTTTGTCTTTCAGATTCATCGCTGTGATCGCTATTTCTTTTAGCTTTTCACGATCCGGAAACAGCTTGTTGAGCTCGTATCGACGCTTTTCAATGTCGGAGGAAGAGTAGCAGAGGTTAACCACCGATTTTCTTCTCAAAAGATCCACTATTTCGTAAATGCTGAGCGGGAAGTCGTAAAAGAAGATATCGCCTTTTATGTGTGTCGGAAGCCCATCGGTGTTGCTTGTGATGATCGCTTTTCGAGCAGAACCGCTTTCCATCAATCCAATTACCTTTATTTTCTTTTCCATGTCCATGGTTGCGTAATAAACGATTGCATCTTTGCCAATCTTCCGATAAAGATCTGGTATGAGTTTTTTCTCAGAAACAACCACCGCGAAACTGTGAGCGTCCACAAGAGAACCTAAGTCGAAAGAATTTCTCTGATCGGAGAACAGAAATTTCTCAGGTTCGTCAGTTCTCAACTCAACGACATCGTATTTTTCCTTTTTCAGAAACTCTTCCAACCCTGGGTGTTCCATCGAGGCAACGAAGATGAATTTTCCCGGGTGTTTGTCGACTATGTCCAGGAAGTTTTTGACCAGTTCGCTGTCGCGATGCGCCAGAAAATCCTGGAACTCGTTCACCACGAATACTTCAAAATCGTCCAGACGGTGTTTCTTCAGAAAACCAGCAAGGGTGAAGAGAACAATATCGCTTTCTTCTTCCTTAGAAAAGGTGGAATTTACAAATCCCAAGTTTCTGGAGGTGTAGTACCTCGAAAGGCACCCCAGAATGTTTTGAGTCGTAGCGTTCGTTAAAGAAACGATCGCCAGTTTTCCCCGAAGCTCTTCTTTTATGGAAAGCAGAAGCTTTGTTTTTGATGGGTAAGGTACTTTTATCAGTGTTTTTTCTTCTTTAGATCTACTCAGTATATGACTCACTTCTCTGTTTTTTACAGAAAGAATAGGCTTCACATCCAGCGAGACGAGATAGTAAGAAATTCCATTTCCCATGGGGCGCAGATTCACCACAACGTCTCCTCTGGTGGGAGTTACTGGTAATGTAGAAAGAGAACTCGAGAGGTTCTTGAAATTGTATCCCACAACTTCCAGGTTCTTTTCACCGTTTTTCAGGTGAAGGAACACGTTGCTGCCGTCTTCTCCAAAGAAATGGATCTTTTCTACCAGGACGTCTTTGAAGAGAAGAACAGGTTCCGGATTTCCCTGACCGAAGGGCATGAGTTTTTTTATGTCTTCAATGAAGCGATCATCGATATCTTCCATTCTGACTTCAGCATCAACGATTACCTTCTCTTCTCGTTCCTCCAGAGAAATGTTTCTGATGTATTCCCTGAACGGTTCCAATTGATCTCTTTTCAAGGAGAAGCCAACCGCCGAGGAATGACCCCCTATTTCCTCGAATATTTTGAGAATATCTTCGTTGAAAATGTTCATTATGTCATAACCATTGTAGCTCCTTATGGAACCTTTCGCTATCTTTTCGTCCAGAGAGACGACTGCAACGGGTTTTTCATAACGATTTGCCAGTTTGGCAGCGACTATGCCGATGACTCCCACGTGCCAGTTTTCTTTCGCAACGACTATGACGGGATCTTTCCACAGGTCGTTTGTCTCGATTATTTCAATTGCTTCTTTGTATATCGCCCATTCTGTTTTCCTTCTGATACTGTTCAGCTCCATCAATCTATCCACAACATTGTCTGCTTTTGCTGGATCGTTCATTATCAGTAAATTGAAGGCGTCATTGGCACTTCCCATGCGGCCCGCTGCGTTGAGACGGGGGGCTATCTTATAGCTGATATCGTGCGATGTGAGATTTCTCAGTCCGAGTCTTTCCAGAAGTCTCTTTAAACCCACACGTTTTGTGTTTGAAAGCAGCTCTATTCCCTTTTTCACGAAGTATCTGTTTTCGTCGAGGAGGGTGACCATATCGGCGACCGTTCCAAGAGCTACCAGCTCCAAAAATCTCTCGGGATGGGGATAATGGGTCGCTTCAGAGAGAGCCTGGACGAGTTTGTAAGTTACACCGACACCCGCAAGATCTCTGAATGGGTAGTTCTCTCCAGGTACTTTTGGGTTCACAATGGCATCGGCGGGGGGAAGATCGCCGTTCACCTCGTGGTGGTCCGTGACGATCACTTTCATTCCGAATTTTTTCGCGAGAGCAACTGAATCCAGCGCGGTTATTCCGCAGTCAACCGTTACAAGACAGGAGACGTTGTTTTCTTTAAAGGTCGAGATGTTTTCTGGCTGGATACCGTATCCTTCTTCGATACGGTGGGGAATATAAACATCAACACGCCAGCCGTTCTCCTCGAGGAATTCCTTCAACATAACGGTGGAAGTTATACCATCCACATCGTAGTCTCCGTGGATCAGAACAAGCTCATCTCTGGAACGGGCTTCAAGCAGGGTTTCAACCGCTTTCTCCATATCGTTGAAGAGGAAGGGATCGTGCTGGTGGGATTCATTGACGAACAAAAAAGCCTCTACCGCTTCCCTGGTGGTGAAGCCTCTGTTTACGAGTATTCTCGATGCAATTTCATTGAGACCAAAATGCTGAGAAATCTCTGACACAGCCTTTTCATCAGGCTGTGAAAGTTCCCACTTTTTCATCCTCCGCTTCTCCTTTTCTTTTTTAATAATTTTACCATATTTTTGAGTGATACAATTTAACAGAAGGGTGGTGATAGTGTGTTCAAAAAGGTTTCAAGGGACCCTGTGCATTCGGAAATATATCTCTATCCACTGGAAATACTAGCCACCGACACGAAAGTGGTTCAGAGGCTTCGCTTTCTTTCGCAGTTGGCAGGGGCGACCGTCGTGTATCCCGGCGCGACTCACACGCGCTTTGCGCACTCATTGGGAACCATGCACGTCGCCGGATTGTACGCGAGGAACCTTTTCAAAGAAAGCGATCGAATAAGGATAGTACGTCTTGCCGCTTTGCTGCACGATGTTGGACACGGTCCGTTCAGTCATCAGTTCGACGATGTGGTTTTCAAAAGATACGGTTACGAGGATGGTCACGACGAATTCAGAAACAGACTCATAACGGAAAAGCTTCCAGAAGAGATGATGAGGGTTTTCAACTCATACAACGAAAGATTGAAACGAGCAGTAATCGAAGATATAAGAGAATCGGTGGGAGAGGTTTCCCTGGAAGACGCCTTTCAGGAGATAGCAAAAAGGGTAGTTGAGGTATACAGAGGAGAGGAAACGGGGAGTGTGGATTTCAACATCATCCAGGGACCGCTGGGAGCCGACAGGCTCGATTTCCTGCTGAGGGACTCTTACTACAGCGGAGTGGGGCATTTTGCTCCGATGAACGTGGACAGGGTGCTGAGAAATTCTCTTGTCAAAAAGGTAGATGGAAAAGAGATACTCTGTTACCACGTGAAGGTGGTTGACAACATATATTCGATACTGTTCAGCCGATTCATGATGTACAAAAATGTGTATTTCCACAAAACGTCCCGTGCTGCCGATCTCATGATTCAGGAGATACTCTCGAGGGCCTGTGAGATTCTCGATTTGGAAGAGCGCTTGAAAGATCTCGACGAATTCCTCGAATTGACAGATTATTCCATTCTCAGAGAACTCGAACTGAAGGGGGACAGTGAAACGAAAAAACTCGTGGAGCGGTTCAAAAATCGCGATCTGTGGAAGATGGTGGTTGAGCGCCCCTTCTCCGCTGAAGGGTTTGATCCATCTGAACTCAGCCTGTCCGCAGCCAGAAACCTGATCGATAAGATCATCGAAAATATCGACCGTGTGCTGTCCAGCGGAAACGTAGAAGATCCCGACAGAAACATTCTCGAAGAAATTCGCGATAACAGAGAGAAATTCTTCAGGATCGACACACCGTACAAACTCACCATCTTTCATCCCGATGAGTTTCTCCAGAACAACGTTTTTCTCTACGATCCCAAACATGATGAGATTCTCACGGTGGACGAGTACGTGAAGAAATACCCCGCATACAGGTTGATGGTGAGCAACATGATTCAGATCGTGAGGGTGTACGTAACCGAAGATGTACGTGAGGTACTTTTCAAGTACGGAGTTATACCAGAAGATGGGAGAAGGGTGATTACGAGATGGTGAGAAAGGCACTCCTTTTTGTAATCGACGTGGCTCTGACGTACTTTGCGGGTGTGGTGGCGCTCTTTTCGAGGTTCGGTTTTGATTTTCAGGAAATGAGCCGTTATGACGAATCCGTGATCATATACACCGCTGTCTCGGCTGTTGTCTACATTCTGAACGGAATCTATTCCATCGTGTGGGAATACGCCAATGCCAGAGACTTTCTCATTCTCATAAGAGGAAGCGTTATCTCCTATCTTTCCAACCTTGCGTTTTTTTATGTTTACAGGGGAATAGTTCTTCCCAGATCCGTGGGGTTTGCCACCTTTCTTGGTTCGATGGTCCTTCTTGTGCTGAGCAGGATCACATGGCAGTGGCTGACTGTGAACAGGCTAAGAAAAACCTCAGGGGAGAAGAGAATACTGGTCATAGGGGCAGGAGATGCGGGAGTCTCTATCCTCGAGGAATTCGAGAAACACCCACACTTAGGAAAAATAGTGGCCTTCGTGGACGATTCTCCCAGAAAGATCGGTCGAAAGGTGAGGGGAGTTCCGGTTTTTGGACCAATAGAGAAAACAATGGAATTCGTGGAGAAAATGAACGTGGACGAAATCGTGATAGCTATACCTTCAGCTTCCAGAGCTGAGATGGAACGAATTCTCAAAAGCATCGATTTGAAAATGGTCAGAGTAAAGACCCTCCCCAGTGTGAGAGAGCTGATAGAAGGACGTGTCAGGATCTCCCATTTGAAGGAAATATCCATAGAAGACCTTCTGGGGCGCGAAGAGGTGAAGGTGGATTTTCATGAAATAGGAAAATTCTTGAAAGGGAAGAAAATTCTTGTGACCGGAGCAGGGGGCAGTATCGGTTCTGAGCTTTGCAAACAAATAGCCAGGATGAACCCAGCGGAGATCTTTCTTCTGGGCCACGGAGAAAACAGTATATATCTCATAAACGAGTTTCTCACCGAACACTTTCCGGAGGTGAAGAAAAAAAGGATCATAGCGGACGTTGCCGACAGAAAGATAATGGAACACTGGTTGACCCAGCTGAGGCCGGACGTGATCTTCCACGTGGCGGCGCACAAGCACGTTCCTTTGATGGAGGAAAATCCGCTTGAGGCTTTCAGAGTGAACGTTCTGGGAACGATGAATCTCGTGGAAATCTCCGAAAGGTTCGGTGTGAAGTATTTTGTTTTCATCTCGACAGACAAAGCGGTGAATCCCACTTCTGTGATGGGCCTCACCAAGAGGATAGCGGAACTCTACATCCTTTCGAGAGAAAAAAACAGCACGAATTTCTCGATCGTGAGGTTTGGAAACGTTCTTGGAAGCAGGGGAAGCGTAGTGGAAAAATTTCGCCGTCAGATAGAAAAGGGTGGTCCTGTAACGGTGACGGATCCACGAATGAAGCGCTACTTCATGTCCATACCTGAGGCCGTCTCCCTAATTCTCCAGTCCCTTCTCTTCTCTTCCGGAAAGGATCTCTTCATTCTCGACATGGGAGAGCAGATACCCATCTTGAAACTTGCGGAAACCATGATCACGCTTTCTGGATACACCCCTTACCAGGACATAAAGATAGTTTTCACCGGAATCAGGCCGGGGGAGAAGATGTACGAAGAGTTGCTCTACCCTTACGAAGTGAAAGAGTTGACTCCACACTCGAAAATCTTCAGAGTGAAGACATCCGTTCTTCCAGGGAAAGAGAGTGTAGAACAGGCAATCAACAGAATGAAAGAAGCCTTCGAAAACAGCGACGTAAAAGGACTTCTCACCGAAATGAAAAAATTAGTCCCGGAGGCACAAATAGATGTGGGAAGCGATAATTAGTTTCTTCCTGACTTCGGTATTGTCTGTTTTTGCGAAGAAGACGGGATTTCTCGATCATCCTGACTCCAGAAAATCCCACGGGAGAGCGGTTCCACCGGTCGGTGGTGTTTCCATATTCCTGACGCTTCTCATCTTCGAAAGAGACAATCCCTTTTTTCTCTTTTCGATTCCCCTGTTTTTTCTTGGGCTTCTGGATGATCTTTTTGACCTCTCCTACAGAATCAAACTCGCCGTGACCGCTCTGGTTGCTGTCTGGTTCTCCACCGCTGTGACCATCGAGGTCAGTATCTTTGGAGCGAGGATACATCCTGTCTTTTTCGTGATCTGGTTTGTCGGTATGGTTAACGCGTTCAACGTAGTCGATGGATTGGACGGCCTTTTGAGCGGAATATCTCTATTTTCTTCGCTCATGATTGGAGAAAGGTCTCTTGCGTTTTCGATAATCGGTTTTCTTCCATGGAACCTCCCAGACGCAAAGGTTTTTCTGGGAAACAGTGGTTCGTTTCTTCTTGGGGCTTACCTCTCCACGGCATCGGTGGTTTTCTTCGATGGAGATCTCGGATACGCCACACTTTTCCTTGGATTTCCGTTCTACGAGATCGTGTTCAGTTTTGTGAGAAGACTAGTTGCGAAGAAAAACCCGTTCTCTCCAGATGAGAAACACACTCACCACGTGTTTTCCAGAAAAATTGGAAAGTGGAAAACACTTCTGATCCTCGTTTCCTTTTCATTGATGTTCAATCTTCTTGGACTATCCCAAAAGCTCTACTTCATCTTCCTTTACGTTGTCCTCTATTGTGTCCTTCTCTTCACCTACTGCGTGCTTCAGCGCGGTGATGGCAACCTCAAGCTGTGAATCATCTGGTTTTGCCGTGGTCAGGTATTGAAGAAGGTACCCTGGAAGATAGAGAAGCTTCACCAGTCCCTTTCCATTGAAAAAGGCTATGACTTTCAGGAGTTCGTAAGAAATCCCCGCTGCGAAAGGAAGAAGGACGAGCCTTGAAACGATCCTCGTCCAGGTGTTCATCTCCACAACGACACCGACCAGACTGAGAAGAAGGATGGCCACTATTAGAAAGATCATCAAAAAGTTGGTCCCGCATCTTGGGTGTATCGTCGAATACTTTCTCACATTTTTCGGTGTGAGTTCCTCTCCATGTTCGTAAGCGTGAATCGTCATGTGTTCCGCACCGTGGTACTGAAACACGCGTTTCACATCCTTGAACAGGGAGATGATCCAGACGTATAGAAGGAAGAGTCCAACCCTTATGAAGCCTTCAACAAGCGAGTAGAGAAACTCTCCTTTCTTCGGCACCAGAAAGTTGGTCAGAAAAATGGGTACTATCACAAAAAGACCAACGGCAAGTCCAACGGCTGTGATGAGAGAAAAGAATTTCTCGCTTTCCTTCAGTTTTTCACCGGAGGAGATTTCGGAGGAAAGATTGAGGGCTTTTATTCCAAAGTAGAGAGAAACAAAAAGCGAATAAAAACCTCTCAAGAAAGGTATCTTCGCCCAACCTGGAAATCTTACTTTCCCGAGTACCCTGACTTCGATGTTCCCATCTGGCTTTCTGACGGCAAGGGAAACCTTTCTTGCGATCATAAGCACTCCTTCTATTACCGCCTGACCACCTGCTCTCACGTTCTATCCTCTCCTTTCACGATCTCCCAAATTCTATGATACAACAGGTGCTATAATTGTTACAGGTGGTGGGAGCATGATAGGTGAGCATCCTTACGTGAAATGGGCAATAAGGGTCATAGAGAATTACGTGAGATATGGAAAAGTGATTGAACCCGATGAAAGTGTTCCTGAAGAGCTCTTCAAAAGAAGAGCGGGAGCTTTTGTAACTCTTCACAAAACGGACGGTTCTCTGAGGGGCTGTATAGGAACTTATCTTCCCACAAAGCCGAATCTCGCTCTCGAGATAAGAGATAACGCCATCGCGGCTGCCACTCAGGACCCAAGGTTTCCTCCGGTCTCGCCCGATGAACTCGACGATATCATTGTGCACGTGGACATTCTCAGCCCTCCTGAACCGGTGAGGGATATCTCCGAGCTCGACCCGAAAAAATACGGTGTGATAGTGGTGAAGGGCTGGAGGAGAGGTCTCCTTCTTCCTGACATAGAAGGTGTGGATACGGTCGAAGAACAGCTTAGAATAGCGAAGCTGAAAGCCGGAATCCCCGAGTGGGACGACGATGTGGAGATTTACAGGTTCACAGTTGAACGCTACAAATGAGGAGGATGGGACATGGAGAGGATGGCTTTGCACTTTGAAATTCTTGAGAATGGAAAAGTTAAGTGCCTTCTGTGTCCGCATGAATGTGTACTCGATAACGGACAAATCGGGTTGTGCGGTGTGAGAAAGAACAAAAACGGCTCTCTGGTGAGTCTGAACTACGGTGAAGTAACAGCGATCGCCATGGATCCCATAGAAAAGAAACCGCTTTTCCACTTCAATCCTGGTGAGCAGATATTCTCCGTGGGAACTTTCGGCTGCAATTTCAAGTGCGGTTTCTGTCAGAATTGGGAGATTTCGCAAGCAAAGCCAGAAACCAAAAGAGTCACTCCAGAACAGCTTGTCAAGATAGCCCAGATGAACAGAAACTCAAAAGGAATCGCTTTCACATACAACGAGCCTCTTGTCTGGTACGAGTTCGTTCTCGACACGTCTCGTGTGGCTGTGAGAGAAGGTATGTACTGCGTTCTTGTGACCAACGGTTTTATAAACGAAGAACCTCTGGAACTCCTCTTTCAGTCCGTGCATGCGATGAACATAGATCTCAAGGGATTCAACAGAGATTTCTACAGGGAGATCGGGGGAGATTTGGACGTGGTCCTCAGAAACATAGAGAAGGTTTACAACGCTGGAATTCACGTTGAGCTCACCACGCTGATAATTCCGGGAAAGAACGACGACAAAGAAGACCTGAGGAGAGAATTCGAGTGGATCGCTGATCTGGACAAAGACATCCCTCTTCATATAAGCCGCTACTTTCCAAATTACAAGTACACCATACCTCCAACGCCGATAGAAGAGCTCATCGAGATATACGAGATGGCCAGAGAGTATCTGAATTTCGTCTACCTCGGTAACGTGTGGGACGAAAGATACGAGAGCACTTTCTGCCCGGATTGCGGAAATCTTGTGATCAGAAGACAGGGATATGAAGTGGAAAAAGTGGGTCTGGATGAGGAAGGGAAGTGCACAAAATGTGGCCGTCAGATAGCAACGATCATCGGGTAACCAGAAGAAACGTCATCATCTTTTCTTCACTTCTTCTAGGTTCTCTTGCGATTCTCTTGACTTTACTTCTCATCCGAACGAAAGATCAGTATTATGAGCTCAGAGATTTCGCTCTCGGAACGAGTGTGAGGATAGTCGTTTCCTCTCAGAAGATAAATCCCAGAACGATCGCAGAAGCCATTCTGGAAGACATGAAGAGGATTACCTACAAGTTTTCTTTCACAGATGAAAGAAGCGTTGTGAAAAAGATAAACGATCATCCCGACGAATGGGTCGAGGTGGACGAAGAGACTTACAGTTTGATCAAAGCGGCCTGCGCGTTCGCAGAGCTCACAGATGGAGCGTTCGATCCAGCAATAGGAAGGCTTCTCGAACTCTGGGGGTTTACCGGGAACTACGAAAATCTCAGGGTGCCTTCTCGGGAAGAGATCGAAGAGGTTCTGAAGCATACCGGGTATAAAAACGTTCTCTTCGACGATAAGAACATGAGAGTGATGGTTAAAAACGGTGTGAAGATTGATCTTGGTGGTATAGCGAAGGGATACGCCCTCGACAGGGCTAGACAGATAGCACTCTCTTTTGATGAGAACGCAACGGGGTTTGTCGAAGCGGGTGGGGATGTTCGTATCATCGGGCCAAAGTTCGGAAAGTATCCGTGGGTGATAGGAGTAAAGGATCCCAGGGGAGACGATGTGATAGATTACATCTATCTGAAATCTGGAGCGGTTGCGACTTCCGGTGATTACGAAAGATATTTCGTTGTGGACGGTGTCAGGTATCATCATATTCTCGATCCTTCAACGGGGTATCCTGCTCGTGGTGTGTGGAGCGTAACGATCATAGCCGAAGATGCCACCACAGCCGACGCACTCTCCACAGCGGGTTTTGTGATGGCCGGAAAAGACTGGAGAAAGGTGGTACTCGATTTTCCAAATATGGGAGCTCATCCGCTGATAGTTCTTGAAGGAGGAGCGATCGAAAGGTCTGAGACCTTCAAGCTGTTCGAAAGAGAGTGAAAAAGGTGAGGAGCTTCTTCAGAAAAAAAGATGTGGTGCTGATCATTTTGATCTTTGTTGTCCTTATCTTTTCAATACTCGCTTCGGAGAAAAAAGGAAGCAAAGTTGTAGTTCAAGGGAAAGATTTCAGAAAGATTCTGTCGAAACCAGGAACGTACGACATAACAGAGAGCGGAAAATTCCTCATGAAGGTGGAATTCGATGGGAACAGGGTCAGAGTCGTCGAGTCAACCTGTCCTTTGAAACTGTGCGTGAAAACGGGATGGGTTGGTCCAGGAGGGACCATCATCTGTGTGCCAAACGAGGTGATAATATTCTTCGAAGAAAAGACAGATTACGATACCGTGACCTGGTGAGGAGAATCACATTTCTTTCTGTTTTGACGGCTCTTTCTTCTACTTTTTATGTCCTGGAGAACTTGCTCCCTTTTCCGGTGCCATTTGGAAGATGGGGATTCTCCAACTCGGTAGTCCTTATGATAGCTTCGGAAATTGGTTTTGGCGATGCTCTGATCGTCGCATCTGCAAAGAGCATTTTGGGTGCTCTCTTTTCCGGCAGGTTTCTTTCTCCATCTTTTTTAACTGGATTCTTCGGTGCCGTTTCCGCTGCCTTGGTGGAATCACTTCTGGCCCGGTTCGATTTTGGTTACTTGAGCTTGAGTGCAATGGGATCTTTTGTGAACAACCTTGTTCAGCTCATCGTCATATCTTTTCTAGTTGAAAGCACGAAGACCTTCTTGCTCTTTCCTTTGATGGTGATACTCGGTCTTGTCTCGGGAACAGTCAACGCCTTCCTGGCAAGCAGAATGGGAGGGATAGTGTTTGAGAATTATTCTCGCTTCTTCTTCGCCCAGAAGAAGGCAGCTGATGAAGTTGCTGGGGATAGAGTTCGAAGTTGAAAAGCCTGATGTTGAAGAGGAGTTTCTTGAAAGTCCCGAAGAGACCGTTAGAGAACTCTCGTTGAGAAAAGCGGAGTGGGTGTTCAAAAAGAGGAAAGAAGAGGGAATACTCGTCATTGGATCCGATACGGTGGTGGTTTTGGATGGTAACATACTGGGAAAGCCGGAGTCTCTGGAAGAAGCGAAATACATGCTGAAGAATCTTTCTGGAAAATGGCACGTGGTTTACACAGGGGTGGCGTTCGTCTCCAGTGAAACGAAAGACGTGTTCGTTTCTTCAACGAAGGTCAGGTTCAGAGAACTCCCAGAGAGTGTGATTGATTACTACGTTGAGAAATACAGACCTCTCGACAAAGCGGGGGCTTATGGGATACAGGATTTCGCGGCCGTCTTCGTTGAAAAAATAGAAGGAGATTTCTTTACTGTGGTGGGATTTCCTCTTGGAATGGTCTGGCAGTACCTCTATGAAAAGGGATGGTGGAAGGTTGCTTCCAAGAGAGAGGATGATAAAGGCGGGGCCAGAGTCGCTTTCGGTTGAAGAACTCGTCGCCATAGTGTTGAGAACTGGAAAGAAGGGAAAACACGTTCTCGAACTTTCAAAGGATCTTCTTGAAAGGTTTGACGGCTCGTTGATAAAACTCTCGAACGCAGGTCTCGAAGAGATAGCTTCGGTCGAAGGGGTCGGTATGGTCAAGGCCATCACTCTGAAAGCCGCTCTGGAGCTTGGAAAAAGACTTCACAGAGAACTGGAAAGGATACCGGAGAAGCTGGACTCTTCCGTGAAAGTTTACAAATACTGCCAGGAGATGGTGTATCTTGAGAGGGAAATTGTGAAGGTGATCTGTCTCGATACGAAGCTCAACGTTATAGGAGAAAACACACTCACTGTTGGAACTTCTGACAGGAGTTTGATACATCCGCGGGACGTGTTCCGAACGGCTATCAGGGCTAATGCATCTGGAGTGATCGTCGTTCACAACCATCCTTCTGGTGATCCCACTCCCAGCAAAGAAGATCGTTTGATCACGGAAAGGTTGAAACGAGCGGGAGAGATCCTTGGGGTGAGTCTTGTGGATCACGTCATCGTATCGAGACGAGGATATTTCAGCTTCAGGGAGGAGGGAGAACTTTGATCAGCAGAGAAAGGGCAATGGAGCTGTTGAAAACCCACGTTAAAACGAAAAATCTTGTGAAGCACTGTCTTGCAGCGGAAGCTGTTATGAGAGCTCTCGCTAGGGAATTCAACGAGGACGAAGAAAAATGGGGTCTTGCCGGACTTCTTCACGATCTAGATTACGACTACACCAAAGATAAACCCGAGGAACATGGCTTGAAGACCCTGGAGATCCTGAAAGATGAGGACGTACCCGAAGACGTTCTCAACGCTATTCTGGCCCACTGCGAAAAGAAAACTCCAGAAACTTTGATGGAGAAGGCTTTGTATGCGGTGGATCCAACCACTGGTTTTATAGTAGCGGCCGCACTGATCAGACCAGAGAAGAAACTGGATGTTATCGATGTGGATTTTCTGCTGAGGAGATTCAAGGAAAAGGCCTTTGCGAAGGGAGCGAGTAGGGAACAGATGAGAACCTGTGAGAACTTCGGGCTCTCTCTTGAGAAATTCCTGGAAATTTCTCTTGAGGCGATGAAATCGATCGCTTCTGAAATCGGTCTGTGAGGTGATTTCTCATGATAGAGTACAGGATTGAGGAGGCAATAGCGAAGTACAGAGAGTCCTACGAGTTCAAGCCTTTCAGAGAAAGCGCGGGTATCGAAGATGTGAGAAGTGCTATAGAGCACACGAATCTGAAACCGTTTGCCACACCAGACGATATAAAAAAACTCTGTCTTGAAGCAAGGGAAAATCGTTTCTATGGAGTCTGTGTGAATCCGTGTTATGTGAAACTGGCTCGTGAAGAACTCGAAGGAACCGATGTGAAAGTCGTCACCGTTGTTGGTTTTCCACTGGGAGCGAACGAAACTCGGACGAAAGCCCATGAAGCGATCTTCGCTGTTGAGAATGGAGCCGATGAGATCGATATGGTCATCAACGTTGGCATGCTCAAGGCAAAGGAGTGGGAGTACGTTTACGAGGATATAAGAAGTGTTGTCGAATCGGTGAAAGGAAAAGTCGTGAAGGTGATCATCGAAACGTGCTATCTGGATACGGAAGAAAAGATAGCGGCGTGTGTCATTTCCAAACTCGCTGGAGCTCATTTCGTGAAGACTTCCACGGGATTTGGAACAGGAGGGGCGACCGCAGAAGACGTTCATCTCATGAAATGGATCGTGGGAGATGAGATGGGTGTAAAAGCTTCCGGAGGGATCAGAACCTTCGAGGACGCTGTTAAAATGATCATGCACGGTGCTGATAGAATAGGAACGAGTTCGGGAGTTAAGATCGTTCAGGAGGGAGAAGAGAGATATGGAGGTTGAACGCCTTTCGCTCAAAGAATTCTGTGATATGGTTGCGGAGAGAAAGCCAACTCCTGGTGGGGGAGCAGTTGGATCAGTCGTGGGAGCCATGGCGTGTGCCCTCGCTGAAATGGTTGCGAATTTCACCAGGAAGAAAAAGGGTTACGAAGATGTGGAACCGGAGATGGAGAGGATAGTTGAGGCAATGGAAGAAGCGAGACTGAAACTCTTCGATCTTTCAAAGAAAGACATGGAAGCCTTTGAAAAGGTCATGAAAGCTTACAAATCCTCTGAAGGAGAGCTTCAGGATGCTCTGAAGGAAGCCGCTTCTGTACCGATGGACGTGATAAGGGTGATGAAAGACCTCGCACACGAGCTCGAGAAGCTCGCCGAATTTGGAAACAAGAATCTGGCATCGGACACGTTGAACGCCGCAGATCTCTGCCGCGCGGTCTTTCAGGTTGAAAAGGTGAACGTTCTGATCAATTTGAAAGAGATTTCAGACGAGACTTTCAGGAAAAACATGCTGGAAGAGCTCGAAGAACAGGAAGCACAGATTGAAGGGTGCTATCAGAGGGTGAAGAAGATGCTGGAGGGAATCGTGTGGAGTTCGAAGTGAAAAAAACTTTCGGAAAAGCAAGACGGGGAACCATAAAGCTTCACCATGGAGCTGTTGAAACTCCTGTTTTCATGCCGGTTGGAACCAACGCGAACGTGAAGCTTCTCACTCCCAGAGATCTGGAAGAAGCGGGAGCGGAGATAATTCTTTCGAACACGTTTCACCTCATGTTGAAGCCCGGTGTGGAGATCATAAAGCTCCACAAGGGACTTCACAACTTCATGGGATGGAAAAAACCGATACTCACCGACAGTGGGGGGTTTCAAGTTTTCAGCCTCCCAAAAATTAAGATAGACGATGAAGGTGTGGTCTTCAGATCTCCTATTGACGGTTCGAAAGTTTTCCTGAATCCAGAGATATCCATGGAGGTTCAGATCGCTCTGGGATCGGATATCTGCATGGTTTTCGATCACTGTCCTGTACCCGATGCCGATTACGAAGAGGTGAAAGAGGCAACAGAGAGGACCTATCGGTGGGCTTTGAGATCTAAAAAGGTTTTCAAAACAGAGAATCAAGCACTCTTTGGAATCGTTCAGGGAGGGATCTACCCGGATCTGCGGAGAGAAAGCGCTCTTCAGATCACATCGATTGGATTCGATGGATACGCCGTAGGAGGATTGAGCGTAGGTGAAGAAAGATCCCTCACTCTTGAAATGACCGAAGTCACGGTGGAGTTTCTTCCAGAAGATAAGCCCCGTTATTTCATGGGAGGAGGGTCTCCAGAACTCATACTCGAACTCGTTGAACGAGGAGTGGATATGTTCGACAGCGTCTTCCCAACCAGGATAGCAAGACACGGAACTGCGCTCACCTGGAATGGGAAACTCAACCTCAAGGCCTCTTACAACAAGCGATCCCTCGAACCGGTGGACGAAAGGTGCGGGTGTTATACCTGCAAGAATTTCACACGGTCTTACATCCATCACCTCTTCGATCGCGGAGAGGTTCTTGGGCAGATACTCCTCACGATTCACAACATCAACTTCATGATCTCTCTAATGAAGGAAGTAAGGCGTTCTATAGAGAGTGGAACTTTCAAGGAACTGAAAAGCAGAGTAGTAGAAGTCTATTCTTCAGGGGGTGTGAATGTATGAAGAAGGTCTTTCTTTTGATTCTCGTGATTTCAACACTGGCGGTGGCTTCCCAGCTCGAGATTTTTTCCTATTCTGGTGAGTGGGCTTTCTTCGAAAATCCCGCGCGGCTTCTTTCCATGAACAAACAGGGAGTCATGGGTTCGTATCAGGTGTTTTCAAGCGGAAGCGAATCTCTGGGAACCTTCCTGGTTGGACTCTTCCAGACTCCCGCACCAAACATCGCTGGAGTGTTGTATTTGAAAAGAAGCACTCTAACGGAATCCAGCTACAGGACCACGATCGAATACGATGCGGCCTTTTCGCCAGAAGAGAGCTTGAATGTCGGAGCTGGTGTTTCTTTCACCATGGATCAGGAAGAAAGAAAAGAGATCGATCTCCACGGGGGTGTCTCTGGTTACCTGTTCAAAGATGTTGGTTTTGGTGTCAGCGTTCGGGATTTCACTCTCTGGAGTCAGAAAGGAAATTACATGGGAGGAACTTATCTTTTGAAGCTTTTCTACGATTCCTCCAGGAAAAACAGATTCTCCTACTCTCTGGTATTTGACCAGGAAGTGCTGGAAAACAGGATAGACTTCACGATCGGATCGGAACAAAAAGCGGGTCTGGGAGTTTCGGTGCTGAGCAACACCAAAACGAAAGAAAATGCCGTGAAAATCTCTCTTGGTTTCTACGCAACTGTGAACAACGTCTCTGTGGGCTTTGGCACGTTCATCATCAGTTCACCCGTGAGCAGCGATCCTTTCTCTGAGTACTACTACACTCAGGGAACAGGCATCAAATTCGCTGTGAGGTGGTGAGAGCATGCTCGCCAGACTGATCCTCACGGCGGTTACGGTTGTTGTTTCTTATCTGGTTTTCAAATGGCTGTTCAAGCTCATCGAAAAGAGTGTAGAAAAGCTCGGAAAAGAGCTTCAAATGAGAAACACCATCAGATTCTTCCTGGGATTGATTATCTCTGTGATCGCGGTGATGATAATTCTCGACATCTGGGATCTGAGTCTTGCACCACTTCTCGCTGGAGTGGGTATCGGAGGTCTTGTCATAGGTCTTGCTCTTCAGGAACCGCTGGCCAATTTCTTCTCCGGTCTGTTCCTTCTCGTGTCTCGAGCTGTCAAGGAAGGAGAGGCTCTGGAAGCTGGTGGAGTCTCTGGAACCGTCGAAGTGGTGAATTTGAATCATACCGTGATCAGGACCTGGGATGGTCGAAGGGTGATGATACCAAACAAGGCTGTCTGGAACGACAAGATAATACACTTCTGGCCTTCAAACGTTAGAAGACAGGAAATAGTGGTGGGAGTTCCTTACTCGGCTGATTTGAGGAAAGTGGTGGAGATCTTCCAGAAAGCGCTGGAAGACGAAGAAACCGTTGAAAAAGATCCGGCACCAGCTATTGTTTTCTCCGCGTTCAACAGTTCCTCCATAGACTTCATTATCAGATTCTGGGTCAACCGTGATAACTTCTTCGAAGGTGTGAAGAGATTGGCTTTCAGAATAAAGGATTATCTAGAAAAAGAGGGTATCTACATACCTTTCCCACAACTCGACGTGCATTTTGACGAAGAATTCATAAGGATGTGGAAGCATGAAGGCTCTGAAAATAAGAGTTGAGGGGATCGTTCAAGGAGTGGGCTTTCGATATTTCACAAGGAGAGTTGCGAAATCTCTTGGTGTGAAGGGTTACGTGATGAACATGGATGATGGGTCTGTTTTTATACACGCCGAAGGTGATGAAAATGCCCTTCGGCGTTTTTTGAGTGAGGTCGCGAAAGGCCCACCTGCGGCGGTTGTGACGAACGTGAGTGTGGAAGAAACTACGCCTGAAGGATACGAGGACTTCACGATCAGGTATTATTAAAAACATGTGTAGTTTAGTAGGTGGATTAAGTTAAACCACCTATTCATTGAAAATAAATTGTAACATTAAGTGCGCTACTCCTTAGATGATTGGAAACCTGGTATTAATGAGAAGCGTCTAATATGAGAGAAGGTCCTTCGGAGGTGTTTCGATGTTCGAGAATCTTCAGGAGAAGCTGTCCAGAGTTTTCAAGAATCTGTCTGGACGCGGAAAGATCACAGAAAAGAATGTAAAAGACGCTATCAGGGAAGTGAAGCTTTCCCTGCTCGAAGCTGATGTCAACTACAAAGTTGTGAAAGAATTCGTGGACCACGTCCTCCAGAAAGCTCTCGGAGATGAAGTTCTCAGGAGTCTCACACCGGACCAGCAGTTCATAAAGATAGTGAGAGACGAGCTGGTAAGAATCATGGGAGAAAAGAACGAACCATTGAGACTCGTCCACAGGCCAGCTCCCATAATGATGGTGGGACTTCAGGGAAGCGGAAAGACCACAACGTGTGCAAAACTCGCAAAGCTCCTCAAAAAAGAGGGAAGGAATCCTTTGCTTGTCGCAGCGGATCTGTACCGTCCCGCAGCCGTTGATCAGCTTGTGAAGCTTGGAAATCAGATTGGTGTAAACGTTGTTCACGATTACAACAAAACACCCGTTGAGATAGTGAAAGAAGCTGTAGACGTTGCTGAGAGTACAGGAAAAGATGTTTTGATAGTGGATACCGCTGGCCGGCTTCACATAGACGAAGAGATGATGATAGAGCTGGAAGAGATAAAGAAAATCCTGAACCCAGATGAGATCCTGCTCGTCGTTGACGCGATGATGGGGCAGGACGCGGTCAATACCGCCAAGGTGTTTGATGAAAGGCTCGATTTAACAGGATTCGTTGTAACGAAGATGGACGGAGATGCAAGAGGCGGAGTCATTCTCTCCATAAAGTACGTGACTGGGAAACCCGTTAAATTCATTGGAACGAGTGAAAAACTCGATGGTCTGGAGCCGTTCCATCCAGACAGAATCGCAAACCGAATCCTGGGAATGGGGGACGTTCTTTCACTGATCGAAAAAGTGGAAAAGGAACTCGATCAGGAAAAGATGAAGAAGAGCGCAGAAAAGTTCCTGAAGGCAGAATTCACCCTGGAAGATTTCAAAGAACAGCTTCAGGAGATGAAAAAACTCGGACCTCTTTCTTCCATTCTTGAGATGCTTCCAGGTGCACCGAAGGTCGATGTGGAAATGAGTGAAAAGGAGCTGAAAAAGATCGAGGCCATCATAAATTCGATGACCGTAGAAGAGAGAAGAAATCCCGGTATAATAAACGCCAGTAGAAAAAGGAGAATCGCACGTGGAAGTGGAACTACCGTCCAGGATGTGAACAAACTTCTCAAAAGCTATGAACAGATGAAAACTCTCATGAAGAGGATGAAAAAAGGTAGATTCAAAATACCATTTGGATTCTGAGGAGGTGTGTTCGGTGGTAAGGATCAGACTCACAAGGATGGGAAAGAGACACCAGCCTTTCTACAGAATAGTCGTTGTTGACAGCAGGAAGAGGAGAGATGGTGCTTACATCGAGTCTCTTGGATACTACAACCCTCTGAAAGAAGGGGAAATAAAGATCGATGTGGAAAGAGCCGTGGAATGGATTCTGAAAGGAGCCCAGCCGAGCGACACTGTGAGGGATATCTTCAGAAAATTCGGGGTTATGAAGAGGGTCCACGAGATAAAGTACGGAAAGAAAGAGGAGGCCACGGCTGAATGAAGGAGCTCCTCGAGAAGATTCTTCGGGGAATAGTGAAGCATCCCGAAGAGGTTGTGGTCATGGAGTTCGACGAAGAAGGAAAGAAAGTATACGAAATCGTTGTGAACGAAGAAGATGTTGGACAGGTCATAGGAAAAGATGGAAGAACGATAAAATCTTTGAAGATACTTTTGAGTGCGCTCATGGGAGATTCTAAGGAGATCACCATCAAGGTGGTCCGGTGAGAGTATGATAAGAACCATTCAAGACCTGTTGAATGAAAGAGTGGCGATTGGAAAGATAGTCAACACACACGGTCTCAAAGGAGAGGTCAAGTTCTTCCCTTACACGAACTCTGAGGAAATCGTGAAGAACCTCTCCAGTGTGGTTCTTTACAACAGCGAGAAGAAGGCGTTTTACAACCTCACCGTTGAGTCTGTGAGGAGGATGAACAAGCTCTTTCTCATCAGGTTCAAATCGATAGACACGATAGAAGCCGCAGAAAAGATCAAAGGCTGTGAAGTCTTCATAAAATACGAGGAACTTCCAAAGCTCAACGAAGACGAATACTACTTTTACGAAATACTGGACTGCGATGTTTTCTACGAGTCGGGCGAAAACGTTGGAAAAGTAGTTGACATAATAGAAACCGGTTCGAACGACGTACTCGTAGTGAGAAAAAAGAAGAAGGAAACCCTGATCCCCATGACAAAGGACTGTATAGTTGAAATCGACAAAGGTGCGAAAAAGATCATAGCAAAGGAAATGGAGTGGATTTGATGAGAATCACGATAGTGACTATATTCCCTGAAATGGTCGAAGTTATAAAGAAGTACGGCGTCATAGCCCGGGCGGTAGAAAGAGGTATCGTGGAGATAAACGTGGAGAATTTGAGGGATTACACCACCGACAGGCACAGAACGGTTGACGATTATCAATACGGCGGCGGATACGGCATGGTGATGAAACCTGAACCTTTCTTCAGATTCTACGAAAGTTACGTAGGAAAATATGGAAAACCTTACGTTATTCTCACAAGTCCGCAGGGGAGAATTTTCAACTACAAGATAGCAGAAGAACTTTCAAAGAAGGACGACATCGTTATATTCTGTGGAAGGTACGAAGGAATAGATGAAAGAGTGATGAGCATCGTTGACGATGAAATATCCATAGGAGACTACATACTCACAGGTGGAGAGCTACCCGCAATGGTCATAACTGACGCTGTTGTGAGGCTTGTACCGGGTGTTGTCGAGAGAGAATCTGTAGAAAGAGAATCGTTTCATCAGGGACTGCTTGATCATCCCGTTTACACAAGGCCGTATGAGTACAAGGGCATGAAAGTTCCAGATGTTCTCCTCTCTGGAGACCACGAAAAGGTGGAGCTCTGGAGAAGAAAGGAGAGCATAAAGAAAACACTGGCAAAGAGGCCAGATCTTTTCCTGACAAAGGAACTGGACGAAATGGACAAATTGGCTATAATAGAGTTGTTCAGGGAGTTGATGGAGAAATGTTAGAGAAGGTGTACGTGACCCTGATTCACTACCCAATAAGAGGAAAAGACGGCAGCATCATATCAACGGCCGTGACAAACCTCGATGTCCACGATATAGCAAGGACCGCGAGAACGTACAACCTCAAGGGATACTACATCGTGACCAACCTCAGAGCACAGCAGGATATGGTAAGCAAGATGTTAAAATTCTGGAGAGAAGGCTTTGGAAGTCGGTACAATCCTTCCAGAGCGGAATCTCTCAAGCTCGTGAAGCTCAAATCCTATCTGGAGGATGTGCTGGAAGACATAGAAAGTGTCGAAGGAGAAAGACCTTTGATCTTCTTCACCTCTGCGAAAAAACGCGAAAATGACATTTCTTTCGAAGAGGGAAGAAGAATAATCATGGAAACCGAGAAACCTGTTCTCATACTTCTCGGTACAGGCTGGGGTCTTCCCGATGAAATTCTCGAGATATCCGATTACGTACTGGAGCCCATAAGGGCGCAGTCTGATTTCAACCATCTTTCCGTGAGAGCGGCTGCTGCCATCATCATCGATCGGCTGATAGGAGAAAATTACGCGAGGAGGGATTGAAGATGGATCATCTTGTGAAAATCATCGAAAAGAAATATGAAAAAAAGGAGATTCCCGATTTCAGACCAGGAGACACCGTGAGGGTGCACGTGAAAGTTATAGAAGGTGACAGAGAAAGAACACAGGTGTTTGAAGGAATCGTCATCGCAAAGAGAGGTTCTGGAATAAACAAAACGTTCACAGTGAGAAGAATAGGCAGCCACGGTGTTGGAGTCGAAAGGATCTTCCCCGTCCACTCCCCAGTTGTTGAGAAGATCGAAGTTGTGAGAAAGGGTAAGGTGAGGAGAGCCAAGCTCTACTACCTCAGGAACGTCAGAGGTAAGATCAGGATCAAGGAGCGCAGAGATTGATGAACTTGAAAAAAGAATCCGTGGAATGGATCAAGGCACTCCTTTATGCACTGGTTGCAGCGACGATCGTGAGACTCTACATATTCGAGACCATGCTGGTTCCGACTGGATCGATGATCCCAACGATACAGATTGGGGATCGACTCTTCGTCGAAAAGATCACGTACACTGTACGTGAACCGCAGATAGGAGAAATCGTGGTTTTCTGGTCACCGTTCGTGGATGAGAGAGCAAGCCACATGCTCCGACTTTTCGATAAATTCATGGATCTCTTTTCTCCCAGTAAGTTCAGGGGTCATGTAAAGTACGTGAAGCGCCTCGTTGGAAAGGGTGGAGATGTCCTCGAAATAAAGGACGGAAAACTCTACGTGAACGGTGAGGTTCCGGAAGTCTTGAAAGACAGGTACTACGAGCCGGAAGGGATCTTCAAATACGAAGATTTTTACGAATGGCTGTACACAGCGAGCAAGCTGAGAAAAGACAAACAAGCGTACAGAGATTTCATATACGATATCGCAAAGAATTATGGCAGAACAGCGGCAGTTCTTGTTTTCTCCCTCATCGGGGAGGAAGGTCTCAGCTACGGAGAAGCTTTCCTCCCCGGTTTGTTGAACTATTTCGATCCATCCATGGTTTACTACGACGAGAAAACGAAGTCCTACTACATCCCGGGGATGATCTACCACGAGTTTTACGAGGAATATTATTCCAAACTCGATCTCAAGAAGTACATCGAAAAAACAGAAAATGGTACGATTAGAATAAGGGTGCCGGAAGGATTTTACTTTCTGATGGGGGACAACACAAAGGAAAGTCTTGACTGCAGATATTTCGGTTTTGTCCCGAAGGACCACATCATAGGATGGCCGATCTTGAGGATCTGGCCCTTTGAGAGGTTCGGTCCTATTCAGAAATACTAAGGATGAACAGAATCGAAAAAGCAGTAGAGATTTCCACTTCTGGTGACAACCACCACACGTTCTTCACCAACAACGGGTTCTACGGTACTCTCCCCGACCTTTCTTTCCCATCTTCTCTTTCCATCGAGTGTGAAGGAGTAAAGAACGCCCTCAGACACGAAGTATACGTATCCTTCCCTTGAAACAGCCACCGGAGAAGGAGTGGAAGCTGAGATGATTCTTTTCACATTCCCAGAAAGATCGATCGAGTAGATTCCATCTTCCGCGTTCACGAAAACGGTATCTCCGAAAGCTGAAAGTTGTGAATTCAACGAGAGAGGAAGTTTCTTTTTCCAGATCAAATCACCGTTCGTTCTGTTAACGCACAACAACCAGCCTGAGTTGCTCCCGGTGATCACATATCTGTCGATGACTAATGGTTTCATCGTTAGAAGATATCCTGCGCGGGTTTTCCATCTCAAGGAACCATTCGAATAGAGAGAGTACAGACTTCTCGAAGTTCCAAAATAGACGACTCCGTTTTCATCGACCGTTACACCGGTTGAAATCCACTCTTCGTCTTTGAATCGCCACACGATGGAAGAATCGTGATCGATGAAGTACACTTCGCCGCTGTCGGTGGCAAGGTAAATACCGTAGGAATTCACTTCAAAAGCCTTTGAAACATCAGCCCCAAGATCGATTTTCCACACCAGCTGGCCGTTTCGAGATATGGCGTAGAGGAAGTTATCCCAGCTCGTTACGTAGATCCTTTCCATGAAAACGCGGGGTGGTGCTGTTATAACGAAACCTGTTCTGTAGCTCCAGAGTTTTCCTCCGCTCATCGAGATAGCGTGAACGATTCCTTCTACATCTGCTACAACCAGCAGATTCTCAAAAATGACAGGTGAAGATCTCACCTCGGCTTCCAAACCCAGCTGCCAGATCAGATCTCCCGGTATGTACATCTCACCCTGAGCAAGAACCGGAAAAACCCTTTGAGCTGTTCCGATCTTCTTCAAAGAGAAGGCTCCCACTCTGTAGAGGTCGTTACCTTTTGTGAAGAGGATTGAATCCTGGAGTTTTACAACCGATGTGGTGTTTCCACTTGCGATGTACTCCTTGAACGCTCTGGGAGACGTCAATTTTGCCGCGTTCAAGGTGATCACTTTGTTTCTGAAAAAGACGACCAGAAAGTCTTCGATCCATTCTAAGTCTTCTGCTTCTTCAAATTTCGAGAAGAAAACGACCTTCGGTGCCAGAACGTTTTCCAAATCCACCAGAAAAATCGTTCCATCGGAAGTTAAGGCGGCGAACGCTTTTTTATTTTTGTTTACAGAAATCTTGTTTATCTCTGCCTTGGCCTCTATCTTCCAGATCTCTTCGCTGTTTTTCATGAGAGAAACGTATTTTCCATGACCCACCAGCAGGTAGCCTTCGTAGAAATCGACGTCAGAAACGGATTGTTGAAAACTGATCTTGCCGTATTTGAAAGAAACGGGATCCAGAAGCAGAACCTCTTTTTCGCAGATTACCACCAAACGTTCATCGTTCCACTTCAATTTCTTTGCCGGTATTTTCAGCGATCGGATGATTTCTTTGCTCTTCAGATTGTACTCCAGGAGAGCGTTTCCGGTCGCAAAATATGCCGTATCCGAAACCACGACTCCATCGAGGGGAGAGAACGGAAGGACGATCTCCAGGTTCTTCTTCAAGTAATCTCCTTCCACTTCCACAAGGGAGGCGAGGTTTCCCTGGACGACCATGAGTTGCGCTGAGAATAGGTAAGACGCGAGAAGGATGCAAAAGAAGACGATTTTCCTCCACATGTATTTCAACTCCGGCTGTTAAAATATGATCTGGTACAGTAAAAATATAGCACGAATCGAGGTGAAAAGATGAAGCGCGTGGCGGCAGTGATCGAGTACGATGGAAGTAATTTCTTTGGATACCAGGGGCAACCCGATGTCAGAACGGTTCAGGGAGTCATAGAAGACGCTCTTGAGAGGATATTCAAACAGAGAATCTACACCCAGGCAGCGGGAAGAACGGACGCCGGTGTTCATGCGAACGGTCAGCTCATCGCTTTCAACTGTCCGAACGATCGAATGACCACTGAGGACATAAAAAACGCCATGAACGCGAATCTTCCAGATGATGTTTATGTGAAAGAGGTTTTCGAGGTCTCCAAAAATTTTCATCCCCGTTTCGATGTGAAAAAAAGAATCTATCACTACTTCATCCTGACCTCGAAGCAGAAGAACGTTTTCCTCAGGAAATACGTCTGGTGGTTTCCTTACGAGCTCGATCTCGATGCGATGCGAAAAGCAGCGAAGTACCTGGAGGGTACCCATGACTTCACCTCTTTCAAGACGGGGAGTGATGAAAGAGATCCTGTGCGGACCATATACAGAATCAGAATTTTGAGGTTAAAAAACGATCTTGTTCTTATAAGAGTGGAGGGGAGATCCTTTCTGAGAAGAATGGTTCGAAACATCGTTGCCGCTCTTGTAAAAGTTGGTTTGAAGCAGTGGGAACCTGAGAAGATGAAGGAGGTGCTCGAAGCACGCGACAGGAGCGCGGCGGCTGGTACCGCACCTGCACATGGCTTGTACTTTTACAAAGTGCTGTTTTGATTCTTGCTTTCAATTACAGGATTGAGGAAAACGGAGTGCTTTACTTCCTCGGTGATGCGACGCCAACGTCGTATGAGATGGAGATCATCGAGGAATGGAAACGCCTTCCTGTGGTGACCCTTGTTTACGACGGCCCCTCTGAGTACGAAGGCGCTGTGAGAGATTTTCTTTCCGAAGAAGGAGTACTGACTGGTTCGGGAACACCCCTCATTGTCAAGATTCGAACTAAGGAAAATTACGTTGCCTTTCAGTTGATATTCGAAGAAAAGTCCGTGGATAACTTTGAAAATCTCTCAACAAAAGACACCTTCCCGGAACACTTCAGAAAAGCTATTAGGGAAATCTTTCCAGACTCTCAGCTTCCCGATGAGTTTTTCCTCGTCGTTTACAGAGATGGAAAGTTTGAAAGGAGCCTTCAACCGACTTCGACTCTTCCGGGAAGAAAAGCTCCCGTGGTGATAATTCCTCAGTGGAAAGAGAAACATACTCTGGAAATAGGAAACTACAGAAAGGTGGTTGACGAAGGGTTTTACCAGATCGGTGGGAAGATGATATACGCAGGAAGGGACATTTTCATAGAAGACGTCCCTGGACTCTACAGAAACATCGATATGGTCTTTTTGGACGGAGAAAAAGAATACATCTATCGCGATGGATTTCTTATGATGGAAGAAAAAACTCTAAAGGTCGAAGAGCCTGTTGATGTGGTTGATGGAATAGTGATCACCAGACACAGGATGGGAAGTAAAGAGATCGATGATACAATTCTGTTCAGATGGGACAATTTTGTTTTAACGGCATCGGGTTTCCTCATGGATATAAGAGGAAAATGGTCGTGGAAAGTTTCAAATACACCGGTAGAGTTTTCCTTTCAGGGTGATGTTTTCTACGTACTCGATGTGTGCGGTTTCTTGAGAAGTTACAATCTCAAAACAAGACAGCTTCTCTGGGAGAAAAAATTCGAAGGAGCCTGGGGACTGGACTCTTCTAAGGATCGGGTTTTCCTGGGTGCTGGAGACGAAGTACTCGTTTTGAACGCGCAGGACGGAGAAACGATCGAAAGAATGGAAGCAGATGATTTCGCGGTATGGAAAGGGGAATTGCTCGTTTACAAAGACGGAAGGATAGATGGGGAGGATATGGAAGGGTTCTTCATCAGAAACTTTGGGATGCCTCTCTTTGTTTCGGGAAAGCGAGTTGTGATATTTGGTACGGAAAAAAAGGAGTTCGAAGAAGTTGAGAAAGTACGTCTTTTTGAGTGGGGAACTGTGATAAAGGTGGGAAATGAAGTATGGCTGATAAGAAGAGATTAGACCAGCTTGTTCTGGAAAGAGGACTCGTGGAGAGCAGGGAAAAAGCAAAGGTGTTGATACTGGCGGGGAAGGTTCTCGTGAACGGAGAAAGGGTTACAAAGGCCAGTAAACTCGTTCCAGAAGATGCCGATGTCGAACTCCTGGAGGAGCCAAAGTATGTGAGCAGAGGAGGGTACAAACTCGAGTCTGCCTTCGAGAGCTTCAAAATAGACGTTTCAGGGAAAGTCGCGTGCGACATAGGAGCGTCCACGGGGGGATTCACGGATTTTCTTCTCCAGCGTGGAGCGAAGAAAGTGTACGCTGTGGATGTGGGGTACGGCCAGCTTCATTGGAAATTGAGAAACGATCCTCGGGTTGTTGTGATGGAAAAGGTGAACGCTCGTTATTTAAATCCTGATGATCTGGGAGAGAAAGTGGATGTTGTAACCTGCGATGTGTCTTTCATCTCTTTGAAAAAGATCATCCCTGCCATTTCCAGGATACTGAAGAACACCGGTGATGCTGTTTTGCTCGTGAAGCCTCAGTTTGAAGCTCCAAGAAAATTCGTAAAAAAGGGGATCGTAAAGGATCCAGATGTTCACATTGAAGTGCTGGAGGAAATACGAAAGAGCCTGATCGAGAACGGCTTTGTTGTGAAAGGATGCTGTTTTTCAAAAATCAAAGGAACGGAAGGGAACATAGAGTACTTTTTCTGGGTCAAAAAGGAAGGAGAGAACGCTGAAATAGACCTGAGAAAAATCGTGGAAGAAGCCTGGAGGTTTTTTGGGGAGAGGGAAAGATGAAGAAAACAGTGGTTTTTCTGCTTTTAATGGCTTCTCTGTCTTTTTCAGTACCTGTTCTGCAGAACTACGATTACTTTATTCATCTAAAGAATACCGGAGAGCTCTACTCCGCTTTGAAGAAACTGCCACTTTTTGAATTTTTGTTCTTGGAAGGTATCGGTTACGAGGAAACGGTTGTGGAATGGGTGGAAAGTCGATTGAACGATCCCGAAGAGTTCTTTCAGGGTATCTCAAGCGAGATAGTGATCTGCGGAAAGGGAGATATTTCGAACCTCTTCACCTTGGATATCAACGAGATTCTCTCCTTATCAGAGAAGATAAATGGATTCATAGCCTTCAAGACACCGGCTCCAGAGAGGTTCATTGAGGATTTTGCAAAGGTGAAGGACCGCACTTTCATCAAAAGAGACGATCTCTATGTTCTGGGAAACACCACACCTCTTTTCTCGAAAATTTCAGGAAACTACGTCTTGATCTCCTCGACAGAGACCGTGTTCGAAAAGATAGGAGAGAGTGAAGACACGGCTGATAAACCGTTCTTTGCCCGTATCAAGAAAATGAGCGTGTTTGGAAGAGAAGGTGAAGTCGAAATCGTGGGACAAGTGAAAGAATCTCACCTCACCGTTGAGATCACGCAGAAGGCCAGTCCATTCAGGGTATCAGCCAGAGAAGATATCGGTAAACTGCCGTATCTGGGAGATCTTTTTGCATTCACAAGCGATCCTGAACTCCTCATGTGGTTTTTCACGAATATGTTCAAAGGAAGCGATGTGGAGAAGTTTTTCAACACGATTTCTTCTGAGGGGAGCTCTATGTTTCTGGTTTCTCTGTACGGAACACCACGGTTCGCTTTCCTGATAGAGAATAAAACGCTGGATGAGGTGACGTCCGATCTCGCCAGCCGTGGTGCGAAATTTGTGGGAGAAGAACTGCAGCTCGATGTGGGAGATTTGCTTCTTCACTTTTTCAATTACAACGGGGAACTCGTTGTTTCATCCATGAAGAAAGTGGAATTTCTGCAGACTTTGAACAGAAAAAGACTCGAAAATCATCCGAGTTTCGTCTTTCTGGAAAAAGAAGTTCCTAAAAGCGTTTTTCTCGAGGTGTTCGTTGACCTTTACACACTTTTCGACAAGCTCCTCGGATTTTCTCCAAGATCGAGCCTTCTCCTGATAGGCTATGAGGAAAATGGTCTCATAAAATACAGATTGGAGGTAATGTGAAATGATACTCTTCGATAAGAACAAGCGCATTTTGAAAAAATACGCGAAGATGGTCTCAAAAATAAATCAAATAGAGTCCGATCTACGCTCGAAGAAAAACAGCGAGCTGATAAGACTTTCCATGGTGCTGAAGGAGAAAGTGAATTCCTTTGAGGACGCCGATGAACACCTTTTTGAAGCGTTCGCCCTGGTTAGAGAAGCAGCACGAAGAACGCTCGGAATGAGGCCTTTCGATGTCCAGGTGATGGGTGGTATAGCGCTCCATGAAGGAAAAGTGGCCGAGATGAAGACCGGTGAAGGAAAAACCCTCGCCGCCACCATGCCGATTTATCTGAACGCTCTCATCGAAAAGGGTGTTCATCTGGTCACGGTCAACGACTATCTGGCCAGAAGAGATGCGCTCTGGATGGGACCCGTGTATCTCTTTCTCGGTTTGAGAGTGGGTGTGATAAATTCTCTGGGAAAGTCGTACGAGGTGGTGTGGAAAAACCCTGATCTCGCCAGAAAAGCAATAGAGGAAAACTGGAGTGTCTGGCCTGATGGGTTCAACGGAGAAGTTTTGAAAGAGGAATCTATGAACAAAGAAGCCGTTGAGGCTTTCCAGGTGGAACTCAAAGAGATAACCAGGAAGGAAGCCTATCTGTGCGACGTTACCTACGGCACGAACAACGAATTCGGCTTCGATTACCTGAGGGATAACCTCGTTCTCGATTACAACGATAAGGTGCAGAGAGGCCACTTCTACGCCATTGTGGACGAAGCCGACAGCGTACTCATAGACGAAGCAAGGACCCCACTGATCATCTCCGGTCCCTCCAAAGAGAGTCCTTCTGTGTACAGGAGATTCGCTCAGATCGCTAAGAAGTTTGTTAAAGATAAGGACTTCACGGTAGATGAAAAAGCGAGGACCATCATTCTCACCGAAGAGGGTGTGGCGAAAGCGGAGAAGATCATCGGTGTCGACAATCTCTACGATCCGGGAAACGTGTCTCTTCTCTACCATCTCATAAATGCCTTGAAAGCGCTGCACCTGTTCAAGAAGGATGTCGATTACGTCGTCATGAACGGTGAAGTTATTATCGTTGACGAGTTCACGGGAAGACTGCTGCCTGGCAGACGCTACAGTGGAGGGCTCCACCAGGCTATCGAAGCCAAAGAAGGAGTACCCATAAAGGAAGAATCCATCACCTACGCGACGATTACCTTTCAGAATTACTTCAGAATGTACGAAAAGCTCGCCGGTATGACGGGAACAGCCAAAACAGAGGAAAGCGAATTCGTACAGGTTTACGGTATGGAAGTGGTGGTTATTCCCACTCACAAGCCCATGATAAGAAAGGACCACGATGATCTGGTCTTCAGGACTCAGAAAGAAAAGTACGAAAAGATCGTGGAAGAAATCGAAAAGCGCTATAAAAAAGGTCAGCCAGTTCTTGTCGGAACAACCTCCATCGAAAAGAGCGAACTTCTCAGTTCCATGCTGAAAAAGAAAGGTATCCCCCATCAAGTTTTGAACGCGAAATACCATGAAAAAGAAGCTGAGATCGTCGCCAAAGCCGGGCAAAAAGGCATGGTGACGATCGCCACCAACATGGCTGGGAGAGGAACGGATATAAAACTCGGACCGGGAGTGGCGGAACTTGGAGGACTGTGCATCATAGGAACGGAAAGACACGAGAGCAGAAGAATCGATAATCAGCTGAGAGGACGTGCCGGTAGGCAAGGAGATCCGGGAGAGTCCATCTTCTTCCTCTCTCTCGAAGACGACCTTCTGAGGATCTTCGGTGGTGAACAGATTGGAAAAGTGATGAACATACTCAAAATAGAGGAAGGACAGCCCATACAGCATCCGATGCTTTCAAAGCTCATCGAAAACATTCAGAAGAAGGTTGAGGGTATCAACTTCTCGATAAGAAAAACCTTGATGGAAATGGATGACGTCCTCGACAAACAAAGAAGAGCGGTGTACTCGCTTCGCGATCAGATCCTTCTCGAAAAAGACTACGACGAATATCTGAAGGATATCTTCGAAGATGTTGTCAGCACAAGGGTTGAGGAGTACTGTTCCGGGAAAAATTGGGATATCGAAAGCCTCAAGAATTCTCTTTCTTTCTTCCCGGCTGGTTTGTTCGACCTGGACGAAAAGCAATTCAGTTCTTCTGAAGAACTTCACGATTACCTGTTCAACAGACTTTGGGAGGAATATCAGAGAAAGAAGCAGGAAATAGGCGAGGATTACAGGAAAGTGATCAGATTCCTGATGCTCAGAATAATAGACGATCACTGGAGAAGATACCTGGAAGAGGTAGAGCACGTTAAGGAAGCCGTTCAGCTGAGGTCTTACGGTCAGAAAGATCCTATCGTTGAATTCAAAAAGGAAACGTACTACATGTTCGATGAAATGATGAGAAGAATAAACGATACGATAGCCAACTACGTCCTCAGAGTTGTTAAAGTCTCGGAAAAGGATGAAAAAGAGGCCAAAGAAGAACTTGGTAAAATAAGACTCGTGCATGAAGAATTCAATCTTGTGAACAGAGCGATGAGAAGAGCCACAGAAAAGAAAAAGAAAAAAGATGGACTGCACAGCTTTGGTAGAATAAGAGTGAAGAGGTGATGGGTATGATCAGTTTCGAAACCAAAACCAAGATAGAAGAACTTGAAAAGAAATACAAGGATGTTCTTTCGGTGGTCAACGAGGATGAAATCAACAAGGAACTCGAAGAGGTAGAGAAAAAACTCACAGATCCATCGGTATGGAATGATCAAAAAAAGGCGCGTGAGTACACCCAGAAACTGAAGAGGTTGAAGAACATCTCTGAAGATTTGAAGAGAGTGAGGTCTCTGTTCGAAGATCTGGAAGTCGCTATAGAACTTTCCGACGAGGACCAAGAAATGGCTCAGCACGTGGAAGAAATAGTCCAGGAACTGGAGGGCGCCGTCAAAAAACTGGAACTTGAAATCATTCTGAACGGAAAATACGATCCGAACAACGCTTACCTGTCGGTCCATCCAGGTGCAGGTGGTACTGAGTCCCAGGACTGGGCGCAGATGCTTCTCAGAATGTACATGAGGTGGGCAGAGAGAAAAGGTTTCGATGTTGAGATCGTAGAGCTGCAGCCAGGAGAGGAAGCCGGCATCAAGGATGCCACGATCCTCATAAAAGGTGAATACGCTTACGGTTATCTGAAATACGAATCCGGTGTTCACAGGCTGGTTAGGATCTCACCCTTTGACGCAGCCAGAAGAAGACACACTTCTTTCGCTTCTGTGAATGTGATTCCGGAGATAGATGACGATGTGGATATAGAAATCAAGCCAGAAGATTTGAAGATAGAAACCTTCAGAGCCTCTGGACACGGTGGACAGTACGTCAACAAAACCGAATCTGCCGTGAGAATCACTCACCTGCCAACTGGGATCGTGGTCTCCTGTCAAAACGAAAGATCGCAGCACCAGAACAAACAGACCGCGCTGAAGATACTCAAGGCGAAACTGTACCAGCTCGAGATGGAAAAGAAGCGAAGAGAAATACAGGAGATTCAGGGAGAACTCAAGGACATTTCCTGGGGAAACCAGATAAGATCTTATATTTTCCACCCGTACACGATGGTTAAAGATCACAGAACCGGAGTGGAAACTGCGAACGTTGACGCCGTTATGGATGGAGACATAGATATGTTCATAGAGGCCGAGCTGGTCTATTTCGCTCGTCGATCAAGTTAAACCGTATTTCTTCATCTTGTAAGACAGGGTCTTGTAGTTCATATTCAGGACTTCACATACTTTTTTTCGATTGCCCTCGTTTTCCTCGAGGGCTTTCTTTATGACCTTCTTTTCCACGAATTCAACCAGAGAATCAACGAATTCTTTCAGGTTCAAGCCTTTTATCTCATCGATTCCACTGGCGATTTTCATCGCCTGATCAACGGGATTCTCCAGAGTAATTATTTCGTAGACTTTCTCGAGAAACTCCTGCGTGTTTCCCGGCCAGTGGTACTCTATCAGGAGCTTTGTCAGATCGTCATCGATTTTCACTGTTTTTCCCTGGAATTGAAGAGATCTTATGACCCCGTCAAGCATGTAGGGTATATCCATCTTCCTTTCTCTCAAAGGCGGTATTTCGACGAAAGGGATGTTGTTTTTCGGCGTGCTGTTCATTCCCAGTATTATCTTTCTGCCACCAAGACCAGCAGGCGAGAAATCTGGAGGCACATCGTCGATGAAAACAGTGTATGAATTTATGTTCATTGGAAGATCTTCATGGTAGATGAGGGAAAGGTAATTTCCACCCGTTACAAAATCCACATACGCGTGTCTGTGAACCCCTTTCTCTGAAACAAGAGCGAAGATAGAAAAAGAATTGTAAAATTTCAAAACTCGGAACAGAATTTCCTTTATCTTGGCTCCCTGAAGCTCTGGAGTGTAGAGTAAAAGGTTGAATCTTGCTTTGATGGTTTCAAAATCCTTTCTGACAGCCGCGTACTTCAAGGCGATTTCCAGCTCTCTCAAAGACTGGACAAAAAGGGTATCCTCCAGTTCCAGGATCTTCTCACCGAAAACCACATCCCACTTTTCGGCAAGGATCTTGTCTTTGTAGTCTTCTCCTTCGTACAGATCCCAGATCACATCGTGGGATATCTCTGATATCATATCTTTGAAGGTGTTGACAATATCCTTTCTGATGAGGACCCTTAACACAGTATCAACCCCGTTGCCCGTTGCTTCCGTTTCAAATCTTACCACACGAAAGGGAGGAAAGAGGAACGGAATGGAGCTCAAAAAACTGGATGAAGGTCTTTTCTGGCCGGATTACAAAAACTCTATCGTCAATTTTTCAAATTCGATTCTCGAATTGTTCGACGAAAAACCACTACATAGGCCTTTCAGGTTCCCCAAGCGAGTTCTTGAAAACGTGAGAAAAGTGATCGTTATGGTAATAGACGGCCTCAGTTTTGAGATCTTTTCGGACACGATTCATGATGACGATGTTCAGGTTTTTCCCTGTTCGTCTGTTTTTCCAACCACCACCGCTGCTGCTCTTCCCAGTCTCTACTCTGCTCTCACACCGTTAGAACACGGCTTTTTGGGCTACATTCTTTATCTCAGAGAAGTGGGAAGCCTTGTGAACATGATAGAGATGTCTCCTCCGGGCCTTCCCAGAGACAGCGTGCTCAGGTTTCACGATTTCAAGTTCACCACTATCTTTCAGAGACTTCAGAGCAAAGTGAAGAGCTTCTTTTTTATTCCAAGGTATCTTCTGGGAACGGGTTTTTCCAGAATAATGTCCCAGGGATCGGAGCAGATCGGTTTTTCGAGTTTTGGGGATATGATCGAAAGAACTCTTGAAGTGCTTGAAAAACACGACAGAACGCTGGTTTTCATCTACTGGCCAACGTTGGATTCGATAGCGCACAAAAACGGTGTTGGAAGAGAGTACATCAGAGAGCTGAGATGGATTTACAGGATCTTGAAGTCCGAACTTCTCCGCAGGCTGAAGCAGGACACACTCTTTTTCCTCGTGAGCGACCACGGGCAGATTTCGACACCTCAAGACAACGAAATATGGTGGGATTTTTCTTCTGAAGTCATGAGGTTTCTTGACAGACCCCCCGCCGGAGAACAGAGAATGATGTTTCTTTATACGAAAAAAAAGAGAGCTTTGATAGAATATCTTAAAGAGAAGTACGGAGATTTTGCCGTTTTTCTTGACCCAAAAGACGTCATTCAGCTTTTTGGAACTGGAAGAAAGCACCCAGAATTTTTCAGCAGAGTAGGAGATGTTGTTCTGATAACAAAAGAGACTTTTTCCTTTAACTACAGGTACACAGGAAAGGAAGAAAGCTTGTCTGGTAGACACGGTAGCCTTTCTTATCAAGAACTGGTGGTGCCGTTGGTAGTCTACAGGAGGTGGTAGGTTCCGTTATCTGAAGAGTCCAACCTGGGGAAAAGTGGATTACAGAACTGTTCGAGAGCTCATAAAAAAGTTTACAGAAGGATACAAATACAGCGTGTTTGTCGGGACGGACAGTGATGTGAAGGACGGGAAAGTGATATACGCCACAGCACTTGTGGTATATCGTTTTGGGAGCGGTGCCACTTACTTTTACACGGTGTACAGGGAGGGAAATGGAAAAGATCTGTACTCGCGGATCTTCAAAGAAGCGGAGATGAGCCTCGAGATGGCAAGATTCGTAGAGGAGATATTGAGGCTGGGAAAACCCGTTGTCCACCTCGACATAGGTTACGAAGGTCTCACGAAAGACTTCGTGCCTAGTGTGATAGGTTACGTGAAGGGGGTTGGGTACCCCTATCAGATAAAACCCGATTCATTCGCTGCCACGAAAATTGCACATAAACACACCAAATAGGGAGGTATAGCTGTGAGAATTCTTCTAAGTGTCTCCAGATTCGAAGACGAACTGATCGAAATTCTCGATACACTCGATGAAACATACGAAATCTTCGCTGATAACGATTGTTTCGAGATTCTCAAAGATAGAATCCCTAGGATAAGACCGTTCGAAAGAGACGACTTCGATCTTCTTTACTTGAACTGGAAAGATTTGCCTTCTGAGAAACGAGAGGAAAAGATTCTTTCGGCCGTCGATGAGAACAGAACTCTCCTTTTCCTAAAGGCGATCAAGAATTATCGTGAAAAGCTTGTGGTGACCACCTTGGAAGATTTGAAACTCACCTTCTCTGAGATAGAAAGAGCGGGGGACGTTTCCCTTCAAACTAGGAGGTACCTTCTTCTCAAAGGGCTGGCATATTTTTTGAAAGTTCATTCCGAAGTTCTTGAGCACCTGTCTAATCTGTTTTTCATAAAGGATTGGAAAGCGATTGTCTTGGAAAGATTACAGGAAGGTATCAAAGCGCCTGTCAGTCTCCTGCCAGTGAGTGTTCCTCCAGAACTGGTTGAGGATATCGGTCTCGCTTCGCATCTAATAAGGTTCCTGCCCCAGAAAGCGTGCGTTCTGGTTAAAAATGGGAAGATCGTTTACGCTTCATTGACGGGTGATCTTCCAGAAATCGAAGGCGGTGTTTTCGCACTCAAAGGTGTGTTCAGAGGAGAGAAGAAATTTGACTTCATCGTGGCAGAGGATTTCGAAGGTGATGTGGAAGGTTTGAGAGTAAAAGACCTGCCCCCTCAAGAAGAGGGCCTCGTTCTTTTGGGAGCGTCTGGATACCTGAGAGAACCCGTTCCAACGAACAACTTCACAGAGGTGCTCTCTATGCACCCGGTTTTCGACAGCTGCGCTGTGACGAAAGAAGGAAAACTCGTCCTTCACGTTGTGGAACTGAACAGAAATAATGTCCTGAATGCCCTTGAGAAAATTGACCTTTCGGGCACGGAGGTGGCGTTCAACTTTCCCATTTCCAACGAAGCGAAAGCCGAACTGAAACAGAAGGGGGTAAAGAAGGTATCCTGGATAGACTCGAGAAGAATCTGGAGAAGGTGCTGAACTATCTTTTTGAGAATAACTGTCTTCTCTGTGGCAAGGAAGTGTCACCACTCAGATCTTTGTGTGAGAATTGTGAAGAGAAGGTCCTCAGAAAGGGACCTTCTTTTTATCGCGAAGTTCACAGAAAATACGAGCTCTTTGTGTACTCTGACTACACGGATGAAATTGAACGCATCATAAGGCTTTACAAATATCATGATGAAGTTTCTCTTTCCAGAACATTGGTGAAGCTTTTTCTGAAACTTTACAGTTATTTTCCCAGAGAAGCCAACCTCATCACATGGGTTCCTTCTTCTTTTGATTCTCTCGAGCAGAGAGGCTTCGATCACATGAGGCTTCTAGCGAAGAGAATGAGCAAAGAATTGAACATACCGTTTGACGCTGTTCTGGAAAACGTGTCAGAAGGAAGACAGGTGGAAAAGAGCAAAGAAGTGAGGAAAAGAACCGGAAGATTCATCTGTAAGAAGGATTCTCCTCAGAACGTGATACTGATAGACGATGTTTTGACGACGGGAACCAGTGTGAAAGACTGTGTGGAAACCCTTTTCAAGAACGGAGCCAGCAAAGTTTTCGTTTATGTTCTGGCGAAAACTAAACGATGAGGCCTATTATCAAGTCGTTGACGTTCGTTCCCGTAGGCCCTGTTATCAAGAGCGCTCCAGATTTTTTCAGAGCGTTGTAAGAATCGTTGTTCTCCAGATACTGGTAGGGGTCTTCTCCCATTGCTTTCAGCGTTTTTGCCGTGTTTCCATCCACGATTCCTCCAGCTGCGTCTGTGGGGCCGTCCGTTCCATCTGTTCCTGCTGAACACAGAATCACTCCTTCTATCCCTTCAAGGGCTATCGCTGCTGAGAGGGCAAGTTCTTGGTTTCTTCCTCCGATGCCGTTTCCTTTCACATGAACGACCGTTTCTCCACCGAAGATCAACGCGGCTGGTTTTTTCAAAGGCCTGTCTTTGAACTTGACCTCCTTCATGATGCTCGCTATGAATCTTCCCGCTTCTCTGGCCTCGCAGTCCAGAGAAGTGGTTATTATCTCCGCGTTGAATCCTTTTTCTTTTGCCAAACTCTTCGCTTCGTCACACACCTTCTGAACGTTTCCTATCAGGTGTATCTCCACGTTCGATAGATGTTTTGGTGTTTCTTGAAGGATCGCTCTTTTCACCGATTCGCTGGTTTTTATTCCGTACTTTTCCAGAACTTTCAGAGCGTCTTCAGAGGTGGAGCTATCAGGCCAGGCAGGACCGGATGCTATCACGTCCAGTCTATCACCGAGCACATCGGAAAGGACGAGTGCTACGATTTTGGCGGGAAACACCCTCTCCGCGAATCGACCACCTTTCACCTGCGACAGGTGTTTCCTCACGGTGTTTATCTCTTCTATGCTTGCACCACTTTTCAAGAGAGCGCTGGTTAGCTTTTGAATTTCTTCGAGAGACACTCCTTCTAAAGGCAACTCGAAAAGGGAAGAACCTCCTCCAGAAATAAGAAAAAGGACTGTGTCGTTCTCATTCAGTCGATCAACAAGTTCTAGTACTCTACTGGTAGCTTTTATGGTGTTTTCATCGGGAATCGGATGGCCTGCCTCGTAGATTTCAAAATCATCTATCGGTCCTTCGCTGTGGCCGTACTTTGTTACAACCACACCTTTTTTTATTTTCTTCCCAAGAACTTCATAAGCAGCTTTTGCCATTCGCCACGCTGCTTTCCCAACGGCAACGAGAGTTACTCGATCGAGGTTCAACTTTGGCAGCGTTTCTTTCACCGCTCTGTCGGGAAGAACAGCTTCTATGGATTTTTTGACTATTTCCAATGCCGCTTTCTTCAAGGATTCAGGATCAAACAATACGTATCCTCCCCTCTTTTTTGTATCACCGGTTCTCTTTTGAATATCTCCCGGGCTGTGAGGTACGCGTGTGACAGAGCTATTCCCAGGTCTACAGGCTTTTCCGAAGAGATGCAGAGTTCACCACCGGTGTATTTGATCTTCCACGGCTGTCTGTTCAGAGCAGACGGTGCCAGGATCGTCATCTCAACGATTTTTACGACCTCGGGTGGAAGTTCTTCCAGGTCGTTTTCGAGAAAGGAGGTGATGGGTCTTCTCTTTCTGGTGAAATTTCTGGTCCTGGGGTATCCGAAGACGATGATGTAAGGAACATCAGGATAGGGTGAGCGAGCCATCCAGCACGTTCCAAAACCCTGCGCTGTGAGAAAAAGGACTATTTGTTCTCCCTGAAAACCGTATTCGACGAGTTCGTCAAAATGTTTTCCAGCTTTTGCGTAAATGTAACTTGGAAATGAAGAAAGATCTATTTTCCAGTCCAGTTTCTTTGTGATAAACTTTACTAAAAGATTTTCAATATCATCTTTTACTCTCTCCGGCACTTTCTTTTCCAAAAAATCCCGCACTGAGTGCCTATTCTCGATCGCTTCAAAAATGTCCACCTCTACCACCTCCGGGGGTGAGTGACGTGAGAAAATCACTGGCTTTTTTGATTGTTTCTGTTCTGCTTTCAATATCTTTTGGTTCTTTCCTGTATCTTGTGCCGCTCTCGGTGGATTTTCCCGAGGAATTCTACGAGAGTACTGGAACCAGGTCGTTCCTTGTGAAATATTTTACTCTCTTCGAGGATGAATTCCAAAAGGGAATCGTTTTTTCTGGATGGATCTTTTCACCCAGTGATCAAGCCACAGCCACCGTGGAAGTGAAGCTCGAAGGTGAAAAAGAGCAGCACAGCTTCTCTGTGGAAGCGAAGCGGAAGGGTTTTTACCTTGTGATTCCTCCACATTTTCTGGTGTTTCCAAAGGATTTGAAGGTTTTCATTGGAAAATACGAAGTGGGGGGTGAGCCTCGTTGATAGAGATGATTACCCATTTAACGGCTGCTGCGCTACTTTTTTTCTTCGTCGTTATCGTGAAAAAGTATGCGAGGAACCTGGGGAGTTATTTTCTGGAACTTGGAGTTTCAATCATAACAGGGGGACTTTTACTTACAGAGATCAACGGAACATTTGGATATAATATCATACTTGTTGGGATAGTAATTACTTTTTTTGGTGTAACAAAAATCTTCAAGAGATTAAAAGAAATAGCCATAAAAGACTATCTCACAGGACTTTACACGAGGTACTACTTCTTTGAGGAGTGGCTCCCAAGGGAAATGGAAAGGCAAAAAAGAAAGAATGGAAAAGGCATCTCTTTTCTCATCATCGATCTGGACGATTTCAAAACCATCAACGATAAGTATTCTCACAGAATGGGCGACAAACTTTTGAAGTACGTTGCAAGTGAGATCATCAAAAATATCAGGAAAACCGATTGTGCGGTTAGATTTGGAGGAGACGAAATACTCATCGCTTTCCCAGATGCTGACAAAAAAACAGTCGAAAACATCGTGAAAAGACTCAAGAAAAAATTAATTTTCAACCCTGTGGGACTCCCGGTAGAATTTTCTTATGGAATAGAGACCTGGAAACCCGGTGAAAACGTGGAAGGAATTGTTCAAAACGCAGATCTTCAGATGTACGCTCTGAAGAACCTGAAAAAGCAAAAGCGCGTTCTGACAGAAGAGCCAGAGGTTGACTAACTCAAAATTTTAAGGTAATATATTCAGTGCGGTGGGAGCGTAGCTCAGGGGGAGAGCGCCTGCCTTACAAGCAGGAGGTCGTAGGTTCAAGTCCTGCCGCTCCCACCAGAGATGTCAGGTGGCCAGGTAGCTCAGTTGGTAGAGCACTGGACTGAAAATCCAGGTGTCGGCGGTTCGATTCCGCCCCTGGCCACCAGTTCTGTTTAAAAGATATTCAGCCCGGTCAAGACGACCGGGCTTTTTGTGTTATTGATTAAAGTTTTTGAGATAGGACCTTTTCACTATTCCGAAAGATCTCGTATCAACTTTCTGAATGATAGAAAAGGAGATTTCAATTCCTTTTTCTTTAGAGAATTGTCTAAGGAAACTGTTGACTCTGATTTGTAGGACAAAACGTCACCTGACTGATGCCAGGACTCAAGGAAATCGGACCACGAGAGTTCCTGGGAGAAAAGAAGAGAACTGTAGTCGATTCCCAGATAAGTTAGGAAATTTGGATCGTCTGGCATGAATATACTCACAGGATTTTCTATTGAGGTACCTGATTTTTCGGCATATTCGTAAATAACCAGCTGTTCGAGAGATTGTGATACCTCGTTAGCATAGGTTTGAACATCAGAGTTGTTTATGTAAGCTTGCATAGAAATCGCACAATCGTTGAGATCTACAAGCAGATTGTAGTCGGGATAGTACTGCATCAAACCTGGATAGAAACTGTTTATTGTGCTTCTCAGAGAATCATCCATGATGGAAACAAGCCTGCTCGCTAAGCTGTTCAAAGAATCGGTTACACCGGTAACTTGGTTGACGTCGTAAACTGCCAGACTTAGACCATAATCCTCCCAAAATGTCTCATTATAGAAATTTCTGTAAGCGTCGACTATCTTCATTCCAACATCGAGAGCATCGTCAGAAGAAATTATGTTCGCCAGGAAGCTGTAATTCCACCCGTCGCCAGGTTCTGTGAAACTGGAGGCCACAATGTAGTCAACCAAACCTCTCAATTCGTAGAGAACTTCTATGGATCCCATCAAACACGCGTCCATTCCCAGGATATCGATACGTGGGAATCCGTAGCTGTTGTATTCTTCCAAAGCCTGTCGGAGTTCCGGAGTGGTGATGTAATTACCTGAAGTATCATCGAAGCATATACCTCTCGGTGAATAACTGGCCTTCGCATCGTAGAGCCATGCGCTTCCATGATCCCAAAGAATAATGGCGCGGTTTGAGGCTTCCAGATTGCTTGCATATTCCATATAAGTGATCAATTCTGATATATTTCCGGAATCGATTTCAGCAACCATTGGTACTCCTTCCCATTCTCCTTCTTCGTTTAGAACGTATATCCAATCACTCTGGGAGGAACCATCGAAAATTACCACAACAGAAACGTTTTCATTTGAATTCAACATTTCATTCAAATCGTTCAAGGCAAATGATTCAAGATTGTTGTCAGCACACATCCAGACGAGGAATAACCAGTTTAAACCCTGAAACGTTACGTCGAATTGAGTTTCGATTGAAGGATTTTCAACAAGACGAGCTTTGAATGTAACAGTACCGCTCTGAGCCGGACAAATCCTTATCTTTGCAATTCCATTGCTATCTGTGGTGAAGGAGTCCTCTCCTGTGATAACATCAGAAAGTAGATACCAGTTTCCATCAGATTCTTGGTATAATAACTGGACGTTCACCCCAGGAATAGGTACACCCGATTCATCAACCACCTGAACGTCTATGTAACCGATTCTCCCGACCACGTGTGTCTCGTTATCTGCGATTATCTGCGCTGAAGTTACTGAAATTTGTTCTTCAGGTTGTATAATGATGTAATCCACCCAGGCTGTGTCGTATCCTTCGGAAACGCTGGAATCTTTCTTGTACGCGAATCTTATCGTGTGCTCCCCGGGTGGGAGAAGGTACGCCAGCGGTGTCCAGTCCACCTCTCCAGAAAGCGCATACCAGGGTTCATTGTCAACGTAGAACCTGAAATAGTCGTAGTCTTCCTCACTGCTCACTTTCACCCAGAAAGACAAGGTAACAGGAGTGTTGTAGTTTACTGTGAATTCAAACCAACTTTGTTGATCATCTTCTATGTCCCCGAATTGAAGGGCATGGTTCCCTTCATAGAAAACAGTATCCTGAACAAATGGTAAGGCATCTCCTCCTAGGATCCAATCGACCGGAATTCCATCTTCAAAGTCTACAATGTAAGTAAGGTCAACGTAAGTTATGCCGCTTTCCATACCGTTTGCTACAGCGTTTACACCGACCATCTCTATCTCTTCATCACCCTGCACGAGGGGAATGGAAAAGAATTTTTCTGTTGTCTCACCTACATATCTCCAGAAATTTTCCGAAACGTACTTTTTATACACCATGAACACCGCATTCTCTATATCGTAATCCCAGCTGAGGACTATTTCCTCATTTTCCAAACTCGCTGTCAGATTGCTCACAGGCGGTAGGTATGGAAGCGATGCTGTTATCGTTATTTGGGGATTTATTGAAACAAGATCATCCCCTACACTAAAATTTATCTCACTCATCCTTGCAGGATAGATTGTGGCGTCGAACTCTTCCTGTAGGTTTGTCACAGTATTATCGTTAATGTTGATTAAAGTAGCTGAATAAACGATGTGCCACACTCCCGGTTCTAGATCAACGATTGTATAAATATCCCCTGTTGAATTTACAGTGTGATCAAAGTTCAACTCAGAATTATTTGCGGAATGCACCATTTGGATCTCAGAACTTTCTATTATGTAAGGAGCATCAGGATTCAAGCTCACGTTGAGACTAAATTGACCGGAAAGGAACTCGAGAGCTATAAAAACATCATTTGCTCCATCTCTAAGATTCACCTGAGAGGAACCTTCCATTATTTTTGTTTCTTGATCATAGAGTTCTGAATTGTCCGTATAAGCTTCTACCTCTATCGTATGCACACCGGGATAGGTTTGAACTGTTATAGAAATTTCTGAGGAGGTGAATTCCCCTGAATAAATCACCGTCCCTGAACTGTTCAGGACTCTCACTTGGAATTTGCTTATGGGAAGTTCATCTTGGAAGGCTTTTGTAAAAGGAAAGTTCAATGTAAGATGAATCTCCGCTGTTATCTTTTCGGAGGATGGTACCAAAGAAGGCTGCGCACATCCTGATAGAATGACTAATACCATGAAAGCTGCTAAAATGGAAACGAAAAAAGACTTTCTCAACCTCATGGTTTATACCCCCCAAAAAAGAGTTTGTTACTTTATTATATAAGAACAACTTCAACAAAGTCAAGAAACAGAAGTTTCGTAGTTCAAAGTTTTGGAAAATGAAGGCGTGTTGATCTAAGAAAGAAAATCCGAAAAAATAAAAAGTCCTTAAAAATAAAAAGTCCTTCTGGGGGATTGACCGCATTTTGTGCTCATGCTATAATCTTCTTCGGCGTGTCTGAGCTGGTCTTTTCAAAGGAAAGGGATTGTGTTATAATATAAAGACGAGGTGGGGCCGTAGCTCAGCTGGGAGAGCGCTACCATGGCACGGTAGAGGTCGTGGGTTCAAGTCCCATCGGCTCCACCAGCGGGGGCCCCCGTAGTTCAACGGATAGAACGGCGGATTCCTAATCCGCAGATGGAGGTTCGATTCCTCCCGGGGGCACCACTCCCGGAAGGAATATGAGGTGGGCCGTTAGCTCAACAGGTAGAGCACCTGATTCTTAATCAGGGGGTTGCAGGTTCGAGTCCTGCACGGCCCACCAGATTTTTTTAGAAAAAGCAAGTGGAGGCCAGCCCGGCTTCCCACCCTGGGGCAAGAGGCTACCAGGGTAAATATCCCTGAAAGATTCAGCTTCGAGGGGAAGCGGGCTTTTTGCCCGCTATTTTTTATGAATGAAGGAGGCGATAGGTATCGGTGTAAACACGGATCTTCCGAGAAACGAGCAGATAAAGGCTCCAAAAGTCAGAGTAGTAGACGAAAATGGAAAGATGATAGGTGTCATGCCAACCAGAAAAGCTCTGGAACTTGCGAGGGAGAAGGGACTCGATCTTGTTCTCGTTGCTCCAAACGAGAATCCGCCTGTTGCCAAAATTATGGATTACGGAAAGTACAAGTACCAGCTCACAAAGAAACAGAAAGAAAACAAGAAGAAGCCTGTTCAGATGAAACAGATGAAGTTTCGCTTGAAGATTGACGAGCACGACTATCAAACCAAGGTGAAACATATAAGGAGATTCCTGGAAGATGGTCACAAAGTCAGGGTGGTTGTGATGTTTATAGGAAGAGAGATGATGTTCGCGGAAAAGGGCAAAGAGATCCTGGAAAGGGTTATCAAAGACACGGAAGATCTGGCTACGGTGGAAAGTCCTCCCAAGATGGAAGGAAGAGACATGTGGATGGTGCTGAAACCCAAAAATTCGTGAAGGAGGTCCTGAATATGCCGAAGGTGAAAACAAACAGGAGTGCCGCAAAAAGATTCAGGATAACAAAGAACGGTAAAATAATGAGAAATCATGCTTACAAAGGTCATAAAACAGGCAAGAAGAGAAGAAATACCCTCAGAGCGCTCAGAAAGAAAGACGTGGTTTCCAGTGCAGATAAGAACAGAGTTCTCAGACTTCTTGGGAAAAAGTGAGGAGGGATAAGTCATGCGAGTAAAAAGAGCTGTGCACGCGAAAAAGAAGAGAAAGAAATATTTGAAAGCCGCTAAGGGATACAGAGGTGCTCTCAGCAGAAGGTACAAACTCGCCAAGCAGATGTATGTAAGATCGAAATGGTACTCCTATGTTGGAAGAAAGCAGAAGAAAAGAGATATGAGAAAGCTCTGGATCACAAGAATCAACATTGCTGCGAGAAACGAAGGGCTCAAATACAGTGAGCTCATTCACGGTTTAAAACTTGCTGGTGTTTCCATAAACAGAAAGATGCTCTCTGAACTCGCGGTGAACGATCCTGAAGCTTTCAAAGAATACGTGAAGATAGCAAAAGAAGCTCTCGCATCCTGAGGTGTCGAGAATGGAAAAAACGAAGAAGATAGCCATAATGAGTGGTAAAGGTGGTGTTGGAAAAACCACTGTAGCGGTGAACCTCGCTGTTGCACTGGCGGCTGAGGGTTACCAGGTTGGTCTTCTCGATCTCGATCTTCACGGACCCAACGTTCAAAGGATGCTCGGTGTTTCTCTGCCACCTTCCGAAGGTGAAAAAATCGTTCCAGCGAAGTATGGAGATTCTTTGAAGGTGTTTTCACTGGCAATGATTCTCCAGGAAGGGGCTCCCGTTATATGGAGAGGTCCTCTCAAACACAAGGCAATTGAACAGCTCACAAGAGACGTGGAATGGGGAGACCTTGACTACCTGATCTGTGACCTTCCACCGGGAACAGGAGACGAAGCGCTTTCCACCTTTCAAATAATAAAACCCGATGCTGTGATAATCGTTTCCACTCCTCAAAAAGTGGCTGGAGACGATGTGAGAAGAGCGATAAACTTCGTCAAAAGATTGAGTGGAAAAATACTTGGGCTGGTGGAAAACATGTCCTATCTGGTCTGTCCAAATTGCGGTGAGAAGATATACGTTTTTGGAAAAGGAGAGACGGAAAAACTGGCAGAAGAATTTGGTATCCCTCTTCTTGCCAGGATACCCATGGATCCAGAGGTGGTTTCCCTCTCAGACGAAGGAAAGCCCGCGGTGGTTTATAAGAGAGGAACCGCAATAGAAGAAGAATTCAAGAAGATCGTCGAGAAAGTACTTTCTCTGTAACCACGGAGTTCTTTCCAAGAGTTTTTGCCAGGTAGAGGGCCTCATCGGCCCTCTTTATTGTTTCAAGGGGATCCTCGTCGTTTTTGTATTCTGCCACTCCAAAGCTCAGAGTGACGTGATAGATGTTCTCTGGATCTTCCATAACGGCTTTTCTCAGCTTCTCTGCTGCGATTCTTGCCTCTTCCAGGGATGTTCCTGGAAGAGCTATAATGAACTCTTCCCCTCCGTATCTCCCCACAAGATCGCTCTTTCTCAAAACGGACTTCATCTTTCTTCCAAGCCAGCTGAGAGTTTTGTCACCCGCCATGTGTCCAAATTGATCGTTTATCTTTTTGAAGTCATCGGCATCGCACATGATGATGGAAAGGGGAGATTTATACCTCGAAGATTTGTACGCCTCTTCCTCAAGACGTTCCATGAAGTACCACCTGGACAGGACTCCTGTGAGAGGATCCTTCATGCTCCTGTCTCTATAGAGACGTTCTCTGAGAATGGTGGTGAGAATGTTTCCAAATTGCTCGAGCGTTTCCACCAGCTCCCAGGCTGTCTTTTCGTCACATTCAAGGTTGGTCTCGACACCAACGATCATGTCGTGCTTCATATCGAGATGGAAGGACATGACCGTTCTGAAGGGCGAAATTTCGAGGAAGTCCTTCTCCATAGGTGGAGTGATGGGAGATGTTGAATATTCTTCCATCACCTTTTTCGTTGTTCTCTCAATTATTCGAATTGAAAAAACTTCGTATGGAATTACCTCTGAGAGTTTTGCTGCAACAAACTCCATCATATCAGAAAATTCCTTTTCTGTTTCTATGAAACCCAGCAATAGATAAAACGGTGCTTTTTTCTCTTCAATTTGAGTTTTTTCGTCCAGCTCCAGCTTGACCGAAACTTCTCTCAAGCCTATCAGGTTGTAAACAAAAATCGCCTTTCTGAGATAACGCTTGGCTTTGAAGTTTTCTCCAAGGGCACTGTAGAATTTGTAAAAGGTCTCATAAACTAGAGCGAGTGTGAGATTTGAAGAGTTTTCGACGTTTTCCCTTTCAAGTTCGAGGAGGAATTCTTCGAAGCCTTCTGGATCCAGTTTTGCTAACTTTTCCGCAAAAACGTAAGCGATTTCTTCGTTGAAGAATTTCTGAGGAGTTTCAAGCCTTTCTTTCCAGATTTTCAAGAGCTCTGAATCGTCTTTTGCAAGAACCAATCTCTTGAGAAAATCGAATCCGAATCTATCGAACTCGGGTTCATCCTTTTCCAGAAGACTTTTAGCGGATTCAACGTCTCCAGAAAACAGGTAGTTCATGACCAGTCCTCTGAGTGCTCTTCTTTCTATTCCGTGTTTTTCTTCCAGTTTGAGTTCTGTTCTGAAGACTTCTTCAGCTTTCTGGAAGTCTTTCCTGTGAATGTGGTAGAGCCCTTCGAGAAAATAGGTGTAAGAAAGGATGGGCATGTCTTCAAAGAGCCTTGCCTGTTTTCTCAGTCTTTCAAGCTGGACGAGGAAGTTCGTTATTTTTCCCTCGTAGAGCAAGCTCCATGTCAAATTGCTTTCGTCCACGATGGAAAGCGATGGGTCTATTTTTCTTGAAAGCTCTAAAGAGTGATGGAAGTAGTAGTTGCTCATCGCTCTCGTTCTTGAAAGGACTCCCAAAGCTCTGTAACCCATCACTTGAAGATCGAGAAAACCTTCCGAGGCGGCAATGTTCATCATCTCTTTCAGTGTTTCTCGATCTTCAGTTGAGGAGAAGAGCTCGTAGAGAAGATGAGCTTTCAGATAAAGCCTTTCTTTTGTGGAGAAATTTTTCTCTTTGAGCTCTCTTTTGATGGTGTTGAGAATTTCCTGAGGGGCTTTCTTTCCCGCTCTTCTGTGAAGACAGGAAAGAACAACGAGATTGTAGAGATCATAATAAGACAGTGAGTCTTTTTGCAAGATTGAGTTGATATCTGCTTCTCCGAGAGTTTTGAACCTTCGAAAGTGGAAGTTCTCCTTTTCTGTACCCAGAGGATCTATCCTGAAAACGAGCTTCATCTTCAGGCTTTCTATGGAATAATATGACTTTTTGAAGGATTCTTCCAGTCTTTTCAGATATTCAATGAGTGACCTGGTTTTTTCGTAATCCCAGAAGTGTTTTCTCACGTATCTCAACACGTAGAAGAATCTTAATTTCGGATCTTCCAGAGATAGGGCGTGTTTTATTGCGAGGTCGTCCGGGAGATTTTCGAACAGTTTTTCGTGGAGATTTTTCTTTTTGTTCTCTGAAAGCTTGTTGTAGTAGTATTTCCAGAATTCTCTAAGTGCGAATCTGTAGAGTCCTTCTTCTGTCGTTATCACACCAGAATCATATGCGGACATCAAAGTATCATGGTAGTCTTTTCCGGTTATCTTTTCAAGAACCCTCAATTCGCTTCCGGTGAACTTCTGTCCCAAAACGCTCAGTTCTCTGATTTCTGAGGAATCCAGCTCTCGAAGAAGAGGTTTGAAGATTCCAACAATGTTTTCTCTGAGATTGGACTTGTTGAAGAATTTCAACAATTCTACCATGTATCCTGGTAATCCCTTGCTGAGATTGTGAATCAACTTAACTTGATCGTCGCTGATTTTTCCAATCGCTCTCTCAAGAAAGATATGAGTTTCCTCAACTGTGAAAGGAGAGAGTCTGTACACCTTGTGGAAGAATTGAAAAACCTTTGTAGAAGTTGCTAAAACGATTATTCTGGTGCTGGTGAAGAGTTCGGAAAACTCCTCAAGAAACGATAACAAATCTGAGCCTTCGAACAGGTCGTCGATCAAGATCACCTTTTTTTGACCGTCGTCGAGTTTGGTGAGAAGATCGAGTTCGTCTGAAGCATCGTACCATACACGGAGATCTTCAAGAGATGAGATCTGGTGAATCATATATCCTTGTTCTCTCAATTCATCGACGAGAACAGACGCGAGTTTTGTTTTTCCCACTCTCTGTTCACCTGTGATCAGAATGAAGAGAGGAAATTTTTGGGAAGTTTCTATGTCTCTTTTTATCAATTCTTCTTCTTTCCTGTGAATGTAGGGAATTCTGATCTCTCTGGAGTCGAACGAGGTCTCTCTGATCTCCAGGTGAGGTTCTATTCCGTGGATTTTCAAAAAACGCCTGCACACTTCTTCGGTTGCCCGGGAAGATCTCTCTGGAGAAAAAACAACACCCTTCACGTTGTCTGAAACGTTCGAGATGAGTGCAGGGATCAAAAAAACTCCGTCGTTCACCAGTATGTCGTCCATCCCAAGCGTGGGAATAGTGACGCCCACTTTCGAGAGAAAAAGAAACATCTTGAGAAGCTGCTTTGCGATCTGCTTGCTCAGATTTTCGAGAGGTGCGAGGTTGTGGTAGTAGGGATAGAACAGCAGGAACTTTCCATCAGAGATTTTCAACTTTTCAGGCAGAAGAACGTTTGGCAAATTGAGGCGTTTCAATTTTGCGTATTCGTTGAAGAAGAAAGATCTATCCACGGGAACTCTTACGATTTTCAAAACTTGATCTTCACCGTCATCTTCTATGAGAAATTCATCTCCCCAGTACGTCCCCCTCAGAAATTTTTTCACTCTCATTTTCCACACCTTCTCTGAACTTCTTCAAGAGATGATTTATAACCCTGGGAATCACTTCTTCTATTTTCTCCCCCTCGAAAGTCACACCCGCTGCCCGTGGGTGCCCACCTCCTCCAAGCTCAAAAGCAACTTCGTTGACGTTGAACCAGTCTTTTGATCTCATGCTGACATGTATTTTACCACGTGGAAACTCCATGAAGAGCACAGCCACTTCCACACCTCTTATGGAACGAAGCTCACCGACGAATCCCGCGCTGTCCTCATCGGTGCAGTTGTGTCTGAGATAGGTGTCGTAATCGATGTAGGAGTAGGCGATCTTTCCATTTTCAAGCAGCTGGAGTCTTTCGAGGACTTCAGCAAACAGTTTGAACTGTTCGAATCTCTTGTTCTCCAAGATCTCTTTGGCAACGAAATGTGCATCTGCTCCCATCTTCACCAGTTTGTAAGCGTCTTCGAACACTCTGACATCTGCGTTGGAGTGCCTGAAGAACCCTGTGTCGGTTGCGATCCCAAGGTAGTTCAAAGTGGCAAGGTTCGAATCGTACTCTACACCGAGAGCTTCGTTGATCCTGAATATCATCTGAGCGGTGGCTGCAAAAGACGGATCCACCCAGTTCCAGTTTCCGAAATTCGTGTTCGTTGAGTGGTGATCGATCACAACAGAAGGAACCTTATCCAGGAGATCCTGAAACTTTCCGATTCTGTCGGGAGAGGAGGCATCGACCACCACAAGAAGCTCCGGATCGAAATTCGGATTCTCTTCTATTTTATCTATGTAAGGGAATTTCTCGAATACGTAAGGAATTTTGTAATCTACAGCAGCCTTCACTTCTTTTCCTAATTTTTCCAGTCCGAGTGTGAGGCTCAGAACGGAACTCACACAATCACCATCGGGCATTATGTGTCCTACAACGAGTATTCTATCGTGTTGAGAGAGCACTTTGACGATCTCGTCCACTTAGAACACCTCCACTGCAGTGGTGAGAGCTTTTTCTATTTTACCCTGTGCCATTTTCGTTGTTCTCACCACTTCTTCGTGTGACAGTCTTCCGTGGGTGATACCGGCTGCCATGTTCGTCACACAGGAGAATACAACCACCTTGAGCCCGCAATGTTTTGCAGCGATCACTTCCGGAACGGTTGACATCCCAACAAGATCGGCCCCGAGCTTTTCAAAGGCGCGTATTTCAGCTGGCGTCTCGTAACTTGGTCCAAGAACACCGATGTAAACTCCCTCCTTCAGGCTGAGTCTTTCCTGGATTTTCCTCGCCCATTCAGGAGCAACAACCGAGGACATATCGGGAAACCTCGGACCTATCCTTTCGTCGTTTGGGCCTCTGAGAGGATTTCTGAACATGAAGTTTATTATGTCTCTCACCAGAATGATTTCTCCAGGTTTGAACTCCGGGTTTATCGCACCGGCGGCGTTGGTTACAACGACACCTTTCACTCCCACGTATTTTGCCACATACACGGGAAAAGCCACCGTCGCTGGATCGTGACCCTCATAAAGGTGAAACCTTCCTGCCATGATCATAACAGGCCTTTCGCTTATTCTTCCAAAAACGAGTTTCCCGCTGTGACCTTTCACGGTAGGTTGTGGGAAGTGAGGAATATCTTTATAATCTATAATAACAGGGTCTTCCACTTTTTCTATGAAAGGCCCAAAACCGGATCCCAGGATGATCAAAATATCCGGTGAAAGGTTCGTTCTTTCACTTATAAACGTCCTTGCTTCTTCGATCTTTTTCATCATAACTTGTGATCACCTCCACGTAACTATTCTACTATAAAGCGAGGTGTTGATGGTGTATCCCAGGCTTCTGATAAATCTAAAAGAGATAGAAGAAAACGCAAGAAAAGTAGTCGAAATGGCCTCCAGAAGAGGTATAGAAATAGTCGGTGTTACCAAGGTAACCCTTGGTGATCCCCGTTTTGCGGAAACGCTCAGAAAAGCGGGTATCGGGATACTGGGTGAGTCCAGGATAAAGAACGTTCTCAGAATGAAAAAAGCAGGAATAGAAGGACCGTTCATGCTCCTGAGACTTCCCATGATGAGTGAACTTGTTGAAGATGTGAAGCACTTCGATTACATCATGGTCTCCGATCCTGATGTGGCAAAAAAAGTGGATGAGCTCTCCAGAGAGATGAAGAGAAACGTGAAGATCATATACATGATAGATGTGGGAGATCTCAGAGAAGGTGTTTGGTTTGGGAAGGCCGTTGAAGAAATAGCTCAATGCAAAGGAGCCAACGTTGTGGGAATAGGCACCAATTTTGGATGCTACGGTGGTATCATACCAACGAGAGAAAAGTTCGAAATCCTGCTCGATATAAAGGAAAAGCTGGAAAAAAATCACGGATTCAACATAGAGATAGTCTCCGGTGGAAACACTCCGGCGCTCTACGCACTGGAGAATGGAGAGATTCCTGAGGGAATAAACCAGCTCAGGATAGGAGAGGCCATTGTTCTGGGAAGGGACATAACGAACAATCGAGTCATAGACTGGCTTTCTCAGAACACCTTTCTGATCGAGGCTGAAGTGATAGAGGTGAAGGAGAAACCCTCCGTCCCCCTGGGAAAGAGAGGACTCGATGTCTTTGGAAGGAAGGTTGACTTCGTGGACAGGGGTATAAGGAAAAGAGCGATCTGCGCTCTTGGAGAGCAAGATATAGACAGCAGAGGGCTCATTCCCGTGGACAAAGGAGTTGAGGTACTGCACGCTTCGAGCGATCATATCGTCCTCGATGTTACGGATTTTGGAGATGTGAAAGTCGGTGACGTGTTCAGATTCAGAATGACTTACTCCTGTCTTTTGAAGGCTATGACTTCTCCATTCGTGGAGAAGGTGTATGAACCCTCAATCTGAGGGGAAAGTCTTAATACGAGGAGGAAACGGTTTTGAACGAAAAAAAACTCGTCGAAGCCCTCAAAAGGAAAGAAGACTGGGCATACGAGGTTCTATACAGAGAATTCGCTCCAAAAATAGGGAGTATAGCAAAGAGCTTTTTGAACACCGACGATGTGGATGATGTCGTTCAGGATGTGTTTTTGAGGATTTTCAAAGGGATAAAGAAATTCAGAGGTGATTCGAAGCTCTCTACGTGGATCTACAGGATAGCCGTGAATGTCTGTAAGGACTACCTTCAGAAGTACAAGAAGAGAAACGAGTTTTTGACAGATTTTCAGGAGAAAGACAACGAGGAAGAAATCTATATCCAGCCAGAAGCGAAAGAGAACGTACTCGATGAAGTGCTTCGCTCAATCACCGCTGAGAGGGTTCAAAAGGCTCTGGAAAAGCTCTCACCGGAGGACAGGCTGCTCATAAAACTGAGGGATATAGACGGGTTGAGCTATGAAGAAATAGCGTCCGTTTTGCAAAAACCTGTTGGAACTGTAAAAAGCCGTCTTCACTACGCAAGAAAGAGGCTGGGAAACTTGTTGAAAGAGGGTGAAACTGTTGAAAGATGACAGATTGAACAGGATTCTTGACGGTGAAGAGCCCATAGAGGGGCTTCCTGAGGAACTCCTCAGAGATTACCGAGTTTACAGGGAGGCTATCACTCTCTACAGAATACGATGCGAGTACGTTCCAAGTGAACGTCTGATGAGGAAGATCCTGAAAAAAAGGCGAAAGAAACTCGTCCTTTCAACAGTTTTCGCTGGGATCGCAGTTTCCCTGCTGCTTCTTTCTGTAGTCCTCGACATTTTCCCTGTCTCTCCGTCTCGAAAAGTTGTTCAAAAACAAAATCCTGTTGTTAAAGAGTTAATAGATTACATAAAAACAGTGGAAGTAGTGAGCGATGGATGGTGATAGTGTGAAAAAGTACGTTCTGGTAGTTTTGTTTTTCCTCGCAGCTACGATTTTTGCACTACCTGAAATCGTGGAAAAGTGGATGTACGCGAACTATTACGCGAAGAGGATAATGGTTGAAATTGGTTTGAAAAGCCGTTTCAGATACGAAGAGGTGTACAAGTGGGGAGCGGACAAGATGGTTCTGGTACACGAACCCGTCAGTGTGAACTGGGTGAGACTGGGTCAGAGCTGTTACATGGGATCCGGTACCACCTTGAAGAGATCTCCCATGCTCATTCTCGATCTTGAGGATCTTGCCTTCAAGGAGATTCTGCAGGGAAGAGATCTGAAAATTGAAGAAACAAACGAAGGGTACGAGATATACATTCATGACACGGGAGAATACCGCGTGCTTCTCTCATCCGATGGATTCCCAAAAGAGATCGAAAGAAACTACATGGACACGAAGAGCAAGCTGATCTACGAAGAAGTGAAACCGCTTTCTGCCGATAAGAATGAAATTTTGAAAGACTACACTCTTGTGGACTCTGGAGTGGAATTTCCAAAAGAACTGGTTGACATCCTGAGTAACTTTCGTTTCCTCATAATCAGAGAAGGAACATCGGGGCTCGAGATAGAGGGTATCTACAAAAACGGTCAAAAAGTAGAGATATTCATAGGAAACGACCTTCCAAAGGGTGGTTTACAAGTCAACATCAACGGACTCAAGATAGCCATCGTTGCCGATGAAAAAACTCTTGAGGAGATAAAGGTGATTCTTGGACAATGAGAGCGCTCATAGTGGACGGTTACATAGACGAGCCCGCCGCCTTTGGTGTCCCACCTTATGTGAGTCCGTACGTCAGGTACCTCGCAGGTGCACTTGTGGTTCATGATGTAGAAGTCGATTATGTCACCATAGACAAAATGAGAAAGGAATCACTCTGGGAAATTGCGAACGAATACGATTTTCTTTTTGTTTTTGGTGGAATCACCGTGCCAGGTCGATACAAGGGCGGAACACCTCTCACCCTTTCAGAGCTTCAGAGGATTCTCAGCATCGCAAGAAGACCCATAAAAATAGTGGGTGGTCCAATAGTTGGGGGATATTCACTCAGAGGGGGATCTGTGGCAAGACGATTTGACATACAGGCGGATTATCTGGTGAGTGGAGATATGGAGGCTTTTGTAGTCTCCTATTTTCAGGGTGTACCCGATCCAGAGGCAAAAAGCGATTATGAGCTGATCGATGCGGTGGCACCTTATGGGGCCGTTGTCCTTGAGAAACATCCGAACTTTCCGCATGTCATATGCGAAATAGAAGTCTCGAGAGGTTGTGAAAGAAGAACGTTCTGTTCTTTTTGCACAGAACCGCTTCTCCATGGAAGGTTGAAATCTCGAGATGTACAGGCCATACTGAAAGAGATAGAGTCCCTCTACAGAGCTGGATGCAGAGCATTTCGCTTCGGAAGGGCTGCGAATATTCTGGCGTTTGGATCTGACAGGAACGGAGGGAAGCCCTCTCCGGAGATCCTGGAGGAGTTGTATTCGGGTACCAGAGAAGTAGCTCCTCATCTGGAAGTTCTCCACACGGATAACGCCAACCCATCCTACCTTGTTACATACGAAAAGGAATGTAGAAAGATAGTTGAAACCATTGTCAGATACAACACACCAGGCGATGTGTTCTCCTTTGGAGTGGAGTCCTTCGACGAAAATGTCCTGAAGAAGAACAACGTTCAGGGTTCGCCGGAAGAGTTTTTGAAAGCCATCGCTGTTGTGAACGAGATAGGTGGAGTGCGGGTGGATGGAATACCAAAACTCCTTCCCGGTGTGAATCTGATCTTTGGTCTTCCGGGGGAAACGGAAGAAACCCTCAAAAAGAATTATTCATATCTGAAGCGCATTCTCGATGAAGGTTATCTTCTGAGAAGGATAAACATCAGAAAACTTCTCGCTTATCCGGGAACTCCGGTATACGAGTATTTAAAGAATAAAAAGCACAGAATCAAAAGTTATCTTCATGATCAGTGGAAAAGAAGGATAAGGGAAGAGATAGATCGTGAAATGCTGAAGAGAGTCTTCCCTGCCGGCACTGTTCTAAAAAAGGTGATAGTTGAGTACAGAGAAGGAAAAATCTCTTTTGGAAGACAGCTAGGGAGTTATCCGATACTCGTCGGCATTCCAGGAAATCACAGTGGTGTGCTGGACGTGGTTGTGGTTTCCCACGGCGAACGATCGGTGACTGCCCTGCCTTACCCTTCCTTCATAAACTCCATGTCACTGGAAGAACTCACAGCGATACCCGGAATCGGAAACGCCCTCGCCAGAAAGATCATTCTGAATCGTCCCTTCAGAAGCTGGGAAGATCTCAAGAAAGTAGTTCCCGCCGAGACAGCGAACTTTCTCAGAAATCTTGGCATTTCTTTACAGCAGGTGTAAAATATGCTCGGGTGATGCACATGAAAACCGTTAGACAGGAAAGATTGAAGTCCATCGTAAGGATTCTCGAGAGATCAAAAGAACCCGTCAGTGGAGCTCAGCTGGCAGAAGAACTCAGTGTGAGCAGGCAGGTGATCGTTCAGGATATCGCCTACTTGAGAAGTCTTGGTTACAACATCGTGGCCACGCCAAGGGGATACGTGCTTGCGGGTGGAAAGTCTGGAGTCTCGAGGCTTGTAGCTGTGAAGCACGCGCCAGAAGAGATAAAAGAAGAATTACTCTGTGTGGTGAGAAACGGTGGAAGAATAGTCGATGTGATTGTGGAACATCCGGTTTACGGTGAAATAAGAGGTATCATCGATGTTTCCTCCGAGGAAGAGGTCTTGAAATTTGTAAACTTGATGGAGATGGCAAAGACAGAACCTCTCTTAACTCTCTCTGGAGGAGTTCATCTTCACACCATAGAGGCACCGGATGAAGAAACAATGGAAAGAATCATGAGAGAGCTGAAGAAAAAAGGTTTCCTGATAGAGGAGGGATAAAAGATGAGAATAGACGAAATAGTTGAAAAATACGTGGACAGAAAAACTCAGAGAAGGTTTCTCATCCTCACTTCTATCGCCTGGATGTTCGATGCTGCCGGTGTTATGCTTCTTTCTTTTGTGCTTCCTTACGTGATAAAGGAATGGAATCTCACCTCTACTCAGGGAGCTACCATAGCAAGTGCTACCTTCCTTGGAATGCTTTTTGGAGCGCTTTCTGTGGGGTTCGTGGCTGACCTTCTTGGAAGGAAAGTTTCCAATCTGTTCTTTTTCATCGTAACGATCACCTTCACTTTTCTGTCCGGCTTTTCCTCATCGTTCGAAACTCTTTTAGTTCTGAGAGGCCTTTCGGGTTTTGGGTATGGAGGCTTGATGCCTTCGTTCAACGCGTATCTTGCAGAATTCACGAGTATCAGACTCAGGGGAAGGTATCTTGTGCTTCTGGAGTCGAGCTGGGCGGTTGGGAGTATACTGATAGGACTCTTCGCAGTGAATGTTCTCCCGAACTGGAGATGGGTCTTCTGGATCTTCTCCATCGGGTACCTTTTTGTTCCGGTGTTTCTTAGGATGCCCGAAACCCCAAAGTACGCGTTTTTGAAGGGTGGAAAAGAAGCGCTGGAGAGGTCTCTGGGTAAAAGAGTGGAGGAAGAGGTGGAGCTTCCAAAAAAAGAGAAAGTTCCCATCCTGGCTCTTTTGAAGAGGGAACATTTGAAAGACACAGTTGTGATCTGGATAGCGTGGTTCGTTGTGAGCTTCGTGTATTACGCTCTGTTCACCTGGGCTCCCAGGATCTTCTCCTCGCTGGGTGTGAGTGTTGTCAAATCTTCCTGGTTCACATTCTACATGATGGTGGCACAGCTTCCCGGGTACCTTTCGGCAGCCTACTTCATAGAAAAATGGGGAAGAAAGGCTTCTCTTGGTGTTTACTTCATAGGAACAGGACTTGCCGCTCTGCTGTGGGCCAACGTGAGAGGAGATGCTTCGCTTCTTGCAGCTGCTTTGGTCCTTTCTTTCTTCTGTCTTGGAGTGTGGGGACTGGTCTACGCTTACACACCGGAGCTGTATCCCACGTCGCTCAGGGGGACTGGAAACGGAGCAGCGGGAGTATGGGCAAGGATAGCGGGTATAATAGCTCCTTACTACACAGGCTTCATGATGGAGAAAGGAAAAAGCATCGCGGAAACCCTCGCATGGATCTCCGCGATGGCAATGTTTGCCGGTGTGATCGTTCTGATATTTGGAAGAGAAACAAAGGGGAAATACGTGGATTAATCTGGAACAACGGTGCTTCCCACGTCTTCTCCCTTCAGCGCTTTCAGAAGAGTTCCTGGTTCGAAGAAATTGATCACCTTCACTGTAATTCCAAGCTTCTTACACAGAGCGAAGGCTTCGGCATCCATGACCTTGAGCCCCATTTTCATCGCTTCTGAGAACGTGAGATGAGGGATCTTCTTCGCATCGGGAAATTTCTTTGGGTCTTTATCGTACACACCATCCACTTTTGTGGCTTTCACCACCAATTTTGCTCTCATTTCCTGGGCTCTCAGAACGGCTGCTGTGTCTGTAGTGAAAAATGGATTGCTCGTGCCTCCAGCGAAGATCAGAATGCTGTTTTCTCTTAGGGCAGATTCTATAGAATCGTAGTTCACCCTTTCCACATCCGGAAGATTCACTATCTGTGAATAAATTCGAGCTTTCAATCCGGATCTTTCGAAGATGTCTTTCAAATATACGGAATTCATCACGGTTCCGAGAAGACCGATCTGATCGGCCCTTGTCATGGTGAGATTCTTCAGCTCGACACCCCTGAAGAGATTCCCTGCTCCCACAACGATACCTATTTTGAAACCTTCTTCAATGGCGCTTTTAATCTCGTTGACTATGTAGTTCACTCTTTCTGGATCGAACCCTCTGCCTCCTTCTCCCGAGAGTGCTTCCCCACTCAGCTTCACCAGTACTCTCATGATCCATACCTCCAAAAAAAGGGTGAGCTTTTCGCTCACCCTCGCTTATGTGTGTCGTTGATCAATCTTCGTAACCCTCTCCTATCTCGTATCTTGTGAACCTTGAAACTCTTATGTTTTCACCTGTTTTCGCTATCAGTTCGTTTATGAGATCTTTCACCTTTTTTGTATCGTCGAATATGTAAGTCTGTTCGTAGAGACACGCCTGTTCGAAGAATTTCTCGAGCTTTCCTTCCACGATCTTTTCCACGATGTTTTCAGGTTTATCCTTGATCTGAGCTCTGTAGATTTCTTTCTCTTTTTCTATGACTTCTGCCGGGACGTCCTCTCTTCTGACGTACAGAGGTTTCATTGCAGCAACCTGTTTTGCGAGGTTGTAAGCGAGTTCTTTGAACTCATCGGTTCTGGCCACGAAGTCCGTTTCACAGTTCATCTCGAGCAGAACACCTATTCTTCCGTTGAAGTGAACGTATGCAACGATGATTCCTTCTTTGGTAGTTCTTCCAGCTTTCTTTTCAGCTGTTGCAGCACCCTTTTTTCTGAGAATCTCCACCGCTTTTTCCATATCACCGTTGGCTTCTTCGAGGGCTTTTTTACAATCCAGAATACCTGCACCTGTCATTTCTCTGAGCTTTTTGATTAGGTCCATGGATATTTCCATGTCACTTTCCTCCTTTCTTGGTCTTCGCCTTGATCTCGTAAGAATTTGGATCGTGCCAGCCGTAATCCAGGTTCAGTTTTACTTTGAATTCCTTCTGGAGCTTTTTTATATCTTCCCTTTTGAAGTATCCAGACATGTTCGGATGAACTTTCAATGTTACTTCCTCAAAATCTTTCAATTTTTTCAAATCTTCTCTGATTCTCTTAAGCAGAATCTTTTGAGAAAGTACTTTTCCCGTTCCCGAACACACGGGGCACCGGGTGAAAAGAAGTGTATCCAGAGGTCTTGTCGTTCTTTTTCTTGTTATTTCCAGAAGCCCAAGATTTGTGAATCCAAAGATTTCGATTCTTGTTCCGTCTCTTTTTGCAACCTCTTTGAATCGTGAAAGAAGCTTTTCATAACTCTTCGGATCTTTCTGCTTTATGAAATCTATTACCACGATTCCTCCAATGTTTCTGAGTATCAACTGACGAACGATTTCTTCGATGGCCTCCATGTTCGTTTTCAAAGCGAGTTCCTCCTGGTTTTCAGCGTCTGTGTAGCTTTCCGAGTTTACATCTATAACGGTGAGCGCTTCTGTTCGATCTATGACGATGTTTCCTCCGCTTTTCAATGGAACAGTGCGGGAGAGAAGTTTTTTCAAACGTTCGTAAACGGAAAACTTTTCAAACAGGTCACCTTCTACGTACTCGATCTCCGGTTTTTTCGGAAGATTTTGAAGATATTTCTGTAAGGTCTCAAGGAGTGATCTGTCGTTGTAAATCAATTTGTCTATCTTCGAATTCACCTTTTCTTTGATGATCTGTTCTACAGGATCTTCTTCGTATAGCAACTTCGGTTTTCTCGATCTTCTGAACTTTTGAAGTACCTGGTTCCATTTTTCTAATGCCCTTTCGAAATTCTTTATGATCTCCTCTTCGTCCACACCTTCCGCTGCTGTCCTCATTATTACACCGACACCGTATTTTTTTCTCAGAGAAAAGGCTATGGTTCTCAATCTGCGTCTTTCTGAAGCATCTTCTATCTTTCTTGAAACACCTATCACTTTTTTGAAAGGAAATATGACAACGAATCTGTCGGCTATCCCTATCTGGGGTGTTACCTGAGGTCCTTTTTTTCCCGAAGCATCCTTTTTCACCTGTACGAGTATCTTCTGGCCTTCTTTTACTTCTTGTCCTTTCAGAACAGTTTTCCTGTAGGCTTCATTAATCTCGCTGAGTTTCAAAAAGGCGTTCCTGCCCTTTCCAATTTTCACGAAGGCTGCTTCGAGTCCTGGTACAATTTTTTCGATCCTTCCAAGGTAAATTTTCCCTGCGATCGTTTCTATTTCATCGAAAAAGACCTCTTCGAGTTCACCATCGTCCATTACAGCGTAAGACAAGCTGTCCGATTGAACATTAAGGAGAAATTCTCTTATATCCTTGACACCTCCGGTTTACTCTGCCATCTCGATGAGATGAATGTCTCCGTTTTCGTCCCTGTAGAGGAGATTTATTTCGCCAGTATTGACGTTTCTGAAAACGAGGAATCGATGGTTCAACTCATCCATCTGCATAACTGCTTCATCGAGATCGAGGTTGAGAAGAGAAACTCTTTTTACAGAAGAGACCTTGTCAGATGGGGAAAATTCACCTGGCTCTTCAAGAGGAGTTTCAACGAGTGCAGAACTTCTATGAGGGTGGTTCTTCAGCCTCTCTTTCAATCTTTTCACCTGTTTTTCTAGAGCATCCGAGGCAAAATCTATCGCGGTGTAAATATCCGGGTGTCTTTCTTCTACATTGATGATGTTCCCTTTCAGATTCATATTGAACTTAACCACATATTGATTCTTACCATCTTTTTCTATTCTAACGTTGAAGGAAACGAGGTCATCATCGTAAATCACCCTGTCAATTTTATCGAGCCTTTTTTCCAGATAATTTTTGATGGCTTCGGAAATTTCTACACCCTTTCCCGTTATCCTGTACTCCATAAAAGCACCTCCCTTACAGTATGAATACACCTGCTCCGAACATCTTGGGACCAGAATGAACAGCAAGGGTGGGAGGCAATCTCACGATGTCCACCCTTTCGATGTGTTCGTCTTTCAGTTTTTCTTCTATTTCAAGAACGATCTCCTTCATTTCTTCCCCGGCATAAACAAGTCCCAGCATTTTTCTTCCGTCTATTTTCAGGTCCTGAACAATTTTCTCTACAACATTCTTTAAACCACGTTTTTTCGCTACCACTCTGAGTTCTCCATCTTCAATGCTCAGAATGGGATGTATCTTTATGAGATTCCCGAGCATTCCTGTTATCGCTTTTACCCTTCCACTCTTCATGAGATAATCGAATTCCAGCACTGAGAAGCGGATCTTTATTCTTTCGTTTGCTTCCTGAACAACTCTTTCAAGATCCTCTCTGCCGTCTTTCACCGATTCCATCAACTTTAGAAGAACATATCCTGCACCTATTGAAACTTGTCTGGTGTCAATAACCCTGAATGTCACCGATGGGAACTTTTCTTTTAGACGTTCGGTTACGCTCTTCATCACGTTATAGAAAGCACTCAGCTTTGAAGAAAGGTGAACGCAGTATATACGGGTACAACCTTCAGAAATTATATCACGAAGCACCCTCTCCATTTCAAGCGGAGAGGGGACGGCTGTTCTGAAGTTTTTTGCCTTTCCAAAAAGACTGTAAAAAGTTTCTTTATCGATGTCTACGTCGTCTGTGTACTCTTTATCGTCGATGTAGACCTTTATACCGATCGTTCTTACAGGAAACGGAAGTTCCCAATTGCCAACTGTGACAGCGCTGTCTATAACGAAGACTGGAAGAATCGTCTCACCCTTTCCACTCTTTCCCTTGCTTCCATGAATCTATCAGGGGAGATGTCTTCTTCTCTTCCGGCTTCTTCCGTGATTATGATCACATCTTTTCCATCGCAGAGCAAAAAACCACCCGCAACTTTCAGATGGTATTCATCATCACCCGATTTTATTTTTACATCGCACACGGAGAGCTGGGTTACTATGGGAGCCCTCCTGGGGAGGATTCCCATGGATCCTTCCACCGTTCTGAAAGAAATGAAGTCGCTTTCTCTGTCGTACACGATCCCATAGGGTGTAACGATTTTTACCTTCACATTTTCAACTCCTCATTTCTTTTGCTCTTTCTTTAACTTCGTCGATGTTTCCGGCCATGAGAAACGCCTGTTCAGGTACATCGTCGAGTTTTCCGTCGAGAATCTCCTTGAATCCTCTAATTGTTTCTTCAATGGGTACGTATCTTCCAGGACGCCCTGTAAACCTTTCTGCTACGTGGAACGGCTGGCTGAGGAACCTTTGAATTCTTCTGGCACGGTGAACCACAAGTTTGTCTTCCGGAGAGAGTTCCTCCACACCGAGTATGGCGATAATATCCTGAAGGTCCTTGTATCTCTGAAGAACTTCCTGAACACCTCTTGCCACTTCGTAATGCTCTCTTCCAACGATCGCTGGATCCAGAATTTTCGAGGAGGAGTCGAGAGGATCAACCGCCGGGTAAAGTCCAAGTTCTGCTATTCTTCGTGACAGAACCACCGTGGCATCCAGGTGGGCGAAGGTGGTTGCCGGTGCCGGGTCGGTTATGTCGTCCGCAGGAACGTATATGGCCTGAACGGATGTGATGGAACCTCTCCTCGTCGAAGTGATTCTCTCCTGAAGTTCTCCCATATCGGTTGCGAGGGTGGGCTGATATCCCACAGCAGACGGCATTCTTCCGAGAAGTGCCGAGACTTCACTTCCAGCTTGGACAAACCTGAATATGTTGTCAATGAAGAGAAGAACGTCTCTTCCTTCTACGTCTCTGAAGTACTCAGCGATGGTGAGGGCGGTAAGAGCCACTCTGAATCTCGCTCCTGGGGGCTCGTTCATCTGGCCAAAAACGAGAACGGTGTTTCCAAGAACTCCGCTTTCCTGCATTTCGAGCCAGAGTTCGTTACCTTCTCTTGTTCTCTCCCCGACACCTGCGAACACTGAAAATCCCTTGTGTTCTATTGCGATGTTTCTGATGAGTTCCATAACGAGCACGGTCTTTCCAACGCCCGCTCCTCCGAAGAAACCGATCTTTCCGCCCTTTGGGAACGGAGCGAGAAGATCGATCACCTTTATACCGGTCTCGAGGATTTCTATCTCTGTGGATTGTTCCACAAGCTCAGGGGCTGGTCTGTGAATGGGCCATCTTTCTTTGGCTTTTATTTCTCCTGCTTCGTCGACAGGTTCACCTATCACGTTCAGGATCCTTCCAAGGACTTCTTTCCCCACAGGTGCTGTTATGGGAGCTCCTGTATCTACCACTTCCAGACCTTTGGTTAAACCGTCTGTTGAATCCATAGCCACCGTTCTAACAACTCCATCGCCGATGAGCTGCTCCACCTCGAGCACTACCTTCTGCCCCGTTTGGGGATTTACAACTTCGAGGGCGTTGTATATATCCGGGAGTTCCTCTTCGGGAAATTTCACGTCCACAACAGGTCCCATAATACTCACAATGAATCCTTTCGAACCCTTTGCCATGCCATATCACCTCATTTTTCTATTTCCTTCAGAGCTTCTGCTCCCGTAACGATCTCTATGAGTTCCTGGGTGATCGAAGCCTGACGCGCTTTGTTGTACGCCAGTGTCAGCTCCCTGATCACTTCCTGGGCGTTGTCTGTGGCGTTCTTCATGGCGTTCTGTCTTGCGTAGTATTCTCCTATCTTCGTCTGAAACATGAGTTCCATGAGTGTGGCCGAGAGATAGTAATGAAAGATCAGCGGAGCAATTTGCTCTAGGCGTGGTTCGTATTCGAAGTCTTCTCTCTTTTTTTCTTCCTTTTTGATGGGAAGAAGTTCGTGCACTTCTGGCTTCTGGATGAGAACGTTTTTGAAGCGGCTGAAAATCACTCTAACTCTCGCGGGTTTCCCATCGAGAAAATTGAGAATATCTTCCACGATCGTAGAGCCGTTTCTAAAGTCGGGTATTTCGTAGAATCTGTCGTACATTTTCAACACTTTTCCGTCCTTGAAATGGTTTATGGCTTTGAGGCCCACGAGTATGAGTTGTGGATCCCTGGATTCGGAGATCACTCTTTCTGCCTCTCTCAAGATTTCACTGTTGAAGGAACCACACAGTCCCATATCGCTTGTTATCACCACGATCAGGTCTCTGTTCCCTTCTTCAAAAAAGATCGGATCGAGAGATTCCGCTGGAACCAGCGCCCACAATCTTTTCACTTCGTCGTAGAAGGGCTTGAATTTTTGATACTCCGACTCTATTTTTCTCACCTTTGCGCGCGCTACCATCTCCATAGCGCGCGTGATCTTCATCAGTGATTGTGTTGCGTTTATCTTTCTCTTTATCTGTAGCATTCGACCTCTACTCATTGCACATCACACCCTGAAAGTGGTTTTGAATTCTTCAATGGCTTTCTTGAGTTTTTCCTCCGTTTCCGAAGTCAGTTCTTTCTTCGTCTTTATGTCGTCGAGGATATCCTGGTGCTTTTCGTGCATAAATCTGAGAAATTCCTTCTCGAATCTTCTGACTTCTTCCACCGGGAGATCATCGAGGTATCCCCTGACACCTGCGAAGAGAACAACGACCTGCTCTTCAACGGGCATAGGACTGTACTGTTCCTGTTTCAGAAGTTCCATGAGCCTCTGTCCTCTTATGATCTGGGCTCTGGTAGCTGGATCCAGTTCTGTGGCAAACTGAGCGAACGTTTCGAGTTCTCTGTACTGTGCAAGATCAATTCTCAACATACCGGCGACCTGCTTCATTGCTTTTATCTGCGCAGATCCTCCAACCCTGGAAACGGACAGACCAACGTTGATGGCGGGTCTCTGACCGGCGTAGAACAATCCGGGCTCGAGGTATATCTGACCGTCAGTGATGGATATCACGTTCGTTGGAATGTAGGCGGATATATCGTTCGCCTGAGTTTCAACGATGGGTAGAGCCGTGAGGGATCCTCCACCGAGTTTGTCGTTCAGTCTGACGGCCCTCTCAAGGAGTCTGGAGTGTAGATAGAAGATGTCCCCAGGATAAGCCTCTCTTCCCGGGGGCCTTCTCATGAGAAGTGAGAGCTGTCTGTAGGCGACGGCGTGCTTCGAAAGATCGTCATAGACCACGAGGGCATCCCTTCCGGAATATGCGAAGTACTCTCCCATGGCACAGCCCGCGTACGGTGCTATGTACTGGAGAGATGCCGGGTCGGAAGCGGAGGCCACAACCACCGTTGTGTACTCCATGGCTCCGTACTGTCTGAGTTTATCGATGATCCTTGCAATAGCGGACTTTTTCTGACCTATCGCCACATAGATACAATACACACCCTGTCCCTTCTGATTGATGATGGTGTCTATAGCGATGGCCGTTTTTCCCGTCTGCCTATCTCCTATGATCAGCTCTCTTTGGCCTCTCCCGATGGGAATCATGGAGTCGATCGCCTTTATTCCTGTCTGGAGAGGTGTATCGACGGGTTTCCTGTAGATGACACCGGGGGCTTTTATTTCTATCGGTCTGAAGTTCTTTGCGTTTATTGGGCCCTTTCCATCGAGCGGTTCTCCGAGCGGATTGACCACCCTACCGAGGAGCTCTTCTCCAACCGGTACTTCTATGATCCTTTTCAATCTTCTGACGGTGTGACCCTCTTTTATATCTTTGTATTCACCGAGTATGATGATACCAACGTTGTCCTCTTCCAGATTGAAGGCGACTCCTTTGACTCCAGTTTCGACGAATTCCACGAGCTCACTCACCATCACTTTATTCAACCCGTACGCACGGGCTATACCGTCTCCAACCTGGATGACCTTACCAGTGTCTTCGAGATCGATCTTCTCCTCGAAACTTTTTATCTTCTCTTCGAGAACCTTCGTGATTTCTCCAGGATTTATCCTCAACTCATCTCACCCCTTTTGAGGGCTTCTCGGGCGATTCTTTTCAGTCTGCCCTGAACCGTCGTGTCCAGTCTGAATCCCTCGAATTCAACGAGAGCACCCGCTATGAGAGATTCGTCGATGGAAATATCGAAAACAGGATCCCTGAGAGCGTACTTTCTGACGAACTTTCTGAGGAGAGAAAGTTCTTCATCTTCTGGACTGTGGGCTATCGATAAACTCGCAGGAACTTTCTGTTCCGACAGGATCTTCTCGTACTCGAACAGATCCCTGATGTTTCTCAGAAGTTTCTGTCTTTTTCTCTCAAACACGAGCGTTAAAAATCGTTCCTGAAACTCATCCATTTCCTGGCCGAAACTTTTCATTATCTCTTTTATGAGAGAAATCTTCTTTTCTGGTTTCAAGATGGGATTGTCAAACAGTTCCCTGCTTGATTCGTAAATCTGGCACACAAGATCCAGGAATCTCAGGTATTCCTCTTCTTTTTCTTTTTCTATTGCAACGTTTAAAAGTGCTCTGGCGTACCTTCCCGCCACCGCAGAGAACCTCATGACTTTTCTATCTCCTCTTTGAGGATTTTGACGAGATACTCTCTTTTTGCTCTTTCATCCTGAAACACCTTTTGGAGAAGCTTGGTAGCGAGTATCACGGAGAGTTCCGCTGCTCTTTCCTGAACCTGTTCCAGAGCCTTTTTGTATTCAACTTCTATCTGTGTTTTTGCGGACTCTACGATGTTCTGCGCTTCTTTCTTTGCCTTTTCACGAGCTTCTTCAACGATCGCTTCGGCTTCTTTTCTGGCACTTTCTACGATTTCGTCTGCTCTCTGCCTTGCTTCGGAGAGAAATCTCTCGGCTTCAGATCTCATCTTTTCGGCTTCTTCTTTCAACTGCTCAGCGCTTTTCAGGTCCTCTTCCACCTTTTTTCTTCTCTTCTCTGTCATTTCAATGAACGGTGTGTAGAGGAATTTGTTTAGAAAATACACCATGAGAACGAAGAGCATCAGCATTGCCGCTGAGGTCCAGTTTATCTCCAGAAAGCCCAAAGTTCTCCCCTCCTCACACCACGAGGAGGATCATGAAGGCTATGAGAAGAGAGTATATACCCGTTGTTTCGGCAACGGCGTCGGCAAGAAGCATCCTCGTGGTGATGGTACCGACCATTTCAGGTTGTCTCGCCATGGCGTCCATTGCGTGAGCTCCTATGTTACCTTCTCCTATTCCAGGACCGATGGCTCCTATTCCCATGCAGAGTCCTGCTCCGAGATATTTTCCAAGAAGCGCCAGTCCCTGAGCGAGATCTCCAAGATTTTCCATCTTTGACCCCTCCTTACGAAAGTTGTGAACTGATGTATGCGACCGCGAGCATACTGAACACGAACGCCTGAACCAAACCAACGAAGATGCCGAAGAATCCCCAGAAAATGATGGGAGCGAAGAAGTACTTTGTCATGTAAGAGAGGATGTAAACGAGTATTGCTCCACCTCCTATATTACCAAACAACCTCAGAGAATGGGAGATGGGTTTTGCCAGCTCGCCGATGAGGTTTATAGGGAACATAACCGGATTTGGATAGAACCAGGACTTCAGCCACTCTTTGAATCCCTTGGACTTTATGGCGAAAGCATGGCTGATGATGAGAACCATAACGGCGTAGGTGAGATTGGTGTTCAGGTCTCCTGTTGGTGCCGGCCAGGTGTCGTTGAAGAGTACTACCTTTTGAACAGCACCGGTTTCATCGGCGACCACACTCACGCCCGGCACCGCTCCACCTATTATGTTCGAGATGGTGATAAAGAGGAAAAGTGTGGTTGCAACTACAAAAGTGGGTTTCACAAATCGCTTATCTGGGATCGATTCGTCAACGATCTCGTAAAACATCTCGAGGATCGACTCCATGAAAGCCTGCTTTCTGTTTGGAATCATTTCGAACTTTCTCAGTCTGTACGCGAGCACTATTAGAAAGATCGCTATAGCCGTTCCAACGATGATGGTCATGGGATTGATCCTGAATCCGTTTATATCCACAATCCATCTTTTACCGAGACCACCGAAGATCTCTTCCATGGGTGTCCGTTTCAGCTGTTGGATGTTCAAGATGGCAACGAGAACGTAGAGGGAAATGAAGACAACGAGAAATATTTTCTCTTTTTTTGAGAACGTGATCTTCAATCCGTCCACCTCCAGGCTATGAAAGAGACTATCTTCAAATTCATCAAACCGAAGAAAACTCCCAGAAGAGTTTCAAAAGACACAAGACCACCCAGAAGAAGAAGCGCCGCGCTGAAGGTGTATCTTCCCAAGTATCCAAAGACCCATCCCTTCGTGGTTCTCCTGGAAGCCATCTTCTCTATGTCGTTTTTCAAAGAAAAGAGATTCAGTACAGCTCCTGCACTTCCAAGGAGTGGGCCCCAGCTCTTTTCGAAACCGCTTATCAAGCCAAAAACAAATGCTTCAACCATTCCCATTATTATTATCGTCACTGCCATCTTTTTTGTTAACCTTTTCACTTTTATCATACCTCTCAGTTTCTTTCAAAAGAATTTTGAAACCGTTATAGAAACCTGAAACAATTCCTAAAATTATGAAAATAAACAGTAAAATCCCATTTTTGAAGGTCCATTTGTCCAGATAATACCCGATCAAAGCACCGACAACGATGTTCGAAGCCAGAGTCGTTATGAACATAACGACTATGTTGTATTTTCCAAAGTCCCTGAAAAGATTTCTGGAAATAGGCATCACCCTCCGCTCTTCACTGAAAGATGAAGATCGAAATCCTCTTCCGAAAAGACAGAGATCGGAAGTTTCAAAATAACACCAAAACTCTTTATTTTGAGATCTCTTCCACTCACCACAGTTGGCGGGGTGATATCCACATGTTTTCCCAAGTGTTCGAGTTTCATCGCCAGCTTCCCGGCTGTCATGTTTCCAAGTTCTCCTATCGCGCTCAGAGCGAGTTCATCGAGTTGATTGTATTCCATTCCACCCATCATAGCGGAAACAACTTTCAGTGCCGTCTCCGACGAAAAAGAATAGATCAGACTGCCTTCTATTCCACCTGTTATTCCAATGACGGTTACCAGCGAGTGGGGAATCTCTATGTGTGATACGGTGCTGGGTTTTCCTGTTTTCGGCTCTATCCCCAGAACATCTCTGATGGTTTCATAAACCGATCCAATGAGGGCGTTCACGATTCTTGCATCCACAGATAACACCTCCTCACGACCATGTTTTGCCGATGGTTACATCCACTTCGAGCGGCACTGAAAGCTTTACCACATTCGTCATTCTGTCTTTCACCAGCTCGACGAGCGCGTCCTTTTCCTCATTGGGCACTTCAAAAACCAGTTCGTCGTGGACCTGTATGATCATCTTCGATCTCATTTTTCTTTCTTTCAGTTCCCTGTCTATTTCTATCATAGCCAGCTTTATTATATCCGCTGCTGTACCCTGTATGGGAGTGTTTATGGCAATTCGTTCTCCTTCAGCCTGTGTGTTCCTGTCCCGGGCCATGAGCTGTGGTATGTCTCTTTTTCTTCCAAACAGCGTTCTAACATAGCCTTTTTCTTTCGCTTCCGATACGACCCTCTGAATGTAATCGCGCACCTTTGGGTAGAGGACGAAGTAGTTGACGATCATCTTTTCTGCTTCTTTCACAGGTACTCCAAGCCTCACAGACAGACCGTAAGGTGTTACACCGTATATGATGGAAAAATTAACCATTTTACCAGCGCGGCGCATTTCTTCGGTTACTTCTTCGGGTTTCACGTTGAATATTCTGGAAGCTGTTAGAGTGTGGACGTCGATGCCCTCTTCGAATGCCCTCAAAAGATTCTCATCACCACTGAGATGGGTAAGAATCCTCAGTTCTATCTGGGAGTAGTCGGCGCTGACGATCCACCAGTTTGGATCCTGAGGAACTATCGCTTTCCTGATTTCTTTTCCCTCTTCGCTTTTCGTCGGGAGGTTCTGAAGATTTGGATCGCTGCTGCTGAGTCTTCCAGTGGCAGTCCCCGTTTGATTGAAAGAAGCATGAATTCTTCCGGTCTTTGGGTTGACCATCTTGGGGAGGGCGTCTATGTAGGTTGATTTCAATTTCTGTATCTTTCTGTATTCGAGAATCAGAGGAATGATTTCGTGTTCACCGGCAAGTTCCTCGAGGACTTCTATGCGTGTTGAGTAGTCTCCCGTTTTCGTCGTTTTACCACGTGGTTTTATGCCGAGTTTTTCAAAAAGGATCCTTGAAACCTGCTTCGGTGAGTTTATGTTGAACGGCTCTCCAGCTATCCTGTATATTTCCTCTGCCAGTTCTTCGAGTTTTTTTCCGTACTCTTCTGAGAGTTTCTTCAGGAACTCTGTGTCCACGTACACACCGTTCAGTTCCATCCGTGCAAGCACGCTCACAAGAGGCATTTCTATCTTGTAGAACACGTTCTCCAGATCTGCCTCGTGGAGTTTTAAGCTCAGGATCTTGTAGAGTCTGTAGGTGATGTCTGCATCTTCACAGGAATAGTTCGCTGCTTTTTCTACAGGAACATCGGCAAAACTGAAACCAAACAGCGGAGAAGAGAAGGACATGAGTTCCTGGTAAGAGGTCATTTTGTATCCAAGAAATTTCAATGCGAGATCGTCCAGATTGAACTTCTTTTCGTTCGGCTCAAGAAGGTAAGCCGCTATCATCGTGTCGAAGTGAGGAGGGACAGGTTCAACACCCTTTACCATCAACACCTTGTAATCGAATTTCAAATTCTGACCAACGATCTTTGCTCCGGGGTCCTCCAGGATTTCTTTTAGCTTTTTCAGAACTTCTTTTTCATCCAGGTTCTGGGCGTTTCTATGATGGAGTGGTATGTAGTACGCTTCCTTTGGTTTGAAAGACACAGAGATACCGACAATGTCGCAGTCGAAAGGATCGAGGGAAGACGTCTCAAGATCTATGGCGAACGAAGGGGATTCTCTCAGTTTCTCTATGAGTTTTTCAAATTCCACCAGGTCTTTCACTATTCTGTATCCAACGGGTTCGGATTCCTCGTACAGTTGAAGTTCCTTCATGATGGATGCGAATTCCAGTTCTTTCAAAAGTGGTAAGAGTTTTTCTCTGTCGTAACCCTGGTAGCGGAGTTCTTCCCAGTTTATTTCAATGGGAACGTTTGTTTCCAGAATCGCCAGCTTTTTGCTGAGAATGGCGTTTTCTCTGTCTCGAAGCAGGGCTTTTCTCACCTTTTGAGGAAGTTCGCGAACATGATTCAGTATGTCTTCGAGGTCTTTGTACTTCTCTAGAAGCTGAACAGCAGTCTTTTCACCTATCCCAGTTACACCGGGGATGTTGTCTATTTCATCTCCGGTTAGAGCCAGAAGATCCGGGATCTGCTGGGGTTCAACACCGTATTTTTCCTTCACCTTCTGCGCATCGTAAAGTTCCAGATCGGATATCCCTTTTACGATTCGCCACACCTTGATCTTTTCGTTCACAAGCTGAAGCATGTCTTTATCTCCGGTCACTATGAATATTTCATCAAAAAGCGGAAGCCCCTTCACAGCCAGAGTGGCAATTATATCGTCCGCTTCGTATCCTTCTACCTCCAGCACTTTCATTCCAAGGGCTTCGACCAGCTTCTTTATGTACGGAAGCTGCTGAATCAGGAGATCCGGAGTCTTTGGTCTTTGAGCCTTGTAAGTCTCGAGGAGCTTGTGTCTGAAGGTGGCAGCTTTTTTGTCGAAAGCCACAGCAACGTAGTCTTTTCCGACAATGATATGGTCTTTGATGAATCTCACCAGCATCCTCGCCACACCGTATGTGGCGTTTGTGGGAATGCCGGTGGAAGTAGAAAGCGATCTATCGAGCGCATAGTACGCTCTGTAGGCCAGAGCAGTTCCATCAAAGAGAAATAGTCTCGCCATTTTTCTCCATCTCCCTCAGCTCTTCAAGGAATCCCACAGCTCTTCTCAAGTGCGGTATCACGATAGAGCCACCAACCACGAGGGCGATGTCAAGGGCTTCGAAGATCTCTTCGTCGCTCGCTCCTTCCTGAACACATCTCACAAGGTGGTACCTTATACAATCATCGCACCTGAGAACCGTGGATGCTACGAGCCCCATCAGTTCTTTGGTCTTTACATCGAGTTTCCCGGGCCTGTAAACGGCGGAGTCGAGATTGAAGAATCTCTTCGTGTTCAGAGTTCCACGGGATAACACCTTCTCGTTCAGCTCTCTTCTTGTTTCCACAAACTTTTTGTACTCCACGGCTTTTCACCTCAACTTCACGAAGAGTTCCACTTCGTCCGTGATAACCCCGTCTATTTCTCTGCGTATCTTTCGATAAATTTCCGGATCGTTCAGCGTCCAGACAAAGATCACGATTCCTTTTTTTCTGAAACTTCTCAAAACCTCTACTGCGTATTCTAATTCGAACGCCTGGTACGGTACGTGGAGCGAATAAGGACGTTCTTTTTCTACTCTCTCGACAAAGTTTTCTATACTTCCGTAGTTCTCTTCATCTATCAGATAGCCGTATTTTGTCCCCTTGAATTTCTCATCGAGCAGGTCCAGATCGAAAGAAGAGAATATCAGATTCTTTCTTTTTTTCGAAATTTCCAGAACGACGTCTGCCGCTTCCCTTTCTTTTATCTCGATGTTAATTATTTTATCATCAGAAATGCTTTCGAACACTTCTTTCAAAGTGGTTATCTTTCCATCTGTTAATTCTTTCAGCTCAGACACAGTGGCATCTCTTATCTTCACGTCCAGTCCAAACAGTCTTTTCAAATCTTCGTCGTGTGAGACAACAACTTCTCCATCTTTTGACAGTCTCACGTCCAGCTCCACACCATCTGCCCCTGCCTCCACCGCTTTCATAAACGCTTCGAGGGTGTTTTCAAGGTATTTCGCAGAGTACCCCCTGTGCCCCAGAACGATCACTGTTTCATCTCCTCATAGACTCTATAAACGTGCTTCACAAATTCTTCTACACCGTTTTTCCCTTCGACGATGAAAAGCCAGTTTTTTCTCCACCAGGCGATGATCTTCTTTCCGTTCGATACTGTGGAGAATTTTCCCATGTTGGGCAGGTCCAGAACACTTCTTATGGACACAAACCCGGCTCTGCCGTTCAATTTCTTCCAGATCTTCTTCGCTTCTTTGCCTTTGTAGACGTAGAGGAAAACAGGGCCATACTCCGTTTCAAAAACCGCAACTTTGCCCTTCATTTCCACGTCTCCATAACTGTCTATCTCCTTCACATCCGACAATCTGTAATCTCTGGTCTCCAGAACGAAGATGGCTGTATCCAGAGAATAGGCCTCCGGTGGTACCACTATTTTTATCAACGTGCATGAAGAAAGCATCAGGAGTACAACAACGAGAAACAAAGAACGCCTCACTTTTCATCCTCCCCTCCTATTTTGAGAAGAGCAAGAAACGCTTCCTGCGGTATGGTGACCTGTCCGATTTCCCTGAGTTTCTTTTTACCCTCCTTTTGTTTTTCGAGAAGTTTCATTTTCCTCGTCACATCTCCACCGTAACACTTTGCCAGAACGTCTTTTCTGAGGGCTTTTATGTCCGCTCTTGCTATTATTCTGCCGTCAGCCTTAGCTTGGATGGGAATCTGGAACTGGTGTCGTGGAATCAAATCTTTCAGTTTATCCACCATCTTTCGAGCTATCTGGTACGCTTTCGAGCGATGTGCTATGAACGACAGTGCGTCGACGGGTTCTTTGTTTACGAGTATGGTAACCTTCACCAGATCGCTCTTTCTGTACTCTTTGAACTCGTAATCCATGGAGGCATAGCCTCTGCTCACCGCTTTCATCTTATCGAAGAAATCGTATATTATCTCGGCAAGTGGAGCGTCGAATTTTAGAATGACGCGGTTTTTTCCTGCATTCTCGGTTATTCTGAGTTCCCCTCTCTTTTCATTTTGAACGAGATTTATTATCGCTCCGATGTATTCGCTCGGTGTTATGATCGAAAGATCAACGTACGGTTCGTACGCTTCCAGTATCTCGCCTTCATCGGGAAATTTGGAAGGATCCGTGATCTCTATTTTCTCACCGTTTCTGAGCTTCACCCTGTATCTAACGTTCGGTGCGGTGAGAATGACAGCGAGATCGAACTCTCTCTCTATTCTTTCCCTCACCACTTCCATGTGGAGAGGTCCCAGAAAACCACATCGAAAGCCAAAACCCATAGCTGGGGACATCGTGGGTTCGAAATACAGTGCGGAATCGTTGAGTTTCAGCTTTTCGAGAGCTTTTCTGAGTTCTTCGTAGTATTCGGGAAGCCCTGGAAACATCCCGGCGAAGACCATCGGTTTTATCTCTCTGTATCCCGGAAGAGCTTCATCTACCGGATCGTTCGCCGATGTGATCGTATCTCCCACCCGCGCGTCCGACACCTCTTTTATCCCTGCGATGATGTATCCCACTTCGCCCGCACTGAGTGAATCCACCGGTTCCATCTCCGGCAGAAACACTCCTACTTCCTGGACTTCGTAGACTTTTTTGTTGGAGAAAGTCATTATTTTATCACCTGGTTTCACCTGACCATCGAAGAGACGAACGTGTACGATCACACCTTTGTAGTTGTCGTATTTTGCGTCGAATATAAGTGCCTTGAGTTTGCCGTTGATGTCTCCCTTCGGAGGAGGAACTCTTTTGACGATGGCTTCGAGGAGTTCTTTCACACCCGTTCCTTCCTTGGCGCTGACGAGCAAGATTTCGTTTTCGCTTACACCGAGAAGGTCCTTTATTTCAAGGGCAGTTTCCTCTATGTTTGCATTCGGAAGATCGATCTTGTTGATCACCGGAATTATCTCCAGATCATGTTCTATGGCAAGGTAGGTGTGGGCAACCGTCTGGGCTTCCACTCCCTGCGTTGCATCAACGAGCAGTATGGCACCTTCACAGGCCGCCATACTCCTTCCCACTTCGTAAGAGAAATCCACGTGTCCCGGTGTGTCTATTATGTTTATTTCATAGGTGTTTCCATCTTCTGCCGTGTACATGACTTTCACCGGCTGGGCCTTTATGGTAATTCCTCTTTCTCTCTCTATATCCATCATGTCCAGGTACTGCTCTCTCATTTTTCTTCTGTCCACCGTATTTGTGATTTCAAGAATCCTGTCCACCAGGGTTGTCTTTCCATGATCGATATGCGCTATTATGCATATATTCCTGATCAGGTCGGGTCTGTACACTCCTCGATCACCTCCGGAAAAATTAACCTCTCTTTTGAATTTTACCATTTCGTTTTTTCATAGAGAGTGTGATATACATTCATGAGGAGGTGATAACGTGAAAAGAATCGACCTGAACGGTTTCTGGAGTGTTAGGGATAACGAAGGGAAATTTTCGTTTGAAGGGACTGTGCCAGGAGTTGTCCAGGCAGATCTGGTCAGAGAAGGTCTCCTTCCACACCCGTACGTTGGGATGAACGAAGATCTCTTCAAGGAAATAGAAGACAGAGAGTGGATCTACGAGAGGGAGTTCGCGTTCAAAGAAGATTTGAAAGAGGGGGAACGTGTCGATCTCGTTTTTGAAGGTGTCGACACGCTGTCGGATGTTTATCTGAACGGTGTTTATCTTGGAAGCACCGAAGACATGTTCATCGAGTATCGCTTCGATGTCACGAACGTGTTGAAAGAAAAGAATCACCTGAAGGTGTACATAAAATCCCCCATCAGAGTTCCGAAAACTCTCGAGCAGAACTACGGGGTCCTCGGCGGTCCTGAAGATCCCATCAGAGGATACATAAGAAAGGCCCAGTATTCGTACGGATGGGACTGGGGTGCCAGAATCGTTACAAGCGGTATCTGGAAACCCGTATACCTCGAGGTGTACAGGGCACGTCTTCAGGATTCAACGGCTTGTCTGCTGGAGCTTGACGGGAAAGATGCTCTTGTGAGGGTGAACGGCTTTGTATACGGGGAAGGAAATCTCAGTGTGGAAGTTTATGTGAACGGTGAAAAGATAGGGGAGTTTCCTGTTCTTGAAAAGAACGGAGAAAAGCTCTTCGATGGAGTGTTCCACCTGGAAGATGTGAAACTATGGTATCCGTGGAACGTGGGGGAACCGTACCTGTACGATTTCGTTTTCGTATTGAAAGATTCAAACGGAGAGATCTACAGAGAAGAAAAGAAAATCGGTTTGAGAAGAGTCAGAATCGTTCAGGAACCCGATGAAGAAGGAAAAACTTTCATATTCGAAATCAACGGTGAGAAAGTCTTCGCGAAGGGTGCCAACTGGATTCCCTCAGAAAACATCCTCACGTGGTTGAAAGACGAAGATTACGAAAAGCTCGTCAAAATGGCAAGGAGTGCCAATATGAACATGCTCAGGGTATGGGGAGGAGGAATCTACGAGAGAGAGATCTTCTACAGACTCTGTGATGAACTCGGTATCATGGTGTGGCAGGATTTCATGTACGCGTGTCTTGAATATCCGGATCATCTTCCGTGGTTCAGAAAACTCGCGAACGAAGAGGCAAGAAAAATTGTGAGAAAACTCAGATACCATCCTTCCATTGTTCTCTGGTGCGGAAACAACGAAAACAACTGGGGATTCGATGAATGGGGAAATATGGCCAGAAAAGTGGATGGTATCAACCTCGGAAACAGGCTCTACCTCTTCGATTTTCCAGAGATCTGTGCCGAAGAAGACCCATCCACTCCCTATTGGCCGTCCAGTCCATACGGCGGTGAAAAGGCGAACAGCGAAAAGGAAGGAGACAGGCACGTCTGGTACGTGTGGAGTGGCTGGATGAACTATGAAAACTACGAAAAAGACACCGGAAGGTTCATCAGTGAGTTTGGATTTCAGGGTGCTCCCCATCCAGAGACGATAGAGTTCTTTTCAAAACCCGAGGAAAGAGAGATATTCCATCCCGTCATGCTGAAGCACAACAAACAGGTGGAAGGACAGGAAAGATTGATCAGGTTCATATTCGGGAATTTTGGGAAGTGTAAAGATTTCGACAGTTTTGTGTATCTGTCCCAGCTCAACCAGGCGGAGGCGATCAAGTTCGGTGTTGAACACTGGCGAAGCAGGAAGTACAAAACGGCCGGCGCTCTCTTCTGGCAGTTCAACGACAGCTGGCCGGTCTTCAGCTGGTCCGCAGTTGATTACTTCAAAAAGCCAAAAGCTCTCTACTACTATGCGAGGAGATTCTTCGCTGAAGTTCTACCCGTTTTGAAAAGGAGAGACAACAAAATAGAACTGCTGGTGGTGAGCGATCTGAGGGAGACAAAAGAAGTCTCTCTCAGGCTTGCGGCCTATGAGAAGACGGGAGAAAAAGTATTCGAAAAGACTTACAGAACGGTACTCCCAGCAGACGGCGTGAGTTCTGTTGATAGAGTAGAGCTACCCGATGATCTTTTCTTCTTCGTTGAGGCAGAAGCGGATGGGGTTAAATACAGGAACTACAGGGTTTTCAGAAAGTGGCGCGATCTGGAACTCCCAGATCCGGAGATTTCACTTGAGGACATGGGAGAGCTCATAGAGCTGACAGCGCAGAAGCCAGCTTTTGGTGTCAAGATTCTCTCTGATGAAGTACCTGAAGACGATTTTCTGTTCCTTGAACCGGGAAGGAGCATCACGCTAAAGAAACCAGATGGAGTGAGAGGAGTGAAATCTCTGTTCGATTACCTGAGATGACGAAAAGCCCCTTCGGGGGCTTTCATTTTACTGTTTTGTTTTTGATTTGAAGTATGAGTTGTTTCAAACGATTGGCTTTCCTGTAGTCTTCGTTCTTTATCGCCTCATTTAATTTTCTTTCGAGGAAAGTGATTTTTCTTTCATTTTCAAAGTTTTCTTTCTCCTGATCTGACCAGATTTTTCCGAACATTTTCTCAAGGATTTTCAAAGGTGTCTCCACAAAAACCACCATCACTCCGTCCAAGGAAAGATTCTTGCTTCTTCTTATCGAATCCTCTGAAGGAAATGGAGTGTTTTTGAAGGGAACACTCTCTTTTAAAACATCCACCAGGCACTTCTGACAGTATGAGATCTCTTTTTCCGCACCGTCAAAGTCTACTTTATATGACTTTGAAGTTTCCTGACCGCACTTCAAACATTTCATACTCTCACCTCTACAGAGTTGTAGATAGACATTGCTTTTTCTATTCCTTCGACGAGAATCACCTCGAGGGCTTCTTTCATCATTTCAAACACTTTGTTTAGTATGACCCACTCCCCATCTGAGAATTCTCCCAGCACGAAATCTACAAGATCCATTCCTTCTGGTTTATCGCCTATTCCTACCCTTATACGTTTTATCTCCTGTGTTCCAAGCGCCTGTATAATGGATTTCATACCGTTGTGCCCACCGTCGGAACCTTTCTTTCTGATGCGGATCTTTCCGAGTTTCAAACTCACGTCATCGTACACCACTATTATATCATCAAGACTGGCATTGAAGAATTTCAAAACGTGGGGCATCGCCAAACCGCTGAGGTTCATATAGGTCAATGGTTTCACCAACGCCACGTCGTTTCCGGCCAGCTTGATTCTGCTCCATGCAAAATATTTTTCAGTTTTCCAGTCTTTATTTTTCAAAAAGTCTAGAAACAGAAAACCCACGTTATGCCGGGTGAAGGCATAACGTGGGCCTGGATTCCCCAGACCAACAACAACCATGCGTTATTCCTCTTCCTCTTCCTTTCTCTTTATAACTTCAGGTTCTGCAGCTTCTTCCTCTTCTTCCGTGGCCTCTTCGATCGCCACTTCTTTCGGAACGAGTACGGAAACAACTGCCTCTTCTTCTTCGAGAAGGCACTTGACACCTTCTGGGAGTTTCAGATCTTTTGCATGAATCACGTCGCCGAGATCGAGAGAGGAGACGTCCACTTCTATTTCCTGTGGGACTTTGTCGGGATCGGTTTCAACAGGTATCTCTTCATGGAACACTTCGAGGAATCCGCCCTTTTCAACACCGACGGGTTTTCCAACAACTTTGAGAGGCACATTGATCCTCATTCTGTGGCCCTTTGTTGGTTCATAGAAGTCGAGGTGAACGACCGTTTCGGAGACCTTGTCCCTCTGAACCATCTTGAGAAACACGGTTTTTTCCGCCATCGTGTTTCCCTGATCGTCTTTGATTATCAATTGAATTGGAGTTGCTTCGGATATGGTGTGGAATAACTTCTCGAGGACCGATCTTTTGATTTTCACTGGTATAGGTTCAGTTGCTGGTCCGTACACTACCGCTGGTACTTCTCCTCTTCTTCTAAGACGCCTCGCTTCTCTTTTTCCCTTCACTTCTCTCACTCTTGCTTCCAGACTTACCATCTTTTCTCCCTCCCGTAGGTCTTCGCATTGTCATCTGAAGAGTGTGCTCACAGACAGATGTTTCCTTATTCGCATGATGGCTTCTCCTATGAGATTCGCTACCGAGATCACCTTAACCTTTTCTGGAAGATTCTCGTGATATATCGTGTCGGTTATGTACACAGTGTCTATCGAGGAGTTTTCTATTCTTTCCAGAGCTCTATCGGAAAAGACACCGTGCGTTGCACAGGCTATGATCTTCTTTGCACCCGCGTTTTTCAATGCTTCTGCACCCTTCACTATAGAGTGAGCAGTATCTATTATATCATCGAACATAATAACCACTTTATCTTTAACCTCTCCTATTATGTTGACCACTTCCGCGACGTTGTCGCTTGGTCTTCTTTTATCGAGAATTGCAAGAGAAGTTTTCAACCTTTCAGCCATTCTTCTTGCCCTTCTCACACCACCAACATCTGGTGACACAACCACTGTTTCCTCAGGAACGATGTTTTCTCTTTTAAGAAGTTCTTCCGCGAAGACGGGGTAGCTCCAGAGATTGTCAACGGGAATGTCGAAGAACCCCTGTATCTGTTCCGCGTGGAGATCCACCGTCAGAACGCGGGTTGCTCCAGCCACGGTGATGAGGTTTGCAACCAGCTTGGCACTGATGGGATCTCTTCCCTTTGCCTTCCTATCCTGTCTCGCGTATCCGTAGTAGGGAATCACGACGGCAATGGTGTTGGCTGATGCCCGCTTGAACGCGTCGATCATTATGAGAAGTTCCATGAGGTTTTCGTTCACCGGAGGTGAGGTGGGCTGAATGAGAAAGATATCGTGTCCCCTCACTGTTTCGTTTATGCGGACGTTTATCTCTCCGTCGGCGAATCTTCCGACCTCACAGTCACCGAGTTGAAGGTTGAGGTAATTCGCTATCTTCTCAGCCAGAGGTCTGTTGGCGTTCCCAGAAAAAACTTTCATTTCGTTTGAGAAAGACATATCATTCCTCCTTTCGCTTTTTCAATACCCACCCTTCTTTCACAACCTGCCTCGCTCTACCCAGACCGAGGGAATACGGTGGAACATCCTCTGTTATTACCGATCCCGCTCCTATCAGAGCTCCTTCTCCAATACGAACGGGTGCCACCAGAGATGAGTTGCTTCCTATGAATGCTCCATCTTCAATGAAGGTGGGATTCTTTTTCTTACCATCGTAATTACAGGTGATTGTCCCTGCGCCTACGTTCACATTTTTTCCGACGAACGCGTCTCCTATGTAACTGAGGTGTTGAGCCTTGGTTCCCTCTCCAATTGTACTTTTTTTGATTTCAACGAAGTTTCCAATTTTTGAAGATTTCTTCAAAATCGTTCCTTCTCTCAGCCTCGCAAATGGACCAACGGAAACATCGTCTTCTATCACACTCTTGAAGCATTCGGATCTTGTGATTTTCACGTTGTTTCCTATCTCACAGTCGACTATTCTCGTCATGGGTCCTATCTCACAGTTTTCTCCCACGCGGGTCCTGCCTTCTATGAAAGTCATGGGATGAATGACTGTATCCATGCCGATTTCGACAGAGTAGTGAATGTAGGTGGTGGCTGGATCTAAGATGGTAACACCGTTTTCCAAAAGCTCTTCTATTTTTCTCATTCTGAGCTGTTCCTCGAGCCAGACAAGAGTCTTTCTGGTGTTCACTCCCGTTATTTCGAGCAGATCATCAGTTTTCACAACCCTCACTTTTTCAGCGAAATTGACCGCATCCGTGAGATAGTACTCTCCTTTCGCGTTCTCGTTCTTTATCTCCGGGAGTGCTCTTAAAAGAAAATCACCGGAGAACACGTAAAATCCGGTGTTGATTGTTGTTACACTTTTCAGTTCTTCTGGCAGGTCTGCGTCTTCTATTATTCTGTATTTGTCCCCGTCTTGTATGACTCTACCGTACCCGGATGGGTCTTCGAGGTCAGCCACCAAGATGGTCACATCTGCACCTTTTCTGTGTTCTTCGATCATTCTTTTCAAGGTGTTTTCGCTTATGAGAGGAACGTCCCCGTAGAGGATCAAAACGTCATCTCCCGGTTCGATGAAATCTTTTGCACACATCACGGCGTGTGCGGTGCCCAGCTGTTCCTCCTGAACGAATACATCTACCCATTCCGGAAGAGCTTTTCTGACCAATTCCGCTTCAAAACCGAGGACAACACCAACCTTTTGTGCCACTTTCCCGGCTGTTTCGATCACCCACTCTATCATGGGCCTTCCAGAGAGTGGGTGTAACACTTTTGGAATCTTTGATTTCATCCTTGTACCCTTTCCCGCTGCGAGAACGAGGGCTCTCATACTTTCACCTCTTAAAACCAGTTTCTCTTTTCAAGATCGAGCTCGTTCATTTCCCCTTTCAGGAAGAGTTCTATTTCCTCTCTGGTCAGATCTTCCTCCACGAAAATCCTTTTTTCTCTCGGATAATCTTCAAAAACACGGTGGATTATGGGTTTCTGAGAAATCTCCATGGCAAACAGTATCATCCGGAGCGCTTCGTTTATTTCTGCGTCTGAATACTTCTTTCTGAGCTGGTGTATGTGTTTTCCGACAAGATCAAAGAGATCTTCCTGGGTTTCTTCGAGAACACTGAGAATCTCATCCAGAACGCTCACACTCTCTCCTCCAGCATCTTCTTGAACTGCAAGGCGTTTATTGCCGCCTGACCTTTGTAACAGTTGTTGAAGAAGACATAAGTTTCCTTCACTCTTCGTGAAAGTTCTACAACATCTTCAAAAAGAGTTTTCAGTTCTTCCTCGCTGTAGAGGTAATCGTACCTTTCTTCCCCTTCAGCCTCGAACCATCTTTCGTTCCTTCCATGAAATCTGAAGTAGGCGTAATCAGTTGTTGTTATGGGTCGATAAGGGAACAATCCGGGAAGCTTCGGTTCGTCCACCACTACAAAGGTTATACCATGATTTCTCAAGAATTCATATGTTTCTTCTCTGTCCCAGGAGTAGTGTCTGAACTCCACAGCGAGTTCGTGCGGGTAGCTTTCTCTCAGTTTTTCAAGATATTCCACGTTTTTTCTGGAGAATTTGAAAGAAAATGGGAACTGTGCTAAAGTCATCTTTAGTCTTTGTTCTTCTATTAGAGGCTCTATTTGACGTGTGAAATTTTCCATGTCCTCTTTCGGATCTTTTCCCTCTTTCCAGAGAACGTGTGTGACGCTTCCTGGGGTCTTTACGGTAAAATAGAAATCGGGAGGGGTCTTTCTCAACATCTGAACAAAGGAACGCCACGATGGTTGTGTGTAATAAGTGAAATTGAGTTCCACGATTCTGAATCCAAGCACCGCCCAGTAGTACTTCAGGAACTGGGAAGGTTTCAAATGTTCGGGGTACACCACTCCCTTCCAGTCTTCAAAGGAAAAACCGCTTGTTCCCACGTAAACCATTCGCTGTGTCTCCTTCCGGAGGGATTCAATATGTATTGTACAACACTGTGGAGGAACAGAAAATGAGACATTTACGGTTTGAAAATTTGACCGAAGAACAGTTGAAAAGACTCGCAAAAATTCTCACTGAGAATCTCAAGGGCGGAGAGGTGGTGATACTCTCCGGAAATCTCGGAGCTGGAAAAACAACGTTTGTGAAGGGTATGATCGGAGCGATAGGTCTCGATGAAAAAATGGTGAAGAGTCCAACTTTCACCCTCATGAATGTTTATCCAGGTTTGAAAACAATATACCACCTCGATCTTTACAGACTTCAAGACACGGACTTTCTCAGTCTCGATGTTGAAGATATACTGGAGGACGAAGACGGAATCATGGTGGTAGAATGGGGAGATCTGTTCGATGGATTCTGGCCTGAAGACTCGATAAAGGTGAAGATAGAGATAGCAGACGAGAGTCACAGAAACGTGGAGATCCTTATACCCGAGGAGGTGAACTTTCTTGTCGAAAAAATCGAAAGATACCGAAAAGAGCTTCAAAATACTTGAGAAATACGCCAGTCAGCAGGAAAAAGAGCTGGAGATACCTGACAGCTTGCCGTGTATTCCTTTGAGAAACGGGATGGGAGTTTTTCCAAACACCGTTGTTCCTTTTTACGTGGGAAGAACCGCATCTCTCATAGCGCTCGAAGAAGCCATGGAAAAGTACAACAGACTTCTTCTGGTGGTCAATCAGAAAGATCCATCCGTTGAGACACCAGAACCGGAAGATCTCTACAAAGTGGGAACGGTTGTGAAGGTGCTTCAGATAATGAAGCTTCCAGATGACACGTTCAAGGTGCTCGTGGAAGGGCTGGAGAGAGCTCAAATCGAGGAATTCGTCTCAACTGATCCTTTCTTTCTCACGAAGATAAAAATACTGAAGGTGAAATACAGAAAAACGAAGAAACTCGAAGCACTTATGAGAAGCGTCAAAGACAAGGCAGTCAGATATTTCAATCTGACCCACAGGTTTCCTCAGGAGACGCTCGTTACCCTTAAAGAAATGCAGGATCCGGACAAGCTCGCAGACTTCGTTGCTTCGATTCTTCCCGTTCCTCTGGAGACGAAGCAGGAACTCCTCGAGACGATTCATCCGCTTGAGCGTCTCGAGAAGATACTCTCAATACTGGTGAAGGAAATCGAGATTCTCGAGATAGAAGAAGAAATTGAGAAAAAGGTGAAGGACAGAATAGAGAAGACCCAGAGAGAATACGTGCTCCGCGAAAAGCTCAGAGCTATAAAAGAAGAACTCGGAGTGGAAGAGGAGCTGGAGATCAAGGAGCTCTACGAGAAGGTAGAAAAAGGTGATTACCCGGACTACGTGAAGGAAAAGGCCTACAAAGAGATTCAGAGGCTCGAGAAGATGTCGCCCTACAGCGCCGAGGCGACGGTTGTCAGGACCTATCTTGACTGGCTTCTGAACCTTCCATGGAGCACTGCCACCGAGGATAGACTCGACATAAAAGAAGCGAGGAAGATCCTGGATAAGAACCATTACGGGCTCGAAGAGGTCAAGGAGAGAATACTGGAGTATCTTGTGGCCAGGAAGTTTTCAAAGAATCTCAAGGCTCCCATTCTCTGTCTTGTGGGACCTCCGGGAGTGGGGAAGACGTCGCTCGGCAGAACCATAGCGGAAGCGATGGGAAGGAAGTTCGGAAGAATGTCCCTTGGAGGCCTCAGAGACGAGGCGGAAATAAAGGGACACAGGCGTACTTATGTGGGTGCGCTTCCGGGAAGGATCATACAGATCATAAGAAGGCTGGGAACGAAGAATCCTGTTATTCTGCTCGACGAAGTGGACAAGATGGGGATCAGTTTTCAGGGCGATCCGGCGTCTGCTCTGCTCGAAGTTCTCGATCCCGAGCAGAACAAGGATTTCGTCGATCACTATCTCGAAGTACCCTTCGATCTCTCTCAGGTGCTGTTCATCACAACCGCGAACGTGCTCCACACCATTCCTCCCGCACTGAGGGACAGAATGGAGATCATAGAGATACCCGGGTACTCGGATCCAGAGAAGTACCACATAGCCAGGGACTACATAATACCGAAGATTGCACAGGCTTATGGTCTGTCAAAGGTGATGTTTACTCCTGGAGCGATCAAAAAGATCATCAGGGAGTACACAAAAGAAGCGGGTGTGAGAAATCTCGAGAGAGTCATAGAAAAGGTGATAAGAAAAAGTCTTGTGAAGGGCGAGAAGAAGTCTTTCAAAATAACTACTAAAGATGTCGAAGAACTGCTCGGGCCTCCTGTTTTCAGGGAGGAGGAGATTTTGGAAGAAGACACAGTGGGAGCGGTCACAGGTCTTGCCTGGACTCCAGTTGGTGGAAGTGTTCTCATCGTAGAGAGTCTGCTGGTCCCCGGAAAAGGCAACCTCATTTTAACAGGAAACATGGGTGACGTGATGAAAGAATCTGCCAGAATAGCCCTCAGTGTGGTCAGAAAGATGTGTGGAGAAGAATGCAGAGAGGTCTTCGAGAAGAACGACATCCACATCCACGTTCCAGAAGGAGCCGTTCCAAAGGATGGTCCCTCCGCTGGCATAACGATCACGGTGGCCCTGTACTCTGCCGTCACCGGCAAGAAAGTCAGAAGGGATGTAGCCATGACAGGTGAGATCACATTGAGAGGTAAAATACTCCCGGTGGGAGGGATAAGAGAGAAATTGCTCGCGGCAAAGAGAGCCGGCATAAAGAAAGTGATCCTTCCTTCGAGAAACAGACCAGACGTGGAAAAGATACCGAAGGAATATCTGAACGGAATGGAGATCGTTTACTGTAGTGAAATACAGGAAGTTCTCAAGGAGGCCATTGTGAGGTGAAGAGAGACATATTCTACGTGATCATTCTGACAGTCTTCGCGGTTCTTTTTATGCTCACATATTTTTCCTACAGGAATCTTGCCGTGAAGCTCACCCGTATGGAAAAAACGTTGAAAGCATACGAGCTTTACATTTTCTCCGATTATGAGAATTTTGAAAACTACGTGAAGAAAGAGGGATTGAAAATAGAAGGAATGGAACTTCTGAAAGAGAAGAAGGCCCGGTCTCTCATCGCTGAAGGAAAGGATCTGTTCGAGACTGCCAACTATGGAGAAGCCCTTGTTTTCTTTGAGAAAGCTTTGAATCTCTCTGACAACGAGGAGATAAAGAAAATAGCCAGTTTTTATCTGGAAGAATGCAGGAAAAAGCTGGTGGGTGATTGATTTGAAGGAGCTCAAAATACTCCACACATCCGACTGGCACCTCGGTGTCACCTCGTGGACCAGCTCGCGACCAGTAGATAGACGTGAAGAACTGAAGAAAGCGCTCGATAAAGTGGTCGAAGAAGCCGAAAAGAGAGAGGTCGATCTGATTCTTTTAACGGGTGATCTTCTTCACTCGAGGAACAATCCCTCAGTCGTCGCTCTGCACGATCTTCTGGATTATCTGAAGAGGATGATGAGAACAGCGCCTGTGGTTGTACTTCCAGGAAACCACGATTGGAAGGGTTTGAAACTCTTTGGAAACTTTGTAACATCGATCTCGAGCGACATAACCTTTGTCATGTCTTTCGAACCTGTGGATGTAGAAGCCAAACGGGGCCAGAAGGTGAGAATTCTTCCCTTTCCATATCCTGACGAGTCGGAAGCTTTGAGAAAAAACGAGGGAGACTTCCGGTTCTTCCTCGAATCCAGACTCAATAAACTTTACGAAGAAGCGCTGAAGAAGGAAGATTTCGCTATCTTCATGGGTCACTTCACTGTTGAAGGGCTCGCGGGTTACGCTGGAATCGAGCAAGGAAGAGAGATCATCATAAACAGAGCGTTGATTCCGTCGGTGGTTGATTACGCTGCGCTCGGGCACATTCATAGTTTCCGAGAGATTCAGAAGCAACCTCTCACCATATATCCTGGCTCTCTCATAAGGATAGATTTCGGAGAAGAAGCGGACGAAAAGGGAGCGGTCTTTGTTGAGCTGAAAAGAGGAGAACCGCCCAGGTATGAAAGAATAGACGTTGTCCCTCTTCCGTTGAAAACTCTCTACTACAAAAAGATAGACACCTCTGCCTTGAAAAGCATAAGGGATTTCTGCAGGAATTTTCCTGGTTACGTGAGGGTGGTTTATGAAGAAGACTCCGGTATTCTTCCCGACCTGATGGGAGAGATAGATAATCTGGTGAAAATAGAGAGAAAGTCAAAAAGAGAGATAGAAGAGGTGCTTCGAGAAAGCCCGGAAGAGTTCAAAGAAGAGCTGGACAAACTTGATTATTTCGAACTCTTCAAGGAGTATTTGAAGAAGAGAGAAGAAAACCACGAAAAGCTGTTGAAAATCCTGGATGAGCTTCTCGATGAGGTGAAAAAGAGTGAGGCCTGAAAGACTTACCGTTAGAAACTTTCTCGGACTGAAAAACGTCGATATAGAATTCCAGAGCGGAATAACGGTTGTAGAGGGTCCGAACGGTGCCGGGAAATCGTCCCTCTTCGAAGCCATTTCTTTCGCACTTTTCGGGAACGGGATAAGGTATTCCAACTCGTACGATTACGTGAACAGGAACGCCGTCGATGGAACTGCCCGCCTCGTGTTTCAATTCGAACGTGGAGGGAAAAGATACGAAATCATAAGAGAGATAAATGCCCTGCAGAGAAAACACAACGCGAAGCTCTCCGAGATACTGGAAAATGGAAAAAAAGCGGCCATAGCTGCAAAACCTACCAGTGTTAAGCAGGAAGTGGAAAAAATTCTGGGAATAGAACACAGAACCTTCATAAGAACGGTTTTCCTCCCACAGGGGGAAATAGACAAGCTTTTGACTTCTCCTCCATCGGAGATCACCGAGATCATCTCCGATGTTTTTCAAAGTAAAGAAACACTTGAAAAGCTGGAAAAACTCCTCAAAGAGAAGATGAAAAAGTTGGAGAACGGGATATCCTCCCTGCAAGCTCTCTACGCCGCCAGCTGGAAGTATCTGGAAGAGAACGATCTGGAAGTTCTGAAGAGCGAGCTGAAAACCGTCTCGGAGAAAAAGAAAGAACTTCTCAAAAAAAGAGAAGAACTCCAGAAAGAAGAAGAGCAGCTCAAGAGGCTTCTTGAAAAATATCGGGAACTCGTGAAAAAGAAAGAGAGGCTCAAGGTGCTTTCTCTGAGAAAGAACGAATTGCAAAAAGAAGTGGTCCACGAACAGAAGGTGAAAAAAGCGAAAGAACTGGAGCCGCTCTTTCGAGAACTCTACCTCAGACAGAGGGAATTTGAGAGGCTCTCACAGGAGCTGAACAGCAGGGAAGAGAGATACAAAGAACTCGAAAAGAAAAAGGAAGCGATCTCAAAAGAAATCCCTGTTCACAGGGAAAGACTTTCCAAGCTGGAGGAGATGGCAGAAAATCTTAACGAAGAACTGGATCTTCTTGAAAAGGTCTTGAAGGTCTCTCGGCCGTTTCTTGAGCAAAGAATAAGATTGAAAGAAAATCTCACGAGGCTCGAGGAAGAGATCAGAAGACTCGTTGGAGAAAAAGAAAAGAGAGAAAAAGAATTGCTTTCGATTGAAAAGACAGAGAATGAAACGAAGGATGAGCTGGAAAAACTGCTCGGTGAACTCTCAGTTTTGAAGAAAGACCACATGAAATGGCTGGCCTATCAGATAGCTTCCAGTCTGAACGAAGGTGACACCTGCCCTGTATGCGGTGGAGTGTTCCATGGAAAAATGGAAGCCGTCGAATTCAATGTCGATGAATTCGAGAAGCTCGATCAAAAAAGAAGCGAACTGGAAAACACCTTGAACGTTCTGAAAGAGAGAAAGAAAAGCCTTTCCAGCCTCATAGAGGATTTTCTGATGAAAATCGAAGAAGGGAAGAAAAATCTGAAGAGCATTCGAAATCAGATTGAAAAAATTGACGAAGAACTGCACAGATTGGGTTATTCGGAAGATCTGGAGGAAAAACTGGATGAAAAAAGAAAAAAGCTCAGAAAAATAGAAGAAGAGAGGCATTCTATTTCCCAGAAGATCACAGCGGCTGGTGTTCAGATCTCGCAGATCGAAAACCAGATGGAAGAAATAAAAGAAGAGATCGAAGCCAAAAGGAAAACTCTGAAGGAACAGCGCGAAGAGATCGACCAGTTGAAAAGAGATTTCTTCGATCGTTTAAGGGAGATAGGAATCGGCTTCGAAGAGTTCAGAATCCTCGTCAAAGAGGAAGTAAAGGACGCGGAAAAAGAATTGGGAATTGTAGAGACGGAGATCAGGCTTCTTGAGGAAAGCTTGAAAGAGCTCGAATCAGAGAATGTTCGAGATGTGAGTGAAGATTACGAAAGGGTTCGAAATCAACTGGAAGCTCTCTCACAGGAAATATCGGATTTTGAGAGAAAAGAAGGACGGCTCAATCATCTCATCGAAGAAACACTCAGAAGAGAGCAAGAGTTGAAGAGTCTGGAGAAGAAATTGGAAGAACTGAGCGATGAATACAACAATCTGGATCTTCTGAGGAAGTATCTGTTCGATAAAAGTAACTTCTCGAGATACTTCACAGGGAGAGTTCTCGAAGCGGTCCTGAAAAGAACGAGGGCATATCTCGACATTCTGACGAACGGAAGGTTCGACATAGATTTTGACGACGAAAAAGGTGGTTTCATCATAAAAGATTGGGGTATCGAAAGACCAGCGAGGGGACTTTCCGGTGGAGAAAGAGCTCTCATTTCCATATCTCTTGCCATGTCCCTTGCGGAGGTAGCCTCCGGCAGACTGGACGCGTTCTTCATCGATGAAGGATTTTCCAGTCTCGACACGGAGAACAAAGAGAAGATCGCTTCCGTTTTGAAGGAACTTGAAAGATTGAACAAGGTGATCGTTTTCATCACGCATGACAAGGAGTTCTCGGAGGCTTTCGACAGGAAACTGAGAATAATGGGAGGAGTTGTGGTGAATGAGTGACGAAAGGAGAAAGAAAGAGGAACTGATAGAGAGAATCGTGAGTGAAAAGGGAGAGGAAGCGTTTCCGAAACTGCTTGAGCTTCTGGAGGACGAAGACCCGGAAGTGAAAGAAATCGTCTCTGAAGTGTTCTACAGACTCGGTGATCGGGCAAGGGAGTTTCTCTTCAACGAAATTCAAAAGAGAAGGGAAAGAGGTTTCGAGAAGAACGACATCACGAATCTCTACATAATCGATATACTCGGAGATCTAGGTGAAAAAAGAATGAAAAACGTTCTCTACGAACTCATGGAAAAATACGACTCAGAAGAAGCACTTCTCATCATATACGAAGCGCTCGCTAAAATAGGTGAAGGGGAAGTCTTCCTGCCAGAGTTGGAATACCTGATGTTCGAGGATGCCTACAGAAAGGAACTTTGCGAACAAGTGGCGATGGTGCTTGCCAACATTCCAACGGAGAGATCCCTGAGAATCCTCCTGAAGGCTCTGAAGAACAAAGAGTTTTCGGAAGATCAGAAGGAGTTTTTCAGAAGGGCAGTGGAGATGATTCTGTACAGAAAACCGGAGCTTTCTAAGTATGTGACCGATGAGGAAAGAAAGGAGCTGGGATTATAGTCGTAGTCGCGGAAAACTTGAAAAAATCCTACGGGAAGAAGAAGGTTCTGGATGGAGTTTCTTTTTCTCTCGAGAAAGGTAAATCCCTTGGCATTGTTGGACAGAATTCTGCGGGGAAGACCACTCTTTTGAAGATACTCGCCACCATCCTGAAACCGGACGAAGGAAGACTCTTTCTCTTCGAAAAAAACGCGCTGAAGGACTTGTCGTACATTCGAAAGAGAATAGCCTTCGTTCCCGAGTTCCCTGCTCTGCTTGAAGAACTCACCGTCCGTGAGAATCTCCTCTTCTTCTCCAGACTCAGAGGGGTGAAGATGGAAAGCTTCATTGTCTCTGAGCTCATGCTGGAGCCTTTCATGGAAACCTTTGTTCGAAACGCATCAAAAGGCGTGAAACAGAGAACGGCTCTCGCAGTAGCTCTATTTGGAAACCCTGAACTTCTGATCCTCGACGAGCCGACCAGCGGTCTCGATGTTGAATCGGCCAGCATCGTCAGGAGTAAACTCAAACGGCTCAAAGAAGAAGGAATCACGGTGATAATATCTTCTCACATAAGGGAGGACATCGAAGAACTCTGCGATGAAATTCTGGTGATCAACGGTGAGAGTGGGGGGAGCAATCTTGAACGAGATCGTTAAGAAGACGAAAATCGCAGAAGACGTGTTCGATTTCTGGATTCACTCACCCTCTGTTTCAAAAGAAGCGGGACCGGGGCAATTTGTTGTGATAAGGCTCCACGAAAAGGGAGAGCGAATCCCTCTAACGGTGGCAGACACAAGGCCCGATGAAGGACTGTTCAGGATGGTCGTGAAAGTCGTCGGGAAAACCACTCACGAGCTTTCTCTGAAAAAAGAAGGGGACACCATTCTCGATGTGGTGGGACCTCTTGGGAATCCGAGTGAGATCGAAAACTACGGGAACGTCCTGCTCGTGGGTGGAGGAGTGGGAATAGCAACGCTCTATCCCATAGCGAAAGCGCTGAAAGAAGCGGGGAACAACATCACAACCGTTCTCGGTGCAAGAACAAAAGACTACCTGATCATGGTGGATGAATTCAAAGAGATATCTGATGTTCTGCTTGTGACAGACGACGGGAGCGCTGGAATGAAAGGTGTTGTAACGGACGCGATGGATAAACTCTTCAGGGAAAGAAAGTTCGATATCTGCTGGGCTGTTGGGCCCACCATTATGATGAAATTCTGCACGTTGAAAGCGAGAGAATTCGGAGTTCCGATATGGGTCTCTCTAAACCCGATAATGGTGGACGGAACGGGGATGTGCGGTGCCTGCAGGGTCACGGTTTCTGGTCAGATCAAGTTCGCCTGTGTGGACGGCCCAGAGTTCAGGGGAGAAGAAGTGGACTGGGACGAACTTCTGAAAAGACTCGCACAGTACAGAGAGCAGGAAAAGATCTCGTACGAAAGATTTTTGAAAACGGCAGGTGAATCAGAATGAAAAACAGAAAAACTCCGATGAAGGAACAATCACCGGAATCGAGGAGAAGGAACTTCGAGGAAGTGGCACTCGGTTACACGCTCGAAGAGGCTGTGGCGGAGGCTCAGAGGTGTCTTCAGTGTCCCACACATCCGTGTGTCTCCGGATGTCCTGTGGGAATCGACATTCCCGGCTTCATAAGGAAACTCAGAGAGGGAAAACTCGAGGAATCTTACAGTATTCTCAAAAGCTACAACAACCTTCCCGCGGTCTGTGGAAGAGTCTGTCCCCAGGAAGTTCAGTGTGAGTCGAGGTGTGTCGTGGGAAAAATGAAAGACAGCGAATCCGTTGCGATCGGAAGACTGGAACGATTCGTCGCGGACTGGGCGGCCGAGAACCTCGAAGAAGATGTGAAACCTCTAGCTGGCTTGAAAAAGGAGAAAGTCGCCGTCGTTGGTTCAGGTCCAGCGGGACTGACAGCTGCGGCAGACCTCGCGAAGATGGGATACCACGTTGACGTTTTTGAAGCTTTTCACAAACCGGGTGGTGTTCTCGTGTATGGAATTCCGGAGTTTCGTCTTCCAAAGAGGATCGTTGAAAGAGAAGTCAACTACATAAAGAAACTCGGGGTTAACTTCTATCTCAACACGGTTGTTGGTAAGACTGTCAAAGTGAAAGAGCTCCTTTCGGAGTACGACGCCGTCTTCATAGGTACCGGTGCGGGGACACCGAAGTTCATGGGAATTCCGGGAACGAATCTGAACGGGGTGTACTCCGCCAACGAATTTCTCACGAGGGTCAATCTCATGAAAGCCTATCTCTTCCCCGAGTACGACACACCCATCCGTGTGGGAAAGAGGGTAGCTGTGATAGGAGCTGGAAACACGGCCATGGATGCAGCAAGAAGCGCTCTCAGATTGGGAGCCGAAAAGGTGTACATTGTCTACAGGAGAACGGAACGTGAGATGCCCGCCAGGAGAGAGGAATATCATCACGCACTTGAGGAAGGAATCGAGTTTCTGTGGCTCACCCTCCCGATACGATACGTCGGGGACGCCAACGGAAACGTGGAAGCCGTGGAGTGCGTAAGGATGGAGCTGAAAGAAGCAGACGGTTCGGGAAGGCCAAGACCCGTTCCCATCGAGGGAAGCAATTTTGTTCTCAAGGTTGACATGGTGATAGAAGCTATAGGGCAGGGTCCAAACAGGGTGCTTCTCTCTGAGTTCCCAGGCTTGGAACTGAACGAACGTGGATACATCAAAGCAGACGAGGACACAGGAGCAACGAGTGTGAAAGGCGTCTTCGCAGGTGGAGATATCGTGACGGGTGCAGCGACGGTGATAAAGGCCATGGGAGCTGGAAAGAAAGCGGCGCAGTTCATTCACTCTTACCTCACAGGGGAATGGAACCCGTGGCAAAAGTGATTTTCGTTCTTGCGATGGACGTCTCCGGAAAGATAGCCTCCTCTGTTGAAGGCTGGAACTCATTTGAGGACAGAAAAAATTTCAGAGAGATCACCACGGAGATCGGAAACGTTGTGATGGGAAGGGTCACCTTCGAGGAAATAGGAAGACCTCTTCCAGAGAGGCTGAACGTTGTTTTGACGAGAAGACGCAGGTCTTCCGATGATCCTTCACTTGTTTTTTTCAACGGTTCACCTGGGGATGTGGTAAAATTCCTCGAAGGAAAAGGCTACGAAAGGGTGGCTGTCATAGGAGGAAAGACCGTGTTCACGGAATTTCTGAGAGAAAAACTGGTAGATGAGCTTTTCGTCACCGTCGAACCGTACGTGTTCGGAAAGGGAATACCTTTCTTCGATGAATTCGAAGGTTACTTTCCTTTGAAACTTCTGGAGATGAGGCGTTTGAACGAAAGAGGCACACTTTTTCTCAAATATTCTGTAGAAAAATCGCACCGTTAGGTGCGATATTTTTTTGTCTGAAGGGGGTATCGTGAATGAAACGGGATTTTCTCGGCAGAACCCTCGCAGTCATAGAAGATCTGAGCGTGGAGGAGCAGATGTTCCTCTATGAGAAAACCAGGGAGCTCAAACAGAGATGGTACAGCGGAGAGGATGTATCGGATTTCAGGATAAAGAAGAGAAACGTTGGAATATACATCGTTTTCGTCGAACCAAGCACGAGGACGAAAGAATCTTTCATAAACGCTGCGAAGTTTCACTCAGGCCCGAACGTGAAGGTGAACGTTTTCGATTCGGAACATTCCTCTTTCAACAAACAGGAGAGCTACACGGACACCTTCTCCATGCTCACAGGCTACAGCGACTACTCCATATTCGTTGTGAGAACAAGACTCGAAGGAGTCTGCAGACTCCTAGAAAGAAGAATATCAGAATTCGCAAGAAGAAACGGTATAGAAGTACCCTCTTTTATAAACGCGGGCGACGGAAAGCACGAGCATCCAACACAGGAACTTCTGGATGAATACACCTTTCTCGAGCAGAACGGTTTCGACAACTCGTTCATACACGTGGCACTCGTTGGTGACCTGCTTCACGGCCGAACGGTTCACTCCAAGGTGAACGGCTTGAAGATATTCAAAAATGTGAAGGTGGATCTTGTGGCACCGGAAGAGCTCATGATGCCTGAGCATTACGTAGAGAAGATGAAAAAGAACGGTTTCGAGGTCAGGATTTTCTCTTCGATCAGAGAGTATCTCAGCCAGAAAGATGTGGCAAAGATCTGGTACTTTACACGACTCCAGCTCGAAAGAATGGGAGAAGACATCCTCGAGAAGGTTCATATTCTGAGAGAAGCAGTCACGTTCAAAAAAGAGTATCTGGACGCACTGCCGGAAGGAGTGAAGTTCTATCATCCGCTTCCAAGGCACAAGGTTTATCCGACGATACCGAACTTTCTGGACACACTTCCTCTGAACGGATGGGAAACACAGGCAAGGAACGGTTACTGGGTGAGGATCGTGCTTCTTTCCATGTTCGGTGGAGCGCTGGAAGCACCTTTCGATACCTCGAAGAAAGAAGAAAAACCAGAAGAAGACTTCATAATTCCCGCTCCCATCACACACGGATCAAAGGGTGTTCAGAAAGAGGGAAAAAGAGGCATAAAACCCATCGAAAACGGAACGGTGATAGACCACATAGCCAAAGGAAAAACACCGGAGGAAATCTACTCAACGATAGTAAAAATAAGGAAAATTCTGAAGCTTTACGATGTAGACAGTGCGGATGGTATTTTCCGGTCGAGCGATGGAAACTTCAAGGGTTACATCAGCCTGCCGGATCGCTATCTCTCCAAAAGAGAAATAAAGAAACTCTCGGCGATTTCTCCAAACACCACAGTCAACATCATAAAAAACAGCACGGTTGTTGAAAAGTACAGAATAAAACTTCCACCAACGATCTATGGATTCGAAGAACTCCGATGTAAAAATGAAAACTGCATCACCAATCCCGCACACGGCGAAAATGCTTCACCTTCCTTTGTGAGAAACGAAAAAGGACAGTTCATATGCGAGTACTGTGAAACACCGCATTCTTTCGAAGAGATCTGGAGTATTTGAGAAATTTGCGAAAAAAGAAAGCAGGGGAATTTTCCCCTGCTTTTTTCATTTTATAGCCAAGCTTATCTGGACTCGGTTGGTGTTTCCATACCTCTAGGGAAGTATTGAAACTCGGTGATATCCTTAAAGGTCGTGCCGTAAAGCGAGTGTTTCCATACCTCTAAGGAAGTATTGAAACTACAGGGCTGGCAGTACGAAGAGGTTATAGACGAAAGTTTCCATACCTCTAAGGAATTATTGAAACACGAGTGCAGACCAGATGGGAAAATAGTTGTTACCTTGTTTCCATACCTCTAAGGAATTATTGAGACTGATAGAATGGCTTGGAATCTGGATTGATAAAATCCTGTTTCCATACCTCTAAGGAAGTATTGAAACGGACGGTCAGTTTTTGAAATTACACACAGAAGGAGCTAGTTTCCATACCTCTAAGGAAGTATTGAAACTCGAAAAAAGACGTCTTGTTTTTGAACAAGAGCGAGGTTTCCATACCTCTAAGGAAGTATTGAAACACAACAACCGGCGACTAAAATTCCTCGCCGTATCAGGGTTTCCATACCTCTAAGGAAGTATTGAAACCAGAGATTGTTTCAGTTGTTGTATCTGTGTAGAACTGTTTCCATACCTCTAAGGAAGTATTGAAACCGCAGAAGCCATCCCTGTATAAGTCAGGAGCAGAAAAGTGTTTCCATACCTCTAAGGAAGTATTGAAACAGGCAAAAGAGATTGTAAAAAGATACGGAGGAAAGTTGTTTCCATACCTCTAAGGAAGTATTGAAACGGGAGCGCCGGGAAGGGGATAACTAAGCTTTATCCGTTTCCATACCTCTAAGGAAGTATTGAAACGATATATGTCACAGATTCTCGGAGTAGACGTTCCCGGTTTCCATACCTCTAAGGAAGTATTGAAACTCTCTGCTCTCATACAAAACAAAACAGATAGGGTTATGTTTCCATACCTCTAAGGAAGTATTGAAACTGGTTAAGCGGTGTTACTATGGATATTGGTGAAAAGAGTTTCCATACCTCTAAGGAAGTATTGAAACCCGAGCCAATCGAGGAACTTTGTCGCACCTGTTCCTGTTTCCATACCTCTAAGGAAGTATTGAAACAGGGATAGTCCTGTGGGGGTTGCTGGGGCGGAACCGTGTTTCCATACCTCTAAGGAAGTATTGAAACTTTGCTTAATCACGATATCTTTTTTATTAATGCCCGTTTCCATACCTCTAAGGAAGTATTGAAACAGTGGACATAAGACGTGTCGAACTTGTCTACGACAAAAGAGTTTCCATACCTCTAAGGAAGTATTGAAACCCGTTGAGTTCAAGAGAAATTATACCACAAACACACTCTGAAAGCAAGATGTTTTTTGAACTTCCATATTCTCTCTTTCCATAAACCATTCTAACACACAAGAGAGCACTTTCAAGTACTGTTTGGAAAAATGGAATAATTGCATAGTTCAACAATAAAAAAACACAAGCAAAAAACAGAAGATAAATTATATCAACCTACGTCAGGGCATTTTGGGGTGTTTCTGGTAAAAATCGATTAGTTCCACGTTTCACAAATAGATGAAAGAAGGTATTCCTCAGTGTGTTAGAAGTTAACTATTGACTCCTTGAATTCAAAGCACTTACATGTCATCTATCTCCACAAATTCTCTTCATATTGTCTCTTCATATCATCCATTATTCCATTTTTAACGCATAGCTTCCGGTACCACAAACCCGCATGAAATTTTTCGTTACCGGTAATTGCATACTCTGAACCGACTTTCCAGTGCCAGATACACGCATCACCCACTTTGTGAATGATTGGAACTAACCTGGTTTGTATGCATAAAACATAATCAATTTTGATCAATAAATTTTTGTCTAACTTCAAATCCCTTATCGATTGTCACTTCAAAGTTAACCTTTCCTTAATTGTCTTCGGTTTGAAATACTGATACAATTAAGCTAAAATAGTCATTGACCCGACGGAGGCGCGCCCGAGATGAGTAGGCTGTCCCATCAGGGGAGGAATTGGGGACAGCTGAAAGGCGAGGGCGCCGAAGGGTGCAGAGTTCCTCCCGCTCTGCATGCCTGGGGGTATGGGGAATACCCATACCACTGTCACGGAGGTCTCTCCGTGGAGAGCCGATCGGGTCTGGAATCAGAAAAAGATTTCAGACCTGATTTGGCGTCTCTTCGGGGAGCGAAGAGACGCTTTTTTTATTAATTCAAGGAGGGATGAAGGTGAGAGTAGGAGTTGTTGGTGCCACGGGAGAAGTTGGAAGAACGATGGTAAAAGTACTCGAAGAATTCAACGTTCCCGTCACGGAGCTCAGGCTCTTCGCTTCGGAAAGATCTGTGGGTAAAGAAATAGAATTCAAAGGTGAGAAATTCAAGGTCGAGCTTCTCACGGAAGAATCGATGAAATGGAAGTGTGACTACTTCCTGTTTTCCGCGGGTGCCAGTGTTTCCAGAAAGTTCGCTCCCATCGCAGCCGAAAACGGAGTGACCGTGATAGATAACTCTTCTGCTTTCAGAATGGAGAAGGAAATACCCCTTGTAGTTCCGGAGGTGAACGCTCACCTTCTCAAGGGATACACAGGAATAATAGCGAATCCGAACTGTTCAACGATCCAGATGATCCTTTCCATCTACAAACTCCACGAAGTTTACGGAATTGAAGAGATCTTTGTGTCGACGTATCAGTCCGTCTCCGGCGCTGGTCATAAGGGGATAGAAGAACTCCTTGCTCAAGAAAGAGGAGAAAACGTGATGAAGGTCTTCCCAAAACCCATTCACAGAAACGTCATTCCTCTCATAGGTGATATACAGGAAAATCTTTTCTCTCAGGAAGAGATGAAGATGGTGAACGAAACAAGAAAAATTCTGAACGACTACTCGATAAGGGTGTATCCAACAACGGTGAGGGTGCCCGTTCTGTACGGACACTCTGAAGCGATCATGGTGAGGTTCAAGAAACCCTACGAGTCTCTCGAAAAGGTGAGAGAAGTCATAGCTTCTGGAGAAGACGTGGTGGTGACGGACGATCTCATAACACCGGTGGATGTCGCAGGAAAGAACGAAACTTATGTTTGCCGACTCAGAGCGGCCGACGAAAGATCCATTCTTTTCTGGAACGTGGCGGACAACATCCGTGTAGGGGCTGCGACCAACGCCGTCAGAATTCTCCTGAAGCACGCTGAGATGAACGGAAAGGTGTGATAGTGTGTGCTATTCGGCCAATGGGAACACCTTCCTCATAGTTGACAACACGCAAAAGAGGATACCCGAAGAGAAAAAACCAGATTTTGTCAGGGAAAACGTGGGCGATCTGGATGGAGTCATATTCGTGGAGCTGGTCGATGGGAAATACTTCATGGACTACTACAACCGCGATGGGAGTATGGCGGCCTTCTGTGGGAACGGCGCAAGGGCCTTTTCTCAGTACCTCATAGACAGGGGCTGGATCAAAGAAAAAGAATTCACTTTTCTCTCCAGGGCTGGAGAAATAAAGGTGATCGTTGACGACGGTATCTGGGTGAGGATGCCGGGTGTTTCAGGAAAGAAAGAGATGAAGGTGGATGATTACGAAGGATATTTCGTCGTTGTGGGCGTTCCTCATTTCGTTCTGGAAGTGAAAGGAATCGACGAACTGGATGTGGAAAAACTCGGAAGAGATCTCAGGTACAAAACAGGTGCGAACGTGGATTTCTACGAGGTACTTTCCGACCGTCTCAAGGTGAGAACATACGAAAGAGGAGTGGAAAGGGAAACAAAAGCCTGTGGAACGGGTGTTACGTCTGTTTTCGTCGTGTATCGAGATAAAACAGGGGCAAAAGAGGTGAAGATCCAGGTGCCAGGAGGCACACTCTTTCTGAAAGAGGAAAACGGAGAAATCTTTCTCAGGGGGGATGTGAAAAGATGTTCAGAGGAGTAGGAACTGCTATCGTTACACCATTCAAAAATGGTGAGCTTGATCTTGAGTCTTACGAGAGGCTTGTCAGGTATCAGCTCGAAAACGGCGTCAACGCGCTGATCGTCCTTGGAACGACAGGTGAATCACCAACCGTCAACGAAGACGAGAGAGAAAAGCTCGTTTCCAGAACTCTCGAGATCGTCGATGGGAAAATCCCTGTGATCGTGGGAGCGGGAACGAATTCCACTGAAAAAACACTGAAACTCGTCAAGCAGGCGGAAAAACTCGGAGCAAACGGAGTTCTTGTGGTCACCCCGTATTACAACAAGCCCACACAGGAAGGACTCTATCAGCACTACAAGTACATCTCTGAGAGAACGGATCTCGGGATCGTTGTTTACAACGTGCCCGGGAGAACCGGTGTGAACGTTCTCCCGGAAACTGCTGCAAGGATCGCTGCGGACCTCAAGAACGTGGTGGGAATAAAAGAGGCGAACCCGGATATAGACCAGATAGACAGGACGGTATCACTGACAAAACAGGCAAGAAGCGATTTCATGGTGTGGTCCGGTAACGATGATAGAACGTTCTATCTCCTCTGTGCGGGTGGAGACGGCGTCATCTCTGTTGTGTCGAACGTGGCACCGAAGCAGATGGTGGAACTCTGCTCAGAGTACTTCAGCGGAAACCTCGAAAAATCGAGGGAGGTTCACAGAAAACTCAGACCTCTCATGAAGGCGCTGTTTGCAGAAACAAATCCGATACCAGTTAAAGCCGCTTTGAATCTCATGGGATTCATCGAGAACGAGCTGAGACTACCGCTTGTACCTGCCAGTGAAAAGACGGTGGAACTTCTCAGAAACGTTCTCAAGGAGAGTGGATTGCTATGAAGTACGGAATAGTCGGTTACTCCGGAAGGATGGGCCAGGAGATCCAGAAGGTCTTCTCGGAGAAAGGGCATGAACTCGTTTTGAAGGTGGATGTTAACGGTGTCGAGGAGCTGGATTCTCCGGATGTTGTGATCGACTTTTCTTCACCTGAAGCGCTCCCAAAAACGGTGGAGCTGTGTAAAAAATATAGGGCTGGCCTCGTTCTGGGAACAACCGCCCTGAAGGAAGAACATTTCCAGATGTTGAGGGAGCTTTCGAAAGAAGTACCCGTTGTTCAGGCTTACAACTTCTCCATTGGCATAAACGTTCTGAAGAGGTTCCTCTCAGAACTCGCAAAAGTCCTCGAAGACTGGGACGTTGAGATCGTAGAGACGCACCACCGCTTCAAAAAGGATGCACCCTCCGGAACCGCGATTCTTCTGGAGAGCGCACTGGGAAAGAGCGTTCCCATTCACTCCCTGAGAGTGGGTGGTGTTCCCGGAGATCACGTGGTCGTTTTTGGAAACATAGGTGAGACGATCGAGATAAAGCACAGGGCGATTTCGAGGACTGTTTTCGCTATAGGAGCCCTGAAAGCGGCGGAGTTTCTTGTGGGAAAAGATCCCGGTATTTACAGTTTCGAAGAAGTGATCTTTGGAGGTGAGTGAGTTGGACGCAAGAGAAATCATAGAAATGATAGCCAAAGCCAAAAAGAAAACTCCCATAGTCGCTTACATAAAAGGCGATTTAGCGGGCATAGATTTCTCCAGTTTCAAATTCTTCGGTGATGAAAGGTTCGGAATTCTCTTTGGAGAGTACGAAGACTTCAAAAAGCTTCTCGAGGAGCACAGGGAGAAAATAGAAGACTACCATCTCGAGGTGAAAGCAAGAAATTCCGCACTTCCTCTGGCGGATCTCACGAAGTACAAAGCCAGAATAGAACCGGGTGCGATCATAAGAGACATGGTGGAAATAGGGGAAGGCGCTGTGATCATGATGGGAGCCGTTATAAACGTCGGTGCGGTGATCGGTGAAGGAACGATGATAGACATGAACGCGGTTGTTGGTGGAAGGGCGATCATAGGAAAGAAGTGCCACATAGGTGCTGGTGCGGTGATAGCGGGTGTTATAGAGCCTCCGAGTGCAAAACCTGTTGTCATAGAGGACGAAGTGGTTGTGGGGGCGAACGCAGTGATCCTTGAAGGGGTGACAGTTGGAAAGGGTGCGGTTGTCGCGGCCGGTGCGGTTGTAACGAAGGATGTTCCACCTTACACAGTCGTGGCTGGTGTTCCTGCACGTGTGATAAAACAGATCGACGAGAAAACAAAGGAAAAGACAAAGATAGTTGATGAGCTCAGAAATCTCGAATGAATGGAGGTCTGGGAAATGAACGTGGTGGTTCAAAAATACGGAGGAAGCTCCGTTGCCACACCGGAGAGAATAAAGAACGTCGCACAGAGAATCAAGAAAAAAGTGGATGAAGGGTACAAAGTTGTGGTCGTTGTCTCTGCTATGGGAAAGACAACGGACAACCTCATAAGACTGGCAAAGGAGATCTCTCCAAGACCGGATTCGAGAGAACTCGATATGCTTCTTGCAACGGGAGAACAGGTTTCCGCTGCGCTCCTTTCGATGGCCCTGAAAGATCTCGGAGTAAAGGCCAAATCTTTGAACGCGTTCCAGGTGAAAATAAAAACCACTCCGCATCACACGAGCGCTCGTATCGTGGATATAGATGACAGTGTGATCCGGGAAAACCTGAAAGATTACGATGTTCTCGTCGTAACGGGCTTTCAGGGTGTGAACGAACACGGTGATCTGACCACACTCGGCCGGGGCGGTTCGGATACATCTGCCGTGGCGCTTGCGGCAAAACTCAGAGTGCCGTGTGAAATCTACAGCGACGTGGACGGGATATACACCTGCGATCCGCGTGTCCATCCGAGAGCCAAAAAGCTCGCTTACATCACCTACGACGAAGCTCTCGAGCTCACCGCTCTCGGTGCGAAAGTTCTTCACTCAAGATCCGTGGAAATAGCAAAGAAGTATGGAATACCCATCTACTGCGCATCTTCTTTCACCGAAGAGGAGGGAACCATGGTGGTAGAAAGACTTCCGGAGTGGCTGGAAGAACCCGTTGTAACAGGAGCGACAATTTCTCATGGTCAAATAAAAGTTTCCATATCTTTCCTTCCAAAGGATGTGAAGTACATCACGGCCATATTCGAGGAAGTTGGAAAAAGGGCCCTGAACGTGGACATGATCTCCCTCGTTCCTTCGAACGGAAAGGTTTTCCTCTCCTTCACGATTCTCGAAGACCACAAAGAGGATCTGGACGAAGCGCTCAAAGAGGCTCTCAGGGATGTGGAAGGGTGGAAATCCACCTACGAAGGAGGTTTTGCCAAACTCTCCATAGTTGGAGTGGGAATGAGAACGAGTCCGGGTGTGGCCGCCAGGTTCTTTGAAGCGCTGGAAAGGGCAGGAGTCACACCGGAGCTCGTCACAACGTCGGAGATAAAGATCTCCTGCCTTGTTCCTGAAGAGAAAGCTGAAAAGGCACTGAAATCGGTGATCGAAGAATTCGAACTGTGAGGTGAAGAAATGGACATCCTGAGGAAAGTGGCAGAGATTCATGGGACACCCACCTACGTGTACTTCGAGGAAACACTGCGAAAAAGGTCACGTCTTGTAAAAGAGGTCTTCGAGGGAGTGGATCTCCTTCCAACGTTTGCCGTGAAAGCGAACAACAATCCTGTTCTTTTGAAGATTCTAAGAGAAGAGGGTTTCGGCATGGACGTGGTGACAAAGGGAGAGCTTCTCGCGGCTAAACTGGCAGAAGTTCCTTCCCGTTCCATTGTATGGAACGGCAACGGAAAGAGCAGGGATCAAATGGAACACTTTTTGAGAGAAGATGTGAGAATCGTCAACGTGGATTCGTTCGAGGAGATGGAGATCTGGAGAGAATTGAACCCGGAAGGCGTGGAGTATTTCATCAGGGTGAATCCGGAGGTCGATGCGAAGACACACCCTCACATCTCCACCGGCTTGAAAAAGCACAAGTTCGGAATACCACTGGAAGATCTGGATTCGTTCATGGAAAGATTCAGATCAATGAACATAAGAGGTCTCCATGTTCACATAGGATCGCAGATAACCCGGGTTGAACCCTTTGTGGAAGCCTTCAGTAAAGTTGTTCGGGCTTCTGAAAGGTATGGATTCGAAGAGATCAACATCGGCGGCGGCTGGGGAATAAACTACAGCGGAGAGGAACTCGACCTGTCCAGTTACAGAGAAAAGGTTGTTCCTGATTTGAAGAGATTCAAAAGAGTCATCGTCGAAATAGGAAGGTACATCGTAGCACCTTCTGGGTATCTGCTCCTCAGAGTGGTGCTCGTCAAAAGAAGACATAACAAGGCGTTCGTTGTAGTCGATGGTGGGATGAATGTCCTCATAAGACCGGCACTTTATTCCGCATATCACAGGATCTTTGTGCTCGGAAAACAGGGTAAAGAGATGAGGGCAGATGTGGTTGGTCCACTGTGCGAGAGCGGTGACGTGATCGCGTACGACCGGGAACTTCCAGAGGTCGAACCGGGTGACATCATCGCTGTGGAAAACGCGGGAGCTTACGGTTACACTATGTCGAACAACTACAACTCGACCACACGTCCAGCTGAGGTACTCGTTGGAGAAAACGGAAGAATTTCTCTGATAAGAAGAAGGGAAACGGAGATGGATATTTTCAAAGACGTGGTGATGTGAATGGACGAAATCGAGCTGAGGCACATTCTCCACATGAATCCGGAGCTTTCTTTCAAGGAGTACAGGACAAAAGAGACGCTCAGAAAAGCAGTGATTGAGATCGGATACGAGAAGATCATAGAAGTGGCCGGAACAGGGCTTGTGATAGAGAAGAAAGAAACGGAAGATCCGTACGTTGTTCTGAGAGCTGATATGGATGCTCTACCCATAAAAGAAGAAACGGGATGGGAGTTCGCGTCGCGGAATGAGTATATGCACGCGTGTGGACACGACTTTCACATGAGCGCACTCTACGGTGCCATGAAGAGACTCAGGAACGCGAAAAAGAACTTTCTCTTTGTCTTTCAGCCTGCCGAAGAGACGGGTGGTGGAGCGAAAGAAGTTGTGGACTTTCTCAAAGATAAGTACGAAATAAAAGCCGCTGTTGGATTCCACGTGACTGACGAGTACGATGCTGGAACTGTGGCATCCCGACCCGGAGTGCTTTTTGCCTCTGCCACGGAATTCGATGTATACTTTAAAGGTGTTCCGGCCCACGTGGCGTTCGCTGAGAAAGGAAAGGACGCTCTGAAGGCAGCGGTTTCTTTTCTCGGCTGGCTCTACAACAAAAAGTGGAACGCTCTTGTGGGGGTTGGCAAAATTTCGGGGGGACGGGCGAGGAACATCGTTCCAGATGAGATAAAATTAGAAGGAACGATAAGATCAGAAGCGCTGAGGATAACAGAGGAAGTGATATCCAACATGGTAAAACAGCTTGGAGAACTGAAAGAAGAAATGGGAGTTGATTTTGCTGTTGAAAGAGGCAGTGTCTATCCCGAGGTGAAGGTGGATCAAAACCTCTTTGAAACTCTAAGAGAGACCTGTCAGAGGTTGGGGTTTTCTTTTGTTGAATGCGATATGAAGTGGACCGGAGAGGACTTTGGATATTTCTCGCAAGTGTTTCCTTCTCTCTCATTCTGGTTTGGCGTGGGAGAAGGAGAACGTTTTGGGCTTCACCACCCGCGTTTTTTACCGAATGACAGGTATATACCCATGGCGGCGGATCTTTTAGCTGAGCTTGCTATGGTCATTTGAGGAGAGTGAATATTATGACCACAGAAGAGATAATTGAACGCTTGAAATCGAAAAAGGTAAAACTCACAACTCAGAGGATGGAGATCATAAAATTCGTATCCGAGATGAAAGAAGGCCATTTTGAGGCAAAGGAGCTTTTTGCCATTCTGTCGAAGAAAGTTCCCTCGCTTTCCATCGCTACTCTCTACAGTGTTCTTTACCTTTTGGTGGATCTTGGTGTTATTTATGCCTTCAGCGATGGTCAAAAAACGATCTTCGATTTCAACCCGGAACCGCATGGGCACTTCATTTGCAGAGAATGCGGAAAGATTGAAGACGTAGAAATAAGGGAGCTGAAACTTGGAGAGGTAAAGGGCAAAAGAGAAAAAATCGAACTGGTGATAAAAGGCATCTGTGAGGAGTGTTTGAAGAAGGTGAAAGATTGAGGTACCTTGTGCAACTTTTTTCTCTTCTTCTCGTGATCATAGGAATTCTGGGTCTGGTTGTCTGGGCGGGATTGTACTTTCTGGCACCTTACATCGAGGGATTCGCAGGAATAAAACTCCCGGAAAATATTGCAAATGTTCTTCTGGCGTGTTTTCTGCCAATACTCGGCTCAGGTATTCTCCTCAACTTCTACACCTCTTCCGGGATCAAGTGGTTCGTTGTATTAGGCTTTGTTGTTCTTTCTGTCTCTTTTGTGAGCGAGATTTATGGACTGTACATCCTCAGGGGAATCTTTTCGAAGATCGCTCCCGCTTATCTCATTTTTCTTCTCTTCACAATGGTCTCTCTTGCCTATTTCCTCACGATCATCAGGAGGGATGAAGACTGAAGGTTCTCGGCGTTGTCGTGGAGTACAATCCATTCCACAACGGACACCTCTATCATCTGACTTCGGCCAGAGAACTCGTGAAACCGGACTACACAATCGCTGTGATGAGCGGTAATTTCTGCCAGAGAGGCGAACCTGCCGTCATAGATAAATTCGCGCGGGCAGAGATCGCTCTCAGAATGGGGGTAGATGTTGTTCTGGAATTGCCCGTTGTTTTTGCCACGCAGGATGCCGGGGGATTTGCTTTCGGTGCGGTAAGCATGCTGGATGCAACGGGTGTTGTCACAGATGTGGTCTTTGGAAGTGAATCGAACGATATCGAATTTCTTCAAAAAGTGGCACGAATCCTTTACGAACAACCCGACGAATACCAGAAGTTTTTGCATGAAGAGTTGAAGAAAGGCTATTCCTTCCCTAATGCCAGAAAGTACGCTCTGATGAGGTATTTCTCCATGAAGGGTTGGAACGAAGAAGAGGTCTTGAAACTCGAAAAGTCGAACGACATCCTAGGAGTGGAGTACATTCATTCCGCTCTAAAGATAGGCTCGAACATCAGATTCCACACAATAAAAAGGGTAGGAGCAGAAGAAAAAGATACCAGTTTCAGGGGGCGATTCTCCAGCGCAACGGCGATAAGAAATCTTATGAGGGAAAAAAGATGGGAAGAGGTGAGAGATTCTCTTCCAGAAGATTCTTTTGAAATTCTCATGAGGGAGATAAACGAAGGGCGGGGACCCGTTTTCCTCGAGAACATGGGAGATTTTCTCCTCTCGTTTTTCAGACTGAAAGACATGGATTTCTTCGAGAAGATCCACGGTTTTTCTGAGGGACTCGAAAAGAGATTTCACGTCTGTGCCAGACAAACAGGGTCTTACCGGGATTTTCTGGAGTGTGTCAAAGCCAAACGCTTCACCTTTTCTCGAATAAGAAGACTCGCTCTATTTTCGGTGTTCGAAGTGAACAAAGAATTCGTTGAAAAAAGCAACACAAAAGGGCCTCAGTACATCAGAATCCTCGGCTTCACAGAGAAGGGAAGAGAGATCCTTTCTCTCATGAGAAAGAAGGCAAAACTTCCGATCGTGACAAACATGTCTCTTTACAGGAAAGTACTGGAGAAAACAGACCTACCAGTTGATAAACAACTCTTTCTTGAACAGATCGATCTTGACGTGAAGGCGACGAACTTCTACTCGATGTTCTTCCCATCGGTGGAACAGCGCTGTGGGGAGCGAGACTTCTCCATTCATCCCATCTTTATGAGAACGGAGATGTAGAAGGGAGTTATCGTCTCGTCTGGAAGCATCAGAAAGCCGTAACCATCCCAGATTCCTTCCACTTCGAATTCTTTCATCTTGTCTCTGATATCGATCACTTCAACGTCTTTCTGTTCGTAGACGAATCTTTTCACCACTTCGGTGTTTTCTTCTTTTGTCACGGTACATGTGCTGTAGAGGAGAATTCCTCCCTTTTCCAGAAGCTGCCAGGCCTGCTGTACCATCCTCAGCTGAATCTCCGAGAACTTCTTGAAATCCTCTTTGTTCACTCTCCTCAGAACTTCCGGATGGTTCCTTGCCGTGCCCAGCGAGGTACAGGGAGCGTCCACCAGGACCCTATCAAATGTATCCTGGACGTACTCTGTGAGTCGTTCCGCATCGGCGATCTTTGTCTCTATCGAAGAGAGTTTCAGACGTTTCGCGTGTTTTTCGACGAGCTGGATCTTCTCTCTGCTTATATCAACGGCCAGTATCTTCCCCTGATCCTTCATCAATTCGGCGATGGCGGTAGTCTTACCACCCGGTGCCGCGCAGGTATCCAGTACTCTCAGTCCGGGTTTCAGCTCCATGAAGAAAGGTACAAGCTGTGAAGACTCTCCCTGAACACTCGCGAGCCCATCGTTTATCACCCTGGAGTCGTTCATTGGAACGCCGAGTTTCCTCACAATCAGGGAAAACGGAGCGTGTTTTCCCGGGACTGCCTCCGTACCCTCTTCAGCAAGGATTTTGGTGACTTCCTCTTTAGTGGCTGCAAGCGAATTCACACGGAGCATAACAGGGAGAGGTTCCTGATTCCACTTCATTATTCTCAGGACCGCTTCTTCGGGAAGAAAAGATCTCCAGTAGTTCACGATCCACTCCGGGTGTGAGTAGACGAGGTGAAGTTCTTTTGGTTCGGGGACGGTCCTCAATCTCCTCAGCACGGCGTTCACCAGTTTTTTGAAGTTCTCGTTCTTCACCAGTTTTACTGTTTCGCTGACTGCTGCGTAATCCGGAACGCTGTTCATGAAGAGGAGCTGATAAGCCCCCATCCTCAACGCAACCCTGACAGCGGGAGGGATGTCCTTTTTCTTCAAAAGCTGGTTTATGTACCAGTCCAGAAGTTCTTCTTTCCTCACAACTCCCCACACGAGCTCTTTGAAAAATCTTCTGTCTCTGTCGTCCAAAAAAGAGAGGACGCTGTCCACGTCCTCTCTCGATATGAATTTTTCCTTCTCGTACTTCCTCAGAAGTCTGTAGGCGAGCAATCTAACGTTCGTTCTCATCTTCTATCACCGAACAAACCAGCGATTACTATCATTCTGAGGAGCTGGAGGAACGCCATCAGTGAAGACGCGACGTAGGTGAGAGCAGCGGCACCGAGTACCTCTTTTACTCCCTTGAGCTCGTACTCCGGCATCAGCATCGTTGTTTCAAGGAGTTTCACGGCGCGCCTGCTGGCGTCGAACTCAACAGGAAGTGTGATGAGGGTAAAAAGCACCACCAGAGAGAACAGAAGAATCCCCAGTCTTATCAGAAACGGTGTGTAAAAGATGAACCCAAGAATGAAAATAATCCAAGCAAGCTGAGAACCCGTGATGGCTGCTGGTACCATCAGATTCCTCAGTGCGAGCATCGGATATTTTTCTGCGTCTTGAAGAGCGTGCCCCACTTCGTGAGCCACAACTCCGAGTGAAGCGACGGAAACACCTTTGAAATTCTGTGGAGAGAGCCTGAGAACCTTCCGGTAGGGATCGTAATGGTCAGTCAGAAAACCGGAAACGACCTCTATTTTCACGTTGTAGATTCCCGCGTTCTCAAGGAGTCTTTTTGCGAGTTCATATCCAGTGAGTCCAAGAGAGGACCTTACCTGTGAGTACTTGTTGTAAGCAGCCTGAACTCGCATCTGCGCCCAGAAAGCCAGGAGAATACCGGGAATCAGTATGATGAACGTTGGGTCAAAAAGGAAGAACACCGTATCACCTCCTCAGCCGAACACGTGCACCACCAGACCGCTCAGAAGTTTCGGTTCAAACCATGTTGATTTCGGCGGCATGATCTTTCCTTCATCTGAGACTTTCATAAGCGTTTCTATGTTCACCGGATACATCGCGAAGGCCACATCGAACTCTCCTTTGTCCACCATTCTTTCCAGTTCGCACAGGCCCTTTATTCCACCAACGAAGTCTATTCTCTCATCTTCGCGAGGATTGGAAATACCGAAGATGGGTTCCAGAACCTCACGCTGAAGAATGTTCACATCTAGACTCTCAACAACGTCCTCCGGCACTCTTTTTGGGATCAGGGCGTACCATTTTCTGTTACCCACGTACATGGTTATTTCGTGTTCTCTGGATGGTCTTGCAGGTACCTTGTAGGATCTGTACGTTTCGAATTTTTCCTGGAGTTTTTCGAGTAATTCCTCTGGCGTGAGTTGAGATTTCACCACTCTGTTGTAGTCGAATATTCTGAGCTGGTTGTGGGGGAACGCTGTGGCCATGAAGTAATTGTGAGGTCCTTTTCCTATCTTCTCGTCCAGTATGTCGCTGACCCTGGCTGCGGCCGCTGCCCTGTGGTGACCGTCCGCTATGTAGAGTTCCTCCACTCTCTCAAAGAGCTTCTTTATTTCATTCACTTCGTTTTCATCCTTGACAACGAAAAACTCATGGATGACATCGAGATCATCGCGTATTCTATAGACAGGCTCCTGAGAATCAGCAATTTCGGAGAGTTTTCTATCGAATTCTTCAAAGGCTCTGTAGAAGAGAAAAACCTGTCCTGTGTGTGCACGTGTTTTCAGAATGTGTTGAACTCTTTCCTCTTCTTTCTTTTTTCGGGTAAGCTCGTGTTTCTTTATTCTACCCTTTTTGTACTCCTCCACAGGAAAGAGCGCTACTATTCCTGTTTGTGTGTGGTCGCCCATCCTCTGACGGTAAATGTAGAACGCTTCTTTTTCTTCCTGAATAAGGATGCCATCCTCTATGAACTTTTCAAGATTTCTTCTGGCTTTCTCCATGTCTTCGGGTGTAGGATCCATCTCTATTTCGTGTGTTTCTGCTTCAACGCGAGTTACTCTGAGAAAGCTGAGTGGGTTTTTCTTTATCGTTTCTTTGGCTTCAAGAAAGGAAACCACATCGTAGGGTTTGGCCACGAATTTTTCGGCTATCTCTTCCCTGGGTCTGAATCCTCTGAAGGGTTTGATCTCCATTCACCCCATACCTCCTCAACGTATTTTTTCTGTTTTTCGAACATCTCTTTGGAGTTTTTGTCTTCGAACTCGTGATCGTATCCTGCAAGGTGAAGTATCCCGTGGATCACCACTTCCAGCAATTCCTTTTCGAAGGTGTTGTTGAACTCTCTCGCATTTTCTTCTACGATCAGAGGACAAACGTAAATTTCTCCATAGACGTCTTCTTCCATGAGGGGAAAAGTGAGCACGTCTGTAGGTCGATCCTGACCTCGAAACTGCTGGTTGAGTCCTTTAATTTCATCTTCGCTCACAAGAATCACGTTTACATTTACGTCTCCTATCTCTTTCTTTACGATTTCTTCGAGTTTTTCTTTCAAATTTTCGAGAAGTTTCGATCCTTTACCTTCACCCAGTATTCTTATCATTTATCTTTACCACCTTCTGAATTTTTTCTTCCTCGGGGTATTCAATTCTGGAACTGAACAGGTTCACGAGAACCTGAAGGAACGCGTCGGAAATCTCTTCGAGCTCACTCAGAGTGATGCCTGACTCATCGAGTTGCCTCTCAAAGAATATGGAAGATATGACATCTTCGACACATTCCTTTATCTGAGAAACAGAGGGTGACTTCAAGCTTCTTGAGGCGGCTTCCACAGAGTCGGCAAGCATGATAATAGCCGCTTCTTTGAACTGAGGCTTGGGACCAGGATAACGGAACTCTTCCTCGGGAATATCCTCGAACTGTTGTTTCGCCTTGTAGTAGAAATACTTCTGTGATCTTGTACCGTGGTGCTGGGGGATTATGAATTCAACAAGGAGAGGGAGTCGATATTTTCTTGCAAGTTCCACACCGTACTTCACGTGTTCGTTCAAAACGAGGTGACTGAGAGAAGGGGTTATGTCTTCGTGAGGGTTTTTACCGTCTCTTATGTTCTCGGTAAAGAAGTGAGGCCGTTTCATCTTTCCTATATCGTGATAGTAGGCTCCTATTCTTGCCAGAATGGGGTTCGCACCTATTTTCTCCGCTGCAGTTTCTGCTAAATTCGCGACGATCACACTGTGATAATAAGTTCCTGGGGCTTTAATGGAAAGCATCTTGAGCAACGGATGGTTCAGATTTCCGAACTCCACGAGCCCAAGATTCGAGTAAAGACGGCTCGTGTATTCTACGTAAGGCAGTATTCCAAGAACCAGAATTCCTGAAAAGATCGGATTCAAAATAGCAGCTACCAGGTCATACGGCGTGTACTCGATTTTCAGTCCAAACTTCATGAACAGAGATGTTCCCACAAGAGCAAGAGATGTGAGGGCAGAAGATTTCACCACGTCCAGTCTTCTGTTCGCTTTGGAGAGAGTCACTGCCGCAACAAAGGTTGTTGAAATGAACGGCAGAAGAAGAAAGATATCGTAACTCCATCGGTACAGAGCAAACAAAGACATCAAAAATCCACTTGTTATGGCTATTTCTGGGGAAAAGAACACGAGTTCTATGAGGGCAACCGGTATGTATACAGGTGTCACAAAAGGGCCTATCTCTGGGAAAGAAAATCCAATGAAGGAAGCTCCAAGCAGGATCAGAGCCAGATGAGTGTAGGTGAACACTTCACTGAGCCAGTACTTTCTGTAATATCTGGTGCTCATCTCCACCAGAGCGAACCAGACGACGATGGCGACCAGTGCCTCAAAGGTGAAATTCAAAGGTCGGATTCCTGTACGAACGTGCACCAGCATCAGAGAAAGAATCACTGTAATCGTTATCAGGAGGAAACGCTTTCGGTTCATGACTTCCTCGACCTTTCATACTCTTCGTAGGCCTTTATGATCTTCTTAACGAGAGGATGCCTCACAACATCGCTTTCGTTCAGATACACGAATTCTATTCCAGAGATTCCTTCTAAAATTTTCTGACACTCTATGAGACCGGACTTTTCCTTCTCGATATCTACCTGGGTGATGTCTCCCGTTATGACCGCCTTGGAGTTGAATCCGAGTCTGGTGAGGAACATCTTCATCTGCTGGTATGTGGTGTTCTGGGCTTCATCCAGTATTATAAAGGAGTTATTCAAAGTCCTTCCTCTCATGTAAGCGAGCGGTACGATCTCTATGATGCCTCTTTCACGATAGCTGTTGAATTTGTCCGGAGACGTGATATCTATGATGGCGTCGTAAAGAGGTCTGAGATAGGGTTCCACCTTTTCGGACAGATCTCCCGGCAAGTATCCGAGCTTCTCACCGGCTTCAACGGCTGGTCTTGTGAGGATGATCCTGTTCACCTTTCCCATTTTCAGATAATCTAGAGCGACGGCCACTGCCAGGTACGTTTTTCCTGTACCGGCTGGACCTATAACGAACACCACGTCGTTTTTTTCGACTGCTTCCAGATACTTCTTCTGGCCGAGTGTCTTTGGTTTCACTTTCTTGCCGATGATCAATCCTTTGCTATTGTTTGAGTAAACTTCTTTCACACTTTCTGAGTTCGAAACTCTCTCCACGAGATACTCGAACTCAGTCCAGTCCAGAAGGTGACCGTCCCGTGTTATGGATATGATCTCATCGAGCACCCGGTGAGCCGCATCGACACTTTTCTCATCCATGCCTTTTATAAGGATCTCACTGTCTCTCACCGCGAATTCCACGTTGAACAGTTTTTTCAGATACCTCGCGCGCTTATCGTACTGTCCGAATATCTCCAGAACGGCCACATCTTCGGGAATTCTTACTTTCCTAACCGTAATCGTAATTTCCACCTCCACACTGGTATACTTTCTAAGGAAATTATACTACAGGGAGCGTGAAGCCGTGGAGAAAAACCTTTTAAGATCAGCTTTGAAAATCTTCGAGGAGAAAGATCTAAGTTTGCTGGCTTATAGCGGCCGATCGATCTTCGAAAGTAAAGACAGCGGCCTCAAACCCGTGGTGGAGCTTTTCAAAAGGTTCGATAATCTGGAAGGAAGCCTGGTGATCGACAAAATGGTTGGAAAGGCTGCGGCTTCTTTTCTGTTGAAAATGAAACCCGATCACATCCACGCAAAAGTTATAAGCAAGCCGGCGTTGAAATTGATGAATGAATACGGACAGTCTTTCAGTTATGATGAAAAAATACCTTTCGTCCTAGGAAGAGATGGCAAGAGTATGTGTCCATTCGAAAAACTGGTTCTGGAGATGGACAACCCGGAGGAAATCATAAGGATTGTTCTTTCAAAATTCACGTCACTTTAAATGAAGTTTTAAACTACTTATGATAAATTGATCAGAGGTGTCTGTCTTCTTTGTTGACAACATACAGATTAAAGAGTAAAATTAAACTTCGGCTTGGAGTAAAACGGAAGGGAGGATGAAGATGCCAACGATCAATCAATTGATCAGGTACGGCAGGAAACCGAAGAAGAAAAAGTCAAAAGCTCCTGCTCTTCAGGGAAACCCTCAAAAGAGGGGCGTGTGTATAAAGGTTTCTACAATGACACCGAAAAAACCGAACTCCGCTCTCAGAAAGATCGCAAGGGTGAGACTTTCAAATGGAATAGAGGTCACTGCGTATATTCCCGGAATTGGTCACAACCTCCAGGAACACTCTGTTGTGCTCGTCAGAGGCGGTAGGGTCAAAGACCTTCCGGGTGTCAGATACAAGATCATCAGAGGAGCTCTGGATGCTGCAGGTGTCGAAGGAAGAAGACAGTCCAGGAGTAAGTATGGTGCGAAAAGACCCAAGGATCAAAAGAAGTGAGGTGACTGTGGGTGCGTAGAAGAAGAGCCGAAAAGAGACAGATACCACCTGATCCAGTGTTCGGAGATGTGCTTGTTGCAAAGCTGATAAATAGAGTTATGTGGGATGGTAAAAAGACGATCGCCCAAAAGATCGTTTACGGTGCTTTCGATATCATCAGAGAAAAGACAAAGAAGGATCCGCTTGAAGTTTTCAGGCAGGCTGTAGAAAATGTGAAGCCTGTTCTTGAGGTAAGGCCGCGAAGGGTTGGAGGTGCAACTTACCAGGTTCCTATCGAAGTTCAGGAACCGAGAAGAACTTCCCTTGCGCTCAGATGGATAGTTGAAGCCGCAAGAGCCAAAAAAGGAAGACCAATGAAAGAGAAGCTGGCTGAGGAGATCATAGCAGCTTACAACAACACGGGTACAGCCATCAAGAAGAAGGAAGACACACATAGAATGGCGGAAGCCAACAGGGCATTTGCTCATTACAGGTGGTGATAAGCATGCAGAATGTGGAAGCGAGATATGTTGACCTGGATAAGCTTAGAAATATCGGTATAATGGCTCATATCGACGCCGGAAAAACTACTACAACAGAGAGAATACTCTATTACACGGGAAGAAAACACTTCATAGGAGACGTCGATGAAGGAAACACAACCACTGACTGGATGCCTCAGGAAAAGGAAAGAGGCATTACGATACAGTCTGCTGCCACAACGTGTTTCTGGAAAGGTTACCGAATCAACATAATTGATACACCCGGACACGTTGACTTTACGGCCGAGGTTGAAAGGGCGCTTCGTGTTCTCGATGGAGCGATAGCTGTTTTCGACGCCACGGCAGGAGTCGAGCCTCAGTCGGAAACCGTCTGGAGACAGGCTGACAAGTACAATGTCCCGAGGATCGCTTTCATGAACAAGATGGACAAAGTGGGAGCAGATTTCTACATGGCCGTTGAAACTCTTGTAACAAAACTCAGGGCAAATCCCATTCCGGTGCAGATGCCCATCGGCAGTGAAAAAGACTTCCAGGGTGTGATTGACCTCATAAAAATGAAAGCGATCTACTGGGTCAGCGAAGATGGATCTGTGTACGAGGAAAGAGATATTCCGGAGGAACTCAGAGAAGAAGCAGAAATGAGAAGAGAAGAGATGCTTGAAAAAATCGCAGAACTCGACGAAGAAATTCTTGAAAAATACCTCGAAGGCGAGGAAATTTCCGAAGAAGAAATAAAGAGGGTCTTGAGAAAAGCCACCATAGAAAACAAAGCAGTTCCCGTTCTCTGTGGAGCGGCAAAAGCCAACAAGGGAATACAGCCGCTTCTGGACGCGGTGATAGACTATCTGCCGTCGCCTCTTGATCTACCACCGGTAAAGGGATGGAGGGTTTCCGACGGAGAGGTTGTCTACAGAAAGCCGGATGAAAACGAACCCTTCACAGCCCTGGTCTTTAAAGTGCAGGTGGATCCATACATAGGAAAACTCGTGTACTTCAGAGTCTACTCTGGAAGACTGGAGAAAGGAAGTTACGTTTACAACTCCACAAAGGGTCAGAGGGAGAGAATATCGAGGATCGTCTTCATGCACGCAGACAAGAGAGAGGAAGTTGATTACGTCAGACCCGGTGATATAGCGGCAGGAGTCGGTCTCAAGGTTTCTCAGACTGGAGACACGCTCTGCGACGAGAAAGAACCTATAATCCTCGAAAAGATCGACTTCCCAGAACCCGTTATCTCTCTTGCCGTAGAACCAGTCACGAAAGCAGATGAGGAAAAACTTGTGAAAGCACTGCTTGCTCTCTCTGAAGAAGATCCCACTCTTCAGGTGAGGGTTGACAAAGAAACAGGGGAAACCATCATCTCGGGAATGGGTGAGCTCCATCTTGAAATAGTCGTGGACAGGCTGAAGAGAGAGTTTGGCGTCAACGTGAGAGTCGGACAACCTCAGGTGGCTTACAGGGAAACTATCAAGAAATCTGCTGAAGCCGAAGGAAAATACATCAGGCAGACCGGTGGTAGAGGTCAGTACGGTCATGTGATTCTCAGAATAGAACCCATACCCGAAGAAGAAGGAAAGAATTTCGAATTCATCGACAAAACAGTTGGTGGTGTGATACCGAAGGAATTCATGCCTGCTATCGAAGCTGGAATCAAAGAAGCTATGATGGCAGGACCCCTTGCGGGATATCCCGTTGTGAGAGTGAGAGCTATCGTGCTTGACGGATCTTACCACGAAGTCGACTCTTCAGAAATGGCGTTCAAGATAGCAGCCTCCATGGCATTCAAAGAGGCCATGAAAAAAGCGCAACCGGTTCTTCTCGAGCCTATCATGAAGCTTGAAATCACTACACCGGAGGAATACATGGGTAATATCATCTCCGATCTCAATTCCAGAAGGGCAAAAGTGGAGTCTCTTGAAACAAGGGGACATTTGAAGGTTATCGTTGCCAAAGTTCCACTTTCCGAGACATTTGGATATGCCACAGTGTTGAGATCACTCAGTCAGGGTAGAGCGAGCTACATTATGCAGTTCTCGCACTACCAGGAAGTTCCGGAGAAAATCGCCGAGAAAATCATCAAGGTTGTTTAAGGAGGGAGAACATGGCGAAGGAAAAATTTGTAAGAACAAAACCGCATGTTAACGTTGGAACGATTGGACATATCGACCACGGAAAATCCACACTGACAGCCGCTATAACAAAGTACCTTTCTCTCAAAGGGCTTGCGCAGTATGTTCCTTACGACCAGATCGACAAGGCCCCTGAAGAAAAGGCAAGAGGAATCACCATCAACATCACACACGTTGAGTATGAGACCGAAAAGAGACACTACGCTCATATTGACTGTCCCGGTCACGCGGACTACATCAAGAACATGATCACAGGAGCAGCTCAGATGGACGGAGCCATCCTTGTTGTTGCCGCAACCGATGGTCCCATGCCCCAGACAAGAGAGCACGTGCTTCTCGCAAGACAGGTTGAGGTTCCCTACATGATCGTCTTCATAAACAAGACAGACATGGTTGACGATCCTGAGCTCATCGACCTCGTCGAGATGGAAGTGAGAGACCTTCTGAGCCAGTACGGTTACCCTGGAGACGAAGTGCCAGTCATAAGAGGTTCTGCTCTGAAAGCCGTCGAAGCTCCTAACGATCCGAATCACGAAGCTTACAAACCCATCCAGGAGCTCCTCGACGCTATGGATAACTACATTCCTGATCCTCAGAGAGACGTCGATAAGCCGTTCCTCATGCCCATCGAAGACGTGTTCTCCATCACAGGAAGAGGAACGGTTGTTACAGGAAGAATAGAAAGAGGAAGAATCAGACCCGGTGATGAAGTTGAGATCATAGGTCTCAGCTACGAGATCAAGAAGACCGTTGTGACGAGTGTGGAAATGTTCAGAAAGGAACTCGATGAAGGAATCGCAGGAGACAACGTTGGATGTCTGCTCAGAGGAATCGACAAGGATGAAGTTGAAAGAGGACAGGTTCTCGCAGCTCCCGGAAGCATCAAACCTCACAAGAGGTTCAAGGCTCAGATCTACGTTTTGAAGAAGGAAGAGGGAGGAAGACATACACCGTTCACAAAAGGCTACAAGCCTCAGTTCTACATAAGAACCGCTGACGTTACAGGAGAAATCGTAGGACTTCCTGAAGGTGTCGAAATGGTCATGCCTGGAGACCACGTCGAAATGGAAATAGAACTCATCTACCCTGTCGCTATCGAAAAGGGACAGAGATTCGCTGTAAGGGAAGGCGGAAGAACAGTTGGAGCTGGTGTGGTTACAGAAGTCATCGAGTGAGGGGGACGCTTCCCCCTCCTTTTTGAGAGAAGAGGGAGGGTGCTTAGAATATGCCTGGACAGAAGATAAGGATAAAACTCAAAGCCTACGATCACGAGTTACTCGACGAATCGGCTAAAAAGATCGTTGAAGTCGCTAAATCCACGAATTCCAAGGTGTCCGGTCCCATTCCCCTGCCAACGGAGCGGACACTCTACTGTGTCCTGAGATCTCCCATGAAACACAAGGACTCCAGAGAACACTTCGAAAAGAGAGTACACAAAAGGCTCATAGATATCATAGATCCATCTCCAAAGACCATCGATGCTTTGATGAGGATAAACCTCCCAGCAGGTGTCGACGTTGAGATCAAACTGTAATCCCTGGAGGTGTCTTTGATGAAGATGATAATTGGAAGGAAAATCGGTATGACGAGAGTATTCGTTGGAAATGATTCTGTCCCCGTTACAGTCATAAAGGCGGGACCCTGTGTGGTTGTTCAGAAAAAAACCGTTGAAAAAGACGGGTACAATGCGGTACAGCTCGGATTCGAAAAGGCGAAGAAGGTCAACAAACCTCTTGCAGGCCACTTCAAAAAATTCGGTGTGGAACCGATGAAAATACTCAGGGAGTTCAGAGTAGAAAATCCCGACGAGTACGAACCCGGACAGGTAATAAAGGTTGACGTGTTTGAAAAAGGCGAGTACGTGGACGTCACTGGCTGGACAAAAGGAAGAGGATTTGCCGGTGCGATGAAAAGATGGGGATTCAGCGGTGGACCGAAGAGCCACGGTTCCAAATTCCATAGAGAACTCGGTTCCGTTGGTCAGCACACGGAACCTGCCAAGATATGGAAAGGTAAGAAAATGCCTGGAAGATATGGAAACGAGAGGGTAACTGTCAGAAATCTTCAAGTTGTGGATATCGATCCTGAAAACGACCTTTTAGTGGTTAAAGGTGGAGTCCCTGGAGCGAGGGGCGGGCTCGTTTTGATCAGGAGCGCCAAGGCCCCGAAAAAGTAACAGTGGAGGAGGAATAAAAGATGGCTCAGGTTGATCTGTTGAATGTGAAGGGAGAAAAAGTAGGGACCCTGGAAATCAGTGATTTCGTTTTCAACATCGATCCCAACTACGACGTGATGTGGAGATACGTGGATATGCAGCTCTCCAACAGGAGAGCTGGAACTGCCTCTACGAAAACAAGAGGAGAAGTCTCCGGTGGTGGCAGAAAACCCTGGCCGCAGAAACACACTGGAAGAGCAAGACACGGATCCATAAGATCTCCCATCTGGAGACATGGAGGAGTAGTACACGGACCTAAACCGAGAGATTGGAGCAAAAAGCTCAACAAAAAAATGAAGAAACTCGCTTTGCGATCTGCCCTTTCTGTGAAGTACAGAGAAAACAAACTCCTTGTACTCGATGATCTGAAACTCGAAAGACCCAAGACAAAGTCTCTGAAGGAAATTCTCCAGAACCTTCAGCTTTCCGACAAGAAAACACTGATTGTCCTTCCGTGGAAAGAGGAAGGATATATGAATGTGAAACTCTCTGGAAGAAACCTTCCCGACGTGAAGGTAATAATTGCGGACAATCCGAACAACAGCAAAAATGGTGAGAAGGCGGTAAGAATAGATGGACTCAATGTTTTTGACATGCTCAAGTACGATTACCTTGTTCTCACCAGGGACATGGTTTCCAAGATAGAGGAGGTGCTCGGAAATGAAGCAGGAAAAGCTCTCACTGCATGATGTTCTAATCAGACCCATCATCACAGAAAAGGCTCTTATCCTCCGCGAACAGAGGAAATACGTATTCGAGGTCAATCCGCTCGCAAACAAGAACCTGGTAAAAGAAGCTGTTGAAAAGCTCTTCAACGTTAAGGTGGAAAAGGTAAACATCCTCAACATGAAGCCCAAGCCGAAAAGAAGGGGTATTTTTGAAGGGAAGACTCGCAGCTGGAAAAAGGCTGTTGTAACTTTGAAGGAAGGTTACACAATCAAAGAACTGGAAGGCGAACACTGAGAGGGGTGAAGTCATGGGACTTAAGAGATTCAAACCGGTTACCCCAGGAAGGCGTTTCATGGTTATCTCCGATTTTTCGGATATCACAAAGACAGAACCTGAAAAGTCGTTGCTCGCACCTCTCAAGAAAACAGGTGGAAGGAATCATCACGGAAGAGTTACTGTAAGGCACAGAGGTGGCGGACACAAGAGAAGATACAGGATAATAGATTTCAAGAGATACGACAAAGCAGGAATTCCTGCGAAAGTACTGGCTATTGAGTACGATCCCAACAGATCAGCCAGAATAGCGCTTCTCCTTTATGCCGATGGAGAAAAGAGATATATTCTGGCTCCCAAAGGTGTGAACGTGGGAGACACTCTCATGAGCGGTCCTGATGCGGAAATAAGGCCAGGGAATGCACTTCCTCTTGAGAAGATACCTGTCGGTACCCTTGTCCACAACGTGGAATTCACACCTGGCAAGGGTGGCCAGATCGCAAGAGCAGCCGGTACGTACTGCCAGATCATGGCGAAGGAAGGAAATTACGCTCTGCTCAGAATGCCTTCTGGAGAACTGAGAAAGGTACACATCAAATGCTACGCCACCGTCGGTGTTGTGGGCAACGAAGATCACAAGAACGAAGTTCACGGAAAGGCTGGAAGAGTGAGATGGCTTGGTAGAAGGCCGCATGTCAGAGGAGTTGCCATGAACCCGGTGGATCACCCGCACGGTGGTGGTGAAGGAAGAGGTAAAGGTCACCATCCAACGAGTCCATGGGGCCTGCCAACCAAGGGCTACAAGACGAGACGTGGAAAGAGACCTTCTGACAAATTCATCGTCAGGAGAAGGAATGAAGCGTAAGGAGGTGAATTGAATGGGTCGTTCCAGTAAGAAAGGACCCTATGTAGATAAAAAATTACTCGAAAAGATCAGAAAACTCAACGAAACTGGTGAAAAGAAAGTTATCAAAACATGGAGCAGAGCCTCTATGATCATTCCTGAAATGGTAGGGCACACGATCGCAGTTTACAATGGTATGAAACACATACCGGTGTACATTACTGAAAACATGATCGGACACAGACTTGGAGAATTTGCACCAACCAGAAGATTTGGAGGTCATGCCGACAAAAAAGCGAAAAAAGGTGAACTGAAGAAGTGAGGAGGGAAAGAATGAAACTCCAGGTACCCAGAAACGGTTTAAAGCGCTCACTTTTCCATAAAAAGAGAAAAGAGCTCCTGTCTTCTCTTCCGAAGATTGAAGCTAAGGCTGTGGCAAGATACATAAGGATCTCTCCAAGAAAAGCCAGGGCGATAGCGAATACGATAAGAGGAAAATCCGTCGAAGAAGCTTTCCAGATTCTTGCTTTTTCACCGAAGAAGGCCGCAAGAATAATGGAGAAGGTACTGAAATCGGCTGTCGCGAATGCCGAAAACAACTTTGGGTTGAGCGTCGAGAATCTTTATGTTTCTGAGTGCTACGTTAACGACGGTCCAAGGATGAAAAGAATCTGGCCCAGAGGAAGGGGAAGGGCGGATATCATCCAGAAGAGAATGTCCCACATCACAGTCGTGGTGAGGGATCGCAGTAGAGAAGATGAATACCGGAAGGCTCTTGAAGAATTACAAAAGAAGATATCATCCGAAGAGTGAGGTGATACGGTGGGTCAGAAAGTGCATCCCCGCGGCTTCAGGTTGGGTCTGAGTGCCGACTGGCAAGCAAAATGGTTCAACGAAAAGAATTACAAAGAGTGGCTCCTCGAGGATGAAGAGATAAGAAAGTTCATAAAGAACAGGTATTACCATGCTGGGATTAGCGAGATATACGTAGAAAGACCTGACGCTGAAAGGATCAACATAACCGTGAAAACAGCAAGGCCTGGAATCATCATAGGAAGGAAAGGTGCGGAGATAACGAGTTTGAGAGAGGAGCTGGAGAGGAAGTTCAACAGAAGGGTTGTTATTAATATTGAAGAAATAAAAACGCCCGAACTCGATGCACAGCTTGTTGCCGAGTCTATAGCTTCCCGTATAGAAAAGAGGGCATCTTACAAAGTGGCAATGAAGAGAGCAATAATGAACGCTATGAGAAAGGGTGCACAGGGAATAAAAGTGATGGTTGCTGGAAGGCTCGGTGGAGCTGAGATCGCCAGAAGAGAATGGTACCTCAGAGGAAGATTGCCTCTTCAGAAAATAAAGGCGATCATAGATTATGGAACAGCCACTGCGTGGACCAAGTACGGTACTATCGGCATCAAAGTGTGGATCTATAAAGGAGATGCTGATATCTAAGGGAGGTAATTGCCATGTTGATGCCAAGAAGGGTCAAATACAGAAAACAACAAAGAGGAAGAATGAAAGGAAAAGCAAAAGGAGGAACATTTGTTCAGTTCGGTGAATGGGGTCTCAAAGCACTCGAACCAGCCTGGATCACAGCTCAGCAGATAGAAGCTTGCAGAATTGCCATGCTGAGGGCTATGAAAAGATCCGGAAAGATCTGGATAAGAATATTCCCTGACAAACCTTACACGAAAAAACCACCTGAATCCAGGATGGGAAAAGGTAAGGGTAATGTTGAAGGATGGGTCGCCGTTGTGAAACCCGGGAAGATTCTCTTTGAAGTGGCAGGAGTCGATGAGGAAACAGCCCATGAAGCTCTCAGATACGCTGCGAGTAAACTCCCCATAGCTACCAAGATAGTTCCCCGTCATCATATTGGGGGTGAGGCAGTATGAAGGCTTCCGAACTCAGGAACTACACAGATGAAGAATTGAAGAACCTTCTCGAAGAAAAGAAGAGGCAGCTCATGGAACTTAGATTCCAACTTGCAATGGGACAGCTGAAGAATACTTCTCTCATAAAGCTCACTAAAAGGGATATCGCAAGGATAAAGACCATTCTTAGAGAGAGGGAGTTAGGCATAAGGAGGTGAAAATATGCCCAGGAAACGTTTGACTGGAATAGTTGTGAGCGATAAAATGGACAAGACAGTAGTTGTTGCTGTGGAAAAACTCGTACAACACCCAATTTACAAGAAATATGTGAAGAGGACGAAAAAATATCACGCACACGATGAAAGAAACGAGTGTAAAATAGGAGATGTTGTCGAAATAGAAGAAACTCGACCTCTCAGCAAAACGAAGAGATGGAGAGTCGTTAGGATCATTCAAAGGTTTGAACCCGAAAGAGTCCTGAAAGAAGAAGAGGACATACAGGAAGAGATAGAAGCAGTCGAGGGCAAGGGAGGGGTTGAATCATGATACAGCAAGAGACCTATCTCAATGTGGCCGACAACTCTGGTGCCAAAAAGCTCAGAGTCATAAGAGTTATCGGTGGGTTTCATAAAAAGTACGGAACAGTTGGAGATATAGTTGTGTGTTCAGTCAGGGAAGCCATCCCGAATTCTGATGTGAAGAAAGGAGACGTAGTCAGAGCGGTGATTGTGAGAACAAAGAAAGAAATCAGAAGAAACGATGGTACTTACATCAGATTCGATGACAACGCGGCTGTTCTCATTGATAAGTTCAACGCTCCCAGAGGCACCAGAATCTTTGGTCCGGTTGCGAGGGAACTCAGGGAAAAAGGATTCATGAAAATAATATCCCTCGCACCAGAAGTTTGGTGAGGTGATACGGAGATGAGGATAAAAAAAGGTGATCTTGTCGAAGTGATTTCTGGAAAAGACAGAGGAAAAAGGGGAAAGGTTCTCAGAGTGATCCCGAAAGAAAACAAAGTCATCGTTGAAAACGTGAACATGGTGAAAAGACATCAAAGACCCATCCCCCAGCTTCGTGAGGGTGGAATCATAGAGAGAGAAGCACCGATCTACGCTTCCAAAGTTATGGTTGTCTGTCCTGCTTGTGATAAAAGAACGAGAGTCGGCTACAGGTTCACCGAAGATGGGAAAAAGGTAAGATACTGCAAGAAGTGTGGTGAGATCATTGACAAGGATTGAGGGAGGAATCGGTATGAGATATGAATACGTTCCTCTGAAAGATCAGTACGAGAAGGAAATAGTACCTGCTTTGATGAAAGAGTTCAACTACAAGAACATTCATCAGGTTCCGAAGCTGGTCAAAATCGTTATAAACATGGGAATTGGTGAAGGTTCCAGAAACTACGATCTCATAGAACGCCACGCGAACGAACTCGCAAAAATCACGGGACAGAAACCAATCGTTACAAGGGCAAGAAAGAGCATTTCCAACTTCAAGATAAGGAAGGGAATGCCGATAGGTTTGAAAGTAACCCTCAGAGGAGCAAGGATGTACAATTTTCTCTACAAACTCATAAACATCGTGTTGCCCAAGGTGAGGGACTTCAGAGGACTCGATCCCAACTCCTTTGACGGAAGAGGGAATTACTCCTTTGGTCTTTCAGAACAGCTGGTTTTCCCTGAACTGAGTCCAGATGAAGTCAGAAGGATCCAGGGAATGGACATCACCATCGTCACAACTGCAAAGACAGATCAGGAAGCCAGAAGGCTTCTTGAGCTCTTTGGAATGCCTTTCAAGAGAGGATAACGGAGGTGAGATGAATGGCCAAGAAGGCAATGATAGAAAGATGGAAGAAACCGAAGAAGTACAAGGTACGTGAGTACACAAGGTGCCACATCTGTGGACGCCCGAGAGCGGTGTACAGAGAATTCGGACTCTGCAGGGTTTGTTTCAGGAAGCTTGCTCTGGAAGGAAAGCTCCCTGGAGTTCGGAAGGCAAGCTGGTAAGGGAGGGATGGTGCTGTGTGGAGCGATCCGATTGCCGACATGCTAACAAGAATCAGAAATGCCAATATGGTTTTCAAAGAATACACGGATATACCTGCTTCCAACCTCAAGAAGAAGATCTGTGAGATCTTGAAAAGAGAAGGATTCATAGCGGACTACAAATACATCGAAGACGGAAAGCAGGGAATACTGAGGGTTTACCTCAAATACAAAGGCGGAAGGAAGAACAGAGAAAGAGTCATTCACGGTATCGTCAGAGTGTCTCACTCAGGTAGGAGAATCTACGTCGACAAGGACCACATCCCGAAAGTGAAAAACGGCCTTGGAATAGCCATACTCACTACTTCAAAGGGTGTTCTAACAGATAAAGAAGCACGTCAACTTGGAGTCGGCGGAGAAGTAATCGCTTACGTCTGGTGAGGAGGTGTTTTGAATGTCTCGACTTGCAAAAAAGCCCATAGTCTTACCACAGGGTGTTACGGTTGAAATAAAAGACAACATTGTTAAGGTGAAGGGACCAAAGGGAGAGCTCAGTCAGGAATTTCTCCCTTACGTGAAAATAGAAGTTGAAGGTAATGAAGTCTGGGTAAGACCCAACGAGAATCAGATTATAAGAAAATCTGACTGGAGAAAGATAAAGATGTTCCAGGGAACTTATTGGTCCCTCATTAGAAATATGGTTGTTGGTGTAACAGAGGGTTACAAGAAAGAGCTGGAGATCGTTGGAATTGGTTACAGGGCTCAGCTTCAGGGGAATACAGTAGTGATGAACCTTGGTTACGCTCATCCCGTTGTTTACGAGATACCCTCTGATGTGAAAATTGAAGTTCCAGCACCGAACAGGATAGTCGTTTCTGGCATCGATAAACAGAGGGTTGGACAGGTTGCCGCTGAGATCAGGGCATTCAGGCCGCCAAATGTCTACACCGGAAAAGGAATCAGGTACGTTGGTGAAGTGGTGAGACAGAAAGAAGGTAAGAAAGCATAAAGGGGGTAGCTGAAATGATAAAGAAGGAGTCAAAAAAAGAGCAGCGACTCAGAAGGCACAGAAGAGTTAGAAAAAAGGTATTCGGAACTCCTGAAAGACCAAGGCTATGTGTTTTCAGAAGCAATAAACACATATACGCACAGATCATAGATGACACTATAGGTCATACCCTTGTTTCCGCTTCTACTCTCGACCCCGAGCTGAGGGAAAAGCTTCAGAAAACGTGGAACGTAGAGGCAGCCAAAGAAGTAGGGCTTCTCATAGGAAAAAGGGCTCTCGAAAAGGGTATAAAGAAGGTCGTGTTCGATAGAGGCGGATATAAGTACCATGGTAGGGTTAAGGCACTGGCAGATGGAGCCAGAGAAGCTGGACTCGAATTCTGAAGGAGGGTGGTACTGTGGAAACACAGGGAGTTATGAAGGAAATACAGTATGAAGAATTCGAAGAGAAGATAATAGAAATAAGGAGAACCTCCAAAGTCACAAAGGGTGGTAAGAATCTGAGCTTCAGAGTTGTTGCCATAGTTGGAAACAAGAACGGTAAAGTGGGATTGGGAATAGGAAAGGCAAGAGAGGTTCCTGAAGCAATCAGAAAGGCCATATCGGCTGCAAAGCGAAACATCATAGAAGTTCCTGTGATCAACGGAACCATTCCACACGAAGTCGTAGGAAAACAGGACGCTTCCAAAGTGCTTTTGAGACCAGCCGCACCGGGTACAGGTATCATCGCCGGTGGTACTGTCCGAGCCGTTGTTGAGCTCGCAGGAATCCAGAACATACTCACGAAATCTCTCGGGTCCACCAATCCTTTGAACCTTGCTCTTGCAACGATGAACGGTTTGAAGAACCTTCTGGATCCAAGAAAAGTTGCAAAACTCAGGGACATATCGGTCGAAGAAGTGTTCAAAGGCGTGGGGAGGGAGAACAATGCCTAAGAAGCTGAAGATAAAACTGGTCAAGAGTCCCATTGGTTATTCCTGGGATCAAAAGGATACAGTGAAAAGACTTGGACTCAGGAAGCTCAACCAGGTGGTCGTAAAGGACGACTTGCCACAGATCAGGGGTATGATCAGAAAGGTGAAACATCTGGTAGAAGTAGAGGAGATCGAGGAAGGGGGTAACAACGCATGAGGCTTGAAGATCTGAGACCAACTCCTGGGGCGATGAAGAAGAGAAAGAGAGTCGGTAGGGGTCCCGGATCCGGGCACGGAAAAACCAGTGGAAGGGGACACAAAGGACAGAAAGCCAGGGGAAGTGGAAAGGTCCACATCTGGTTTGAGGGTGGACAAACTCCTCTGCACAGAAGACTTCCCAAGAGAGGATTCAACAATATAAACAAAAAAGTTTATGCAGTTGTTAATGTCAAAGTTCTCGAAGAAAGGTTCGAGGCCAACGAAGAAGTGACTCCAGAAAAACTCATCGAAAGAAAAATCATAAAAGATCTGAGAGATGGAGTAAAGATCCTCGGCGATGGAGAACTCACCAAACCACTAGTAGTCAAAGCACATGCTTTCAGTAAGAGCGCTGTAGAGAAGATAGAAAGTGCTGGTGGTAAGGCTGAGGTGATATAAAATGTGGCAAGCTTTCAAAAACGCTTTTAAAATACCAGAACTTCGCGACAGGATTATTTTCACACTCCTTGCTTTGATCGTTTTCAGGATGGGGATTTACATCCCCGTTCCTGGGTTGAACCTGGAAGCGTGGGGGGAAATCTTCAGGAGGATAGCAGAAACCGCTGGTGTCGCTGGAATTTTGAGTTTCTACGATGTGTTCACTGGAGGAGCTTTGAGTCAGTTCTCTGTTTTCACCATGAGTGTCACTCCATACATAACCGCGTCGATCATCCTTCAGCTTCTGGCATCTGTTATGCCTTCGCTCAAGGAGATGCTCAGAGAGGGTGAAGAGGGAAGAAAGAAGTTCGCAAAATACACAAGGCATCTCACACTCTTGATAGGTGGTTTTCAGGCTTTCTTTGTTTCCTTTTCGCTTGCAAGATCGAACCCGGACATGATAGCTCCCGGTGTTAATGTGCTCCAGTTCACCATTTTCTCCACCATATCCATGCTTGCCGGAACCATGTTTCTGCTCTGGCTCGGTGAAAGGATCACAGAAAAGGGTATAGGAAACGGTATTTCGATCCTGATCTTCGCGGGAATAGTGGCAAGATACCCAAGCTACATTAGACAGGCATATCTCGGTGGTCTGAATCTTTTGGAATGGATCTTTCTCATAGCTGTTGGCCTTATCACGATATTTGGAATCATACTCGTTCAGCAGGCAGAGAGAAGGATAACCATACAATACGCAAGAAGGGTCACAGGAAGGAGAGTGTATGGAGGAGCCAGCACGTATCTTCCTATAAAGGTGAACCAAGGTGGTGTGATCCCCATCATCTTTGCGAGTGCCATAGTTTCAATACCTTCTGCGATCGCTTCAATAACGAACAGTGGAACTCTTCAAAATCTCTTCAAAGCAGGTGGATTCCTCTACCTTCTCGTTTACGGATTGCTGGTGTTCTTCTTCACTTACTTCTATAGCGTTGTGATTTTCGATCCTAAGGAAATCTCTGAAAACATTCAGAAGTACGGAGGTTACATCCCGGGCTTGAGACCTGGAAGATCAACGGAGCAGTATCTCCACAGAGTTCTAAACAGAGTGACATTTATCGGAGCCGTCTTCCTCGTAGTCATAGCCCTTCTTCCCTACTTGGTTCAGGGAGCCATAAGAGTGAACGTCTGGATCGGAGGAACTTCTGCTTTGATCGCTGTGGGAGTCGCTCTTGACATCATTCAACAGATGGAAACCCATATGGTGATGAGACACTACGAAGGATTCATCAAAAAGGGTAGAATAAGGGGGAGAAGATGATGGCGTACCTTGTCTTTCTAGGACCTCCAGGTGCAGGAAAAGGAACCTACGCAAAGAGATTACAGGAAATAACGGGGATTCCTCATATATCCACCGGTGACATTTTCAGAGACATTGTAAAAAAGGAGAACGACGAACTTGGAAAGAAGATAAAGGAAATCATGGAGAAAGGGGAACTCGTTCCAGATGAACTTGTGAACGAAGTTGTGAAAAGAAGGCTCTCAGAAAAAGATTGCGAAAAAGGATTCATACTGGACGGTTATCCAAGAACTGTGGAACAGGCAGAATTCCTTGACGTCTTTTTGAAAACTCAAAACAAAGAGCTCACAGCCGCTATACTTTTCGAGGTTCCTGAGGAAGTGGTTGTTCAGAGGCTCACATCCAGAAGGATCTGTCCAAAGTGTGGAAGAATTTACAATTTGATTTCACTTCCTCCAAAAGAGGATGAACTGTGCGATGATTGTAAAGTGAAGCTCGTTCAGAGAGAAGACGACAAAGAGGAAACAGTGAGGCACAGGTACAAGGTTTATCTCGAAAAGACACAGCCGGTGATTGATTACTACGATAAAAAGGGTATTCTCAAACGAGTGGACGGTACCATAGGAATAGACAACGTGATCGCCGAAGTGTTGAAGATAGTAGGGTGGAGTGATAAATGATAAGGATAAAGACACCCTCTGAGATCGAGAAGATGAAAAAAGCAGGAAAAGCGGTTGCAACGGCTTTGAGGGAAGTTGGAAAAGTGATCGTTCCGGGGAAAACCGCATGGGACGTTGAAGTTCTTGTCCTGGAGATCTTCAAAAAACTCAGAGTCAAGCCGGCTTTCAAGGGATACGGTGGTTACAAGTACGCAACGTGTGTTTCCGTAAATGAGGAAGTGGTGCACGGTCTTCCCCTCAAGGAGAAAGTTTTCAAGGAAGGAGACATAGTCTCTGTAGATGTTGGAGCGGTGTATCAGGGACTTTACGGTGATGGAGCCGTCACATACATAGTTGGAGAAACTGATGAAAGAGGAAAAGAACTGGTGAGAGTAACAAGAGAGGCACTGGAAAAAGCTATAAAAATGATAAAACCCGGCATTAGGCTTGGAGATGTTTCGCATTGCATTCAGGAAACGGTTGAATCAGCAGGTTTCAATGTGATCAGGGATTATGTGGGTCATGGGGTGGGAAGAGAACTCCACGAAGATCCTCAAATTCCAAACTACGGAACGCCCGGAACGGGTGTGGTCTTAAGAAAAGGTATGACGCTGGCCATAGAACCTATGGTGAGTGAAGGAGACTGGAGAGTTGTTGTAAAAGGAGATGGATGGACAGCCGTTACTGTGGACGGTTCCAGATGCGCTCACTTCGAACACACGATTCTGGTAACAGAAAACGGGGTGGAGATATTGACCAAGGAGGGATGAAATGGGAAAGGAAGATGTCATCCGAATGGAAGGGACTATAATAGAGGCTTTACCTAACGCTATGTTTAGAGTAGAATTAGACAATGGGCACAAAGTGCTCGCTCACGTTTCTGGCAGAATGAGAAAAAATTTTATAAGATTGGTCCCCGGAGATCGGGTTATTGTTGAGCTCTCTGTGTACGATCTCACCCGAGGACGAATCGTTTATAGAAAAAAACCAGAGTAACGAAAGGAGTGGGAAAAATGAAAGTGCAGGCTTCTGTAAAGAAGAGATGTGAACACTGCAAAATAATCAGAAGAAAGAAGAGAGTCTATGTTATCTGCAAGGTTAACCCAAAACACAATCAGAAGCAAGGTTGAGGAGGAGGGAAATGAATGGCTCGTATCGTAGGTGTTGAGCTTCCAAACAACAAAAAGGTCTGGGTGGCGCTGACTTACATCTACGGAATTGGAAGGAGCAGATCCTTTGAAATTTTGAAAAACACTGGTATAGATCCGGAAAAAAGAGTGGGAGACCTCACCGATGAGGAGATCAGCAAAATCACCAAGTACATCCAGGATCACTTCAAGGTGGAAGGAGAACTCAGAAGCGAGGTTGAAAGAAACATCAGACGACTCATAGAGATAGGGTGTTACAGAGGTATCAGACACAAACTTGGGCTCCCTGTTAGAGGTCAAAAGACTCGATCAAACGCAAGGACAAGAAAAGGACCCAGACCGAGCAGAATAAAGACCAAAAAGAAGTCTTCATAATGTAAAGGAGGGAATTGAATGGCAAGAAAAAGAGGCAGCTCTTCAAGAAAACAGAAAAAAGTTAGCTTCGATTACGGAGTGGTGCATATAAAATCTACTTTCAACAACACCATAATCACTCTCACTGACAAAGACGGAAACACGCTCACCTGGGCCAGTGGAGGAACGGTAGGGTTCGAAGGAACAAGGAAGGGTACACCTTATGCCGCTCAGCTGGCAGCCGATAAGGTGGCACGAGAAGCCCTCAGAATGGGTATCAAAAAAGTCGATGTTCTTGTGAAAGGACCTGGTCCGGGAAGGGAACCTGCGATAAGAACGCTTCAAGGTGCAGGTCTTGAAATCAACCAGATAAAGGATGTCACCCCCATTCCGTTCAACGGTTGCAGACCCAAGAAGAGAAGAAGAGTGTGAGGAGGGAACAAAATGGCGAGATATACAGGGCCTCTTTGCAAGCTTTGCAGAAGAGAAGGTATGAAGCTGTATCTTAAAGGGGAAAGGTGCTACACCGATAAGTGCGCTTTTGACAGAAGACCTTACGCGCCGGGTCAGCACGGTCAGAGAAGAACCAAGCTCACGCAGTATGGTATACAGCTCAGGGCGAAACAAACTGTTAAGAGAATCTACGGCATACTCGAAAGACAGTTCGAAAGGTATGTGGAAAAGGCAATGCAAAAAGCGGGAGACACTCGAGAAAACTTGATCCAGATCCTTGAATCCAGGCTGGACAACGTCGTGTACAGGATGGGATTTGCTATAAACAGAAGACAGGCAAGACAGCTGGTTAATCACGGACACTTCCTTGTGAATGGAAAGAAAGTGAACATACCGAGTTACCTTCTAAGGCCAAACGATGTAGTTGAATTGAGAGAAAAAAGCAGAGACCTCGAAGTGATTAAAAAGGCTATAGAAGTTAATAAAGACAGAAGCGTTGTTCCTTGGATAGAGGTTGATTACGACAACTACAGAGGTACTTTCCTGAGATATCCAAGCCTTGAGGAAGTTACCGATCTTCCAGTCGATCTTCAGACCGTTATCGAATTCTACTCGAGGTGATGTGAATGATAGAATTTGTGATACCAAAAAAATTGAAGGTGGAAGAAGAGCGAGAAGAAAGAAATTATTACTACGCGAGATTCTCACTTTCTCCTCTTGAAAGAGGATACGCCATCACAATAGGAAACGCGTTGAGGAGGGTGCTTCTCTCCTCCATACCTTCGCTTGCAATCGTTGGAGTAAGGTTCATAAAACCCGAAAAGTATCACGAATACGATTACATTGAAGGAGTAAAAGAAGACATACTTGACATAATCCTGAACCTGAAGAAAGTTCAGTTTCGGGTCAACGTGGCTGTGAAAGGTACAATAAAGATGGAAGTAGAAAAGAAAGGACCGGGTGAACTCGTCGCGGGTGATATAAAGACACCGGCTGGTATCGAAGTAGCGAATCCGGATCTGCACATCGCTACTCTGAATTCCAAAGCGGATCTTTTCTTCGAAGTCTACGCAGAAGTGGGAAAGGGATTCGTTCCCGTGTCTGAGAGGGAAGAAAGGCCTGATGTGGGATGGATTCCAATAGATGGAGTTTTCAGTCCTGTGATCAAAGTGAACTTCCTGACAGAAAACGTTCGTGTTGGAAAAAGGACGGATTACGACAAACTCATTCTTGAAATCTGGACGAAAAAATCGATAAGGCCCGAGGAAGCTCTCAGAAAGGCTGCAGACATCCTGATAAATCATTTCAAAATCGTAACGGAGGGGCTGCCCGAACTGAAAATCTCTGAAGAATACATCATCACATCCGAGGAAGAAGAAACAGAAATTCCCGCTGTTGAGCATGAAGAAGAAAACAGGGAGAATCTGGATGTGTACAACCGAAAGATAGATGAACTCGAGCTTTCGGTTAGATCTCTCAACTGTTTGAAGAGAGCTAAAATAGAAACGATCGGAGACCTTTTGAGCAAAACAGAGGAAGAGCTTTTGAAGATAAAGAATTTTGGTCAGAAGTCTCTCGATGAGGTCAAGGAGAAACTGAAAGAAAAATTCGGTCTTGAGCTCAGGAAGGGGGAATGAAAGATGAGACACAGAGTGAAAAGACACAAGCTCGGAAGATATGGAAGCCATAGAAAAAGTCTCTTGAGAAATCTTTCAAGAGAGATCGTTGAACACGGCTCGATAGTTACCACAACAGCAAAAGCAAAAGCTCTGAAGACATTCATGGACAAACTTGTCAGCAAGGCCATAGAAGCCGCAACCACCGATGATAGAGCCAGGAGTGTTCACCTGAGAAGACAGATAAACGCTGTACTCGGAGACAGACGATTGACAAACAAACTTGTGGATGAAATAGCGAAGAACTACGTTGGAAGACGAGGTGGCTACGTTAGAGTGTTGAGAATAGGTTTTAGAAGGGGAGACGCCGCTGAAATGTCGCTTGTTCAGCTTGTGGAGGCATCCAGTCAGGAAGGCTGATGCCTCCTTTTTCTTTCCCGCCCCTGTTGCCTTCCATCAGTAGGAGGTGAAAAATTGACAGAAGAACAGAAAGCTATTAGCATATCAGAGCTGGAATCCATGAACATAAAACAGCTCTACGAGATAGCAAAATCCCTGGGTATTCCTAGATACACTTCTATGCGAAAAAGAGATTTGATTTTTGCCATTTTGAAAGCCCAAACCGAATCCACCGGTTATTTCTTCGGTGAAGGTGTGTTGGAAATTCATCCTGAGGGTTTTGGATTTCTCAGGAGGATAGAAGACAACCTTCTTCCGAGCAACGACGATATATACATATCCCCTTCTCAGATAAGGAAGTTCAACCTGAACACGGGAGATATAATTTCCGGGGTTATAAGAAAACCGAAAGAAGGGGAAAAGTATTTCGCCATGATAAAAATCGAAGCGATAAACTACCGTCCAGTCGAAGCGGTTAACGACAGAGTGAACTTCGACAACTTAACACCGGATTATCCCAGAGAACGCTTCATTCTTGAAACCGACCCGAAGATATATTCCACCAGATTGATAGATCTCTTTGCCCCCATTGGAAAAGGCCAGAGAGGAATGATAGTGGCTCCTCCGAAAGCTGGTAAAACGACCATCCTCAAAGAAATAGCGAACGGTATCGCTGAAAATCACCCGGATACCATAAGAATAATCTTGCTGATCGATGAAAGGCCGGAAGAAGTTACAGATATAAGAGAGTCAACGAACGCAATCGTCATAGCGGCTCCCTTCGACATGCCACCAGACAAACAGGTAAAGGTCGCCGAGCTCACCCTGGAAATGGCAAAGAGACTGGTGGAATTCAATTACGATGTTGTTATACTTCTTGACAGTCTGACAAGACTCGCTCGAGTGTACAACATAGTAGTTCCTCCCAGTGGGAAACTTCTGACGGGAGGTGTGGATCCAGCCGCACTTTACAAACCCAAGAGATTTTTTGGAGCGGCGAGAAACACCCGTGAAGGTGGAAGCCTCACGATCATCGCTACTGCTCTTGTGGAAACGGGTTCAAAGATGGACGAGGTCATATTCGAGGAATTCAAAGGAACAGGTAACATGGAACTGGTTCTTTCAAGACAGCTGGCGAACAAGAGAATCTTCCCAGCCATAAATCTTTTGCTCTCTGGGACAAGAAGAGAAGAGCTGTTACTCGACGAAGAAACTCTCAAGAAGGTGTGGCTCTTACGAAGAATGCTCTCTGCAATGACGGAAGAAGAGGGCTTGACGCTCATACTGAACAAACTTTCGGAAACATCGTCGAACGAAGAATTTCTGAAATTGATAGACAAGGAAAAAGCAAGATACTGAGCAGGAGGTGCCGAAGTTGAAGCTCATAGGAGTTGATCTTGGAGGAACTACCTTCTCGGTAGGACTCGTGAGTGAAGATGGGAAAATACTGAAGAAAGTGACTCGCGATACTCTCGTAGAGAACGGAAAAGAGGATGTGATAAAAAGAATCGCCGAAGCGATTCTGGAGGTATCTGATGGAGAAGAAACACCTTACGTTGGCATAGGATCTCCAGGTTCGATAGATAGAGAAAATGGGATCGTCAGATTCTCCCCTAATTTTCCAGACTGGCACAACGTTCCACTAACCGATGAACTGGCAAAGAGAACCGGGAAAAAGGTTTTTCTTGAAAACGATGCTAACGCGTTTGTTCTTGGAGAGAAGTGGTTCGGTGCCGGAAGAGGATACGATCACATAGTAGCTTTGACACTTGGAACTGGCATTGGCGGAGGGGTTGTCGCTCATGGACACCTTCTCACGGGAAAGAATGGAATAGGAGCGGAACTTGGACACGTTGTCGTTGAGCCCAATGGACCCATGTGCAACTGTGGCACAAGGGGCTGTCTTGAAGCTGTGGCATCCGCAACGGCGATAAGGAGGTTTCTCAGAGAGGGTTACAAGAAGTATCACAATTCACTGGTGTATAAACTTGCAAGTTCACCTGAAAAGGCGGATGCCAAACATCTCTTCGACGCTGCAAAGCAGGGAGATAGATTCGCTCTGATGATAAGAGACAGAGTGGTGGACGCCCTGGCACGAGCCGTAGCGGGCTACATACACATATTCAACCCGGAGATAGTGATCATAGGTGGAGGAATTTCAAGAGCGGGAGAGATTCTGTTTGGTCCCCTGAGAGAGAAAGTGGTGGACTACATCATGCCGTCCTTTGTAGGGACCTACGAAATAGTGGCGAGCCCTCTCGTCGAAGACGCCGGAATCCTCGGAGCGGCTTCCATAATAAAGGAGAGGATAGGGGGGTGAACTGATGAAGGTAAAGATTCTCGTTGACAGCACAGCCGATGTTCCTTTTTCCTGGATGGAAAAATACGATATGGACAGCATTCCACTGTACGTGGTGTGGGAAGACGGAAGATCCGAGCCTGACGAAAGAAAGCCGGAAGAGATAATGAACTTTTACAAGAGAATAAGAGAGGCAGGCAGTGTGCCAAAAACTTCCCAACCGAGTGTGGAGGATTTCAAGAAGAGATATCTGAAGTACAAAGAAGAGGGTTACGATGCTGTTCTGGTTCTCACTTTATCGTCGAAGCTTTCCGGAACTTACAATTCCGCCGTTCTCGCATCCAAGGAAGTGGACATACCCGTTTACGTTGTGGATACCCTTCTTGCTTCGGGTGCGATACCCCTTCCAGCTCGTGTGGCTCGTGAAATGCTCGAAAATGGTGCCACCATCGAGGAAGTACTGAAAAAACTCGATGAGAGAATGAAGAACAAAGACTTCAAAGCGATCTTCTATGTTTCAGATTTCGACTACCTTGTCAAGGGAGGAAGGGTGTCGAAGTTCCAGGGATTCGTGGGAAATCTTCTCAAGATAAGAGTGTGTCTTCACATAGAGAACGGTGAGCTCATCCCTTACAGAAAGGTCAGAGGAGACAAGAAGGCGATAGAAGCCCTCATAGAAAAACTGCGTGAGGATACTCCTGAAGGTTCGAAACTGAGAGTGATAGGCGTTCACGCGGACAACGAGGCCGGAGTCGTGGAGCTTTTGAACGCTCTCAGAAGAAGTTACGAGGTTGTCGACGAGATCATATCGCCGATGGGAAAGGTGATCACGACTCATGTGGGACCCGGGACGGTTGGGTTTGGAATCGAGGTTTTAGAGCGAAAAAGATGAAAACACCGACGAACACGAGTATGTCTCCCACACTTATAACGAACTTCCTTCCCCACGGAAGATAAACTGGTATGTAGTCTGCGAGGAAAGTTTTCCAGGAAAATTCAGTGAATGCAATGTGTTTGAAATCGAGATCCAGATTGAGAAGTTTAAGGGTGGGCTCCCATACTGGCATCCTTCCACCGTTGACGCTCATGGTGAAGCCGTTCAGAACAGCACCGACTGCCATCGGTTTGAAGCCGGGAATATCTCTGTTCCAGATAAAGAAAAGAAAGAGCATCACAAACGATAGGGGAACGAGAATTTCCTTCCATGGAAGAAGCTGAAGCACAAAAGGAACGGCGAATAGATAGAGCCCTTTGTAGTTGTATTTCAAAACGTTTTTGATGTTTCCCGTCAGTATCGAAAGAAGCAAAGCTATAAGAAAAACATCGATCATCATGTTTCTTCTTCCTCCTTTTCTTTTTCGAGGATCTCAAAGAGCAGATCGACGAGTCTGGGATCGAGAACGGTTCCCTTCATGTTTTTCATCATGATTTCCTTTGCCTCTTCGTGACTGAGTGCTTTTCTGTAAGGTCTGTCACTTGTGAGCGCTTCGTACACATCGGCAACGGATATTATCCTGGAAGGCAGAGGGATCTCTTCTCCTCTCAGACCATCGGGATATCCTTTCCCGTCCCACCTTTCATGGTGGTGCCTTACCCATTTGCTCTCTCTGTTGTTGAATATGTCAACTTCCCTCAGTATGTCTTCACCCATGATAGGGTGGTTTTTCACCATCATCATTTCTTCTTTTGAGAGGATGGTGGGCTTCTTCAGAATGTGGTCTGGAATTCCTATTTTTCCTATGTCGTGCAGGAAAGCGGCGTTGTAGATTCTTTCAACCATCTTCGGTGAAAATCCAAGTCTTTTGGCCATTTTCTTTGCAAGTTCTGCCACTTTCTCGCTGTGACCGCGGGTGTATTCATCTTTTTCTTCAAGACTCTTTGCAAGGAGTTTCAGGTGTTCCAGTTTTGCTTCGTAGTACTTGTACCTGTAGTAGTTTCCTACCTGAATGGAAAGAACGGCTGCCAGAGATACGGGAATGGCTACGAACCCGATGTACTGATAAAGAATGTAAATGACTGCTATGACAGGTATCATGAGGGCCATGCTCGTGACAGGACCTGACAGAACCTTGGAAGCGGTTTCACGGATATCACCTTTGGTGAGGATGTAAACTCCAAAAAACACAAAGACGTTGTTGATTAGAAAATAGACAACGGTACTCAGTAGAATAGCGAGAATATTTTGAAAGGTGTTTGTTCCGGATAGACGGTGGAAGAGGAGGCTTGTTATATAAGTGGTCACAGCCAGCTGAGAGAAATTGAAAATATAGCGGCTGACAGGATAACGCTCTCCGAAGAAGAGCTTTATCATCTTGAAGGTAATAGCCGATGATGCTGCCACAAGGGAAGCTTCTAACGGATTCAAAAGAGCTGCCGTGAAGATGTTTACAATGAAAACAGCAGAAGTTTCCACTTTTCCCCGTGTGAATTCAAGAGTTTTTATATTGACAGCATCAAAAAACAGGTTTGTGAGAAAAAAGAGAATTATCAAACCCCAGTTGTGAGGACTCTGAAAAAGATTCTCCAGGTCCGGAAAGAATAAGAACAAGAACCCCATGAGTATTAGAAAAGAATAGATAAGGAAATTTTTTTCAGCCAAGTCCTTTTTCTCTCTCATATACTCACTCCTTGTGAGGGATACGAGGGCAGGGGACAATTATACGCTGAGTATTTAATGCCAAACTTTTACCAGATTTTGTTAGCCCCAACAACTGCCATCAGTGTTCCGAGCAGGCTCCCAAGAACGAGGACTATTTTCATGAGCTTTCTCATGGCTTTCCCCCCTTTCATTGCTTTATCTCAGAGCTTCGCTCGTTACCGGATCTCCGCTGACCACATCTCGTACCTCTCCGCTCAAAAATTGTCCCCCCTGCCCTCACAACATATTTTATCAATTTTCTTTCAGTAACGTTGATATCAAATCCAGAAGTTCACTTATTCCTTCCCCAGTGACTGATGATGTCGGTATGATCGTGTACTCCCCGTATCTTGAGAACACTTTTCGATGCTCTTCGAGTTTTTTTGCTCTCTCTGACATCTTCACTTTATCCATCTTGGTGAGAACTATGGTGAACGGTATGTTCAGGCTTTTCATCCACTCTATCATCATGAAGTCGCTGTCCTGAGGTGGAATCCTTCCATCCACGAGGAGAAAGACCATCTGAAGGGACCATCTGTTCTTGAAATAGTCCTCCACGAGTCGCTTCCAGAGCATTCGTTCTTTCTTGGAAACTTTCGCGTACCCATATCCCGGAAGATCCACGAAGTAGTATTTTGAGTTGACAAGATAGAAATTTATCGATCTCGTCTTTCCGGGAGTTTTGCTCACAAAAGCGACCTTTCTGTTGAACAGCGCATTGAGAAGAGAAGATTTACCCACGTTCGATCTTCCAACGAAAGCGACCTCACCTTTCAAGGGAGGAGGATAGTCACCTGGAGTTCTGGCTATTTTAACCAGTTCTACATCTCTGATAATCATATTTTCTCACCCTTTTTCATGCTAACATACGAGTAAGGAGGGATGCAAGTTGAAGGGATACATCCACGTTTACACGGGCAACGGAAAAGGAAAGACAACGGCAGCGCTCGGACTCGCAACAAGAGCAGCGTGTGCAGGCTTGAAGGTGTTCTTTGGACAGTTTCTGAAGGGAAGAGAAACTTCTGAGCTCAAAATAAGCGAATTCCTCCCAAACTTTGAAATCGTTCAGTATGGAACACCTGAGTTCATCGTGGGAAATCCTTCGGAAGAACAGATAAAAAAGGCAAAAGGCGGTCTTGCCGATGCGAAAGAAAGGCTCGTCTCTGAAAAATACGATGTGGTTGTACTGGACGAACTCTGTGTGGCCATGCATCTTGGACTTTTCTCAAAGGAGGAGATAGAAGATCTTCTGAACGTCAAGCCAGAAAATGTGGAGCTCGTGATAACGGGAAGATACGCTCCTGAGTGGTTGATAGAGAAGGCCGATCTTGTCACAGAAATGAAAGAGGTAAAACATTACTACCAGAAGGGAGTTGTAGCAAGGAAGGGAATCGAGTATTAGGAGGTGTTCCTGTGATCATAGAAAGTAGGATAGAAAAAGGAAAGCCCGTTGTAGGAATGGAAACCACAGTGTTTGTTCATGGACTGCCCAGAAAGGAAGCCATAGAGTTGTTCAGAAGGGCGAAAGAGATATCCAGAGAAAAAGGGTTCCAGCTTGCGGTTATAGGCATCCTGAAGGGAAAGATCGTCGCTGGCATGAGTGAAGAAGAACTCGAGGCGATGATGAGAGAAGGCGCCGATAAGGTAGGCACTCGAGAAATTCCCATTGTGGTGGCTGAGGGAAAAAACGCTGCGACTACTGTGAGTGCCACCATCTTTCTCTCCAGACGAATCGGAATAGAGGTCGTTGTAACCGGAGGAACTGGGGGCGTTCATCCCGGACGTGTGGACGTTTCTCAGGATCTCACCGAGATGTCTTCTTCACGCGCTATTCTCGTATCCAGCGGGATAAAGTCCATTCTTGATGTGGAAGCAACTTTCGAGATGCTTGAAACTTTAGAGATTCCTCTGATTGGTTTCAGAACGGACGAGTTCCCATTGTTTTTCTCGAGGAAAAGCGGCCGAAGGGTTCCAAGGGTAGAAAATGTAGAGGAAGTCCTGAAGATCTACGAAACCATGAAAGAAATAGAACTTGAGAAAACCCTCATGGTGCTGAATCCCGTGCCAGAGGAGTACGAAGTACCGCACGATGAAATAGAACGTCTTCTTGAAAAGATCGAGCTGGAGGTTGAAGGAAAAGAAGTGACTCCTTTTCTTCTCAAAAAGCTCGTGGAGATGACAAACGGAAGAACTCTGAAGGCGAATCTTGCTCTTCTCGAAGAAAACGTGAAACTCGCAGGAGAGATTGCGGTAAAACTCAAACGCTCGTGAGTATGATATACTAATTGAGAGAATAGACACTGTTGAGGAGGAGGTCAAGCAGGATGAAAAGAACGTATCAGCCTTCAAGAAGAAAGAGAAAGAGAACACACGGATTTCTGGCGCGCAAGAGAACACCGGGTGGAAGAAGAGTTCTCAAGAACAGGAGAAGGAAAGGACGCTGGAGACTGACTGTATGACAGAAAGTTTCACCCGCAGAGAACGCCTGAGGCTCAGGAGAGATTTCCTGTTAATATTCAAAGAGGGAGAAAGTCTTCAAAACGAGTACTTTGTGGTTCTTTTCAGGAAAAATGGGCTTGATTATTCCAGATTGGGAATAGTTGTGAAGAGAAAGTTCGGAAAGGCGACCAGAAGAAACAAACTGAAAAGATGGGTAAGGGAGATCTTCAGAAGGAACAAAGGTGTAATTCCAAAGGGTTTTGACATAGTAGTGATTCCCAGAAAAAAACTGTCAGAAGAATTCGAACGAGTGGATTTCTGGACCATACGTGAAAAGCTTTTGAATCTCTTGAAGAGGATAGAAGGATGAAAAAACTGCTTATAATGCTTATAAGGTTTTATCAGAGATACATTTCACCTCTCAAACCTCCAACCTGCAGGTTCACTCCAACCTGTTCGAATTACTTCATACAGGCCCTGGAGAAACATGGGCTCTTGAAGGGGACCTTCCTGGGCCTCAGGCGTATTCTCCGATGCAATCCCCTATCAAAAGGTGGTTACGATCCTGTTCCCGAGGAATTTTCATTCAAACCAAGGAGGCGATGGTCTTGAGAAAAGTTGTAGCAATACTGCTCGCCATACTTCCAATCTTTTTGTTTGCTGTGGAACCGATCAAGGTTGTTCGCTCCGAGAAAGAAATAGTTGTTCTCACCAGGTTCGAGGAGTATCACTTCGATCTGGAAAAGGGCATACTCAAAGACTTTTACACCCTTGTCGATGGTCGAAAGCACGTTTTCACCTATGGAAATGATGGCTTCGATGTACTCGATGAGGGAACACCTCTGACAGTGATAGAAGAACCGATAGTAACCGGTGTGGGAAAAGTATCCGAGGGTTTCTCCGACGAGGTAAGTATCGTATACAACTACGGCTACGTGAAGAAGATTTTCACGATAAAGAACGACGAGAATTATACCTTCTTTGTTGATATAGAAAGCTCAAAACCCGTTGAAGTGACGGTACCCAGAGTATCTGTCGATACCTCCACGGATAGATACCTGGAAAATTACTTCGCGTCCTTCAATCCCGGAACGCGAACACTCGTACTTTTAAAGCATGACGAAGGTCTCCTCTTTGAAGGTACTCTGAAGATAAACGGACAAAAGCGTTTCATCGTTTTCATGGGACCGAACAAGAGAACTCTAATAAAGAAAGCCTTTCCAGAGGATTACGATGTTCTCATAAAAGCTCTTGTGAAGATACCGGGATTCAACAAGTGGTACGATCCTGTGTTTTACGGTCTGGTCTGGTTCTTCTGGTGGCTGAAAGATCTCACGAAGAATTTTGGATGGGCGATTGTGCTCTTTACTCTTATCGTGAGGTTGATACTCTATCCGCTCTACCACGCTCAAACGAAATCTCTCATAAACATGAGAAAGTTACAGCCGCAGATAGAAGCCATCAAGAAGAAGTACAAGGACCCGACGAAACAGCAGGAAGCTCTCCTGAAGCTCTACAGAGAAGCGGGAGTGAATCCGGCTAGCGGCTGTCTCATGCTCCTCATACAGCTACCTATCTTCATGCTTCTGTGGTCGGTCATCAGATACTACGTCGAAGAATTTGCCTACAGCGGAAATTTTCTCATCTGGAAGGATCTCTCCGCGGGTGGTTTTTCCAACAACTGGCTGTTTCTGATAATCACCATAGTGGCAAGTTACTACACAACGCTTCTCACAAGCCAGGATGCGAGAACGGCCTGGCAGGGTATCATCATGTCGGTGATCTTCCCGTTCCTGTTCGTGGGACTTCCAAGCGGACTGTTTCTGTACTATGCAACTAACACTCTGATTCAACTTGCGGTGACTTACTATACCTACAAACGCTACAAGATAAAAGGTCTCACAACGAGAGAACTTCTCGGTCTTCCGAAAAAGGCATGAGGGGGGATTAGATGAAGAAAATTGTGGAAAGGGCTCCTACAGTGGAGGAAGCGGTTGAAAAAGTGGTCAAAAAATACGGTCTCGGAGAAGGAGAGTACACGGTCAACGTGTTGGAAAAAGGATTTCATGGAATATTCGGCCTCTTTTCAAAAGAAGCGGTTGTCGAGGTGCAGATCACCAAAGCTTACTTTGAAAGAAAATTGAAAGAATTTTTAACTGAGATTTTGCAGGTGGTAGATTCAGAAGTCAAAATAACTGTGAAATCTTCTGGAAGGAGTTTCTTTGTTGACGTGGAGAGTGAAAACGTAGGAAGGCTCATAGGTAAACACGGAAAAACCATGGGAGCACTTCAGCATATAGCGATGATCTTCCTCAACAGATTGAGTGATACGAAGCTGAACGTGATTCTGGATATGGGAGATTACAGGGAAAAGCGGAAGAAATCTCTTGAGAAAATAGTGGAAGAGGCTGTCAAAAAGGCTATTTCCGAGAAGACCAAAGTAGTACTGGATCCCATGTTTTCTTTTGAGAGGAAAATTGTTCACAAACTTGTGAGAAAACACAGAGGTGTGATAAGCTACTCAGTCGGTGTAGAACCTTACAGAAGAGTTGTGATAGAGTATTCTGGAACGAGGCGAGAGGGGAGAAGAAAACATGATATTAAAGAAAGCATATGATGTCACTCCCCAGGAAATTTCAACCGATAAGGTACGAGGAGTTCGTAAAAGAGTCCTCATAGGCTTGAAAGACGCTCCAAACTTTGTCATGAGACTTTTCACGGTGGAACCTGGCGGTCTCATCGACAGACACTCCCATCCATGGGAGCACGAGATTTTCGTTTTGAAGGGAAAGCTCACAGTTTTGAAGGAGCAAGGCGAGGAAGCGGTGGAAGAGGGTTTTTACATCTTCGTTGAACCCAATGAAATACACGGCTTCAGGAACGATACAGACTCCGAAGTGGAGTTTCTCTGTTTGATACCTAAGGAAGGCGGAGAGTAATTCTTTTTTAAAATATCCGAAAAGAAAGAGTAGTAAAATACTCTTCGCTGGTGCGTGGGGTGCGTTTCAAATCCCTCAAGGGTACGTACCCCAGCACTTGTATACCATGTGATTGGGAGGTGAAGGTGTTGTACGCCATCGTAGAAACGGCTGGCAGGCAGTACAGGGTCGAAGAAGGAAAGATTCTCTACACTGAAAGGCAGAAAGACTACTCCCCGGGTGACGAGATCGTTTTCGACAGAGTGGTGTTCGTCAGGAAGGACGGAGAGGTGCTCGTCGGAAAACCTTATGTTGAAGGAGCTAAGGTTGTAGGGAAGGTTCTGGAACACGCCAAAGCCAGAAAGGTAAAGACTGTGAAGTACAGACCCAGAAAGAACAGTAAGGTGGAAAAAGGTCACAGACAGTGGTACACCGCCATCAAAATTGAAAAGATTGAACTATGATAAAAGTGACTGTGACTAATTCTTTTTTTGAAGTAACAGGTCATGCACCAGACAAAACACTGTGCGCTTCAGTTAGTCTTTTGACGCAGCACGTGGCGAACTTTCTGAAAGCCGAGAAAAAAGCGAAAATAGAGAAGGAATCCGGTTATCTGAAAGTGAAATTTGAAGAACTCGAAAACTGCGAAGTGAAAGTACTAGCAGCCATGGTGAGGTCTTTGAAAGAACTCGAACAGAAGTTTCCTTCTCAGATCAGAGTGGAGGTGATCGACAATGGCTCATAAAAAGAGTGGTGGTGTTGCGAAGAACGGTAGAGACAGTCTTCCAAAATATCTGGGAGTCAAAGTGGGAGATGGTCAGATTGTCAAAGCAGGAAACATCCTCGTGAGACAGAGAGGAACAAGATTTTACCCCGGAAAAAACGTTGGTATGGGAAGAGATTTCACTCTGTTCGCACTGAAGGATGGCAGGGTGAAGTTTGAAACGAAAAACAACAAAAAGTATGTGAGCGTTTATGAGGAGTGAAAGAGTGAGCAGCATAAAGAAAATCTCCTTCGTGGGGATTTTCTCAGCTCTTGCAACTCTGGTGATGTTTCTAGAGTTTCCGATATTCCCACAAGCGAGTTTCCTGAAATACGATCCCAGCGAAATACCGGCGCTCATAGTGAGTTTCTTACTGGGACCTGGGGTCGGCATGTTTGTCGTCCTGGTGAAAGACATTCTCTTCTTTCTCATGAAGTCCGGTGATCCTGTGGGAATCGCGATGAACGCTGTGCTGGGAATGTCCTTTGTGGGAATAGCTGGCCTCATTTATCGCAGAAACAAGAGCAGAGCAACGGCAATAAAAGGCATGATTGTCGCCACACTTTTCGCCACGGCGTTCGCTCTGGGATTGAACGCTCTTATCGTGCCGCTTTACTTCAAAGCTCCGTTCGAACTTTATCTGAAATTTTTCCCGTTCATACTGGCTTTCAATCTGGTGAAATTTGGAATCGACTCGGTTGTGACGTTCTTCGTTTACAAGAAAGTCTCCAGTATCCTTAAACTGGAAACAGTGGAAGGGAGGAGCAACAATGGCTAGGTACTTTCCTGTTCAGAAGACAACTATGATAAAACCCGAAGAGGTTGAAAGAAAATGGTACGTGGTAGATGCTTCCGGAAAGGTTCTCGGAAGACTCGCGACGCGCATAGCGAAGATATTGATGGGGAAACACAAGCCCAATTACACTCCGCACGTTGACACGGGAGATTACGTCATCGTTGTGAACGCTGACAAGGTGGTTCTTACCGGAAAGAAGCTCGATCAGAAGGTTTATTACTGGCATTCTGGTTATCCCGGAGGTCTGAAGTCTCTGACAGCAAGACAGATGCTCGAAAAGCATCCCGAAAGACTCATATGGCTCGCTGTCAAAAGGATGCTCCCGAAGAACAGAAAGGGCAGAAAAATGCTCAAAAGACTCAAAGTTTATGCGTCACCCGAACATCCACATCAGGCACAGAAACCTGAGCCTATTGAACTGTGAAGAATGAGGAGGGAGAAGAATGGCCGAAGTGGTAGGATACTACGGAACGGGAAGAAGAAAGACTGCTGTTGCAAGAGTTTATTTGAGACCGGGAGAAGGAAAAGTGAAGGTCAATGGAAAAGAATACGAAAGTCTGGATGACTATTTCAAAAATCCTGCATGGACAAAACACGCGATAGAGCCCCTTGAGGTAACCAACACACTTGGCAAATTCGATCTTGTCATAAGGGTTAACGGTGGAGGTCTGTCCGGCCAGTCCGGTGCCGTGAGGCTTGGAATTGCCAGAGCCCTCCTTCAGTACGACCAGAATCTGAGGCCTGTTCTCAAGAAATACAAGATGCTCACAAGGGATCCAAGAGAAGTGGAAAGAAAGAAGTACGGTTTGAAAAAGGCAAGAAGAGCTCCTCAGTTCTCCAAGAGGTGATTTTGCTGGCAGCAGACAATTGCGGGGTCCGGTTCTCCCGGACCTCTCTTTTTCTGTTTGTTAACGAGGAGTGAGAATGTGATTCCTCGAGAGGTCATCGAGGAAATAAAAGAAAAGGTTGACATCGTAGAGGTCATTTCCGAGTACGTGAATCTTACCCGGGTAGGTTCCTCCTACAGGGCTCTCTGTCCCTTTCATTCAGAAACCAATCCTTCTTTCTACGTTCATCCGGGTTTGAAGATATACCATTGTTTCGGCTGCGGTGCGAGTGGAGACGTCATCAAATTTCTTCAAGAAATGGAAGGGATCAGTTTCCAGGAAGCGCTGGAAAGACTTGCCAAAAGAGCTGGGATTGATCTTTCTCTCTACAGAACAGAAGGGACTTCTGAATACGGAAAATACATTCGTTTGTACGAAGAAACGTGGAAAAGGTACGTCAAAGAGCTGGAGAAATCGAAAGAGGCAAAAGACTATTTAAAAAGCAGAGGCTTCTCTGAAGAAGATATAGCAAAGTTCGGCTTTGGGTACGTTCCTAAGAGATCCAGCATCTCTATGGAAGTTGCAGAAGGCATGAACATAACACCGGAAGAACTTGTCAGATACGGTATCGCGCTGAAAAAGGGTGATCGATTCGTTGATAGATTCGAAGGAAGAATCGTTGTTCCAATAAAGAACGACAGTGGTCATATTGTGGCTTTTGGTGGGCGTGCTCTCGGCAACGAAGAACCGAAGTATTTGAACTCTCCAGAGACCAGGTATTTTTCGAAGAAGAAGACCCTTTTTCTCTTCGATGAGGCGAAAAAAGTGGCAAAAGAGGTTGGTTTTTTCGTCATCACTGAAGGCTACTTCGACGCGCTCGCATTCAGAAAGGATGGAATACCAACGGCGGTCGCTGTTCTTGGGGCGAGTCTTTCAAGGGAAGCAATTCTAAAACTTTCGGCGTATTCGAAAAACGTCATACTGTGTTTCGATAATGACAGAGCGGGCTTCAGAGCCACTCTCAAATCCCTCGAGGATCTCCTAGACTACGAATTCAACGTGCTTGTGGCAACCCCCTCTCCTTACAAAGACCCAGATGAACTCTTTCAGAAAGAAGGAGAAGGTTCATTGAAAAAGATGCTGAAAAACTCGCGTTCGTTCGAATATTTTCTGGTGACGGCTGGTGAGATCTTCTTTGACAGGAACAGCCCCGCGGGTGTGAGATCCTACCTTTCTTTCCTCAAAGGTTGGGTCCAAAAGATGAGAAGGAAAGGATATTTGAAACACATAGAAAATCTCGTGAATGAGGTTTCATCTTCTCTCCAGATACCAGAAAACCAGATTTTGAACTTTTTTGAAAGCGACAGGTCTAACACTATGCCTGTTCATGAGACCAAGTCGTCAAAGGTTTACGATGAGGGGAGAGGACTAGCTTATTTGTTTTTGAACTACGAGGATTTGAGGGAAAAGATTCTGGAACAGGACTTAGAGGTACTGGAAGATGAAAACGCGAGGGAGTTTTTCAAGAGAGTTTCACTGGGAGAAGATTTGAACAAAGTCATAGAAAACTTCCCAAAAGAGCTGAAAGACTGGATTTTTGAGACAATAGAAAGCATTCCTCCTCCAAAGGATCCCGAGAAATTCCTCGGTGACCTCTCCGAAAAGTTGAAAATCCGACGGATAGAGAGACGTATCGCAGAAATAGATGATATGATAAAGAAAGCTTCAAACGATGAGGAAAGGCGTCTTCTTCTCTCTATGAAGTTGGATCTCCTCAGAAAAATAAAGAGGAGGTGATCGGTATGGCGAAGAAGGAAAAGGTCACAATGAACGAAGAACAGCAGGTTCTTCAGGAACAGCACCAGGAGCAGACGCAGGAGCAGACACAGGAACAGAAGGAAACACTTCCTCCTCAGATAGAGAGGCGTATAAAAAAGCTCATAAGTTTAGGGAAAAAGAAGGGTTACATAACGTACGAGGATATAGACAAGGCCTTCCCGCCAGATTTCGAAGGGTTTGACACGAACTTGATAGAGAGAATACATGAGGAACTGGAAAAGCATGGAATAAACATCGTGGAAAATGAACCTGAGGAAGAGGAAATAAGCGCTTCCAGTGATGAACAGGAACTCGAAGAACTTCTGGAGAAAGAATCTCCTGAGATACACGATTCGAGCAACGTAAGGGATTCTATCAAGATGTATCTCAAAGAGATAGGAAAGATTCCTCTACTCACACCTGCTCAGGAACGTGAACTCGCAAGACGAGCACAGATGGGCGATAAGAAGGCCAAAGAGAAACTCATAACATCGAACCTGAGGCTTGTTGTCAGTATAGCCAAGCGTTACATGGGGCGCGGTCTTTCTTTCCAGGACCTCATACAGGAAGGAAACATAGGACTTCTGAAGGCGGTAGAAAAGTTCGACTGGAGAAAGGGTTACAAATTCAGCACGTACGCTACCTGGTGGATCAGACAGGCGATCACAAGAGCGATAGCGGATCAGGCAAGGACCATCAGGATACCTGTCCACATGGTGGAAACTATAAACAAATTGAACAGATTGAGAAGAGAGTACTATCAGAAACACGGTGAAGAACCATCCATAGAAGAACTCGCAAAGATGATGGGCAAACCCCCAGAAAAGATAAAGGAAATACTCGAAGCAGCGAAGGAAACCATATCCCTGGAATCTCCTATAGGTGAAGATGAGGATTCTTCTATCGAAGACTTTGTGGCTGACGATTCCATAGCCTCTCCAAAGAAAGAGGCCATGAGGATGCTCATGAGAGAAGAGCTCGAGAAAGTCTTGAAAACTCTGAGCCCAAGAGAAGCGATGGTTCTGAGAATGAGGTACGGCTTGCTCGATGGAAAACCAAAAACGCTTGAAGAAGTTGGCCAGTATTTCAATGTCACAAGAGAAAGGATCAGGCAGATAGAGGTCAAAGCACTGCGGAAGTTGAGACATCCATCGAGGAGCAAGTACCTGAAATCACTGCTCTCTCTGATGGATGAAAACGAAGGGTGAGCATCGCTCACCCTTTCATTTTTTCAACATATCCATGAGAAACTCCACCGGATCCTTCCTGGTGTAGAGAACAACACTCCCTGACCGTCGATTGTATCTCGGGTGATTCAAAAACGGCGAGTTCCTGCTTGGAAAGATTTCCACCATCGAGTGATCGAACCTGATCTTCTTTATTCCCAGCTTCGAGGCCCTGACTCTCAATCTGAAGTAATCAACGAGTAATTTCACTTCTTCGGGTGGTTCTCCGAATCTATCCTTCATCTCCTCCAGTATTTCCTCGAGATCTTCCTCATCAAGGGAGGATGCGAGTCTTCTGTAAAGTCTCAACCTCTCCACAGGATTTTGCACGTAATCTTCCGGTATGAAAAATCTGCCCGGAGGATTTTCTATTTCAACGTTCACAGAGTGTTTCTTTTCGATTCGTCTTTCTTTGAATCTCGTGATGGTCTCTTTCAAGATTTCGTTGTACAGTTTCAAACCGACGGACACAACGTTTCCATGTTGTTCCAAACCGAGGACATCTCCCACACCTCTCAGTTCCATATCTTTCAGTGATATTTGAAGACCGCTTCCAAAGCCTGTGTAGGATTTAAGCACCTTCAGTCTTTCAAGAGCGCTTCTTGGAGTACCCTTCGGGTACAGGAAGTACGCAAAGGCCCTTCGGTCGCTTCTACCCACCCTTCCTCTGAGCTGATAGAGCTGTGAAAGGCCGTATCTCTGTGCGTCATCCACTATGAGTGTGTTTGCATTCGGTATATCAACACCATTCTCGATAATTGTGGTACACAGAAGAACATCGATGTTCCCGCGGTAGAACTCGTGGACAATTCTCTCCATGGTTTTTCTGGACATCTTTCCGTGGGCAACCGCTATTTCCAACTCCGGAAACATCCTTTTCAGTTTTTCGAAAACCTCCGGTAGTTCTTCCACGCGGTTGTGAACGTAGATCACCTGACCTCCCCTGTTTATCTCCCTGATCACCGCTCCCTTGACGAGATCATCGCTGTACTCTGCGACATAAACGTATACTGGTTTTCTTCCAGGGGGAGGAGAATTTATCACAGAAAAATCTTTCATTCCAGAGAGGGCCATGTGGAGGGTGCGTGGAATAGGTGTAGCACTCAGGGTTAGCACGTTCACCGAGAGTCTCAGTTTCTTGAATCTTTCTTTTTGCTCAACTCCAAACTTTTGTTCTTCGTCGATGATGACAAGACCAAGATCGGAGAATTCGATCCGTTCGTTCAGCAGAGAGTGTGTACCTATGATGATGTCTATTTCTCCCTTCTTCAGCTTTTCGATGATCTCCTTCTTTTCTCTCGCTGTTCTTGAACTGTCCAGGAGTTCCACTTTTACACCGAACGGTTCCATTCTCTCTTTGAAGTTCTCGTAGTGTTGTCTTGCCAGAACGGTGGTTGGGACGAGCACCGCTACCTGCTTACCAGATGCGACTGCACGAAACGCAGCTCGCAGAGCTACTTCTGTTTTTCCAACACCCGCGTCTCCGCACAGGAGCCTGTCCATTGGTTTTTCAGAGGCAAGATCGCTTAGTACTTCTTCTATACTCTGCTGCTGATCAGGAGTTTCAATGTATGGAAAAGATTCCGCGAATTTTTCTTCCAGTTCTGGGTCACCTGGAAGAGAAAGACCCTGGGCCTCCTGTCTTTTCATGTAAAGTTCAACGAGTTCTTTGATCTTTTTCTCGATGTCTTCTCTCACTTTCTTCAGTGTTTGTTTCCATTTTCCGCGGTTCATCCGGTCGAGTTTAACCTGCGAAGGATCACCTATATATTTATGAACTCTGTCGATCTTCTCGATGGGAACGTACAAAATTGCGTCTTCATATTTCAACTTCAAATAATCCCTCTCTCCGAGAACTCCCTTGAGACGAACAATCCCCTCGAAAATGGCTATTCCGTGCTCTCTGTGAACTACGAGCCCACCCTCTTCGATCTCATCGACATCCAGAATGGGCAGCGATTCTTTTTTCTCAACACGTGTTGATAGCGGTGCAGAACCCTTCTCAACGTTTTTGAGTATCACTTCGACTACTCTTTCATCGAAGAAGTCGTTGTAGCGTTCCTTCAAAAGGTCCCTCATTTCTTTTCTGAACTTTCTGTACTCATCCAGAACCTTTTGAAGATCTTCACAGATGAAGCGAGCATCTGTCTTTAAGAAATCAAGCAAGGTGCTTTCACCGTAGAAATCAACAAAAGGAAGTATCAGAGTCTTATCAACACCTTGGAATGAACGCTGGGTGTCTACCTTGAAGAAACGAATTTCTTCAATTTCGTCTCCAAACAGTTCTATCCTCACGGGAAAGTCGTTCCCTGGAGAGTAAATGTCGATTATATCTCCGCGAATGGCAAATTCTCCCACGTTCTGAACAGTGAAAACACGTTCATATCCCATTTCGACGAGTTTTTCTGGGGACAGCGTGAGTTTTGTGGATCGTGCTATCATCAGGGAGTTTTCTCTCAGAAAATCGGGTGAGAACACCTTTTCGGTGAGCGCTTTCAGGGTAGTGGCTATCTTGAGGTTCTCCCCGTTTAGAAGCCTCCACAGGATTTCTATTCTTTTTCCTTTTATCTCGGGTGACAAAACAACATCTTCGAGAGGCAAAACATCTCTCGAAGGATAGAAAATGTATCCTTCTATATTCGAAAACCTTTCGTTCGGCAGCAGAAGAATCTCAACCATTTTTCATCAGGTCTTTTACAATCCTCTTCTGGTCTTCATCGAGTCCTTCCATGGGGTCTGGAAGGTTGAGCTTTATCTTACACAGGGCTTTCACTATCTTCACTCTGGGATCTGTCAATCCCTGTTCCTCGGCCTTTTCCAGCAGTTTCAGAGCCTCGAAAAATTTCCCCATCTGATAGTATGCGCTTCCCAGATTGAAAAGAACAACCGGATTTTTTTGATCTATTTCCAGCGCTCTTTTGTAGCTCTCAATAGCCTTTGCCAGAAGGTTCATTCTTCTGTAGATGTTCCCTATGTTGACCCAGACTTCTACTGATTGTTCTTTTTCGGCTATTTTCAAAAATTTTTCCAAGGCACTCTCCAGCTTTCCTTCTTCAAGTTCACGGTATGCTTCTTCAAATTCACTGGAGACCAAGTTCTATCACCTTCTTTGTGACGTATATGGTGTCTGAATAGTTCATGTCGGGTGTTTTGAAAGAAACGGAAATAGGAATGATCTCTTCGGTTATAGGCTTCACATAAGAAAAGCTGAAGACCCAGAGGTTATGTTTTAGGAAGTGGGGTTCACCGATGCCTCCTCCCGATCTGTAGCAAAAATCTTTCAGAGCTGCGCTCGCTTCAGGAGAGGTGTAGAGCTTGACGTTTTTGAGTTTCAAAACGGCGAGCTGTTCGTTTGAGAAGGTAATATCCGGGGGCACTACAACGCAGTATCCCTTTCGATCGTTTATCTGGTAGACTTTCTTAGAGAGAAACTCCTCATCGCTTATGTATACTGTGTATTCTCTCAGCTCGTGTGAAACTTCGAAGGGTACTCTTCCGCGCGCTTCGAAAAGATCTGAGAAGAGCTGAACCAGATCGATATCACGTCCAAAGGCATTCTCCACCCTCACGTACAGGAACATTTTGTCGACAGTCAATTCAAAAGAATCGATGTGAACAAAGATAGGTTCCGAGGACTTGAGAAGGGAGATCTCAATCGAGTTCTTGTCCCAGTTCATTCCAAACAGGTATGGATATTCGTACTCTATGTTCACGTACTGGGGAACCTGCCCTATTGTTTGAAGTTTTTTTCCATCGAAATGGAAGAGATTTCCAGACTGATCCAGGAGAAGATAAGAACCATCGTAAAAGATTTCAAAGGAACGTGTTGGAACGGGGAGAGGGATGTTTTTCTGTGATTCTGTATCCACGTTGATCACGATGAGAGAATTGCTCCAGGTGTCAAGAACGACAACCTGCCTGCAGTACACCTCCGCATCGACGATCAGGGGTTTCCCATCGATTGGTATTTCTCTCTTCAAACCGTTTTCTGAGATCAAAACGATTTTATCCACATCTGCCAGGGTAAACTCTCCAGAATTCAAAACACCTGCTCCTATCGGATTGAGAAACTTCCCTATTTCCTTTTCATTCTTGAAAACCCTTCCGTCTCTTGAGATCAAGAAGACGTTTCCGTCCCTATCGGTGAACACCTGCTCCGGTTGGAAAGATAAGTTTCTAACGGTGAAATTGAAACCATCGCTTTCGATAAGACGGTTGTTGACCGGATCAACGATGTATATACTCTCACCAAAAATTGACACATCCGTGGGTGTGAGAAAATATTCTATTCCATCTTTAAAACCCTGGAGTGTTTTTAACGTTTTCATGTTGAAAGAATCAGATTCTTTGTCCTGCAGTATGAATTCCAGATTGTTAACCAGCGAGAGCACTTCAGGCTGATCCGGTACGATAACAAGCAGGTTTTTCAGATCCTCGTAAGCCTCTCTCACTCTTCCTGTTTCTATCATCAATTTTGCTCTCAAATACCAAAACTCTGCGAGATTCTCAGCGGGGATGGGTTTGTAGAAGATCTCCTCTATCTTCTGCTGTGCGGAAGATATATCTCCCTTTGCCCAGTCTATGATCGCTTCTGAGAACATCTCTCTAACGCTTTGAGCGAAAAGAGCAGAAAAAGTTAGCAGAAACAAAAGCAATATCGTTTTTTTCACGTTTTCACCTCTTGAAGAGGTTTACCTTCCTTTCTGTACCGTTCAGGAGACGCTGGATGTTTTCGGAGTGTCTGAGAGTGGAAAGAACCGCGAGAATGAGAAACAGCATTCCCGTATCGTAGCCCTTGAGCAGATATCCCAGAAGAGCAGAAACGTAAAGAGCTACAAGAGATCCAAGCGAAGCGTATTTAGTCAGCATTACGATGACAAGCCAGGTCAGTGTGAACACTAGTCCCGTAGGCCACGAAAGACAGAAAATGATTCCAAGGGTGGAAGCGACTCCTTTTCCACCTTTGAACTTCATGAAAATCGGAAAATCGTGTCCGAGGACAGTCGCGATCGCCGTGAGTGATACGATCTTCGAATCTCCTGAGAAAGTAATGGTAATGAACACAGGGAAAAATCCCTTCAAAGCATCCAGAAGAAGACAAATCCCTCCAACGGCAGGACCTGTGGTTCTTATAGCATTCGTCGCTCCAACGTTGCCACTCCCCACTTTTCTCACATCAATACCCTTCAGCCACTTCGGGATCAAGTAACTGAAAGGAATCGAGCCTATGAAGTAACCGAGAATCGGGAAAAGCCACCAGCCCACGATATCACCTGCTCCTCTTGAACTTCAAGAATATAGGAGATCCCTCGAACGGAAAAACGTAGTCCCTGATCAGTTTTCTGAGGAAAATCTTTTGTGGATTTTTTACCTTTTCTATGCTGTTCACAAAGAAGAGAAAAGTAGGCGGTTTTATGTCCACCTGAAGACCGAAAAAGATCTTGAGACCACGAGGGAGATTCGTGAACGCGAGCACTTTCTGAAGAGCCGAATTAATGGCACTGGACGGCACTTTCGTTGTGTAAGAAGCGTACGCTAAATTGATAGCGTCTATCACTCTGTCTATGTTCCAGCCTTTGTCAGCGGAGGTAAAGATAAGCGGACTGTAATCGATGAAATAGAGCTTCTCTCTGAATAATTTGGTGAATTCGTCGTACCTTTTTTCACGGTGTTCAACGAGATCCCATTTGTTGAAAACAACGACGCTGGCTCTCCCTCGTCTTTCCACAAGGCCGGCTATTCTCTGGTCCTGTCTTGTGATACCCTGAGTTGCATCAAGAACTATCACAACAACGTCCGCTTTTTCTATGCTGTCCACAACCCTGTAGTTGCTGTATTTTTCAACAGTCCTGGGTTCGACCCTGGATTTTCTCCTCAAACCAGCCGTGTCAACGAATACGTATTTTCTTCCGTCTATAAACACTTCGTCGTCAACGGGATCCCTCGTTGTTCCAGGTATCGGTGACACAAGAGCTCGTTCTTTGTTCAATATAGCGTTGAAGAGTGTGGATTTTCCCACGTTCGGTCGGCCAACGATGGCAACTTTTATTGCGTCGGTGATTTCGGGCTTTGATTCTAAATCCAGCCCTTTTTCTTCGAGCTTTTTGATGATCGTCTCCAGGAGAGTATCGAGATTTATGTTGTGCTCTGCAGAAACGGGTATTGGTTCTCCAAATCCTAAACTGTAAAGCTCCGGCTTCACTTCTCTTTCGAACTCTCTGAGATTTTCCGCTTTGTTCGCCACAAGGATAGTATCAACGGTGGATTTCCTGAGAAAATCGGCAAGCGATTCGTCTTCTTTTGTAATTCCTCTTTTTCCATCGACAACGAACAGAACGAGATCAGCTTCTCTGATCATGTTCAGGGTAACTTCCTTCATCTTTTGGGAAATGATGTCCTGTGGATTGTCGAAGACTCCACAGGTGTCCACGAGTTTAAAGGTTTTCCCGTACCACTCTACAGTATCTTGAACGGGGTCACGGGTGACCCCTTCTTCGTCTTCGACAATAGCCTTTTTCTTCTTTACCAGCTTGTTGAACAGAGTAGACTTTCCAACGTTTGGTCTACCAACTATCAGAACCGTCGCCATATTTCACTCTCCATTCTTTTTGAGAAGGTCTCCAATGGATTTCTGAGAGCTCTCCTTCTCCACCATTTTTTTGTACTCCTCTATGTTTTTCCTTTCTTCATACCGCTTTTCGCTCAGTATCATTCTTCCACCGAACACCTCGTCGGGATCTATTCTAAGAACGACGAGGTTTAAAGCTTTTCCCGTTTCAGGCTCGCTGAGAAGATGGTTGTTCGGCACGAAACCCTCCACATCGTACTCTTCGACTTCCACTACCACTCCCGAGTTCACGATCTTCTTTATGGTTCCACTCACGATGGAATCTGGTTTCAACTCTTTGAGAGCACGTTCCCAGGGATTTTCCTGTGTTCTTTTTATGCTGAGAGTGATCTTTCTGTTCTCTTTGTCTATCTTCAAGATCTTCACTTTCACCTTTTCGCCGATCTTTAGAATTTCTCCAGGTTCATCAATTCTTTTCCATGAAATTTCAGAGACGGGAACGAATCCTTCAACACCTTCTTCTAACTCGACAAAAGCTCCCTGTTTTATGATTCCCGTCACCTTTCCTGTCACCACGTTGTTGACATTGTACCTGTCTTCGATGTTTTCCCATGGATCTCCCTTTGCCTTTCTGTAGCTCAAAGTGAGTTTTCTGTTTTCTTTGTCTACATTGATAACTTCAACCTTCACCAGATCTCCAACACTCACCACTTCTTCAAGACTTTTTCTTGCGTTCCCCCAGAAGACTTCAGACCTTGGCACAAGTCCTTCCACGCCGGGCTCCAGTCTCACAAAAAATCCGAACGGATGAATCGAAGTCACTTCTCCACTCACCACTTTTCCAACCGGATACTTCTCTTCCACTTTTTCCCACGGATCGGGCATGAGTTTCTTCAAACTCAGGATGACATTCTTTTTCACCTTGTCCAGTTCGATTATCTTCGCTGTTATGTTCTGGCCGGGTTTCACTATGTCTTCAGGAGATATTCTGGTGTCGTAGCTGAGTTCGCTCCTGGGAATGAATCCCCTCACTCCCTCTGAAATTTCAACTTCGACACCTGCGTTACTGATCCCTTTCACGGTACCTTCTACGATGTCTCCCACTTTCTTCTCTGAGAAGAACTCCTCGATCTTCTTATCCTGGAGAGCTCTTCGCGAAACAACGATTCTTGGTCCCCGTCTCGTCTGAGCCATTTCCAAAATGATGACTTCTATTTCTTTTTCAGGCATGGGATCGTTCCTTCTGAGGAGGGAGTGTGATCCTGGAAGAAAAGCAGAGACTACTCCTTTCAGTAAAACGTTGTATCCTCCTTTCGTCTGCGAAACGATGCGGGCTTTCACAGGTTTCTTTTCTTCGTAATCTTTTCTCAACTCTTCAAGCGTTTTTCGAAGAACTGGTCTCCTCTCCGAGAGAATAGATCTCTCTTCGTAGTTCAGATTCAGTATTTGAAGGGTGAGATTCTCACCCACTTTGTACTCATCTAAGGATTTGATCAGTTCGTTCTCCGGTACGAATCCCTCGCTTTTTCCCCCGAAGTCCACCACCACACCATCGTCTTCCTTGCCGATAACCACACCTTTTACAATCTGTCCTCTTCTGAACTCCTCAGGTTCGTACTGGCTGAGGATTTCATCGTTGAATTCAAATGGTTCCATCTCTCTTCCCCTCCATCTCTTTCAGTTTTCTGACAACGTTTTCTATCAGAGAATTGGGTGTAGAAGTACCGCTGAACACACACACCGTACCATATTTTACTACGTCCGCTGGTAATTCGTCAGGTGATTCTATCCAGATCGTCTTTGAGTGTTTTGAAGCGATTCTGAAGAGTTTTCCTGTGTTTGAACTGTGCTTTCCTCCGACCACTATGGAAAGATCACAGATCTTTGAAAGCTCCTCCACTTCCCTTTCTCGGTTCACAGTTACGGGGCATATGGTGTTGAGGAAAACGGCTTCTTCGAATTCGTTCATCCTGATCATCGCTGCAACGAACTCTTTATATTCTTCGAGCGAAGAAGTGGTCTGAGAGAGAAAGACCACCTTTTTTTCTTCGAGCTTGAACGGAACTTTCGTGACGATGGCAGGAGCGTATCCTCTCAGTGCCACCATTTCCGGGTGGTCTTCTTTTCCAAAAACGATGACTTTCCTCTCTTTGGCATATCTTTGAGCGGTTTTGAACAGTTGAGAAACTATGGGACAGGTGAGATCGACGACCTCTGGAAAGATCTTTTTCAGTTCTTCGAGTCTATCTTTCGGGATACCGTGAGCCCTTACAACGAACACCTCTCCATCTGTCATCTCCGAAGACACTTTCAATCCTTTCTTTGTCAGTTGCTCCATCACCTGTTTGTTGTGGACTATCTCACCATCTGTTACCACTTTCTTTCCTTCATCGAGTAACTCCTCCACGGTTCTTATCGCTCTTTCCACTCCAAAACAAAAACCGATATTCTTTGCCACTACTATTTTCAAGTGTTCATCCTCTCCCTGACCAGTTTTAGGATCCTGTCGAGCACTTCTTCCACACTCATACTGGTTGTGTCTATGATCACAGCATCTTCCGCTGGTTTCAATGGGGCTACGTTCCGCTTGGAATCCTGCTCATCCCTCGAGATGAGTTCTCTTTCAACTTCTTCTTTTGTGACCTTTAGACCTCTTTTCTGGTACTCTTTCAACTTTCTCTCTACGCGCGCTTCCAGAGACGCTGTGAGAAATATCTTCAGGTGAGCGTTTGGAAGCACAACCGTTCCTATATCCCTTCCCTCGACCACGATGTTTTTGTCGTCACATATTTCCCGCTGGATTCTGACCAGGTGCCTTCTCACAACTTCAAGCCTGGCAAAATTTGAGGCAAGAACCCCCGCCTCTGGACTTTGAATCTTTTCTGTGTAATCCTCTCCGTTGATGTAGACTCTTCCGTTCACATAGTCTATCTTCAGATCTTTCAGCACGTTTTCGATCTCTTCTTCAGCGGAAGAGGAACTGAGCCCTTTTTCGTGCAGATAAACTGCAACGGCACGGTACGTTGCTCCCGTGTTCAGATGATCGAAGCCGAGTTTTTCAGCAAGAAGCTTTGCTATTGTGGACTTTCCAGACGCTGCGGGACCGTCTATTGCTATTTGAAACCCCATTTCACGCCTCCTCCACTGTATCGGTGATTTTGAAGATCTTATCGAGATGGGTAAGTTTTAGTATTCTCGATATGCTTTCTTTCAGTGAGCTGAGGATGAACTCCTTTCCGTTGATTTTCGCGTCCTTCAAAATCACAACGAGTGTTCCAAGGCCCGCGCTGTCCATGTAGGAGACAGACGAAAGATCGAGGACGATCTTCTTCTTGCTGGTGGTCGAGATGAAGTTTCTAAGCTGTTCCTTCAACTCCGAAGAATTGTAAGCGTCTATGTCCCCCTGCACTCTCACGATGGCTTTGTCATCCTGTTCAACGATATCGAGTTTGAGGTTGTTCATGTTATCCCTCCTCTATTCTAATTCTGAGTTCTCTGAGTTGCCTTTCATCAACTTCAGCGGGGGCTCCCGTCAAGAGGCACACACCGTTTCCTGTTTTTGGAAACGCTATCACTTCTCTTATAGAACTCTCACCGGCTATGATGCTCACCAATCGATCCAGTCCGAAAGCTATCCCGCCGTGCGGCGGAACGCCGTACCTGAACGCTTCGAGGAAGAAGCCGAATTTTTTCTGTGCTTCCTCTTCACTCAACCCAAGAAGTTCAAAGATTTTCTCCTGAATATCTCTTCTGTGAATCCTGATGCTTCCTCCACCGACTTCGTAACCGTTGATGACGAGATCGTAGGCTTTCGCCCGGACCTTTGTGTAATCATCACCTAAGGTTTCCAGAACGGGCATTGTGAAGGGGTGGTGCCGCGCCACAAATCTTTCTTCTTCCTCGCTCCACTCGAAGTATGGAAAGTCGACTACCCAGAGTACATCGAATCCTTTTGCAAGGTGTGAGAAGTGCTCTTTTCCGATTTCCAGCCTCAGCGTTCCAAGGGCTTCGTTGAGGAGGTTTCTATCAGTGTGGGCCGCTATGAGACAGACGTCTCCTTCGTTCATGTTTTCCGTTTCTGCGATCTTTCTGAATTCTTTTTCGAGGTGTTTCAGGTGTGGTGACGTGATTCCACCGTCCAATTTGAACCAGATGAGACCGCCGAGACCGAGTTCTTTCATTCTTGCCATGAGTTCTTCGCCTTTCTTTCTGCTCATCTCCGAAGCGAATCCGGGAACGATGAAACCCTTCACACTTCCTCCTTCATTGAGGACGTTCCTTATCACCTTGAACTCCGTGGTCTCAAAAGCGTATCCAAAATCTCGAAGTTCCATTCCGTATCTTCTGTCTGGCTTGTCTGTTCCATACTTTTCCATCGCATCGTCGTACGGAATTCTGTCGAAGGGAACCTTGAGATCGATGCCAGAAGATTCTTTGAACACTCTTGAAACCATTCCTTCGCTCACATTCAGTACATCTTCCACATCGACAAAGGACATCTCCACGTCAACCTGGGTGAACTCCGGTTGCCTGTCTGCTCTGAGGTCTTCGTCCCTGAAGCATCTGACTATCTGGAAGTATCTGTCGAAGCCGGAGATCATCAGAATCTGCTTGAAGAGCTGAGGAGATTGAGGCAGCGCGTAGAACTTTCCGGGTCTGAGTCTCGAAGGTACGAGGAAATCCCTCGCCCCTTCCGGAGTGCTTCTTGTGAGAAAGGGAGTTTCTATTTCAAGGAAACCGAGTTCATCGAAGTAATCTCTGATGATTTTCGATATTCTGTATCTCAAAATGATATTTCTCTTCATTCTCTCGGAACGAAGATCTATGTATCTGTACTTGAGTCTCATTTCTTCTTTAGGTGTTTCTCCAGGATAAAAAGGAAGCGGATCGGCAAGAGACAGGATCTCTATTCTTTCGGCGACGACTTCTATTTCTCCTGTTTCGATGTTCGGATTTTCCGTCCCTTCTGGCCTTTTTCTCACGGTTCCCTCAACCAGAACGACGGATTCTCTTGTGAGTTCATCTACAACACTGTAAGCCTCACTGTTCACATCGCACACGATTTGAGTCTCACCGTATCTGTCTCTCAAGTCGATGAATCTCACACCACCGAGATCTCTGATCCTGTCCACCCATCCGCACAGCTTCACTTTTTTTCCCTCGTCTGTTGCTCTCAGCTCTCCACACGTGTGTGTTCTCAGCATAATGTCCCTCCCTCAGGGTCGGTTATTATCGCCGTTATCAACTCAGACGGTACCACTTCAAAAAGGTTTGTATCTTTCAGCTTCTTCGAACCGAATTTGAAGGGATCCGCCACAACGAAGAACGGTTTCCTCAACTCTCTGCTCAGAATAGCCAGGGTGGTGGTTCCCACTTTGTTTAAAACATTCCCCGATTCGTCCACGTAGTCGGCTCCCGTCAAACAGACGTCAACCATTCTGAGAATCCTGTAGGCCAGCAGATCTTCTACAGGTTCAGCGCGAAGGTGTATCTTCCTCAAAGATTCTACCAGTATTTTCCCTTCTCCGCCCGGGTGTGACTCGAGAACGAAAACCATAGGAGGTCTGGCTTTACGAAACACCTCCAGCAGTGTTTTGCTGTTGCTCAGCGTGAGAATTTTTTTATTTTTGAAAAAATTCGACGCGTAGTCTGTAGTTCGAGCGAAGGATTTCTCCACAGCTCTCTCGAATTTCTCCAGTTCTTTCAGGGAATGATTTTCCAGAAAAAAAGCCAGTTTTTCGAGAACGGCCATGGGTTTCTCTTCACAGAAAATGCCTATCTCTTTCGATACTTCCCCGGAGTCAAGCTTTTCAGAGTTCTCTTTGAGAAATTTTAACAACTTTTCCAGAACTTCCTGGGATCCCTCTGTGTTCAATTCTTTCAAAAAACTCAAAACTTCCATAACCCCACCTCTATAGTATTCTACCCTAAACTCTTTCATTCTGGATTCGATAATTGTAATCGGTTGTTTTCAGCCATAAGACATGATTATCGAGAATTATCCGAAAATATCTCTTTGAATCTCTGAAAATCTCATGTTTACAACACAATCCATCTGTGTTATAATTTTTTAAAACGAAGATTAACTGGGGGCGAAATCATGAAAGGAGAAGAGATACTGAAGTGGCTCGACTCAAATCCAAGTATTCAGGAGCTCAAAAGATTCGCCAAGAGCTTGGGTTTGAGAGTGAAAAAGGCCATGAAGAAGAAAGAAGTTATAAAACTCATCAAAGAGCATGTGGAATCCGCTTTTTCAACGACAGATTCTTCCTCGGGTGTTTCGACGACCGTTCAAAGGAGAGAAGAGAAAGATCTAAATCTTCCTAAAACCTACGATAAAAACAAGCTCGTTCTCATGCCGGTTAATCCCTATGTGGTATTCGCTTACTGGGACTTCGATCAAAGAACAAGAGAGCTGATGAAACAAAAAGCCAGAGAAGGAAAGGCAGTGATCAGACTCTACGATGTGACTTTCATCATGTTCAATGGAACCAACGCGCACAGAACGTTTGAACACAGACTCGATGAACTCACGCTCGACGCGGGGAACTTCTATTTCAACGTTCCTATGCCGAGGGCAGATTATCTTTCGGAGATGGGTTACCTTGACGATGAGGGAAAGTTCGTTTCAGTGTTGAGGTCCAACGTCACCAGAACCCCTGCCGCTTCTCCTTCGACCTCTTCCAGAGAAAGATGGTACGACTTGAAAAACAAAAAGCGAACAGTGGTACTGTCTGAGGGAAGTCTAATAAAGCCTGTTGAGAAAATAAGAGGTGTTACCTCACCCGGATTTCCTTCCGGACAGGGTATGATGGCCCAGGGAATAATGTGGGAAATTTTCAGGAGCGGGAGGTAATCTCATGAGAGGAAAAATACTGATATTTCTGCATGCGCATCTTCCATACGTTCACCATCCTGAATACGATCATTTTTTAGAAGAAAGGTGGCTTTTTGAGGCCATAACAGAAACTTACATACCGCTTTTAATGATGTTCGATGAAATAGAAGATTTCAGGTTGACCATGTCGATCACTCCTCCGCTGATGGAGATGCTCTCCTCCAGAGACCTTCAGGAGAAGTACGAAAGACACATGGAAAAACTGATCGAACTCGCAGATAAGGAAGTGGAGAGAACTAAAAAGGAGCACCCGCTGAAGCATAAGATGGCTAAATTCTACCGTGAACATTTTGAAAAAATTCTGAATGTATTTCGCTCTTACGATGGAAACATCTTGGAGGGCTTCAAAAAATACCAGGAGACCGGAAAGCTGGAGATAGTGACCTGCAACGCCACACACGCGTTTTTGCCGCTCTATCAGATGTACCCAGAGGTGGTGAACGCTCAGATCACAGTTGGCGTGAAGAACTACGAAAAGCACATGAAGAAACACCCAAGGGGTATTTGGCTTGCGGAATGCGGATACTATCAGGGGCTGGATCTGTACCTTGCCCAGAACAACGTTGAGTATTTCTTTGTGGATTCTCATGCCTTCTGGTTCGCCGATGAACAACCCAGATACGGTGTCTACAGACCCATCATGACGCCAAGTGGTGTTTTCGCCTTCGCACGAGATCCGGAGTCGAGCGAACAGGTCTGGAGTGCAGCCGTTGGGTATCCTGGTGATCCAAGGTACAGAGAATTCTACAGAGATATAGGTTTCGACAGAGAAATGGAGTACATAAAAGATTACATAGACCCATCTGGGGTCAGGATAAACACCGGAATAAAATACCACAGGATAACTTCGAAAAGCTTGGATGCTTCGCAGAAAGAATATTACGACATAGATCTGGCCATGGAAGCTGTGGAAGAACACGCGAGGGACTTCCTTCACAAAAAGGAAAGTCAGGCAAGAAGATTGATGGATATAATGGGTGTCGAACCGGTCATCGTTGCTCCCTTCGACGCTGAGCTCTTCGGTCACTGGTGGTTCGAGGGTGTGTTCTTCTTGAAGAGGTTCTTTGAACTGGTGAATGAATCAAAAGACCTGAAGCTCGTCACCGCATCCGAAGTTATAGACACTCTCGAAGAGGTTCAGATCGCCACACCCGCCGACTCGAGCTGGGGTGCCGGAGGATACTACGAAACGTGGCTCAACGGAACGAACGACTGGATCTACAGGCATCTCCACGAGATGATCGAAAGAATGATAGATCTTTCGAAAAAGTACTACAACAGTTCCGATCCACTCGTGGAAAGGGTTTTGAATCAGATGCTGAGAGAACTATTTCTCGCACAATCGAGCGACTGGGCTTTCATCATGACTACAAGAACGAGTGTTCAATACGCGGAAAACAGAACGAAGCTTCACATAAAGAGGTTTCTGAACCTCTACGATCAACTCGTTTCTGGAAGAATAGACGAAGAGATGCTAAGATACTACGAGTGGACGGATGCCATCTTTCCAGAGATAAACTTCAGGGTGATGGCGAGGGACGTGATTTGAAGACGTCTGATTATCTGAAAAAGTACGGTGTAAGATTGAAAAAACACCTGGGACAGGTCTTTCTTTCAGACGATAGAATAGCGAAGCGCATCGTGAAAGCGGCTGAACTGACTCCAGAGGATGTGGTGGTGGAGATAGGAGCCGGAGCTGGAACTCTCACGGAAGAACTCGCTAAGACTGGTGCGAGGGTCATCGCCTACGAAATCGATGAAAGTCTTGCTCCGATTCTTCAAGAAAGACTTTCGAAGTATCCCAATGTGGAATTGAGATTCGAAGATTTCCTGAAAGCGAAAAACGTTCCTGAAGGCGCAATTTGTGTGTCCAACATCCCCTACAACATAACAGGTCCCCTCATGGAAAAGATCATAGAATGGAAATTCAAAAGAGCCATCGTCATGATTCAGAAAGAGGTTGGTGAAAGGATCCTGGCGAAACCCGGAAAGAAAACGTACGGATACCTTTCGGTTGTGGTTCAGACGTTCTACGAGGTGAAAAAGCTCTTCGATGTTTCAAGATCCTGTTTTGTACCGAACCCTGAGGTTGATTCCACAGTTGTAGATTTGAAGAGAAAACCTGTGGATTTGGATTTCGAAAAATTCAAAAAATTCGTCTCGATGATATTCGCAAAAAAAAGAAAAACGCTCAAAAATAATCTGAGACCGTTTCTTTCTATCTTCGAGGGAGTAGATTTGTCAAGAAGAGCGGAACAGCTCACCGTTGAGGAGATCGTGGAACTCTATGAAAAATGGAGGAGAGCACTCGAATGTTCAAGGGGATAATAGCTGCGCTGTGGGATATGGATTCCATAGGAGAAATAGAACCCGATGTGGTCTTCCTTTTGAAGAGCGACATTTTGAATCTGAAGTTTCATCTGAAGATTCTCAAAGACAGGGGAAAAACCGTTTTTGTTGATATGGATTTTGTGAACGGACTAGGAGAGGGAGAAGAAGCGATTCTGTTCGTGAAAAAGGCCGGTGCCGATGGTATCATCACGATAAAGCCAAAAAATTACGTCGTTGCAAAGAAGAACGGAATTCCCGCTGTCCTCAGATTCTTTGCTCTCGACTCGAAAGCGGTCGAAAGAGGTATCGAACAGATAGAAACGCTCGGGGTAGATGTGGTGGAAGTCCTTCCAGGTGCGGTGGCTCCGAAAGTGGCCAGAAAAATACCCGGCAGGACAGTGATCGCCGCCGGGCTCGTTGAAACAGAGGAAGAAGCTCGCGAAATCCTCAAACACGTTTCAGCGATCTCTACAAGTTCAAGAATCCTCTGGAAGATGAAGTTTCTACCATGATACACTTTTCAGCGGAATATTCCACGTCTTTCAAAGAATCGAGGAATCTTTTGATCTCTTCTGAGAACGCTCCCGGTTGATACCAGAATCTTCTGAAACCCGCGTCGTACGCCTTCTTTGTTTCTTCAAGTGCGACTTCAGGTGGTACAACGAAGACTATCACATCGATGTTTTCAGGAAGTTCCTCCACGCTTTTGTAAACCCTGAAACCTTCTATCTCGTCGTACTTGGGATTCACCGGTAAAACCTCGAATCCCTTGGAAACCAGATCTTTAAGTATCACGTTTCCGTACTTTCTTGGATTAACCGTCGCTCCAACCAGTGCTATCTTTTTGAATTTCTTTGGATCCATTTTCTAACCTCCTCACCGTTCTTGTTACAACAAGATTCGCTCCTGTTCCAAAGAGATCTCTTAGAACAACATCACCGGCCTTCACGGGGGCTTCCACTTTGATTTCTCTAACTATCTTCATGAGTTCCGGTATGAATCTCTTCGGAATCGGTTTGTCTGTCTTGACGGATGCGAGTGGAAGCTCTCCGTTCAATACTCTGATGCTCGTTGGAACGACTCTTTTTGGATCTTTTATCTCATCCTTTGCGTATTCAACACCTCGTGGGCACCTGTTTCCTGTTATGGATTTTATGTGGCCGTCTTCAGTTAGCTCCACCTTAATTTTACACCCGATCGGGCACTGAACGCAAACGACATTTTTGAACATTTCAATTCACCTCCTCGACGGACACCACGATTTCATCGAGTCCTTCGAGATCCCTGTCGGAAATTTTCACCCTCAGCATCTCACTCGGCACGAGATCTTCGAATTCCCTTGCGAACCTTCCAACTACGAGTCTTCCTTTCTCCATGGGTTTCTTCACTCTCAGGTAGAGAGTGAGAGGTTCTGCAGGGGTGTACCAGATCGGATGAACCACCATCACGTTTTTTCCGGGTCTCACGGGAATCTTTTCTCGCGGGATCTCGCCTTTCACGAACTTTGCGGCGTACCGTCCCGCCGTCTCACCCTCGTAGCTCACGTAATCCACCAGATCGAAGATCACTGTGCAGTTTCCAGCGGAAAAGATCCAGTCTCTGGAGGTCTGGCCTATATTTGAAACTCCCACACCTCTGGAGGTCGGATTTTTCACCACCAGGTTTTCTATCAATTCCACCTGAGGAATGAGTCCAACGGACAAAACCAGCGTGTCCACTTTGAACACCCTCTCCGTTCTCGGAATGGGTCTGAACTGTTCATCCACTTTTGCGACCACGACTTCTTCCAATCTTTCTCTTCCTCTCACCTCAACGACTGTGCTGGAGAGGTACAAAGGTATGTTGTAGTCCTCAAGACACTGTATCACGTTCCTGAGGAGGCCTCCCGCGTACGGTAGACGCTCCACAACACCGACGACTTCCATTCCCTCGAGGGTGAGCCTTCTTGCCATGATGAGACCTATATCTCCGGAGCCCAGTATGAGAGCACGTTTTCCGGGGAGCCTGTTTTCTATGTTGATGAGTCTCTGGGCAACACCGGCTGTGAAGATACCGGAGGGCCTGTCTCCTGGGATCATGAGACTACCAAAAGGTCTTTCCCTGGCACCTGTCGCGTAGACGAGCGCTCCCACTTCTACTTCCTCTATGCCTTGTTCGGTGACGAGGATCACCCTTCTGTCCTCAACACGTTTCACATAAGCATTCGTCAGCGCTCTTATTCCCATCTTTTCCATCTTTTCCTGGAATCTTTCAGCGTACTCCGGTCCGGTGAGTTCCTGCCTGAAATAGTGAAGACCAAAACCGTTGTGTATACACTGGTTCAATATTCCTCCGGTTCTTTCGTCTCTCTCGACGAGAAGAACTTCCGCCCCTTCTTCTTTTGCTTTCAACGCCGCCGCCATTCCGGCAGCTCCGGCTCCTATCACCATCACGTCGACCCTCATTCTCTCACCTTCCCGTTCACAACCCAGCTGTTCTCCGATTTCATCTTTATTTCCGACATATCCACACCGAGTTCTCTCTCCAGAATCTTGAGAATTCGAGCCATGCAGAAGCCCCCCTGGCATCTCCCGAACATCGCTCTTGTTCTGAACTTCACACCGTCGAGTGTCCTTGCTCCTCTTCTGATAGCTTCTACTATTTCTTTCTCTGTCACTTCGTTGCAGAAGCAAACGAGTCTTCCCGCACGTGGATCTCTTTCTATTTCCCTTCTCCACTCTTCGAGTGGAAGTTCCGAATAGTGAACGATTCTCTTTCTTTCCGGTTTGAAGTCTTTTTTCTTCTCAAGAGGAATTCTCATTTTTTCCTGGATCAACTCTTCAACAACGTACTTTGCCACCGCCGGCGCTGCTGTGAGACCAGGAGATCTTGTTGCCATAACGTTCACGAAGTTCTTCACCGTCTCGCTCACTTTTATGAAGAAGTCTTTTTGTGGACTTTCCGGTCTCAGCCCTGAGAAGGTTTTCACCACGAGGGAGAAATCGAGGGAAGGTACAAGCCTTCTTGTGAATTCTCGAACTTTTTCGAGACCTTCTCTGGTGGTTATGGGTCTGTCTTTCATCTCTTCGGGAAGGTCTTCGGCAGTTGGTCCCAGAAGGATTCCACCATCGACTGTGGGAAGAACGAGTATCCCTTTCGAGATCTTAGTGGGTGTGGGGAATATGACCCTTTTGACCAGACCCTGAAGTTTCTTATCAAGGAGAATGTATTCGCCTTTTCTCGGATGCAGGGGAACGTACTCTGCACCGGCCAACTTTGCTATCTCGTCTGCGTGGAGCCCAGCGCAGTTTATCACGATATCCGCTTCGTATTCACCTCTGCTGGTGTGAACTTTCCTCACTCGACCGTTGACTTTCTCAAAGCCAACGACGCTTTCTCCAAGAACGAGTTTCAATCCGTTCTGGACGGCGTTTTCCACGGCTGCTATGGCAACCATCCATGGTTCTGTGATGCCAGCAGTGGGAGCGTAGAGGGCATATTTGACCTCTGGGTTCAGATTCGGCTCCATGGAAAGAACTTCGTCTCTTTCCAGGATGGTCAAACCTGGGACACCGTTTTCTTCGCCTTGTTTTAGGAGACGTTCGAGTTCTTTCAATTCCTCATCGTTGAACGCCACTACGAAAGATCCAATTCTTTTGAAATCAAAATCCAGCTCTTTCGAGAGATCTTCGTACATTGCATTGCCTGACGCGCAAAACTGTGCACGAACGCTTTCAGGTGGATCGTCGTAACCAGCGTGAACGACAGCGGAATTCGCCTTTGTCACACCCCAGCCCATGTCCAGATTTTTCTCTATGAGGGTCACTTCTAGGTCGTACTTAGTTAACTCTCGCGCTATCAGAGAACCAAACACTCCGCCACCTATGACGACAGCCTTCATCGTTTGCACCTCCTTAAACAAAAAGAGCCATACCCCACTCTCGTGGGATATGGCTCTCTCTTTTCTCTCTCCTTCAAGAATTATATTATCTTCCATAGATCTTTGCAACTCGTTGATATTGCTTTTGCTCCTGCTTCTAAAGCAGCAAAAACCTGCTCTTTTTTCCTTATCAATCCTCCCGCTATTATGTCTCCAGAATACCGTTTCGTTATCTCCTTGATGAACTCTGGAACTATACCGGGAAGAATTTCTAGAAAATCTGGCTCTAAGTCTTCTGCCTGAGCCAATCCACTTTCTAAAGCACCGGAATCTACCAAGAATACTCTTTGAATAATTCTCATACCCAGTTTTCTGGCTATTTTCAAAAGATGAATGTGTGTAGAAATTATACCGTCGACACCTACAATTTCTCTTAAAAATTCAAGTGAACACCTGTCTAATGAAAGCCCCTTTACAAGATCCACGTGAACGAAAACTTCTTTTTTTCCGTTCTTGAGTTTGTAGACTATTTCTTCGATGTTCATCACAGTTCCTGTTAACAAAAATATCACTTCAGAAGGTGATTCTAAGGCTTCTTCAATATCCTTTTCTGCCCTGACAGCTGGAATTACAGGATACAAGTTCATCGTTTTTCCCATCCGAGGGATCTCGACACTGCCTCTTTCCATTTTGAATACAGCCTCTCTCTTTCTTCGGAATTCATAGAAGGTTCAAATCTTCTGTCGAGTTGCCAGAGAGAAGCTATCTCTCTCTGATCTTTCCAGTACCCAACTGCGAGCCCTGCAAGGTAGGCAGCTCCAAGTGCCGTCGTTTCGTTTACAACTGGGCGCTCCACAGGAATCCCGAGTATGTCAGCCTGAAACTGCATCAGGAAGTTGTTTACAACGGCTCCACCATCGACCCGGAGGGTTCCCACCTTTATATCGCTGTCTTTTTCCATGACTTCTACCACATCTCTTGTCTGGTAGGCGATCGACTCAAGAACGGCCCTCACTATATGCTCTCTGGTGGTACCTCTGGTTATGCCTATGATCAAACCTCGAGCGTACATGTCCCAGTAGGGAGCACCGAGTCCGACGAAGGCGGGAACGAAGAACACTCCTCCGTTGTCCGGCACTTTTGTGGCGAGTTCTTCGGTTTCTGCGGCGTTTGAGATGATCCTCAGACCATCCCTTAGCCATTGCACAGCGGCGCCTGTGATGAATATGCTGCCTTCGAGGGCATAGTAAACCTTCCCATTTATTCCCCACGCGATGGTTGTGAGAAGACCGGATTTCGATTCAAAGGCTTTTTCTCCGGTGTTCATGAGGAGGAAACATCCTGTTCCGTAAGTGTTTTTCAACATGCCTGGCTGGAAGCAGGCTTGCCCAAGCAGTGCCGCCTGTTGATCCCCTGCGTCTCCAGCTATAGGTATTTCCACTCCGAAGATATCCTTTGCTGTGTAACCGTACACGTGACTCGACGGCATCACCTGTGGAAGCATTGCCCTCGGTATGTTTAGAAGTTCCAGGATTTCATCGTCCCAATCGAGTTTGTGGATATTGAAGATCATCGTTCTGGAAGCGTTCGAATAGTCCGTGACGTGAACCCTTCCACCTGTGAGATTCCATATGAGCCAGGTGTCAACTGTTCCAAAGAGAACTTCTCCTTTCTCTGCCTTTTCTCTCACTCCCTCGACGTTGTCGAGAATCCACTTGATCTTTGTTCCAGAAAAGTACGCATCGATGACAAGACCAGTTCTTTCTCGAATGAACTCTGAGTATCCTTTTTTCTTCAGCTCATCACAGATGGGAGCGGTTCTTCTACACTGCCAGACTATGGCGTTGTAAACTGGTTTTCCGGTGTTTTTGTCCCAGACGATGGTTGTTTCCCTCTGGTTTGTGATACCTATTGCGGCGATGTCTTCTGGTTTTATCCCTGCTTCTTCGATGGCTTTCTTTGCCACTTCGATCTGTGATTCCCAAATCTCCACGGGATCGTGTTCTACCCACCCCGGTCTTGGATAGATCTGCCTGAATTCTTTGTTGACCTTCGATACCACGTTTCCTTTTTCATCGAAAACGATCGCTCTGGAGCTTGTTGTACCTTGATCGAGAGAAAGAATGTATTTCATACAACCCCCCCTTTGAATGTGAAAAGCCCTGGGGAACTTCCCCCAGGGCTCTCTTGTTCTCTGTTAGTATTTTAGCAGATTAGATTTTGAACTTTTCCACGTCTTCTTTCAATTCATCGGAGAGTTTCTTCAGTTCTGTTCCGATGTCTGCTATTCTCTTTGCTGCTTTCTCCTGTTCTGTTATGTTTTCGGACACTTCTTCCACTTCGTCTGCGACCGTTGTGGTTGTCTTGGCAACCGCATCGAGCGCACTGCTCATCTCTTCGGAGGCTGCGCTGAGTTCTTGTGCGCTTGCAGCGATTCCTTCGATTCTCGCGGCGAGGTCTTCTATTCTGGTCACGATCTGGTTGAAGCTTTCGTAGGATTCTTCGACCAGTCTTCTGGCATCTTTCGTGATCTCCACATTTTTCTTCGACATTTCGTTCGTTCTTTCAACACCTTCTCTGATGTTTTCGAGTATCTGGCTGATCTCTTCTGTGGCTTTCTGACTCTCTTCAGCGAGTTTTCTGATCTCATCGGCAACCACCGCAAAGCCTCTTCCCGCTTCTCCTGCTCTTGCTGCCTCTATAGCCGCGTTCAGTGCGAGGAGGTTCGTCTGCTCTGCGATACTCTGGATGGTTCTTACAATCTCCTCGATGTTTCTTGCGCTCTCCGTCACATTCGAAACGACATCGGCCGTTTCTCTGGAATTCTCTGAGACATCTTCCACCTTTTTGACCGCCTCTTCGAGGACCCTCTGACCGTTCCTCGCGAAATCTGCTATGTTGTCTGCGTTTTCCGAGATTTCTTGAATGAGTTTGGAAATGTTCTGAGAGTTGGCGGAAACTTCTTCAGAACCTGATGTGACTTCCTCTATGGACGCGGAAGCGTTCTGAACCTCTTTGCTGATCGTGTCAGAAGCTCTCGCTATCTCTTCAAGGGCACTGCGAAGCTGTTGGGAGAGGGCGAATAGCTCCTCAGAAACTCTTTCCACCTCGTCCTGGGATTTATCGATCTCCTGAACCATCTTTCTGAGATTTCCAACGGTTTCGTTCAATTTCTGCGCTATGAGACCGAACTCGTCCTTCGATTTTATATCAACGGAGACAGACAGATCTCCACTCGATATCTTCTCGAGGGCAGACAAAACGGCTTTCGTCTTTCTCGAAAGCACTCTTCCATAGAAGAAGATCATTATTATCACTGCGATTCCTATTACCGAAACTGTCAGAACATTTCTAAAGATGAGATTTCCGACCGTTACTTTCACATCGTCCACGTATATTCCAGTTCCGACGATCCATCCCCAGGGCTCGAAGAGTTTCACATAAGAAATCTTGGGTTCTGGTTTGTCGCTTCCTGCTTTGGGCCAAGAATAAGAGACGAACCCTTCTCCTTTTTCTTTCGCTACTTTCACCATTTCATTGAACAGGTACACACCGTTCGGGTCCTTGTAGTTGCTCAGATCCTGACCGTTCATTTCTGGTTTGATGGGATGAAACACCATTCTGGGATGGGTGTCGTTGATCCAGAAGTAGTTGTTGTCGTCGTACCGGATCTTTCCTATCAGTGATTTTGCCAGTTCCTGTGCCTGTTCTCTTGTGAGCTCTCCTTTTTGCTCCATTTCGTAGGCTCTCTCCAGAATACCGTACACGGATTCAACCAGGTGTTTTGCTTCTTCTTTTTTCCTTTCCATGATCGAGTTGAAAACGGTTGTGTTCAGAAGAACGTACTGTGTCACGAAAAACGCCAGGACAACCACCACGCCGATTACCAGAACTTTAGAGGCGATACTTCTCATGTCTGAAACCTCCCTGCTGAAATGTTTTTGAAGATTAACTTAGCACTGGAATTATACCATAATGAAAAAAGGGGCTGAACGCCCCTTTTTTTCTTTTCAAGACGTTTTTCATTTCTTCAGAAGATGTTTTATTGTGAGAAGAGACTGAGTGAGATCCTCTTCCACGACTATGACACCTTCTGGAAGGTCGAGATGAACTCCCGTGAAGTTCCATACGGCTTTTATTCCTTTTTCGATGAGAAATTCGGCTGTAGCCTGCGCTCTGTCTTTTGAAACGCACAGTGCGGCTATCTCCGCATCGAACCTTCTGATGACTCTTTCCAGAACGTCCAGTTCTCTGACAGCGAATTCTCCTATGAACTTTCCCACGTTTTCCCTCTCTGTATCGAACACGGCTACGACTTTCACACCGGCTTTCGAAAAGTCCAAGCTCAACAAAGCCCTCGCGAGGTCATTCGCTCCGACAATGATCATGTTAGTGGTGTTGTTCACTCCGAAGAGATCGTCGAGTTCTTTTCTGAGTTCTTCCACATCGTAGCCGACCCTGGGCTTTCCCTGACAGTTAAGATAGGAAAAGTCTTTTCTCACAAGATCCGGGTTTATTTCGAGAAATCTTGCGATTTCGTCGGAGGAGATGTAAGGTTTTTTTGTCGCTTCCAGAACTTTTCGGTACATCTTCAACCTTTCAAAGGTAGATCTTGGAAGGTGTATCATTTCAGCCATTTTTCGAAAGCTCCTCCAGCACCTTCTCAAAAGTGGCACCACCTATGATTTTATCATCCACGATCACGTTTGGAGAAGCACCGCAGTTTTCCACGCAGAACGTTCCCAGCACTTCTATCTTTCCTTCCATATCGTTCTCTTTGACGTAGTCGACAAGCTTTTTCAATATCTCGTAAGACCCTTTCGTGTAACAGGAGGTTCCAAGACAGACTTTCACCGTTCTCTTTTCGCCGTTTGGAACGGGCAGTATTTCCACATCTTTTTCCGGGTATCTTCTCCTCGGTCGGTAGGTGGTGTGGAGAATTTCGTGTCTTGTGTGTTCGTCTTTCAGATCTTCCTCGTAGAGTTTCATGAGAAAGAGGTTTTCCACGGGTGTGAGGAGAGATTTTATTCCCATGGTGTCTCTTAGCACTTTTGCCCTGTGTTCTCTGATTCTGGAATCGTTCGGGTAAGGCTGTCCTCCCCCACCCACACATCCGTAGTTACAGGCCATTACTTCGATAATCTCCACGTCTTTTCTTTCTTCGAGGAACTTCTTCACCTTACCAAGACCGTATATGACAGCTCCTTTGAAAGACGTACCATCTTTGAGTGTAACTTCCGCTACCCTGATGCCATCTTCCGGAGATTTTACATCGACTTTTTCTATGCCGATTTCCTCGTTCAACACAGAAAGAACACAGGAGAAGACCCCACCGGCTTTTCCAAAACCGAGACCCGCCTGCGAAGACACTCCGTAAGGTCTGTCGAACGGCTGGGGTTCTACTCTGTTTATGTCTATTCTGCTCATCTTGATGAGTTGAGCGAGTTCCCTTGTTGTGAGGACAATGTCAACGATTCCTTCGTGTTCTTCTCTTTCTGCTTCGAACTTTTTAGCGGTACACGGCATGAACGAAACGAGGAAGATCTTTTCTTCGGGAACACCGAGTTTTCTTGCGTAGATCTTCTTTATCACCGTACCGAGTGCCTGTTGAGGTGATTTCACGCTCGAGAGATTCTGAAGGTACTGAGGATAGGTGTGCTCAGCGTGCTTCACCCATGCGGGACAGCATGAGGTGAACTGTGGAAGTCTTTCTCCTTTTTTGAGTCTTTCATAGAACTCGTGGGCTTCTTCGTAGGCGACAAGGTCTGCTCCGAACGACACATCGAAGACTTTATCGAAGCCTATCGTTTTCAGGAAAGAGACGAGTTTTTCCGCCATTGCGACGTCTTCGTCTATTCCAAACTCTTCCTGAATCGCAGCCCTCACCGCAGGTGCGATCATTCCTATCACGATCTTATCGCTTTCGAGAGCTTCGATCAACTTGTCTATGTCGTTTCTGATGCTCAGAGCTCCCGTTGGACAGTAGGCTACACACTGTCCGCAGAGCACACACTCCGTCTCTATGAGGGGAGTATCAAAAGCGGTTGTCACAACGCTTTCAAAACCGCGCTTTGCGAACTCGATAACACCGACTCCCTGAATTTCTTCACACACGCGAACACAGTCACCGCAGAGAATACACTTGGATGTATCTCTCACTACCGGAGCGGATTCGTCCCTGACGTGTTCTTTCTTGAGAGCCTCGAATCTGATCTTTCTTATGCCGAAGTCTTCAGCGTACTTCTGAAGTTTACAGCTTCCGTTTCTATCGCAGGTGGTGCAGTCCCTGTTGTGAGTTGCGAGGATGAGTTCGAGGATGTTTCTTCTCATTTCGTATATTTCGGGGGTGTTCGTTTTTACCTTCATACCTTCGTACGGTTTCAGGGTACAGGAAGTGGTGATCTGACCGTTGATCTCCACAAGACACATTCTACAGGCTCCATATATAGAAGCCTCCGAAAGATAACACAGATTCGGAATCTCTATCCCCACGTTCTTCAGCGCTTCAAGGAGGTTACGCTCGTTGTCATTTATGATAACTTCTCTTCCATCAACGTAAATTTTCATTTTTCTTCCCTCCTCAGACAAGCTCTATGGCTTTGAACGGACATTTACTCGCACAGAGACCGCACTTTACACACTTTTCCTGATCTATCGTGTACGGTTTTCCTCTTTCTCCGGTTATGGCGTTCTGTGGACAGGATCTGGCACAGAGTCCACAACCTTTACAGATATCTGGATTGATGACGTATTTCTTGAACGCCGTGCACATTCCGCTTGGACATTCTCCTTCGATGTGTGCAATGTACTCCTCTCTGAAGAGCTTCAGTGTACTGAGAATGGGGTTGGGAGCGGTCTTTCCGAGTCCACAGAGAGAAGCGGTCTTTATTGTTTTTGAAAGGTGTTCGAGAGTTTTGAGATCCTCGTATGTGGCTTTTCCGTGGGTGAACTTCTCCAATATGTTGTACGCCTGCATGGTTCCTTCCCTGCACGGCACGCACTTTCCACAGGATTCCCTCTTGGTGAAATCGAGGAAGAACCTTGCAACCTCTACCATACACGTTTTCTTTGTAATCACGACTATTCCACCGGATCCTACCATCGCATCAGCTTTTTTCAGTGTGTCGTAATCGAGGGGCATGTCGATGAAATCTTCGGAAAGACACGCTCCGGACGGTCCTCCAATCTGAACCGCTTTGAACTCTTCTCCTTCAACGAATCCTCCACATATGTTGTAGATGATATCTCTCAGGGTGGTGCCGAATTCAACTTCGATGATACCGGTGGCTTTGAGGGGACCGGCAACGGAGAACATCTTGGTTCCCGGTGAATTTTCCGTTCCGCGTTTTCTGTAGTTTTCTACACCGTCTCTGAGTATTCTTGGTATGTTCGCGTATGTTTCCACGTTGTTTATGAGGGTGGGTTTACCCCAGAGACCAGACTGAGCCGGGAACGGTGGCTTTGGTCTGGGCATACCTCTTTTCCCTTCTATGGAAGCGAGCAGTGCTGTTTCTTCACCGCAGACGAACGCGCCGGCACCTTCCTTCACCTCGAGGTCGAAAGAGAATCCAGTACCGAGTATGTTTTCCCCAAGAAGACCGAGTTTTCTGGCATCTTCTATGGCTTTTTTGAACATTTTGACTGCGAACGGATACTCAGCCCTTATGTAAGCGTAGCCTTTCTGTGCACCAACCGCGTAACCCGCTATTATCATTCCCTCGAGAACGAGATGGGGGTCTCTCTCGAGAAGGGTTCTGTTCATGAACGCTCCGGGATCTCCTTCGTCACCGTTGCAGACGACGAACTTTATATCACCCTGCGCTTTTCTGGTGAATTCCCATTTGAGACCTGTTGGAAATCCTCCTCCACCTCTTCCTCTGAGACCGGATGCCTTCACCGTTTCTATGATTTCTTCCGGTGTCATTGAAGTGAGGGCTTTGACGAGAGATTCGTATCCACTCCGTGCGATGTAGTCTTCTATGCTGTCACACTCGGACTCACCTATGGCCTCCATGATGTAGAAATCCTGATTTTTGAAAAGCGTGGTGTCCTCTATTCTGGGAACCTTTTCCCCCGTGAGGGGATCCGTCAGAAAGAGTCTTTCTATGGGTTCACCCTTGAGGACGGTTCTGTCCACGATCTCCGGGACGTCTTCAGGTGCAACGTTTGAATAGAAGAACCTGTAGGGCATGATCTTCACGAGGGGACCGGAAGAACACCTTCCACAGCACCCTGTTCTGTTCAACGTGACTTTGTCATCATCGATCTTTTCCAGCGTGACCTGTCCGAGGAGGTTTCTCTTTTTGAGCTCTTCTTCGAAAGCGCTGTAAACTTTGAGAGCACCTTTCGCGGTACAGCCAGTTCCGACGCAGACGTATATAGAGACACCGTTCAGTTTTTTCTCTCTCAGGGTTTTCAGTTTGTTTGCGTACTGGACGAACTCTTTCGCGTTCTTAAACATTGGCGCTCTCCCTCTCTTTCTCTTTTATTTTTCTCAGGATTTCTTTCACCTTATCGGCCGTGAGGTTTCCATAGACCTCACCGTTTATCACCATGACCGGTGCGAGCGCGCAGGCTCCGAGGCATCCAACCTGATCGAGACTGAACATTAGATCTTCCGTGACGTTTCCAGGAGTGAGACCCGTTTCTTCTTCGATTGCTTTGAGTACTTCTGGAGATCCTGCCATGTGACAGGCAGTCCCATCGCACACCATGATTGTGTACTTTCCTTTTGGTTTCAGAGAGAACTGAGCGTAGAAGGTCGCCACTCCGTAGATCTTTGCGGGAGGAATTCCCATAGCGGTGCTCACGTAGTTGATCACATCCTCTGGAAGGTACCTGTAGATCTCCTGGATCTCGAGGAGGATCTTTATCAGATTCTCTCTCTTGTAACCGTATTTCTTCAAAATTTCTTCGACCTTTTCGAAGTGTCTTTCCAACGCCAACACCTCCTAACAGTATTGAACGTTCACTATTTTTCCCTTTTCCCGAAGGATCTGAGCGATATCCTTGACTAGTCTGAACTTCAAAGAGATATCGTGGCTGAACAGAGGATTCTGATGAGCTGGGTTTATTGCCCTTCCAACGAAAAAGTTGATTTCATCGGCTTCCAGAAGACTTTTGACGATGAACTTCGCACCGTATCCCAATTCTTCTGATTGCCCTTCGAGGTACCTGAACACCTGAGTCAGGGTGACGATTCCTTCCGTCATGAGATCGATTCCTTCCATGTATCCAACAGGCGGAGAGTTTTCCGAGAGGGTGTACAGATCGATCTCAACTTTCTTTCCCGTAACCCTTTCAAAGATCTGACCTGTTGTTCCTCCACAAACAATCTTTTTTCCAGGAAGGCTGAGAAACGTCCTCACGTACTCTTCGTCTTTTTTTCTGTCCTCAGGTGGTCCGACGAACAGATTCAGAATGCGCTTTTCACGGAAATTCAAACAGGCAACGAGCGTATCGTCACCTCTCACTTCCTGATCCAGTTTTTCTGCGAGCTTTACAAAGTGCCTGACGATGTTTTCGGGAGAAACGTGGTTTTTCAGAAGATGCTTCATCTCTTTTTCTATGTTTTCCACACCGAAACCCAGTGGAAAAAGATCCGTTCCCATTCCCGCCTGAGAGAGCCCATCCGTTGCCAGAAGGAGTAGAGTTCCAGCTTCAGATCGAAACTGCCACACGAAGACCTTTTTTCCCTCTATCTCGAGTCCCTGTTTCTCAGGAAAGACCCTTCTTTCTCCTTTGAACAGCATCACAACCGGAAACTCGTATTCGACGACGGTGCAGGTATTGTTTTTGAAGTCACACACCACAGAACACAAATTGGAGTAGCTGATTTTTCTCACTCTGCAAATGGGAAGTGTCGCGAGGATCGTTCTGAACACATCTGTTACAGGAAGACCGTTCATCAACATCGTGGAGGCTATGGTCGCTGTGAGAGTCGAGAGAATACTCGCTTTTATTCCGCTTCCCAGTCCGTCGGAAACGCTGACCACTATTTTTTCACTCTCTCTCTTGACCTTTATCGAGTCTCCACACACCTCTTCGCCTTTTTTGTTTTTCGAGGCAAAGAAGACATCACAGGTCAGCATTTTCTCCCTCCATGAACATCTTCAGTTCCATGAAACTGCTCTTGGTTTCCGCGATAGATTCACCGAGTATTCCAGCAATTTCTTGAGCGATTCTCATTTGTTTGTTCAGCATTTCTTCGACTTTTCTGAGTGTTTCCCTTTTTACCTTGTCGAGTTCTTCGTCTTTCAGTTTTTCCTGTGTGATATCCACTAGCATGATGACTTCTTCTCCATCCTCGAGAGAAAATTCCTTCACGAAGAAGAATCTCTTTCCTTCGATGGTGAGAGTTTCTCCCACAGAGCCCTTCGCACGTTCCAGGATCTCTGGATAATTCTGGATCAGTTCCCCGGCTACCCTGTTTCTGTAGATCACTTTTTCGTCTTTCAAAACGAATACAGCGTTCGGAGACTCTTCAACGACCCTGTAACTGGAAGATTTGACCAGATCAAGCAGGTACACAAAGCACATCTCCTTTTCCGCTTTTCCAAGGACCACGGCCCTGGCTTTTTCACGGCACGAATCGTATCCACACGCACCGCAGTTCAATTCTTTGGATGGATCGTCTTTACCTATGGACACGAGAACCTTTTTTATTTCCTCTTCTGGAACTTCCACGTTCCTGGACTTGTTTCTGTAGCTCCTGAAGGTATCGATCTTGAGGTGATTCACCTTCGGTTCTTTTGGGAGTTTCTTCTGCCATTCAAGAAGTCTTTCTTTTCCGTTGCTTTTTTTCTTCATCACAGGTCCGTTCAAACAGCTGCCGTAGCATGCAGAAGCCTCTATGAAAACACTTTTGTATTCATCTATCCTGGAAAAGACTCTCATCAGGTTCTCGACGCCTTCAACCACGAGCTTTTTTTCCCATGGAACAGAAACGGTGTAGCCTATACCATCTGTTGTCGGATAAAACCGAGCCCTGTCTGGATACGGACCGTCCGGAAGAGCTTCTTTTCCTTCTCTTTCTTCGAGGATCTCCTCGAGTTCTTCGAAGGTGAGTGCAACGTCAACGAGGTCGCTTTCGGATTTCTTTGCTATGCATGGTCCAACAAACACAATTGGGAAGTCACCGTATCGTGTCTTCAAAAACTTCGCGTGCGTCATCAGAGGAGAATCAACGGGTGCAAAGTACTTCAAAACATTAGGAAAATGTTTCTCAGCGAGATTCACAACCACAGGGCAGGCCGTTGTTATGAAGGGACCGGAGTGTTTTTCAAAGACCTCTTCGTACCTTCTGGAAACGATCTCCGCACCCACGGCTGTTTCCTGAACTACCACAGCACCCATCTCTTTCAGAACACCGATAACTTTCAGAGGATTTTCAAAGTAAGCGAAGAAAGACGGTGCTATTGAAACAAGAAACGGTTCGGACAAACTCAGAAATCTTTCGACGTCTTTCCGATAACTTCTCGCATTCTGAGGACAGATATCCAGGCAAGATCCGCAAAAAACACATTCTTCTTCTAAGACTGTCGATTTTCCAGATTTGAAAGATATGGCTTTAACGGGACAGTTTCTCAAGCACTTGTAGCAGTATCTGCAGTCCGTTTCTCTTGAGAATATGAGTTCAGCCATTTTGAAGCACCTTCTTTAGAATTTCCTCAGCATTTTCGGGAGTTACTCTGCTGAACAATCGGCCATCTATTTCAACGCAGACTCCCTGAGAACAGTTTCCAAAACACAATGAGCCGTACAGCTTGAAGTTGTATTTCTTTTGAAGCTCTTGAAATCTCCTGACAACCTCGTAAGATCCCTTCAAATGACAAGAACTCCCCATACACACTCTCACAATCATGTCCATCGTTCCTTTCAAATCGTGAACCTTTTCACGTTATATTTTTCACTATTTTTCAGGAGAAGTCAAGGGAATGCTCTATGTTGTTACCTACTTCACAAGTTTTGTAAACAAACTGATTCACTAAAAAGAAAACTATTGGTAAAGCACTTGAAATATATGACTGTAAAAACGTGATATAATAGAAACGGCTCTTACATTACACTCTTACCATGTTACTTTCCTTCCATATCAAAAACAAAAGCTAAGGAGGTGAAACATATGGTCAAGGTCCTGATCCTCGGTCAGGGCTACGTTGCCAGTACATTCGTTGCCGGACTTGAAAAGCTCAGGAAAGGGGAAATAGAACCTTACGGAGTGCCCCTTGCAAGGGAACTTCCCATCGGCTTCGAAGACATCAAGATTGTTGGAAGCTACGACGTGGACAGAGCGAAGATTGGAAAGAAACTGAGCGAAGTGGTGAAGCAGTACTGGAACGATGTTGACTCGCTGACGAGTGATCCTGAGATTCGCAAAGGAGTACACCTTGGAAGCGTGAGGAACCTCCCCATCGAAGCTGAAGGTCTCGAAGACAGCATGACTCTGAAGGAAGCAGTTGATACTCTCGTCAAGGAATGGACAGAACTCGATCCCGATGTGATCGTGAACACCTGTACTACAGAAGCTTTCGTGCCCTTCGGGAACAAAGAAGATCTTCTGAAAGCTATCGAAAACAACGACAAAGAGAGACTCACTGCAACTCAGGTGTACGCTTACGCAGCGGCACTGTACGCGAACAAGCGTGGAGGAGCGGCTTTTGTGAACGTTATTCCGACCTTCATAGCGAACGACCCGGCTTTCGTTGAACTCGCGAAGGAGAACAACCTCGTCGTTTTCGGAGACGACGGTGCTACCGGTGCCACACCGTTCACAGCGGACGTTCTCAGCCATCTTGCCCAGAGAAACAGGTACGTCAAAGATGTTGCGCAGTTCAACATAGGAGGGAACATGGACTTTCTGGCACTCACAGACGATGGAAAGAACAAGAGTAAAGAATTCACCAAATCCAGTATAGTGAAGGACATTCTCGGTTACGATGCACCGCATTACATAAAACCTACAGGGTATCTTGAACCACTTGGAGATAAAAAGTTCATAGCCATTCACATCGAGTACGTGAGTTTCAACGGTGCTACAGATGAGCTCATGATAAACGGAAGAATAAACGACAGCCCGGCTCTTGGAGGTCTCCTTGTTGACCTTGTGAGACTCGGAAAGATCGCACTCGACAGGAAGGAGTTCGGAACGGTCTACCCAGTGAACGCCTTCTACATGAAGAACCCGGGACCGGCGGAAGAAAAGAACATCCCAAGAATCATTGCTTACGAGAAGATGAGAATCTGGGCGGGATTGAAACCGAAGTGGCTGTGAGGGGCTTGAGCCCCTCATTTCTTTTCGTGGGGGTGGTTCTGTGAGAGAGGCCATTGTGCTGGCTTCCGGAGCTGGAAAAAGACTCAGATCGGTTACCGGAGACGTTCCGAAGGTCTTTTACAGGTTCGACGGTTGTGAGCTCGTAAAATATCCGATGATCTCCCTGATGAAAAACGGTGTTGAAAGATTCGTTCTTGTCGTCTCAGAGGGCTATAGAGATCTCGGAGAGAAGGTTCTGAATGATCTGGGTGTCGAGGGGATTGTCGTTGAGAACAAAAAGGTGGAACTCGGCAACGCGTATTCTTTCTTCCTGAGTGAACCTTACGTGGAGAGCGAGAAATTCTTTCTCTCGTGTGGCGATTCTCTCTTTCCACCTGAGGCACTGAAAAGTGCTTTCAGTGAGGATGAATTCCATATAAAACTCGGTGTGAGTAAGAGAAGTGACCTGATAGATCCTGAAGAGGCGAGTAAAGTATTAGTAAATGAAGATCGGATCGTTAAGATCGGAAAGAGAATCGATGAGTACAACTATTTCGACACGGGTGTTTTTGTGATGACGAAAAAGGTTTACAGCCTCAAGGAGAGTTTTTCGTGGACTGAGGAAATTTCTCTGTACCATGTGCTGCAGAAGGCGGTTGACACGGGCATGATCGTTAAGGTGTTCGATTTTGGAAATGCTCTGTGGACAGAAATAGACTCTCCCGAGGATTTGAATGAAAAGGTTTATGAGTTGATGAAAAAGATAAAGGAGGGAGTGGCATGCTGAGAAAATCCACCGATGGGTGGATTTCTTCTCTGATAAACAGGAGATTTTCCTCAAGGATCACAAATCTCATTCTCGAAAAAAACTGGCAGATAACACCCAACCAGATGTCTTTCATCAGCTTTCTTGTTGGTGTTCTCGCGTTTCCGTTTTATCTTCTCAAGCTTCCGTGGATCGCAGGAATTCTTGTTCAGGTCTCTTCTGTTCTGGACGGAGTGGATGGAGAGCTCGCACGCGCAAGAAACATGTCTTCAAACTGGGGGGCTTTTTTCGATACGATGTTGGACAGGTTCGTGGATATACTGGCCGTTCTTGGGCTGTCTCTTTACGGTTGCTTGAAAGATGGTCCCTCTCTTTCCTTACTCCTCTGGTCAGTTCTTGCCGTCAGCGGTTCTCTCATGGTGAGTTACCTTCACAGTGTTGGGAAGGTGTTTGGTACCCACCCGGCTCTCGTCGGAAAGCTATCCGGTTTTGCCTCCAGGGATGTTAGGTTGTTCGTTGTATTCGTTTTTTCTCTCTTTGGAATGCATCTTCCTGCTCTTGTAGTTATCTCGATCCTGTCGTATGTTTACACTACTGGGAAATTCGTGGAACTTCTGGTGCTCAACAGGTGATTTCGTGTTAGACTCAATTTGAGGTGATGAATGTGCTGGAGCTCATCGATGTGTGGTATGAGGTAGAGGGAAAGGCTATTTTGAAGGGAATAAACGCTCGCTTCGAAAAACAAAGGGTTTACTCCATACTGGGAACCAACGGTGCAGGGAAAAGCACTCTCGCCTATTTGATCATGGGGCTTGAGGGCTACAGACCCACCAGGGGAAAGATACTCCTCGACGGTGAGGACATCACCGATCTTTCCGTAACAGAGAGAGCCAAAAGAGGGATCACCCTCATGTGGCAGGAGCCCGCTCGATTCACAGGAATCAAGATCAGAGACTATTTGACTCTCGGCGGAAGAAGAAAAGTATCGAAAGAGGAGCTCGAAAGGGTCTTAGAACTCGTTGGTTTGAATCCGGCACTCTACTTGGAAAGAAACGTCGATGAAAAGCTGAGCGGTGGAGAGAGAAAGAGGGTAGAACTGGCGAGTATTCTTCTTATGAAACCTAGATACACCATCCTCGATGAGCCAGACTCCGGGATAGATATTATGAGTCTTGAGATGATAGAGAAGGTTCTCTCGGAACTCGTGAGTGCGGGTGGCTCTGTGATCTTAGTCACTCACAGGGAAGAAATCGCACTGGAGAGCGACTACGCCTTTCTCATCTGTCACGGCTCCATCTTGAAAGAAGGAAACCCGTCTGAAATCGTGCAGTTCTACAAAAACAGCTGTGACAGATGTGATCATCCGAATGAACCATCAGGGGAGATGATCGTATGATCGTAAAAGACTACAGAAGAGAATTCGAAGCACTGGCAAAGGCCTACGAAAAGGCAGGGGGAGACGTTTCGAAGTTCCTCGACAGGAGGATAGCCTCCATCATAATAAGCGGTGACAAGGTCATAGGACTCAACGGTGTGGAGGGAGTAGAACTCACTCCCTACAGGATAGAGAACGGTGTTCAGGTGGACATGAGGATAAAAGAAGGTGTGGTGGTGGAGTATCCCGTCCACGTGTGTACGGGGTACTTAGAAAAGAAAGGACTGCAACGTGTTGTGTTCAATATAAGGCTCGAGAAAAACGCGAAAGCGATCTTTGTGGCACACTGTGTTTTTCCGTGGACCGAAGATTTCACACACGACGCCTTGATGAACGTGGAACTGGAAGAAGGAGCGTGGATGGAGTACCACGACGAGCACACGCACAGTGAAACGGGTTCTATAAATCTGATCACCAGATCGATAGCAAGAGTTGGAGAAAGAGCGGTTTACCGAAACACCTTCACTCTCGTGAAAACAAGAATAGGAACGCTGAGGGTCTTCATGGATGCTTCACTTGAGAAAGATGCCGTTGGAGAACTCTACACGAAAGTAAAGGCCGTTGAAGACGACGATGTGGAAGTGAAGGAGATCCTGAGACTGAACGGAATGGGAGCGAGGGGACTCGCCAAAACGAACGCAGTTGCAATCGACAGAGCGAAAGTTTCTGTGGTGAACGAGGTTTACGGGAACGCGCCGCACACGAGAGGCCACGTGGAATGTCTTGAGATCGCAAAGGGAGATGGAGTGGACGTGAGAGCTCTTCCTGTGCTGGTTGTGAAGAACGATTCTTCTGAGCTAACCCACGAGGCTTCCATAGGAAGGGTGAACGCGAAACAGCTTGAAACACTCATGGCCAAAGGCCTTACAGAAGAGGAAGCGACCGAAATGATCATAAAGGGTATTTTGACATGATGGAGATTTTGTTGTAAAATCCATAAACGGATGGGTGCGTAGCTCAGGGGGAGAGCGCTTCCCTCACGAGGAAGAGGTCGCAGGTTCGAATCCTGCCGCACCCACCAGCAGGCTCCCTCAGGGGAGCCGTTAATTTTTTTAGAGGGAGGGATCGAATTGGACAGACTGGACTTTTCTATAAAGCTTTTGAGAAAGGTGGGACACCTCCTCATGATACACTGGGGAAGGGTGGACAACGTCGAGAAAAAAACCGGTTTCAAGGACATAGTCACAGAGATAGACAGAGAAGCCCAGAGAATGATAGTCGATGAGATAAGAAAATTCTTCCCTGACGAAAACATCATGGCCGAAGAAGGAATATTCGAAAAAGGAGACAGGCTCTGGATAATAGACCCGATAGATGGAACGATAAACTTCGTTCACGGCCTTCCGAACTTTTCCATCTCTTTGGCCTACGTTGAAAACGGAGAAGTCAAGCTAGGGGTCGTCCACGCCCCTGCTCTCAACGAAACACTCTACGCTGAGGAAGGAAGCGGTGCCTTCTTCAACGGTGAGAGAATCAGAGTGTCTGAGAACGCCAGCCTCGAAGAGTGTGTTGGTTCCACTGGTAGCTACGTGGATTTCACCGGGAAATTCATCGAGAGGATGGAAAAGAGGACCAGAAGGATTCGGATTCTTGGAAGTGCCGCGCTGAACGCCGCTTACGTTGGTGCAGGAAGGGTTGACTTTTTCGTCACCTGGAGGATAAATCCCTGGGATATAGCAGCCGGTCTGATAATCGTGAAGGAAGCGGGAGGAATGGTCACGGATTTCTCCGGAAAGGAAGCAAACGCTTTCTCGAAGAATTTCATCTTCTCGAACGGGTTGATCCACGATGAAGTGGTGAAAGTTGTTAACGAGGTGGTAGAAGAAATAGGAGGAAAGTGATATGTTCAAGCCGAATTATCACTTTTTCCCGATAACAGGCTGGATGAACGATCCGAACGGTTTGATCTTCTGGAAGGGAAAATATCATATGTTCTATCAGTATAATCCCAGAAAACCTGAGTGGGGAAACATCTGCTGGGGCCACGCGGTGAGCGACGATCTCGTTCACTGGAGACACCTTCCCGTTGCTCTATATCCCGACGATGAAACACACGGAGTGTTCTCTGGAAGCGCTGTCGAGAAAGATGGGAAAATGTTTCTCGTGTACACCTACTACCGCGATCCGACACACAACAAAGGAGAAAAAGAAACCCAGTGTGTGGCTATGAGTGAAAACGGATTGGATTTCGTAAAGTACGATGGAAACCCGGTCATATCTAAACCCCCAGAGGAAGGGACGCACGCCTTCAGAGACCCGAAGGTGAACAGAAGCAACGGTGAGTGGCGAATGGTACTGGGATCTGGTAAAGATGAGAAGATTGGAAGAGTGCTTCTCTATACCTCAGATGACCTTTTTCACTGGAAGTACGAGGGTGTGATCTTCGAAGATGAAACCACAAAAGAAATAGAGTGTCCCGATCTTGTGAGAATTGGAGAGAAAGATATCCTCATATACTCGATAACGAGTACAAACAGCGTTCTGTTTTCCATGGGAGAGTTAAAGGAAGGAAAACTGAATGTCGAAAAGCGGGGGCTTCTCGATCACGGAACGGATTTCTACGCTGCTCAAACTTTCTTTGGAACAGACAGAGTTGTAGTTATCGGATGGCTTCAAAGCTGGTTGAGAACAGGGCTTTACCCGACAAAACGAGAAGGATGGAACGGTGTCATGAGTCTTCCTAGGGAGCTGTATGTAGAAAACAACGAGTTGAAGGTGAAACCGGTGGATGAACTCTTGGCTCTCAGAAAGAGAAAGGTTTTCGAAACTGCAAAGTCCGGAACATTTCTGCTGGATGTCAAGGAAAACAGTTATGAAATTGTGTGTGAATTCAGCGGAGAAATCGAACTTCGAATGGGAAATGAATCTGAAGAAGTGGTGATAACGAAGAGTCGAGACGAATTAATCGTGGATACAACGAGATCTGGTGTTTCAGGTGGAGAAGTTAGAAAGTCGACAGTCGAAGATGAAGCTACAAATAGAATACGAGCTTTCTTGGATTCGTGTTCTGTAGAATTTTTCTTCAACGACTCCATAGCTTTTTCCTTTAGGATCCATCCAGAGAACGTTTACAACATTCTTTCTGTCAAATCGAACCAAGTGAAACTCGAAGTCTTTGAACTCGAGAACATATGGTTGTGACGTTAGACAACACTTTGAAAGCAAAGCCTATCTTTGTTTTATGCATCAAAACCAGATTAGTTCCAATCATTCACAAAGTGGGTGATGCGTGTGACTGGCAGTGGAAGGACGATACAGAGTATGCAATTACCGGTAACGAAAAATTTCATGCGGGTTTGTGGTACCGGAAGCTATGCGTTAAAAAGGGAATAATGGATGATATGAAGAGACAATATGAAGAGAATTTGTGGTAATCGATGACATGTAAGTGCTTTGAATTCAGGAAGTTAACAGTTAATTTCTAACACATTGAGGAATACCTTCTTTCATCTATTTGTGAAACATAGAACTAATCGATTTTTACCAGAAACACCCCAAAATGCCCCGACGTAGGTTGATATAATTTATCTTCTGTTTTTTGCTTGTGTTCTTTCGTTGTTGAACTATGCAATTATTCCATTTTTCCAAACAGTACTTGAAGGTGCTCTCTTGTGTGTTAGAATGGTTTATGGAAAGAGAGAATATGGAAGTTCAAAAAACATCTTGCTTTCAGAGTGTGTTTGTGGTATAAATTCTCCTGAACTCAATGGGGTTTCAATAATTCCTTAGAGGTATGGAAACAAACAATTTCAGGAATATTAGTCAAAAACAAAGGATTGTTTCAATAATTCCTTAGAGGTATGGAAACACTAGTGTGAGCCTGTGAGATATGAGGAAATCCACCTGGTTTCAATAATTCCTTAGAGGTATGGAAACTCGTATTGACTTTCGGATGACCAGTATACCCTGTAGCCGTTTCAATAATTCCTTAGAGGTATGGAAACGGTTTCCTTTTTCTGTTTTCACAATTCTTGCTTGCATGTTTCAATAATTCCTTAGAGGTATGGAAACGGTGTTCGAGAACGTAGTTCGTCGAAGAGCATGGAGGGTTTCAATAATTCCTTAGAGGTATGGAAACCTCTAACCAGCCCGCTCAAGAGAGCGGGCTTTATTTTGTTTCAATAATTCCTTAGAGGTATGGAAACTTCAGGAACGGAAAACGATACATCACCGAAATAAAGCTAGTTTCAATAATTCCTTAGAGGTATGGAAACTTCTCAATCCCCTCCTTCCGTTATATCGCATGGAGTGTTTCAATAATTCCTTAGAGGTATGGAAACCTTTCAGTTTCGCTTATCCAGTTCCGTTTTTCGTCTATGTTTCAATAATTCCTTAGAGGTATGGAAACAATATTTCTCACCTTCCTTTTCAACAACCGATATGTCGTTTCAATAATTCCTTAGAGGTATGGAAACCGCCTTTGCTTGACAAAAGTCTTTCTGAAGCAAAAGGTTTCAATAATTCCTTAGAGGTATGGAAACGAGTTTCCAGTAACTTTAACTCCATATATCGAGCTATGTTTCAATAATTCCTTAGAGGTATGGAAACTAAGCGGGATGTTTCCAGTACTTCAGCTCCCATGTCATGTTTCAATAATTCCTTAGAGGTATGGAAACACGAGTTTTGTGCCCGTTTTGTTCGGGCCGGTCCAGGTTTCAATAATTCCTTAGAGGTATGGAAACCTCGAGCTGTTCTGATACCACTTCTTTCTTATCTCTCGTTTCAATAATTCCTTAGAGGTATGGAAACGAATCAACAACAATTTCAAGCATTTTGATATCCGAGAGTTTCAATAATTCCTTAGAGGTATGGAAACCTACTTCGCAGCCGTGTATGGTAGAAAGCCGCAGCGGTTTCAATAATTCCTTAGAGGTATGGAAACATTCCGACGCCGGAGACATACCAATCGTGGTACATCGTTTCAATACATCCTTAGAAGCACAAAAAAACTTCTTCTTTTCCGAAATCGTTGTTTCTGTTAGCATTTCATATTCAATGAAACTCCATAAAAAAACAAAAAGGCAGGGAAATCCCCTGCCTTTGTTTTACTGTTGATATCTCAACTTATTCTTGCTCTTTCGAAGCTTTCCATCGCGAGGATGAGCCCCACCAGCATCAAGATCGAGAGAATTCCCCAGTCGAGGCCGAAAGAGAACTTCATCACTTTTTCTCCCACTAAGTACCCTCTCGAGGCGTCCACCGCGTAGGTGAGGGGATTTATGTAGGCAAGAGCCTTCATCCAGTTTGGCATGGAATCGATGGGATACATTGCACCGCTCAGAAAGACCAGAGGCATCATCAGAGTCATCATGATCATCTGGAATCCCTCAGTGCTTTCCATCTTCAAAGCAAGCGCAATACCAAAGCTTGCAATGGTAACTGACATGAGAAATCCAACGGCGAGAGCGGGAAGTAGCCCGGATATTTTCAAACTTTCTGCGAGGAAGTAGTTGAGGACGAGAATTATAAGTCCCTGTAAAACGGTAACGATCGCATCTCCAACGATTCTACCTGTGATGCTGAGTCTTCGTGAAGAGGGAGCCACCAGAACCTCTTTGAAGAAGCCAAACTGTTTGTCCCAGATCAAACTCACACCGCTGATGAAACTCATGTTGAAAACTGTCATAGCGAAGATACCAGGTGCGAGGTAAGTCAGGTAATCCACTCCACCAAACATCATTTTCGCCCAGGGATTATCGAAAACTTTGCTCCATCCCAGCCCGAAGAAGATGATCCATATCAGAGGGTTTATTATCATTCCAATGACTCTCGAGCGTGATCTCAAGAATCTCATGAACTGCCTGTAGATCATCGTCACAAAGGCTGCCATGCTATTACCTCCTCATCCTCATTCTCATTCTTGCCATGGTTTTGAAAGAGTTCTCCGGTCCTTCCTCTCTGAGCTCCCTTCCTGTGAGATGGAGGAAAACATCGTTGAGCGTGGGTTTATGATAGGTGATTTCTTCTATTTTCAAACCCTTCTGCTGTGCCAGTTCGAAAATCTTTGGTATCGCCCTTCCAGAATCTTCCACATTCAGTTCCAGCCTTCCATCGGGGAGTTTTCTACACGACTCTATGAAGTCGCCTTCGAGACATTCAACGGCTTCAGAGAATCTCACGTAGATAATCTCTTTTCCGACCATTCTCTTCAACTCGGTTGGAGTTCCGAGTGCTATGATTTTCCCGTGATCTATGATCGCCACTCTGTCAGCAAGCTGTTCTGCCTCGTCCATGTAATGGGTGGTGAGAAAGATTGTCATGTTGTGTTCTTTTTTCATTTTCGAGATGTATTCCCACATATGCGCTCTTGTGTGTGGATCGAGACCAATAGTGGGTTCGTCGAGAAAGAGAACTTCTGGTTCATGTATCAAGGAGCGAGCTATTTCGAGTCTTCTTGCCATGCCACCACTGAACGTTTTGACCGGTTTGTCTTTGAACTCCAGAAGTTCCACGAACTCGAGAAGTTCAAGGATTCTCTTTTTGAGTTTTTCTCCACCGTAGCCGTATATTTTTCCGTGTATGTACATGTTTTCATACGCGGTGAGCTCTCTGTCCAGTGATTGATCCTGAAAGACTATACCGATTTTTCTTCTAACCTCTCGAGGTTCTTTCAGCACGTCATGACCGGCAACCCATGCCTTTCCACTCGTCGGTTTTAGAAGCGTGGTGAGCATGTGAATGGTGGTGGTTTTTCCCGCACCGTTTGGACCAAGAAAAGCGAAGATTTCTCCTTTCTTCACTGAGAAGCTGACTCCTTTGACCGCCTCGAAATCTCCGAACTTTTTCACCAGGTTTTCCACGACGATAATGTCTTCCATCTCTGCCACCTCCATAGAGTCAAAAGATATATCGATAGATATATCCTCTGGGATTATAAAATAATATGCATGGATGTGTCAATCAGTTTGAACTTGAAGACAAAGAAAAGGATCTATTAATTTGGAGGGGGAAACATGGAGAGAGTACGGGATTTTTTCGTTCTTCTCTTTTGCGTTTTACTTTTTATTTACGAATTCCTTGCTTTGAACATTAGAATAATGTTCAGATCGATAAAGAAAAAAAGAAGCCGGGAGACAACCCCCGGCTTCAAATTCCCAGTTCTTTGAAAATCTTCTCCACGAGTTCTATTCCAACTCTTCTTTGAGCTTCTGCTGTGGAAGCACCTATGTGGGGAGTGGCGACAACGTTGTCCAAGCTCAAAAGTTTCCTTCTGATTTCATCTGTTGGTGGTTCCACTTCGAAGACGTCGAGCCCTGCAGCGTAGACTTTTCCACTCACAAGGGCTTCGTACAGGGCTTCTTCGTCGATTGTTCCTCCACGGGCCGTGTTTACTATGATGACACCGTCTTTCATCTTCGCGATACTCTCTCTGTTTATGATATGCCTGGTTGATTCTGTGAGAGGCACATGCAGGGAAATGAAGTCGCTTTCTTTGAAAAGAGTGTCCAGATCCACGTATTCAACAGGTAGATCTGTTTCGGGTTTCGCGGGATCGTAAGCGATGATTTTCATTCCAAAGGCAAGGGCTCTTTTTGCCACTTCCTGTCCGATGTTTCCAAATCCGATGAGTCCCAGTGTTTTTCCAAGAAGTTCTTTGCCCTTGAGTGCTTTCTTTTCCCATTTTCCTTCTTTGAGAGATATGGTAGCTCTTGCTATGTGGCGAGCACAAGCAAGCATCAAACCCATCGCGAGTTCTGCCACGGATGGAGCGCTGGCACCTGGTGTGTTGAGCACTTTTATTCCTTTTTCCTTGGCTTTTTGAACGTCTATGTTGTCCAGCCCGATGCCTGCCCTGGCGATGATCTTCAGATTTTTCCCGGCCTCTATGATGTCGGCTGTGACTTTAGTGGCGCTTCTGACGACAAGAACATCGACTTCCGGTATGATCTTCATCAATTCGTCTTTTTCTAGGTGTTCCGATGTGACTTCGAGTTCCTCTTTGTTCATAAGAAGCTGTGTTGCCTCTTTATCGAGAGGATCGTTCACGTGCACTCTGTATCTCGTCATCTCCATCACTCCCCAATGAATTCTTTAGCGAAGACAGCTTCGGCTGCCTTAACACCGACTCCGAGTTCGAACTCATAACCGAGTTCCTTCAAGGTTAATTCAAGAGCGGAAATGGCAGTTATGGTGTCGAAAGGTGACATGTATCCGAGGTGTGCTATCCTGAATATCTTTCCTTTGAGTTTAGCCTGTCCACCGGCGATGGTCACACCGTACTTGTCTCTCATGATCTTGGGAATCTGTTTTCCATCGATGCCCTCAGGCACTTTCACGGCTGTTACAACGTTTCCCGGTCTTTTCGAGAGGAGTTCCAGTCCAAGTGCTTTCACCGCTGCTCTTGTTGCGTCTCCCAGTATTCTGTGCCTTTCCCATACGTTCTCTATGCCTTCCTCTTTTATCATCTGAAGAGCCTTTCTCAACATGTATATCATGTTTACTGCGGGAGTGTAAGGATTGTCGGGGTAAGATTTTCTGTAGGCCCTCAGATCAAAATAGTACCTTGGAGATCTGGATTTTTCCACGAGCTCCCACGCTTTGTCGTTGAGAGAGATGAGAGCCAATCCCGGAGGTAACATCAAACCCTTCTGAGAACCTGTGACAACGACATCCACACCCCATTCATCCATCTTCAGTGGTTCTGCTCCAAGAGCGCTGACAGCGTCTGTCACAAGAACAACGTCTTTTTCTTTCGTGACTCTGGCAATTCCTTCGAGGTCTATGACTGTACCCGTTGATGTTTCACTGTAGGTGGTGAAGACGACCTTCGCATCGGGGTTTTTGTTGAGAGCCTCTTCGATCTGTTCAGGTGTGACCGCGTCTCCCCATTCGAGGGCGATTTCTACGATATCAGCACCGTAAGCCTGACAGAGCTCTTTCCATCTTTCACCGAACTTTCCAGCCACAACCACGATCACTTTGTCTCCAGGGCTCACAAGATTCGCCACCGCCGCTTCCATAGCGCCAGTTCCTGTGGAAGCAAAGGCGTACACGTTGTTTTTTGTCTGAAAGATGTACTTTGCACTTTCGAGGGTCTCTTCCATTATGGAAACAAACTGAGGTGTTCTGTGGTGTATTGTTTCCTTCGCTCCTTCTGTTAAAATATCGTTTGGGACTGGTGTTGGTCCAGGTGCCATTATGTAGTGTTTCTTAAGAAACTTTCCCATGGAACTCCCCCTTTCCAGGATGGTGGTGCTTGTTATTTTTTTAACTAATTATACTACCAGAATTTTTACAGACGGATGAAGCATATTTATCAAAAGGAACGAGAAAGCAAAAAATCTGTTTGCTATAATCTTGAGAGGTGTTGGGAATATTATACAACGACCATTGATGGTGTAAACACAAATTTCAACAGGGAGGGGATAGGCATGGTTAATCCGTTCATAAAAGAAGCGAAGGAAAAGATGAGGAGAACGCTGGAGAAAATCGAGGATGAACTGAGAAAAATGAGAACAGGGAAGCCCTCTCCAGCCATTCTTGAGGAGATCAAGGTAGATTACTATGGTGTTCCAACTCCTGTGAATCAGCTCGCCACGATCTCCATTTCTGAAGAAAGAACCCTTGTCATAAAACCCTGGGATAAAAGTGTTCTCTCCCTCATAGAAAAAGCGATAAACGCGTCCGATCTTGGTTTGAACCCCATAAACGATGGAAACGTGATCAGGCTTGTCTTTCCTTCTCCAACCACTGAGCAGAGGGAAAAGTGGGTTAAAAAGGCGAAGGAGATCGTCGAAGAGGGGAAGATCGCCATCAGAAACATCAGAAGAGAGATTTTGAAGAAGATAAAAGAAGATCAGAAAGAGGGTCTCATTCCAGAAGATGATGCCAAAAGGCTGGAAAACGAAATACAGAAGCTAACAGACGAGTTCATCGAAAAGCTGGACGAGGTGTTCGAAATCAAAAAAGAGGAGATCATGGAATTTTGAGGATACCACAGCACGTTGCGATCATAATGGATGGAAACGGCAGATGGGCGAAAAAGCGAGGTCTTCCCAGAATAAAAGGGCACCAGCGAGGTGCAGAGGTGCTCCACAACACCGTGAAATGGTCTTTGGAACTGGGGATAAAGTATCTCACAGCTTTTTCCTTCTCCACAGAGAACTGGAAAAGACCGAAGGAAGAAGTGGAGTTTCTCATGGATCTTTTCGTTCAGATGATAGATCGTGAGATGGAGCTCCTCAGAAGAGAAAGAGTCAGAGTGAGAATTCTTGGAAGAAAAGAAGGTCTTCCGGAGAGGGTGCTTAAGAAGTGGCAGGAAGTGGAGGAAAAAACGAAAGAGTTCGACCGAATGACACTCATTATCGCGTTCAACTACGGAGGTAGAAGGGAGATCCTCGACGCGGTAGAATTTATCTTAAAGGATGTATCTCATGGGAAAAAATTAGAGCTCACTGAAGAGACCTTTCGTCAGTATCTGTATCTACCAGACGTTCCAGATCCGGATTTGATAATAAGGACCTCAGGTGAGATGAGGCTCAGTAATTTCCTTCTCTGGCAGTCCGCGTATTCCGAGCTTTATTTCTTCAAAAAACTGTGGCCGGATTTCACGAAAAGGGATTTTCTGAGGGCTATAGAGAGTTATTCAAAAAGGGAAAGACGATTCGGGGGTTTGAGCAATGGATGATTTGAAAACCAGAGTCATAACCGCGAGTGTCGTAGCACCTTTCGTTGTTCTGTGTTTTGTGAGTTACGAGAGTTTGATAGGACTCGTTTCTGCAATCGTCATTCTGGCCGGCTACGAACTCATCACACTTGAAATGAAAGAGCGTGATGCACGATTTTTCTATGTGATACTCCTTGCTCTGTATCCCGTCCTCTACGGTCTTGTTTTTGAAGAACCCGCGCAGCCGCTGTCGATCCTCTTCATAACTGGAGTGTTTTTCTCTCTGATAACAGACAAAGATCCTTCGCAGGTGTTCAAGACAATCGCTGCCTTTTCGATCGCTCTCATCTACGTTACCTTCTTCCTCAGTTTCTTTCTTCCGATTTATCGGGATTTTGGTGCCGCGAACGCTCTTCTCGTTCTCACCTCCACCTGGGTGTTTGATTCCTTCGCATACTTCACGGGTTTGAAATTTGGAAGAACGAGGATCTCTCCTCGATACAGTCCAAGAAAGAGCCTTGAGGGAGTGATAGGAGGATTCCTGGGTGTTGTCATCTACACCTTTTTGTATCGACTCGTTGTGAATGATCTGCTCTCTGTGAACGTGATAAGTTTCAGAACGTTCCTTCCTTTCGCCGCAACGGTCGCGGTTATGGACACCTTCGGTGATATTTTTGAATCGGCCCTGAAGAGACACTACGGTGTTAAGGATTCAGGAAAAACCCTTCCGGGTCATGGAGGAATGCTCGACAGAATAGATGGACTGCTCTTTGTTGCTCCTGTCAGTTACATCGTGTTCAAAATCTTAGAAGGAGTGGTGCGATGAGATACATGACTTCTGAAGAGATCAGAGAAGCCTTTTTGAAATTCTTTGAGAAAAAGGGACACAAGATACTACCGAGCGCTTCTCTCATACCGGACGATCCTCAGCTTCTCTTCACCGTAGCCGGTATGGTTCCTTTCAAACCTATTTTCTGGGGCAAAGTCGAGCCTGTTTACACGAGGGTGGCTACCTGTCAGAAGTGTTTGAGAACCGTTGATATAGAGAACGTGGGAAAGACTCCAAGGCATCATACGTTCTTTGAAATGCTCGGTAATTTCTCCTTTGGAGACTATTTCAAAGAAGAAGCCATAGAGTGGGCCTGGGAGTTTCTCACTCAGGTGCTTGGGGTTCCCGAAGAAAAACTGTGGGTCTCCGTCTACGAGGAAGACGAAGAGGCCTTCAGAATCTGGAACGAAAAGATAGGTCTTCCCGAGAAGAAAATTTTGAGAATGGGAAAAGAGGACAATTTCTGGGGGCCGGCTGGGCCAACGGGGCCATGTGGTCCCGACACGGAGATCTTTTACGATACAGGGTATTTGAAAGGTTGTCCTGAGGGCGAAGAGTGTACTCCTGCCAATTCTGAAGGACGATTCGTGGAGATATGGAACCTTGTTTTCACCGAGTATTACCAGGACGAAGAAGGAAAGCTCCATCCTCTTCCGAGAAAGAACATAGATACGGGAGCTGGTCTTGAAAGGTTTTGTGCGATGATGCAGGGGGTTTACAGCAATTTCGACACAGATCTGTTCCAGCCGATAATAAACCGCATAGAGGAACTGACAGGTGTTGGCTACAAAACAGATGAAGAAAAAGATGTTTCCATCAGGGTCATAGCCGATCACATAAGGGCCATCACCTTCTTGATCAGTGAAGGTGTTTTCCCTTCCAACGAGGGAAGAGGGTACGTTCTCAGAAGAATCATAAGGCGTGCGATGAGGCATGGAATACTCCTCGGTATGAGTGAACCGTTCCTCTACAGGATCGTTGATGCCGTGGTGGAGAAGATGGGAAGGGTCTACCCGGAGATCGTTCGTGGTGAAGGTATGGTGAAAGAAGTTCTTTCCGCGGAAGAAAACAGATTTCTAAAGACTCTCGAGCAGGGAATGAAAGTCTTTGACGAGATCGTCGAGAAGAAGGGAAAAATAGATTCCGAAGACGCGTTCAGACTCTACGATACATACGGACTTCCACTGGAGCTCACCCTTGAAATCGCAAAGGAGAAAGGTGTGGAAGTCGATGTGCAAGAGTTCAACAAATACATGGAAGAACAACAGCGAAAGTCAAGGGCTGCTATGGGCGATGTGGAATTTGCCAGAAGGTACGAGTACCTTGAAAAACTCCCCAAAGATTTCCGAACCGAATTCACTGGGTACGAAAAACTCGAAGATGAGGGCGAGGTCGTTCTCATAGCCAGGGACGACGAAACGGTGGAAGAAGCATCAGAAGGCACAGTTGAGGTGGTTTTTTCAAGAACTCCGTTCTACGCGGAGAAAGGTGGGCAGGTATCCGACACGGGGACGGTGAAATGGAAAGATGGAAAAGCACTTGTGGAATACGTCTTTGAAGCTTCAGAAGGTGTGATCGTCCACAGAATAAAGATACTGGATGGTACTCTAAGAAGAGGACAGAAAGTGATTCTCAGAGTGGATAAGAAGAGAAGAGAGGCCACAATGAGAAATCACACGGCAACCCATCTGCTTCACGCGGCTTTGAAGAAAGTTCTGGGAGACCACGTGAGGCAGGCTGGGTCCTTAGTTGCACCCGACAGATTGAGATTCGATTTCACACATTTCAAAGGTCTTTCGAGTGCAGAAATAGAACAGGTGGAGGATCTGGTGAACGAATGGATCATGGAAGCGATTCCGGTCGAGGTGAGATACACGAGCTACGAAGAAGCGGTAAAGTCCGGAGTTGTTGCGCTTTTCACGGAAAAATACGGAGACGTGGTCAGGGTCGTCGAGGTTCCCGGTGTGAGTAAAGAACTCTGTGGCGGAACGCACGTGAAAAACACAGGGCAGATAGGTCTGTTCAAGATCATCTCGGAGGAATCCGTTTCGTCAGGTGTGCGAAGAATCGAAGCGGTCACCGGCTTCAGTGCTCTGGAACTTCTGAGAAACCAGAAAAAGCTGATCGATCAGTTGAAAGAAATCCTCGGGGCAAGGGAAGACGAGCTCACGGGCAGGGTTCTGAGCTTGAGAGAAAAGGTGAAGGAACTCGAAAAGAAACTCTCTCAGGGAAGGATTTCCGAAGAAAGGATAGCCATGAAACAGCTGGAAGATGGTGTAAAGGTCTTCCACGGTGTCTTCGAAGGCGTCGAGGCAAAACACCTCGGAGGAATAGCAGATAACGTTTTGAAAAAGGAAGGGGAAGGCATTGTTATTCTCTTCAGTAAGTTCGAAAACAAGGTTTCCCTCGTTGTGAAGGTTTCTGAGAATCTTCTTGGCAAGTACGATGCCTCCTCTATAGCACGAAACATAGCGAAGGAACTCGGTGGGAACGGAGGAGGCCGAAAGAATTTTGCCCAAGCGGGTGGAAGACATCCGGAGAGGATAAAAGACGTTCTGGAACGTCTCGAAGAGTTTCTGAGGTGAAACTCTGTGGAACTGGTCGTTGATGCTCATGAACTCAAAGAGTGGGTTTATCTGCTCGATAAACTGGTTGGAACGACCGAACCAACTGCGAGATTCCTCAGTTTCTTTTACAGAGACGGACTCTGGGTGAGTGCGAGTGACAACTGTGCTAAAGTGGAGGTATTCCTGGGGGAGATACCTCGATTCGAAGGCAGCAGGATCGTTTCATTGGATCTGGTGAAGTATTTTTTGAGTGACGTTAAGGTCAGTGACGTTCGAATCACTGTCCTTCAGGAACGGCTCGTTCTGAAAGCGGGAAATGAAGTTCTGGACGTTCGGTGCAAAACGGGAGAAATTCCTCCAGGAAATGGTGAAGAGGAATTTCTCTGCACCCTTACGAAGCGTGAATTCGAAGGAGCATTGAATTTTGCCAGCTCCAATCTTGACGAAGGAGAATTCCTGATTCTTCTTTTTGAAGAAAAGGATGTTTTGATGTTTGGAGCGTCAGCGGGCATTATGACCCTTGCGCAGATTTCTACTATTCCAAAGAAGCCTTTTTCTACGAAAATTCCGTACGTCACGGTGAGGCACATTTTCAAGGCTCTTCAAAGACTGGATGTTCAGACTCTGGACTTCTATGAGAAATCTGGAAAACTCGTGGTGAAGTACCCTCACTTCGTGATGGAAGTCTGCGGTGACGAAGTGAGCGAAGAAGAGATCAAAAAACTGAAGTCTTTGTTGGAAGAAAAGACCGCAGAGCGAATAGAAGCAAGGAGACAGGTTCTCGCAAAGCTTGTGAGAAAAGCCGCAGTGCTTTCAAGAGGAGACTATGCTACGATCTCAAGAAGGGGAGAAAGCCTGAAGGTTCAGGTGAAGCGAAAGAATCTCAGTTATACTGCAGAACTCTTCGTGGAATCTGGAAGAGATTTTGTTGTGGTGTTTCCTTCGAAGAAACTGAGAAGTGCCCTCGCACGGATGGACACCGAAAGGATATTTCTTGAGATCACAGAAAGGTTCCTGAAGATCTCCAATTTTTCAGGAACCAGAGTCATCTACCTTGAACTTGAGGAGTTCTTCTAATTCCTCCTCTGAGAAAACGTATCTTGTGTTACACCACTTACAGACGACTTCTCCCTTCCCTTCTTTTCGCATATCTTCCAATTCTTTTTTGTCCAGGACTAGAAGGGCGTTTTTGGCTTTTTCCCTGTTGCAATCGCATTTGTACTTTATTTCCGCTGTTTCGACGAACCCTACCTTCTCACCGAATATTCTTTCCAGAACGTCCAGAGGTTCTGCTTCCTGGAAAAGTTTTGATATACTGGGAAGGTTTTTGATGTTTTTCTCTATCATCTCCACCTTCTCCTGTTCAAGAGTGCGATCGATGATTTGGACGGCGAATCCTCCCGCGATCTTCACACCGTCTGAGTCCACAAGAACACCGATGGAAAAAGCGGATGGTATCTGTTCAGAAACCGCGAAATAATAAGCCAGGTCTTCGGCGATCTCACCGCTCACCAGAGGCACCTGAGAGACAAAGGGAGTTTTCAATCCCAGATCTCTTACCACTCTGAGAACACCCTGACCGATAGCACCAGCGACATCGAACTTTCCCTTTTCATTTAGGGGCAGTTCCACCTTGGGATTTGCCACATATCCCCTGACAGTGAATTCGCTGGTCGACTGTGCAACGACTCTCCTTATTGGCCCGTTTCCCTCTATGTCCAGCGTCCACCTTTCTTTTTCGGCGAGCCATGGTGTTACAAGAGCCGCACCGATGAGGGCTCTTCCGAGTACCACCGTGGCGAGGTATGAAAGGGCGTGCCTGTTTCGAGCCTCTTCCACCACTTCTCTCATTCGAACGATCGAAAATCTCACCTTGTGATCGAACATCGTGCCATAGTAAATCATGGTATCCTCTCCCATTCTCTGGCGATGATTCTCGCCAGTTCCAGATCTTCTTTAAACGTCACTTTGAAACACAAAGGATCTCCCTCGACCAAGGCTATTTTCACTCCGAGCTTTTGAACAGGTTCCGTGTCGTCTGCCCATTCGCCACCATTTTCATGGGCCTTTTTCAAAATCTCGTAAGAAAAAGCCTGCGGTGTAAGAATTCTGTACACTCCTTTTCTTGGGATGTATTCTATTCTGTCGTTCTCAACTCTTACGAGCGCGTCGGAATTCTTCAACGCGAGGGTTGCCGCTCCCGTTTCGCGGGCTCTTCTGAGAACCTCCGACACGTGTTTCTTCCTCAGAAACGGCCGTGCTGAGTCGTGTACGAGAACGTAAGAGGGAGAGAACTTTTCAAGAAATTCGAGGGCGCTTCTCACACTCTGGCTTCGTGTATCTCCACCCTCGACAATTCCGAGTACTTTTTCGTGGAACACTCTTTTCTCTACAACTTCGAACCACTCTCTTCGTGCCACTATTACAACACCATCTATCGCTTCACTTTTCAAAAACGTGGAAAGCGGATACTCGAAAAGCATCCTTCCCTCTATCTCGAGGAACTGTTTTGGAACGTTTTCAGACATTCTTTCACCTTTTCCCGCTGCAAGGAGAATCGCTACGTTCATGCGTTTTTTGTCTCCTTCTTCTTGCTTTTTTGATACTGATGAAAGTAGTTGAGCTTCAGGGTGGAGAGAACTCCCTCCATTTCTCGGCGAACTTCCTCATCCACGAGGTCCTTTATCTTGTTGAATATTGCGTCGAGCGTGTCTATTCCAAGCCGTGCTTCTTCAAGGTCCTGATAGAAATCTCCGTATTCGTCTTCTGTGAGGCCGAGTCGTGCCCAGCATCGAGCACTTATGGTGCTGAAGAAGAGGAGTATGAGATCCTTCATGGAGAGTTTTTCTTTCTTTTCCTCCACGGATCGTCACCTCCTCTCTATCTTCAGACCGTATTCGTCCGCGTCGACCAGAACCCTGTCTCCTTCTTTTATCTCTCCTTCCAGTATTTTATCCGCTATCATCGACTCGAGTTCGAGTTCTATGATTCTTCGAAGCGGTCTTGCACCGAGAGATGGCACGTAACCCGCTTCTGCCAGGTACTCCTTCGCTCTTTCTGTAAGCTCGATGGAGATGTTCTTCTCTTTCAGTATTTCCTGGAGCTGTCTCACCATGATTTCCACTATCTTCTTCACTTCTTCCATCGTGAGCGGTTTGAAGTAAACTATGGCGTCTATTCTGTTCAGGAACTCGGGTTTGAAGGTGTTTCGCAGTTCTTTTTCTATCTCAATTCTCACACCGTTTTCCGACATTTCGAGGATCTTCTCACTTCCTATGTTGCTCGTCATGATGATGATGGTGTTTCTGAAGTCCACGGTGTTTCCCTTTCCATCAGTCAATCGCCCGTCTTCGAACACTTGAAGCAGGATGTTGAATACGTCTGGATGCGCCTTTTCTATTTCGTCGAGGAGAATCACACTGTAAGGCCTTTTTCTCACAGCCTCGGTAAGCTGCCCTCCCTCTTCGTAGCCCACGTAACCCGGAGGTGCTCCTATGAGTCTGGCAACGGAGTGTTTCTCCATGTATTCACTCATGTCGAGCCTGATCATGGCGTCTTCGCTGCCGAAGAGCACGTCTGCGAGAGTTCTGGCGAGTTCTGTCTTTCCCACGCCCGTTGGTCCGAGGAACAGAAAGACACCGATGGGCCTTCTCGGATTCTTGATACCGACCCTTGCACGTCTTATGGTCCGTGCCACTATCTTCACGGCTTCCTCCTGATTCACCAAGCGCTGGTGGATGAATTCTTCGAGTTTCAGGAGTTTCTCTCTTTCGGATTCCATGATTCGAGACACGGGAATGCCGGTCCACTGTTCCACGATCTTTGCCACAACGTTCTCATCGACAACCGGTTCCACCTTTTCTTGTTTTTTCCTTTTTTCTTCGTATTCGTTTTTCAATTTCTGGAGTTCGACCTTCAGCTTTGCCGCTTCTTCGTACTCTCCCTTCACAACGGCGTCGTTTATTTTGTCTTCAAGTTTTTTGATCTCTTCTTCGAGTTTCAGGAGTTCTTCTGAAGGGTACGAGGATTCGAGACGCACGTACGCTGCCGCTTCGTCTATCAGATCAACGGCCTTGTCCGGGAGGAATCTGTTGGTTATGTATCGTGCGGAGAGCTTCGCCGCGGCTTCCAGAGCGTCATCCGTTATCTTCACGTGATGATGTTCTTCAAAGACCTTTCTTAATCCTTTCAGTATTTCAATTGTCTGCTCGACCGTCGGCTCTTCCACCATGACCGGCTGGAATCTTCTCTCAAGCGCCCTGTCTTTCTCTATGTATTTTCTGTACTCTTCAACGGTGGTTGCTCCTATTATCTGAATCTCTCCCGTTGTGAGTTCTGGTTTCATTATGTTCGCGGCGTCGAGAGCACCTTCGGCTGCTCCCGCTCCTACCACCGTGTGCACCTCGTCGATGAAGAGTATTACTTCTCCTTTTTTCCTCTTCAATTCATCGAGAAGACGTTTCAGTCTTTCTTCAAAATCTCCTCTGAAACGGGTCCCTGCCACCAATCTGCCCATGTCGAGTTTCAAGACTCTGACGTTTCTCAAAAACAGAGGGACTTTCCCTTCAACTATTCTCTGGGCGAGCCCCTCGACAACAGCAGTCTTTCCCACCCCCGGGTCTCCTATGAGGACCGGATTGTTCTTCGTTCTTCTGGACAGTATCTGTATCACCCTTCTGATTTCCTTTTCACGATCCACTACAGGCATGAGCTTTTTTTCGCGGGCTAGCTGTGTGAGATCCACTGTGAAGCGAGCGAGCGCTTCCACGTTCTCTGCTTCATCTGTTTTACCCGTTGATCTGATCTTCCTTATTGCTTCGTAGACTCTCTCAGGTGTTACACCGTATCTCGAGAGGATTCGGAAGGCCGTGGAATCAGGTGACAGGACCATCCCCAAAATAAGGTGCTCGGTTCCTATTTTTGAATCTCCCATTCTTCTCGCTTCTTCTCTCGCTTTTTCAATGACATGCCTCGCGTCCGGAGTTATGAAAATCTGAGAAACAGATGCTCCTTCAGGGACTCTAACCCCGTATTTCCCAATGAACACCTCCACCTCATCTTTGAGCCTGTTTATATCCACGTTCAGCTCCTTCAGAAGTTCTACACCAACGTTGTTTCCTTCTTCCAGAATCGCGAGCAGTATGTGCTCACTGGAAAGCTGGTTTTGTCTGTATCGGGTCATTATATCCTGAATGCTCATCATTACTTTCTGCGCCTTTTCCGTGTACTCTTCCAGATTGAACATGTGGTATCACCTCCCAGAAAAATCTTACCACGTGGTGTGTTAATATTTCTAATAAAGACACTGGAAGGAGATGATTATGAAGAGGAATCTGCTTTTAGCTCTGATCATAGGCCTCGGTGCCACGGCTCTCATGGTTTCCTTTTGGGGCAGCGGTGATGCGTGGAAGGAGTTGAAGAACGTAGAACCGATCTTTTTGATGGTTCTTTCACTGAACTTTTTAGGCATCGTTTTAGTGGACGCCAGCAGAACCAAGATACTTCTGAAAGATGTTCCTTTCGGAACCTGTGTGGCCAACTCCCTTTGGGGATTCTATGTGGGGGCAATAACACCTTTCGCTGCTGGAGGACAACCCTTCCAGATCTACCATCTCACGAAGGCTGGAATTCCCTTTGAAAAATCGGCCTCTGCGGTAGCGGTGAGGTTTTTCTCTTCTTTTTCATTTTCCATCATCTCCGGTTTTGCCTTCTTCATGGTCTATCTTGATACCTTCAAAGAACTCGGTATCCTCGGAGACCTTTTCTTTGCAGGAATAGTTCTGGCTTTTCTCTTCTATGTTTTCATAATCCTCCTGTCCTTCAGTAAGGGTTTTCTGCGAAGATTTTTCATGTCGAGACCTGTTTTGAAGATCTTCATGTTTTTCTCCAGAAGATCTGAAGATGATTTGAAAAGGCTCGTGGAGGAAAGAATACTTGGATACGTTTCGGCCACCAGGGAGTTCTGGAGAGCTTCCAAACTGAAGTTTTTAGCGGTGGTGATTCTGTCGGGGTTGATGGTTGTGCTGATACACTCAAGTACTTATTTTGCGATGAAAGCCGTCAATCTTAATGTGAATGTTTCTCTGTTCCAAGTAGTCAGTATCCAGCTTGCTCTCAGCCTGATTGTGTATTTTGCTCCTACACCCGGTGCCAGCGGCGCAACGGAACTGGCTTACTACGTTGTTTACTCGAACATAATCGAAAAGACTGACGCGATGGTATCCATGCTCGTCTGGAGATTCTTCAATTATTATCTGTTCATAATTTTGGGGATTCTTCTTGGACTGGGGAGGTTAACAAAAAAACCGGAGGAAAGATCCTCCGGCTGATTTTGTGGTGCCGAGGGCGGGACTTGAACCCGCACGGGCCGAAGCCCACATGGCCCTCAACCATGCGTGTCTGCCAGTTCCACCACCTCGGCAACTCCGACATATATAATAGCACAGGTTTTCACCCTTTTCAAGTACCCTCATCGGAAATTTTTCTGTTAAATGTTGAACGGCATCGAACTGGATGGTTGACATAGTCAGATGCTTGTAGTATCATAATTAAACGGAATGGGTGCGTAGCTCAGTGGGAGAGCGCTTCCTTGACGAGGAAGAGGTCGCAGGTTCAATCCCTGCCGCACCCACCACAGAGGAGCCTTCAGGCTCCTCTTTTCTTTTTCAAAACGAAGAATATATGATCGGCCTTCCAGATGATGTTTCTGTCCCTTGAAAGTTCCTGTTCCAGCCGAAAGATGGTTTCTTCCCTTTCACTGATTCGTTCGTCTGGGTATTCCATCACACCGATTCCACGGATATCTACCGTTTCGAATCCTTCCAGAGAGTCCAGATCCTCTGGTTTGAAGGCGTAAGAATTGAAAGAAAAGAGTGTGGTTCCCACGCTCGTGGTTTGTGTTTTCAAAAAGCGTGTTATTTGATCCCACGCGTCTTTCTCGATCATCTGCTGAAGGAAAGTGTAAAAGTTGTCTACGGTTGCTATCAACAATCCATCGGGTACAAGCACTCTTCTTATCTCTGAAAACGCTTTATCCTTGTTTTCAACGTAGCTTAGAACGTCACCGAGAGCGAGAACTGCTTCGAAAGCACCTGAAGGAAAGGGGAGATCTTCCGCTTTGGCTTCAACGACGTTTTTAACCCCCTTTTCCCACGCCACCTCCAGCATCTCTTTCGATGGATCGACGAGAACTACTTCGAAACCTCTTTCCTGCAAGAACAGACTCCACTTTCCGGTTCCTCCACCGAGATCGAGAACTCTGCAGGGGTTCTTCAAATACTCCTCTAAGAAAGATCCGATCAGTCTGTGATAGAGCTTCCACTTCGGTGTTTCGTACATACTGTCGTACGCTCTTGCTATTCTGTCGTAGAATTCCCATGGCCTCAGTTTCATCGTTTCACCTTCAGAAAAACAAGCTCGGTCTCACCGTAATCTTTTCTTTTGACGACTTCAAAGTTTGAAAAATCCAGTTCGATTCTCTTACTCTTCTCCAGAACGGCCAAACTGTCTTCTTTCATGACTTTCGGAAGCAAGGAAAGTGTTTTGTTTATGATCTCTACATCGTTGTACGGAGGATCGAGAAAGACAACGTCGAACTTTTCATCGGTGTTTTGAAGAAAGTCCACTACGTTACTGTGAATGATCGTGGCTGTCTCGTTGAGTGATTCGAGATTCTTTCTGCATATGCTGAGGGCACGCTTTGATCTGTCGACACAGACCACTCTTTCCGCTCCTCTGCTCAGAGCCTCACAGCTCACCACGCAGCTTCCGCAGAAGAGTTCGAGAAAGCTTTTTCCCTCGATGTCTATCATGTTGAACAGGGCGCTTCTCACAGAAGACATGGTGGGTCTGAAGAAATTTCCTGTTTTTAACTTCCTTCCCCTGTACTTTCCCCCTGTTATTCTCGTTTCTCCCATACGAGTTTCATCACTTCCTCTACCTTCTTTTCGAGATCTTCGAGAGTGGAATTGTTCGCTACTACTATTCCCTGTGGAACGATGTCTTCCTGAAACTTCAAACGTCTGTCGGCTTCTCTGTTTCTCTTCAGAATCGTCTCTCTGCTTGCGACTACTGTGATGACGTGATCGCACAGCTGATCCAGTCCCATCCTTTTCAAAAGAGCGGCCTCTATTACTATGAGGCCGCTCGTTTTGTTTATTATTTCCTGTACCCTCTTCTTCATCAAGGGATGGACGAGCAATTCGAGTTTCTTCAGGTTTTCCTGTGATTCGAAGACGATGCTAGCGAGTTTTTTTCGGTTTACTTTCCCGTCTTCCAGAACAGATCCTCCGAAAAGCTCGACGAGCTTTTCCTTCACTTCTTCGAGCACTTCATGGCCTATTCTATCCACGTTCACAACGTGGGCTCCATATTTGTTCTTTAAAATCTCACAGACGGTGGACTTTCCCGTTCCTATCTTTCCTGTAACACCGATCACCATATTCTCTTTGCCTTTTTCTCCAGTTCGTTCTTGAACCTTTCATATTCATCTTCGGCAAGAAAGATGACGCTCGTTGTGTTCAGTTCTTCAATGACTTTTGCGATCCTCTCCTCAACGGTTGGATCATCCGAAACGATGATGTACGTTCCCTCTTCACCGAGAGGTCCACCCTCTATGAAAAAAACTTTTTCTCCTTCACGCATCACTTCCTCGAAGATTTTCATTCTATAATCACCTTCTTCGACCTTTCCTTTATTTCGTAAGTGTAACCTTCTCTTCCCATAAGAGCGAACGTGATCTTTTTTCCGAGCTCCACACCGGGCTGATCGAACGGGTTGATCTCAAGAAGATAACCCATGAAAGCGGTGGCAGCCTCGTAGTAAGCGAAGAATTGGCCCACGTTGTACGGTGTGAGTCCGTCAAATGTCACTCTCATGTTCGGTCTGTTGTTTTCTCGCAGTGCTTCTTCTGTTCCTGTCTGCTCTGCGAGGAGGAGTTCGGAGAGCTTCTTCCTTGCAAGATAGCTGAGTTCAGCTCTTCCGGTTTCCGGGATCACTATTTCTCTGTCGAAGTTTTCAACTCTCAGGAAGGTTATTACCTTGTCGTTCGGCCCTTCGTTGTAAAGCTGTATCTGTGAGTGCTGATCGGTCGCTCCCAGCGCTTTCACAGGAGTTTGACCGGTGAAAACCTCTTCTCCCTTGAGATTGTATCTTTTTCCAAGACTTTCCGCCCAGAGCTGTCTGTACCAGTCCACAAGATAGATCATTCTGTTCGAATACGCCATCATCACAGAAATGGACTTTCCTTTATTCAAGTAGAGGTAGTGTGTGAGTGCTATCATTGCCGCTGGATTTTCAAGGATGTTCTCTTTCATGCTCTTCTCGAAGGCATCCTTTGCACCTTCGTGCAGTTCGTCTATGTCTATGCCTTCCGCCATGGCTGAGAGGAGGCCAACAGGTGTGAGAACGCTGAACCTTCCTCCCACTCCAGGAGGCACTTCGAGACTTCTGAAACCTTCTTCTTTCACGAGTTTTCTCAAAAAGCCCTTTTCCGGGTCTGTTGTGATGAGCATGTGTTCTCTTGGATCTAGTCCATAAGCTTCGAGGATCCCACGTGCTATCGAATAGGTCGCCATTACTTCAGCGGTGGAACCGGATTTCGATATCACGTTGAAAAGAGTTGTTTTGGGATCGATTCTGTCCAGAACAGAGCTCATGAGATCTGGATCTACGTTGTCCACCACAAACACTCTGGCGTATCCGTTTCTCTCCTCTCTGGTCATCTCGTTCCAGTTCAAAGGCCTGAGGGAGTAGTGAAGGGCCAGGTTTCCAAGTCCAGAACCTCCAATTCCCAGCACAACGACCGTATCGAAGTTTATTATCCAGTCCTCGAGAGATTTAACAGAATCGATCCAGCTTCTGTCCAGCTTTGCAAAATCGGGAGTGTTTTCTACAAAGTTTCGAACTGCACTTGTAACTTTCTCCTCTACACTTTTTACATCTTCATCTGTCAAACCACCGGAGATGTTCGGTTCAAACAAATTGGAAAAGTCGAATTTTAAACTCATATTTTCACCCCTCAGTAGACTATCAGAGTTTTAACATCGTAACCTTCCAGTCTCTTTCTTGGTTCCAAGTATGAAAGCTCAACGAGGAAAGCGAGAGAAACCACTTCCCCACCGAGTTTTTTAACCAGTCTTATGAGTGCCTCCGCTGTTCCCCCCGTTGCGAGTACATCATCCACTATGAGCACTTTCTGGCCTTTCTCTATGGCATCCTCGTGTATATGGAGCTGTTCAGTGCCGTACTCCAGCTGATACTCTTCGTACACAGTTTTATACGGGAGTTTTCCCGGTTTTCTCACCGGAACGAAACCCTTTCCCAGTTTGTACGCCATAGCGGCTCCAAGGATGAAACCCCTCGCTTCGGGAGCCACCACGAGATCGAACTCCCTGTCAGAAACGAGTTCACACATTCTGTCGATCGCTTCTTTGAAGGCTTCCTGATTTCTCAAAAGAGGAGTTATGTCGCGAAATACAATGCCTTTCTGCGGGAAATCCGGTATATCTCTTATGAAGCGTTTGAGATCCAACTTAAACACCTCCCACAAACGAGTAATTTCCCTTGTCCAGAGGATATAGAGCGAAAAAGGCACTTCCGCTTCCCGTCATCATTTTCACTATGGAACCATCGCCAAAGTTTCTCAGTCCATCCATTACCTCCGGGTGTTTCTCTAAGAACACCTTCTCAAACACGTTGTAAGAGAGTTCCCTTATCTTTTCGTAATCTCTTTCAAGGTAAGCCCTGTGTAGTTCCTCTACCCTGCCGGGTCCCTTTCTGTACATCTCTGGTGTGAGAGACAGATACATTTCTTTCGTTGAAGAGTGAATGCCCGGGAAGAACAAATCAACAGAGTATCCTTCGATATCCTCGAGTTTCTCCACGATTTCTCCTCTTCCTCTCACAAGAGCGGTTCCTCCGTAAAGAAAAAAGGGTACATCGCTTCCCACCTGAGCTGCTATATTCAGAAGGTCTTCAAGAGGTATTTTGAAAACTTCACCAAGATATCTGAGAACCGCTGCAGCGTTAGAACTTCCCCCACCGAGGCCAGAGCCTACTGGGACCTTCTTTTTCAACGTGACTTTGAGACCGAATTCTTCTCCTGTGTTTTTCCTGAACATCTCCCAGGCTCTTTTGATCGTGTTGTCCGAGGGCAGAGCTACGCTGCTTTCCAGATAGAAACCTCTATCACAGATTTCCACAGTTAGTGTGTCGTGAAGAGAAATCGTCTGAAACAATCCCACTATTTCGTGGTATCCGTCGGATCTTTTTCCAAGCACATCCAGGTAGAGATTCAGTTTTGCGTACGAAACAAGTTCAGCAGAACCGCTGCCGATATTTTCGACCAACCTTCCATCACTCCTGAGAACTTCTCCAGTTCTTCGAGCTTTATGAGTTCCCATTCGAACAGATCTTTTTCTTTTACAGAGAAAAATTTTCCCCTTCCGAGAAATAAAGCACCGAGGTGTACTCTGCTCACTTCGGTTGTTGACGAATTTATGAGTCCGAGAAATTCCAGTTCTCTTAGCGAGACATCCACTTCCTCATTCACTTCGCGTTCGAGTCCTTTCAAAAACGCTTCCCGTGGTGTTGCTCCGTCCTCTTCTCTCACATGACCGCCTATTCCGAGAGAGTAAAGATTGTGGAGCCTCTTCTCGGACTGTTTCGTTGTTCTTTTTGTGATGAGGACTCTGTCGCCATCCATTATAACTACGTAAGGTATCACCTGTTTTGTCGTTTCATCGTATTCCGCTTCGTCTCTTTCCCGGAAAAATCCGTACTGGTCCAGAAAGTTCAGAAAGTCCTCGAAGTTTACTCTCATGAATCCTTCGAATTCACCGAACTCTTTTAAAAAATCTTCCGTTTTCACGACCAGTATTCTTTCACTCTTCATTCAATCTCTCCTAATCTCGTGGCCGGGTCTTTTGAAGAAATCTGTCTTTTCCTCGTCGGCTTTGAGCTGTTTCCACCTGTGCGCTGCCATCTCACAGAATCTTTGAAGAATAGCAGGAAGATCGCTCTTCTTGAGAAGGTCCTCTCCTATCTTTTCTTTCAGACGCTCGCTCAGGGTGTAGCTCTCTCTCTCTGGTTCGAAAGCGACATCTTCGGTGTATTCTTCAGGCTTGAAATCCTCCAGGACCTTTTCAAGGAACTTAAGAGCGAACTCGATAAAAACATCTCCCACTTCGTCACTTCTTTTGACATCATGAAGGCTTTTCCTGTAGTCTTCTATCAATTCTTTTTCCTGTTTGACAAAAGAGAGGATCTTTTCGCCTTTCTTCATGTGTGAACACCTCCGTTCAGATTTTTTGTTTTTTTAAAGCGATGTATCCAACGGTCAATATTGCAGCTGTTTCGAATCTGAGGATCTTTTTTCCAAGACTCACAATGGTTGTAGAAGATCTCAGTAATTCTCTTTCTTTCTCAGAGAACCCTCCCTCAGGACCGACCACCACCGTTATCGAGCCTTCCAAGTTCGCGTCGAGCAGGTTTTGAGAGGCATCCAGATCTAGTGTTATCACGTTTCCACTGAACTCCAGTTTTTCCAGAAAACTCACCTTTGGAAAAAGATATCTCTTACACTGCTTGGCTGCCTCTCTAACAACGATTTTTGCCTTATCCAGGCTGATCTCGTGCTGGGATCTTTCAAATTTGTGGAAAAAGATTTCGTCCACCCCGAGTTCAACACACTTTTCTATGAGAAAACGTGTTCTTTCCCACCTGCCGATCGGAACAACAACGCTCAATTTCTCAGTGGGTTCTTTTTCTTTCTCTTCCACCTTTACGATCTTGGCTGTTGCCGTTTTTTTCTTCAAGCTTTTGAGAATACACGTGTATGAAAAGCCGTTCCCATCCGTTGCTTCGATCACATCTCCTTCTTTCAGACGCACGACCCTCATGTGGTGTGCTTCTCTTTCGTCGAATATCACCTCACCGTTTTGAGCCGTTCCGTAGAAAAGATGAGGCACTACGGTATCACCTCGAACCCTGTGTAGGGAATGAGCACCTCCGGCACTCTCACACTGCCATCTGGTTGCTGGTAGTTTTCCAGTATCGCAACGAGTGTCCTTCCAACGGCGATACCCGATCCGTTCAACGTGTGAACGTATTCGAGCTTTCCATCCGATCTCCTTCTGTATCTCATGTTTCCTCTTCTCGCCTGAAAGTCCGTCACGTTACTGCAGGAAGATATCTCTTTGTATGCGTTGTAGGAAGGAAGCCACACTTCTATATCGTAGGTTTTCGCGGAGGTGAATCCGAGATCTCCCGTACAGAGCGAAACGACTCTGTAAGGGAGCTCCAATTTTCTAAGAATGGTTTCGGCGTCTTTCACAAGCTCTTCAAGATCTTCGAAGGATCTTTCCGGTGTAGTCACCCAGACGAGCTCGACCTTGTCGAATTGATGCTGTCTGATCATCCCCCTCACGTCTTTCCCGTAACTTCCCGCTTCTCTGCGGTAACAGGGAGTGTAAGAGACGTATTTCTTTGGTAGTTCTTTCTCTTCGAGGATCTCTCCACTGTGAAGCGCTGCGAGGGGAACCTCAGCTGTCGGAATGAGGAACAGGTCATCCCTCTCAGCAAGATAAAGCTCTTCTTCGAATTTGGGGAGCTGTCCGGTTATGGTGATGGTTTCTCTTTTCACCAGGTGTGGAACCCACACTTCCGTGTAACCGTGTTCCTTTGTATGAACGTCAAGCATGAAGTTTATCAGAGCCCTCTCGAGTCTTGCGAGTTTTCCATACATAACGGTGAATCTGGAACCGCTGAGCTTGGACGCTCTGCTGAAATCCATGAGCCCCCACGCAGGTCCGAGGTCCCAGTGAGCGAGCGGGGTGAAGTCGAATTCTCTCGGCTCTCCCCACCTTCTCACTTCAACGTTCTGAGATTCGTCTTCTCCAACGGGGACACTCTCATGCGGGATGTTCGGAATCATCAAAAGAAGATCGTTTAACTTCTTCTGAAGTTCCTTTTCTTTTTCTTCTAACGCTTTTATCTCTTCTCCTAATCTTTTCCCTTCCTCGATGAGTGCCTCTGCCTCTGCGTTTTTCCCTTCTTTTTTCAACCTTGCCACATTTTTGGAAATTTCGTTTCTTCTGGATCTCAGCTCGTTGGTTTTCGTGATGGTAGCGCGCCAGTCGGCGTCGATCTTCAAAATCTCATCGATTATAGCGGGATCCTCTCCTCGCTTTCTGAGGGCTTCCTTCACGAAATCGGGATTTTGTCTGATGAGCTTTATATCTATCATCTTATCCCTCCCCTTATCACAATTCTATCAGAAGATGTACCTCACGAACCTTCTGAGCACAAAACCGATCAGGATAGTCCCGGCGATCATGAAGGTGGAAATGGCGTTGACTGTAGGTGAGATACCGAACCTTATCATGGAGTAGATTTGAATCGGAAGGGTGGTCGACCCTGGCCCAGCCACGAAGAAGGTGATCACAAAATCGTCTATGGAAAGTGTGAAGGCAAGAAGGAAGGCAGCAACTATACCGGGAACGAGATTTGGGATGATCACCCTGTAAAACACCTGGAAGTCCGTACTTCCAAGGTCGTAAGCTGCCTCTATGATGCTCTTGTCGAAATCCTGAAGTCTGGAGTGAACGATCATCATAGTGTACGGAATCGAAAACGTTATGTGCGCGAGTGTTATGGTGAAGAGTCCCAGCTGAACCTTGAACATCGAGAAAAGTAAAAGCAGGGATATACCGATGATCACGTCGGGTACCACGAATGGAAGATACGTGAGAAACCAGATAGAGTTTTCTAACCTGCTCTTTTTCCAGAAGAGTTCTATTGCTGTTAAGGTTCCAATCGCCGTTGATACCGTGCTGGAGACGATGGCCACGATGAGCGAATTTCTGAACGCATGCCAGACCGAATATTCCCGGGTGAACAGCTCCAGGTACCATTTGAGTGTGAAGCCGCTCCAGACAGGAGATTTCGCCGAATTGAAGGACATCAACACCACTATGAAAAGCGGCAAATAGAAGAACACCATTGTCAGGATCACGATGGTTTTTATGAATCTTCCTGGTTTCAACGTTTCTCTCCCCTTTTCATCACAAAGATGATACTCAGGAGAGCGATCAGGGTTAGAATGTTGGACATCGCGGACGCGACGGGCCAGTTTCTGACGGTCAGAAGTTGCCTTACGATCTCGTTTCCTATCATCTTGGAGTTCACGCCACCGACAAGATCGGGTATGGCGTAGGATCCAAGGGCGGGAATGAACACGAAAACGAAGGCTGTGAGAAGACCCGCTCTGACGTTGGGAAGAAGGACTCTGATGAACGTGTACATCCTGCTGGCTCCAAGATCCAGGGATGCTTCAAGGATGCTGTCTTCCACCTTTTCCATGGCAGCGTAAAGAGGAAGTATAGCGAAAGGAAGGTAGGTATAGACTATCACCAGTATGACGGCGAAAGAGTTGTAGAGAAACTGAACGGGGTCAATGCCAAACAAACCGAGAAACTGGTTTACGAGTCCGTTGTTGCCAAGAACTATCTTCCAGGCGTAAATTCTGATGAGAGAGTTGGTCCAGAAGGGTACAACCGTCAAAAGCAAAAGAAAGTTTTTCAGCTTACTTCTAGCTATGTAGAAGGCAACGGGAACCGCCACGACGAGGGTAATGAGCGTCGCAACGCCAGCGATCCAGACGGATCTCCAGATGAGCGCCAGGTACCTGGGAAGATAGCTATACGCTTCGAGGGAAAAGCTCCACTTGACCCCACCATATATCTGTGGCTCCAGAAAGCTATAAACAAAAACTATTGAGATGGGAAGAATGAAAAGAAAGAGCAACCACAGAAAGTACACGTACTTCATTCTTCAAGCACCTCTACAATGAAGCTGTCATCTGGATTCCATGTGATGAACACTTCATCTTCCCATTTTATGATCGGCTCATCGAGTATGTACCTTGCATGTTGCTTGTAAACTTTCATTATGTAGCCTTCGTCGAGTCGAACGAAGTACTTCGTCTGGTGCCCCATGTATATTTCCTCATCCACAACTCCGTGAAATACATTGAAGGTTTCCTCGGAACGAAACTGTTTCCTTGAGATTCTGATCTTTTCGGGTCTAAGGGTGATGAGCAATCTATCACCCTTCTTTGCTTCCTTGTCTCTGTAACACCTGAACTGGCCGATTCCCGGACTTTCTACGACGTAATATTCATCTTCCACTTCAACAACCTCGGCTTTCATGAGGTTCGTTTCTCCGATGAAAGTCGCTGCAAAGACGTTGACCGGGCTCTCATACACCTCGTAGGGAGTTCCAACCTGAACGATTTCTCCTTCGTTCATGAGGGCGACTCTGTCTGAAACACTGATTGCTTCAGCCTGATCGTGTGTTACGTAAATGAAGGTGATACCGACTCTGTCATGAAGGTTGTCGAGCTCGACAAGGAGTTCCTGTCTCAGTTTTGCGTCGAGAGCGCTCAGCGGTTCATCGAGAAGGAGGACCCTCGGCTCGTTGGCGAGGGCCCTCGCTATCGCCACTCTCTGCTTCTGACCACCAGACAGTTGGGAAGGCATTTTCTGAGCGTGTTCTTCCATTCTTATGAGCGAAAGCAGTTCGTTCACTCTCTGATTTATTTCGTTCTCGGATAGTTTTTTGAGTTTCAAGGGGAACGCGATGTTTTCAAAAACTGTGAGATGAGGGAACAGAGCGTAGTTCTGAAATATGATGTTCACGGGCCTTTTGTTCGGAGGCAAATTCAGTATCGACTTTCCATCCAGGAGAACATCTCCACTTTCCACACCCTCGAAGCCCGCTATCACACGAAGAAGCGTTGTTTTTCCACAACCCGATGGGCCGAGTATGGAGAAAAACTCTCCTTTCTTTATATCCAGGGAAACGTTCTTCAAAACCTGGAAATCATCGAAAAATTTGCTGACGTTCTTTATTGAAACTTCTCCTCCGATCAATTTCTCTCACTCCGTCACATGATGATCTCGAGCCATATTTTGTTGTAAAGTTCGAGGGCTTCTCCCACGTCTTCAATGAATTCACAGTTTTTGAGATCTTCTATGGTGTAAATGGGTTCTGTCTGCATGTACTTTCTGGCTTCTACGTTCGGTGAGGGAAGACCGAGATAATCCGCTATCTTCGCTGCGTTTTCTGGCTCGAGAATGAAGTTGATGAACTTGTAGGCGAGATCCACGTTCTTTGCCCCTTTGGGGATCACCATGTTGTCGATCCACAACGTACCGCCTTCTTTTGGTATGAAGAAGTCGAAGTATTTTTCCTCTCCTTCGGGTATCCTCTGATAGACGTCTTCCGCGTATCCGTGCACCACCCAGTACTCACCAGAAACGATACCATCGGCGTACGAGGAGGCGTCGAATTTGGCTATGTTCTTCTTCCATCTGAGAACAACCTGTTTCGCTTCTTCCAGTTCTTTCGGGTTCTTCGTGTTAACGGAGTATCCGAGATACTTCAAAGCAGCGCCGAGGACTTCTCTCATGTCGTCGAGGAGAGTCATTCTTCCCCTGAGGTCTTCTCTATCGAAGATGGACCAGGATTTCTCGTACTCTTTCACGTATTTTTTGTTCACGATGACGACAGTAGACCCCATCATGTAAGGAACGCTGTACTCATGGTTGGGATCGTAAGTGGTCTTCGCGAGGATGTCTTTATCGAGATATTTGAAGTTCGGTATCTTAGAAAGATCGAGTTTCTGGAGCATTCCTTCTTTTTTCATTATCGAGACATAGTCACCGGAAGGGAATATCAGATCGTAGCCTTTTCCACCACCGGCTTTGAACTTGGCGTACATTTCTTCGTTTGAAGCGTAGGTGTCATACACCACACGGCAATCGTACTTCTCTTCGAATGCTCTGATCACGTCTTCAGGAATGTAATCGGCCCAGTTGTAGATGTAGAGGGTGGCCTTCGCGAAGATCGGGATCGCCAGGACTACCAGCAGGACAAGAAACACCTTTTTCATCATCAATACCTCCCTTCTTCCAATATAAAAAGCCAGGCCGTGTAGCCTGGCTCTCTGGAGGCGGCGGTGGGATTCGAACCCACGAATAGGGATTTTGCAGACCCCCGCCTTTGACCGCTTGGCTACGCCGCCATCCACATAGAATATAATACCACATATGTGGGGGTGTTCAAGATTCCTTAAGGTGACACGTATCGTTCAACAAAACAAGCCTCGGTTTGCTCTCTATTTCCACCACACTGAGGGACGCGTTGTCCAGCTTGAAATTTCTGTGAAGGTAAAGAGGAAGCCCGAGGACCCAGCAGATGAAAGCTCTCAAAGACAGAGAGTGTGATACGATGACCACGTTCTCTGAACCGTTCAACTTCTCCTGTGAGACGATCTTCATGATCGCCTTCACTACGCGATTCTGTACATTTCTCATGGATTCTAAACCTTCCATTCCAAAATTTGGATCCGATGACCACTTCTTGAACTCCACAGGATACTCCCTGATAGCCTCTTCCACTGTGAGACCGTTCCAGAGTGATATTTCACATTCTCTCAGATCTTCTTCGACGATGATTTCTTTTTCAAAGCGCCTGGCAATCTCTTCTGCTGTCTCGAGGCTTCTTTTGAGGGGACTCGAGTAAATGGCATCGACTCTTTCCAGGCTGTTTGCCAGCTTTTTTGCCTGTTCTCTTCCTTTTTCGTTGAGAGGAACATCCGTGATTCCCTGCCACAGACCCTTTTCGTTCCAGATGGTTTCGCCGTGTCTTATGAGATAGAGTTTCATACTTCTATGCACCTCTTTGTGTTAGACTTTGATTGGAGGTGATCGGGTTGAGAAAACTTTCAATCGTCTTTCTGATAGTCGTTTCCGCCCTTGTTTTCTCCTGGAGCGGTCACGAAGGTTTGACCTACTACATCGTGAAAGATATTGTACCAGATGAGATGGTCACCATCACACCGTACAACTACCAGGAAAACAGAGTTTACAATCTCTCAAAACTCGTTCTTGAAGACGTGTGTGGTCAAGACACGATATCTGCCTGGGAAGGAGCGATTTTACCTCCAAATCCCTCTCCTGAAGACGGAAAGGTTCCTGTCTGGCAGATCCTGACCGTGTACTCTTCGGAGCCGGATTGGGGAATGGACCAGGGCCTCGATCTGTCACCGTATCAGTTCCTCATAGGAAACAGTCAGGGTGTGCGTCACATGAAGTATCGAATCCTTGGCCTCGAGTTCTTCGAAGCGGACAAGAGTTTTTACTACTTCCACGATATGGCAAAAGAAGCCTTTAGAAAGGGAGACAGATATTGGGGATACAGGTTCCTCGCCAGGGCTCTCCACTACATCGAAGATCTATCGCAGCCCTATCACAACACTCCGGGTGAGATGGGGGAAATCTTTCAGGCACTCTTCGACAGATCCATCATGAAGATGTTGATGAACGCCCATTACGTGTACGATGATTATTTAGCGTATCTCATCTACTCCGGAGATGAAGAAACGATAAAGACGATCGAAGAAGCTACACCTGTATTTTTGAAGTCCGAGTGGCACCTCGTTCAGGAAGTGAGAAAACTCGCTTTATCGTACTTTCCAAAGGTCCACAGAGAGATAAAGAAGGTCTTTGGAGAAAAACTGAAAGAAAGAACGGGTGATCTGGAAAGCTTCACCGTTATCTCTGTTGAAGAATTCAGAGAGGCGGATCAGAGAGGAGACCTCGTTCTTTTGAAACGTTACACCCTTGAACTCATAGGGAAAGTATCTTCGTATCTGAAGGGATACCTCATAGATTTTCTCAAGGCCGTGAAATCTTTTTGAGCGCCTCTTTCAGGGTTTTCCAGGCAAGAATGAAACACTTCACCCTCGCGGGGTAGTTCTTTATGTCTGACATGAGTGTTACGTTCTTCAACTTTCCCTCATCGAAGTTTTCGCCCCGACTCATTTTTTCTGCCTCTTCGATGAGGGAGAATATTTCTTCTACTCTTTCTCCGACGATCCTCTCCAGCATCAGAGAAGCCGAAGCCTGACTGATGACACATCCCATTCCCTCGAACTTGGCGTCTTTCACAACACCGTCTTCCACCTTCAAGTAGAGCGTGATTTCGTCGCCACAAGAGATGTTCTTTCCCTCTTCGATAACGGTGGCATCGTTCAGTTTTCCTCTGAATCTTTTGGAATTTGCGTAGTCCAGTATGGCTTCCGAGTACATCATCTTGAAAACCACTCCTTTACTTTTTTCACACCTTCAACGAGAATTTTAACATCTTCTTCCGTGTTGTAGATGTAAAAACTGGCTCTGCAGGTGGAGTTTGGAAAGTCAATTTGCGACTGTTCTTTCAAAATGCTCATCAGAGGCTGTGCGCAGTGGTGCCCACTCCTCACGGCTATTCCAAACTCCTGATCGAGAATGTGAGCCACGTCGTGCGGGTGTATTCCCTTTATATTGAACGAGACTATCCCGTGCTGTCTTTCGTCGAGTGGGCCGTAGATTTCCACTCCGCCGATTTTCATCATCTCTTTCAAGGCCATCTGGGTGAGCTGTTCTATCTTTTCATGGACCGCATTGAAACCTGTTTCCTTCAGATACCTCAGGGCTTCCCTGGATGCGACTATATCCGCTATGTTTGGAGTTCCCGCTTCGAACTTGTAAGGTAATTCGTTGAATGTGACGTCTTCGAGGGACACTCTGTCGATCATCTCTCCGCCGTAGAGAAACGGTTCCATCTGTTCCATCAGCTCTCTCTTTCCGTAAAGCACACCCACACCGGTGGGACCGAGCATCTTGTGAAGTGAAAAGGCAAGAAAATCTACTCCTATCTCCTTCGGTTTCACCGGTTCATGAGGGATCAGTTGAGCACCGTCCAGGAGAATGATGGAATTAGGAAAGACGTTTCTCAGCTCTTCAACGGGTATTCTCTGGCCGGTCACGTTGGAAAGGCCTGTTATGGCAACAACTTTCGGGTTTTTGTCTCTGTGTTTCAACAAGTCATCCATCTCGAGTGTTCCGAATCTTCCCGAGGGTCTGATGAAGTCGATCCTGTACCCATGGAATTTCGAAAGTCTGAGCCAGGGTACAAAGTTCGCGTGGTGTTCCAGAAGGGAAACCAGAACCAGATCGTCCTCTTTCAGTATGCCACTCCTCAGAAGGGACACCACAACGAGATTTATGGCCATGGTGGTGCCCGAGGTGAAGATTATCTCCTGCGGAGAAACACCCAGGAACTCTGCAAATTCCTCCCTGGTCTCCTCGAGTTCGGTGGTGGCACGCACAGCGAGAGTGTGAACCGCTCTGTGAACGTTCGCGTAGCTGTTGTAGTAGAATTCTTCCAGCTTTTTCACGACCTGTTTTGGCTTCAGTGTAGTGGCTGCGCTGTCCAGATAAACGATCCTTTTTCCGTTAATCTTCATCTTCAGGGTGGGAAAGTCCTCATACAATCCTGTTGACAACATTTTCTACCTCTCCCTTCACCGACTCGTCTAGTTCGTCGAGCAGCTCGTTGAACACCCCACGCACGATCAATTTCTTGGCTTCTATCTCGTCAACGCCTCTGGTCATCAGATAGAAGAGTTCGTCTTCATCGAGAGAGGAAGAACTCGCAGAGTGTGAAGCGGTGACATCGTTCTCGTCCACCCAGAGACTTGGAATGGCATCCATTCGGGCGTTTGGTGAGAGAATGAGTGTGTGTTCTGTTTCTTCTGCGACGATGTTCTTAGAACCTCTTTTCACATCCAGGATTCCACGGAAAACGATCTTTCCAGCGCCATCCACTACACCGTTTCCCTTCAACTTTCCTTCGGCGTCTTCTCCCTCAAATCTCATGAGGTAGAGCAAATCGGTTATTCCTGATTCATTCTGGTAGAAGAACGATTTCATATCGGCTTTGCTCGATTTGTTCAATTTCACAAGGATATGCCCGGTTTTTCTGTGGCCGAACGCTTTGAAATCCCTCAACACGAGTCTTGCACCTTCTTCGAGAACGATGAACACGTTGTCGAAAGAAAAATTCCCAAAAAAGTCCAGATTGAAGAACTTCAGCGATGCGTTCTTTTTCACCAGGATCCTCATCACCGTATTTCTGAATCGATCCGTGCTGGAGAGCTTGTAGATCTCCGCCTCTTTTTCGACGACCACGAGTACGTTTTCGATCCCGTCTCCGTTGAATCTCATTACGTGTCTTCCATCGTCGTATACTCTGAAGTCCGTAAAGAACGTATCTCCAAGAAGAACGAATTTCCTGTGAGCACCTTCAAAGTCCAGCTTTTCAAGGAGCGAAATATCAACATCGAGGTCTATCCGCTTGAAAGACAATTCTGGAAGAGACATGCCATCGAGATTACATCTTTTCCATCTCGGAAATCCCCATTCTTTGTACTCCTGGTACTTCTTCTTTCTCCACTCTTTCAGAGGGCCACCGGTGTTCTCCAGGGCCTTTTCAAGCACTTCGTAGTCGTAATCGTTTTCGGAAAAAATCTGAGGAGTTTCCCAAACAACCGCTTTTTCACCGTCATGTTCTATCACCAGAGTCTTTTCCATAATGAACACCTCACCCTATGCTCTTCTCTATTTCCAGTTCGAGTAACTTGTTCAGCTCAACAGCGTATTCGAATGGAAGCTCTTTCACCACGGGTTCAACGAATCCCTTTACTATCATCGCCTTCGCTTCCTGTTCAGAGAGCCCCCTGCTCATGAGGTAGAAAATCTGGTCTTCTCCTATTCTTCCAATCCTCGCTTCGTGCCCGACGTCTGCCTTGTCTGTTTCCACTTCTATGATCGGAACGGTATCACTCTTCGATCGATTGTCGAGCATCAAAGCCGCGCACTCAACGGAGGCCTTGCTCTTCACGGCTTCCCTTGTGATTTTCAAAAGGCCCCTGTAGAAAGCCCAACCTCCACCGAGAGAAATGCTCTTTGCGCTGACGATCGAACTTGTGTATGGAGCGAGGTGAACAACCTTGGAACCGGTGTCCATGTGCTGTCCCGGCCCCGCGTAAGTGATGGACATGCTCTCTGCCCTTGCTCCTTTTCCCTTGAGTATGGTCATTGGGTACAGCATTGTCTTCTGACTTCCCAGTGAGCCCGAGACCCAGGTCATCGACCCTTCTTCGTCGACTATCGATCTCTTTGTGTTGAGGTTGTACGTGTTCTTGCTCCAGTTCTGAATAGTGAGGTACTTGACCTTTGCGCCTTTTTTGACGTATATTTCGACCATTCCAGCGTGAAGGTTGATGATGTTGTACCTTGGAGCAGAACAACCCTCTATGAAGGTAACTTCACTGCCTTCTTCAGCAACTATGATGGTGTGCTCGAACTGCCCCATACCGGGATTGCTCATCAGAAAATACGCCTGAAGCGGCATGGGAATTTTCACACCCGCCGGGACGTACAAGAAGGTTCCACCGCTCCATATGGCTCCATGAAGAGCAGCGAACTTGTGATCGGTGATGGGGACGAGTTTCATGAAGTATTTCTTCACAAGATCGGGGTACTCCCTCACAGCGCTTTCCATATCGAGGAAGATAACGCCCATCTTTTCAAGCTCTTTCTTCATGTTCTGATAGACGATCTCCGAGTCGAGCTGAGCTCCCACACCCGCGAGGTACTTTCTTTCCGCTTCCGGTATTCCAAGTTTATCGAAAGCCTCCTTTACCTCTTCTGGAACTTCGTCCCAGGAAGTGCCCTTCTTCGCGTCGGGTTTTATGTAGGAGACTATCTTTCCGAGGTCGAGGCCGGATATGTCCACTCCGAATCTGGGATTGTGCCACTCGTTGAACACTTTCAGTGATTCTAGCCTGTGCTTTAACATCCACTCTGGCTCATCTTTTGCGCGGGATATTTCCACTATCAGCTTTTCGTCAAGACCGGGAGGTGCTTTGTAGGCGGTTTTCACTTTTGGCACGAAATTGAATCGTGAATCGTCAATTATCAGTCTTTCCATCATCTCACACCCTCCAGGGAGTATCCCTTCTCTTCTATTTCGTCTGCCAGTTCCGGACCGCCGCTTGTGACTATACGTCCATCTACGTAAACGTGAACCTTATCTATTCTCTTCAAGTGATCGAGGAGTCTTTTGTAGTGCGTGATGATGAGAAGTGTCACTCCCTCTTCGTTCAGTCTGGCTATCAGATTTGCGATCAATCTCAGCGCATCGACATCGAGACCCGAGTCTATCTCATCGAGGATAAGTAGTTTTGGTCGAAGGAAGAGACTCTGAAGGATCTCAGACCTTTTCTTTTCTCCACCGGAAAATCCGACGTTCAGGTACCTTTCTAGGAAATCCTTGTCTAAACCGAGTTTTTCAGCGGTTTCCTCGAGTTCTTTCCTCAACTCCAGGTAGTTTTTATCCTCTCCATGAATCCTCCGATGAGCTGTGATGAGAAACTGAGAAAGCTTCACTCCCTCAACTTCGTATGGATTCTGAAAAGTCATCATTATACCAAGTTTTGCTCTCTCATTTGGGGGCAGATCCTTTATGGAATTTCCTTCAAAAACGATGTCTCCTTCCGTCACAATGTATCTGGGATTTCCCATGATGACGTTCGCGAGGGTCGATTTTCCGCTACCGTTTGGGCCCATGAGAACGTGGACTTCTCCCTTTTCTATCTCCAGATTCACACCCTTCAATATTTCCTTGTCTTCGTCTCTCAGCTTCGCGTGCAGATCGACAATTCTGAGCATTTCGTTCCCTCCTCTTATGTTTTCCTAATTGATTATAACACATGTGCGGTTGTTATGAATAAGTTTTGATTTTTGTAAGGTTGAAATAATCTTTCTGCCTGTGTGATATAATAAAAAGATGAGCCGGGGTGGCGGAATTGGCAGACGCAGCGGACTTAAAATCCGCTGGGGTTCACAACCCCGTGTCGGTTCGAGTCCGATCCCCGGCACCACCCGGGCACCTCCAAAAAGGTGCCCTTCTTCTTTGAGGAGGGAGCGAACATGAGAGTTGAACTCCTCTTTGAAAGTGGAAAATGTGTGATAGATCTCAATGAGGAATACGAGATCGTCAGATTGTTGAAGGAAAAAATTCCATTCGAAAGTGTCGTGAACACTTGGGGCGAGGAGATATACTTTTCAACTCCTGTGAACGTTCAGAAGATGGAAAACCCAAGGGAAATAGTTGAAATAGGAGACGTTGGATACTGGCCTCCGGGAAAAGCACTGTGTCTGTTCTTTGGGAAAACTCCCATAAGCGACGATAAAATTCGACCAGCGAGCGCTGTAAACGTGATAGGAAAGATCGTGGAAGGGCTGGAAGATCTGAAAAAAATAAAAGACGGCGAAAGAGTCGCCGTCAGATTTGCATCCTCATGATGTCTCTGTAGGCTTCCACGATTCTGTTTCTCACTTCGACGGTGAGCCTCAACGCTATGGAAGCCTTCTCGGCTTCTATTATAACCTCGTGTATGTTGCTTATCCTGCCCTGGGCGAAATCATCCGCTGCCTTCTCGGCTTTTTTCTGTATGTCGTTTACCTTTTCCAGGGCTTCTTTCAGCGCTTCTGAAAAGTTGTTTTCACTTTTCTTTTGAGTCTTTCCACTCTGGCTCAAAGGACCGAGTCCCTCTATCCTGTCAACCATCACCCATTACCCCCTTCCTATCTGAAGGGCGCTGTTCACCATAGCCTTTGTCACATTGAAAGCCGCCACGTTCGCATCGTATGCTCTCTGCGCGTTTATCAGATCCACCATTTCTCTGACGATATTTACGTTGGGCATCCTCACGTATCCGTTCTCATCCGCGTCAGGGTGCGTAGGATCGTACACGAGTCTGAACGGTGAAGGGTCTTCCTCTATTTTTACAACTTTCACTCCAGCGCTTTCTATTTTACCATTTGGTGTTCTTCTCAGATACTCGGCGAACACAGGCACCTTTCTCCTGTAAGGTTCTCCTGTTTCTGTTCTGGTGGTTTCAGCGTTCGCTATGTTTGTTGAGACGATCTCGACTCTGAGTCTTTGAGCGGACATTCCAGTTGCGCTGATGTTCATGATATCAAATTCGCTCATCATCTGACACCCCTCAGCACGGCATTGTACCTATCTATGTTCAGCGACATGAGCCTGGTGAGCACCTGATACCTGAGCCCGTTCTTCACAAGCTGGACCATCTCGTAGTCGATATCAACGTTGTTTCCATCGTTTCTCATGGTGGTCGTGTTGTCCACAAGAACACGTGGTTCTACGACACTCTTTGAACCGATGAGATGCTTTTCGTTTGTCTTTGAGAGCTTCAGTTTCATTTCTGATTCCTTCAAGAACTCCTCGAATGCCACGTATTTTCTCTTGTAACCGGGCGTGCTCACGTTCGCTATGTTCAGTGAGTGAATGTTCTGTCTCAAAAGAGTAACGTCCATCGCCTGTTTCAACGTGTAGAAGTTCGAGTTGAACATCTTCACACCTCCACTATTACTTTTCTTCGACTGAGGCTCCGATTCCTAAAACTTCCTCGAGGTTGTTTTCTATGTCGTGTTCTATGAGCTTCGATATGATTTCGTCCAGGTCTCCATCGAGGATTTCCTGCAGTCTGTAAGAGGTGTAGTTTATTCTGTGATCCGTAACCCTGTTCTGGGGGAAGTTGTAAGTTCTGATTTTTTCGCTTCTCTCGCCGGTTCCTATCTGTGATTTTCTCTTCTGTGAGATCTCCCTTTCTTTCTGTTCCTTCTGTAGCTGGTAGAGCCTTGCCCTGAGGATCCTCAGAGCGGTTTGCTTGTTCTGATACTGAGATCTTTCGTTCTGACACGACACCACTATTCCCGTTGGAAGATGTGTGATCCTCACAGCGGATTCGGTCTTGTTGACGTACTGTCCACCGTGTCCCGATGCCCTGAAGGTTTCTATCTTCAAGTCTTCCGGCCTGATTTCTATATCCTTTTCTTCAATCTCCGGAAGAACAGCAACGGTAGCGGTGGACGTGTGGATCCTCCCTCCAGACTCTGTGACAGGAACTCTCTGGACTCTATGAACACCGCTTTCGTACTTCAAAATACCGTAAGCGTTCTTTCCTTTTACGAAGAAGACCACTTCTTTTATTCCGCCGAGATCCGTTTCGTGAATTTCAGCGACTTCGAGGTTCCAGCCTTTTCTTTCTGCGTACCTGGTGTACATTCTGAACAGATCCCGCGCGAAGAGAGCTGCTTCTTCTCCACCCGTGCCTGGTCTGATTTCTACGATTGCTTTATCGCTCGCTTCTGGAGAAAGAAGCAAGAGCAGTTCCTGATAGAGCTGATCGAGTTCTTTCTCGTACTTTTCTATCTCCAGTTCGCTTTCTCCCTCCTCTCTCAAGAGTTCGATGAACTCCTGAGTTTCTTTTATTCTGTTTGCGATACTCTCTATCTCTTCTATCTTTGCGTATTCTATTCCGTAGTTTTTCATCTGTTCGGGAGTCAGATCTGGCCTGGCGAGGAGCTTTTCGATCTCTTTTTTCTTTTCTTTCACTATCGAGGAGATCTTCTCTACGAGGGCTTCATTCCTAATCTTCGAGCCACCTCCTCCTGGTTCCTGGCAAACTGCAGAGCGGATTCTCTGGATATCTCTCCTTTGAGTGCGGCTTTCACGAGTGCGTCATCGAAGAGGACCATTCCGTGCCTTGCACCAGCCTGTATCAGAGATTCGAGCTGGTGGAGCTTGTTCTCTCTTATCAGGTTCCTCACGGCAGGAGTTCCCACCATGATCTCCAGGATCGGAGTGAATCCTATTCCGTTGGCTTTCGGGACAAGTCTCTGATAAATCACGGCGATCAAGGTGTTTGCGAGCTGAAGTGCGATCTGTCTTTGCTGATGTGCCGGGAAAACATCTATGATTCTCTCAGGTGCGGAAGCTGCGGAGTTCGTGTGAACCGTGGCAAGAACGAGGTGTCCCGTTTCCGCCGCGGTGAGAGCGAGAGCCATTGTTTCAAGATCCCTCATTTCCCCCACAAGGATCACATCCGGATCCTGCCTCAGAGCGTACTTCAATCCGTTGTAGAAAGAGTCCGTGTCTGAGCCGAGTTCTCTCTGGTGAATCACAGATTTTTTGTTTGTGAAAACGTATTCTATCGGGTCTTCTATCGTTATTATGTGGTGTGGGAAATTTTCGTTGATGTGATCTATCATGGCGGCGAGTGTGGTGGATTTTCCGCTTCCTGTAGGACCAGCCACCAATATCAAGCCGTACTTTCTCTCAACGAATGTTTTCAAGATCTCTGGTAGTCCCAGTTCCTGGAAAGTTCTGATCTTTTTTGGTATCAACCTGAAAGCGAGAGCGGGGTTCTTTCTCTCGTAGTAGAGGTTTCCCCTCACCCTTATCGCTTCTGCCACGGTAAAGGAAAAATCCACTTCTTTCGTTTTAGGTGGGAACGGCTGTCCGATCTCAGCGAACAGATCTTTCAGAGCGTTCATTATGGATTCTTTTGTGAGTTTTCCGTATTTCTCTTGTGGTACGAGTTTCCCGTCTATACGGTAATAAGGAGGGCAACCCACCGAGATGTGCACATCGGTTGCCCTCAAACCGTACGCTTCTGTGATAATCTTCAGAAAAGAAACTTTCATGTCTTCCACGCTGTCACTTCCTTTCTCCTTTCAAAACTGCCAGACACCTTGGACAAACTCCCGGGAAATCTTCGGAAGTAGAGATCTCCGTTGTGTATTTCCAGCACCTCTGACATTTTTCACCCTCTGCATGTTTGACGGTCACCTCTACCAGTTCTCCTTTCAGTTCTCCCGAAGTATCCGAAAGGGATACCTTCGATACTATGAAGAGTTCTTCGAGTATGTCTCTGTATTTTTCCAGAAGCGCTTTGATGGTGTCATTTTTGGGTACAAGTACGACCTCAGCATCGAGGGAGTGACCGATCACATCTTGTTGTCTCTTCTCCTCGAGGGCCTTCAACACGTCTTCTCTTATAGAGAGTAGTTTTTCGAAATCTTCCATGAGCTTTCTATCGATGAACTCTTCTCTGTACTCTGGCCAGTATTCCGCCTGAACCGTTTTGTATTTTCTGTCCTTTTCATGAAGGTGGGAGTAAACCTCTTCCATCGTGAAAGTCATGATGGGTGCAAGGATCTTCATCAGAGAGATGAGTATTTCGTGCATCACCGTCTGCGCCGATCTTCTGTATATTGAATCTTTCGCTTCCACGTAGAGTCTGTCCTTTACGACGTCCAGGTAGAGAGAACTGAGTTCCGTTGTGCAGTATTTCACCACGAGATTGTAAACCTTCGAGAATTCGTAGCTGTCGTAATATTCGGTGGCGCGTTTTATGATCTCCTGCAGTCGTCCAAGAGCCCATCTGTCGATCGTCAAGAGTTTTTCATGAGGAACTCTGTCGAGTTCGGGATCGAAGTCTTCCAGATTTCCAAGGAGGAATCGGAACGTGTTTCTTATCTTCCTGTAAACTTCTGTTTGTTGTTCGACGATCCTCATGGATATCTTTATGTCGTTGAAGTAGTCGCTGCTCGCAAGCCACAGTCTCAGAATCTCGGCACCGTATTTTTCCACCACTTCCATGGGATCCACTACGTTTCCGAGGGACTTGCTCATCTTTCTTCCTTGTTCGTCCTTTATAAATCCGTGTGTTAGCACTTCTTTGTAAGGTGCGGACCCCCTCTTTGCGACGGCAAGGAAGATGGAAGAATGGAACCATCCCCTGTGCTGATCGCTACCTTCAAGGTACATATCGAGGGGGAACGGGTGATCTTCTCTCTTCGTGGTTATGTATTCGAAGGAGGCACCAGAATCTATCCACACGTCGAGTGTGTCCAGCATTTTTTCGAAAGATCGCTTGCCGCATTTTGGACACACGAAATCTTCGGGGATGAGTTCTTCCACCTCTTTTTCAAACCAGGCGTTTGTACCTTCTTTTTCAACGATTTTCATGAAGTGTTCTATCACCTTCGGATCGAGAACCACTTCTCCGCATTCCTTACATTTCACCGCTGGTATGGGAGTTCCCCAGACACGCTGTCTTGAGATACACCAGTCGGGCCTTTCCTCCACCATGGATCTGATCCTGTTCCGGCCCCATTCCGGTATCCACTTCACCTTGTCTATTTCTTCCAGCACTCTCTGTCTGAGGTTGTTGTGATCCACAGAAATGAACCACTGCTCGGTTGCTCTGAAGATCACAGGCCCCTTACAGCGCCAGCAGTGTGGGTAGGAGTGTGTGATACTTGACGCGTGAACCAGGATTCCTTTTTTCTTCAGATCCTCTATGATCACCTCGTTGGCATCTTCTATGAACATTCCCTTGTATTTTCCCGCTTCTTCCGTGAAACGTCCCTCCTCATCAACGGGAGAGACGATGGGAAGACCGTATTTCACATGACCGTAGATGTAGTCTTCCTCACCGTGACCGGGGGCTATGTGGACACAGCCTGTTCCCGTTTCGAGAGATACGTAATCGGCAAGAATGACTCTGGAGGTCCTGTCATCGAAGATGGGATGAACGAACTCTTTTCCTTCCAGATCCTTTCCTTTTATTTTCTCGACGACATTGGAACAATCGATTCCAGTCTCTTTCGAAAAAGCATCGAGAAGATCCGTTGCGATGACCCATTTCTCTTCTCCGACTTTCACCACCGAGTATTCGTAATCGGGGTGCAGAGCGATACCAACGTTTGCCGGCAGTGTCCAGGGTGTTGTGGTCCATATCACGATGAAGAAATTCGGATCTTCTTTTGATCTGAACTTCACGTATATGGAAGGAGATTTATGATCGTGGTATTCGATTTCCGCTTCCGCGAGGGCAGTTCTGCATCTCGGACACCAGTAGATGGGTTTCAAAGATCTGTAAACGTTTCCCTGTTCTACAAGGGTTTTGAAAACATCCAGTATTTTCACCTCGTAGTCTGGCTTCAACGTGATGTATGGATTTTCCCAATCTCCGCGAACGCCGAGTCTTTTAAATTCTTCTCTCTGTATATCAACGAATCTGAGAGCGAATTCCTCACACTTCTTTCTGATCTCTGCGGGTGACATTTCTTTTATCTTTTCACCCAACTCCTGAGACACCCTGTGTTCTATGGGAAGACCGTGAGTGTCCCAGCCTGGAACGTACGGTGCCCTGTATCCTCTCATCGTTTTGTATTTGACAACGATGTCCTTCAGAATCTTGTTCAGGGCCGTTCCAATGTGGATGTGACCGTTTGCGTAAGGGGGTCCATCGTGCAGGACAAAAAGGGGTTTTCCTTTTCTCTGTTCGAGTACGTAGTTGTAAAGGTCCATCTTTTCCCATTCTTCGAGAAAAACTTTTTCTTTGTTCACCAAGTTTGCCTTCATTGGAAATGAAGTTTTTGGCAAGTTCAGTGTGTTTTTGTATTCCATAAACTTTTCACACCTCCTGTGTCACGAAAGTAGCTTCTTCACTTTCTCTTTCAATTCGTCGAAGTTGAACGACTTCACAACGTATTCATCCGCTGCCCACGAAGAAAGATCAGATCTATAATGAGAATAGGCCGTGAGGAGGATAATCTTTGCGTCTTTCTTTTTCTTTCTGATCTCACCGGCTACCTCCAGTCCACTGATACCAGGCATCTCTATGTCGAGAATCACCAGGTCGTAATTCCTGGAGAAGAATTTTTTCAAGGCTTCTTCCCCGTTTTCTGCCGTGTCAACTTCGTAGCCTTCTTCTTGAAGTTCCTCTTTCAAAAGTTCCCTTATGTTCGGCTCATCGTCGACAACCAGTATCCTTTTCATTCTCTCACCTCTTTTCTGGTGTCTTTGGAATTTCGAAGATGAAAACAACCCCGTTTTCTCTGTTTTCTGTCCATATTTTTCCTCCGTGTTCATCCTCTATGATCTTTCTACAAATCGGAAGCCCTAAACCTGTTCCCTGAGTCTTTGTGGTGAAAAACGGTGAGAATATCTTTTCTTTTATCTCCTCCGGTATGGGAGGGCCCGAGTTCCAAATACTCACTCTCACTCTGGTGTACATATCTTCCGACGTTATCTTTATCTTACCATTTTCTCCTGTCGCTTCTATTGCATTTTGAACAAGGTTTATCAGTACCTGCTTTATTCTCGTTCTATCGGCTTCAACTCTGAGGTCTTCGTTGTCCGTCTCAAAACAAAAGTCTAAGTTCATCTTTCTGATCTTTTCCTCGAATAGAACGTAGACCTCTCTTATGAGTTCATTCAAATTGAACTCGGTGAATTCCAGCACCTGCCGTTCTTTGCTGTATTCTAGGATTTCCTTGACGATCGTTTCGAGCCTGGATAGTTCGTTCGTTATTATGTTGATGTATTTCTTCAGCGTCTCTGGATCGTCAAGATGCTTCTTCATGCGCATTATGAAGCCACCTATTATCGTTATTGGATTCCTTATCTCGTGAGCGACTCTTGCTGTCATCTCTCCCAGTATGGAAAGTCTTTCTCTTCTTTTTCTTTCCTCTTCGTATTTGTACAGCTCTGTGACATCGTCGATCGTGATGATGACCCCCTCGAGCAACTGTGTTTTAGCGTTTCTGAAAGGGGAGAATCTTATGTTGAAATACTTTTCTCCGAATTTGTAGAAGTTGAGAAACACGGGTTCTTTGTTTTCAAGAACGCTCTCTGCGACAGATCCGATCTCTTCAAAGCCGGGGAGATCTTTGAGCCTTCTTCCGAGTACGTTTTCTTTCTTCAGACCAAACAGTTGTTCTGCCTTTCTGTTCCATTCGGTTACGCGCCCATCTTTGCTCAGCGTTATGATGGCTGTTTCCAGGCTCTCCAGAATGCTTTCACTGAAGTTCCTGAGGTGTTCCACGAGTTCGTTTTGACGCTGAAGATCCAGAGTCTTCTTTCTCAGGTTTTCGTAATTATATGTGTTCTCCAGAGCAAGGCCTGCACTTTCAGAGAAGAGTTTGAGCACGTCCAGATCCAGATCGGTGACTTCCTTTTTGCTGAATTTGTTATCCACCATCACAACACCAAGAGTGTCCCACCGCCCAACGAGTGGAAAGACTATGAATTCATCGTTTTCAAGAATACTTATGACATCTTCTACTTCGTACCTGATTTTTTCGAGGGTTTCTCTCGAAGTCCTCACTATGCTCTTTCTCAAAACCACCCTTTCGAATATCGGATGTTCTCTGTAGTAAAATCTCTTTCCCCTTATTTTTTCATTGAACTTCGTTTCAAATGAAAATGTGAGCGCCTCCTCCCTTAGAAACTGTACCAGATCTGTGTATCTCAAGGTTCTTTTTCTTAGGTATCTCTTGAGTTCTTCGTGTTCCTGGGGTGTGTCGCCACCCACCGCAGAAACGACGATCAAAGAGCCTGTACCTTCATCTTTTTTGAGAAGAACAGCACGGTCGAAATTGAATCCTCTCTCTGAAACAAGACTGAGCAAAATCACACGGTAAAGGTTGTTCGGATCATAAACAGATCTCATGGCCTGGCTGACGTAGTAAATTATTCTCATTTTCTTTATGTGTTCTTTCTGTATCTCTGAAACTTTCAGCTGTTCTTCGTACGACTTTTTCAATTTCTGGACTTCTTCTTTAAGCCTCCAGAGTTTTTCTGATACGTTTCCGATGAATTCTAAAAGTTTCGTACAGAGTACCTCTTCTTCTTCATCGAATGCGCCTTCGCGAACCACAACAAGATGCAGTTTGTTCTTCCACTCTCTCACACTCGCCCCTGGATGTTTCTTTTTTATCTCATCGATGGAGAGTTTCTCTCCCTTCGAAGAATAAGAAACATCGCCCTCTATCAGATAGACTTCTTCCGCATCCAGAAATTCTCTGACTTTTTTGAGGGAAAACCTGAGAGCTTCCTCTTTCGGATGAACGCACATTGAATCCACAAGAGAGAGTAGCAGCTCATAAACGGTGAGCCTTTTGTGAAGTCTGACGATTTCGAAAGACTCTTCATCATTTGCCACAACTGTGTACTTTCCAAATCTACAGGTGAAACCTTCCCGAGGGATTTCATCCCCGCTTTCCAGAATCCTTATTCCCTTTATCTGTTTCAGTCTCTCCGGAACCATCTGGTATCACTTCCTTCACCCAGTCTAAATGAGATCCTCTCCAAAAGATTCTTCCGCAGCTGGGACATCTGGAGAATTTCTCTGCGTTCAGAAAAACGTACAGAGGCACCTTTTCAATCACTTCCTCACGTGGAGTCGGCAAGAGTTCTCTGTTACAGTACGGGCACCTTGCACGTTCTGGTTTCAGTTTAAAATGTTCTACCACCATTTTCAAATCTTTTTCGTCTTTAATATAGAAGACTTCTTGTCCATATTTTTCGAAAAATTCTATAAGAGAAGGTCTTTTTGTGAGAAGAATTCTACCCTCTTTCCTGCATATCAGAAGGACTTTCCCGGGTTCTTCAGAGTAACAAACCATCACATCTAACCCGAGGGTTCTCAACTTTTTTGCAAGCGGTACCAGCGAGGCATCGACAGCGAAACGAACCTCACTCATAATCTATCCTCCACTATTTAATGATAAACTAAAAGTGGGAGGGAGAAATTATGAAGATAGAAAGACTCGATAAATACATCTGGAGAATTCCAAAAGAGGGAAATATGAAGGTTGACGCGATCGTATTCACGGACGCTGAGAGTGTGAACGATCCTCAGTTCAGAGAAGCGATGAAACAGCTCATGAACGTGGCCACGCTTCCCGGTATCGTGAAATACGCCCTCGCAATGCCGGACATACACTGGGGTTACGGCTTCCCAATAGGAGGAGTCGCCGCCTTCGATGTGAAAGAAGGAATCATCTCGCCAGGTGGTGTTGGTTTCGATATAAACTGTGGAGTACGCCTGATGAAGACAGATCTCACCTACGAAGATGTGAAAGATAGAATAAGACCTCTCGTCGAAGCTATATACGAATTCGTTCCCGCGGGTGTTGGTTCAACGGGAGACATCGTTCTCGGCAAGAAGGGGCTCAGGAAAGTTCTCGTTGAAGGTGCGGAGTGGGCTATCAAGTCAGGGTACGGTCTCGAGGAAGATTTAGAAAGAATCGAGGACGGTGGAAAAATACATCCAGCGGATCCCTCGTACGTATCAGAAGAAGCGTTCGAGAGAGGAAGTGACGAGCTCGGAACTCTCGGTGCGGGAAACCACTTCGTGGAGGTTCAAATGGTTCAGGAAATATACGACGAAGAACTCGCTGAATTTTTTGGGCTGGAGATCGGTACCATCACGGTGATGATCCACTCCGGAAGCAGAGGATTCGGACATCAGGTTGCAACCGACTACATAAGGCTCATGAGGGATAAACTGAAGGAACACAACAAAAATCTACCCGACAAACAGCTCATAAACGCTCCGTTCGAACATCCACTCGGACAGGCCTATTATTCTGCCATGAATTGCGCGGCAAACTATGCGTTCGCGAACAGGGAGATCCTCGGGCATCTCGTTAGAAGAGCTTTCTGGAAAGTGTTCGGGAGAGACACACGTGTTGATCTCATCTACGACGTTGCTCACAACATCGCAAAAGTGGAAGAGTACGAAGTTGACGGAAAAAGAAGAAAACTGGTCGTTCACAGAAAGGGTGCTACACGTTCTCTTGGTCCCGGAAGCGAAAAGGTTCCTTCGATCTACAGAGAAGTGGGACAGCCCGTCATCATACCGGGTGACATGGGGACTGCTTCCTATCTTCTGGTGGGGACAAAGAAAGCCGAAGAAAAGACCTTCGGTTCCACCGCACACGGAGCGGGGAGAGTCCTTGGAAGGTCCGCTGCCCTGAAAAGGCTGGATTACAGAGAAGTTCTCGATGAACTGGCAGAAAAGAATATTGTCGTCATGAGCAAGAGTAAAAAGACTCTGGTTGAAGAAGCTCCTGAGGTTTACAAAGACGTGGATAGAGTGGTGCAGATCGTTCATGAGATAGGTATTTCGAGAAGAGTGGCCAGGATGATTCCTCTTGGTGTTGTGAAGGGGTGATACCATCGTAGAAAAAATGTATGTTCGAGAAGTGAAAGACGGGAAAGTGGTGGTGACAAAAGCTAGAACGAGCGCTTGTGGGAGTTGCCCGGCAAAGAACATCTGTCTTTCCGACAACGAGATAAAACTCGAGATAGACTGGTGTGGAGAAGATTTGAAGCCCGGTGATGAGGTTATGGTAGACATACCCGAGTACGATCCTTTGAAGGTATCAACACTCGTTTATTTTCTTCCCCTTGTGATATTCGCGGTGACTGTGATAACTGGATACCTTTTTAGGCTGAAAGATTGGGTAACCTTCGTACTTGCGCTGGGAAGCGTTTTCGCCTATTATTCTCTGCTTCGTTTCAGAAGAAAAGACAGAAAACCTCCTAGAATTCTCAGGAAGGTTTCTTAGGAGGTGTTTATGTGACAGTAGAAGAGATCGCCAGAATCGTGGAAGGAGAGATCCTTTGTGGAGACAAAGATCTGAACATAGAAAGAGCCGTTGCCACAGATCTCATGAGTGATGTTCTCGCGTTTGCTGAGCCGAACGTTCTTCTGATCACAGGGCTTCACTCTCCACAGGCCGTGCGAACCGCCATGGTGGTGGGGATACCCGCTGTTCTCTTCGTCAGAAAAAAAGATATTCCTGAGACTATAGTCAATTTTGCGAAAGAATGCAACATCACCGTTCTTGCAACGAATCTTTCCATGTTCGAAACTTGTGGCAGACTTTACATGAACGGTTTGAAGCCCGTCAGGAGAGGGGTAGAATGAGCGTTTCCATCATAGACAGATTGCAAGCCATTTTCCAGGATGTTAGAGTTTCCGAATTCATGAATCCGGACGTTATATACGTAACACCGGACAAGACGCTTCTTCACGTGAAAGAGATTATGAGGATAAAGAGGATCTCAGGTGTGCCCGTAGTGGATGACAAAAAACGGGTAGTGGGAATCGTCAGTTTGGAAGACATTATAAAGGCCCTCGAGGGAAGTTACATAAAAGACAGGGTTGAAAAGCGCATGACGAAGAACGTGGTGTGTTTGAAAGAAACAGACACCCTCCAGGACGCCGTCAAGACCTTTGAGAAATACGGTTACGGGAGATTTCCCGTTGTCGACGATGAGGGAAAACTTGTGGGGATCGTGACAAAGCACGACATCATCTATTTTCTTCTGGCAAAACTCGGCATCATGTACCTGCACGACAAAAGGATGGAAGAAGTCCTGGAAAAAGGAACCTCACTGATCACGGGAGAAGTCCTGGAAAAAGGAAAAGCGGATTTTGTTTTCCACATAGATTACTTCGATGTGAACATGATCGGAATAGGGGCTTCCAAATTGAAGAGGTTTCTCCTGGAGCGAGGAGTGGATGAAGAACTGGCAAGAAGAATCGCAATAGCTACTTATGAAGCGGAAGCAAACGTTGTCATCCACAGCGAATCCGATGGATACATATATTGCTTTATCGACGATGAGAAAATCACGGTGAGGGTAGAAGACAGAGGAAAAGGGATAGAAAATCTGGAACTCGCGATGAGAGAAGGCTATTCAACAGCTCCAGACCACATCAGGGAGCTCGGCTTTGGTGCAGGGATGGGGCTTCCAAACATGAAAAGGTACTCCGATAAGATGGTCATCATCTCAGAAGTGGGAAAGGGTGTAATCGTTGAGATGGTGTTCTTCAGGAGGGATAGAAGTGAGGATAGGGGAGATAGTGGAAAAACTGGGGCTTGAACATGTGTGCGGTGATCTGAACACGGAAGTGGAACACGGTTTCACCTGTGACCTTTTGAGTGAAGTGCTGGGGAAAGCCCAGCCTTCGACACTCTGGATCACGGTGCAGTCTCACGTCAACATAATAGCGGTTGCCACAGTTGTCGGAATAAAGGGAATCGTTCTCTGTGACGGTCATGAATATGAAAAGGACACTGTAAAGAAGGCAGAGGAGAACGGTGTGGTGCTCCTCAAATCTCAGGAGAACTCCTTCATGGTTTCCGGGAAGGTGTACGAGCTGGGGTTGAGATGAAGGCAGACTTACATGTGCACACGTGTCTGTCACCGTGCGCAGATCTGCTCATGATACCGCCCGTTGTGGAGAGAGCATCGAGGGATATACAGATTCTCGGCATAGTTGATCACAACAGCGCAAAAAACGTCCCTGCTTTTCTGAAAATGAAGAAACTCGTTGTCCCTGGAATAGAGATACAGACAGTGGAAGATGTTCACGTGCTCGGTTTTTTTTCCGATGTTGAAAGCGCATTGAAAGTCACGAAGATCGTTTACGAACATCTTCCATCGGTGAAACACGATCATGAGAAAATGGGTTACCAGCTCTTTGTTGACGAAGAGGGAAATTACACTGGCTACGAAGACGTTCCGCTTGGTTTTCCTTCAGATCTCACACTGTCTCAGGCTGTGGAATTGATTCGATCCTATGGAGGGATGCCGGTTTACGCGCATGTTGAGAAGAGATTCGGTGTCTTGTATCAGCTCGGCTTCTTTCCAGATCTCGAGGTTCCTGTTGCTGAAGTGGTGAGTAGAGAAGGAAAAGAAAATGCCCGGAAGAAAAATCTCAGGGTGATAGTGACATCGGACGCCCATTTTCCCTCTGATGTAGGAAGAAGGTATATCGACGTATTTGGAGCGCCGCGTTCACCCGAGGAGGTACTGAAGAAGATACTCAACAGCGAATACACACTGGGAGGTGTTCTGAATTGGTAAGGGTGAGATTCGCACCGAGCCCCACAGGTTTTCTCCACGTTGGAGGAGCTCGAACCGCTCTGTTCAACTTTCTTTTCGCGCGGAAAGAAAAAGGAAAGTTCATCCTCAGAATAGAAGACACCGATCTGGAGAGATCTGAGAGGGAGTACGAAGAGAAGCTCATGGAATCTCTCAGGTGGCTTGGTCTTCTGTGGGATGAAGGACCGGACGTGGGAGGAGACCACGGTCCGTACAGGCAGAGCGAGAGAGTAGAAATATACAGAGAATACGCTGAAAGGCTTGTAAAGGAGGGGAAGGCCTATTACGTTTACGCTTACCCTGAGGAGATAGAAGAGATGAGGGAGAAACTCCTTTCTGAAGGAAAAGCACCTCACTACTCTCAGGAGATGTTCGAAAAGTTTGATACTCCCGGGAGAAGAAAGGAATACGAAGAAAAGGGTTTGAGGCCGGCTGTGTTCTTCAAGATGCCCAGAAAAGACTACGTACTGAACGATGTGGTTAAAGGTGAGGTTGTGTTCAAGACAGGAGCAATTGGGGATTTTGTGATAATGAGAAGCAACGGTCTTCCCACCTACAATTTCGCCTGTGTGGTGGATGACATGCTCATGGAAATAACACACGTTATCCGTGGAGACGACCATCTCTCGAACACACTGAGACAGCTCGCTCTCTACGAAGCGTTTGAAAAGGCTCCCCCCGTTTTTGCGCACGTTTCCACCATACTGGGACCTGATGGAAAAAAACTGAGCAAGAGACATGGAGCCACTTCTGTGGAAGCGTTCAGAGACATGGGATATCTCCCGGAGGCGCTTGTCAACTATCTGGCACTTCTTGGATGGTCTCATCCAGAGGGTAAAGAACTCCTCACTCTTGAAGAATTGATTTCTTCGTTTTCTCTGGACAGGCTCAGCCCGAACCCTGCGATTTTCGACCCACAGAAGTTGAAATGGATGAACGGTTACTATTTGAGAAACATGCCGATTGAGAAGCTCGCAGAACTGGCAAAGCCGTTCTTTGAGAAAGCCGGGATAAAAATAATCGACGAGGAGTACTTTAAAAAGGTACTGGAAATCACAAAAGAGAGAGTGGAGGTGCTTTCAGAATTTCCTGAAGAATCCCGTTTCTTCTTTGAAGATCCAGCACCTGTTGAAATACCGGAAGAAATGAAAGGAGTGTTTTCACAGCTCAAAGAAGAGCTCCAGAACGTTCGGTGGACTATGGAAGAAATCACACCCGTCTTCAAGAAAGTACTGAAACAACACGGTGTAAAGCCAAAAGAATTCTATATGACACTGAGAAGGGTCCTGACCGGTAGAGAAGAAGGTCCTGAACTCGTCAACATTATTCCTCTTCTTGGAAAGGAGATCTTTTTGAGAAGAATAGAAAGATCTCTGGGGGGATGAGAATGAACATCCAGAAACACGGAGAAGACTGGAAAGGTACGGTTGTGATCGTACACGGTCTCGGTGAACACTCCGGGAGGTACAGAAGACTTGTGAGGGAATTCGTCTCAGAGGGTGTTCAGGTGGTCACATTCGATCTACCGGGTCACGGCAAATCTCCCGGAAGAAGAGGGCACCTTCGTTTTGATGACGTTTTTAAAATATTGAACGAGATCACGAAGGACCTGGAAAGGTTCGTGCTCTTTGGTCACAGTCTCGGTGGATTGATAGCTATCAGATTCACTCAGATTTTTCAGCCAGAGAACCAGAAAGGTTTGGTGGTGTCGGCCCCCGCTATCCTGCTTCCAGATACCCATTCTCCGGTCCTTGAATTCATGGTGAGGTTTCTGTCCTTTTTTGTTCCATTCCTCACGATGAGCAACGGGATAAACCCGAGCGATCTTTCCAGGAACAGAGAAGCGGTGGAAGCGTACATAAGAGATCCCCTCGTTCACGACAGGATCTCTTTCAAGCTCGCTTCAGATATGCTCTCCCATATGAAAAAGGTTCTTAAAGACGCTGAAAGGATAAAGGTTCCAGTTCTCATTCTTCACGGAACCGATGACAGGGTGGTGTCTTTTGAGGGAAGCAAGAAGTTTTTCGAAGCGCTGAACACAGAGAAAAAACTGGTGAGCTTTCCTGGAGGATACCATGAACTTTTTGAAGATCCAGAGCACCAGAAAGAGTTTTTCAAAACGATAGTCGAGTGGAGTCTCGAAAAACTCGGAGGGAAATAAGTTGAAGGAGTTCAGGAAGATCTTAGAGGACAAAGCTTTTTTCTTCACGACACTGTACATATTGATTTCATTTCTCGTATTCAAAATTTTCCCGGATGTCTTTGCAGTGATTGTGTTGATGGTGTTCTTCACACTCCTTCTAGATCCGGTCATTCGTTTCCTGGAGAAGCTGAAATTTGGAAAGTACTTCTCCAGGATAGCTGCACTTCTTCTCTTCTTTTTCGTGATGGTTTATTCGCTTTACATGATCATACCTCCTGTTTTCAACGAGTTTGGGAGTTTCATCGAATTCATGACAAAAGTTTTTGAAAGCAAGATATGGAAAGACTACATAAAATCTCCTGAATTGATGCCGGTGTTCGATAAGATCATGAATTTTCTTGAACCAAAGCTCACAGATTTCCTGAACTATGTCTTTTCGCTCGTGACAACGAATTTTGTCTCTGTTACCACGATAATTGTTTTCACGCTTTTCGGCCTCGGCTACACCGTGTTCTATATTCGCGAAATAGCCAGCTTCTTTGTCCTCATCTATCCAAAAAGTGTAAGAGCGGAAGCGAGAGAATTTTTCCGTGATGTGTACGCGAGTATGGGAAGGTACATAAGGGTCATCTTCATAAATGCTGTGATAATAGGACTCTCTTACTGGGTTGTTTTCGAAGCTTTCAACTTGAAGTACAGCGCCATCATAAGTCTCTGGGCTTTTGTGACCAACTTCATTCCAATCGTTGGAGTGGTCCTGGAATACATCCCTGTACTTCTTTTTTCTCTCACTCTCGGTGTGAAAGGTGTTCTTCTCATAGCACTCTTTGCAATCCTCATACATGCCGTTGCCTTCGTTGTCTTCATTCAGCTGATGAAAGGCCTCGAAAAGCTGAATCCCGTTTACATAATCTTGTCCATCCTGTTTTTTGGGAAACTCTTCGGATTGTTCGGATCTTTTGTGGGAGTGCCGCTCGCTCTGTTTTTCAAAGTCTTCTGGAGGAAATTTCTCAGGCCCCTTTTTGAGGCGGGGTGAGAGTTTTGAGAATTATCTTCATTCTTCTTCTACTGATACCTTCTCTTCTGACGATGGCGCTATCTCTTGAGGAGATAAAAGACCTCTCAAAAACGAATCTGGACAACGCCATAGATCTTTTTCTCGACTACATGAAAAAACACCCCTCTGATCCAGAATTAGAAAATGTTGGAGAGTTTCTCTTTGCCAAAAAAAAGCTCGTTGAAAAACACCCCTCCCTCTCTCGAGAAATCATCTCAGAAGACTTTCAAGCTCTCCTTGAAAAACTAAGAGACACAGAAGAAGTGTTTTCCGAGGAAGAAGTTCCCCTGCTGGAAAAAATCTTTCCAGAGCTGAAGAGTTTTGCTGAGAAACTGCAAGACGTGGAGGAATTTCTCTCTTCACCATTTTTCTGGAAGCTCGGCATCAGTTTGAAATTAGAAAACCCCGAGAAGTTCGCCGAAGATCTTGTGAACAGGTTTCTTGAAGATCCTTTCGTGTTCTCATTCGAGGTGGTGGAAGCTCTCTCGAAGGTGGAAAATGCCGAAGAAATAGCCTACCATCTTGTGAGAAAAGCAAAGGAGATACCTCTGAAAGAGGAGAATTACTCCTATATTCTGAGACTTTTTGAAGTGGCACATCACTTGGGATACAGTGAAACAGACGAACTCGAAGAACAGATAAAGAAATACTTTTCCATCTCTGCAAAGGTGGACGCCTCTGGGAACGTGGAGGAGATCCTCGACGAGTACGAACAGCTCACCATTCCCAAAGAAAAGCTCAGAGAAAAACTGGCCGCTGTTTCGAAAAAGTCGGAGGTGTCTGAAGAGAACAAAGATAGATATTACCCGTTTCTCCCTGTTCTTCTTGCTCTCCCGTTTCTTTCTGCTCGATTCAGAGCGTCTTTTTACAGGAGAATCGGCATGAAAAAAAGAGCAGCTTCGATTTATTTGAAGCTGCTCCAGAAACAGCCGGAAAACGTGAAGCTTCGATTGAAGCTCGCCCGTCTTTACGAAGAAATCGGCATGCACGAAGAAGCGATGAAAGAGTACGAAATCATAAAGAAACTCTCTTAAGCCTGGACCCAGTAGTTCGGAGATTCTTTCGTTATGATGATGTCGTGTGGATGGCTTTCTTTCACTCCAGCTGGAGTGATTTTCACGAAGACTGCCTTTTCCTGGAGTTCTTTTATTGTTCTGGCACCGATGTATCCCATACCGGATCTGAGTCCGCCCACAAGCTGATGCACCACGTCTTTTACGGTTCCTTTGTACGGCACCATACCCTCTATTCCTTCGGGGACAAACTTGTTTTCCCCTTCCTGGCCGTATCTGTCCGCACTTCCAGATCTCATAGCGCCAAGGCTACCCATACCTCTGTAGGCCTTGTACTTTCTACCCTGATACAGTATCGTTTCTCCCGGTGCCTCTTCGGTACCGGCGAAGATACTTCCGACCATGACACTCTCGGCACCGGCTGCAAGTGCTTTCACGATGTCTCCAGAGTATCTGATTCCTCCATCCGCTATGATGGGAACATCGTACTTTCTCGCAACTTCAGAACATTCCATAACGGCTGTGAGCTGCGGAACACCAACACCAGCTACCACTCTCGTTGTACAGATCGATCCGGGACCCACACCTACTTTCACAGCGTCTGCTCCTGCCTTTATGAGCGCCTCCGTTCCTTCCGGGGTCGCCACATTTCCGGCCACTACCGGCAAATACGGGTAGTCCGCTTTTATCATCTCGAGGGTCTCTATCACTCTTCTGGAGTGACCGTGAGCGGTATCTATGACGATCACATCCACACCCGCTTTTACGAGCTTTTCCACCCTTTCCATGGTTTCAGGACTCGTTCCAACCGCTGCACCCACGAGAAGCCTTCCCTTTTCGTCCCTCGCCGCGTTGGGATGTTCTATCACACTCATTATGTCCTTGATGGTGATCAATCCCACGAGCTTGTTGTCTTTTGAGACGAGGGGAAGTTTCTCTATTCTGTGCTGGTGGAGAATTTCTTTTGCTTTTTCAAGGGAGATGTCTGGAGGGGCAACGATGAGCTTTTCTCTCGGTGTCATCAGGTCTTTTATCTTCTTTGAAAGGTTCTTTTCGAACCTGATGTCTCTGTTTGTAAGCAGGCCAACAAGCCTTCCCTCTTCGTCTACAACGGGGAGTCCACCTATTTTGTACTCCGCCATGAGATCGAAAGCTTCTTTCACTGTCATATCCGGAGTTACGGTGATGGGGTCGTATATGATGCCGTTTTCGGTCTTCTTCACGATCGATACCTGGCGTGCCTGTTCATCGGGAGTGAGATTCTTGTGAATGATTCCAATGCCACCTTCTCTTGCAAGAGCCTTTGCCAGAGCCGCTTCGGTCACTGTATCCATGGCGGCACTCACAAGTGGTATGTTTATTCGTAACTGTCTTGTAAGCCTGGTGTCTATTTTCACGTCTTTTGGGAGGACTTCGCTGTACTGTGGAACAAGCAACACGTCGTCAAAGGTCAGGGCTTCTTTCATCTAATCCCTCCTCAAACGATCATCTCGTGTTTTTCAATAATCTTCCCGGACTCGGGTCCTATCCCGAACACACTCCAGTTACCAGCAATAAATCTCTCGTAGGCCCTTCTGTAGTCTTCTTTCGAAACGTTCTTTATTCTTTCGACCCTTTCCTCTATGGTTTCCAGAGAGTCATTAGAGAGATTATCGATCACGAAACTCATCATGCCGGCTGGATTGTCTGTGACCATATCGAGCTTTCCAAGGTATCTCGTCTTTCCGTATTCGAAATTCTTCATGAAGAGAGATTCATTGGAGAGAACTTCTTTCATTTTCAAGAAGAACTCATCTATCTTTTCAGGAGAAAGAGCCGCGTACACGATGATGACTCCTGTTTCCTTCAGCGCGTAGATCTGAGAGAACACATCGTAAACGAAGCCCTCTTTCTCCCTTATTTCGTGGAACAAGATGGAGCTCATACCACTTCCCAGAGCAGTATTGAGAACATAAAGCGGGTATATATCTTCGCTGTTTCTTCCACAGATGGGTCTTGCCAAGGCAATGTGTACCTGCTCCAGGTCGTTCCTCACGATGTATCTGGGTTCTGTGTGTTCGAACGAAGGTGGAGGTGGAAGAGGATCTCCTGGCTTGTTCCTTTCTAATTCGCTCAATTCTTTTTCCAAAAGAGAAAGATAGTCGTCATTTATTTTTCCAGCGAGGATGATTTTGGTATCCGGGAGATTGTAGTTTTTCCTGTGATACTCTCTGAGATCTTCCGACGAGATCTTCTCAATAGTTTCCTTCCTTCCAATGATGGGCCTTCCGTAGGGCCCGGGCCAGACAGTTTCCACCAGAGTATCGAAGAGTTTACTGGTTGGATCATCCTGGGACATCTTGTACTCTTCAAGAATGACCTTTCTCTCTATCTCGGTGTCTTCGGGAGAGAAAATGGGATAAAAAGTTATCTCTTTCAACACGTTCAGCGTTTTTTCGAAGTGAAACTCCGGAACTTTTGCATAATAAGCGGTGGCGAGTTTATCGGTGAAGGCGTTGAGAGTTCCTCCAACCACTTCTACAGTGTACTTGAGAGAAAAGTGATCGTAGCTTTTTGTTCCTCTGAAGGCCATGTGTTCTATGAAATGGGAGATCCCCGCAAGTTCTTCTGGCTCGTGAGCGGATCCCTTTTTAATTAAAAAGGCGCAGGAGATCGTCCGCGCCTTGTCAAATGGTATGGTGAAAATCTCAATTTCGTTTACTGTGTGTCTTTCCATGCTGAGTGTTTTCCCCCTCTGTGACACGTTTGAACTGCAGTCTTCCGAGGTCGTCTATGTTGATCACCTGTACCTTTATGGTATCACCGACTTTCACCTTTTTCAAGAACTGCCTCATATCTTCCCCTACTTTGCTCTGATGGAGGAGGCCTATCTTGCCCGGTCGCACCTCTATGAACAATCCGTAAGGCTCTATCCTTGTGATCTTTCCTTCCAGAACTTCTCCCACTTCTATTTCTTTGGCTATTTCCCTTATGAGTGCGATGGCCTTGTCAACGTTTTCTTCAGAACTTCCAACGACCTTGACGAGACCTGTTTCGTCGTCGATCTCCACCTTCACATCGAAGTCTTTTATGATCTTCTTTATCACTCTGCCTCCAGGTCCTATGACATCCGCCACTTTCTCTGGATCGACCTTGGTTACCTTTATGATCGGTGCATACTTGGACAGATGTGGTCTTGGAGCAGAGATGGTTTCATACATCCTGTCGAGAATGTACATTCTCGCTTCCCTTGCCTGCATGAGCGCTTTCATGAGGAGTTCATCTGAGACACCTGAGACCTTACAGTCCATCTGGAAGGCGGTGATTCCGTCTCTTGTTCCAGCCACTTTGAAGTCCATATCACCGTAGTGGTCTTCCATTCCAATGATGTCTGTGAGTATGATCTCGGCGTCTTCTTCGAGAATGAGCCCCATCGCTATTCCTGCAACGTGTTTCTTGATAGGAACTCCAGCATCCATCAGCGCCAGGGATCCTGAACACACCGTGGCCATTGAGGAAGAACCGTTGGACTCCAGGATCTCAGAAACCACTCTTATGGTGTAGGGGAACTCTTCTTCGGGTGGAAGCATGTTCTTCAGAGCTCTTTCTGCCAGATGTCCATGCCCGATTTCCCTTCTGCTGGGACCTCTGAGCGGCTTCACCTCTCCTGTACAGAACGGAGGGAAGTTGTAATGCAACATGAACCTCTTGACACCCTCTTCGAGGAGTGTGTCTATGATCTGAACGTCCATGGGAGCGCCAAGAGTAACGATACCGAGACTCTGTGTTTCCCCTCTGGTGAAAAGAGCAGAGCCATGTGTTCTCGGGAACAATCCAACCTCGCAGGAGATGGGTCTGATCTCGGTCGGTTTTCTCCCGTCCGCTCTGATACCCTTCTCCACTATCAATCTCCTCATTGTTTTTTTGACGGCATCTTCATAGAGTTCCGAGACAAAGGGTTTGATTCCTTCCAAATCGGTTACGGACAATTTTTCTGCAATCTGATTCAGAAGCTGTTCTTCGTACTCTTTGAGAGCCACTTCTCTTTCCTTCTTCACCTTTACGAGGATTCTTCTTTCCAGTTCTTCTTTGTTTAGAAGATCTTTGAAAGCCTCAACGAGGCCTTCAGGTGGTGTGGGCTCGACAACGGGGATTTTCTCCACGTTGAACTCTGAGAGAATCTCTTCCTGGAAATCGACTAGTTCTTTTATGACGGAGTGGGCGAATCTCAAGGCCTTCACCATATCTTCTTCTGTTACTTCTTTTGCTTCACCTTCGACCATGGTGACAGCGTCTTTTGTTCCAGCAACGGTGATATCCATCAGACCCTTTTCTATGTCTTCCTCACTGGGTAAGGCTATGAACTGTCCGTCTCTGTAACCAACCCTAATACCCGCCACTATACCTTCAAACGGTATCTTTGAAACGTTCAATGCGAGGGACGCGGCAAAGATTCCCACAACGTCCGGTGGAACGTTCGGATCCACCGAAAGCACGGTCACGATAACCTGAACCTCGTTTCTGAGCTTTTTCGGGAAAAGAGGCCTTATTGGCCTGTCGATGAGACGGGCTGAGAGAATGGCAGATTCACTGGGCTTCCCCTCTCTTTTGATAAAACCACCGGGAATCTTTCCCGCAGCGTAGAACCTTTCCTGGAACTCAACGGTGAGAGGTACAAAGTCGATTCCTTCCACTGCTTTGTCTGAAATGTTTGCGGTTGCCAGAACAACTGTGTCACCAAACCTCACCAGGGCTGAACCACTCGATTGTTTCGCCACTTTTCCATACTGAACTACGAGTTCTCTTCCAAGGATGTTACGTCGCCATTCCTTCATATTCCTATCACCTCTACCCAATCAATTTAAATCAGGAAGCGGGCAACAAGCCCGCTTCCCCCTCCTCAGAATTTTATTTCCTGATTCCTAGCTTGGCGATGAGTTCTCGATAAACTTCCGGTTTCTTGTGCCTCAAGTACTTCAACATCTTCCTTCTTCTTCCGATCATCTTCATGAGTCCTCTTCTGGAGTGGAAATCCTTTGGATGCTTTCTCAGGTGCTCTGTCAAATGTTTGATCCTCGCAGTGAGAAGAGCGATCTGCACCTCAACGGATCCTGTGTCGTTCTCGTGGATCTGGAATTCTTTGATGATTTCGTTTTTCTTTTCAGGGTCGAGCGACACCACCAAACACCTCCGTCTTATTAGTCTCCGCCAGCCCAGGTTCTTCCCCAGACTGGGGTCAAGGATGATTATACCACAAAAACATACCCCGGCATGTGCCGGGTTGTGGAGCGGGCGACGGGATTCGAACCCGCGACCCCCAGCTTGGGAAGCTGGTGCTCTACCAGCTGAGCTACACCCGCTCGTCTGTTTTTAATTTTATCATATACCACAGAGAACTTGCAAGATACCCTCCCCTTGACAGGCAACAAAAGAAATGCTATATTATAAAAACGGAATTAGACGGTGCGGGGTGGAGCAGTCTGGCAGCTCGTTGGGCTCATAACCCAAAGGTCGTGGGTTCAAATCCCACCCCCGCTACCAGAGACAGCGCTTAAACTTAAGTTCAACACAAGTTTCTTGGTAACACACCGCTTCCGAAGTAAGCCGGGCACACAGCCCGGCTTTTGTTTTTATATACTAAGCCTGTTTTTTTTTTACAACCGGGCTTTTTGTGCGTATGAAGATGAAAAGCCTCAGGTACACAAAATTGTTACATTCAAACTGCGGATCATAAATTATTATAATTGATATGTAGAAGGAAAGTGATACAATTCGGTTTATTTTTGGAGGTCCCATGTTTTCTGTCATAAGGCAAGATTTGTGTAAAGCAAAGACAAAATACAATTAACAATTGTGATACAATAATTGTGATATAATGTAGTTAACAACTTTATGTGATACAATATAGTTAACAACTTTTCAGTTGGGGGTGTAAAGTATGCGTTTCAGGATGTTTCTTCAGGGTATTCTTGTCGCGGCAATTTTACTCTTTTTGACTGCCTGTCCTGGACCATCTTCTGTTACCCCGGGAACTTCTACAACCCTTGTCGAAGAAGGTTTGAATGCTCTCAACAGTGGTAACACCGACGAAGCAAAGAGCTACTTCGAATCAGTTTTACAGAGTGATCCTGACAATCCAGAAGCAAATGCGGGAATGGGAGTAATTCTGACTTTTGAAGCTATAAATGATTTATCAAATTTTTTGCTTGAAACCATGTCACAGGTTCTTCCTCTAATACCATCTGCTCCTGTAAGAGGTGTTGGATTAAACAGCGAGACAGTACTTCCACTGGCAAAATTCCTCATTGGGAAGTTTATGAGTATTCCAAGAGACGCCACTACGAGACAAACAAATGGAATGACTTACGAAGAATTCTTGCAGTTTTTGAGAAATCTCAACGATAAACTGTCTGATGCTGAAAAGTGTCTAAAAACGGCTATTGAAGGTCATGCGAGTTTCGACTTCCATGTGAATGCATTGGACTGGGATGGAGATGGGACATCAGAGCCGTACGCACCCTTGAGAATCACTGATGGTACACACACGTATGAATTGTATGAAATCTTGTACGGGATAGAAGAGCCTGTCTTTGAATCCACTCCTGTTATCGATCAAGCCGGAGGAGATGCCTGGTTCGACTTTGAAACTGTGTCTGCTGCTTTGAGAGGAGAACCTCTGCCGAGCAGTATCGGTTTCACGGACAGTGATTACATTTCTATCGATGAAGGAGAACTTGCGTACATTCTTGCTCTTGTAGAAGCATTGAAAGCAGGAATAGATTTACCGTTAACTTGGAATCTAACATTACCTGAAGATTTTCCTAATCCCGCGAATTACGAAGATCCTCTCGCTTGGGAACTTGATGTTTTAGCGTACATCGATGGGAAAGGTGACGGTAACGTAGATTACAGAATTATAAACCCCTTAGATGATGGTGGTGAGTGGAACGCCCTTGACCCATTTTTGACATTTAATGAGAATGGAGCGACGTATCTTGCGGATTTTGTTGAGAGTGTGCAGGAACTTGCCTGGGCAATTCTTCAGCTGGATAGCGATGTAGAGAATGATCCAGCTGATATTCATGATTTAACAAGTAGTTATTATGTTGAAGATGTCGTGGATGATCAGGGAGAAGGTCAACTTCTAGAACTCGTACGTTTCGGGACAATCACGATCCCACTTTCTATGGAAAGTGAAGAATACACCATGATTGTACATCTGCACAAGCTTAAAGAAAACTCTGCAAACTACGACAACCTGAAGAAATACTTCCCAACACTTGAATGGGATGAAACAGGTGCTACCACTCCGACCTACTGGCCTGATGAGACTTTCGGTGGATTGTTAGAGTCCCCATAATATTAACTAATACTCAGCCCGGCTTCTGCCGGGCTTTTTATCTTGTGCGAATTTTCTGGAATCACGAAAAAGCGGCTTCAATGCACAGAAAGTCAATCAACTTTCCTCAATTTTCCCCTACTTTAAAAAGAAACGAGATCAAGTAGCCTTTCAAAAGGGAAGACACTCTGCTCAGTATCGACAGCGTGTGTTTTTTGAGAGTGTCAAGTTGGTTGCATTCTTCCATTTTTCTGTATTCGTCGATAAAAGATACTGTACCAACTTTCTTGTACAATTTTTCACCAAATAACCTCTTTATTTCTTCATGCACAATCGTGAAGTAATCCAAAGCAATTTTCCTCACTTTTTGCACAAGGTGCCATTCAGATTCTACAAATACCGGCTTAGCGTTCTCTATTGTTGATATCGTCTCGGCATCACCAGAATAGATCAAATAGGCAAGAAATCTATCGTAAGCGTAATGAGCGTTTTCCATCATCGTTCTAATCGATCCATTCCACAGTGCCTTTATGATTTCACCCACGTCTGCTGGTTTGTTGTGATAGGGCTGTGATAGATCTTCGATGTAGTGGAGAGCCCTGGCGAGGAACCTGTATCCCCAGTATCTGTCGCCTCTTTTGAAGGCTTCCTTTGCCATATCATGGAAGTAGTAAAAACTCTTGTCAGCTTCGAAGAATTCAAGCCCAAGAATGCTCCACTTCGAATGCCTGTGAACAGCTGTTGTGTTCAAATCCATCTTAGTGATGTTTTTGACGAGCTTTACATAAGGAGGAAAATCTATTCCCTGGTCCATTCCCCAATCTGGCTCCGAAGAGTACACGGTCAGGATCTGCCAGGCAGGAACCTTTCCGTCTTCAGGAGGGGGATTTGGAGGTAAAATCGCTCCTTCCCAGGCAGATATCGTATCTTGACCACACACGTCTTCAAGAACGAGTTTTGAGAGATTGTAAACTCTGTTTTCCTGGTAGTTGTACGGTGTGATGGTGACCATCTCATCTGGTACAATATCTTTCACGATGTAGTAGGTCAAACCTTCGTGGCCACTCCAGGGTAAAACAATTACCGTGCTTAAAACAAAAAGAATCACGCTAATTTTCACAAAATCTTTCCTGAGAGATATAACACATCTTACTATCACTTCTGAAGGATTAAAAGACAGCGCGAGTGATCTCTTGAAAAAAGTCCAGAGAATGTGTTTGAGATTGAACAATTCTCTCTACAGAAACTCTACAGAAACACGAAATCTCTCCAGAGATTTCTGAGAAGAAACATCACATTCATCAAACACCTCTCAGAAATGACAGGGGTTTCAAGAAACAGACTGAGCGACATATTAAACGGGAAGACACAAAAGATTCGGGGAGAGATGTTAAGAAAAATAGCAAAAGCTCTTGAAAAATCCAATATTTTGTCTTTTCCTCCACCCCTGTTAAATGAATAGGTGAAACTGAAAATAGAAGAGAATTTCTCGGCTGCATAGAAAGAGATAAAAACAAAAAGATTAGAGGAAAGATAAATCCTTTTCCTTTCCACCTACATGGCTCTTCTTGATAGGAAATTCATTTCAAGGAAAGAAAGGCTCAAAAAGGCATACACACTCCATAGATTCCTAAGAAACTATGGAAGGTACGATGGAGTGAGGTTTGAAATCAGGCTAAAAGGTCCAGAGGTGGTGAGAGGGTTTGCAAGGAAGTACTCTCTCAAGGTTCAGCCCCTGTTTGTTGCCTTCTGGTTCAAAGAGGATGGTAGGGTGAGAAGGAGATTGTTGGGGATAATACAGCACATGCCTCAAGATTGATCGAGTGGGAAAACGGGTGTCAGATTCTGAGCTTTTTCTTTCAGGATCTGCAACTCCTCTTCACTAATTTTTGTTCCCTGTTTTTCGACGATGTCACACATCCACCACAGAAATTCCTGGTGACTTGGACTTACAGCTGCAGTGACAGGAAGTGAAAGTGTGAATCGAAGCGCCATGGATGCTTCCTCAAAATCGTCCACAGGATAATACCAGCATTTTTTCCAGCGTTTTTCTTCTCCTTCTTCCAAACGCCTTTTTGCTAGAGCCTTTATTGCCAAAATTCCCATGTTTTTCTCCCTGGCTTTGCTGTAGAGCTTTTTGCCAAATCCTTTTCCCAGCCAGCTTGCCCAGTTCAGCGGGAAAAGCACCGTGTCGAAATCGAACCTCTCTAGCATCGCGAGTGCTGCCTCTTCACTGTGAGCAGAAAAACCGATGTATTTTATTAAACCTTCCTCTCTTGCTTCCAAAAAGGCCTCTATAGCTCCATTGGGTGAAAAGATAGCTTCTACCTCGTTCAGCGTGGTCACGGCATGAAACTGATAGAGATCAAGGTGATCTGTGCGCAGTCTCTTCAGAGATTCTTTCAGTTCTCTCCAGACACCTTCTTTTGTCCTCTCCATCGTCTTGCAGGCAAGGAATACCTGATCTCTGTAAGGCTTCAGCGCCGGGCCAAGTTTTTCCTCGGCGTCTCCGTAAGAAGGAGCCACGTCAAAGTAATTTATACCCCTTTCGATCGCCCTGGCAACTACTTTCTTTGCACTGTCCACGGACTCGTTCATGACAACGATCCCACCGAATCCAACTACAGAGAGATTTTCACCCGTTTTTCCAAGAACTCTTTTTTCCATGAAACATCCCCCCTTGATGACTGAGTCAATTATACATCCAGGACCTTAATTTCTAACATGAACATGCTATAAATGAATCTGAGAGGTGATAGAGGTGACAAAAAAATACTACGCTGTAAGAAAAGGAAGAGTCCCCGGGATCTACGAAACTTGGAAAGAGGCAGAAAAACAGGTAAAAGGTTTCCCAGGTGCCGAGTACAGAAGTTTTGAGAGGCTGGAAGACGCAAAATCCTACATGGAAGGGAAGAACGAGTGTGTCTGTCTGGAACTAGACACAGAGACGATGATCGCCTACGTCGATGGAAGTTACGATGAGGTGTGCGGATCCGGAGTTGTTCTGTGCTACAGAGGAAGGAAAGAAAAATACTACTTCTGGACAGACATCGATGAGTTTAAAGACTCAAGGAACATAACCGGTGAGATCATGGCTGCACTTTTTGCGATGAATTACGCTCTCAAAAAGGGAGCGAGAAAGCTCGTTCTCAGGTACGACCTTGAGGGTCTGGAAAAGTGGGCAACGGAGGAGTACAGGACAAACAAGCTGGTAACGAAGGTGTACAGACATTACTATCGAAAATTCTGTCAGATGGGACTGGAGGTGACATTCGAAAAGATAAAGAGCCACTCCGGAAACTTCTGTAACGACGAAGCTGACAGGCTTGCAAAGAAAGCCGCCAAAAAAGAATCAAACGTTGAGTGGATGCTGGAGGATTTTGAGAGTATAATAAAAATGCTGACTTAAAGAGAGATGATTTTTTATGAAAAGAGTTAGTATAACAGGTAGAACGACCCTGATAGGCCTTGGAATCGGTTTTATTCTTTTCAGATACTCTGTGTATTGTCTTGTAGCCTCTCTTTTTATCGGAATAGGTGTGGGATTGATCATTGAATACATTCTGAGCAAAAAGAGTAATATCACTTGAACCCGCTCATAATAATTCCTTTCACGAAATACTTCTGGGTGAATATGAAGAAGACAAGTATTGGAATGATAACAATCGTGGCTCCAGCCATTTGGAGCCCAAGATTTTCACTATGTTGTCCCGCAAGAACAGAAACTGCTACCGGTAAAGTGTAGTATTCTTCACTCTGAGCAACTATGAGTGGCCACAGGAAAGAATTCCAGGAGCCCGCAAACGTAAATACAGAAAGCGTTGTAAGAGCAGGTTTAGATAAAGGAAGCACTATTCTGAACAGAATAAAGTCTTCTCTTGCACCATCTATTTTCGCAGCTTCGATCAGTTCGTTAGGTATGGTCAAAAAGAATTGCCGCATGAAGAATATGTTGAAAGCACTCGCCAAATCAGGTACAATGATTCCTGTATAAGTGTTGAGCCAGCCCAGCTGTTTTACAATCAGAAACACAGGAATGAGAGTCATCTGTCCTGGTATCATCATAGTTGACAATATTAAAAAGAAAAGTTTGTCTCTTGCTTTGAATTTGTATTTGGCAAAGACGTATCCTGTGGTTGAAGTTAGCAATATCGAGAAAAATGTGATGCTTCCTGCCACAATGATTGTGTTCAGAAATGGTCGTCCAAAATTTACCGATTTAAAGAGTTCTATGTAGTTCTCAAGAGTGGGCTCTTTAGGAAACCAACGTGGTGGAAGAATGAAAATTTCGTTGGCTTTTTTGAAAGAAGTAGAGATCATCCAGAAAAAAGGAAGAACCATTGCAGAAGCGAAGAAGATTAAAACAAGGTAAGAAATTATTAGAGAAATGAATCTTTTCATACCGCACCACCTTCTTCAACGTGTCTTGCTAGTTTCAGCCTGATAAGCGTTAAAACTATTCTACGGCATTTTAGAAGACGGAGAAGAAGGCCTCAGAGCCTGGATTATGACGTTTCGTGTTGTAAACCGTGTTCCCATCGACAGTGAGACAGAAGAAGAACTTGTTCGTCTCTTTTTACCACTAGTGGAACGAAGAAGAATAGACCGTTCTATCTTGCTGTACGTTGAATGAAGCCAGATGGATGTCCGGTCTTTTCTGGGACAACCTCATTTACAGAAAACACATCCCCTCCAGGAAATTGTGATAAATATCTCTTGATGTGTTAACATAAAAACACAAAGTTGGATCATATGCGAAAAGCTTAGAAATGTTATGAAGATAGAAGTGCCCGAATGATTTCAAACTATCCTATGTTATGATTGAAATAACGCATCTTTTAAATATGGCAATTTAACTAGGTTCGTTCAATATGTTGCATTTATTGATAAACAATCCGCGAAGTTAACTCTGGCGACTAATTTTTTATTTCAACTTTTGTGAGGTCCACCATTGGGATAAGTATAGGATGAATTCCCATTTGAGCAGTCGTTGTAGCGATGAAAGAACGGGCTATAACAAGCAAGTTCATCAAACCGTTGTACCTGCAGAGATTATCAAATAAATCCTTTTCGCTTTCTTTGAGATCAGCTTCGAAATTACCTTTTATTCTCACATAAATATCATGAACCTGCACGTTTTCTTGCTTTCCTTCTATGTGAACACCCAAAATAATGCTTCTAAAAAAACTGTTGCCCTGTCGAACTATTTCTTCAAATTCTGTTTCGAGTTCGAGTTGGTAATCAATAAAATTGCCTTTTACTTCTTTTAACTGAAATTTTGCTTCTTCAATGAAGTAACCCAGCATTCTGAAAAAACTCCTTGAAGGGATAATACTATTTTTTTGCTTCATCATGCAGCGACACTCCTTTGAGCTTCAAAAGATGTGATTATTTCTTCAGACACTCCAAAGCCATATCTTGGTGATTTGTTTTCTTCTTCCGGCAGTAACCCAAGAGATATTTTGATTTTACCACCAAGTGCAGCGACTATCTTTGCCAGCACCCTAATAGATATGTTTTTCTCTCCTGTTTCAATTTTTGAAACCATAGACTGGGATACTCCAAGCTTTTTGGCCAGATCTTTCTGGGTCAGGTTGTGCATCTTCCTATAGGCTAGCAGCTGACCTCCTATCTGAGACATCACTTCGATAAAAACTTTTTCCTCTTCAGAATGATGAAATCCCATTTCTTCGAACAATTCAAAAACATCGGAATACTTTTTGAATTCCTTCACCTCCGTCACCTCCTCTTAGATCTTTCACAATATTCCCGTGATCTTTTGTAATCTTTTCTTTGCGTTGTTTATAGCTCTGTCATAATCGCTGCTTTCCTTTTCTAAAAAAGCGCAGAGAAAAACTACATAGTTCTTTTTGGATTTTTCTTTTCCAACCTAAGAGCATATAAATTCACATCACCAATCCCTTTGAGTTTTTCGAAGTAAGGTTGCACTAAGACTTTTTCTCCTTCAATGGCCAGAGTATTTATCAGACTTTCATATTTCGATATCAATTTATCCCTTCTTCGTCTTGGAACATACCTTTTTATCAGTTCTTCGAATTCTTTCTGAAACTCGTCCAATGTTATTATCTCTTTTTTCATGAACACCGTCCTTTCCCCTATACACCCGTTAGCGGTTATAACCTAAATAAGTCATAATTTTACAAATGGACGATTTGTTACAATTCAGTTGACGTGTGGCAGAAAAATCGAATCATCTCATCAGCTGGCTCTTCACAATTTCTCTGTAGAGAGGAGATTTCTTCATGAGTTCTTCGTGGGTCCCTTCAGCTTCCACCCTTCCATCGTTCAGTACAATGATTCTGCTGGCCTTTTTTATGGTAGAAAGTCTATGAGAGACGATGATCACCGTCTCGATCTCATTCAGAATTTTTTCAAGGATCTTTTCCTCTGTTTCGCTGTCAACACCAGATGTAACCTCGTCCAGAATCAGAACCTGCGGCTTTCTTATCAGGGCCCTTGCAAGGACGATTCTCTGTCTCTGGCCGTCTGAGAGTTTTGTTCCTCTTTCTCCAACGACCGTGTCCATTCCATTTTCCAGTTCCTCAACAAAGTCACATTCGCACATTTTGAGTACTCTTTCTACTTCCTCTTCTGGAAAGTCTTCGAAAAGGGTGATGTTGTTTTTGACGGTGGTGTCGAACAAAATATCGTTTGATCGAACAAGAACAATGTTTCTTCTGAGTGATTGGAGAGAGTATTGTTCGATGGGAATGTTGTTGATGAAGATCTTACCTTTTGTGGGCGTAAGAAAACGGTTGAGGAGAGAGACAAGTGTACTCTTTCCCACCCCAGAACTTGCTACTATGGCTATCTTGTCTCCTGCTTCTATCTTTATGTTCAAACCCGTGAGTATCTCTCTGCCATCCGGGTATCCAAAGGAGACATTTTGAAAGCGTATCTGTTTGAAATCTCTGAGTTCCTTTTCACCATCTTTTTCAGTATTGAGTTTCATAACATCTGAAATTCGCTTTTTGTATATCTTTGATCTCATAACGTCCAGAACAGAACTGTAAATATCGCTTATTGAAGAGTAAAAACCGCTGATGAAGTAGAAAAACGAAATTGCACTTCCAATTGTTATCTCCTTTTTTGCGATGAGAAAGGACGATAGAGCAACGACAGCTATTGGAAGCATGCCGTTCAAGAATGGATATAGACTCTCTGTCTTCGTTACCACATTGAAGAGTGCGTTCGACGTTTTCAACCACAGGTTGGATAGCCTTCCAAACTCTCTGTTGAAGAACCTCTTTGATTCAAACGCTTTGATAACCGCTGCACCACTCAGTGTCTCGTTTATGAATTTGACACATTTTTCAAAACTCAAGCGCTCTTCTTCCTGATGTTCCATTATTTTCCGCCTGGACGTTGATAGTGGGAAACTGTAAAAAGGAGATAAAAGCAGAGCAATGAGAAGAATCTTTGGACTGAGCTGATAAAATGCAAAACCGAGCAATCCCACCTTGAACGATGTCGCCACAAAATCTGGAATAGTGAATGAGTACAAACTGGTTATGTACCACCCATCATCGAACATACGGGTTATTATCTCTCCTGTGTTTTTCTTTTTCAGTTCAAGCATATCAGCGTTGAGCATTAACTTTATCTGACTTCCAACCAGGTTTTTGAACATGCCAACATTGTTGACGGCGGATACAAAGCTGGCCATGAAATCAAAGATGATAGTTAATATGAGGAATACCAGAAACAGTAGAGTGTCTCCCAGGAACGCTGAAAGCTCTTTGCTTTGAATAGCCTTGTCAACAGCACTCTGAAGCAAAGTGACCCTCCTGGAATAGAAAAAGCTTGAGACAACCAGACTTGCGGTTGTCAAAATGGCAAGTACCATGTGATTTTTTCTCACTAGGTGAAACTTTCCTATTTTCATACCCACTTTTCCTCCCGGTTCATTCTTCCACGAACTGCTCTCTCAAAATCTCTGTGTATTTTTCACACCTGATGACCAGTTCATCGTGAGAACCAGAATCCAGAATCCGCCCATCCTCCATGACATATATCTTTCTAGCCTTTCTTATAGTGGAAAGCCTGTGCGAGATGATGATCACAGTTTCTACTTCTTTCAAAATTTTTTCGAAGATTCTCTCTTCCGTTCTGCTGTCAACACCAGATGTGGCCTCGTCCAGAATCAGAACCTGCGGCTTTCTTATCAGGGCCCTTGCAAGGACGATTCTCTGTCTCTGACCATCTGAGAGTCTTGTCCCTCTTTCTCCAACAACCGTGTCTATTCCGTTTTCCAGTTCCTTAACAAAGTCACACTCACACATTTTGAGAACATTTTCGATCTCATCTTCTGGGAAGTCTTCAAAAAGGGTGATATTGTTTTTGATAGTGGTGTCGAACAAAATATCGTTCGATCGAACAAGAACGATGTTTCTTCTGAGTGATTGAAGAGAGTACTGTTCGATGGGAACACCGTTTATGAGAATTTCACCCTCTGTGGGAGACAGTAGCCTGTTGAAAAGAGAAACGAGCGTGCTCTTTCCTGCACCAGATCTTGCCACAATTGCGATCTTATCCCCGGAGTTTATCTCGAAATTCAAACCAGCAAGAACAGGTGTTTCATCGTATTTGAAGTGCACGTTTTTCAACTGCAGTTTTTCGAACCTTTCAAGATCTATACCGCCTGCTCTTTCAAAAGGCAGGGAAAACACTCTTGTGAAATTTTCCCAGTTAGGAAGTGTTGAGAAAAACATCGTCAGACCTGTGAGTGCCATTCTTACAATGTCGTACATCCAGTTCATGTAGGACTCAAAGGCCAGAAGGGTTCCAACACTTATCTCACTCTTCCAGAGAAGGTAAACACCGAAGGCAAGGACAATGGTACTCCCGGCCCATCTGTTCATCTCGATGTTCCTGTTCGAAAGTTCGTTTACCGTGCTGTGGGTAATGCTTGCCCTGCTCCACTCTCTGGCACTTGAATCGAGGAAATCTCTGAGAAACAAAGATCCAGAGAACTGTTTGAGAACCGGCATTCCTTCCACCACTTCTCTGGATCTTTTCAAAAATCTCTGGTAGGCTTCCTGATCTTTCTGAGAGGTCCTGATGACCATCTTTTTCAGGATTGAGGTCGATACGAAAAACAGAGCAACATTCACCAGGACCACAAGGGTAAGTTTCACATTCAGGATGAACAGAAGCGAAAGAACAACAAGAAAAAATCCCAGATTGAAGAAAAACTGCAGCCTTGCAAGATAAACCCCTGAAGACACCTTCGGAATATCTCTCATGAACACCGAAAGATAGTCACCGGTGTTTTTCGAGTTCAGAAAAGATAGTGGAAGCGTCAGGATTTTCGCATAGGCACTCCTTGACTCCTTAACCCGTGATGCGTTCAGCAGGTGTTTCGCAACTGAATAGTTCAGTCTGTACATGATGAAGGACTGAGACACAAGAACGACAAAGTAAAGTATGGAAAACAGAACGACTTCTTCTACAGAACCCCTGTAGAACGCACTGTCGATGGTCCTTTTTATGAGAAGTGGCGTGAGAACGTTGGTGGTCAAAAACAGGCTCTCCAGTAACAAGAAAATCGGATAGTGCTTTTTGTATTTCCTCTCGAATTTTCCGATATCGCCTTTGAGGTTACCTGCTGAGAAAAATTTCATAGCCTCTCAATCCCCTGGAAATGCCTGTATCTCTAAAATACCTTTCAACGTTGCCGCTAAATCTTCCTTTTTCGGAGAAAATTCGAGAACTTTTTCGCCCTTTTTCAAAATGATCACCCTGTCTGCGATCTTTAGATCCTCCAGGTCATGACTTGCAAAGATAACGATTCTACCACTCTCTTTGAGTCTTTTCATGATCTCGTGTATCTTCAATCTCGTTCTGAGATCAACTCCACTGCACGGCTCATCGAAGATGTATATGCTTGCCCTTTTCATCAGAGCTCTTGCCACATCAACTCTTTTTTTGTATCCGGTGGAAAGTTCCATGTACCTCTTTTTCCTGTACTTCAGAAGACCCAGTTCTTTCATCACTCTTTCTGTTTCTCTCTTCAACGTTCTTCCAAGAAGATCGTTCAGCATGCCAAAAAATTTCAGATTCTCTTCCACCGTCAGTCTGTAGTAAAAGCTCCTTTCGTATCCAGTTGATATGCTCACCTTTTCCACTGCAAAGGAAGGCTTTTCCACGATGTTCACATCGTCTATGAGAACCCTTCCTCTATCAGGAATGAGAAAGGAAGCTATGATCTTCAAAAGTGTCGTCTTTCCAGAGCCATTCTCGCCGAAGACCGCTGTAATGGTTCCGTTTTCTATGTCAAAACTCACACCCTTCAAAGCCTGTGTTTTCGGGGGGTATTTCTTCCAGACATCGATCACCCTCAGCACGTTTTCACCTCAGTACCAGCTCAAACTTCCCCTCAACCGAGCCTGTTTGAAAGATCTTTTAAAGGCGATAACTCCTGATGGTATCAGTACCAGTCCTGTTGTTGCAAGAAGAACTAGTCCCTTCGTTATACTGGAAAGGTGCTCGCCTCTCATAAGAACTCTTCGTAGAAGGTCCATTCCGTACGTGCTGGGAATGAGGTACGAAACAGGTCTTATCCAGTCCGGAAGAATTTCCACGGGAAAGTAGATACCAGAAAACAGGCCGCTGAGAGTGTTGTACAGCCATCCCACAGGATCTCCTCTTTTTGTGACGAGAACGATGGACGCAGAGAGAAGTCCAATACCCATGAGAGGAAGCATTACAGTGAAAAGAACAACCAGGGCTTCAAGAAAGTTGGGTGTGATGTGAACTGAGAAGAGATAGACCAACCCCAAAAATATCAATGTGATGTTCAGCGTGGTGAAAAAGAAGGAAGACACGAAACTGAAGAGAAAAAGCTGCCAGAGAGGTGTCTTTGAAAGAAGGATGTACTCGAGAGTTCCCATGCTCTGTTCTCTCTGTATGACACCTTTGAAGGTCATGAGGGCAAGATTCGTGTAAGACATGAAAACAGAACCAGTGATGAAGTACGCCAGGATGTCACCACCGTATCGCTCTATCAGGGGAAAGTAGTTCCCCTGTGCGATGAATTTTCCAATGAAACCGAACTGGACAATTCCCACAAAACCGGATAAGAGCCCGAGAACAAGCTGTGTTCTGTAAGAAAGCCAGATGAGGATATCTTTTCTAATGAAGTACAACGTTTTGATCAGAAGTTTCAAATGACCTTCACCACCAGAGGAAAATTCGCTTCCACCATGGAACATGATCACATTCGGTGTTGCAAAGGCCTACACAGTGACTGTTCGTACATTCATCACAGTTTCCCACTCTATCTCCACATCGGTCTTTCAAACCATCACAAAAGCTCAGATAGACCTTTTCATCCACCACTGGATCGTTGAGAAATTCCATGGACGGCACCCCTCCTTTTGTAATCTGCAACTACCTTTATAAATTCATCTAAATTGTACCTCAACGGAATGCATGTGTGAGGCTTTTTTACTTTTGAAGACTTCAAGATTCCATAAACCACCCTGTTGAAGGCACATCCCCCCATGCAGAAGGGAAGAACGAAGCAGTTTCTGCATTCTTCGTCTTCAAGTGGGTCATACGTCAACCACTTCAGATACGATCCGGTGAATTCGACACCGGTTTCTTTTAGGAAACCTGAACAGGTCTCCATTCCCAATTCACCCCAGCATTTGTACACCTTCCCATCCACATCGATCACAAGACTGTTCTTACACATAGCATCGCATCTTGCAAAACGTGGTTTCTTGAAGTATTCGAATGGATACTCAGGGATTTTCCTTCTGACGTACCACCACAGCTTCGTTTCTATCTCCGCAAACTCTTCTGTGTTCAGTGCTGTGTCCTGAAAGCCTGTGGGATTTCCCTCAACGATCTCTATGGGCTGGAAATTGAACTCCACTCTCAACTTTTTCTCTGCTATCCTATCGATGAGTTTCTTCACATCTTCGACGTTCTCTCTGGACACGTTCACTCTGACCTGAACAAATAGGCCTTTGCTGACAGCACGAAAGATGTTTTCGAAAATGGTGCTGAAAGTTGGTGCACCGTTTCTAGCTCTTCTGTACCGATCGTGGTACGTTTCTGTACCGTCCAGTGTTATGTCCAGTGCCTTTATTCCTGCTTTCTGAAGATCATCTACCATCTTCTCCGTCAGAAGGTAGCCATTTGTCACGATGAAGGAATCGTACTTCACACCATATTTTTCGCAGAGTCTTTTCAGTTTGCTGCTCAGATTCACCACTTTTTCTTCCAGAAGCAAAGGTTCTCCCCCGTAGAAAGTAACGCTCAACAGGTTTGGTCTTTGGTACTCTAATTTTCTTTCCACATCCAGGAGGAAGTCGCCTTGCACTTTTTCAGAAATGTAGGACCCCGAGGAGATATGAAGTACCTTCTGATAGCAGTAAACGCAATCGAAGTTGCAGGAGTGGGTTAAAACGATCGTGTATCTTAAAAATCTATCACTGTAGCGATACATGTTGAAGCGAAATTTCAGAAACTCCAGTTCATCGAAGTTGTCATCAATCAAAAACATTCCCCGTTTCAACTTTTCAACTTCCGCTTTTGAAAGCTCTGTTGAGGAAGGATCTTCCAGGGTCTTCAGCACCTTGTTGGTGTTTTTTCCATCTATCCACAGAAGGGCTTGAGAAAGCGTGTTGAACAAAAGTGTGCCATCGCTTTCATTTATTACCAAGTTAAATCTTGAAGGCTTCATGTCTTTCAACCTGCCTTTCAAGGAGTTTTATCCTGTACCATTCCCTTGCAAATTTCTCCGGATCTCTTTTTTCTTCGGGGCATCCCATTTTGCCATCGAACCTGGCACTTCTGCAACCTCCCATGCACACAGGAAGGAGTTTGCACCTCATACACTCTTCGCTTTCGAAAGCATCGAAAGAATGCCATCTGAGATATTTTTTCTTGTCGTACTCCAGCCCTCTGTCGGTTAATTTTCCTATCTCCATGCCTTTTCCCACTCTCACTGTGCATGGATACAACTCTCCCTGTGGACCTATCACAGCAGAAGACACACAGTCGTACTCGCAGTATCTGTTTTGTACAAGAACGGGAAGAAACACATTAAAACCTCTTTTCGCAGCAAGTTCGTAGAAGTTGAGGATGTTCAGAGACTCCCGATCTCTGATCTCGTAGACCTTCCTGAAAAAGGATTTCCTGCCGTTTGATCCAAAAATCCACCTGAAATATACTCTCGTTCTATCTTTTGGAAATCGCTCCAGAACGTTCAGAAACTCTTCCACACGATGGAAATTGTCGGGTCCTACATTCATCCTGAACGTGACCTGAAGTTTCTCTGTAACCCTGAAGAGATTCTCCAGATTTTCCACAATGGTGCCGAAAGTTCCCTTGCCACCTTTCAAAGGCCTGTATTTATTGTGAACATCTTCTGGGCCATCGATCGTTATTTGAACGTTTCTTATTTCGAGCCTGTCAAACCATTCCGCTTTTTCTCTGTCGAGAAGGTATCCATTCGTTGACATAGAGGAGTAAAAATTCACATTGTTTTCCCTGCATGCTTCTATCAACGATGAGTTTACGAACTTCACCACTTCAAAACACAGGAGGGGTTCCCCTCCGAACCAGCCTACACTTATAGATTTTTTAACTCGAATTAGTCTTTTCAGGTAGTCCACAATCCTTTCTGCCGTTTTCGCTGTCATCGAAGGACCCGCCTTCGATTCATAGCAGTAGATACAATCAAAATTACATGCCAGGGTGGGTATGATCGTGATCATAACCGAGGAAGAATCATAGCGGGTCATTCTGTTCATAAGTTTCAGATGCTCTATCTCGTCAAAGTCCTCATCAACGATATATCCTCCGTAGATCAAATCTTTCTTTATGGAGAACCATTCTTCAGGGATCTCTCCGTTTGGATCTTTGAGAATCTTTTCTGCAATTTCTGCTTTGCCTTTTTCCAGACGAGCGATTGCTCTGGTTAGAAAATTCACAAACACAACATGGTCGCCATCTCTGAAGATCACATTGTACCTTGAAGGTTTGAACACGAAAGATCACCCCTCAGTTTTTCGCCAAACAGCCGGTACAGTTCGCGTTTGGAGAACACACCAGACAACCAGCACACATGTCATCAAAGCATCCAGAACAGTTCAAATCCCAGCAATCACAATTAGGATTTGTAGAACAGCAAAGAGGAGAAAGAGAGTCGTCTGGAAAATTCAAAAACTCCATGTTATTACCCCCACGGTAAATATTTTTAGCACGCACAATTGTTGCACACTGCGTTTATGCAATCACAGTTACCGTTCTTATCGCAACACATGATATCTTCAACTGGTTTAAAAACCTCTAATGGATCGTTCAGGAACTCCATAAATTTTCACCCTCCTTCTTACGGCACAATACACAGTGTGCATAAAGCATTACAATCACATACCGCATTGCATGAAGGGTCACATATCCCATTACAATCCGGATTGAAACACTCAGAGCAGTTTCCATTACTTTGACAACACTCCAGACCAATTTCTCCCATAGTCGGGTTATTTAAAAATTCCATGACTTACCCCCTTTCCATTTTTTATTTTGCTTTCCTTAAATATTCTTTTTCTTCCATCAGCAACTATATTGATCCTAATCATACCCTCTAACTTCATTTAGTCAGATTGTGAGTAAAAGCAAAAGGTTAGAAACCCTGACTTTCAACAGTTAAATCTTCCGAGTGTGATTTCTCTAGCAGGAGAGTGTGAACCTCTGTTTTTTCTCTCACTGTCGTTTGATAATCATAAGAAGGACTGGGAAACACGAGCGTGTATAAGAGAGAAAGCAGAATAACTATTGTGGGAATGACCTTACTCACGATTTTCATCCCCCTTCCTCATTAGAACAGATCTTTTGTGACCTTCCAAATCTTCCTGGTTTTGAAAAGCCCTTTTCAAAGCGTTCTGCGATAGAGGATTTTCATTGAGATTTCATATTTTGTGTAATTTCACTCCTAACGTTACACAGCAGTGTGATAAAATAGCGTAAAATGAGAATTTTGGAGGGAAAGAATTGAAAAGTCATCAACTTTTGAAGGCACTATTTCGGCATGGATTTCTCTTCTCACGGCCACTTGTTACATACTGCTTCAAAACATGCCATGACACAGCCTGGAAACATTACATAAGGTTTCTGAAGTACCGTCATGAGAAGCTCTATGAGATAGCTCTTTCAGAGATAGAGCGTGCGATAAAAGCTTGCAGCTCGATCACTTTTTGCTACTTTCTTCTCTCAGAAAAACTCACCGTGCTCGGTTATATGGGAAAACACGAGGAAGGAATAAAACTTTACTCTCACTTACGCGGTAGAACGAGAAACGTTTCACCAAAACTCAGGAGTATATTTATTGGGAACCTTCTGAACTATTGCTCCATGTATCTACACAATGCTTTTGAATGTTTAGGAAGAATAAAGCCAGAGGCTCATTATTTGGAGAAAACCTCTTATGCTTTTATACTGATAGGGAAAGCAAGATATATGGCAAGAACAGGAAACGTCAAAGAAGCGATAGAGTCCTACGAAAAAGCATTGAAAATACTGCAAAAGATTCCTCATCCTCCTGGAATAATCACCTGTCTTAACGATATGGCATGGTATAAAAAGGAGAAGGATCCAGAAAAAGCCAAAGATATGGCAGAAGAGGCACTCTACTGGAATGGATACTTTTTTGATGTTCCGCGGTTTTATGCACTGGACACACTGTTTGAGATTCAAAGGACAACTTCTGACCCCGCAATCGTTGAAACTGCCAGGCTGATTGTGATCGCTTCTGAAGGGTTAAAAGACAACGCAAATGATCTCTTGAAAAAGGCACGGAGACTGTGTTTGAGATTGAACAATTCCCTCTACAAAAACACAAAATCTCTCCAGAGATTTCTGAAGAGAAACACCACATCCATCAAATACCTCTCAGAAATGACGGGTATCGCAAGAAACAGACTGAGCGACATATTAAACGGAAAAACACAAAAGATCAGGGGAGAAACGTTAAGAAAAATAGCAAAGGCTCTTGAAAAATCCAACATTTTGTCTTTTCCTGCACCCCTGTTAAATGAATGGGTGAAACTGAAGATAGAAGAGAATTTCTCGGCTTCATTGAGAGAAATAAAGACAAAAATTTTAGAGGAAAGACAAATCCTTTTTCTTGCCACCTACATGGCTCTTCTTGATAGAAAATTCCTTTCAAGGAAAGAAAGACTCAAAAAAGCATATACACTTCTTGAAGATATTGAGTCGTTCGCTGATTTCATGGCAAAAGATCACCAGACCATGGAATTTGTTGTTTCAATGGTGAAGGCTCATCCTTTCATTGAAGGAAGAAAAGAAGCGGTGAAGAAAGCCCTTGAAAGGATGAAAAGAAAGAGACTGGAAAGATTCGCCCTGAGATACATCGAGATGAAAGAGTCAGACAGAAAGCTCCTTGATAGATTTCTGAGGAACTACGGAAGGTACAATGGGGTGAGGTTTGGTGTCAGGCTAAAGGGCCCGGATGTAGTAAGGGAGTTTGCAAGGAGGTACTCTCTCAAGGTTCAACCTCTGCTTGTTGCCTTCTGGTGCGAAGAGGACGGCAGGGTGAGAAGAAGACTGGAAAGAGTCTTGAAGCATATGGTCCTGAATTGAACCCGGAGTTCCAGCCTTAGAATCTCTTTCTCCTGCTATAATTTAATCGAAATTGCCATATCATTTGTCATGATGGAAAAATGAGGGGTGAAAAACGTGCGCAAAATTTTCACAGCTATCATTGAATACGATCCTGAAACAAAGCAATATGTTGGAATGGTTCCGGACGTTCCGGGTGTGCATACTGTAGGTAGTTCCTTAGAAGAAGTGAGAAGGAATTTAAAAGAGGTGCTTGAACTCGTATTGGAGGAAGCAGGAGATGAAATAAATCACCAGGAATTCGTGGCTCTTGAGATGATAGAGGTGGAAACTTGAGTTATCTTCCAATAGTTGATCCAAAAACTATGGAAAAGGTTTTACTGAAACTTGGATTTCAACGTGTTCGCCAAAAAGGAAGTCATGTGTTCTACAGGCACAGCAATGGCAGATATACGACCATCCCATTTCATGCAAGAGCCTTGCCCAAATCACTTATAAGAAAAATCATCCGTGAAGCGGGTATATCAGTGGAGGAATTCAAGAAAGTACTTGAAAATCTGTGATCTCCTCAGGGAGGTTGGGAAGATGGAGACGCAAAAGGAGATGGTCTTCATCGCCATGGAATCGGAGGACGGAGGATACATCGCAAAAGCTGAAGGGTATTCGATATTCACCCAGGGAGATACCTGAGAAGAGTTCCTTGAGATGGTAAAAGATGCGGACAAGTGTCACTTCGATGAGGATGTTCCAAAGTATATTCATGTTCATTTCGTAAAGGATGTGACGATCATGGTATTAAGCTTCCGGGAAGTGTTCCGGCAGATCGTTTGATAAGGCAATCCTGAGCGATGTAGCTGCGTGTCATGGAATCAGCATAGAGGAGATGGTCAAAAGACTGTGAGAGGGAAACATAAGCCATTGAACAACCGCCATCCTCCCTGGATTGGAAAGTTGTTGTAGATTGATTTCAGGCATCTTTATCAGCGATTCTTTTCGATTCGTTCACATACGTTTCTATTATCTTTCGGAATGTTGCGTTGTTTTGCATCAACTCTTCGAACCCTCCGACAGAAGAAACTTTTCCGTTTTCAAGGAAGATAATCTTACTCGCAACCCTGATGATATTCGGTTTGTGCGAAATCATGACGGCTGTTTTTTCTTTCAAAAATTCAATCAATTTCTCCAGTAAGAATTTTTCTGTTATCGTGTCCAGATTCGTGAGAGGTTCATCCAGAACAACGACGGGCTTGTCTGCGTAGAAGAGCCTGGCAAGTTGTATCCTCTGTTTTTCTCCTCCTGAGACGAAGCTTCCTCCTTCTCCAAGTTTTCTTCCTTTCAGATGTTCTATTCCAAGTTCTTTTATGATTCTTTCGAGTTTTTTCTCATCGTACTCTCTTCCAAGGACTATGTTGTTTTCCAGTGTATCGTTGAATATACCGACGTTCTGAGAATAAAAAGCAACATGTTCGAAAACAGCCGAGGGCATTACCTGCTTCAGATCGTTTCCAAAGAGTTTCACCACACCTTCGTAGTTCTGTTCCAGGCCAAGCAGTATGTTCAGCAGAGTGGACTTTCCTTCTCCGGAAAGTCCCACTATGGCAGCAATTTCACGGGGTTGAATCGTGAAACTGACCTGCTTTAAAATGGGTTTTCCTGGCTCGAAGCCAAAAGTAACGTCTATCAGTTCATAAACAGGACTTCCGGGAACGGGTTTTATTTCACGTTTTTTGAAGGTCTCTTCAGCACGTTTTACCTCATCGAAGTAGTCAAGTACAGCATCGAGGTTCGCCGACACTCGTGTTATGACACGTGCCAGTTCTCTGAACATGTACAGAGGTGCCGTCACAAAAGAAAAGTATGTCCACAGTGCCCATATCGTTCCCACGGTCATCTTTCCGTCTATCACAAGGTATGCTCCGTAGGTGAGAATGAAGAGCCGTGTGAAATACTCCGGCAGGTTCACCATCAGTTTGTCGAATCTTGAGCGGGGAAGTTCTGCCTTCAAAACGGTGTCTGCCACCTGCTGATACATCGTCTCGCACTCTTTCTGACGTTTCTTTTGAGCTTCTCCGGCAAGTACTTCGTGGATGTTTTCAAACGTCTCGGTGATGAAACCTGTTACACGACGTAGAATTTCATACATCTGTGCGTACGGCCGTTCAGTTACTTTGCCGATGATGTTCAGATAAATACCGACTATCACAGCGTTTGCCACAAACAGGCCAAAAAAGGCTTTGTTCCATACGAAGACGGTTGCCAGTATGAATACACTACGTATTATCACCAGAACGTTCTGAAAAAATCCGTAATCCAGCAGGAAAAATGCGTCGTTGAGTTGATGGTTTATCAGAGTGGCATAGTAGGCAGAGCCCTGTTGTTTTAGCTTTTGCCAGGGAAAGAAAAACGACTGGCTGAAAATGCGACTGGACAGATCTGCTACGGCTCTGTACTTTGCTTTCAGGTAGATCTGGTCTCCAGCGTACGTAAGAACGAAAGACAGTGCATAGAGAAATCCAAGAAGGTAGATCGTGTTTAACCTCAGTTCCAGTCCGGCCAGCCCATCGATGACATCTCTCACAAGAAGAGGTATGAAGAAATCGAACACAACCGAAGATGTTGCAAGAAAGCCACCTATCACTATGAGCACCAGAAAGCGTTTTCGAATCAGAGAGTAAAAGCGAAGAATTTTCTGGATACTCCTGAGATTCATGACTTTCCCTCCCTGGTGTTCTGGAAGATTTTTCAGAAAGGCCTTCCCATCACCAATGTTCGCTAATACATATCGATGTTTCCGTACTTTCTTGCTGCAAATTCAATCAACCGCAGTGCGAAATAAGCCAGAACGAGATATGCAAATGCTACTGCCGCTTCCCAGGCACTTGAAATCCAGGCCTTTATTTTAAACCCCTGCAGGGCGTATATTATGCTTTCGACCGAACGCGAAAGCGGCAAAAGCTGTGAAAGCCATCTGAAAAACACGGGCAGTCTTTCTACAGGAAAACTTGCACGCTTAAGATGAAAACCATCATCTCTGCAACACCAAGGAGCATGTTGATATCTCTCATCAGCAGTCCAAGAGCTGCCACCGTCATTCCGAAACTGCTCAGAGCCAGTACACCTATCGTCATATGGGCAAAAAGGCTCGCAGTAATGGAGGGATCGAGTTTTAAAAAGCAAAATGAAACAGCCAGTCCCAGAATCACCGTGGTCAGTGCATCGATTATGTGAAAAGGCATCTTTTTTAGCATTACTTTGAATTTCGATGAAGGCGAAACAACGAAGAAAATCAACGATCCCTGATCTCGCTCGGAGAAAAATATTATGCCGAGCCCTTTAAAAACGCTTATTGAAGACAGAGCCATGATATTTGCTATTATGAAAGCTCTCGCATCGTGCAGCGTTTTATATCCATATGCAAGAAGTGTTGAGTAAAAGAGCAGCCGAAAAATCGGATTGATGATCTTTTCAGCGGCATAGGCTTTCCAGTTCAGCCACAGGGAAACCCCTTTGTACGAAATCCAAAAATGTCTGAGCAGCCTCACTTCTCAAACCAGCTCCCCTTCCGCTCTGCTTTTTCTTTCTATCTTTTTGAAAAGAACATGTCCTAAAAGAAAGTAAAAAAGCGTGAGTAAAAGTGCGTTGAAAATCAAATCCTTTCCAGCACTGCCAACTTCAAAGGAATCTCTCATCAGCGTAACTGACCAGCTTATGGGAAGGAAACTGGAAATCACTCGAATCCATTTTGGAAGAATGTCTATCGGAAAGAGCATTCCCGAGATGAAATACACCGGATACTGGATCGTTGACATCCATGAAAAGGCGTTCTTTGAGAGTGTCAAAAGCGTTGCAAAAACGAAAGAGGTGGAAATGAAGGAAAGGACCAGTATCAGAAACGAACAGGCAAACATCACGGGATTCGAAATGGCAAACTCCAACTTCAAGACAAAATAAGAATAAGCCACAACCACGGCGGCTTCCATCTAATTCCCCCGCTTCAATCAATATCAGCGGATTCTGATAATGCAGAAATTTTTGCAAAGTAGCAGCCTCTGGCACTCTTTTCCAGAAAGATTGCGACCACCAACACTGCCACCAAACCACCCGCTTGCACGAGACCTATTTTCATTTGATAAATTCCCACGGTGATTGCTACTTATCCACTGTTGAACAATATAGCAATGGGACGTGAAAGAATCATCAAAAACCCTGCAACCCATTTTTCCTTCCTTTGGTTTGAAGTACCTTAAAAGAAATGGTGCCAAAAGCTAAGTACAGTAAAGATAAAACAATCAAGATGATGAATTCTTTTTTCAAGTCAAGCAATGTGTTTGTTTTCATGAGAAAATAGCGTGTGAGGTCCAACCCCCACGTAAATGGAAAAGCATATGCAAGATATTCCAGCACTTTTGGAAGAACATTCACAGGAAAAAACATACCACCAATCAGAGGAGCGGCATTACCAAGCAAACTCACCAGTTCGTCCCCTTCTTTGAATCTCAACGTGATGCCAAAAAACAGAAAGACAAGACCGAAAGAAGCGATTATGGAAAGAATAACAACACCCGCTGCAAGGGCAAACTCAACCAGGTTGAAGGTCATCAGATTCAGCAGCACTGCCAGGACGATTATCGGAACAGACTCCACGGTAACTTTCACAAGACCAAAAACCGACCACGAGAGGATGTACCCTATGGAACTCACGGGCATGATGAACAGTTCTTCCAGCTGTCCTATTCTCATGTAGTACCTCAAAGCAAAGACAGATCCCCAGAGTACCTCAACGTAGTTCCAGTAAGCTGCCCCTAGCAGGAGGTATCCGATGATGTTCTTCGTGTTCGTCGCACCGTAGAAAAACCGTACAAGGCCTGATTCTGTGCCAAAGTAATAGAGCAGGACAACGGGCATTATCGTCAGAAGGGGTGTGAGGAAAGCTCCATACCAGTCTATTCTGTATCTTTTCGCACTCAGGAAACTGGCTTTTGCAAGATACAGACTTCTCACCATGATTCCCATTCTCCTTTTTTTCGAATCTCGTTTTCTGCCTTTTTAAGCAACCATACTCCGAGGATCAGATAGGCAAAACTCAAACCTGTCAGTATCAGGAGTTGGGGAACAAAGCCACTCATGTTTCCGTTTTTTATTATGCTTCTTCCTATGGAGATGAGGTAGGTGAGCGGTATCATGTACGAGATGAGTCGAACGTAAGAAGGGAAATTCTCAACAGGATTGACCATCCCTGAGAGGACGCCAAAAAAGAATTGGGCAGTGGAATTTATGCTTCTGATTCTCTTCTTCCACAACGACAACGCTGCGAAAAATATCGAAAAGAATGTTATGTAAACACCGCTCACCGCCAGCAAAAGAAGAAAGTAAAGATGGATCTCAAGATTTATACCGGAAAAGTAGAAGAAAAGCAATGTGAAGAATGTTATGTACAGGTTCATTAGAAACGTGTCAACGGCTTTTGAGAACAAAAAAGCCAAAAGACTGATTGGAGCAAGTACCACGGAGATGAGGGCGCCTTCTTCTCTTTCTTCTGTGAATCCGTCTCCCACCCCAAAGAAGTACTGGTTCAGCCAGTACCAGAGCAGGGCTCCTATCAACACGTTCTCTGCAAGCGAGTTCACATCAGCGATTCTGGAAGAAAACACATAAGGCCCTATGATGAAAAACGGAGTCAGAGCCATGTTCACCCACACGAACCTGTATTTAAGCCTTATCTTCATTTCCTTCAGAACCAGATGGAGTATCTTCCTCATCCATATTTCGCCCCCTGATGAGGTTTTCGAACACCTCATATACTTCGCTTCTTTCGCTGCGGATATCTTTGTATCTCACTTCCATCTGTACACGACCGTTTCTAAGAAGAACAACGCTGGCATTCTCGGGAAGAACGTGAAGTACATGACTTATCATTACGATAGTCAATCCCCTCCTGTTCCGTTCATCCAAAAAACCGACCATTTCACGCACCGACGGTGGATCCAGACCGTTGAGTATCTCGTCGATGAACAGTACCTCTGGATCGTGAATTAGCGCTTTACAAATCATCAACTTTTTCCTCATACCCGTTGAAAACTCTTCGACGGGTTTGTCTTTGTATTCGAACAGACCGAATCTTTTGAGAAGCTCTTCCATTCGTTCTCTTCTGACCTTTTTCGGTACGCCATATACACCCCCAAAGATATCGAGGTTTTCCCAGGCAGTGAGTTTCCAGTACAGACTTCTCTCGTTTGCAAGAACTACCCCTATTCTCGCAGATAGCTTCTTCCAGTGCTTTTTCACATCAACGCCGAGAACCTTCACTTCCCCATCGTCAGGAAGCAAGAGACCTATCATGATTTTCAGCAGTGTGCTTTTTCCCGAACCGTTCTCGCCGACGATTACCTTGAAGTCTCCCTCTTCTGCGTAAAAATCAACTTTATCGAGAACTCGAAGTTCTCCGAAGGATTTCCTGACACCGGACACTTCCACGACTTTTCTCATACCAACTTCACCCTTTCACGGAACTTTGAAAATAATCTCAAAAGTTCTGGAGAGGAGTTTTTTGGCACCTGTTTCTTTTCAACATTTCTAAATTATTTTATCCAATTTTTCAGGATAGAGGGAAGACTCTCAACCAAAGAATGTCACAGCAATGGTCTTCGTGTCAGATAGATCCATCATGGTCGTTTGATAATCATTGAAAAGGCTAGGAAACACGAATGCGTATAAGATAGCTTTTCATGATTTTCATCCCTTTCCTCATTAGAACAGATCCTTTGTGACCTTTCAAATCTTCCTGGTTTTGAAAAGCCCATTTCAAAGCGTTCTGCGATAGAGGATTTTCATTGAGATTTCATGTTTTGTGTAATTTCACTCCTAACGTTACACAGCAGTGTGATAAAATAGCGTAAAAATAATAGTTTTGGAGGGAAAGGATTGAAAAGTCATCGACTTTTGAAAGCACCATTTCAGCATGGATTTCTTTTCTCACGGCCACTTGTTACATACTGCTTCAAAACGTGCCATGACGCATCCTGGAAACATTACATAAGATTTCTGAAATACCGTCATGAAAAGCTTTATGAGGAGGCTCTCTCAGAAATAGATAGCGCAATTTGAAATACATCGAGATGAAAGAGTCCGACAGAAAACTCCTTGACAGATTTCTGAGGAATTATGGAAGGTACGATGGAGTGAGGTTTGGGATCAGGCTAAAGGGGCCGGATGTGGTGAGAGAGTTTGCAAGTAGGCACTCTCTCAAGGTCCAGCCCCTGTTCGTTGCCTTCTGGTGCGAAGAAGACGGCAGAGCAAGAAGAAGACTGGTGAGGATATTACACTGGATGACTCAAGAGTGATCGAGTGGGAAAACGGGTGTCAGTTCCTGCGCTTTTTCTTTCAGTATCTGCAGTTCTTCCTCGCTGATTTTCGTTCCCTGATTTTCAACGATTTGACACATCCACCAGAGAAATTCCTGGTGACTTGGACTCACAGCTGCGGTGACGGGCAGTGATAGTGTGAAGCGAAGTGCCATGGATGCTTCTTCGAAATCATCCACAGGATGATACCAGCATTTTTCCCAGCGTTTTTCTTCTCCTTCTTCCAGACGTCTTTTTGCCAGAGCCTTTATTGCCAGAATTCCCATGTTTTTCTCCCGGGCTTTGCTGTAAAGTCTTTTGCCAAATCCTTTTCCCAGCCAGCTTGCCCAGTTCAGTGGAAAAAGCACCGTATCGAAATCGAACCTTTCCAGCATCGAAAGTGCAGCTTCCTCACTGTGAGCAGAAAAACCGATGTACCTTATCAGTCCTTCTTCTTTTGCCTTCAAAAAGGCCTCTATAGCTCCATTCGGTGAAAAGATGGCCTCCACCTCATCGAGCGTGGTCACAGCATGGAACTGATAAAGGTCAAAGTGATCCGTCTGGAGTCTCTTCAGAGATTCGTTCAATTCTTTCCAGGCACCTTCTTTTGTTCTCTCCATCGTTTTACAGGCCAGAAACACCTGGTCTCTGTAAGGCTTCAGCGCTGAGCCAAGTTTTTCCTCGGCGTCTCCGTAGGAAGGAGCAACGTCGAAGTAGTTTATGCCCCTCTCGATCGCTCTGGCAACTATCTTTTTTGCAGATTCCACGGACTCGTTCATCACAACGATTCCGCCGAATCCGACCACAGAGAGCTTTTCACCTGTTTTCCCCAGAACTCTTTTTTCCACGGAAAATCCCCCCTTCAACGACTGGGTCTATTATACATCCAGGACCTTAATTTCTCCAAATTGTATCGATTTTAAATGGACATGGTATAAATGGGTTTGAGAGGTGATGAAGTTGGCAAAAAAATACTACGCTGTGAGGAAAGGAAGGGTACCAGGAATCTATGAGTCCTGGGAAGAGGCAGAAAAACAGGTAAAGGGCTTTCCGGGAGCAGAGTACAAAAGTTTTGAGAAGATAGAGGATGCAAAGGCATATCTTGAGGGAAAAGATGAATGCACCTGCCCGGAACTTGACGAAGAGACGATGATCGCCTATGTGGATGGGAGTTATGATGTGGTCTGTGGTTCTGGAGTGGTTCTGTGCTACAGGGGAAAGAAGGAAGAGTACTACTTCTGGACGGACATCGATGAGTTCAAAGACTCAAGGAACATAGCCGGAGAGATCATGGCTGCACTTTTTGCCATGGACTGTGCTTTGAAGAAAGGAGCAAAAAGACTCATTCTCAGGCACGATCTTGAAGGGCTTGAAAAGTGGGCAACGGAAGAGTACAGAACAAAAGAGCCGGTGACGCGTGTTTACAAGTACCTTTACGAGCAGTTTTGCAGGAGCGGTCTTGAAGTGGTCTTTGAGAAGGTGAAGAGTCACTCTGGAGACTTTTGCAACGATGAGGTTGACAGGCTGGCAAAAGAAGCAGCGAAAAAAAGATCAAACGTTGAGTGGACTTTGAAGGATTTTGAGAGTACAATGAAGATACTGGATCAAAAGAGGAGATGGGCAGAATGAAAAAGATGAGTATCACGGGTGGAACGGCCCTGATAGGGCTTGGAGTTGGTTTTATTCTTTTCAAACATTCCGTGTTCTATTTCATTGCGTCTCTTTTCATAGGAATCGGTGTGGGTTTACTGATCGAGTATCTCACGAAAAGAGAAAAATAGAAATCGTTCAGACTTTCTCTGGATTGTACACCAGAACTGCCGTGCCGCATGTTGCATAGAGACCCTTGAAGTTTCCATAGGGATACGGCTCGCCCTTCAGTGACCCATCGATAACACCTTCCACAGCCTTTATGAGGTCTTCCAGATAATCTGGTCCAAAAGGTTTCAACTGTGTGCCACTCAGATGCCCATGGTAGATCTTCTCGAAACCGTCGATCTCTCTGAGTTTTTTCAGGCTTTTAAGGTACTCTCTCAGTGGAAGACATCCCGGAAGATGCATCCAGGTGTGTCCTGCCCCCACCGAATCCCCGCTGAAAAGCAGCCTGTTTTCTCTGTCCAGAAGAGCGATCGACCCTGGTGTGTGTCCCGGGACTTCGATCACCTCGAGCGTTCTTCCACCAAGATCGAAACTGTCTCCCTCTCTCACGTCCAGAAAGTTTTTGTAATCCACCTGTATTTTGAACAGTTCTATGATCTGAAGGTCCCTGTGGTTGAGATACACCTTTTCGAACTGGTTTGCCTGCATGATGTGATCCCAGTGGGCGTGGGTGAGAACAACTTCGATGGGTTTTTCCGTGATGGATCTTATGAAACCTTTCAGGTCACCTTCTCCCATACCGGTGTCTATGAGGAGGGCTTTCTCTTCTCCCACTACCAGGTACATACTGTCTCCCCTGTAGTCGGCGATGTGCCATACACCGGGCTCGAGCAAGGTGCAGGTGTACTCGTTTTTCCTCATCTTTTCACCTCCAGAAGTTTTGGCAAAACCACAAGACTCATGAAAGAGCTCACGGTCATCGTGACCCACATGATTGCGACAAGATAAGTGTGGAACGTGAAGGGTGACAGAATCAGAGCGGAAAGCCCCACAGAAAGACCAAAGGCGTTTGCCAGAATTGGTGTGGATGCGATCTTTACCGTCTTTTCCAGATCCCTGTAATATCTGAACAGCTCCGTCACATGTATGGCGTAATCTATTCCAACCCCGATCACTATTCCGGCCATGTTTGCCGTGATCAGGTTCAGAGGAATCCCAGAAAGCCCCATGAAACCAAAAAGAGACACAAGCGAGATCAGAACAGGAACGATCGCCTTTGCTGGAATGACAAAACTTCTCTGAAACAGAACAAGAAGGAGAAAGACCATGCTGACAGCAAGCACCACCGAAAGTACCTGCTGATGAACGATCGAGTCGTTCATCTCTTTTATGATGTAGGGAAGCCCCGTCACCTGAAAGCCGCTTTCTTTCACTATGTGTTCCACTTCCTCGAGAGTGTTTCTGTCGAGGTTATCCAGAAAGATGAAAGCCCTTCCTGTGCTTTCGGATAGAAAGTTGTTCGTGTACTCCTCTGGAAGAAGTCTTTTGAGTATCAGCGCCCTTGCAAGGATTTTCGGGTAACCTTCTTCTTTGAAGAGATGTTCGTTCATCTTCACAAGGATATCGTAGACGGAAAAGGCATCGTATCCTTTGCTCTTCAGTTTTTCTTCCATCGAAAGGACCTTCCGGGCAAAGTCTGGAGAGAGCAGATTCTCTGACTCGAAAACGGCATAAACGGGCAGAGCCCTTCCGAAGATCTCTTCTATCTTCTCCACGTTCTTTCTGACCCTTGTGTAGCCTTTGTAGAGTTTCAGAATGTTGAGGTCTGCCTTCAGAAGGAATGTGCCTGGAAGGAAGGCGAAAAGAACCACCAGTGTGATGATCCACGCTCGCTTTGAAAGTCTTTGAAAAAGCCGGGCCAGGCTGCTTTCCTTCTTTTTGATCTCAACATCTTCCATTCCTGACAGTATTACGGGAAGTACGATCCACGTTGAAATTCCCGCAAGACCGATTCCAGCGGCGGCGAGGAGTCCCATCTGTTTCATGGACTGAGAGTTCAAAGTGAGAAAAGAGAGAAATCCTGCCATCGTGGTGAGTGTGGTGAGGATCATCGCCCTTCCAACACTCTCGAGAGTATCTTTGATGGCGTTGAACGTATTCTCTCCCTCTTTCTTTCGTTCCAGAAAGTGCGAGACGAAGTGAAGCCCATCGGCACTTCCCATGACGATGGTGAATATGGGAACCAGAACCGTGATGATGGAAAGGTTCTGTCCCATCCATCCCATCACGTAGCCAAGCGTCCAGAGGGCGGCGAATCCCGCCGGTATCAAAGATAAAATAGCGTACCTGAACCTTCCAAGTTGTACTCTGAAGACGTTCAGAAGAAGAACAACGGCGAGTGGAGGAAGCGTGAATATCATGAACAGAAGATAGCGAAATATCTGGTCTTCCAGATACTGTGTTCCAGAGAGGTAATGTTCATATCCTGAAAGAGCACTTTCGATTTCATCGGGATTTACACTGTTTCTGGGAAGTATCATGAAGAGGGAGTAGTATCCATCTTCCATTTTCCTCACGTTGAGGAAGTCTTTCATGTTTTCAACATAGTTTAGAAAGTCTCTGTACTGCTCTTCGGACATGTTTTTTGTCTCCACTAGCCTGAAGCCAGCGGGAAACTTCTCCGGAATGGGTGGTATGACTGTCTTTACACCTTCAACGGAGGAGAGTTTTTCCTTTATTTCAAAGATCTCATCTATTCCTTCTCTGCTCAGGGGATCGACGCTCGTCTTCACCATCACCACAAGCTGTTCTCCTGTTTTGAAGACACCGTTCATCTTCTCGTATATCTCTTTCTGACGGGATTTCTGAGGCATCAGAATGGAAAACTCAGTTGTGAAGTGAAGCCTGAAAAGCCCAAAGAGTGCTAAAATGTTCAGTACCAGCACCACCGCGAAGATCTTCTTTCTGTTTTTGAAAACAAAAGAGGTGTACTCTTCGAACAAAGGTGTCACCTCCCGTGGACTTTATTTTATCAGGAAGGACGGTGAAAAAGCATGTGGGATGTCTTTGAACACTTCGTGAACGAGTACGAGGAGTGGTTCTTAAAGCATAAATTCGCCTATCTTTCTGAACTCAAAGCGGTGAAGGCCCTTCTTCCAGAGGGAAGGGGAGTGGAGATAGGAGTTGGTACAGGAAGGTTCGCTGTTCCTTTGAAGATAAAGATCGGGGTGGAACCTTCAAAACGCATGGGAAAGATAGCAAGAAGAAGGGGAATACTGGTGATAGAAGGAACAGCGGAAAATCTGCCACTGAAGGATGAAAGCTTCGACTTTGCACTGATGGTCACCACGATTTGCTTTGTGGATGATCCACTGAGGGCTTTGCAGGAAGCAAAAAGAGTGATCAGAAAAGGAGGACACATTATCGTTGGTATTGTGGGCAGAGAAAGTTTTCTGGGAAGAGAGTACGAAGAAAAGAAGGAAAAGAGCCTCTTCTACAAACGTGCAAGATTCTTCTCGACCGAAGAGATAGTGCACCTAATGAAAATGGTGGGTTTTGGGGACTTCAAAGTGGTTCAGACACTCTTCAACCATCCCTCAAAACTCACCGATGTTGAGCCTGTCTTAAAAGGATACGGCGAAGGGGCTTTTGTGGTGATCGCGGGGCGAAAAAGTTAATCAGAGCAAAACGATTATCGCCAGAAACTCAAGGTCTGTGTTTCCTGTATTCTCTATCGAATGAGACTCTCCAGAATCCGTGAAGCACACGTCTCCTGCTTTTATGGGAACGTCCTTTCCGTTGTCGTGGAAGACGCCTTCTCCCAAGAGGATGTAGTAGATTTCGAATTCCCCCTCGTGTTTGTGAAGCCCCACGGAAGATCCGGGAGGGAGTTTCATTCTGGCAAAGAGTCTTGCTTTGTTGTGCATAGCTTCTTTGGAGAGAAGATGTGCCATTTCCACTTCACCTTTCCCACCGCGCATGTTAGAAATCCTTTCAGGGGTGATTTCAGAAGATCTCACGACCATACCTGTTCCCTCCTTCATCGATTTTTCTGACTTTGAGTATATCACACATCACAATCTGAAAGAGCCAGTTTTTCCCTCAAAAAATGTTTATGCAAATTTTCCTTCTGTTAACCATGTTACACACAACATGTGGTATCATGTTTTCAAAACATACAACAAATGGAGGTGAAAAGGGTTGAAGGCTTACGCGTTCGGTTTTCCGAAGATAGGAGAAAAGAGGGAATTCAAAAAGGCTCTGGAGGATTTCTGGAAGGGAAAGATCACGGAAGAACAGTTCGAGGAAGAGATGAACAAACTCAGAATGTACATGGTGGAAAACTACAGAAAGAACGTCGATGTGATTCCTTCAAACGAACTTTCCTACTACGACTTTGTGCTCGACACAGCGGTGATGGTGGGGGCAGTTCCGGAGAGGTTCGGTGAGTACAGAGGACTTTCAACGTACTTCGATATGGCGCGCGGTGGAAAGGCTCTGGAAATGACCAAATTCTTCAATACCAACTATCACTACCTCGTTCCGGAAATAGAAACCGAAGAGTTCTATCTTCTCGAAAACAAACCTCTTGAGGATTATCTGTTCTTCAAATCGAAGGGAATAGAAACAGCACCGTGGGTGATAGGTCCTTTCACTTTCCTGTACCTTTCCAAAAGGAACGGCGAGTGGATCAGAAGACCAAATCAAATGGAAAAACTGCTGGAAAGCCTCGTTTCTGTTTACAAAGAAGTATTCGAAAAGCTCGTGGAAAATGGCTGTAAGGAGATTCTCGTGAACGAACCCGCTTTCGTCTGCGATCTTGAAAAGGCCCACTGGGATCTGATACTGAACGTGTACCGTGAGCTTTCAGAATTTCCACTGACTGTTTTCACCTATTACGACAGCGTTTCCGACTACGAAGCGTGCGTCTCCCTTCCGGTGAAGAGACTTCACTTCGATTTCGTTTCGAACGAAGAAAATCTGAAAAATCTCGAAAAACACGGGTTCCCGGAAGACAAAAAACTCGTGGCTGGTGTGATAAACGGCCGCCAGCCCTGGAAAGTGGATCTCAGAAAGGTGGCATCGCTGGTAGAAAAACTCGGTGCGAGTGCCATCTCAAATTCCTGCCCACTCTTTCATCTTCCAGTGACTCTGGAACTGGAAAACAATCTGCCAGGCGGATTGAAGGAAAAACTTGCCTTTGCAAAAGAAAAGCTCGAAGAGCTAAAAATGTTGAAAGATTTCCTGGAAGGCAAAACATTTGACCTTCCTAACGTGTCTTTTGAAGATTTCGCGGTGGACCTCCAAGCTGTTGAGAGGGTAAGAAATCTTCCAGAAGATTCGTTCAGAAGGGAGAAAGAATACACCGAGCGCGACAGAATCCAAAGAGAAAGACTGAACCTTCCACTCTTTCCAACAACGACCATTGGCTCTTTCCCGCAGACTCCTGAAGTGAGAAAGATGAGATCGAAGTACAAAAAAGGAGAGATCTCAAGAGAAGAATACGAATCCTTCATAAAGGAACAGATAAAAAAAGCGATAGAACTTCAGGAAGAAATAGGACTCGACGTTCTTGTGCACGGTGAGTTTGAAAGAACCGACATGGTTGAGTTCTTCGCTGAGAAGTTGAACGGCATCGCCACTACTCAGAACGGCTGGGTTCTTTCCTACGGTTCGAGGTGTTATCGCCCACCAATCATATACGGCACCGTCACACGGCCAGAACCCATGACACTCGAAGAAATCACTTACGCTCAGTCTCTTACAGAAAAGCCCGTCAAAGGGATGCTCACAGGTCCCATCACCATCATGAGCTGGAGCTATTACAGGGAGGACATACCGGAGAAAGAAATAGCTTACCAGATAGCCCTGGCGATAAACGAGGAAGTAAAAGACCTGGAGAAAGCAGGAATAAAGGTCATTCAGATCGATGAACCCGCTTTCAGAGAAAAGGCCCCTGTTAAAAAGAGTAAGTGGCCAGAGTACTTTGAATGGGCGATAAACGCCTTCAACCTGGCGGCCAACGCGAGACCGGAAACACAGATCCACGCCCACATGTGCTACTCGGATTTCAACGAAATAATTGAGTACATCCACCAGCTGGAGTTCGACGTGATCAGCATTGAGGCTTCGAGGAGCAAAGGTGAGATCATTTCTGCCTTTGAAAATTTCAAGGGATGGATCAAGCAGATCGGTGTTGGTGTTTGGGACATCCACTCTCCTGCTGTTCCCTCCATCAACGAAATGAGGGAAATAGTCGAAAGAGTTCTCAGGGTACTGCCTAAGGAGCTGATCTGGATTAATCCCGACTGCGGTCTCAAGACGAGAAACTGGGACGAAGTAATTCCATCGCTCAGAAACATGGTAGCGCTTGCAAAGGAGATGAGGGAAAAATTTGAAAGTTGAGGGGGACTTGTCTTTTCGCGGGAAAGTGGTATAATGATTTCAGAAGAAGAAACGGAATAGAAAAAGTGCTTGACAAACAGGAACAGTTTGTGGTATAATGCAAAATGGTCGACCAAAAACAAGAGGGGGAAAATTCCCCCTCTTTTGTATTTTCACTCCAGTTTCACGTATTCTCTGTTCGCCTCCAGTATCTCTTCGAGAAGGTCTTTTGCGTCCTCCACGTCCGGCCCGAGAGGATGGGAAAGCAAAGCCTTCAGGGCGAGTTTTTTCGATCTCTTCAGATACGCTTCTATTGTGAGTCGTTCGTACATTTTCACCGCGTGAATGAAAGAAAGAGCAAAGTGATCTCCTTTTCCCTGCGAGAGCGTGTGGACCCTACCGGATCTCACATAACACGGAATCTCGAGAACGTAATCATCCGGGAGGTTTTCGATCGAGCCGTTGTTCCTCGTGTTCACTATGTGTATCTTCCCTTCATCGGTTTCGAGGTCTCTTATCAGGTGAGCCGCCGCAGTGGAATACATACTGCCGCCGCGCTTTGTGAGTTCTTCCGGTATCTCGGTAGCGGTTCTGTACTTCTCGAAGAGTTCTTTCTCTATCTTCATCACTTCCCTTGCTCTGAGCTCGTGCGAGGAGATCTTTTTGAACATCTTCTTCTCCATCAGGTAGTACCTCAGGTAAGGATTCACAATGAGTCTCACCGAGTCGTAAAACCACGCCGGGAAATCTTCGTCTGGTATGTTGGAGAGCTTCAGCTTCAGGTTCTCGAAAACCTTTTCCGTCACGTCTTCACCTTTTACGAAGACCTTCTCTATGAAGCTCAGATGGTTGAGGCCGTAGTACTTCAGGAACACGTCTTCGAGCCTTGCTGAGAACATCTCTGCGATCTCCCGGATGAAGTTTATGGGAACGTTGCAGAGACCTATGAATTTTTCGTATTCGAGGTAGTTTCTCACGAACTCCGTAATGTGGCCGGATGGGTTGGTGAAGTTTACGATGGTCGCGTTCGATGTTTTTCTCACGGTATCAACGTACTCTTCTACTATGGGAAACGCCCTCAAAGCCGCTGAAAATCCCCCAACCCCCGTTGTCTCTTGACCTATGAGACCGTACTTCAGCGGAATGCCTTCGTCGTTTTCTCTACCTTTGAGTCCGCCGGGTCTGAACTGAAAGATCACGTACTTCGCGTCCACGACAGCACCCTCGAAGGTGTCGCTTATGAGCACCTTGAACCTGTCTTTGACGAGTCTCTTCACGAAATCAACGACGATTTTCTGCTTTTCTTCGTCGATGTCGTAGAAGATCACCTCGTCGATGCGAACATCCTCGGAAATGTCGAGAAGTCCCTTCACCAGCTCCGGGGTGTAGCTGCTTCCCCCACCTATCACCGCAATTCTCATTTCTTCACCTCCCTGAGGTAGTTCCTCACCAGTCTGTTGTAAAGGTCCTCTGTTACTCTCAGTCCCACCCGTTCCATTGCAAACAACACGGCACCGATCACAGGGTCGTGCTCCGGTATGACGATTTCGTACTCTCTACCAATTGCGCTCTCTATCATGTTTATCAGAAGTGAAGGAGCGTTCTTGAAGAAGCTTCCCTCCAGGATCAGTTTGATGGGAGGTGTGAAGTTCAGTGCCTTTCTATGCGCGTCGATGATTTTTTTCACTTCAACCACGATCTCATCGAAAATTCTGAGAGAAACCGCATCACCTTTTTCGGCGCATCTGAACAGTGCCTGATTCACTTTCTTGACCAGCTCCGCTGTGTATCCTCCTTCGTAGTCGTATCTCAGAAGGTTCTCCACCGGGCCGATCTCTTTTTCCACCTCATCAACGAGCGTTGTCCAGTCGTCTCTGCCGTCCTTCGCCCTCATCACAGCGGAGGTCACAAGAGAAGCGATGTAGTGTGAACCGAGTCTCTCACCCAGTGAAAAAGAAAGTCCTCCTATTCTGTTCACCCTTCTGCCGTCCGATGCGTAGGAGATGCTACCTGTTCCACAGCTCACCATGATGCCGATGTCGTCGAAAACCCCCGATCTCAGGGCGATCCTTCCGTCGTTGTCGAAGTCGAATTTTTCAAGGCCAAGCTTTTCCAAAATTTCTCTCACAATCTTCATCTCGTAGTCGAAGTCTGCTCCCGCGTATCCAAAGAAGGCAAAATCGATCTCTTTTCTGGTCTTTCCTGCCCTGTCCAAAATGCCTTCGATCACATCTTTGAGATTCTTAACAGCATTTTCTTTTCCAACGACCTGATAGTTCGCTCCTTTTCCTTTGTAAATAGCCAGGACGTTTCCCTGTTCATCGCTGAGAACGGCCAGTGTTTTCGTTCCCCCCACATCCACTCCGAGAAAGAGCAATCTCTTCACCTCCCCATCATAGTATAATCGTTTCGGGGTGGAAAACATGAAAAAAATCATTCTCGCTCTGCTTGTGATCGTCTCCGTTCAGATGATGGGAGACATCTTCGTGAGTTTTTCCTACGATTTTTCGGAAGGAGAAACCGTGTCGTCTGTGGGCATGGACACTGGAGAGTTCACAGCGGGAGTGGAACTCTGGGATTTTTCCTCCATATGTTTCTTCGTCGGTGCTGTGAGGAATCTGGATCTGGGGGATTTCATGTTTACCCTTGAGACAAGGGTGGGCTTTTCTTCAAAACCCTATCTTGCCGTCGTCAATTTTTTCTGGAAAAAGCACGAAGGAGTGAAATGGGGCTTTGGTTATTCAATAACGCTGAAGGACTCGAGCATCAGATTTCCGCTGTTTGTGAGACTGGGGTGGTGAAGAGTGGATTATCTCGAATCACTCGATTTTCCAAAAGTTGTGGAGATAGTAAAGAAATACGCGCTCTCTGACCTGGGAAGAAAACATCTGGACACTCTCAAACCGACGGTGAATCCGTGGGACGAGCTCGAACTCGTGGAGGAGCTTCTGAACTATTTTAACAGGTGGGGAGAGCCTCCCATAAAGGGATTGAACGATATCTCTCAGGAAGTGGAGAAGGTGAAGTCCGGCTCCCCTCTGGAACCGTGGGAACTTCTTCGTGTCTCCGTGTTTCTCGAAGGCTGTGACATCCTGAAGAAAGAATTTGAAAAGCGTGAATACAGCAGACTCAAAGAGACCTTCTCCAGGCTCAGCTCCTTCAGAGAGTTCGTAGAAGAGGTGAACAGGTGCATAGAACAGGATGGAGAGATCTCGGACCGTGCGAGTCCCAGATTGAGGGAGATCAGAACGGAAAAGAAGCGTCTTTCCAGCGAGATAAAGAGAAAGGCCGATGATTTCGTCAGGACGCACTCTCAGATCCTTCAGGAACAGATGTACGTTTACAGGGATGGAAGGTATCTCTTCCCCGTGAAGGCTTCCATGAAGAACGCGGTGAAGGGGATCGTTCACCATCTTTCCTCTTCCGGAGCCACCGTCTTTCTGGAGCCCGACGAGTTCGTCGAACTGAACAACAGAGTGCGTCTTTTAGAAGAGGAGGAAAGGCTGGAGATCAGCAGGATCCTGAGACAGCTGACGAACATACTCCTTTCCAGGCTCAAAGACCTTGAGAGAAACGTAGAACTCATAGCGCGTTTCGACTCCCTCTACGCGAGGGTGAAGTTCGCAAGAGAGTTCAACGGAACCGTCGTGAAACCTTCTTCGCGGATAAGGCTTGTCAACGCAAGACATCCGTTGATACCAAAGGAGAGAGTGGTTCCAATAAATCTTGAGCTTCCACCCAACAAAAGAGGTTTCATCATAACGGGTCCAAACATGGGCGGAAAGACCGTGACTGTGAAAACTGTTGGTCTTTTTACTGCCCTCATGATGAGCGGCTTCCCTCTCCCCTGTGATGAAGGAACGGAGCTGAAGGTCTTTCCAAAGATCATGGCGGACATCGGTGAGGAGCAGAGCATAGAACAGAGCCTCAGCACCTTCTCGTCACACATGAAGAAGATCGTGGAGATCGTGAAGAACGCCGACAGCGATTCACTGGTCATCCTCGACGAGCTGGGCTCGGGGACGGATCCGGTGGAAGGAGCCGCCCTCGCCATCGCGATAATAGAGGATCTTCTGGAAAAAGGAGCGACGATCTTCGTAACCACACACCTCACACCCGTGAAGGTCTTTGCCATGAACCATCCTCTGCTTTTGAACGCCTCCATGGAGTTCGATCCGGAAACCCTCTCACCAACTTACAGGGTCCTGGTTGGTGTTCCAGGGGGCTCTCACGCTTTCCAGATAGCAGAAAAGTTGGGACTCGACAAACGTATAGTCGAAAACGCCAGGTCGAGACTCTCTCAGGAGGAGATGGAACTCGAGGGACTCATAAGGTCTCTCCACGAGAAGATCTCGCTTCTCGAAGAGGAGAAGAGAAAACTCCAGAAAGAACGCGAAGAGTACATGAAACTGAGAGAGAAATACGAAGAAGACTACAAAAAGCTGAGGAGAATGAAAATAGAAGAGTTCGACAGAGAGCTGAGGGAGCTCAACGATTACATCAGAAAGGTCAAGAAAGAACTCGATCAAGCAATACACGTGGCAAAAACTGGCAGCGTTGACGAGATGAGAGAAGCGGTGAAGACGATAGAGAAGGAGAAGAAAGATCTGGAGCGAAAGAGAATCGAAGAAGCACCCGAAGAAGAAATAAAACCCGGAGATCACGTGAGAATGGAAGGTGGAACCTCTGTGGGAAAGGTCGTCGAGGTGAAAGGTGACACAGCCCTTGTTGACTTTGGCTTTCTCAGATTGAAGGTGCCCGTGTCGAAACTGAGAAAGACGAAAAAAGAAGAGAAGAAAGAAACTTCAACGTTCTCTTACAAACCTTCGACCTTCAGAACGGAGATAGACATAAGGGGTATGACGGTTGAAGAAGCGGAGCCGGTTGTGAAGAAGTTCATCGATGACCTGGTGATGAACGGCATCAGCAAGGGATACATAATACACGGAAAGGGCACTGGAAAGCTCGCATCTGGAGTGTGGGAGATACTGAGAAAGGACAAAAGAGTGGTTTCTTTCAGATTCGGAACACCTTCTGAGGGGGGAACGGGTGTCACGGTGGTGGAGGTGAAAGTGTGATCTTCGCTCTCGATGTGGGTACCAGAAAGATAGCGGGTTTGATCGTCGTCGAGGAGAAAGGTACGATCAGAATCGTGGATTCTGAACTGATAGAACACAAAACACGCACGATGTTCGACGGTCAGGTTCACGATGTGCTCGGAGTGGCGGAAACGGTGAAAGAGGTGAAAGAAAGACTCGAGTCGAGGAACGAAATCGAACTGAAAGAGGTGGCTGTAGCCCTCGCGGGAAGGTTCCTGAAAACTCAAGTAGGTGAGGCGGAGCTGGATTTTTCCAAGACTGGACACATCACCCGCGAAGACGTTATGAAGCTTGAAATAGAAGCGGTGACTAAAGCGCAGGAAAGTGTAGAAGAGGACTTCTTCTGTGTGGGATACTCCGTCGTCGAGTACAGACTCGACGGAATGTGGATGAAAAAGCTTGAGGGACACAGAGGCGGGAAGGCTTATGTTAAGGTGGTCTCTGCTTTCCTTCCCGTTCACGTTGTGGATTCCCTGATGAGGGTTCTGGAGACTGTGGGACTCACTCCGGTTCACGTGACGCTGGAGCCGATAGCGGCGATGGATCTAACCGTCCCGGAGGATCTCAGGTATCTGAACATAGCTCTCGTCGATGTGGGCGCGGGAACGAGCGACATAGCTATCTCGAAGGAAGGAACGGTGGTGGCCTACGGAATGATCCCCATGGCGGGTGACGAGATAACGGAAGCCATAGGAAAGAAATTTCTGCTTGACTTTCAGACAGCGGAACACGTGAAGAGAACCGTTTTTTCAGAAGAAAGAGTGAAGGTGAAGAATATACTGGACAGAGAAATCGAGTTGAACGCCCGGGAGGTCTCCGAAGCGATAAAACCCATTGTGGATCAGATCACAACGGAGATCTCAACGGTCGTGACAGAGCTGAACGGTGGAGCCCCCTCTGTTGTGATGGTGGTCGGCGGCGGCGCGAAGGTACCGGGTTTTGTGGAAAGTCTTGCCAGGAAGATGGATCTTCCTCTTGACAGGGTATCTCTGAAGAGTGTAGAAAGCACCGGTCTTGTTGAGGATCTCACCGGAAAGGTCAAAGGAAGCGAGTACATCACTCCTGTGGGAATCGCTTACAGTGCCATGAGAAACAGGGGATCCGTTTTCTCTCAGGTCTTCGTGAACGGGGTTCCTGTGAAGCTCATGGGAGGAGTGGGCAGGTACTCGGTCATGCAGGTTCTCATACAGGCGGGATACAGGTTCTCCTCGCTCGTAGGTGGAGAAATGATTTCCTTTGAACTAAACGGAAAAACCCTCTTGAGGCCAAAGAGAAGAACCTCCGTGAAGATTTTCGTGAACGGCGAAGAGGCGAATCTCTCCTCCAGAGTGAAGCATGGTGACAGGATAGATATTCAAACCGAAGAGGAAAAAACTCCACTGAGAATAAAGGACCTTGTGAAACCTGTGAAAGTGAAACTTCCCGATGGAGGTGTGGAGGAGGTCTTCCCGGAGATCGTGAAGAACGGAACGCCAGTACCACCCGATGCTGACGTAGAAGAAGGAGATGTGGTGAGCTTTCCGGAAAAGATAAAGATCTCCGAGATAAAGTCAAAGATCTCCTACGGAAAGACAAGAATCGTGGTGAACGGCGAAGAGAAATGGATCTCCCTCGTGAACTTTGATCTCCTCAAAGGAGGAGTTCCTTTGAAAGACGATGAAGAAGTGCCGCTCGGAGAAGAGATCGACCTCGTTGAAAAGGGAAGGAAAAAACTGGAGGAAGCACTTGAAGTTCCCCACATCACTGTCTCGTTCAACGGCGAATTGAAGAAAATCCCTTTGAAAATCCTCCACAGGATAGACGAAGAAAGAGTGGAACTGAAAGACTTCAAACCCATGGTGATAGACCTTCTCAAGGATTTGAAGCTGGACGGACTCAGGGACTACGAACTTCTCAAAAACGGAAGGAGAGCCATGTTCACTGAACTGCTCGAGGATGGGGACGTGATCGAGTTCAGAATAAAAAAGTGAGGGGGCCGGCCCCCCTCAGATAATAGCCTTCTCCGTTTCTTTATCGAAGGCGTGCATTCTCGTCATGTCGAGTACCAGATCGATTTTCTGTTCTTCTTTTGCCTGAGTCCTCGGGTTGACGGATGCCACAATCAAGTCGTCTCCGACTTTCACGTGGAGAATAGTTTCACTTCCGAGAGGTTCGACAACATCCACAACACCTGTGATCGTGTTCTCTGGAGTTGGTGCCAGTGCGAAGAGCTTGTCGTAGATATCTTCAGGTCTGATACCGAAGATGATCTCCTTGTCGATGTAATTTGCGAGTTTGTCTTCAAATTCCTTAGGCACCTTCACTTTGAAGCCAGATGCCTGGATCCAGAGGCCACCTTCTCCTCTCACGACTCTCGCGTTGACGAAATTCATTGGAGGGCTACCGATGAATCCGGCGACGAAGACGTTCGCTGGAGAGTTGTATATTTCGTGTGGAGTTCCTATCTGCTGGATTTCTCCGTCCTTCATGACAACGATCTTGTCAGCCATCGTCATCGCTTCCACCTGGTCGTGTGTCACGTAGATGATCGTTGCCTGGAGTCTGTGGTGGAGTTTCTTGAGCTCGCTTCTCATCTGCACCCTGAGTTTCGCGTCGAGGTTGGAGAGTGGTTCGTCGAAGAGGAAGACCTTCGGATTTCTCACGATAGCTCTTCCAACGGCGACCCTCTGCCTCTGACCACCTGAGAGCTGTCTCGGTTTTCTGTCGAGCAGGTTTTCTATTCCGAGGATTTTCGCAGCTTCACGTACTCTTCTGTCGATTTCGTCCTTTGGATATTTTCTCAGTTTCAAACCGAAGGCCATGTTTTCGTAGACGGTCATGTGTGGATACAGAGCGTAGTTCTGGAACACCATGGCGATGTCTCTGTCTTTTGGTTCAACATCGTTCACGACCTTGCCGTCGATGTAGATCTTTCCTTCTGTAACCTCTTCAAGTCCTGCGATCATCCTCAGAGTGGTCGTCTTTCCACAGCCGGATGGTCCAAGGAGAACCACGAACTCCTTGTCTTCGACGACGAGATTCGCGTTTTTCACAGCGACGACTTTGTTTTCGTAGACCTTGGTGACGTTTTCAAGGACAACCTGAGCCATTCTCACACCTCCTGTGAATCGTTGAATTCAAAATACCTTTTGAGCTCGAGATACTTCTCCACGTTCCCGATGTCCAGCAGATAAGTATCGAGGATCTCATCCATGAATTCCATGAGCTTTTTGTATTTCTCGTAGTCAATGACAGCAACCGCGGGCACACCGTTCTTTGTCACGACCACGTCTTTCGTTTTCGCTTCTTCGACAACCTGGGAGAACCGCGCTTTCGCGTCCGCAAGACTGTAAAAAGAAACCCTGCTCAGATCCATTTCATCACTCCCTGACCAGAATTATAGTCAAGTTTACAAAAAATTACAAACCCTGTTTCGAACGAAAAAACGGGGATATCGAGAAATATCCCCGTTTATCAAAGAATATCGTGCGATTTCTTAAAATTTCACACTGAAGTAGAACTCGTTCGTGTTCAGAACAAAGGTGAGATCGGTATTTTCCTTCTTTGCACGTGCCATGAATCCAAAAGAGACCTCATCTACGGCGGCTGAAACAAGAAGCTTGACATCCACGCCGTTTATGGGTGTGAAGTTGAACCCCGCTCCTCCGGCGAGTTTCCAGTTGAGCAGTCCGGCACCCAAAAAGAGAACGTTATCCGGATCTGAGATGCCAAAAAGAACCGTGTTGTTCAAAGCTCTGTACGCGAAAGAGGTTCCTCCCATGGAGAATTGACCGCTGTGGAACATGACGGTGTCCTTAGACATGTAGGCGAAATTGTCGAGGGATAGCCTGTACCCACCGATCTTCACGATGTAGTCCTGTTTCAGGATAGCGTACCCGCCCGATCTTCCGATGAAGAACTCGTAGTAGAGGCTTCCGGGAAACGGAATCACATCTCTCTGATCGACGCAGAAGAAAACGTTCCAGCCGTTCCCAAAGGAAAGACCCGTCTTCAAAGTGACTTCTGAGGTTTTCACCTTGAGAAAACCCAGTTTCTGGTAGTTCGTCGCACTTTTCGAGAGGCTCACTCCCACACCCCATCCATCGTTGAAGACTTCAAAAAAAAGTGTGTCACCGAATTTGACGTGATATCCATCGGACGTCCAGGTGAAAGAGGCGGGAAGAACGACTCCCCCCACCACAAAAATAAAAAGAAGAGGAAGAAACTTTTTCAAAATATCACTCCCCCTCGAGGAGTTTTTGAATGATCCTGTTCGTGAGTTCCGGGTTCGCTTTTCCTTTTGTCTCTCTCATCACGTATCCCACGAAGAACCCTGCCGCTTTCTTTTTGCCTGATTTGTAATCCTGAACAGCCTTTGGATTCTGTTCCATCGCCTTTTTCACCAGTTCCTCGATGAGTTTTTCGTCGTTGATCTGAGTCAGACCCTTTTCCTCCACGATCTGGGAGGGCATCTTTCCTGTTTCGAAGACTTCCGGGAATATCTCCTTTGCGATCTTTATGGAGATTTTTCCTTCGTCCATCAATTTGAAGAGATCAGCGAAGTGCTGAGGGGTCAGTTTTGACTCTGTGATTTCGATGTTTCTTTCGTTGAGTTCTCTCAGAACTTCCGTCATGATCCAGTTGCTGAGATCCTTCGGTCTGTTCACCACCTTCACACACTCTTCGAAGAACTCGGCGAGTTCTTTACTTGAGGTGAGCACCTTCGCGTCGTACTCCGGAAGGCCGTACTCTCTCATGAATCGCTCTGCCTTCTCGTCTGGAAGCTCTGGGAGTTCCTTTTTCACCTCTTCGAGATACTCGTCGGAGAGAACAACGGGCGGTATGTCTGGCTCCGGAAAGTACCTGTAATCGCTCTCTTCTTCCTTTCCCCTCATAGAGACAGTGGTCTTCGTGGCCATGTCCCAGCCTCTCGTCTCTCTTTCCACGTCTTCTCCTCTCTCCATCGCCTTCACGATTCGCTCGAACTCGTACTCCAAAGCCCTCTCAACGAACCTGAAAGAGTTCATGTTCTTCACTTCCACCCTGTTGCTCTGTCTTCCCGTTTCTGTGTCAACAACGGAGATGTTCGCGTCGCATCTGAGAGCTCCCTTTTCCATGTCTCCCGTGCTCACGCCGAGGTACCTCACGATGGATCTCAGCTTCTCCATGAAAACGCGAGCTTCTCTCGGAGAAGAAATATCGGGCTCTGTGACGATCTCGATGAGAGGAACACCGCATCTGTTCATATCGACCAGAGAGTAGCTCGCACGGGTGATGGAGTCCCCTTCGTGGACGAGTTTCCCAGCGTCTTCCTCGAGGTGGAGCCTTCTGATTCTGACTTTTTTCCTTCCTTCGTCTCCGTCTATCTCCAGGAAACCCTCGGTTGCGATCGGGTAGAAGTACTGACTGATCTGGTATCCCTTGGGAAGGTCAGGATAGAAGTAGTTCTTTCTGTCGAATCTGGAATACTTGTGAATCTTGCAGTTCAACGCAAGGGCGGTCTTCACAGCGAATCTGATCATCTCTTCGTTGGGAACGGGAAGGGCCCCCGGCTGGCCGGTGCAGACGGGACAGATCGCCGTGTTCGGAGGAAGCTCGAAGACATCCGCCGGGCAGGAGCAGAACGCTTTGGTCTTCGTTGAAAGCTGAACGTGTATCTCAAGACCTATGACGGGTCTGTATCTCATGCTTTCACCTCCGGGAGCGGGAACATGCCGTTTTCGTTGTATGGGGAGTTCTTCTCTATGGCCCTCGCTATTCTGAAGACTTTCCCGTCCGCGAACCTTCTGCCTATCACCTGAACACCAACGGGGAGATTGTTTGAGAACCCGAACGGCACACTGATCGCGGGAAGTCCCGCGAGGTTTGCGGGTATCGTGAAGATGTCCATGAGGTAGTAGGTGAGAGGATCTTTTATCTCTCCGATCTTGAAGGCCGTCACCGGGGAGGTGGGAGTGAGGATCGCGTCGTACTGCGAGAGCACCTCGTTGAGCTCATCGGAGATCTTTCTCCTCACTTTCATGGCCTTGTTGAAATAGGCTTCGTAGTAGGCAGCGCTGAGGGTGAAGGTTCCGATCATGATCCTTCTTCTGACTTCTTCACCGAACCCGACGTTTCTGGTCTTCATGTACATCTCTCTGAGGCCTTTCTCTTTTACCCTGAGACCGTACTTGACACCGTCGAATCTGGCTAGGTTGGAACTCGCTTCAGCGGGAGCGATGACGTAATAGACGGCGACGGAATATTTCATGTGCGGGATGCTGACCTTTTCCACCTTCGCACCGAGTTTTTCGAGGAGTTTGAGGGACTCTTCGAATCTCTCTGCCACACCGTCTTCTATCTTGTGCTCGTAGATCTCCTGCGGAACGGCGAATTTCATACCCGCGACGCCGTTTTCGATCTCCGAAAGGAAATCCACTTTCCTGTCCATCGTTGTGGCGTCGTTCTCGTCTTTTCCGGAGATGATTTCCATGAGGATGGCGGCGTCTCTCACCGTCTTCGTGATGGGACCTATCTGGTCGAGAGAGCTTGCGAATGCCACAAGGCCGTATCTGGAGACGAGTCCGTAGGTGGGTTTGTACCCAACCACCCCGCAGAGCGACGCGGGCTGTCTCACAGAACCCCCCGTGTCGCTTCCGAGCGCCGCGACAACCATTCCCGAAGCGACAGCGGCGGCAGATCCTCCACTGCTTCCACCGGGAACCCGCTCAAGATCCCAGGGGTTTCTCGTTGGGAAGAACGCGGATCTTTCGGTGCTGGATCCCATCGCGAACTCGTCGAGGTTCGCTTTCCCAACGATAACAAAGCCCGCTTCTTTCAGTTTTTTCACAACGGTGGCATCAAAAACGGATTCGTAGTTCTCGAGGATTTTAGAAGCGCAGGTCGTTCTCATTCCGAGGGTCAGGATGTTGTCCTTGATGGCGATGGGAATTCCCCAGAACTTCCCATTCTTTTCCACGGAGACGTCTTCTTTGACGGAGATGAACGCCTTCACGTGTGGATCGAGTCTTTTGATGGTTTCCAGGGAAAGTTTTGAGAGTTTCTCCCTTTCTTCTTCAGGAAGTTTCAAAGAGTCTTCTATTGTGAGCTTTCTGAAGTCCAAACCGATCACCTCCTCTTGAGAATTATATCAGAGACATGTTAGAATCATTCCCAAGGACGATGAACTTTCTCCTGAATTGAAAAGTGAACATATTTCTATAGAATAAAAGAACCTTATTGAAAACCTTTTAACACTTGACATAAACCAGTAACAGGTTGTATAATTCATAAGTGTAAAATCTATATTTAACAAATTTTAACTAAGGAGGTGGATTTTATGAAGAGAAGAGCGGGTTTCACGTTGATTGAGCTTCTGATCGTCATGGCTATCATCGCAGCTCTGATGGGAGTGTTGGTTCCAACGGCAACGGGTGCGATGAGGAAGGCAAGGGCGACAAGAATAGCGGTGCAGTTGAGGAATCTAGAACAGGGAGCAGAACAGTGGCTTATGGCGACTTTGCCAGATGAAGATTCATTCAACAACAATGAATTAGATTTGGAAAATGCAGCTGACATCACTTCATATGTCGATTCTGAATTCTTAGACGATGATAACTTAACAACTTTCAAGGCTATTGCCAATACAACAGAGAATGAGATCACTATCGTCATCGAATATGACACAAATATTGCAAAGCTTGTTTACGATGCTTTGAAAGACACATACGGTTCAAGAGGCACATACACAAGAGGGCAGGCAAGTAATCTTGAAGATGGTGTTTACTACGATGAAACGAATGGTAGCGTTGCCATAGTAAAAACTATTCAGGCCTTCTGGTGGTAATCCCCACCCACACAAAACAAAAAGCCCCCGTCTGGGGGCTTTAAATTTTTTTGAGCGCCTGATCCAGGTCTTCCACGAGCTTTTCTGGATCTCCGAGACCCACATGGATTCTTATCAGGTTCACGTCTTTTTTCGGGCAGTCTCCATAAGCCACCCTTGGAACAACAAGGTTCTCGTGACTTCCCCAGCTCACAGCCATCCTGAAAACCCTCAGACTTTCGACGAACTCTTTGACTTTCTCTGCGCTGTCCGTTTTCAGCCTGAAGCTCATCAGTCCTGAGCCACCGCTCATCTGAGAGGAAGCGAGTTCGTACTGCGGTGATCTTGGATTCATCGGGTAGTTCACCTCGAGGACCTTCGGGTGATCCATGAGGAAGTCAGACACCACAAGAGCGTTTTCGTAGTGCTTTTTCATGCGAAGTTCCAGCGTTCTAAGACCCCTCAAGATGAGCCAGGCTTCTATGGGCGAGAGAACCGGTCCGATGTTTTTGTATTCATCCACGAAGATGTTCTTCATATCTTCGACGTCTCCTGCGATCACTCCCGCCATCACGTCTCCGTGTCCTGAGATGTACTTCGTCGCAGAGTGAACCACCACATCCACTCCCAGAAGCTTTGGCTTTTGAAAGATCGGCGACGCCCAGGTGTTGTCTATGACGGTTTTTATCTTGAGTTCTCCTGCCGCTTCTGTGACCTTTCTTATATCGATCACTTTCATTCTCATACTCGTGGGACTTTCGAGGTAGATGAGTTTTGTCTTCTTCGTGATGGCTTCGACTATTCTTTCCGCATCTGGTGGAACGTAGCTGACTTCTATATCGAACTTCCTTGAGAGGTAGTTGAAGAACTTTTTCGCCCAGGAGTAAGCCTCGTCCACACACACGACGTGGTCCCCCGAGCTGAGGAAATGAAGGATGGAAAGCGAAATGGCGCTCATTCCAGAGGCAACGAGGCGGGCATCTTCACACTCTTCCAGCGCTGCGAGTTTCTTCTCCACCAGTCTTGTTGTGGGATTACTTCCTCTTTTGTAAACGAATTCGTAGTCTCCGTTTCTGAGGGCTTTTGACATCTCGTCGAAACTGTCGAAGTAGAAATTCGTCGTTTCGAAGATGGGAAACGACAGCGCCTTCAAGGGAATGTCTTCTTCTCCGTAAGAAAACAGAATGTCGTCTATGTTCATGAGTAGGCCTCCTGTTGTGATTGTGTACCGCATCATATTTTACCTTATGTTCAGACTGTTTCAAAGACCCTTTTTCTGCCTCCCCAGTCCCTTCCTGGTTTCCTGCCGAGGAGCTCTATCATCTTCATCACGCAGGGAATACACGCAGTGTCCTTCTCGAAAACGCAGATCTTTCCAGGATAGAGCTGATAAAGCTGTCTGTAAGGAGATGGAGTCCAGTTCGGCATGATGACGTTTGCACCGCATCTGAGGGTGATCTCTCTTCCGCCCGGAACGATCGTTCCCATGGCGGTAGTCGCCGGGATGTTCGAGTCTGGAAGAAGGATCCTGGTGAGCGCCACCATCTTCAGCGTGAGGGTGAAGCCTCCTTTCTTCTCGTTTGCAAGAGGTGTGTCTGGATGCGGAATGAACGGTCCTATTCCCACCATGTCGAAATCGTGCTCCTTCAGAAACAGGAGATCGTCGACCAGATCGTCTATCGTCTGTCCAGGGAGTCCCACCATAGAACCCGCTCCCGTCTCATAGCCGAGTTCTTTCAGTGTGAGAAGACAATTCAGTCTGTTTTCGAACGATGTGTCGGGCCTGAGCTTTCTGTGAAGAACGGGATTCGCCGTCTCGTGCCTCAAAAGATACCTGTCCGCTCCCGCTTCTTTCCACTTTTCATAGTACTCTCTTGGCCACTCTCCAAGGCTCAGGGTGACGGCAACTCCCATCTTCTTTATTTCCTTCACGATGTCCGATATCACATCTGGCATGTAATAGGGATCTTCACCGGATTGAAGGACGATCGTTTTCGCGCCGAACTGAACGGCGAGTCTTGCCCGTTCGACGATCTCTTCCGGAGTCATTCGGTATCTTTTCAAATTCTTGTTGTCTCTTCTCAGACCGCAGTAGAGACAGTTCTTTCTGCACACGTTCGAGAACTCTATGATTGCCCTGATGTGCACCTCGTCGCCCACGTACTTTTTTCTGATTTCGTCCGCGAGTTTGAAGAGAGCCTCGTTGAACCCCCTGTCGTTTATGGAAAGTGCCTCTTTCAGAACTTCTCTTGTGAACTCTCTTCTTTCAAGTTTTTCCAGAATTTCTCTACCGGTCATGATTCATCACTCCAGTTCATCCAGAATTTTCTGCAAAAGAGGGATCACTTCGTCTCTTTTGTCTTCCGGGAAATCTTCTGCGAAGACTCCGAACCTTTCGTTTTCGACGAGAAGCTCGGCGGGAAGGAACTTTTCCCTTCCCGCTTTGAGATCTCTGTAAAAGGACCATCTCTTTCCTATCTTCTCTGAGATCCAGATCTTGCAGTTGTATTTTTCTGCGATCTCTTCGAGGATCCTTTTAAAATCTGACATCCCTCTCACCGCGCTTTATCTTTTCGAGTCCCTCTCTCACTTTCTCTCTGATCTTTGGATTCATCTTCTGGAGTTCTCTTTCGATGACCTCTTCTCCCACTTTTCTCGTCTCCTCGGTCGCGTAGTCGCAGAGGTACTCCTGTAGTGTGAACAGGGCGTTCGGTGTGCAGAAGTTCTTCACGAAACCGGGAATCGCAAACTCCATGAAGTGTTCTCCCGTTCTACCAGCCCTGTAGCACGCGGTGCAGAATGACGGTACAAAACCTTCTTTCAGAAGGCTTCTCATCACCTGATCAAGCGGCCTTGGGTCTTCGAGCGTGAACTGTCTCTTTCTGTCCTCGTCGTCTTCTCTGTGAGAGTACGCCCCGATTCCTATTCTGGAGCCAGCGTCTATCTGAGAGACACCGAGCTTTATCACTTCATCTCTGAGTTTCGCGGGTTCCCTCGCGGTGAGAATCATTCCCGTGTACGGAACAGAAAGCCTTATGATGGCGACGAGCTTCTTGAAGTCTTCATCGCTCACGACGTGTTCCGGTTTCTGCGAATATGGTGTGTTTATCGCGGGTTTTATTCTCGGGAAGGAGATGGTGTGCGGCCCCACACCGAATCTCTCTTCGAGGTGTATCGTGTGGTAGAGGAGCCCCATCACTTCGAACTTCCAGTCGTAGAGGCCAAAGAGCGCTCCTATTCCAACGTCGTCGATTCCCGCCATCATCGCTCTGTCCAGACCGTAGAGCCTCCAGTTGTAGTTCGATTTCGGGCCTCTTGGGTGAAGCTTCAGGTAAGTTTCTCTGTGGTAGGTTTCCTGAAAGATCTGGAAGGTTCCGATTCCCACGGACTTTATGATCTTGTAGCCTTCAATCGTTTGAGGTGCCGCGTTGACGTTCACGCGTCTGATCTCACCGTTTCCGTACTTCGTGTTGTAAACGATGTCGATCGTTCTTGCGATGAACTCCGGGGAGTATTTGGGGTGCTCTCCATAGACGACGATGAGTCTTTTGTGTCCCTGGGAGACGAGTGCTCTGACTTCTTCTTTCAATTGCTCTTCTGTGAGCGTTCTTCTTTCCACCACTTTGTTGGAAACTCTGAAACCGCAGTAAACACAGTCGTTGACACAATCGTTTCCTATGTAGAGCGGTGCAAAAAGAACGATTCTGTTTCCGTAGATTCTCTCCTTCAGAGCGCGGGCTGCTTCGAAGATCTCCTCCAGAAGCTCTGGATCTTCCACATTCAAAAGGGTGGCCGTTTCTTCCGGCTCGAGCCTGTTCTTGTCCAGCGATTTCTGGATGATCTCTCTCACCCTTGCAGGGTCGGGATTTTTTGTCTTTTCGAGAAGTTCAAATATCTTTTCTTCCGGTATGAAAGATCTGCTCTCTACACGCTCTTTCACAAACACGTACATACGCATCACCTCTTCAAAGGAACTGTTTTCACGCGAACACCGGAAATCTGGCCGAGCTTTCCGGAGAGGGCACCTATCGTATCGTTGTCTGTTTTCAGAACGAGGAATATGATCGCCATGTTCTCTTCTCTGACGGGATAGCCGACTCTGAGCAGGATGTCTTCGGAGAAATTGTGAAGGAGTTCGTTCACCTGTTGGTAGGCCTTTTCCCGGTCTTCCACCACGATGGTGAGGATGTAGAATCTCTTCTCCAAAACGAAAACCCCCTCTCCACATACCGGGAGAGGGGTATACTTCTATCCATCCCCTCCCCCGGTGTCAGGATTTTCCCCTCCACCTCAGGAGGTTTGTGATTTTTCTCACTTTCTGTTCATATTATACCACCTTCTGAGAGTCACCACAACATCCCCGGTATCCACATCGGGATCACATTTCTAAAGGGAAGATCGACATCGTCCCTTATCACGAAGTCACTCGATTTCTTTTTCTTGCTCTTTCCACCAACTTCTATCTTTAAAACGTAATCTCCTTCTTCTTCGTTTTTCACAGCGTATATTTTTCCGATTTCTTCCAATGCGAAGACAACGAAAACCTCCCTGAAATTTCCAATTTCTCCCTCGAAAGCGTAGTACATGGCAGGATCAGTTGACCTCCTCCCGATCCTCTGAAGGGGATGGGCTTTCTGGATTATATGTAAAGAAAACCGTGCTTTCTTGCCATCGACAGGAGAAAAGTGGTCTTACCCGCACCTCTTTGAAAGAAAACTGATCATTCTGTTCATCTGGAGATCCAATTTTTCGATGATCTCCTCGTACACAGTATGCACTCCCCCTGGAACGAGTTATGGCACAAAACGTTCTCACAGGGAACGTTTTTTCATATAATGCTATTTTCCGTTCTGTTATAGAACGATAGTCTCACAAAATCGTTCTCTTTCAGAACGAAGAGTCGGCTTAACATTTCTTAACAAACCGTGTGAAATCACACAAAGAAAATCTGGAAACTAAGAAGTGATAAAATCCTGATGTGGAGGTGTCTCTTATGAAAAGGTTTGTGGTACTTCTTCTTTCGTTAGTTTCGGTTTTTCTTGTGGCAGAAACGCTCGTCATCAAGGGTTCCAACACGATCTTTCCCATCGCCCAACTCTGGATCGAAGAGTTCAAAAAGCTCCACCCGGATCTTCAGGTGACTCTCGAAGGTGCGGGCTCTTCCACAGGAATCGCGGCTCTCTTCAACGGAACGACCGACATCGCCAACTCGAGCAGATGGCTCAAACCCTCTGAAATCGAGAGAATGCACAAGGAAGGAAAATACTTCATTCCTTTCCTCATCGCTTTCGACGGAATAGCGATCATTGTGAACAAGGACCTCGGGATCGATGACATCTCCATAGAGACGCTGAAGAAGATCTATACAGGAGAGATCCAGTACTGGTCACAGGTGAATCCAAATCTCCCGAAAAAGAGAATCGTTGTTTACTCGAGAAACACCGCTTCTGGTACCTACGAAACGTTTGAAAACAAAGTCCTCGGTGGAGCGAGAATGGCTCCTTACGTGAGAATGGTCGAGAGCACCCAGCTCGAGATAGAGAGTGTTTCCAAAAATCCGTACGCTATCGCCTACGTCGGTGTGGGGTACGTCACAGACGATGTGAAAGTCCTGAAGGTGAACGGTATCTACCCGACGAAGGAAAACATTCTGAAAGGAAAATACCCGATAGCAAGACCTCTCTTCATGTTTGTCGATGCGACGAACGGATTCCCTGAAATGAGAAGCCTCGTCTTCGAGTACATCATGTTCGCCTTCTCGAAGAAGGGACAGGAACTGGTCGAAAAGGCAGGTTACATAGCCGCTTACGGTCAGTGAGGAGGGATCGAAGCTGAACAGAACCCTGGCGAATTTCCTCAGAAAACTGGTGATAGTCGCTCTTTCGGGTACTGGCATTCTTGCCCTCTTTCTCCTGGTTTTCTTTCTGATCAGGGAAGCCTGGCCCGCCCTCGTGGAAGTCGGGGGCGAGCTTTTCACGAGTATCTACTGGTATCCAACGGCGGATCCCCCAGAATACGGTATGCTCGCTATGATAGCTGGAACTCTTCTGCTCACGGCTTTTTCTTCTGCCGTGTTACTTCCCCTCGGTTACCTTATAGCCTTTTTCCTACACACTTACGCTAAAGACTTCGAGAAAAACCTCATAAGAACCACAGTGGAATTTCTCGCCGGGACACCTTCTGTAATCATAGGACTCTTTGTTCTTCTGTACATCGCTCCTATTCTGCTCAATTTCGATGTGTGGTCCACCGAGAACTTTCTGCTCGCATCCATCGGACTCATTCTCACGGCCCTTCCCTACACCGTTTCTCTTTCCCTTGAAGCACTCGACTCTGTCGATGTGGCCCTTGAAGAGAGCGCCCTGGCACTCGGAGCAACTCGATTCACCACGGTTTTCAAGGTTACCACCAGAGCGGCGCTTCCCGGCATACTGAACGCCTTCGTCCTGACCGTGAACAGAGTTGTCGGTGAAACGATGATCGTCCTCATGGCTGGCGGAGGAGCTGCCATAATACCGCGTTCTTTCTTCGATCCAGTAAAACCTCTGACAGCCGCGATTGCGAGCGAGATAGGTGAGGTGGCCGTTGGAAGCATGCATTATCATGTGCTCTTTGCGGCCGGGGTTATACTTCTTGTGATCTCCCTTGTTCTCACAGGACTCTCTAGGTACATATCGGGGAGGCAGACAAGATGAGAAAAGACCTGATCGCTTCGTACGTTTTCAGAGCGGTGAGTTACGTCGCCTTCGCAGTTGTTGTGATCATGTTCGTACTGATTCTCGCGGGAGGGGTGAAGTACTTTTCACCTTCTTTTTTCCTGGATTATCCGAAGAACGGTATGACGGAGGGAGGAATCTTTCCCGCCATCCTCGGCAGTTTCTACCTCATGGTGCTCACGTTTCTCATATCGATTCCTCTTGGGATCTTCACCGGGGTGTTTCTCTCTGAATACGGAAACAACGTGATCGCGAAGTGGATAGATATCTCTCTGACCGCCCTGAGCGGTATTCCTTCGGTTGTCTATGGACTTTTCGGACTTGCCTTTTTCTGCGTGGCCCTTCAGTTTGGAACCTCCATGCTCGCTGCCGCGTTGACTCTTTCTCTCATGACACTTCCCGTTATCGCTTCTTCCACGAGGGAAACCCTGAAGGCCATACCTGTTGAGATAAGGGAAGCGGCGCTGGCACTCGGTGCGACAAAAGAAGAGGTGATCTTCAAAGTTCTTCTTCCCGCTGCGAGGAAAGGGATCATAACAGCGGTTCTCGTCGGTGGTGGAAGAGCTCTGGGAGAGACCGCTCCTGTTCTGCTCACGGGAGCTGTGTTTTATTCAACGCAGCTTCCGAAGAGTCTTCTCTCTCCTGTTATGACCCTGCCAACACACATATACTACATCACAGCGGCGTACGGCGAGTCAGCCCAGTGGATGGCAAAGGGAACGGCCGCTTTTCTGATGATAGTAGTTGCCTTGATATATGGAACAGCTTTCTTTTTGAGGAGGAGAAAGAATGGAGCCCATCATTGAGATTGAAAACTTCAGCGCTTACTACGGTGAGAAGATAGCCGTCAAGAACGTGACGATGAAGATCTTCAAAAACCAGATAACCGCAATAATAGGTCCCTCTGGATGCGGTAAAACAACTCTCCTGAGGAGCATCAACAGGATGAACGATCATCTGCCTGGATTCAGGGTTGAAGGGAAGATATACTTCAAGGGACAGGACATCTACGATCCACAGCTCGATGTGACGGAGTACAGAAAGAGAGTCGGTATGGTCTTCCAGAAACCGACACCTTTTCCCATGTCGATCTACGACAACGTCGCGTTCGGCCCCAGGATACACGGAGTGAAGAGCAAACACATTCTCGATCGGATAGTAGAGGAATCATTGAAAAAGGCAGCCCTATGGGACGAGGTGAAGTCAGAACTGAACAAATCTGGTACTAGACTCTCCGGCGGTCAGCAGCAGAGACTCTGTATAGCGAGGGCCCTCGCCGTTGAACCCGAGGTGATTCTTCTCGATGAGCCGACATCGGCCCTCGATCCCATAGCGACTCAGAGGATAGAAAAGCTTCTGGAGGAACTCTCCGAGAATTACACCATCGTGATCGTCACGCACAACATCGGCCAGGCGATAAGAATAGCGGACTACATAGCGTTCATGTACAGGGGAGAACTCATCGAATACGGACCGACAAGAGAAATCGTGGAAAGGCCAAAAAACAGGCTCACCGAGGAGTACCTGACAGGAAAAATCGGATGATGGAGGCGGAAAGTATGGTCGATCACGTTCACTTCGAAAGGGAACTCACACTTCTCAAGTCTGATGTCTCGAAGATGCTCTTTCTGGTCTCTGAGTCTTTGAACGACGCGATAGAGAGCCTCGAAACGATGAACGAAACACTCGCCAGGAAGGTCCTCGAGTCGGACGATATGATAGACGAACTGAACAGGGAGATAGAAGAAAAAGCCTACCAGATCATAGCGAGGTACAACCCCATTCTGAAACAGCTCAGGTACATCATCACCATCTTGAAATTTTCAAACGACCTGGAGAGGATAGGAGATCTCTCCTGCAACATAGCTGAGAAGTGTCTCTTTCTCTCCAAGGAGAAGGTCAAATTCGAGATGCTTAAGGAACTCAAGGATATGTTCGGGAGCACCCTGAAAGTGGTTCAGGATGCTTTCAAAGCCTTCGTTGAAGAGGATGTGGATCTGGCCTTCAGGCTCTGGAAATTCGACGACGTGATAGACGAGATGGAAAAGAAGATCAGAAAAATCGTGGTGGAAAGGATAAAGGAAGGAAACATCTCGGCCGAGCTAGCGCTGGTTTACATACTCATCGCAAGAGATCTTGAAAGAATGGGAGACCATGCCAACAACCTCTGTGAGGAGGTCATATACATAGAAACGGGAAAAAACATGAAGGAATTCCTGAGGGGTGTTGAGAGTGGGAATGAAGGTGCTGATAGCTGAAGACGACGAAGACATAAGGAGCGTGTTGAAGAGATACCTGGAAACCGAAGGATACGAGTGTGACGAAGCAGAGTCCCTTTTCGATCTCAAGAAAAAACTCTCTGAAGGAACGTACAACGTGCTTCTCCTCGATCTCATGTTTCCCGACGGTGTGGCGATGGACGAAATTCCCGAGATGAAAGTTTCTCACCCGGAAATGGCCATCATCATCATCTCGGCAAGGGACAGGGACATGGACCGTATCTTTGGAATAGAGCTTGGAGCGGACGACTACGTGACAAAACCATTCAATCCAAGGGAAGTTCTCGCACGTGTGAAAGCGGTTCTGAGAAGGATGGGAAAAGAACAGAAGGTACTGAGATTTGGAAGACTCGAGATCTTTCCAGAGGATTACATAGTCAGATACGATGGAAAAAACGTTGAGATGACAGCCAAAGAGTTCGAGCTTTTGAAACTCCTCGCCACAACTCCGAACAAGGTCTTTTCAAGAGAGGAGATCCTGAACAGGGTGTGGGGAGACGACTACGTCTCTGACAGGGTGGTGGATGTCCACATCAGCGCCATTCGATCGAAGATAGGAAAGGGATGGATAAAAACGGTGAGGGGATTGGGATACAAGTTTTCAACGCGGGGTGATGAGGGTGATAGAGCTTGAAGATCTCGATCATATCAGAGAGGCGGTCGTGATACTGAAAGGGCTGGAAGTGGAAGGTGCGAACAAACCTGCTGAGAGACTCGGCTTCAAAAGAGGAAAGAATCTGATGTCGATCTTCACGTGCAGAGAGATGGACAGATTCATCAAAGAGGTTCAAGAAAAAAAGAATTTCTCCCTCGAAACGAACGCCTATTTTTTTGAACCCCACTCGAAAAGATTCGTTTCCTTCCACTTTCTACCAAAGAAAAATCTTCTCTTCGTGAGCGATCTCACCGAGGAGAGAACCCTCAGCGAGGCTAAACTCGATTTTGTAACGGCCATCTCACACGAGTTGTTCACACCTCTTTCCGCGTCGAAGGCGAACGTTTTTCTTCTGAAGGATTTAGAAGACGATCCAGAAAAACTCGAAATACTCAAGAAAGTTGAGCGCTCTTTGGACAGGATGGAAACGATTATAAGACAGCTCAAGGTGCTCACCATGATACAGCTGGGTCTTTACGAACTCAAGATGGAGCACATTCCTGTCGGAGAAATCGTTCACAGGGTCCTGGAAGAGCTTCGAGAAAAGATCGACTCAAAGAAGATCGAGGTGAACGTTTCCGTGGATGTTGAAACAATCGAAGCGGACAGGTTTGTGTTCTACACAATTTTGAGGAATCTTGCTTCAAACGCCGTGAAGTACTCTTATCCCGAGTCTGTGGTGGAGATTTCTATCACCGGTGAAAGACTGAGTGTGAAAGATCAGGGAATCGGCATCAAAGAAGAGGAGAAGAGCAGGATATTCGAGCGCTTCTACAGAGGTTCAGAAGCACTCAAAATGGCACCCGGTTCTGGCCTGGGACTTTCCATAGTGAAACACCTGTGCAACACGATAGGTTACAGATTGGAAGTGAACTCTCAGTGGCTCGTTGGATCGGAATTCATAGTTTACTTCAAATGATGAACTTCTCTTCTTCCCATGTTTTTCCCTCCGGGTACCATCCGCCTTCTCTCGTACACCAGGCTGGAAGTGGAAACTTCACCGTGAGAGGAAGGTTCAAGAACGGCTGATCTATGATCACTTCTCCCTGTCTCAAGAGTGCTGCTTTTCTCTTGTAGTGCTCTGTGAGATGCGAGTATTCGGGTTTTATGAGTTCGGCTCCTTTCTGCCTGCCCACAACCACCGTGGCAGCCTGCGTGATCACCCTGTAGTCCACTTCGGAAGCGGTCTGTTCGGCTCCAATGAGGATTACTCTGAAAGATCTTCCTCTTTCCGCCACATCTCTGAAGATATTCGCGAGGGCTCCTCCGCCGTGTCTTGGTGCGTACTTGTTCAGCTCGTCCAGAAAGATGAAAACGGGCTGAGTGAAACCACTGTTCCTTTCTTTTTCTCTCATTACCTCGGAAAGAATTGCACCTACAACAAACGACTGTGCACGTTCTCTCAGCTTCGAAATGTCGATGACTGTGACCCTTCCCGGCACGTTCCAGTCGATTCGATAATTGGTCTGCCACGGTTCCACTTTCAGAGGCGGTTTCACCCAGAGTCTGTCGAAGTCCATCTTTTGAGCGGCTTTCAATCTCCTGATCAGCATCCCGATCGTCTGCTTCTGGACATGTTCACCCAGAAGATACTCTCTTGTCCTTCCACCTTCTCCAAGATCTTTTATCAAACTATCGAGATCAAGTGGAAGATCCACGACCTCACCTTTTTTCATCACTACTTCGCGCAGTGCCTCTGACGGCAGTTTTTTTCTGTCAACGATGTATCCCTCTTTCAGAAATTCCTGGTACATCTCTTCCATTCTCTGGGAAAGGTGCTCCTGAAGGGACCAGACCGCGAGCTGAAAATTCTGGTTTCTCGTCATCTCGTCTGGATCGAACATGAGCTCCAGAAGGTTCATTTCAACGATGTCGAACACGTCCCAGCCGTAAACATTCACACCGATCAATCTCTTGTTGACGTCCGGTATGTAAGCACCCTTCTCCCTGCTGGGAGCGTAGAATGCGACATTTTCAAAAGGTTTCGGTTCAATGCCGAGAACCCTGTACATTTCATCCCATTTCTCCCTTTCTGAATACCACTCCTTCGAAAAACGATCGAGAAACAGCAGACTCTCTCCCTTCACGTTGAAGATGATGTATCTCGCCTCTCTCAGCTCTCTCATCAGCTCTCCATCGTTTTTGCTGGACGTTTCTATCATCGACTTAACGAGGAACGTGGTGTAAGAGGTTTTCGCCGCAACACCGGACTGTCCGGAAACGTTTATGTGGGCTCCGTTGTCTCCCAGGATGTATCTCAAATCGAGATAAGCCGGCCTTCCGTTCTTCAGCAAGCCAACCGGCAGTGCAACGTTCTTTCTCTTCAACTCATCGAATCCAAGGGCGATGTCTATCTCCTCATCTCCGACGAGGAAGACAGGGGAACCTATGTTTGGAGGGATCTCCGGAGCGTCTTCGAGGAGTTTGTCACCTTCTTTCAGAAACGATCTTGTCACCTTCACCTTCGCGATGTATATCGGATAGGCAGGTTTCAACTTCTCGAGCGCAACTTCTTCTTCGTAGCCGTTTCTCAGATCTCCATCCCATTTGTTCTGTATATCAACGATCATTCCGTACGTGACGACGGTGCCGTACCCCGTGAGGTACTCAACCTTCACAACATCCTCTATCTGAGCGAATACCTTGTACGCTTCTCCTGTCTTTTCGGCGGTCATTCGAACGAAGAATTCGTACGGACTGGACTGGAATATACCGGTGACAACCCCTATCTTTTTTCCACTCATTTCGCCCTATCCCTCCTCGATGAGCTGTTTTCTGTACATTCTACTGTACATACCACCTTTGATCATCAATTCCTCGTGAGTGCCCTCTTCTATCACTCTTCCCTCGTGCAGGACGTATATCCTGTCGGCGTTTTTCAGCACCTTCAGTCGATGCGTGATGACGACGATTGTTTTTCCTTTCATTCCTTTCCTGATTGAATCTATGATCCTTTCCTCAGTTTCAGGGTCAACAGCTGAAAGACAGTCATCGAATATGTAAACCTCGAAATCTCTTATGAGAGCGCGAGTTATGGTGATTCTCTGTTTCTGACCGCCCGAAAGCGTCACACCTTTTTCACCAACAATCGTGTCGAATTGCTCCGGAAAGCTCATGATATCGTCGTAAACGGCCGCGAGCTTTGTCACTTCTTCGAGCCTCTTCTTATCGACATTTTCCAGACCGACTGTTATGTTGTTTCTCACCGTGTCTGAGAACAGAAACGTTTCCTGTGGAACCAGAGTGACGATGGATCTGATGTTCTCCGACGAAACATTGTTAATGTCCACACCATTTATGAATATCTTTCCCATTTCCACCGGATAGAGCTTCATGAGGAGCTTTGCTATCGTGGATTTCCCGCTCCCAACGCTGCCGGCGATGCCTATCATTTCTCCCCTGTTTATTTTTATGGTGATGTTCTTCAGAACTTCCCGTTCTGTTTCGGGGTATCTGTAAGTCAGGTTTCTCACTTCAAAACTTTCAAAGTGATCTATCCTGATTGGTTTCTCGGGTTCTTTAACCTCGGGCTGGGCGGTGAAGATCGTGTCCAGACGTCTCATAGCCGCTCTTCCCCTCTGGAACAGATCCACCATGAAACCGTAAGCCATCATCGGCCAGACGAGCATTCCCAAATAGGAATTGAAGGCTATGAAATCGCCGAGAGAGATCTTCCCGTTTATAACGGCTCTTCCACCGTAAAGAAGGGTGAGGAAAAAAGCGGTCGAAGCGATAAGGTTGATGAGGGGCCTGAAGATGCTGGAGACTTTGATTGCACTGAGTGTGTCTTCAAAGTTTTTAAGTGCCCTGTTTTCAAATATCTTGAACGAAACGTCTTCTACCGAGAAGCTCTTCACAATGCGCACACTCGAAATCGTTTCTTCGGTGAACCCGGAAAGTTCCGAGAAAGATTTCTGAACTTCCGATACTTTTCTGTGTATGAGTCGTCCAAAGCTCATCGAAACAGGGACGAGAAGCAAAAGCGGCGCAAAGCTGATCCAGGAGAGCTTCCATCCCACGTTACCTATCATGAAGAAAAAGACCAGCACGATCATGATGAAAGAATCAAAGAAGAGTATTGCACCCTGGCCAAGCACTCTTCTCAGAAGGCTAAGGTCGTTGGTGAACCTTGCCATGAGTTCACCGCTTTTCATTCGATCGAAGAATCCGGGAGTGAGACTGAGCAACTTTGAGAACATCTTGTTCGATGCCTCGAGGAAAAACTTCCTTGCAGTACCACCAAGGAAGAACCTCCAGAAGAACCTTCCAATGAACATCCCGCTCGCGGCGGCCATCACCCAGAATAGCATTATTTTAAGTGTATCGAAGTTCATCGTCTCTGTGTTCAGCATGTCGACGATCTTTCCGATAACACGTGGAATGTAAACCTGAAGGAGGTCCACCGCGATGAGCGAAAGAACGCCGAAAAGGTATCTGTGCCAGTTTCTCTTCAGGAAATCAACGAGAATTGAAGAAGTCTTCAATTCTATCCAGCGCCTCCGTAAGTCTTTCTGCAGATATGGCAAAAGAAAGCCTCACAAACCCCGGCTTCAGAAAGGCGGATCCTGGAACGAGTGCGACCTTTTTTTCTTCTAAAAGTCTTTCACAGAATTTCACGTCATCACCTGGAACTTTGAAGAAGAGATAGAATGCTCCCTCTGGTTCCACGAACTTAACACCCATCTTTTTCAATCTTTCCACTACGAAATCTCTTCTTTCCTTAAAGGTCTGAGCCATGTAAGAGTTGTCCACTTCTAAAGCCCTCAAAGCGGCGTACTGTGCTACCGTGTTGATACAGGAAGTTGTGTGGGACTGGATTTTTGAAACAGCGGTCGCCACTTCTTCGTTCGATATCAGGTACCCCACCCTCCAACCGGTCATGGAGTGGGACTTCGAGAAGCCGTTTATGTAAACTATCCGGTCGAATCCTTCGGAAACGTCGAGTATCGATGTGAATTCGTCCGTGTAAACAAGTGAATCGTAAACTTCATCGCTGATTATGTAGAAATTCCTTTTCATAGCAAGCTTCACAAGTCTTTCAAGGAACTCTCTTCTGTACACCACACCGGTGGGATTGTTCGGCGAGTTGATAAGAACGGCTTTCGTTTTCCCAACGAGAAGTCCTTCTATCTCTTCCAGACTGGGCTGGAAATTTTTACTCATGAATGTCTCAACCACATTCACTGTGCCACCAGCGAGGATGATCTGGGGAATGTAGCTGACCCAGACGGGAGAAAACACGATCACTTCGTCGCCGGGATCAAGAAGAGCCATGAAGACATTGAACAGAGCCTGTTTTGCCCCGTTCGTCACCACAACCTGATCTGGTGAGATGTTCTTTTTGTATCTCTCACCTATCTTTTTTGCTATACCCTCTCTGAGTTCGTAGATACCACGAGGGTCTGTGTATTTCACTTCTCCTTTCTGGAGAAATCTCACCGCTTCTTCCACGATGGGTTTCGGTGTGGGAAAATCCGGCTCACCGGCCGTTAGATTGATCACGTCTTCTCCTTTCTTTATAAGAGCCTTGGCCTTCGCGTCGAGTTCCATGGTCTTCGATATTGGGATCTCTGATATTCTCCTGGATACCATCTAAAACCCCCCTGGTTGTGGTTTCATATTTAATACTACCACAAAGATCCGATTTATACAGGTTAAACTTTTCATGTTATTCTTTTAAAAGAAAGGAGGAGTAAGGATGGAAGCGGTGATTTTCGATATGGATGGAGTGCTCATGGACACAGAGCCTCTCTACTTCGAAGCTTACAGAAGAGTCGCGGAAAGCTATGGAAAACCTTACACGGAGGATCTCCACAGGAGGATAATGGGAGTTCCAGAAAGAGAAGGTCTTCCCATTCTCATGGAAGTGCTGAAGATAGAAGATTCTCTGGAGAACTTTAGAAAGAGGGTCCACGAAGAAAAAAAGTGTGTTTTCTCTGAGCTTCTCAAGGAAAACCCAGGTGTGAGAGAGGCGCTTGAGTTCGTAAAGAGCAAAGGAATAAAACTTGCGCTCGCAACCTCCACACCGCAGCGAGAAGCTCTGGAAAGGCTGAAAAGACTCGATCTCGAAAAGTACTTCGACGTCATGGTGTTCGGTGATCAGGTGAAGAACGGAAAGCCTGATCCAGAGATATACCTTCTCGTTCTGGAAAGGTTGAATGTGGTCCCAGAGAAGGTTGTGGTCTTCGAAGACTCAAAGAGCGGTGTTGAAGCCGCAAAAAGCGCCGGCATAGAAAGAATCTATGGAGTCGTTCACTCCTTGAACGACGGTAAAGCGCTTCTTGAAGCGGGTGCGGTTGCTCTGGTGAAACCCGAGGAAATCCTGAACGTTCTCAAAGAGGTTCTTTAAATCTGTTCGTGATCGGCATTCTCCAGTCTTTCCCAAAAGCTCTCGTGGAGATCTTCACGCCGATAGCGGCCTGTTTTCTCTTGTATTCGTTCTTTCGTACCATTTCCGTCACGTCGAGCACGGTCTTCCTGTCGAAGCCTTTAGACGCTATCTCTTCTGGATCGAGCCCTTCTTCTATGTAGAGTCTCAGTATTTCATCGAGCACCTCGTACGGTGGTAGTTTCTCCTGGTCCGTCTGACCGGGTTTGAGCTCAGCCGTGGGGGGTTTCACGAAAATGTTTTCCGGAATGATCTCTTTTCCTCTCCAGCTGTTGTACCATCTTCCTATTCTGTAAACGTCTGTCTTGTAAACATCCTTTATAACGGCGAATCCTCCCGCCATGTCTCCGTAGAGAGTCGCGTATCCCGTTGCCATCTCGCTTTTGTTTCCTGTCGTGAGAACGAGCCATCCGAACTTGTTGGAAAGTGCCATGAGGTAGTTTCCTCTGATCCTCGCTTGAAGGTTCTCTTCGGTTATATCTGGTTCTCGCCCGGCGAAGACGTCTTTGAGCGCTTCGAGGTAGGAGTGAAACACATCCGTGATGGGAATGATGAAAGTCTCTATGCCCAGATTTTTTGCCAGTGTTTGCGCGTCTTCGATACTTTCTTTTGAGGTGTACATGGACGGCATGAGAACACCTTTCACGTTTTCTTTTCCCAGAGCTTCTGTTGCTACGACCGCGACGAGAGAAGAGTCCATTCCACCGCTGAGCCCTATCACGACCTTTTCAAAACCGTTTTTCTTCACATAGTCTCTCAAACCCGTGATCAGAGCCCTGAACATCTCTTCTTCTCTCACAGGAAGAGGATTCACCACCGGTTCAAAATGCCCGGATTTCTCCCGGAGATTTCCCGCTTCCACGGTTTTCACCGGATAATTATGGGTCTTCATGTACCTTCTTCTCGGATCCACAAGGGAGACCCTGAGGTTCTCGTCCAGATCCAGATCCACCGTGATGATATTCTCTTCGAAGAGCTTTCCGTAATTTATGACTTCTCCTGAAGCGTCGACCACCATGCTTCCTCCATCGAAGACGAGCTCGTCCTGACCCCCGACCATGTTGCAGTAAGCCACGGCCACGTGGTAGTCGTAAGCCTTCATAGAGAGGTAATCTTTTCTCAGAGCAGGTTTCCCCACGTGGTAGGGAGAAGCCGAAAGATTTGCTATGAGATGAACTCCCTCACCTAAGGAAAGCGAGGCACTTGGTTCCACCGGATTCCAGATGTCTTCGCAGATGGTAATACCCACTTTGATTTCATCCATTTTCACGACGAGGAGTTCTTCTCCGGGTTTGAAGTATCTTCTCTCATCGAAAACCCCGTAGTTCGGCAAAGATATCTTCCTGTACACTCCAAGGATCTCACCGTCTTTCACAACCGCGGCGGCGTTGTACGCATCCTCGTCGCTGTCTATGAAACCCATCAAGACGGTAACACCAAGATTCTTCGTGTGCTGAGCGAACTTCTGAAGGTATTTTCTGTTCTCTCTGAGGAACGAGAGCCTAAGCATGAGGTCTTCGGGAGGATAACCGGGAAGAAAGAGTTCTGGAAAGATTAGAAGATCACTTCCCCGGTCTTCCGCCACTCTGAGGGTTTCTACTGCCTTCTTTAGATTTCCCTCGAAGTCTCCAAGAGTCGGATTAAGCTGAGCCAGCGTCACTCTCAGTCTTTTCATAGGATCCCTCCATTACCCGGTACATAGAGTAAACCAGAACAACTCTCAAGAGATTCGATATTATGGAACCCAGATACGGTATGAACCAGACGATGAATACAACGGCCGCAGAGAGGAACACGTCCGCCGTTTTCTCTCCTTTGAACACCATTCTGTAGTTCTTTTCCAGGACGCTGGAAGGAGGTTCGTTCTTCACGGAAAGCAGAGGAGCAAAGAAGAGAAACATGAAGGCCACAAAACCGGGAAGGACGAACAGAGAAAAACCAGCGCTTATCGTCAACCCGTAAAACGCTGAAAACACGAGAAGACTGAGAGGATTTTCTCTTCTTCTTGGAATCAGAAGAGCCCCCATCAGCAGTGCAAGCAGTGTTTCTTCAAAGAGTTTTATGACGAAGAAATCGAGGCTCAGAAAATCGTACTTCCCAGTGAAGATGTAGAGCATTTCTGCCACAAACCCCAGAACGAGAGCCATAACGCTTATCACAGCGAGTTTTGTGTTTTGAACCATCTCCTTGAATCCCTTCACGAAACTCTCGATCACACTTATCCCTCCTCACCTCCGTACTCGATTTTCCAGTCTGAAGAGACCTCCCCAACGACTGTTCCCTCTACTCTGGCCAGAACCTCGTCCACTTTTTGTTTTTCCACGATCAGAAACATTCCAACACCCATGTTGAAGGTGTTGACCGCTTCGTTGAAGTCTACATATTTCAATATCCAATCAACGAAGTCCCTCTTTGGCAGAGAAACGTGCGCCCCAAGCTTTCCGAGGACTCTCTTCAGAGCTCTCAACACTCCCCCACCAGTTACATGTGCGATCCCTTTCACCAGGTCGAACACTTCGATGACTTCTCTGTATATGCGTGTTCCTTTCAGAAGTTCAAAGGGAAGTTCCTCGATCTTTATGGATTCCTCTTTTATGATCCTTCTTATGAGGGACCAGCCGTTCGAGTGGAACCCCGATGACGGAATACCAACAATCACATCTCCTTCTTCTATCTTATCAACTGGTATTTGTCTTTCTAAAACACCGACAGCGAAGCCCACAGCGTCCCAGTCTCCACGATAAACATCGGGCATCTCGGCGGTCTCACCGCCCACCAGTTTCATGCCCACACTGTCAAGGACGCTCACGAGCTCTTTTATGAACGATTCGTGTTCCTCGGAGATTCTCTCGACCCCAAGGTAGTCCAGAAAGGCCACAGGCCTCGCTCCCACGCAGACCAGATCGTTGTAGTTCATACCTACAAGGTCTTCGGCCGCGTAGCGCCAGGTCCCGTGCTTTCTGTGAAGGATGAGTTTGGTGCCGATCCCATCGGCTGTTACAACAACCGGGGGAGTTGTGATCGTGAGTATGGAAGCGTATCCCGTGGGCTCTTTCATCACCCATTCGGGAAGCTTTACAGCGCTTTTTATAGTTTTCGCAAAGCTTTCTCCCCTCTCGACATCGACTCCTGCTTCTCTGTAAGTGTATTTCATAGAGCGATATCCCTCCTGTAGATCTTGCCTTCGAAGTGGACCTTTTCCGCGAGTTCGTAGGCCTTTCTTCGAGCCTCTTCCTTCGTTTCTCCCGTTCCTATGCAGTGAAGCACACGTCCTCCACTGGTCACGAGTTTACCATCTCTTTCCGCGACTCCCGCAAAGAATATGAGACCTTCTTCTGGAAGGGTGATCTCCTTGCCCTTTTCGGGAGCGTCAGGATAGCCCCTCGCCGCGAGAACGACGTCTACAGCGAATCCCCGAGGTTTCACCGGCTCCATTTTACCCCCGCGGTATCCTTCAAGAACTGCGTTGATGAATCCTTCGGGATTCAACGTCACTATCACTTCCGTTTCTGGATCGCCCAGTCTCACGTTATACTCGAGTATGTAAGGATCGCCATCGTGAAGCATGAGGCCAAGGTAGAGGAATCCCCGGTATGTGTAACCTTCCTTTTCCACTCCCCACAGAGTCTTATCGAAGAGCTCCTCGATCTTTTTGATCGTATCGGGAGGGATTTCTACAGGTCCCCAGGAGCCCATACCTCCCGTGTTCGGTCCCCTGTCACCGTCCATCAGCCTCTTGTAATCTCTGACGAAGGGAAGGATCACGAAATCCCTTCCATTCACGACCGCCATGGCGGAAAGTTCGTTCCCAGCGAGAAATTCATCTATCACAACAGGGCCTTTCACACCTTTTATGAGTTCTCCGATTATAAGTTTCGATCCCTTTTCGATGGCTTCTTCTTCAGAGTCGAGGATCAGAACACCCTTTCCTCGAGCGAGCCCGTCCGCCTTTATCACGTAAGGAGGGGAAAACTTTTTTATCTTCTCTCTCAACTCCTCTGGGGTTTCTGCCACTTCGAAGCGAGCGGTTCTTATACCGTACCTCTTCATGAACCTTTTGGCGTAGACCTTGGATCCTTCGAGCCTTGCGACCTCTTTCACCGGTCCGAAGACGTTGGATTTCCAGTTTGCAACACCCTCTACCAGGAATTCCTCGGATCCCGGTATCACAATGTCCTCTTCGGGGATGGCTTTCAAGGTCTTTTCCCCTTCATAGGGATGGTTCGTTCCATCTCTCTTCGTTCCGGCGTTTCCCGGATAGAAGTGGACTTCGTACCCTTGCTTCGCGAAAGCCCATCCTATCGCGTGTTCCCTTCCTCCGGAACCAAGTATGTGTACTCTCACCGCTTTCACCCCTCAGTGCCTGAAAACCCTGCTCGGAGCTTTGTAGAACGTGATTCCAAGTTCTTTGGCTTTTTCGATCACTTCTTCGTCTCTTATGGATCCGAGAGGAGCGACCACCGCTTTCACACCCGCCTGAGCGAGTATTTCGAGCGAGTCTGGGAACGGGAAGAACGCATCGGAAGCCGCAACTGCTCCCTTCGCTTTTTCCCCTGCCATCACGGTGGCGATCCAGGCAGCTCTCTTTCTCGAAGGCTGCCCGCTCCCTATACCCACAGTCACGCCGTCTTTTGCTATGAGAACCGCGTTGGATTTCACTCCTTCCACAACACGGTAGGCGAATTCCAGATCCTCAAGCTCTCTTTCCGAGAGAGGCTCTCCAACTACCAGTTCAAAACTTCCTTCAGGGTACTTTCTTTCACTCAAGACGAGAGAGCCAAATGCCATCTTTCCAGCCCACGGAGTGTAACCCTCAGGTTTTAAGAGACGCACTTTTTTCTTGGAGAGAATCTCGATTGCTTCCTGTGTGAAAGAAGGTGCCACGATCACCTCGAGGTACTTTTTCAGTGACTTCGCCACTTCTCCGTCCATTTCGAAGTTCACGGCCAGGATTCCTCCAAAACTGGATTCGTCGTCCGCCTCGATGGCTTTTTTCACGATTTCCACTTTGTCTTCTCCTATCGTGGCACCACATGGGGACTGGTGTTTCACTACAACCGCACCCATCTTTGGCAGATTCTTAGCCACGAACCACGCGTTTTCCGCGTCCAATATATTGTTGAACGAGATTGCCTTTCCCTCGTGTAAGATCTCAAAAGCGGGTTTTCCGTATACGAACACCTTTTCATGAGGATTCTCTCCGTACCTCAACTGGAGATCTTCTCGCTTGAAGGCGAGAGAAATCCCCTCGACAAACTGGTTGGCCCTTATCGAGTCGTACACGCTGGTGAACGCAAAAGTCATTCCAGCGAGGTACTTTCTCGTCTCCTCATCATCTCTCTCAATTGCGAGTTTGAGGGTTTCCATGTCGAAAGCGGGTTTCACCTTTTTCCAGTTCTTGGCTGCCGCTCGAAGAAGAGCAACTCCTCCTATATCGATGTCTGGAGGTGGATAGAGATCCACAAAGACCACATCCCATCTGGGTTCTGGTCCGAGGATGCCAGCGAATATCTCCGGGTGGAGAGTCTTCACGAGTCCTCCGAGGAGATTCTCGAAACCCGTTATGGTGCTCACGTCGTTTGCTTCTATTCCGTTCGCTTTCAGAAACTTAGCGGTACCGGAGCTCGCCCAGATCTCCCAGCCGTTTTCGTGGAGTTTTTTCAGAATGTCCAGATATTTTTCCTTCTCGTAGAGACTAACCAATATCCTCTTCAAGAATAACCCTCCTTCCTTCGATCTTCCATTTTCCCTCCAGTACCTTTTGAATGACGAGCGGATAGTACTGATGTTCTATCTTATGGATCTCTTCTTCCAGTCTTTCAAGAGTCCAGTCTTTCTTTATTTCAATTGCTTTCTGAAAGATGATGGGGCCGGTGTCGACTCCCTCATCGACGAAGTGGATGGTGATTCCTGTGACCTTCACACCGTATTCGTAGGCCTTCTCGATAGCGTGGGTCCCGGGGAACGCGGGAAGAAGCGAAGGGTGGATGTTGACGATCTTCCACTTCCACCTTTCGACGATTTCTGCCGGAAGAATTCTCATGAAACCGGCGAGGACCACAAGGTCGGGATTCAACTCTTCTAGTCTTTTTTTCAGAGACTCTGCCCAGGGTTTCTCGAGCCTTTCCCAGGGAATCTGCAGTCTTTTCGCTCGTTCTATCGCATAGCAGTTTCTGTCCACAAGGAGCATCTGGATTTCCGCACTCAATTCACCGCTTCGCACCGCGTTCACGATCGCTTCGAAATTGCTTCCGTTTCCCGAAGCGAGAACAACTATTCGTGGAGGTACTCCCCGCTGAAGCACGCTACACACAGTTCACTCCTCCCGATGGCTCTTTTCAACCCTTCGAGTGAAAGGTAAAAGAGAGAGTCTGCGTTGACTATTCTTTTTACTTCTTCCACGGCACGTTCTCCCGCGACGAGCTCTTTCTTCCTTGCGGTGTCTATTCCGTAGAAACAGGGGAAACGCACAGGTGGAGAGTGTATGCCAACGTGTACTTCCTTCGCACCCGCCTCTCTCAATATCTTCACGATGATGCCCATGGTTGTTCCTCTGACGATCGAATCATCGATGACAACAACCCTCTTTCCACTCACAACGTCTTCTATGGGGACGAGTTTTTTCTTGACGATCTTTTCCCTGTCCACCGGCATGATGAAACTTCTTCCCACGTATCTGTTCCTCATGAGACCAATGTCGAGAGGTATACCCGAAGCCGAAGAAAATCCCATCGCTCCGGAAAGTCCGGAGTCCAGCACCGGAACGACCACGTCCGCTTCTATCGGGTTTTCTCTGTAGAGTTCTTCACCCATTCTGTAACGGGCTATGTGTACACTCTGATCGAGAAAGTGACTGTCCGGTCTCGCGAAATAGATGAATTCGAAGGAGCAGAACCGCTTTTCTTTTTTGGAGAACCTCACCGTTTCTGTGCCGTTGTTCGAGAAGAACACAACCGTTCCGGGAGGAACTTCTTCTATGTCTTCCACACCTATCGCTTTCAGCGCTGCGTCTTCCGATGCCACAACGATTCCGTCACCGTATTTTCCATAGAAGAGGGGACGAACGCCGTGCGGGTCTCTCGCCGCAGCGAGGAATTCTTCGTGGAGGATGAGAAGAGAGTAAGCAAGAGGAACTTTCTTCAGCGCTTTCACTATGGACTCTTTCAGGTCGCCTTCAGACATCGAGATAAGATGAAGGAAGACCTCCGAGTCGAGCGAGCTCTGAAAAACCGCTCCTTTTTCTTTGAGCATCTCTATCCACTTTTCGCCGTTGGGTATGTTTCCGTTGTGAGCGATCGCGAGCCTTCCCTTTCTCGTGAACGCCACGATTGGCTGAATGTCCTCGAGCGATCCCGCCGTGGAGTACCTCACGTGTCCAATACCCTTTTCAGCGTCTTCCCACCTGTCTTCGGTGAGAACGGTGTCTACGAGTCCTTTTCCTTTTATCGTTTTGAACCCGTCTACCACAACACCCACACTTTCCTGTCCTCTATGCTGAAGACCGAGAAGCACATCGTGAAGGACAGAAAAGGCATCTTTCACATTCCAGACTCCTGCGATTCCGCACATATCATCACCTCGAGAGCGTTCCGATTTCTCTCACGGGAACATCGACTACGGGAGTTTTCTCAGAGAAGACGAGCACCATCTGATGCGCCGGTTCCACTTCTGGCAGTTTCACTTCGACCTTCAAGCCGTACTCCTTGAAAGTCTCCACGTGAGTTCTCGTCAGAAGCTGTGACGAAGAGAGGATGAAAGCGCCTTCTTCTGAGAGTTTTCTTATGGCTCTCCAGAGTTCTTTTTCCCTTTCGAGGTCGAAGTCATTCCATCCCACCGCGAACACCTTCGAAGGCTTTGGTTTTGACACCTTCTGCGGGTTCACTTTCCCCAACATTCCCACAACCAGAGTGGGTGGAATGGGTTTTCCCTGGTACGTGTTGTAGAGAGAAGCGTTTCCCGATGCAACGGGAACACCGGAGAATTCGCAAGCGTTCTTGAGAGCGGTCATCATAGCCGAAAGTCCCACCGGATCAACATCGGGATCTCCGTAATTCACACAGTTCGTTATAGCGAGGGGTTCCGCACCAACACTGAGCGTCTTTCTCACGCTCTCGAGCACAGCTATGAAGGTTCCCCAATAGGTATCCTGAAGGGCCAGATCCGCCCTGCTGTGTGTGACGAGGGAGTACCCCCCGTCTCTCTTTATTCTCATCACGGCCGCGCCGAATCCGGGTGGAACCACGGTATCCGTTCCGACCATGTGGTCGTACTGCTCGAAGACTTCCCTCGCGTTCACCTCTTCGAATTCCACCCTTTCGAACTCTGGAATCTTTCCGGGTGTGTATTCGACCATGTCCTCTTCTGGGGCGTTTGCGAGGAGCTGGACGGGAACTTCCATGACGAGATCGTCTCTGTACATCACCCTGTAAACTGGTTCTTCTATCACTTCGGCAACGACATCGCCGAAAAGAAGGTGCTTCCTGGCTATTTCCAGAATGCGGCCCGCCTTCTGAGGTGATGTGACGACCGCCATTCTTTCCTGGCTTTCGCTTATGAGGATTTCCCAGGGCTCCATATCTGGTTCTCTCAGGGGAACACGGTCCAGATGAACGATCGCTCCGAGATTCCCTTTCGCTACAAGTTCCGAAGTCGCGGACAGCACACCACCCGCTCCCAGATCCTGAGCTCCTTCCACGAGTCCCTCTTCCACCATCTTCAGGAACGCTTCTATGAGCATCTTCTCAGCGAACGGGTCACCAACCTGAATTGAAAGCTTGGTTGCCTTATCACCCGTGAGATCCTCCGAAGCGAAAGACGCTCCGTGGATTCCATCCCTCCCTGTGGCTCCTCCGAAGATCACTATGACCTGCCCCGGTCTCGATGCTTTCGAATCGACCAGCATGTCGTTTCTCACAACACCCGCTGCGAGCACGTTCACGAGGGGGTTGTGTGCGTAGAGTGAGGAGATTCTGAGTTCTCCACCGACCGTTGGAACACCTATGGAATTACCGTAATCGGCTATTCCCTCTATGATACCGTCTATGATTCGGGACATGTGGAGTGAATCGAATATGGCCGTTGGACGGGCTCCCATCGCGAGGACGTCTCTGATGATTCCACCGACACCCGTTGCTGCGCCGTTGTAAGGTTCTATCGCACTCGGGTGATTGTGGCTCTCTATCTTGAAAGCGACTGAATAGTAATCATCCAGGTTCACCACACCCGCGTTTCCCTCAAAACCGGTTTTCGGTAATCTTCTTATGTATTTCTTTGTGTGGGAGTATCCGCAATGTTCGCTCCACATGACTGAAAAAGCCTGAAGCTCGACGAAGGTGGGTTCTCTTCCAAGCTTCTCCTTGAGAATGTTCAGATATCTCAACTTCATCACCTCTTCAAGTAGTTGAGGATGGACTGGAATACTTTCTTTCCGTCTTCTCCGCCTATGAGCTCTTCAACCGCCCTTTCCGGGTGGGGCATGAGACCAAAGACATTTCCGCTCTCGTTCAGAATACCCGCTATTCGTTCGTCTGAGCCGTTCACGTCTTTGACGTATCTGAGAACCACGTTCACGTCATCTATCTTCACGTATCTTCCAAAGCCGTGTGCTATCGGTATTCTTATCTTTTCTCCTTTTTCGAAAGCGTTCGTGAACGGTGTGTCGTTGTTTTCCACGATCAAATCCACCCATTTGCAGATGAACTTTCCAGACGAATTTTGAAGAAGGGCTCCTTTCAGGAGTCCCATCTCTATGAGGATCTGAAATCCGTTGCATATTCCCATTATCAGCTTTCCTCTTTCGGCGGCTTTTGCTATTTCGAAGGCGATCTTTTCTCTTGCGGCAACGGCACCGGGCCTCAGATAGTCTCCGTAAGAAAACCCTCCAGGTAGAATGATCAGTTCGTAATCGTCCAGCTTGTCGTCCAGCCCGACGTAACTGGGCTCGAAGCCGTTTATTTCCAGAGCGTAATACGCGTCTCTGTCACAGTTGGAACCTGGATAGACCACCACACAGGCTCTGGGCTTCACAGCTCCCTCACCTCATATTCCTCAACAACCGGGTTCACCAGTAGTTCTTCGCAGGCTTTCTTCACGATTTCGTACGCTTTTTCTTTGTTTTCTGCTTCCACTTCGAGGTGGATAGACTTTCCAAGTCTCAACTTTTTCACCGGAAGACCTTTTTCTTCCCTCAGAACACGTTCGATCGTTTCTCCGCGCGGATCCCTCACGTTGCTCTTGTACTGAACGTCTATTGCGAATTTAAAGAGCGGCAAAGTTCCAGCACCTCCCTGTACTTTTTTAAGGGATCACCAAGATCCCTTCTGTACACATCTTTATCGAAGATTTCACCCTTCTTTCTCAGTCTGAACGTGTCGGGAGAGATTTCGTCACCGAGAACGACGTTTCCATCTTTGTCGAGGCCAAACTCGTACTTTATATCCCAGAGCTCGAAATTCGCCCTTTCAAAAAACTCTTTGAGAGCGAGAGTGGCTTTCACCGCCGCTTCTTTCATCTTTTCTGCCTGCTTTTTTGTTGCGATGCCGAGTATTTCGAGATGATCAACACAGACCATTGGATCGTGTCTTTCGTCGTCTTTTATGAAGAACTCAACGAGGGGAACTGGAAGGTCTTCCCCTTCAGCTCCACCGTACCTTCTCACGAAAGATCCTGCCTTTTTCAATCTCACGACCACTTCGAGAGGGAACATTTTCAGAGGAATGACTTTCAGCGTTCGAGAGGGGATGTATTCAACGAGGTGGGTTTTGATACCTTTCTCGGAGAGATATTTCATGAGGATAGCGGTTGTTTCTGCGCAGATGGATCCTTTGCCTGTTAGAACATCGTGCTTCAATCCGTCACCAGCGGTTATATCGTCTTTGAACTCGAGCAGGGCATAGTCGCCGGTGACCTTAACAATTTTTGTCTTTCCTTCGTAATTCACGCGCTCGCCTCCCCGCCCTTTTTGAAAATTCTATACTTCAATCATGAATGAAAATTACATCGGAGGTAAACACTTTGAAAAAAACAGAAAAACGGGAGCCCTTGCTCCCGTCCCTGGTCGGGGAGGCGGGACTTGAACCCGCGGCCTCCAGATCCCGATTCTGGCGCTCTGGCCGTCTGAGCTACTCCCCGTAGCCTCTGGTATTATAACATATGATTTTGCACCGGGCAATCGTTTACCGATCGAACCCTTGACTTTTAAAACTTCTCCTGTATAATTCGAAGAGCGTAAAAAAATTTCTCAGGGGAGTGAAGAGCGTGGACTTCAGGTATATCCTCAGGATCCATATCAGTGAAGAAGCCGCAGAGGAAATCCTAAACAACAGTAAAATTCAAAAAAGAGCGAGTGAAGTAAAGAACAAACTCTACTACGACAACGCTCTGGTGATCGAGTCAGAACCGGGTTACGATGTGGATGAAGATCTCATCATGATGGTGATCACTGCCTATGGAAAACCTGCCAAAGCGGAAGGATACCTTGTAGTCAACGGCAAGGAAAGGAAAGTGTTCGACGGCATGCTTGATCCAAGAAAGCCCCTGTCCATTCATCAGACGGAAACTGAACGAAAGCATGAGGAAGAAGAGGAAGAAGAAGAATACGATGAGGATGAAGAAGATTTTGATCTTTTCAACGAAGAGGATTTCTTCGAAGAGGAAGAAGAAGAGGATTTCTTTGACGAAGAAGATGAATACTGAGGTGATACTTTGGAGAGGGTGGGAATAGTAGGTCTTCCCAACGCGGGGAAATCTTCCTTTTTCAACTTCCTGACCGACAACAGCGTACCTGCGGAAAGTTTTCCTTTTTGCACGATTGAGCCGAACGTGGGGATTCTCGTTGTGCCGGATGAAAGGATAGAGATTCTCGCGAAGAACGAAGGATCGAAAAAGGTGGTTCATCCTTTCGTGGAGGTTGTGGACATAGCGGGACTCGTCAAGGGAGCCAGCAAAGGAGAAGGACTTGGAAATCAGTTCCTTGACCACATAAGCAAGGTGGATGTTATAGCCCATGTTGTCCGTCTCTTCGAAGATGGAAGAGTTTCTCATCCGTATCAGAACGTGGATCCAAAAAGAGACATAGAAATAGTCGAAACCGAGCTCATACTCAAGGATCTCGAAACCGTTCAAAAGCGTCTCGAAAAGCGGATGAAAGTTGCAAGAACGGGAGACAAGGAAGCAAAGAGAGAGGTAGAACTCCTCCAGAATCTTCGGGAGTTTCTCTCTCAGGGTAAAAAGGCCTCGAAATTTCCAAGGCACGACAGATTCGAGGAAGAGGTGATCGAATCCCTATTCCTCCTCACAGATAAACCTCAGATACTGGTTTTCAACGTCGATGAATTGGACGAAGAAAAAAGAAAACTGATAGAAGAAATCGTCAAAGAAAAGGACGAGGAATACATTATAATAAACGTGAAGCTCGAAGAAGAATTGAAATTTCTCCCGGAAGAAGAGGCGGAAGTTTTCAGAAGAGAGTACAACCTTTTCGGTGACAAAAGGAAGGAGTTTTTCGAGAAGGTTTTGAAACTTCTGAACCTTATAAGATTTTTGACAGCGACACAGAACGAGGCGAGAAGCTGGACTATAAAGAAAGGATCCACTGCCTATGAAGCGGCGGGTCTGATTCATTCAGACATACAGAAAGGGTTCATAAAGGTTGAAGTTATTCCTTTCGAAAGATACGTAGAGTTTGGTTCTCTGAAAAAAGCACGTGAAGCTGGAGCTGTGGAAACACATGGAAAAGATTACATTGTAAGAGAGGGGGATGTGATCCATTTCCTATTCCGTGCTTGACGTCTGGAAGATCTTTCGGAGCACGCCGTTCACCACGGCTGTTATTTCTTTTCTGACAGCTCAGTTCATAAAGTTTCTGATCAAAAGAGACGTGAAGATGCTGAAGAGTTACGGTGGTATGCCCAGCGGTCATGTAGCCACCGTTTCTGGCCTTGCGTGGTCACTCGCCCGGAGCACGGGATTCGACTCTCCCTACACCTCCATCGCCGCCATTTTCCTTGTGATCATATTCATGGACGCTATTGTTCTGAGACCGGCTGTGAAGAAGGATCTGGGGCACAACTTTCTGGAGGCGCTCGCTGGCCTTGGACTCGGAATGCTCATCGCCCACATTTTCCCCGCGCGGCTCCATCTCTGGTGAGGTGAAGGGATGAAAGAATACCGGATAAGACCCAGGGAAGCGAATCTTTCTTTTCTGGAAGATCTGGATGAGGAACAGAGAAGAGCAGTCGTTGAATCAGAGGGAAGATGCATCGTAATAGCAGGCCCGGGGTCTGGGAAAACCCGGGTTATCACGTACAAGATCGCCTATCTTCTGGCGAACGGTGTGGATCCTTCCAGGATTCTTCTGGTCACGTTCACCAGAGCAGCGGCGCGGGAAATGGTGGAGAGGGCAAAGGCGGTGACCGGAAGAGAGCTTTCTGAGATGCTCGCCGGAACGTTCCATCATGTGTGCAACCACTTCTTGAGAAAGTACGCACCTTACGTGGGTTTGGAACGAAATTACTCTATCCTAGACAGAGAAGACGCGGAGAGCCTCATGAGGCATGCAAGAAGCAAGTACCTCGAAAGAAAGAGTAAAGAAGAGAGAAAAAACTTTCCCCAGCCCTCTGTTTTGATGGCTATATATTCTTACATGAAAAATACTCTCAAATCTTTGAGGGAAAGTATCGTAGTGAAGAATCCAAAGTTTCTGGACTTGAAGGAAGAAATCTCGGAGATCTTCGATCTCTACGAGCAGGAAAAACGCTCTCAGAACGTGGTGGACTACGAAGACCTTCTCTTCTACGCTTACAGACTCTTCGAAGAGAACAAAGAAATAAGAGATCGAGAGGCGGAAAGATTCCTTTGGATACTCGTGGATGAGTTCCAAGACACCAACTACGTTCAGTACAAGATAGTGGAACACCTCTCGTCGAAACACGGCAACATCCTGGCGGTTGGAGACGACGCCCAGAGTATTTACTCCTTTCGAGGGGCAAGATACGAAAACGTCGAGGATTTCATAAGAGTTCCCGGAACGAAGATCTTCAAGATCCAGACGAACTACAGAAGCACGGAAAGTATTGTGAAATTCATAAACGCCATGCTCCCGAGAAAATCCGTTCCAAAAGAACTGAAGCCGGTAAAGAAAGATGGCATGAAACCCGTTGTTGTCAAGACCTGGGATAGATATGAAGAAGCGAGGTTCGTGTCTCAGAGGATTCTCGAGTTAATAGAAGAAGGGTTCAAACCAGAAGAAATCGCCGTTCTCTACAGATCACATTCGCACTCTCTGGAACTTCAGATGGAACTCGTTCGAAGTAGAATAGATTTCCGTGTGCTGTCTGGTCCCAGATTCACCGAGAGCGCCCACGTGAAGGACGTTCTTTCTTTTCTCAGAATAGTTCAAAATCCGAGAGACAAATCCGCCTGGTTGAGGGCTGCAAAACTCTTCTACGGAATCGGTGACAGAACGGCTTCGAAGATCGCGGATCTCGCCAGCGCTTACGTGGAAGAAGGTCTGGATCCCTTCCAGGAACTGAAGAAAGTGAGTTTCAGTGGTGAGTACAGCAGGTTCATCGATATTCTCAATCAGATCAGAAAGCTCGATTCTCCTGGGGAAATGATAGAGCATGTCCTGTCTTCTTTTTATTCCGAATATCTGGAAGCGAGGTATCCTGATTTCCGTGAAAGGGAGATGGATCTGGAGAGGCTCGTTGAAATAGCGTCTCGCTACACAAGTCTCGAATCCTTCCTGACGGATCTTGCTGTGACGGAAAACGTTGAAATAGAAAGAGAAATCTCTCAAAAAGAGGGAAAGGTCACTCTCACCACCGTTCATCAAGCAAAAGGGCTTGAGTGGAGAGCTGTTTTTGTCATCTCTGTGAATCCCGGAGACTTTCCGAATTATTTCGCGATATCCGAAGGGAATCTCGATGAGGAAGAGAGAATCTTCTACGTTGCCATAACGAGGGCTAAGGAACAGCTGTATATTTCCTACCAGGTCACTGGAACTTCCTACCCATACCGCGGAAATAGGTTCATCATGAGAAGCGGAGAAAATTTCATTGACAGGATACCGCTCGAACTCGTTGAGTTGTGGGAAGTGAGGTGAACGTGGTATGGAACCGTCGACCTTCAAAAGAGAATTACGAAAGATTATTGAGATCCAGGAACGAATAAAAGATATCCACCCTTTTCTTGAGAGAATTTTTCCGGTAGTAGTTGCCACAGATGGAAACCTTTTTGTTTTTGAATTCGATCATGAAAAGAAAGATTTTGTGTTTATCCGGAAATTTCCCGCGGAATGGGAAATTCCAGAAGGTTTAAGAGCAGCTTTTCCTCTTGATTTTTACGATAACAAGATGACCTGCGTGGTGACACCGGATGCTTTTGATTCTCTTGAAGGCTATGCGGTCATTTTTCATGAGTTCATTCACTGTCAACAATGGGAAATCTGTGAGTTAAAGCTCAAACGGAGATTGGAAGTAGCTAAAGAAGCCATGAAAAACGGAGATTATATGTGGGAATTAACTCATCCATTTCCTTATGAAAATGAAAACTTCAGTGAAATCTACTATAGATTTTTAAAAGCTTTGGAATACAAAGATCCAGATAGTATTTATCAATGTCGCAGGCAGTTGAGGAACATTCTTAACGAAAAAGACTTTGAATACATGGTGTGGCAAGAGTGGAAAGAAGGATTCGCGCGTTACATTGAAAATCTGATCAGGATAAGTCTCGGTCTTCCTGAGAATCATTTCGGAGGCCAGAGACCTTTCAGCAGAATAACTTTCTATGAAGGTGGGTCACGATTCATAGAATTTCTTGGCGACAAAGAACCAGAATTGCTGATAAATATAGAAGATCTATTCAATAGAATGGCGAGTTTCTAGAGAGTTTTAATGAGTATGTTAACACCTCTTGACAAAGGGAGCAATTTTTTATTATGATATGGATGTAGAAAATTTTCTATCACATATCCAATTTTGAAAAATCTTTTCAAGGGGGTGTTCAAGGTGAGAAAGTGGTTGTTTTTCATGGTTCTTCTGATCGTTGCGGGTCTCATGTTCGGAAAGGTAAACTTCGCTTCTACACAGATGACGCCCGCTGCTGAAAGGGAGTTCATGCTCAACAAACTCGCGGAGTTCTCGAAGAAGACCGGTATCGATGTGGAGTTCCTCAACTTCGAGTATCCACAGCTCTACAGCAGGCTCCAGGCGGAGATCAGAGCCGGTAAAAATACGCTGAACCTGATCGCAGACCTCCAGGGAAACCTCTACATAATGGCCTCTGAAGGATTCCTCAGTGATCTCAAGGATCTCAAATTCGAAGGAAAAACCTTCATCGAGACGCTTGAGAAGTTCGCTTATGTGAAAGGTGAAAAGGTGTTCATTCCCTGGCTCCAGGCAACTTACGTGATGGCTGTTAACAAAAAGGCGTTTGACTACCTGCCGCGTGGTCTTTCGAAAGAAGACGTCATCAAGGGAACGGAGAAATGGACTTACGATGCTCTGCTCGAGTGGGCAAAGAACATCTACGAGAAGACGAAACAACCCCTTCTTGGCTTCCCGATTGGCCCGAAGGGACTCTGGCACAGATTCCTTCACGGCTACATCTATCCATCCTTCACGGGAGCGCAGGCTCTGAAGTTCGACAGTGTGAGGGCCGTTGAAATGTGGAACTATCTGAAGGAGCTCTTCAAATACGTGCATCCGGCAAGCTCCACCTGGGACGGAATGGCCGATCCTCTCCTGAGGGAAGAAGTCTGGATCGCCTGGGATCACACTGCAAGACTCAAACCCGCGATTGTTGAAAAACCCAACGATTTCGTTGTTGTACCGGTTCCAAGAGGGCCGATGGGTAGAGGGTACATCATAGTGCTTGTGGGTCTTGCCATACCGAAGGGTGCGGACTTCGAAGAACCCGCGAAAGTGATAGACTTCCTCACTTCTCCAGAGATGCAGGTTGAAATCCTCAAGAATGTCGGTTTCTTCCCAGTGGTTCAGGAAGCCGTTGGTGCCGTGCCAGAAGGTGCCCTCAAAGTGCTCGCAGAAGGTGTGATAAATCAGTCCGCCACGAAGGATTCTATCGTTTCCTTCATACCGAGTCTTGGACCAAAGAGCGGAGAGTTCACCGAAACCTACAGAATGGCCTTCACGAGAATCGTCTTCCAGGGTGAAGACCCAGCGAAGGTAGTGAAGGAACTCGGTGAGCGAATCAGACAGTTGTTCAAAGAATCCGGAGCGGAACTTCCAGAACCCGACGCAAGTCTCTTCTGATACCCGGGGTGGGGATCCCCACCCCTTTTCCGGGGGTGCGCCATGAGAGGGAAATGGATTCCTTTTCTTTTGATCCTTCCAGCTGTTCTTTATCTCGTTTTGTTGATGGGATATCCTCTCTTCGAAACGTTCAGACTCGCTTTTACAAGCGATGAAGGTTTCCTTGGAAATTTCAAGCGCCTTGTGGAGAATGGTGGTTTCTGGAACGCCATGAAAAACACTCTCCTTCTCACAGCGGTGATCGTCCCCCTTCAACTCATACTAGCGCTGGGACTCGCTCTTTTCGTCAATCAGAAGTTCAAAGGCTACACTACGGTACTTTACTTTATAGCGATCCCACTGGCTCTGAGTGATGTTACAGCGGCGCTCATGAGTTACACTATATTTTCTCCAAACGGCTATCTCAACAAAATTCTCATGAATTTGCATCTGATAGAAAGACCCATTTATTTCTTTGGATACATGTTCAAAGCGAGGGAATTCTGGGTGATCGTTCTCACGGAGGTGTGGAGGGCTACCCCCCTTGTTTTCATCATTCTCCTGGCGGGTCTTCAGTCGATAAACAAAGAGTATCTCGAAGCTGCAGATCTCTTCGGTTTTTCAAGATGGAAGAAATTCACGAAGATCATACTTCCACTCTTGAAACCATCGATCATGTCGGCGCTCCTTCTGAGGACTCTCTTCGCGTTCCAGATATTCGGTGTGGTGTGGCTTCTTGCGGGAAGAGACATTCCCGTTCTCGCTGGTGAGACCTACTACTGGTACACCTTCATGAACGACCCAAAGATGGCCAGCGCGTACGCTCTCGTGATCGCTCTTGTTACCATCGTGGTTAGCTGGTTTTACATCACCTTCCTCAGTGCAAAACATCTGGAGGGGGCTCGATGATGAAGAAGTTTTTCATAATTTTTCTTTCGGTGATCATTTCCCTGTGGTTTCTGACACCAGTTTTCTTCATTGTTCTCGCGTCTCTAACACCGTCCTCGGATTACTACAATCCCAGCAGGATCTTTCCGAGTAGTCTCACACTGGAACATCTCTACAAGCTGTTCGTCACCCTCGGAGGTGGAAAAGCCACTCTGGTCAGTGTGCAGGTGGCGCTCATCTCGATAGGAATCTCTTTCCTGCTGGGGCTTCCAGCTGGATACGCCCTCACAAGGTACGTGTTTCCGGGAAAAAACATCATCAGGCTTTCCATGCTCATGACAAGATCGATTCCGTTAATTGTGGTGGCGGTACCTCTTGTGGTTCTTTACATGAGGTTTAACCTCGCGGATACCACGCTTGGTGTGGCACTGGCCCACGCTTCCATGATACTTCCGTTCGTCGTTCTCATCACATCCAGTGTTTTCTCCGGAATCTCTGTCGAATACGAAGAAGCGGGGATGGTTTTCGGTCTCAGCAGATTCCAGGCGTTTATAAGGATTACGCTGCCTCTTGCTCTTCCTGGCCTCGCCGCATCTGCCATATTCGCCTTCATCATGTCCTGGAACGAAGTCTTCGCTGCTTCGATCCTCACACTCACGAACAGAACACTTCCAGCACACATTCTGAACACCGCCATGGCATCACCGGATTACTTCAAGTTCGCCGCGGGAACGATCATGGCCGTTCCTGCGATGGTCTTTATATTCTTCATAAGAAAATATCTTGTAAGCATGTGGGGTATCACCCTGAAATGAGAGGTGATCGATCTTGGCGCAGGTGAGAATAGACGGAGTGAAGAAATATTTCGGGAATGTGAGGGTTCTCGATGGAATCGACCTTGTCGTGAACGAAGGGGAGTTCCTCGTTCTTCTCGGTCCATCTGGTTGTGGAAAGACGACCCTTCTGAGGTGTATAGCGGGTCTCGAACAGGTGACCGGGGGAAAGATCTTTTTCAACGATCGCGACGTGACGAACCTTCCTCCAAAGGACAGGAACATTTCGATGGTCTTCCAGAGCTACGCGGTGTGGCCCCACATGAAGGTGTACGACAACATCGCGTATCCTCTGAAACTGAAAAAGGTCCCGAAAGAAGAGATAGAAAAGAGGGTAAAGTGGGCAGCGGATCTCCTTCACATCTCCGAACTCCTCGACAGGTACCCAGCACAGCTCTCCGGAGGTCAGAGACAGAGGGTTGCCGTTGCCCGAGCGATCGTTCATGAACCCGAAGTGCTCCTGATGGACGAACCTCTCTCGAACCTGGACGCACTTTTGAGGGTGAAGATGAGAAGCGAGCTGAAAAAGCTTCAGGAAAGAATTGGAGTCACCACCATCTATGTGACTCATGACCAGACAGAGGCCATGACGATGGGAGACAGAATCGCGGTGATGAACCAGGGAAAGCTTCAGCAGGTTGGAACGCCCTCTGAGATCTATCACCATCCGGTGAACATCTTCGTCGCTGGTTTTGTGGGATCACCGCAGATGAACTTCTTAGAGATGGAAGTGAGATCGGAAGGAAATAGCGTTGTCCTCCAAAACGGTGAGATAAAGATTCCCGCGAAGACCGATCCAGGTGCAAAAAAGGTGATCCTTGGTATTCGACCGGAGAACGTCTATCTGGAGGAAAAGCCGAACACTTTGAAGCTGGAAGGAGAGGTTTATTTCGCCGAGAAACTCATGTCGGATACGATCCTTCACCTCAACGTTGGAAGTGAGAAGATCGTCGCAAAAATTCCAGGGGATGTGGATTTTAGAAGCGGTGAGAAGATCACGTTTTTCCTGGATGTTGAAAAGATCCATCTCTTTCACCCTGAAACGGGAGAGAGGATTTCATGATAGTGAAGGTGGTTGTTCACAACCACTGGGACAGAGAGTGGTTCACCACTTCTGAAGTGACCTCTAAATGGCTGAAAGAAGTTTTTCTCAGAGTGAAAGAGCTTGTTCAGAAGAATCCAGAATTCGTGTACGTTCTGGACGGTCAAACCGCCGTAGCTGAGGATCTCCTCGTTTACCATCCGGACCTCGAAGAAGATCTCAGAGAGCTTGTGAGATCTGGAAGACTTCTTGTTGGTCCGTATTACATCCAGATAGACTGGAGAATCCCGGGTGAGGCTTCCATTTTGAAAAATTTCGAGATAGGAGAAAAAGACGCGAATCGCTTTGGGCAACGCATGAATGCTGGTTGGCTTCTCGACAGTTTCGGTCACATATCACAGGAACCTCAGCTGCACAGAATCTTTGGAATAGAAAAGGTCTTTCTGTGGAGGGGAATTTCCTTCGAAAACGACGGGATCTCCCAGGAGTTTTTCTGGAAAGGAAGCGATGGAACAGCTGTCCAGGGTGTTTTCCTCGTGGGAGGATACAGGAACCTCTACAATTTGAAGGAAACGCGGGATATCGCTGAGAAGAGACTGAAACACGAGGTGGAAAAACTCGCAAAATTCTCGAGATCTGGAGAAATTCTTCTTCTCGACGGATACGATATAGATCTCTCTCCCGAGGATCCCAGCGATTATCTGAACGTTGAGATCGTCTCACCAGAAGAGTTTCCCGAGAGATTCCCTGAAGATGCCCCCACTCTTTCCGGAGAGCTCCTTTCTGGAAGGTACGCCTGTGTCTTTCCAGGGACACTCTCCACGAGGACTTATCTGAAGCTTGAAAGTGATCTTGTAGAGAGGCTTTTGAAAATGAACGATCTTCTCTCTGTTCTGAACGGAGAGGAGTTAAGTGATCTTTTCTGGAGGGATTATCTGAAAACTCTCGCGCACGACAACATCTGCGGTGTTTGTGCTGACCCCGTCCACGAAAAAATGGAGAGAACGTACAGAAATATTTATTTCCTTGTGAAATCTTCTGTTGAATCCAGGCTGAGACATATTGTGGAACGTTCGGATCTCGAAAAGGGAACCTACGTGCTCTCCCTATCGCCCTTCTCCTACAACCATCACTTCTGTGATGGCGAGAGGACATTCCTGTTGAAAACAAACGGTGCAGGACTGTTCAAAACAGAAGTTGCCGACGAGAAGAAAGAAGTGAAGGAACTCACCTGGGAAAACGAATACTACAGAGCCTATTTTGAAGGAGACGGCACACTCGTTCTGAACAACAGGAAAGCGGGTGTTTTGAAACTGTTCAAAGAAGATGGTGACGCTTACACCACCTCTGTTGAAGAAACTGATTTTTCGATCTCTCTGGAAAAGATGAGAACAGTTTTGCAGACGAAACACTCGATGGTGGTGGAACTGGAAAGAACGATACGTTCTTCGCAGTGCCTGATCGAGACGAAAGAACGCGTGATCTTCGATGAAACCCCGCTCGTGAAGTGGCGTATCGCGTTGAAGACAAAGGGGGAAAACTACAAGCTTTCAATGGTTTATGAAACGGGAAGTGGCGAAATCTTCGCGAAGATGCCTTTTGACGTGGTGAAAAGGAAGGAAAAGGACTCCTACCTTCTTCCTGAAACACCTCCTGAGGAACTGAAAGGGATTTTGCTTGCAGCGAGAGAAACAGGTGAAGTGAAGGAGTTTCCGTTTCAGGGGTTTGTGTCCGTCTGGAGTGAAGAAAGCTCAAAGACCATTCTCGCAAGAGGTCTTAGGGAGTACTGGATGGAAAAAGGAAAAGTACACGTCACTTTGAGCAGGTCCGTTGAGTGGATTGCAAAAGAGGTTAAAAACAGAGTTGGTGACGCGGGACCCATGATGTACGTTCCGGGGGCAAAGTGTGAAGGAGTTTTCACAGTGGACCTTGCGTTCATGGAACTGCCGGTTCATCCACGTAGCGAAGAGTTCTTCAGATGGTACCTTCTCTTCGATAATCCCCCTCTTCTTTTAGATGTTGAAGCTGACGGCACCGAAAAGGAGAAAACTTTCTTCTTCTCTTCTCTCCCCTGGGCCGGTGTGAAGGATCGGTATCACCTCTGGGTGTACAATCCGTACCTCGAAGAAATAGAAGGTCTGAGACCGCTTCAGATAGGTGAGAAATCGATAGAGTCTCTCTCAGAGAAACACTGCTCTGTTTCAAGACTGAACATTTTGAATTTCCCGGAGTTTCCCGTTGTTTCCGTGGAAAAGAACCCAGAAGGTGAAGTGATCGAATTTTTGAAAGAAACGCTCTCCAGCCTCGAAGATGAAATTACCGATCTTGAGGGAAAGGACGATCCTCGATCGAAGCATCGACTCTTCTCTCTTCTGAGAACGAAAAAGGAAATAGAACTTTCCCTTCAGTATCTGATCGATGTCGAGAAAACAGCGAGAGAGCTGAACGAGCTTCGAATGAAGAGAAGAACCTACGACTACGTGGTGGAACTCCTTGAAAGCGAGGAGAGAGAATGAAGATAGCGCTTCTTCACTACCGGGGAGGTCTCATGGATGGTGTCTCACTCGAGATGGAAAAGTGGAAGAAGGTTCTCACAAAGATGGGCCACGAAGTCCATATCGTTGCCGGAAACAAGAAAGAGGGAGTCGATCTCACTTTGGAGGAGATCGGTTTTGAAAATCCAGATTTTGAAAGGGTGAACAGGAACTTCTTCGGAGGAATAAAAGATTTCCTCAGTGAAAAAGAGTTTCTCGATTTCTTGAAAGAAAAAGAGGAAGAGCTCTTCCACATCCTGAACGAAGCCTTGAAAGATTACGATCTCATCGTTCCCAACAACATCTGGTCCCTTGGACTCTTTCCGCCCCTGGGCCTTGCCCTTTCGAGATTGGAAAAGAACTTCGTCGCGCATCACCACGATTTCTGGTGGGAGAGGAAACATCTGATTCCGGAAAACAGAAGATTCAGAGAGATCCTCGAGAGACACTTTCCTCCAGATCTTCCAAACGTGAAACACGTTGTTATAAACACAATCGCTCAGAAAGAGCTCAAAAGATGCAGAAACATCGATTCCGTCGTTGTACCGAACGTCATGGATTTCACCTCCCCCATCACTTCTGAAGAGATGTACCACAGGGTGAGAGAAGAGCTTCGGATAGCGCCTGGCACGATTGTGGCTCTCCAGGCAACCAGAATCGATAGGAGAAAAGCGATCGAACTTTCGATAGATGTGGTGTCACTTCTGAAGGAAACACTGACATCGAAAAAAGGAACTGTTCTCTACAACGGAGAGAGATACAGCGGAGAAGTGATCCTCCTCTTTTCCGGTATCTGCGAAGACGGAGGGTATCTGGAAGAACTCAAAGAATACGCTTCTTCAAAAGGAGTATCGCTTCTTGTCCTGAGCGAGGCAGTGAGAAAAAACACCTCTTTGTTCTGGAAGCTCTACAATGCCGCCGATTTTGTCACGTATCCATCGATACTTGAGGGATGGGGGAATCAGCTTCTGGAAGCGATCGCAGCCAAAAAGCCCGTGGTGCTCTTCGAGTACGAAGTCTTCAAATCAGATATAAAACCAGCCGGCCTGAAATACGTCAGTCTTGGAGATCGATACTTCAGAGAGAACGGCCTTGTAAAGGTGGACGAGAGGATTTTGAAAAAGGCCGTCGAGGAAATTTCTCGCCTCCTCTTCGATCCGTCTCTTTACAGGGAAACTGTCGAACACAACTTTGAAGTGGGAAAGAAACACTTCAGTTTAGAGAGACTGGAAGACATACTGAGCAGGGAGGTATTACCATGAAGGTCGTTGTGGGGATACCGAGTTACAACAACGCCGAAACGATTTCTCACGTTGCAAAAACAGCGGCGCAGGGAATTGTAGATTTCTTCGATGGTGATGGTATGATCGTGAACTCCGATGGAGGATCAACGGATGGGACAAGAGAGCGATTCATGGAGACCGATACTTTAGGTCTTCCCAAAGAGAGCTTCGTTTATGAGGGCATTCCCGGAAAGGGAAGCGCGATGAGAGCGATCATGGAGTTTGCCCTGAAGCAGGATGCGGAGGCGGTCGTCTTTCTCGACGCGGATCTTCGAAGCGTCAAACCCTGGTGGATCGAAAGACTCGCAGGACCTGTTTTGAAAGGGGAGGCAGATTACGTCACTCCCTTCTATCTGAGGCACAGGTTCGACGGCACGATCACGAACAACGTGTGTTTTCCTCTGACGGCCGTTCTCTACGGTAAAAAGGTGCGCCAGCCCATCGGTGGGGATTTCGGTGTAGGAAGAAAGCTCCTCGAGATTTATCTGGGAAAGCCAAAAGAGATCTGGAACACGGACGTTGCAAGATTCGGGATCGACATATGGATGACCACAACCGCCATAAACGAATCTGGAAAGATTGTTCAAGCAGCTCTTGGAACCAAGGTGCACGACGTGAAGGACCCGGGAAAACATCTTAAAGGAATGTTCCTTCAGGTCGTGGGAACGCTCTTCGAACTTGTGATCACCTACGAAAACGTCTGGAAAGAAGTATGGAAGATAGAAGACGTTCCCATCTATGGTGAAACTCCTCAAGAGGAAGTTCCTCCTATGAGTATAGACATCGAAAACCTCAAAAAACTCGCAAGAGAAACCCTTGAAGAAGTGGAATACATAGATCGCGGTATCCTGTCGGAAGTGAAAGAGAGCGGTACACTGAGCCTCTCTTCCTGGGTCGACACCCTCTACAGGAGCGCTGTTCAGTACAGGAAAACAAGGGACAAAAAAGTGGTGGAAAATCTTCTACCGTTCTACTTCGCGAGAACCGCACGTTTTGCGGAAGAGGTAAAATCTCTATCGGATGAAGAGGCAGAAAGGTACGTGTACGAACAGCTCGGTGTGTTTCTGGAGAAGAAACACTCGTTCAGGGAGGAATGGGAAGTTGAAGATAAGAGATAAGATTCTGAACGTCTACACGCAGTTCAGTCCCGCAGAGCGCAGAGTCGCGGATTACGTGCTCGAAAGACCGGACGATGTCATCCACTACTCGATCACAGAATTCGCAAAGATCGTGGGTGTGAGCGAAACCACGATTCACAGGATGATCAAAAAGCTCGATTTCGAAGGCTACCAGGCCTTCAAGATCGCACTCGCAAGAGAACTCAGCGGGATCGAAGAAACCATAGAAAGAAGAGATTTCATAGACGAGGAAATAGACATCCTCAGAAGGCTCAAGGACACCCTCGATATGAAGAACGTGGAAAAAGCGGTGGAGTGGATACTCTCCGCCCACCGCATTCTTTTCTTCGGTGTGGGACTCTCGGGAGTGGTTTCTGAGTACGCGAGCCTGAAGTTCTCTCTTCTTGGCTTTCACACGTTCTTTTCCAACGACCCGCACGTTCAGGTGATAGAGGCCGTGAATCTGACCGGTGAAGACCTGGTGATCTCGATCAGTCACACGGGAAACATCAGAGACACCGTGAAATCCACCCAGGTGGCAAAAGACATGGGAGCGAAGACGATCGCAATCACAACGAACGGGCAGTCCGAACTCGCCAAGGTGGTTCATCTGGTGCTTCAAAGCCCGCCCGTGAAGTACGACACCTACGAATTCCTCAGGGAGAACATCGGAGAGATCGCCGTTGTGGATGTGCTCTTCAAGGAAACGTTCCAGAGAATATACCGGGAGAGGAAGAAACACTTCGAGAACCTGGAAGGAGTGTTCAAACCGAAGAGATTCTGAGATTTTGGATTCTAATCGGAAATAATTGCTCGCCTTCACAAATAAAACTCGAAAATCACGAAAAATAGGACTTGACTTTGCAGAAGTCCGAATGGTACATTTTTTCTCGATGACCCTGATAAATAAGTAAAGTTTACTAATTAACAGGAGGGATCGATATGCGTAGATTTATGTTCATTTTATTGATCGTTGAACTCTCTTTCGTTCTCTTTGCAAGTGACGAGTTCGTGAAAGTGGAAAACGGAAAATTCGTTCTGAACGGAAAAGAATTCAGATTCATCGGAAGTAACAACTACTACATGCACTACAAGAGCAACAGAATGATAGACAGTGTTCTGGAGAGTGCCAGAGACATGGGTATAAAGGTGCTCAGAATCTGGGGTTTCCTCGACGGGGAGAGTTACTGCAGAGACAAGAACACCTACATGCATCCTGAGCCCGGTGTTTTCGGGGTGCCAGAAGGAATATCGAACGTCCAGAGCGGTTTCGAAAGACTCGACTATACGATTGCGAAAGCGAAAGAACTCGGTATAAAGCTCATCATCGTTCTTGTGAACAACTGGGACGACTTCGGTGGAATGAACCAGTACGTGAGGTGGTTTGGAGGAACCCATCACGACGATTTCTACAGAGATGAGAAGATCAAAGAAGAGTACAAAAAGTACGTCTCCTTCCTCGTAAACCATGTCAATACCTACACGGGAGTTCCTTACAGGGAAGAGCCCGCCATCATGGCCTGGGAGCTTGCAAACGAACCGCGCTGTGAGACGGACAAATCGGGGAACACGCTCGTTGAGTGGGTGAAAGAGATGAGCTCCTACATAAAGAGTCTGGATCCCAACCACCTCGTGGCTGTGGGGGACGAAGGATTCTTCAACAACTACGAAGGATTCAAACCTTACGGAGGAGAAGCCGAGTGGGCCTACAACGGCTGGTCCGGTGTTGACTGGAAGAAGCTCCTTTCGATAGAGACGGTGGACTTCGGTACGTTCCACCTCTATCCGTCCCACTGGGGTGTCAGTCCAGAGAACTATGCCCAGTGGGGAGCGAAGTGGATAGAAGACCACATAAAGATCGCAAAAGAGATCGGAAAACCCGTTGTTCTGGAAGAATATGGAATTCCAGAGAGCGCACCTGTTAACAGAACGGCCATCTACAGACTCTGGAACGATCTGGTCTACGATCTCGGTGGAGATGGAGCGATGTTCTGGATGCTCGCGGGAATCGGGGAAGGTTCGGACAGAGACGAGAGAGGATACTATCCGGACTACGATGGTTTCAGAATAGTGAACGACGACAGCCCGGAGGCGAAACTGATCAAAGAGTACGCAAAGCTGTTCAACACAGGTGAAGACAGAAGAGAAGACACCTGTTCTTTCATCCTTCCAAAAGACGGCATGGAGATCAAAAAGACCGTGAAAGTGAGGGCTGGTGTTTTCGACTACAGCAACACGTTTGAAAAGTTGTCTGTCAAAGTTGAAGATCTGGTTTTTGAAAATGAGATAGAGCATCTCGGATACGGAATCTACGGCTTCGATCTCGACACAACCCGGATCCCGGATGGAGAACATGAAATGTTCCTTGAAGGCCACTTTCAGGGAAAAACGGTGAAAGATTCTATCAAAGCAAAAGTGGTGAACGAAGCGCGGTACGTGCTCGCAGAGGAGGTTGATTTTTCCTCTCCAGAGGAGATGAAAAGCTGGTGGAACAGCGGAACCTGGCAAGCAGAGTTCGTGTCACCTGACATTGAATGGAACGGCGAGGTGGGAAATGGAGCACTGCAGCTGAACGTGAAACTGCCCGGAAAGAGCGACTGGGAAGAAGTGAGAGTAGCAAGGAAGTTCGAAAAACTCTCAGAATGCGAGATCCTCGAGTACGACATCTACATTCCAAACGTCGAGGGACTCAAGGGAAGGCTGAGGCCGTACGCGGTTCTGAACCCCGGCTGGGTGAAGATAGGCCTCGACATGAACAACGCGAACGTGGAAAGTGCGGAGATCGTCGCTTTCGGTGGAAAAGAGTACAGAAGATTCCACGTGAGAATTGAATTCGACAAAACAGCGGGGGTGAAAGAACTTCACATAGGAATTGTCGGTGATCATCTGAGGTACGATGGACCGATTTTCATCGATAATGTGAGACTTTATAAAAGAACAGGAGGTATGTGAATATGAAAAGATTTTTACTGGTATTCGTGGTTGTTTTTCTTTTCTCAAGTCTGTTCTCCCAAGTTTTAGAACGAAACGAAACTATGTACTATGGAGGTTCTCTGTGGTCTCCTCCTTCTAATTGGAATCCGTTCACTCCGTGGAATGCAGTACCAGGAACAACTGGACTTGTCTATGAAACAATGTTCTTTTACGATCCACTCACTGGAAATTTTGATCCATGGCTTGCAGAAAAAGGTGAATGGTTAGACAGTAAGACTTACAGGATTGTATTGAGAGAAGGTATATACTGGCATGATAATGTTCCATTGACATCAGAAGACGTTCGATTCACCTTCGAAATAGCTAAGAAGTACAGGGGAATACATTACAGTAGTGTTTGGGAATGGCTTGATCATATTGAAACACCCGACAACAGAACCGTCATTTTTGTGTTCAAAGATTCTCGATATCATGAATGGAATGAACTCCTCTATACACTTCCAATTGTTCCAAAACATATTTGGGAAGAAAAAGATGAAACCACTATACTTCAATCATCAAATGAGTATCCATTGGGATCAGGCCCATATGTTGCTCACTCGTGGGACCAGAATAAAATGATTTTCGAGCGTTTTGAGAACTGGTGGGGAACAAAAGTTATGGGTGTGAAACCTGCTCCGAAATACGTTGTTATAGTGAGAGTCCTCAGTAACAACGTGGCGCTCGGCATGTTGATGAAAGGAGAACTGGACTTCAGTAATTTCATGCTCCCAGGTGTTCCCATTTTGAAAAAAGTTTATAATCTCAATACATGGTACGACGAACCACCGTATCACCTCTCATCAACGGTTGTTGGTCTTTTCCTCAATGCACGAAAATATCCTCTTAGCCTTCCCGAGTTCAGAAGAGCAATTGCTATGTCGATAAATGTAGATCCAATAGTTCAAAGAGTCTATGAAGGAGCCGTCTTAAAAGCAGATCCCCTTGGTTTTCTTCCGAATTCTGTTTGGATGAAGTACTATCCAAAAGAAGTTGTAGAAAAGTATGGTTTCAAATACGATCCTGAAGAGGCGAAAAGTATTCTTGATAAACTTGGATTCAGGGATGTAAATGGAGATGGTTTCAGAGAAGCCCCAGATGGAAAACCCATTAAGCTCACCATCGAGTGTCCGTATGGATGGACCGACTGGATGCAGGCAATTCAGGTGATAGTAGATCAACTCAAGGTGGTTGGAATAAACGCTGAACCATACTTCCCGGATTCTTCCAAATACTATGAAAACATGTACAAAGGAGAATTCGATATAGAAATGAATGCCAATGGAACAGGTATAAGCAGCACTCCCTGGACATATTTCAATACTATTTTCTATCCTGATGCTTTAGAATCTGAATTCTCTTACACAGGAAATTATGGAAGATACCAGAATCCCGAGGTGGAAAGTTTACTTGAAGAACTCAACAGAACACCACTTGACAATGTTGAGAAAGTCACCGAACTCTGTGGAAAACTTGGAGAGATCCTTTTAAAAGATCTACCTTTCATCCCTCTCTGGTATGGAGCGATGGCGTTTATAACACAAGATAACGTTTGGACTAACTGGCCTAACGAACATAATCCATATGCCTGGCCATGTGGTTGGGCCAACTGGTGGCAAACTGGTGCCTTGAAAATTCTATTTAATCTTAAACCGGCAAAATAAATTTTCCCCCACCCTCTTGGGTGGGGCTCTAAATCTAAGGAGGGAAGCATGGATGAAAGTGTTTACGGAGAAAATTCCAAACATTCCCTGGGAAGAAAAGCCGGAAGGCTACACTGGTCCTGTGTGGAGATACAGCAAAAACCCGATAATTGGAAGAAACCCGGTTCCAAAGGGGGCAAGAGTCTTCAACTCCGCAGTTGTACCGTACAACGGAGAGTTTGTAGGGGTGTTCAGGATCGATCACAAGAACACAAGGCCCTTCCTTCACTTCGGAAGGAGTAAAGACGGAATAAACTGGGAAATAGAGCCAGAAGAGATACAGTGGGTGGATGTGAATGGAGAACCGTTCCAGCCGAGTTACGCTTACGATCCAAGGGTGGTGAAGATAGAGGATACTTACTACATAACCTTCTGTACAGACGACCACGGCCCCACGATTGGAGTGGGCATGACCAAGGATTTCAAAACGTTCGTTCGACTTCCGAACGCTTATGTTCCATTCAACAGAAATGGAGTTCTCTTCCCAAGGAAGATAAATGGGAAATATGTGATGCTCAACAGACCGAGCGACAACGGTCACACCCCGTTTGGAGACATATTCCTCAGTGAAAGCCCCGATATGATACACTGGGGTAACCACAGGTTCGTCTTGGGAAGAAGCAGTTACAACTGGTGGGAGAATCTGAAGATAGGAGCGGGACCGTATCCAATAGAAACCAGCGAAGGATGGCTGCTCATCTACCACGGTGTGACACTCACCTGCAACGGCTACGTGTACAGTTTTGGAGCAGCTCTCCTCGATCTCGATGATCCCAGCAAGGTTCTCTACAAATCGAAGTACTATCTTCTGACGCCGGAAGAAGAGTACGAAACGGTGGGCTTCGTTCCAAACGTTGTCTTTCCGTGTGCCGCGCTCTGCGACGCCGACACAGGAAGAGTAGCAATATACTACGGTGCGGCAGACACTCACGTGGCCCTTGCATTTGGATACATCGATGAGATCGTGGATTTCGTGAAAAGAAATTCTATGTGAAGGAAGTGAGAACTTGCCGAAATCAGTGAGAGCCAAAAACATATCAAGGATTCTGAAACGAATAATGAAATCACCCGTGTCGCGTGTAGAACTCGCGGAGGAACTCGGTCTCACCAAGACCACAGTTGGTGAGATCGCAAAGATATTCCTGGAGAAGGGGATCGTCGTTGAAGAGAAAGATTCTCCGAAGGGGGTGGGAAGACCCACAAAATCTTTGAAAATCTCACCGAATTGTGCTTATGTTCTCGGTATAGAGGTGACGAGGGACGAAATAGCCGCCTGTCTCATAGATGCCAGTATGAACATTCTCGCACACGAAGCACATCCTCTTCCATCTCAAAGCGATAGAGAGGAAACGTTGAATGTCATGTACAGAATTATAGACCGCGCAAAAGATATGATGGAAAAACTCGGCAGTAAACTTTCAGCGCTGACAGTGGCAGCACCTGGACCGATAGATACTGAAAGAGGCATCATCATAGATCCGAGAAACTTTCCACTTTCACAGATTCCTCTGGCGAACCTTTTGAAAGAGAAGTACGGCATCGAAGTCTGGGTGGAAAACGACGCGGACATGGGAGCCGTGGGAGAAAAGTGGTACACAAAGCGGGATGACTCTTTCGCCTGGATCCTGACAGGAAAGGGAATAGGAGCTGGCATCATCATCGATGGAGAACTCTACCGGGGAGAAAACGGATATGCTGGGGAAATCGGATACACCAGAGTTTTCAATGGAAACGAGTACGTCTTCCTGGAAGATGTGTGCAACGAAAATGTTGTTCTGGGGTGCGTTCGTTCTATGGGATTCAGCTCTCTGGCTGAAGCGAGAGATTCTGGTGATGTTCGCATGAAGGAGTACTTTGATGAAATAGCGAGGTATTTCAGTATAGGCCTTTTGAATTTGATACATCTTTTTGGGATATCGAAGATCGTCATAGGAGGGTTTTTCAAAGAACTCGGTGAGAATTTTCTGAAAAAGATCAAAATCGAAGTGGAAACACACCTTCTTTACAAACACAGTGTGGACATGAGTTTTTCGAAAGTGCAGGAACCGGTGATCGCTTTTGGAGCAGCCGTACACGCACTGGAAAATTATCTCGAGAGAGTAACAACGAGTTAAAGAAAAGTTGTTGCAAATAATCAGAAATAAATCTTGATAATCCCAGGAGACTGGATTTGGAATGTAAACATTTTCACTGTACATTTACACGTGGAAATAGTGATCTCATACTCTTTTAAGGGGGTGTTCTTATGAAAAGGTTTTTAGTCGTTCTCGTTCTGGTCCTGGCACTGGTTTCGGTTTTCGGACAGGCCTTCGAGAGAAACAAAACGCTCTACTGGGGTGGAGCGCTGTGGTCTCCTCCATCCAACTGGAACCCATTCACACCATGGAACGCGGTTGCGGGAACCATCGGTCTTGTCTATGAACCTCTGTTTCTCTACGATCCTCTGAACGACAAGTTTGAACCGTGGCTTGCAGAAAAAGGAGAATGGGTCAGCGACAACGAGTACGTACTCACGCTCAGAAAAGGTCTCAGATGGCAGGACGGGGTTCCTCTCACGGCAGACGATGTGGTTTTCACCTTCGAAATCGCCAAGAAGTACACTGGTATCAGCTACAGTCCTGTGTGGAACTGGCTCGACAGGATCGAAAGGGTCGATGAACGAACGCTGAAGTTCGTCTTCTCCGACCCAAGGTACCAGGAATGGAAACAGATGCTCATCAACACACCGATCGTACCAAAGCACATCTGGGAAAACAAAACAGAGGAAGAAGTCCTTCAGGCGGCTAACGAAAATCCAGTTGGATCCGGTCCGTACTACGTTGAAAGCTGGGCAGACGACAGATGTGTATTCAAGAAGAACGAGAACTGGTGGGGTATCAGAGAACTCGGTTACGATCCCAAACCTGAAAGAATCGTGGAACTGAGAGTGCTCAGCAACAATGTCGCGGTTGGAATGCTCATGAAAGGAGAACTCGACTGGAGCAACTTCTTCCTGCCGGGTGTTCCGGTTTTGAAGAAAGCGTACGGAATCGTCACCTGGTATGAAAACGCTCCTTACATGCTTCCAGCAAACACCGCGGGCGTGTTTGTTAACGTGAACAAGTATCCTCTCAGCATACCTGAATTCAGAAGAGCAATGGCTTACGCTATCAATCCCGAGAAGATCGTCACCAGAGCTTACGAGAACATGGTGACGGCTGCCAATCCCGCTGGAATCCTGCCGCTTCCCGGTTACATGAAGTACTATCCGAAAGAAGTTGTTGATAAGTACGGATTCAAGTACGATCCAGAGATGGCAAAGAAGATCCTCGACGAGCTGGGATTCAAAGATGTGAACAAGGATGGATTCAGGGAAGATCCTAACGGAAAACCGTTCAAGCTCACGATTGAGTGTCCGTACGGATGGACCGACTGGATGGTTTCTATCCAGTCCATTGCAGAAGATCTAGTGAAAGTTGGAATCAACGTCGAACCCAAATACCCCGACTACTCCAAATACGCGGACGATCTCTACGGTGGAAAGTTCGATCTCATACTCAACAACTTTACAACCGGTGTTTCCGCTACCATCTGGTCCTATTTCAACGGTGTGTTCTATCCAGATGCAGTAGAATCCGAGTACTCCTACTCTGGAAACTTCGGAAAGTACGCCAACCCTGAAGTTGAGACTCTTCTCGACGAACTCAACAGAAGCAATGATGATGCTAAAATTAAGGAAGTAGTAGCCAAACTGTCAGAGATACTGCTCAAGGATCTACCGTTCATTCCTCTGTGGTACAACGGTGCATGGTTCCAGGCCTCTGAAGCTGTGTGGACCAACTGGCCAACGGAGAAGAATCCGTACGCTGTCCCGATAGGCTGGAACGGCTGGTGGCAGCTCACAGGAATCAAGACACTCTTCGGTATCGAACCAAAATCGAAGTAAGGTGATGATGACCCCGCCCCTCGGGGCGGGGCTTTAAAAAAGAAGGAGGTAGGAGTCTTGAGAAAGTATCTTACAAAGAAGATCCTGATCTACATCCTGACCTTCTTTTTCGCTGTCACAATTGATTGGGCTATCCCTCGATTCATGCCAGGAAACCCTATCAATTTTCTGCTCTCAAGGTTCGCCGGACTTCCAGATTCCGTCAAGGTCCTTCAGAGCTACTTCACTCAGGCTTTTGGTCTCGACAAACCCCTTTGGGAGCAGTACATCAATTTCTGGAAAGCGCTTTTCAAAGGAGACCTTGGTATAAGCATCTACATGTATCCTCAACCCGTTGCGAAAGTGATAGCCCGTGCTTTGCCTTACTCGCTGATAGTGCTTCTTCCGGCCGTTCTCCTGAGTTTTGCGATAGGAAACAGATTCGGAGCTTTCGTTGCAAGGAAGAAGAGACTCGATAACTTTGCGCTACCTGTTTTTTACACTCTGACAGCATCTCCTTATTTCTGGTTCGGTATCCTTCTTGCCTGGATATTCGGTGTGGTTATACCTCTGTTTCCCCTCGCAGGTGCTTACAGCTTTGGAATAACACCTTCATTCTCCTGGGATTTCATACTCGATTTTCTGCACCACTGGGTACTTCCGTTTGGTTCTCTGTTCCTTGTGATGCTTGGGGGCTGGGCAATAGGTATGAGGAACATGATCATCTACGAACTGGAAGCGAACTATTCCAGATATCTCGAGGCACTAGGATCGTCTCAGAGACTCATCAGGAAATACGCTTACAGAAACGCCATCCTCCCGCAGATCACCGGTCTTGCCATCCAGCTCGGAACGGTGGTTGCAGGTGCTCTCACAACGGAAATCGTCTTTTCTTACCCCGGTATAGGGTACATCCTCATGCAGGGAATTTTGAACCAGGATTATTTCCTGATTCAGGGGTGCTTTTTGTTCATCATCCTTGGAGTGCTTCTTGCCAATTTCCTCGTTGATATCTTCTACGTGATCATAGATCCCAGAATCAGAAAATCCTATTCGGGAGAGGTTTGATAGCCATGACGAGAAAAGAATTCGTCCATTTCTTCTTAAAAAATAAAAAGGTCATCTTTGCCATATGTGTGTACGCTGGATTGATCATCTTAGCTCTGGTAGGACCTTATCTTTCACCTTATAAAGATCCCCTTGCTTTTGTGGGACCTGGATATCAACCTCCGAGCAAAGACCACTGGCTCGGGACCAACACCTTCGGACAGGACATTTTCACACAGCTCGTCTACGGTCTCAGAAGCTCCTTGTTCGTAGGACTCCTTGGAGGGACTCTGGCGACGGTTATTGGACTTCTTGTTGGTTTTGTTGCGGGATACAAAGGTGGTTGGTTCGATGAACTTCTGATGATGTTCACCAACATACTCATGGTGATACCAACACTTGCGCTCCTCATCATCATAGCGGCGTACCTTCCCTACAGGGGAGTGTTCATCGAGAGTATCATAATCGGTCTCACCGCCTGGCCCTGGACCGCGAGAGCTGTCAGGGCGCAGACTCTTTCCTTGAAAACAAGAGAGTTCGTAGATCTTGCAAGAATCACCGCGAGGAAACCTATGAAAATAATTTTCGGTGAGATCATGCCCAACATGATGTCCTATGTTTTCATGGTGTTCATTCTCCAGTTCGGCGGTGCTATTCTTGCAGCTACAGGGCTCGACTTCATCGGTCTTGGTCCAACAAGGGGTATCTCCCTCGGAATCATGATGCAGCAGGCCACTCTCTGGAATGCAATACAGCTTGGCATGTGGTGGTGGGCGATCACTCCTGGTGCGGTGATCACTCTCATGGTTGCAACTCTTTACGTTATGAATGCTGGTCTTGATGAAGTCTTCAATCCTAAGCTCAGGGAGATGTGATAGGCGTGGCTGAAGTGGTACTGGATGTCAGAGATCTGAGAATTTATTACAGAACCCTCTACGGCTACGTGAAGGCCGTCGATGGGGTGAGTTTCGATATAAAGAGAGGAGAAATCCTTGGAATTGCGGGTGAATCTGGCTGTGGAAAGTCCACTCTTGGAAACGGCTTGATCCTTTTGAAACCTCCCATGAAGTACATAGGAGGAGAAGCGATCCTCGATGGAAAAAACATCATGACGCTGTCTTCAAGAGAGCTCAGGAAGGTGAGGTACGAGAAGATCTCCATCATACCACAGTACGCCATGGATGCTATGAACCCGACGAAGAAGATAAAACAGATCATAGACGATCTTCTGCACGAACACGGAGAAAGTTTTGATAGAAAAAAAGACGTTATCGAAGAAAGACTCGAGATCGTCAACCTTGGAAAGAAAGTTCTCAACATGTATCCGATCGAACTCTCTGGAGGAATGAAGCAGAGAATGGTGATGGTGATCTCTACATTGATGAACCCCGATGTCCTCATAGCCGATGAAATCACATCAGCCCTGGATGTGAGTTCCCAAAGAGCGGTTATACAGATGCTTTATGAGATGAGAGAAAAGGAAATCATGGGATCACTCGCGTTCATAACACACGATCTCTCGGTCCTTTATCAGATCGCAGACAAGGTGATGGTGCTCTACGCGGGAAGAGTGGCGGAAATCTCTCCGATGGAAGACATCATCCAGGAACCCCTTCACCCTTACACCAAGATGCTTCTTTCCTCACTTCCAAAGATAGGTGTCAGATATTCCCAGACGAAGCTCAAGGGAATTCCGGGATATCCACCCAGTCTTCTCAACATAGGACCGGGATGTAGATTCAGAGACAGGTGTCCTTACGCGTTCGAAAAGTGCGAACAGGATCCTCCAGTGTTCGACGTTGATGGGAGAAAGGTCTCATGCTGGCTTTTCGAAAGAGGTGATGCAAATTGAGTCTTCTGAAGGTTCAAAATTTGACGAAGGAGTTCCCTCTGGGTTTCTTCGGTAAGGAAAAGCTCAAAGCGGTTGATGACGTTTCTTTTGAAATAGAACGATCCAGGATCGTATCTCTCATAGGGGAGAGCGGAAGCGGAAAAACCACTGTGGGTAAGCTCATCCTGAAACTCATAAGACCTTCATCTGGTCAGATACTGTTCAACGGAAGAGACATAACTCAAATAAAAGGAAGAGAACTCAGAGAGTACTACAGAAAAGTACAGGGAGTCTTTCAGGATCCGTTCTCATCTTTCAATCCCATATACAAAATAGACAGGGTTCTGAACATGGTGTTCGAAGAGTTCTTCCCAGACATGCCAGCTTCTGAGAAGCGTTCCAGAATGGAAGAGGTTATCGCTTCGGTTGGAATGAACCCACGTGAAATCTTAGGAAAATACCCGCATCAGCTCAGTGGAGGACAACTTCAGAGAATACTCATTGCGAGAACGCTCCTTCTCAACGTGGAACTTCTGATAGCCGATGAGATCATCAGCATGCTCGACGCTTCCACGAGGGTAGACATACTGAACCTTCTCGGTGATCTGCGTGAGAGAGGAATGTCCGTTATCTTTATCACCCACGACCTCTCTCTTGGCTATTACATCAGCGATGAGACCTTCATCATGTACAGGGGCAACATAGTGGAAATGGGAGACACCGAAAAGGTCTTTCACAACCCGATTCATCCTTATACTAAGATGCTCCTTGAATCCGTTCCGGAGATAGACAGGAAGTGGGATCTCAGCAAGAGATTCATCCCGGAACTTGTTGCTTCGTCTAACGCACCGTGTAAGTACTACGACAGGTGTCCCATAAGGGATGAAAGGTGTCTCGTTCAAAAGCCAGAGATGGTAGAGGTAGAGGAGAACCATAAAGTACTCTGTTTGAAGGCAGGGGATTGAAATGGCCTCCATCAAAGATGTAGCAAAGCTCGCAGGTGTTTCTATAGCAACCGTCTCACGTGTGATAAACGGCTACAACAACGTCTCGGAAGAGACGAGAAAGAAGGTAATCGATGCCATCAGAAAGCTCAACTATCACCCCGTGTATGCTGTGAAGGGGGCTGTTTTAAAGAGAACTATTGGAGTTCTCGTTCCCAATTTCGGGGGCTTTCACTACAACGAGATATTGACGGGCATAGAAAAAGAAGCGATAAAGAGAGACTTCACCCTCATGATTTCAACAACACTTCACAGGACTTCTGTGGAGCTGGAAAGACTGGAAGTTTTCTTTGCAAAAAGAGTGGATGGTATCATAGTCTGCTCGTCGAAAAAGGACGAGGAACAACTCGAAAGATTGATAAAGAGTGCCATTCCAGTTGTTGTGGTGGACAGGGAAGAACCGGAGATCAGGCTCGACAACGTTGGCATCGACAACTACGCCGCTGGAAGGATGTGTGCGAAGTACCTTCTGGAAAAGGGTCACAGGAAGGTTCTCCTTTTGAAGGGTAGAAGGGATGTTTACTCTTTTTCTGACAGAGAAAGAGGTTTCATAGATTACAGCACGAGACACGGAATAGACGTGAAAGTCACACCGTGCGGTTATTTTGCTGAACACGGCTACCACGCGGTGGAAAGGTACCTGAAAAAACACGGCAGGGGTTTCACTGCGATCTTTGCAATAAACGATCTTTCGGCCTTCGGCGCGCTCAAGGCACTACACGATCTCGGTGTACTCGTTCCCGATGAAGTTTCTGTCATGGGATTCGACGATGACCCTATATCGAGCTATACCATTCCTCCACTCACCACGGTGAGGCAACCGAGGGAAGAGATGGGAAGAGTGGCCTTTGAGATTCTTTACGAGAGACTTTCTGGAAAGAAAGGCGTTGCGAGAAGAGTCGTTCTACCCGTTGAGATCGTTGAGAGAGAATCCGTTAAACAGTTATAAAAGCCCCTCCGGAGAGGGGCTTTTTCATTTTTCCTTTCTCAGGTACATGTCTATCCCTTTTGCCGCGGCGTATCCATCTGCAATACCGTGAATGATATCCGGTCCGTGAACGATGTCTCCTCCTGCAAACAACCATTCCACAGAGGTCTGATTGTACTCGTTTGTTTTGATCCTTCCCCTGACGAATTCGAGTTTGCTTCGTATTTCTTCGGGCAAGTAAGAATAATCTGGTGCCTGTCCGATCGCTTCCACAACCATGTCCGCTTCTACAAAGATTTGTTCTTTTTCGTCAAACTGTGGATCAAATCGTCCTTCGTCGTCGAATACCCTGACGCATTTTTTGAATTTCACACCCTTTATCCTGTCGTTCTCTATCACGACTTCCATCGGCCCCCATCCCGGATTTATGACGATACCCTCTTCGAGAGCCTCTTCTATTTCTTCCATGTCGGCCGGCATGTCCTCGAAGCATCCTTCGAGTGAGAGCACCTGAACGTTCACCCTTCCGTACTCCATGAACTGAAGTCTTGCCATTGACCTGGAGATATCCATCGCGACGTTTCCTCCACCGATGACAACGAGTCTCTCTGGGACCGGTGGCTTTGGACCATCTCCCCTCAGGTAGTCCCTTATCATCTTGAGCAAGGGGAGTGCCTGTTTCACATCTGGGTGATCGGTCCCCGGAACACCCGTTGACCTTCCAAGACCGAAGCCTGTTGCAAGAAAGACAACATCGTGTCTCTTTCTGACATCTTCGAAAGACACATCCTGGCCGACTCTCGTGTTGAGTAGAATTTTCACCCCGAGCGCCTCGATGAATGCGATATCCTTGTCCAGCGCTTCATCGGGAAGTCGGTATTTTGGAATACCGTACCTCATCACTCCACCAGGTTTTGATTCCGACTCGTATATGGTAACATCGTATCCCATGGTGGCAAGAAAGTAGGCTGCGGCAAGCCCAGCAGGACCCGATCCTATGATTCCCACACTCTTTCCTTTTCTCTCCGGTTTTATGTCCAGGATCTCTCCGTATCTCTCGAGAGGAATGCTGTCCACTATGTACCTTTTCAACCACTGAATCGCAACGGGTTCTCCTCTGACTCCCACAGAACAGGCGGTTTCACACCTGTGAGTACAGACCCTTCCACAGACCATTGAGAGAGGATTCGTTCTGTAGAGCCATCTCAGTCCTTCTTCCAGATTGTCCTCGTACACGGATTTTATGTACTGGGGTATGTCCATGTGTTCGGGACAGGTGTAGGTACACACACCGCACTCCACACACCTGGCGGCCTCCTGCATGGCCTGTTCCTTGCTGTATCCTTTCACGATTTCTATGAAAGATTTGATCCTGACTTCCGGTGGTTCCATGGGCATTTCTATTCTTTCGAGATCGAGCAGCTCAGAGTTCTCATCCCTCACCCAGCCGAGGGGTGCCTTTCCGAATTCGTAGAGACCTTTTTTCGCGTTCAATCCCTTATCCGTTGGCATGAAGATGAAGTCTTCCGGATCTTCCGAAATGTGGATGTATTCCCTTGTCATCTTGAGCGAACCCGTTGTACAGATGTCAACGCAGAGTGCACAGAAAGAACATCTGCCGTAATCTATGACGGGTCTTTGCGGAAGCTTTCCATCTTCTTGAGTGAGATCTGGGACCTCCACCATGGTTATGGCATCGGTTGGACAGATCTTTGCGCATGTACCGCACCCTATGCACTTTCCCCAGTCGTTCACGTGGAATCCTCTGTATCTTTCCGAAGCTTCTCTTCTGGTTTTGTTTGGAACCTCTATTGTAACCGGTTTTCTGACGAGAAATTTCCATGCCTTCAGAGGAGCAAAGAAATCCTTTTCTGGTAGCTTCTGGACTGCCATTTTTCTCACCCCTCACCTGTCTATTTCAGGTGCGCAGACGTCCATCGTAGCGAGCCAGATGGGGACGTCTTCTATCCTCGTTCCTGGAAGGTACTTTTCTATTCCGTAGAGTCCCTGAGGATAAGAAGCTCCCCTCACCGCCACCCTGTAAGGTTTGTTCTTTCCATCGGAGACGACAAAGAATCCGTATTCGCCTCTTGTCGATTCCACATGCGCGTAAGCCATACCCTTTGGAACGATTCTTCTGAGACCGTTCCCACGACCGATAGGAACGTTCACTCTGTCAGCCTGTGGCATCTTTTCCAGAGCCTGTCTGATGATTTTTATACTCTGAGGTATCTCTTTGAACTTCAGATAGACCCTGCTGAAAGCGTCTCCGTCTGTTGCCGTTGGAACATCAAACTCCACCCTGTCGTAGAACAGGTAAGGATCCACCTTCCTTATGTCGTACTCCACGCCGGTGGCTCTCAAACCAACGCCGGTGACCCCCATCTCCACAGCCTGTTCTCTTGTGAGAATGAGTCTTCCCCTGAGCCTCGAATGGACGATCCTGTTTTTGAAGATCAGGTTTTCATAATCGGGCAGTCTTGACTCTATGTAGTCGAGTGTCTTCCAGATCATTTCTTCTATCTTTGGTGTCATGTTCTTTCTCACACCGCCGGGAATGATGTACATATGGTACACTCTCGCACCGCTCAGTGCCTCGAATATATCGAGAATTCTGTCTCTATCAGCCACTCCCCAGTAAGACGCCGTGTACAGTCCGAGGGGACCTCCTATTCCTCCAACGGTCCAGATGTGATTCGCTATCCTTGCAAGTTCCAGAACGATCATCCGTATCCACTGGGCCCTTTCTGGAACTTCGACCTTTGCTATCTTCTCAATTGCCATAGCGTAGCATATTTCGTTGATGTCCGGCTCGGGAACACAGATTCTCGGTATGAGTGAGATGTTGGAATACCAGTAACGCCTTTCCATGAGTTTTTCAAATCCTCTGTGAAGAAAACCGGGTACCGGTCTTGCCTTCTTTACGATGTCTCCTTCCACGTACATGTGAACGGAGAAATTTCCGTGCATTCCCGGGTGATTCGGTCCGAAAAAGAGTTTCGTTTCACCCATTGATCTCACCTCTGAATATCTTCTTCGCCTCGTCTATCACGTCTTTCTGGTACTCCCTCCCGGGGAATTTTCTTCTGGAGTACTCGAGAGGATCGAAGTCCTTTCTGAGGGGTGGTTTGTCGTCCCAGAGTTCTAAGAAGAGCGGCTTCATATCCTCGTTTCCAGAGAACTTCACGCCGAAGAACTCGTGGATTTCTCTCTCGTAGAACCTCGCAACAGGCCATATTTCCTTTACTGTTACGAACTGCGGATTGTTTCTGTCTATCCTCGTTGTAACGATGAATTTCCCACCGTCTTCCCACGAGAAAAGGATGTACACCAGCTCGAACTGACTGTCCTCGATCCAGTCTATGCAGGTCATCAACGAAAGATGAGAGTATCCAAGAGATTTCAACGTTTCCAGCACAGCAACAACTCTATCCGGTGCGACAGACAGCTTCACTTCCCTTTCGTCTATTTCTTCAACCTCTGGACGGAAAATTTCCAGAGTTTTCAACGCATCACTCATGGAATTCGTCATGTACATACACCTCCCCGAGGGAGCGGATCTGATTCTGCTTGTACCACTCGTAGTTTTCCCTGTACCTCTTCCAGCCGTCCGCTTCACCTTTTCTGATCTTTTCCATCAGGTAGTTGAAGGCCTCAAGAATCGCTTCTGGTCTTGGCATGCAGCCGGCTATATACACATCGACGGGTATGTAGTAATCGAGCCTGTTCACCGTAGCGTAGGAGTCGAAGTATATACCGCCGTTTATGGTGCAGCTTCCAAAGCCCACGACGTACTTTGGATCGGACATCTGTTCGTAGGTGTATATCACTCTCCTGAGGGTCTTCGTGTTCAGGTATCCTGTGATGAGAAGGATATCGGCCTGCCTCGGCGTTGCCATGGGGGCTATGCCGAACCTTTCCATGTCGAATCTCGAGGTCATGGAAGGAGGAAGTTCAACAGCACCGCATCCAGTACAGTAATGGAGCATCCATATGGAACGCGATCTTAGATTGTCTGCTATTCTTTCCCAAATGCTTCTTTCTTTCATCGGATCACCTCCTCAGAGTGTCAAACCGAGCACCACAAAGAGTGCGTTCAAAAAGGCAAGTCCAAGAGGAACACCCCAGTAGAACTTCAGCATCTGTTCTATTCTGAACCTCGGAAGAACAGAAGAGATGAGAACTGCTACGACCCAGACGGTCACGAATTTCACGAGGAACCAGCCGAGGCTCCCACCACCGAGAAACACGTTCACAAAGAGGGAGATTTCCACGAACAGTGAGAAGTCATGCATGATCTGGAGAAGGCCGAGGTACTTTCCGGACAATTCCACCATGGGACCGGAGGCTATTTCAGCGGGAGCGATAGCGATGTCGAAGGGTTTCTTTCCCATCATTCCGATGAGTGAAATGAACGCCACAATCGCACCAAGAGGCATACTGAACAGGTTCCATTTCTCTCCTTGAAGGGTTATCAACTGGTGTATCGACGCGGTTTTATAATTGAATATGACGGATGCCATAACGACCAGGAACGGTAGTTCGTAGCCGAGCATCTGTGTGAGCGCCCTGCTTATACCTATGGAAGCCCAGGGGTTTCCGCTTCCCACCATTCCCATCGCCATGCCGAGGGCACCAACGGTGAACAGGTACGTGATTACGAAGAAGTTATCTGTGTTCGGGAACGGAGTCCACTTCAAGGAGCCGAGAGGCATGAGCATGGCCGTTGCGATGGATCCCCCGAGTGCCATCAGGACTCCAAAATCGAAGATCCATCCGTTGCTGAAGGGATGCTTCGACAGTGCCTTGAAGACATCTATGAAGTTTTGGTACCAAGGAGGTCCTATTCTCCTCTGGATCCTCGCGATTATTTTCCTTGCGATTCCCTCAAGAGATAGAACGAGAAAAAAGGCAAGAACGAGGTTGAACAGTGCTTTTATCATCCTTTCACCACCTCACCCAGAATACGAGGAGTAGAGTCACGACAACCCAGAAGGTGTAAGCCGAGGAGGAAGGTTCAAAGAACCAGCTGTGTATCCATTCTCCAGCGTCGTGGAACAGCTTCCCGGACATTTTGAGGAGTTTCTCCCACGATGGATGTTTTTCGTACATTCTTTCAAAACCTGCGTAGAATTTGGTATTGTAGTGGTAGAGATCTGGATTATATATGAACTCTCCGCCCGTGTAGATGTTGATGGGTGTTCCCTCCTCCCTGTGAGGTGCCAGAAGGTCCACCTTCCTTGGTTTTGGAAAGAGAGAGTAAAGGATGTAAGCAACGATGAAGCCCACAAGAAATAGACCGAAGACGATCACGGGGTTCCAACTTCCCGCAAATCCCTTCACAAGCCAGTTCTCCGGATCAGATATTTTGAATGAAGGTGCGACATCCAGATCCACCCTGATTTTTTCGATCGTCTGGAGAATGGGGAAAGGCCATACACCCAGAAAGAAACTGATGAGAACAAGGAGAACCATGGGTGTCAGCATCACAGCAGGGGCTTCTTTCACGTCCCTGTACTTTCCGGGAAGCTGTCCCAGGAACACCCCTGCGAGTGGCCTGAATACGTACAGGAAAGATCCTATCGATCCAAAGAAAGCCAAGAAGGCAGTTATGAACATTCCCTTTCTGACCAGTGCCTGGTAGATCATCCACTTCGAGATGAAGCCACTCATCGGAGGAATTCCGGCAAGAGAGATGATGGAAAAGAGATAAGCCAGGAAGGTAATGGGCATTTTGTGGATCAGACCACCCATTTCGCTGATCTTCTGTGTTTTCGTTCTGTAAATGACCGCAGCGAAAGCCATGAATATAACCGCAGAAGCGACTGCGTGGTTGAAGATGTGGAACATTCCTCCTTCGAAGCCCAGTGGGTCCATGGTGCCGATTCCTATCAGGATGTAACCTCCGTTCGCAACCGAGGAATAAGCCATGAGCATCTTCATATCGTCCTGCTTTATTGCCATGAGTGTTCCTATCACGATCGACACGTTTCCAAGAGCGATGAGGATGTAGTTTGGAAGAGGGATTCCCGAATAAACGGTGACTTCTGAGAAGACTTTCAAAGAAGGTATAACGGAAAGAACGAGTAAAAAGATGTAGTTTCCGAGTTTGCTGAACTGTCCGGAAAGTACGGAAGAAAACGCATTTGGTGCAAGACCATAAGTCTCTCTAAGCCAGATGTGTAATGGAAATATCCCACTTTTTGCTATACCGGCCGCGCTCAAGAGCAAAAACACGGCCATTTTGAATCCTATCGAAGTGTCGTTGAGCATACCCTGTGCTATGCCGTGTATGTTCAGCGTTCCGTATCTCTGATACGCGAGAAACGTTCCGTAGAGGAAAGCGTACGTTCCCACAGCACTCATAACCGCGTACACAACGACTGCTTTTCGTGCCTCTTTCTTTTCCATGGGAACGATCAGTAGCGAAGAGAGGACTGCTATCTCCCAGAAGACGTAGAGCGTGATTAGATCGGCAGCCATGAAGACACCGAGTGATCCTGCCGTTACCATGAGCAGGAACATATTGTAGCTTGCTCGATACTTTTGAGTCTCGAGCCATTTCGTGGAAAAGAGCATCACGGATACAATCACCAGAAGACTGACAAAAGAGAAATAGAAAGATACGTTCGTCCATTCGAACTGGACTTTTAAACCGAACAGATCTAACTTCTCAAAAGTGCCCACCTTCAATGTGAAGACGTACAGAATAGTGAAGAGCCCTGCCAGAAAATTCAGAAACGCTCCTGCTTTCCAGCTCATTTTCGAGACGAGGTAGATGAAAACGGAAAGTGTGAGGAGAACTAATGGGAGAAGACCCATTGCCACGTCACATCCCTCCCTTCACCGCAGAAAAGACACCGCTCACATAGCTTTCTGTGTCCAGAAGGGCTTTTGCCATCTTTTGTGTTCCTTCAAGAAACACATCGGGCTGCAGAAAGACGACAACGAGAAGGATCGCGAGGGCAAAAGAGAAAAACCCGATCATGAGAGATACTTTCGATCTTTCCTCAACGGTTTCTTCTTCGAACCAGAGCCTCACGTTCCATCTGATCACGTATCCAACTTCGATGGCGGTCGCTATGAGAAGCACAGCTGGAAACAGGAAATCTTTCATTGAAAAAGCTTCCATGATCATTCTGATCTTGCTCTGAAAGCCTGCGAACATCGGAAACCCTACCAGAGAAAACGTGGCCATGCTGAAAAAAATTCCAAGCAATTTGTGTTTTCTGAAAACTCCATTCAGATCTCTGTAACTGTAAACCAGAAAACCTGCCACGAGAAAGATCACGAACTTCGCTATAACATCGTTCGTGAGATGAAAATACGCAAGATTCAAGGCATTTTCCGTTCCCTCAGATATCATCGCAGCCACAACTCCGGCTTGTGCGACACTCGAATAAGCGAAAGTTCTCAACAGTCTGGACTCTCTGAGTGCTGCCATCTCACCGGTCAGGATCGTAACGAGGGAGAGAACGTACAGAGTGTTCAATCCACTGCCATGGAATACCGTTCCAAAGAGTCTTCCGAGCATGTAAAGAGCCGCGAACGAAACGGCCGTTCCGAGAACGATCGGAGAGACTTCGTTTCCACCATAAACTCCGGGGACCCATCCGTTCAACGGGAACAGTTTCGCCTCAACTCCAAGACCGATCGTGTAAAGCATGGTCACCGCAAGTAGAGAGCTTCCAGAAAATCCAACCATTGCGATGTGCGCCATATTCAAACTTCCCGCTGCGCCGTAGGCGAAGATCGTTGCCAGAAGATAGAACGATCCAGCAATGCCACCGAGTATCAGGTATTTGTAAGCGTTGTAGAAATTTTCTCTCTTCGCGGCTATCGTGACCGCCGTTATCGTGATTATTTCCATGAAGACGAACGAGTTGAAGAGATCTCCCGTCAGAACGAATCCGTTCGTGGCCCCCAGAAGGAGCGTGAGAGAGGTTTCGTATCCTTTCTTTGTCTCCACCGGAAGAAACGAAACCATTAAAAAGATGAGATTCACGATCAAAGCAGCGTAAAAACTGGCATCGTCCAGAACGAGGTTTATACCAAACGGCGGTTTCCAGTTTCCCATGGCATGAATCTCCACGACGCCCGGAAACCACTTGCTGAGAACTACGATCACGTTGAACAGAGCCACCAGCGAGAACAGAACACCTGACGCCTTTTTCCAGAAAAGCGAAACGAAAGCCGCGAGGAGTGGCACAGCCACGAGCAGGCTGATCATTCTTTCACTCCCTTCATCTCTTCGAGATCAAGTGAGGAGTGTTTTTCTTTGATCCGAACGAGAAGAGAAGCTCCGAGTGCCAGCACACCAACACCTATGACGATCGCTGTGAGAACGAGAGCCTGTGGTAGAGGGTCAACGAAGTTCAGTGAGAAGTTCATGACTCTGTCTGTGTATATGGGTGCGTCTCCTTCTCTGTAACCAAGCGCTATTATGAACAGGTTAACGGCCGTATCGATGATTGTGAGTGAAACGAGATGTTTGAAGAGATTTTTCTGCGTAAGCAAGCCGTAAATTCCTATTCCTGCGAGGAGAATGGATATCACATAGATCATCTCGAATCACTCTCCCTTCCGGTGTATCTCTGATATAACTCCGGAGAGTTCCGATCCGACTTTGAGACCGATGATGATGTAAACAACGGGAACCACACCGGCACTGAAGAGATCTCCTACTCTTCCCGTAGACAGAAAGTTGTAAAGGAAAGCACCGCCGGTGAGCAGACCGATCAGTCCCACAAGAACGTAGAGAGCACCCATCGAACCTTCGAGGAGCTTTGCTCTTCCTTCGTTCAATGTGAATTCTTCGTTCGAGAGGTATAAAAGCAGAATCGCCGCGGCTATGACGGTACCTCCGGGAAATCCACCACCAGGTGAGAGGTGGCCGTGAACAAATATGTAAACACCGAACATCAGGATCAAAGGCAGAAGGATTCCTGTGCTCACCTTGAGAATGAAATTCGGCTCTCTTCCGTATTTCATCCTCCCGCTTCCTCGAAGGATCGTTCCCACACCGATGGCAGCGGCAAGAAGCACAGTCACTTCTCCCAGAGTGTCGAAAGATCTGTAGTTGACGACAATTGATGTCACCACGTTGGCACTTCCGTCTTCTAAATTCGATTCGCCGTATATTCTTCTTTCAGAAGGTATTTGCAAGTTTCCTTCGATCCATTCTCTGGAATCAACAGTGTTTACATCCTTCGCCAGGTAGTGAACGGAGACTCTTCTGGAGAGATCGATCTTTCCAAATGGTTCCAGAGTGGCGATGAACGAAAGCATCACGTAAACGAACGCGGCCGATATCAGAATGGCGAAGAATCTTCTCATCTTTCATCATCCTTTCCCATTTTGAAGAGTGTGATGAGAAGAACAGCCGTTGTGAGACCCGCACCAACCGACGCTTCCGTTATGGCAACGTCGGGAGCTTTCATGATGATGAAGAGAAACACCGAAAGGAGACTGAGCGATGAGAGAGCTATGACGCTGTCCAGAATTTTTCTCGCTTCAACTGCAAAGAAAGCAGCGATCAGCATCATTCCTCCAGTCAGCCATATCAGTAGGTTCATCTTTCATCACCACCTTTGTATTCGTCGATAACAGTGCACTCACACGGTTTCACACCCGAAAGATAGGAAGCTCTGGCCAGCACAGAGCTTCCAACAGGATTTGTAAGGGCGATGAACGTGATGATAACGATGGCTTTCAGAAGAAATTCCGGTTTTGCGATACCGATTCCCAGTACAGTTGAGAAGGTTCCGAGAGTCGTGGCCTTGGTACCCGCCTGAAGTCTGTTGTAAACGTCAGACATTCTGAAAACACCGAGGCCTCCGAGAAAGTAAAAAAACGCCCCTATCGCTATCAGTACCTCTCCGATAACCTCGTTCATTTTCTCCCCTCCAGATAACGGGATACGATGATCGTTTCCAGAAAAGAAAGAAGGGCGTAAACAAGGGCGATATCCATATAAATCGCTCTGTCGAAAACGTAAGCAAGGAAGACTATGAGGCCTGTTAGCATAACATTCATCGCGTCGAGAGCTGCCACCCTGTCAGAGGAAGTGGGACCTATTATTACCCTGATGAATGAAAGCAGAACACCGGCTCCAACGAGAACGAAGAACAAGAGACTCATTCGAACACCCCCTTGACGAGTCTCTCGAACTTTCCAGAAATGTGTCTTTCTTTCTCTTTAGTGGATTTCACTTCGATCCAGTGGACAAAGATCCTGTCGTCTTTCACATCCACACTGAGTGTTCCAGGAGTGAGGGTTATGCTGTTGGCAAGAAAGAGACGAGAAGCGTCTTTTTTCAGATTCGTTTTTACTTCAACAAAGCCCGGTTTGAGCGGAAGGCGTGGATTCAAGACCCTTAAGGCAACATCGATGTTGGCTTTCACCATCTCTATGATGAAGATGGGAAGGAACATCACCACGTACCTGACGATCCTCAGTGGTAGTTTCGCATCGAATCTGATACCGTGGTACTTTCGAAAAATCAAAGACACAGCCAGAGAAACCACAATTCCTGCGAGCAGTTCCGAGTAGGAAAATCTGGTGATCACAAGCCATAAAATCAAACTTGTCAGAAAAACGCTCACTCTTTACACCTCCTCGGGATTGAAAGAGAAAGTTTTCACAATCACAACACAAGAGTAATTCTACTCTTTCGAATCGGTAATGTCAACCTAATTAGTAGAAATAAAAACCAGTTTCGAAGAGAACGAAGAGGGAAATTTAGACCAAAACAGTCCAGATTATGTAAACGAAACACAGAAATATACGTTTTCTGGTTGTAAAAGTCGATTTCAGGAAATTATTTGGAAATAACATCAAAAATCTCTTCGGGATGACGCTTGACATTACGGTAACTTTCACGGTAACGTTTACGTATGGTAATATCTATCTGGATGATATGGGAACACTCGATATCTAAGGAGGTGAAGGTGGTATGAAAAAATTTCTGGTGATCGCTTTGCTTGTCGTTTCTCTAGTTGTCCTCGCCCAACCGAAACTCACCATCTGGTGCTCTGAGAAGCAGGTTGACATCCTTCAGAAACTCGGAGAGGAGTTCAAGGCGAAGTACGGCGTAGAGGTTGAAGTGCAGTACGTGAACTTCCAAGACATCAAGTCTAAGTTCCTAACAGCAGCTCCTGAGGGACAGGGTGCAGACATCATCGTTGGAGCACACGACTGGGTAGGTGAACTCGCAGTCAACGGTTTGATCGAACCCATTCCAAACTTTAGTGACCTGAAAAACTTCTATGAAACCGCTCTCAACGCGTTCTCTTACGGTGGAAAACTCTACGGTATTCCTTACGCCATGGAAGCGATCGCACTCATCTACAACAAGGACTATGTTCCTGAACCCCCAAAGACCATGGACGAACTCATAGAAATAGCAAAACAGATCGATGAAGAATTTGGAGGAGAAGTGAGAGGTTTCATCACCTCAGCGGCCGAGTTTTACTACGCCGCTCCTTTCATTTTCGGATACGGTGGATACGTATTCAAACAGACAGAGAAAGGACTAGACGTCAACGATATTGGACTGGCCAACGAAGGAGCCATCAAGGGTGTGAAACTCCTCAAGAGATTGGTTGATGAGGGAATACTGGATCCCAGTGACAACTATCAGATCATGGATTCCATGTTCAGAGAAGGCCAGGCGGCGATGATCATCAACGGACCATGGGCCGTTAAGGCGTACAAGGATGCAGGAATAGACTACGGTGTAGCCCCAATCCCCGATCTGGAACCTGGCGTTCCTGCAAGACCTTTCGTTGGAGTCCAGGGTTTCATGGTAAACGCAAAATCACCAAACAAACTCCTTGCCATCGAATTCCTGACCAGTTTCATTGCAAAAAAGGAAACGATGTACAGGATCTACCTTGGAGATCCAAGACTTCCCTCCAGAAAGGACGTGCTCGAACTTGTGAAAGATAACCCAGACGTAGTTGGTTTCACACTGAGCGCAGCCAACGGTATTCCAATGCCCAACGTTCCACAGATGGCCGCTGTCTGGGCCGCTATGAACGATGCGCTCAATCTCGTTGTGAATGGAAAAGCAACGGTCGAAGAAGCGCTCAAAAACGCCGTTGAAAGAATCAAAGCTCAGATTCAGTAACATAAAACTTTTACGGGGCTGGGTCCCCAGCCCCTTCCATACGTTCAGGGAGGGAAAACAGTGAAAAACATCGTTAAATTGTTTCTCTGGTTTCTTCTTGCCATTCTGAACATCGCTCTTTTCTGGGCAGGTGTTTTTCTTTTCCAGAACGAGTATTACGAACTTTCGATAGTGCTTTTCTCTCTGTTAGTTCTAATAGATTTCTTCATCATCAACCCAAGGGGATATCCTTACAGATACACCATACCTGCTCTTATTCTGCTTTTTGTTCTTGTACTCTATCCGATATACTTCACCTTCAAAGTGGCATTCACCAATTATGGAACGGGCCACTTCATGTCGAGACAGGAAGCTATAGAGAGACTTCTCTATGACCCAAATTTTTCTTATGTGGTAGATTCGACTCCTGTTTCATATAAGGTGTTTGTGGTGTACGATGGTCTCTCTCCCACTGATGACTTCCTAATACTTTTCAAAACGGGAGATACCATTTTCCTTGGTGAAAGACCGAAACCAGTTGTTGCACGAGGTCAGGAGGTCCTCCTGAGTCAGTTCAATCTGGTTCCGATCACGGGTGAAACGATCTCACTGAACGGCGACACCTTCAGGATCGTTCCATGGCCTGCGGATCTCTCGGAGATCAATCTTGTAGTACGTGGTGAGAAGACCTACAAGAGCTTCTACTCACCCGATGACGAGATTCTGAGGTTGAATGCACCTTACTTCAAGAGCAGAATAGCTCAGGGTTATCTGGTGAACGCAGAATACGTGCTTCCCGATGGAAAAAAATTGGCCCTGAGAATTGCTCCGGATGGAGAATGGAGATTCATGTACGTGGAGAGACTCTACAGATTGGCTTACAAAGAGATATACGACGGTGTGAAAATGAAGATAACAACCACAGTGGTGAACAATCTCACGGGAAGAGAAGTGGTAGAACGTGAAGGTGCTTTCTATGATGTGGACGAAAATGGGAACGAGACGTTCCTTGTTGGATTCATAGATTTTGTGGGATGGAAAAACTTCCTGAGGATCGTTAAAGATCCAAAGGTTTCCGGTCCTTTCTTCAGAATATTTCTCTGGACTTTCGTGTGGGCTGTTCTCAGCGTGGTCCTTTCCCTCGCTGTGGGACTTCCGTTTGCGCTCGTTTTGAACAATCCAAGACTCAAGGGAAGAAACCTCTACAGGACGCTTCTGATCATTCCCTGGGCCATTCCAGTTTTCATTTCGGCTCTGGTCTGGCGCAATGGACTTCTGAACGAGTCTTACGGTGTGATCAACAAGTTCCTTTTACCTCTTTTTGGCCTTGAACCAATAAAATGGTTCAACGATCCCTTCTGGGCACGTGTGGGGGTCCTTCTCGTCAACGTCTGGCTCACGTTCCCGTACATGATGACGATCTCACTCGGTGCCCTTCAGAGCATTCCACCAGAGCTCTACGAGGTGGCGGCAATAGATGGTGCAGGAAGATTCAGGAGATTCGTACACATCACCTTCCCACTCCTTATGACCATCATTGCACCACTCCTCGTCAGCAGTTTCGCTTTCAGTTTCAACAACTTCACAATCATATATCTGATTACGGGTGGTGGGCCTCCAATTCCTAACTCGACCACTCCAACAGGATACACGGACATTTTGATCTCTTACGTCTACAAACTGGCGTTTGAAGGTGGTCAGGGACAGGATTTCGGTTTTGCCAGTGCCATTTCAATACTCATCTTCTTCCTAGTTGGAGGAATCAGCTTCGTAAACTTCAAGCTGTCCGGTGCATTCGAAGAGGTGAGCAGATAATGGTGCAGAGAAGAGGGAATATCTTTACACACATCTTTCTCATTTTTATAATTGCGGTGATTTTGTTTCCCGTTGTCTGGGTAGTAACAACGTCTCTCAGAAGAGATGAAGCGGCCTTTTCATCAAAACTGTTCACATCACGACTGACTCTGCAACACTACAGGGATCTTGTGGCACCCGAAAAGAATCTTCCTTTTCTAGTGCAGGATCTCCAGGCAATGATTTCAAAGGTAAAACCTTACGATACCTGGTCTGAGGAAGAACTCAAAGACGCTGTAGAGAGTTCTATCGAAAAAGTGAAAGCCTATCTGTCAGAGACGGAGACTAGATTGAACGACGCTGTGAATTCCTTTGAAAAAGTTGATGCTTTTTTGAACGATCACTCCGAAGAGATAAAAAACAGAACGATCGAGGAAATGAGAGAACTTCTTTCATCCATCCAGATACCGGATCTGAGTGATTCGGTAGAAAACAGAGCGGCTCTTTATCTCGTTCTTTCAAAGGAAAGATACAATTCAACAGCTCACAAGGCGTTGAAAGAGTTACTGGAAAGGTTCACGGGTGTTGACACCGGTACAAGAGACGGATACGAAAAAGCGATAGAGAGTCTGAAAGAAAGCTACGAAAAATTGGCTGATGGATACGATGGACTCATTAAAGAAACTCAAAGAGAACTGAATGCTGTGAAGGAGGAGATGTCTTCTCTCAGACAACAGTATAGCGCTCTTCAGGATAATGTAATGGAAGCCAATCTCGTGATCGAAAAAGACATAATACCGGAGCTGGAAAGAATAAAGATCTCACTTTCAGAACTCAACAATCTCAGGGAACAAATAAGACAAACTGCGTTGCGCAGCCCGTTTCCTGTGAATGATGAAGAATTCTCACGAAACGTCTCAGAAGCTGTTCAGATGCTGAATAAATTCCTCAATGAAATGGGCTCTTTCGCTGAATACGATTCGTTGAAAAATTCACTTGTAGAATTGAAAAAGGAGCTTACAAAACTCTCCGAAGGAAGCGAAGACTTGAGAAACCGTCTCCTTTTCTCCGATCTTGTGAAAATTTACGAAGAGTTGCATCCAAGACTCATCAGAATTCTGAAAGAAACCGCCGAGACTATTGCCAGCATAAAAGACAGAATAGCGGTTCTGAACGTTCTCAATGAGCGTCTAAAAGATCTTGAAATCCAGGAAAAGGATCTAACTGCGAAAATTTCTGAGTATCAGCAGAAAATTTCTGAGGTTCAGCAGAAACTATTGGAGCCTCAGAGAACATTGAACCTGATCGTCTTCAGATACGAGCTTGAGAAAACAATTTCCTCACTTGAAAGAGTTAAAGCTTTCAAAAAAACTGATCTTCTCAGATACTCCTCCGCTTTGAAGACTCTTCGCAATTTTATGAATTCTTACTGGAAGAAAGACGAACTCTACAGCAGAATATCCAGAGCGGTAAAGGAGATGCGGTGGATAGAAGAGTACAGAGATTTTGCAAGCAAATTCGATGTTTTCCCAGAGAATCTGAAAGCAATACTGGAAGAAATGCACACCTCACTAAGCGACCTCGAAAGATCTTACGGTGATTTCATATCCCTTTCATCTCAGGGAGTGTACGTGTCTTCGAGTGTTCTGAGCAGAATGTACGACATTGTGAAGATGGATTTCGTCAACAAAGTCAGGGCGAACATGTCAGTTGCATCGAGGCGGGCCGGTAACCTGATTGACCTTGTACCGTTCTCCGAAGTTAAGAAAGACCTGAGAAATATAGACAGAGAGCTTTTCAGAATAGACCAGATCTGGAAACAGAAAACGAAACACTATTTCTGGCTGTGGGTTCTCAACTCCGTGATTGTATCCCTGATAGTGGCATTCATAACAACGACCGTGTGTGCTATAGCGGCTTATCCATTCAGCAGAATGAGGTTCTTTGGAAGGCGTTACGGAATCATGGCACTCCTTCTGATACAGATGTTCCCGGGTGTGATCTTCATGATTGCCATATACGACCTTCTGAACTTCATGGGAAAGTACATTCCATTCATAGGAATTGACACTCTCGGTGGATTGATCTTCGCATACCTCACCAACATCGCCTACAACATGTACTTGATAAAAGGTTTCTACGACACGATTCCCACCTCGCTTGAGGAGGCAGCCATCGTCGATGGAGCAACGCGCTTCCAGAGTTTCTACAAGATCATAATTCCACTTGCAAGACCAATTCTCACGGTGGTGTTCCTGCTGGTCTTCATTGGAACGTTCAACGAATACGTTGTTGCGAGGATAATCCTTCAAAATGTGAGGCACTACACGTACGCTCTTGGTCTTCAAGCGTTCGCCACAGGTCCATATGAAACGGAATGGGGACTTTTCACAGCGGCAGCCCTTCTTGGAATGACACCGATGGTGATTTTGTTCCTCTCACTCCAGAGGTATCTCGTGAGTGGTCTTACAAGGGGTGCAGTTAAAGAATGAAGGAGGTTGGTTTGATTGAGAGGGGTGCTTTTCGTGCTGATGATTTCTTCCATGGCCTTTGGTTTGATAGTCAACCCGGTGGAAAACCTGCGCGAGGATTTCATCTTTGGAATGGATGTTTCTATGCTCTACGAGATCGAGCAGCTTGGTGGGAAATATTTCGAGAATGGTGTGGAAAAAGATTGTCTTGAAATACTGAAGAATCATGGAATAAACTGGATCAGGTTGAGGGTGTGGAATGATCCGAGAGACGAGAATGGAAATCCTCTCGGAGGAGGAAACTGCGATTACCTGAAGATGACAGAAATCGCTAAAAGGGCAAAGAATCTCGGAATGAAAGTGCTTCTTGACTTCCATTACAGCGACTGGTGGGCGGATCCTGGAAAGCAGAACAAACCAAAAGAGTGGGAATATCTTCATGGAGAACTTCTGGAGAGGGCGGTTTACTCCTACACGAAACTTGTACTGAACCACATGCGAAGAAACGGGGCACTACCAGATATGGTCCAGGTGGGAAATGAGGTGAACAACGGTTTTCTCTGGCCTGACGGCAAGATTTCTGGAGAAGGTGCAGGTGGTTTCGACGGATTCACAAGACTTTTGAAAGCTGCCATCAAGGCCGTTAGAGAGGTTGATCCGGATATAAAGATCGTTATTCATCTGGCGGAAGGTGGAAACAACTCTCTCTTCAGATGGTTCTTCGACGAGATCACAAGAAGAAACGTGGACTTCGATGTAATAGGTGTATCTTACTACCCGTACTGGCACGGAACCCTCGAGGATCTGAAAAACAACCTCTACGACATAGCCACAAGATATAACAAGGATGTGCTCGTTGTTGAAACAGCTTACGCCTGGACACTCGAGGATGGAGATGGTTATCCCAACATCTTCAATGGTGAAGAGATGGAACTAACAGGTGGCTACAAGGCAACCGTTCAAGGACAGGCAACATTTCTGAGAGATCTCATAGAAGTGGTAAACAGCGTTCCCAACGGCCATGGACTCGGGATTTTCTACTGGGAAGGAGACTGGATCCCTGTGAGGGGGGCTGGATGGAAAACCGGGGAAGGAAACCCCTGGGACAACCAGGCTATGTTCGATTTCAGTGGGAACGCTCTCCCATCACTGAATGTTTTCAAACTGGTGAAAACATCGTCGCCAGTGGAGATTGCGATAAAAGAGATCCTTCCTGTGGAGGTTACAACCAACCTGGGAGAGGTTCCAAAATTTCCAGATGCTGTGAAAGTTCTGTTCAGCGACGATTCCATCAGATCTTTACCCGTCGAATGGAACTTTGATTCTGCCCTTGTTGAAGAATCCGGTGTTTACAAAGTGGAAGGCTACATTAAAGACATTGACCGGAAAATTTTCGCGACACTCACCGTGAAGGGTAGCAGAAACTATCTGAAAAATCCGGGCTTTGAAACAGGAGAATTTTCGCCTTGGCGGGTCTCGGGAGACAAAAAAGCGGTGAAAGTTGTGAAAGCCAATCCTTCAAGCAATGCGCACCAGGGAGAGTACGCAGTGAATTTCTGGCTCGATGAATCCTTCAGTTTCGAACTGTCACAAGAAGTGGAACTTCCAGCAGGTGTGTACAGAGTAGGGTTCTGGACCCATGGAGAAAAAGGTGTAAAGATTGCTTTGAAGGTAAGTGATTACGGAGGGAATGAGCGATCTGTAGAAGTTGAAACAACGGGCTGGCTCGAATGGAAGAACCCGGAGATAAGGAACATAAAAGTTGAAACAGGAAGAATAAAGATCACCGTTTCTGTCGAGGGAAGGGCAGGTGACTGGGGGTTCATTGATGATTTCTATCTTTTCAGGGAAGAGTAACCGGAGGGTTAGAACATGAAGAAAAAGTACGTTACGATCAGAGACATAGCAGAGAAAGCGGGTGTTTCCATAAACACAGTCTCAAGGGCACTCAACAACAAGCCCGACATCAGTGAAGAAACCAGAAGAAAGATACTGAAAATTGCACAAGAACTGGGATATGTTAAAAATGCCACCGCTTCCTCTTTGAGGAGCAAGCAAACGAACATCGTGGGAGTCATCATAGCCGACAGTGCCAACCCGTTCTACGCGGAGGTCTTGAAGGGAATAGAAGCCGCTTCGAGAAAGTACGGCTATCAGATCATGCTCATGAACACCGAAAGAATCTACGAAAATGAAGAGAAGGCTATAGAGGTACTTCTCCAGAGGAGAGTCGATGGTCTTCTCATAACACCTGTTCAGGACAGATCAGACGACATAAAAGCTTTGATCGAAAGAAAAGTTCCCTTTGTCATAGTCGGCAGACACTTCGAAGAGTTAGAAGTGGATGAGATCCACAGTGATGAGGTAAAAGGAGGGTATCTTGCAACCAGACATCTCATAGAAAGAGGAAGAAAAAACATCATTATGATCAGCGGATATCTGTTCAAATCGGCTGCCTACATGCGACTTGAAGGATACAGAAAGGCTTTGAAAGAGTACGGAATTCCATTCAGTGAAAAAATGATCATTGAAACAGACATCGATATAGAGAGTGGATATCGAGCGATGCGGGAAGCAATTGAAAAGGGACTTGAATTCGATGCGGTCTTCTGCTACAATGATCTGCTCGCTTTCGGTGTGATGAAAGCGTTGAAAGAGCGTGGATATCGTATACCAGAAGATGTGGCTGTTGTTGGTTATGATGACATTGTTTACTCCTCCTTTGTCTGCCCGTCTCTGTCAACGGTGAGGATAAAGAAGTTCGAAATGGGTTTTGAGGCCTTCAGGATGCTTCTTCAAAGATTGAAAGGACGAAGAAAGAAAAGAAAGCGAGTGATATTGGACGTGGAGCTCGTTGTGAGGGAAAGTGGCTGATGCTTGATCGATTTTTTTTCTTTATCTTTCCGTGAACGTTCACGAGGGGTGATATGTATGCTCGGAGTCTGTTACTACCCTGAACACTGGGGAATAGAGAGAGTGGAAGAAGACTTCAGAAGGATGAAAGAGCTCGGGATAGAGTACGTGAGGATTGGAGAGTTCGCCTGGAGCAGGATAGAGCCGAAGCGTGGAAAGTTCAACTGGGACTGGCTCGACAAAACGCTTGAGCTGGCAGAGAAGATGGGGCTCAAGATCGTGCTGGGAACTCCCACCGCCACACCTCCGAAATGGCTCATCGATGAACACCCGGAGATCCTTCCCGTTGATAAAGATGGCAGGGTGAAAAATTTTGGTTCCAGAAGACATTACTGCTTCTCCAGCCCTGTTTATAGAGAGGAAGTGAAAAGAATCGTCACCATCATAGCGAAAAGGTACGGAAAACACCCGGCAGTCGCAGGCTGGCAGACGGACAACGAGTACGGCTGTCACGATACAGTGAGGTGCTACTGTCCGAGGTGCAAAAAAGCCTTCCAAAAATGGCTGGAAAGAAAGTACGAGGGCGACATAAAGAAATTGAATGAAGCGTGGGGAACAGTGTTCTGGAGCCAGGAGTATCGATCCTTCAACGAAATAGAGCTTCCGAATCTCACCCCTGCCGACCCGAATCCGTCGCATCTTCTCGATTACTACAGGTTCGCTTCCGACCAGGTGGTGGAGTTCAACAAGCTTCAGGTGGAAATCATAAGGGAGTATTCTCCTGGAAGATTCATCACTCACAATTTCATGTCTGGTTTCACGGATTTTGACCATTACAAACTCTCAAAGGACTTGGATTTTGCATCCTGGGACAACTATCCGCTTGGACACACCCTCGTTTTTCTGAGAATGAAGGGTGAGACAAAAAATCCGTTCGACAGAGTGGGACACCCGGACATCATCTCATTCTCGCACGATCTGTACCGGGGAGTGGGCAGAGGAAGATTCTGGGTGATGGAACAGCAAGCAGGACCTGTGAACTGGGCTCCTTACAATCTCTGGCCCGCCAAAGGAGCAGTGAGACTCTGGACGTGGCAGGCGTTCGCACATGGTGCGGAGGTGGTCTCTTACTTCAGATGGAGGCAGGTCCCCTTCGCACAGGAACAAATGCACTCTGGACTTCTGGCACCGGATTCAGTTCCTTCTTCCGGATACCACGAGGTAAAGCAGGTTTTCGAGGAGCTCAAAAACATCGATATCAATGAGCCCGTGGAAAGCGAAGTGGCACTTGTCTTCGATTATGAAACGGCGTGGGTCTTCTCTATACAACCGCACGGCGAGAGGGTGAACTACCTCGATCTTGTCTTCAGATTCTACAGTGCCCTCAGAAGCCTTGGCTTGAACGTGGATATAGTATCCCCTGGATCTTCACTGGACGGATACAAAATGGTCGTTGTTCCAAGTCTTGCCATCGTGAGAGAAGAGGTTCTGGACACGTTCAAAAAATACGACGGTCTTCTCGTACTTGGCCCAAGAAGCGGAAGCAAAACAGAGACATTCCAGATACCACCAGAAATGCCCCCAGGTCTTCTCAAGGAGCTCATACCCGTTGAAGTGAGACAGGTTGAAAGCCTTGGAGATAATGTTGAGACACTTGTTTGGAACGGTAAGGAATACCCTGTCTCGATATGGAGAGAGGATGTAGACCCCACCATCACGGAAGTGATCGCAAGATTCAAAGATGGTTTTGGAGCCGTATTCCGGAAAGACAACGTGTTTTACCTTTCTTTCTGGCCCGACAGAGAATTTCTTGTAGATTTCTTCGAGAACCTCTCAAAAGAAATGAGAATTGCAACGAAAAGATTACCAGAGGGGATTCGGGTTCAGAGAAGGGGAAAGTACGTTTTCGCTTTCAATTTCTTGCCACAAGTAGTGGAAATAGACACACCAGAAGATGTTCGATTTGTTTTAGGAAATCAGAAAATAGATCCTTATAGTTTTGTCATATGGATGGAACAATGAAACATTTCAATTCCTGTCCTATTAGGAGGTATTAAGTTCATGTCCTACGAATGGGAAAACCCACAGCTTGTGAGTGAAGGAACGGAGAAGTCACACGCTTCCTTCATACCCTATCTGGACCCGTTCAGCGGGGAATGGGAGTACCCTGAGGAATTCATCTCTTTGAACGGGAACTGGAGGTTTCTCTTCGCGAAAAATCCCTTCGAGGTGCCGGAGGATTTCTTTTCGGAGAACTTCGACGACTCGAACTGGGATGAGATAGAAGTTCCAAGCAACTGGGAGATGAAAGGATATGGAAAGCCCATCTACACGAACGTGGTTTATCCATTTGAACCGAACCCTCCTTTTGTTCCAAAAGACGACAATCCGACCGGGGTGTACAGAAGGTGGATCGAGATACCTGAGGATTGGTTTAAAAAGGAGATCTTTCTGCATTTTGAAGGTGTTCGATCCTTCTTCTATTTGTGGGTGAACGGGAAGAAGATCGGTTTCAGCAAAGACAGCTGCACGCCCGCTGAATTCAGACTCACCGATGTTCTAAGACCAGGGAAGAATCTGATCACCGTTGAGGTTCTGAAGTGGAGCGATGGAAGCTATCTCGAAGATCAGGACATGTGGTGGTTTGCGGGGATATACAGGGACGTTTATCTGTACGCGCTGCCGAAGTTTCACATCAGAGACGTGTTCGTGAGAACGGATCTGGATGAAAATTACAGAAACGGAAAGATCTTTCTGGACGTAGAGATGAGAAATCTCGGTGAGGAAGAAGAAAAAGACCTTGAAGTAACACTCATCACACCGGATGGAGACGAAAAAACACTCGTGAAAGAGACAGTAAAGCCGGAGGACAGAGTCCTTTCCTTTGCCTTTGACGTGAAAGATCCGAAGAAGTGGTCCGCGGAGACGCCGCATCTGTACGTTTTGAAACTGAAACTGAGAGAAGACGAAAAGAAGGTCAACTTCGGATTCAGGAAGATAGAGATAAAAGACGGAACGCTTCTTTTCAACGGGAAACCTCTCTACATAAAGGGAGTGAACAGACACGAGTTCGATCCCGACAGGGGTCATGCGGTGACAGTGGAGAGAATGATTCAGGACATAAAGCTCATGAAGCAGCACAACATAAACACGGTTCGCACATCACACTATCCGAACCAGACGAAGTGGTACGATCTGTGTGACTACTTTGGACTCTACGTGATAGACGAGGCAAACATCGAATCCCACGGTATAGACTGGGATCCTGAAGTGACCCTTGCGAACAGATGGGAATGGGAGAAGGCACATTTCGACAGAATCAAAAGGATGGTCGAGCGCGACAAGAATCATCCCAGTATCATCTTCTGGTCTCTCGGGAACGAAGCGGGAGATGGAGTGAATTTCGAAAAAGCCGCTCTCTGGATAAAGAAAAGGGACAACACGCGACTTATCCATTACGAGGGAACAACAAGGAGGGGAGAATCGTACTACGTCGATGTTTTCTCTCTCATGTATCCGAAGATGGACGTTCTTCTTGAGTACGCTTCAAAGAAGAGGGAAAAGCCCTTCATCATGTGTGAGTATGCCCACGCGATGGGAAACAGTGTGGGAAATCTGAAGGACTACTGGGACGTGATAGAAAAGTATCCGTACCTTCATGGAGGTTGCATCTGGGACTGGGTGGATCAGGGAATAAGAAAGAAAGACGAGAACGGAAGAGAATTCTGGGCGTACGGTGGTGACTTCGGTGACACACCGAATGACGGAAACTTCTGTATAAACGGTGTGGTACTGCCCGATAGAACACCTGAGCCGGAACTTTACGAGGTGAAGAAGGTCTATCAGAACGTCAAAATAAGACAGGTATCGAAAGACACTTATGAGGTGGAAAACAGGTATCTATTCACGAACCTTGAGATGTTCGATGGCGCCTGGAAAATCAGAAAAGACGGAGAAGTCATCGAAGAAAAAACCTTCAAGATCTTCGCTGAACCTGGAGAAAAGCGTCTCTTGAAGATACCACTCCCAGAAATGGACGATTCTGAGTATTTCCTCGAGATCAGTTTCTCCCTTTCTGAGGATACCCCCTGGGCAGAAAAAGGCCACGTTGTGGCGTGGGAGCAGTTCCTTCTGAAAGCACCGGCATTTGAGAAAAAATCCATTTCAGATGGAGTGTCACTCAGGGAGGATGGGAAACATCTCACCGTTGAAGCAAAAGACACGGTGTACGTCTTCTCAAAACTCACAGGCCTTCTGGAGCAGATCCTTCACAGAAGAAAAAAGATCCTGAAAAGTCCCGTTGTTCCCAATTTCTGGAGGGTTCCAACCGACAACGACATCGGAAACAGAATGCCACAGAGGCTCGCCATCTGGAAGAGGGCATCGAAAGAGAGAAAACTCTTCAAAATGCACTGGAAAAAGGAAGAAAATCGTGTTTCTGTCCATAGTGTTTTTCAGCTTCCGGGAAACAGCTGGGTGTACACAACATACACCGTTTTCGGAAATGGAGACGTCCTTGTGGACCTTTCTCTGATTCCCGCTGAGGATGTACCGGAGATTCCAAGGATTGGCTTTCAGTTCACGGTTCCTGAAGAGTTCGGCACCGTGGAGTGGTACGGAAGGGGACCGCACGAGACTTACTGGGATAGAAAAGAAAGTGGTCTTTTCGCAAGGTACAGAAAAGCTGTCGGTGAGATGATACACAGGTGTGTCAGACCACAGGAAACGGGGAACAGATCGGATGTGAGATGGTTCGCACTTTCCGATGGTGAAACAAAACTCTTTGTGTCGGGCATGCCGCAGATAGACTTCAGCGTCTGGCCCTTTTCCATGGAGGATCTCGAGAGGGCTCAGCACATAAGCGAACTCCCGGAGAGGGACTTCGTCACCGTGAACGTGGACTTCAGACAGATGGGCCTTGGAGGAGACGACAGCTGGGGTGCGATGCCTCATCTGGAATACAGGCTTCTACCAAAGCCGTATCGCTTTTCTTTCAGAATGAGGATTAGCGAAGAGATTCCATCCTGGAGGGTTCTTGCGGCGATCCCTGAAACGCTCCATGTTGAGATGTCCTCAGAAGACATGATACGCGAAGGAGACACCCTGAGAGTGAAATTTTCCCTTCTGAACGACACTCCACTGAGCAAGGAAGAACAGGTGGTTCTCTTTGTTGATGGAAACGAATACTCGGTGAGGCGAGTGGTGATTCCACCCTTCAAGAAGGAAGAGCTGGTGTTCAAAGTAGAAGGATTGAAGAAGGGAGAACATCTGATACATACTAATCTGAACACGAGAAAAACCATCTATGTGAGGTGATCTGTGTGGAAATATTCGGAAAAACCTTCAGAGAGGGAAGATTCGTTCTTGAAGAGAAAAATTTCACAGTTGAGTTTGCGGTGGAGAAGATACACCTTGGCTGGAAGATCTCCGGCAGGGTGAAGGGAAGTCCGGGAAGGCTCAAGGTTCTTCGAACGAAAGCACCGGAAAAGGTACTTGTGAACAACTGGCAGTCCTGGGGACCGTGCAGGGTGGTCGATGCCTTTTCTTTCAAACCACCTGAAATAGATCCGAACTGGAGATACACCGCTTCGGTGGTGCCCGATGTACTTGAAAGGAACCTCCAGAGCGACTATTTCGTGGCTGAAGAAGGAAAAGTGTACGGTTTTCTGAGTTCGAAAATCGCACATCCTTTCTTCGCTGTGGAAGATGGGGAACTTGTGGCATACCTCGAATATTTCGATGTCGAGTTCGACGACTTTGTTCCTCTTGAACCTCTCGTTGTACTCGAGGATCCCAACACACCCCTTCTTCTGGAGAAATACGCGGAACTCGTCGGAATGGAAAACAACGCGAGAGTTCCAAAACACACACCCACTGGATGGTGCAGCTGGTACCATTACTTCCTTGATCTCACCTGGGAAGAGACCCTCAAGAACCTGAAGCTCGCGAAGAATTTCCCGTTCGAGGTCTTCCAGATAGACGACGCCTACGAAAAGGACATAGGTGACTGGCTCGTGACAAGAGGAGACTTTCCATCGGTGGAAGAGATGGCAAAAGTTATAGCGGAAAACGGTTTCATCCCGGGCATATGGACCGCCCCGTTCAGTGTTTCTGAAACCTCCGATGTATTCAACGAACATCCGGACTGGGTAGTGAAGGAAAACGGGGAGCCGAAAATGGCTTACAGAAACTGGAACAAAAAGATATACGCCCTCGATCTTTCGAAAGATGAGGTTCTGAACTGGCTCTTCGATCTCTTCTCATCTCTGAGAAAGATGGGCTACAGGTATTTCAAGATCGACTTTCTCTTCGCGGGTGCCGTTCCGGGGGAGAGAAAAAAGAACATAACACCGATTCAGGCGTTCAGAAAAGGGATTGAGACGATCAGAAAAGCGGTGGGAGAAGATTCTTTCATCCTCGGATGCGGCTCTCCCCTTCTTCCCGCGGTGGGATACGTCGACGGCATGAGGATAGGCCCGGACACCACACCGTTCTGGGGAGAACATATAGAAGACAACGGAGCTCCCGCTGCAAGATGGGCGCTGAGAAACGCCATAACGAGGTACTTCATGCACGACAGGTTCTGGCTGAACGATCCCGACTGTCTGATGCTGAGAGAGGAGAAAACGGATCTCACACAGAAGGAAAAGGAGCTCTACTCGTACACGTGTGGAGTGCTCGACAACATGATCATAGAAAGCGATGATCTCTCGCTCGTCAGGGATCATGGAAGAAAGGTTCTGAAAGAAACGCTCGAACTTCTCGGTGGAAGACCACGGGTTCAAAACATCATGTCGGAGGGTCTGAGGTACGAGATCGTCTCGTCTGGCACTCTCTCAGGAAACGTCAAGATCGCAGTCGATCTGAACAGCAGAGAGTACCACCTGGAAAAAGAAGGAAAGTCCTCCCTGAGAAAAAAAGTCGTCAAAAGAGAAGACGGAAGAAACTTCTACTTTTACGAAGAGGGTGAAAGGGAATGATGGAACTCAGGTACAATCCACTCACAGATGAATGGGTGATCGTTTCGGCGGCCACACAGAAAAGACCGGTACAGCCATCGAAGACGGAGTGTCCCATCTGTGTTGGAGGCCTCGAACTTCCCGAGGAGTACGATCTTGTCACCTTCGAGAACAGGTATCCTTCTCTGAAAAAAGATCTACCTCCTGTGGACTGGAAAGAGAAGGGACCTTTCAGGAAAGAAGAGTCCCGCGGTGTCTGCGAGGTGGTCGTCTACACCTCGGATCACAACACAGCACTTCCAGGAATGCCTTTGAAGCAGATAGAAAAGCTCGTTGAGATGTGGGTGGACAGAACAAGGGACCTTTCTCAGCACAACTTTGTGAAATATATCTTTATCTTCGAAAACCGCGGAAAGGAAGTCGGCGCTTCCCTTCCACACCCGCACGGTCAGATATACGCGTTTCCTTTCCTTCCAAAGAGAATAGAAGTGAAGATAAACGCGATGAGGAAATGGTACGAAGAGAAAAGGAAGTGTCCCATCTGCGAGGTCCTGGAGAGCGAAGGAGAGGAGAGAAAAGTTTACGAGACGGAGCATTTCCTTGCTCTCGTTCCTTTCTATGCGCGCTTTCCGTACGAAGTGCACATCTATCCGAAGAGACACGTGAGTACTCTCCTGGAGTTTTCGAAAGAAGAAAAGAAAGAGTTCGCGAAAGTTCTCAAGGTGGTGACTGCAAAGTACGACAAACTCTTCGATCAGGAGTTTCCCTACATGATGATGTTCTTTCAGGCACCGTTCAACGAAGAGGACGTGTCTCACTTCTTCCACTTCCACGTGGAGTTCAACCCACCGAAGCGAGACAGAGATAAACTGAAGTGGATGGCGAGTGTCGAGACGGGTACATGGACGTTCATAAACCCCGTTGTTCCCGAAGAAGCAGCGAGACAGCTCAGAGAGACGGAGGTGGAAATATGAGAGTGAAGGCACCAGGAAGAATAAACATCATCGGGGAGCACACCGACTACAACGACGGTTACGTTCTGCCGTTTGCGGTGAACAGATACGTGTTTCTCTCGATGGAAGGTTCAGAGAGATTCATCTTCCACTCAGAAAACGTAAACGAAACGGTGGAGATGGAAAAGATAGAGAAACTCAACAAATGGACGGATTACATCTCAGGAGTCATCGCTTCTTTTGAAAAAAGGGGCTACAGGGTGTCTCCTGTTAAAATCTCCGTTTCTTCCAATCTTCCCATGGGAGCGGGTCTTTCCAGTTCCGCCGCTCTCGAGGTGGCGACCGCTTACGCGATTTCAGAATATTTCGGTTTCAACGTTCCGAAACTCGAACTCGTGAAGATCGCCCGTGAAGCCGAAGTGGAGTTCGTGGGGGTCAGGTGTGGCATCATGGACCAGTTCACGGCCGTTTTTGGAAAGAAAGACCACGCGATCTTTCTGGACACGATGACGCTCGAGTACGAGTACGTTCCTCTGAAATTGGAGGGTTACGAGATCAACCTCGTCGACTCGAACGTGAAACATGAGCTCTCCTCTTCGGAGTACAACAGAAGAAGACAGGAGTGCGAAGAGGTACTGAAAACGCTTGGGAAAAAGAGCTTTCGAGAAGTGACAAAAGAAGATCTCGAAAGACTCTCAGGCACCCTGAGAAAACGTGCCCAGCACGTGCTCGAAGAAAACGAAAGAGTCCTGAAAAGTGTTCAGGCTTTGAAAGAAGGAGATTTTGAAACCCTTGGAAAACTGCTCTTTTCTTCTCACGAGAGTCTCAGAGACCTGTACGAAGTTTCCTGCGAGGAAACGGATTTCATCGTGGATTATTTGAGAGAAAAGGAAGGTATTCTCGGTGCGAGGATGGTCGGTGGTGGATTCGGAGGAGGAGTGATCGTTCTTTCAAAGAAGGGGGCTTTTGGGAAGATAAAAGAAGAGCTGGTGGAGTCTTATAAGAAGCGTTTCGGGATAGATCTCACCTTCCACGAGATAGAGAGTTCAGACGGTGTTCAAAAAATCTAAGGGAGCCTTGAGCTCCCTTTTTTGTTAAAATGAAGTTGGTATTTCCAGATTCGGGGGGATCTGCGATCTTTGTTTATCGAACAAAGTGCAAAGAAGACACCATTTTCTATAAGGTGGGGATGAATTTGCAATTTAATTTGTGCCAAAATGTTAATATATCATATAGAAGTGAAAAAGAAGGTTCTTGAATCTCAAGGAGTAATCTCAAAGGAAGGATAAGCATGCTCATAACCTACAAATTTCGTATTTACCCTACGAAGGAACAAGAAGAAAAACTGGCCAAACATTTCGGTCACACCAGATTCGTGTACAACTTCTTTCTGAACTACGCCAACATCATCTACAGAGTAATGGAACGTCCTACATACTACAACGAATGGGCATCTGTTTTGGTAAAACTCAAAAAGACAAACAAATATTCATGGCTCAACGAAGTGAACTCTCAAGCACTCCAGCAATCGCTGAAAGATTTAGAACGTGCATTCAAGAATTTCTTCAAAAAGCAAGCCAGCTATCCAAAGTTCAAGAAAAAGAAATTCTCCCGCCAAACCTTTCGTATTCCACAACACATTCAGCTGTATATCAAAGAAGACAATCCAAAATACGGCTACATATTCGTTCCCAAGTTCAAAGAAGGCATAAAAGTTCGGTTGCATAGAAAGCTTCCGAAAGACGGAAAGATAAAACAAGCAACGTTCATCAAAACACCAACGAACAAATACTACGTTGCGATAGTCTTTGAAGTCCAAGACGTTGAAGTGGAGGACAAGTCAACAGATGCTTTGGGAATAGACCTTGGAATCAAGGACACGATCACATTGAGCGATGGAAGAAATATAAAATGCCAGACCTTTCAAAATACGAGAGACAGATCAAAAGACTTCACAGACGATTATCCAGGAAGCAGAGAGGTTCAAAGAACTGGGAGAAAGCACGTTTGCGTCTTGCAAAGCTGTACGAGAAAATAGTCAACATAAAAAGCGACTGGCTTCACAAGATCACACACGATCTTGTCAGCGAAAGCCAAGCTGGAAAGATCGTGGTGGAAGATCTCAACATCAAAGGTATGGTTCAAAACCACAGACTTTCCAAACACATCCACATGCAGTCGTGGAGGAGATTCTTAGAACTTCTCGAGTACAAGGCAAAGCGCTGTGGGATCGAAGTGGTAAAAGCAAACAGATACTATCCCTCGAGTCAGATGTGCAGTGAATGCGGGTACATAAACAAAGAAGTCAAAGACCTGAGCGTCAGAGAATGGACGTGTCCTGTATGTGGAGCGCATCACGATAGAGACGTGAACGCTGCGAAGAATCTTGCCAGGTACGGCTTGATGCTTTCAGTAGGGCGGGAACCGTCCGAGTTCATGCCCGTGGACCGTGCTCTGGCGGCGGAACCCGAAAGGGGTCTACGAGCCACCACGGGTTGAAGCGGGAAACCACATCTTCTGTAAGGTGGGGTAGTTCACGTGGATCTGGACAATTTCAAAAAGATCAACGATACCTATGGACACGAAACCGGTGATGAAATTTTGCCCTCGTTCAAACAATAAGGAAGAACGTGAGACAGTCCGATATCGTGGTGAGAATGGGAGGAGATGAATTTCTCGTGATATTGAGAGGATGCAAGCCGGAGAAAGCGCAGGAAATCTTCCAGAAGATACTGATTGAATTCAAAAACAGCCATCCTCTTCAGCCGGAGTTTTCCTACGGTGTGGTTCTCTTTAAAGAAACTCTTGAAAAAACACTGAGAGAAGCCGATGAATTGATGTACAGGATGAAGGATGTTAAGAAGGGGACATTGAAATAAAAAAATGGCTCCGGCGGCAGGACTCGAACCTGCAACCACCTGGTTAACAGCCAGGCGCTCTACCGATTGAGCTACGCCGGAACCTCCAAGGATAATTGTACTACATACTCTCTCGAATTTCAAGTGGGATTGATGGTAAAATGAATGAAAAAATTGAAAAAAAGGTTGATATCAGGCCCCAATGACTATTTTTCTTACCGGTTTTGGAAGGATCCGTGCCAGTTTCAGCAAAATTTCCATGAACATTAAAGAAAACATCACCATGATAGTCACCCAGCACCACTTGGGAAGATCAACAAAAGAGTCGAGAAACACGTAGAACATCCATTGAAACGGCATGTGAATCATGAAAAGAAGGAAAGAATACCTTCCCATCCTTTTCAAAAAAGGCAGATTAACTTTTTCAGCCAGCCAGGTGAACACCTCTATACTGTAGATTCCCAGAAGCACTCCTGTGAGGGAAAATTGATCGACTCCCAAAAGTGTGTGGAACTTTCCGTACGCGTTCCAGTACTCCAGAGATCCGATCGCAAAGAGAAAGACGTATAGGAACAAAGATAGCTTTCGTGGTTCTCTCTTCTTTCTCTCGACAGCGTCTTTGTATCCCATCAGAAATGGAAAAAGCCAGTGAACAGGATTGAGATAAGTGATCAACGCACCTTCTATGGGAGGAAGGAGTCTGTCCTTCGTGAGAAACCAGAAACTCACGAAGGAAGAGTTAACAACAACTCCGGCGAAGGAAAACGGCAGAATCTTCCTCGGATCTTTTATGAAAATCGATATCAGCAGCAGAATCATTACAACCAGTACGAAATAGTACTGCCACGATCCTGTGAAAGAAAAGATAGTGATCAGATATTTTTTGAGTATTGAATCGTCAACGCTGAAAACCCTCTTTGTCACCCAGACGTTTGTATATTCTCCATCTAACAACACATAAGCAAGGAAAGAAAGGGAAGCCCAGAAGAGATAGAAGTGAAAGAAGGAAGAGGCCTTCTGGAGAATCTTCAAAGGATTCTTTTTCACCCTTCCCTGTGAATAACCAAACAGATATACGAAAACAAAGACAGAAGGGCTCACGAATCTGAGCAGCGGAACGAGAAAGGTGAGGTCTCTGTACACCCCAACGATGGCGTGTCCTGTTAAAACGAACAGAATCAAAAGTCCTCTCAACGATTCCAAGTTTCTCACCTCTGATAAAATAGTATCGAAAGGAGTGAAGAACTTGAAGAACCAACACTTTGCCCTGCTGTATCTTGTTCTGTTTCTAGTACTCGCGAAACTTTCCCCTTTCATTATAACCGCCCTGATAATGGGGCTGTATCTTTCGATAATTATCGATTACATTGCACGCTTTTTGGGGGTATTCATAAAAAAACCGCGTGTTCTTCCTCGCGTGATATCGAACGTTCTGGTCTTCCTCACGATAGCTTACTCAGCTGTCAATTTCTTTCCGGTGATCGCAAGAGAAGCGCAGAAGGTTTTTTCTGAGATAGACAGAATAAGATCGGGTTTGGAGAACATCGACATACCCGGATGGTTGTCTTCCGTATTGAACAACATCAGCACATCCTTCTCGGAAGGAGCGCTCTCGCTTGTGAACAAAATCATAGGCTACGTTCCTTCTTTCGTAACGGCTGCAATACTCATAGTGATCACCGCTTTTATCGTGTCTTCATTGAAGAGACTCATAAGAAAAAATGTACACTACCTGTTTCCCACGAATCCCAGTGATGGTAGAGAGTTCCTGAAGACTACTTACACCGAGTTCGAAAGGTTCGTGGGTGGTCAGGTGCTCGTTGCAATATTCGTTGGTCTGTTCGTTGGCTTCGGTGCTTTCATTTTCAAAATACCGAGTGCGTTCTTTCTGGGAATGCTTGCTTTCGTGACGGATTTTGTCCCGTACCTTGGAGTGGTGATATCTGCTATTCCTCTTCTAATGCTCGCCTTCTCCGTTCATGGCCTGAGCGGTCTTCTCATAGGAACGATCATCCTCGTCGCAGCGAATCAACTGGAAATGTGGGTGCTCGCTCCAAAGATACAGAGTAACACCTTGAATGTTCACTGGTTCATTATTCTGATCACGATTCTCATTCTCGGCGATCTTTTCAGTTTTGGTGGCGTTCTAATTGCGCTTCCGTTTCTGATATTCCTGAAAAACTTCTGGAAGCAGTACGTGATGGGAGGCTGAGACAATGCCCACTTACACATTCAGATGCAAGAAATGTGGAGAAGAATACACAGTGTTCACCTCTTACGGCAAAATAGACGAGTTGAGATGTTCTAAGTGTAACTCGAAGGAGAAGGAAAGAGTGTACAGGAAGATTTCCTTCTCCGTTCAGGGTGGTTCTTCTTCCTCCTCGTGTGGTGGAAGCTGTGGAGGGTGTTCGGGCTGTAGCTAAGTCTCTTCCTCCTCGCCTTCCACCACTTTTCTGATTCTTCTTTCCAGTTCTTCTTCGTAGTCTATCTGAATCTTCTCGTACACATCGTTCATGAGCGGTGAGGAGATCAAGAAGTCCGCTGTGGATCTTGTGATGGCGACGGGGATGTTGTACACTGTGGCTATCCTGATGAGCGCTTTCACATCCACATCGTGTGCCTGAGGTTCCAGAGGATCCCAGAAGAATATGAGCACGTCTATCTTTCCTTCGGCGATCATTGCACCGATCTGCTGATCTCCACCGAGGGGTCCGCTTTTCAGTCGGTGTACTTTGAGACCGAGTTTTTCCTGAAGGAGAGCGCCGGTTGTACCTGTAGCGTAAAGCTCGTGTTTGGAGAGCGTTCCAAGATTGAAGCTCACCCACTCAAGAAGATCTCTCTTTCTTCTGTCATGTGCTATGAGAGCGATCCTCTTCTTTTTGTCCATGAATATCTTGTACCTTCTTGGTCTGTCAGACATTCTCTCTCCCCCTCTTCTTGCTGAATTTATTCATGTACATCCTTTCATCTGCGACCTTCAGGAGTTCTTTCACACTCTCTCCGTCTTCGGGGAACACGCTGATACCGTAGCTAAAATTCACAAAAAACTGCTTCCCATCCACCAGAACAGGTTCTCTGAAGTGCTCTTCTATTCTCTTCATGAGAATTTCCGCTCCCGTTCGATCCGTTTCAGGGAGTACGATACCGAATTCGTCCCCTCCTAGTCTACCAACTACATCCGATTTTCTCAGAAGCGAAGTGAGTCTGTTTACAAACTCCTTCAGAACTCGATCTCCAACCAGGTGGCCTTTTGAGTCGTTTATACGCTTGAAATCATCAAGATCGATGAAGACGAAGGAGAGTTTTCTGTTGTACCTCTTTGAAAGGTTGATGAGGTAAGCGAGTCTGTTTTCGAACGCTTCTCTGTTGTACACACCCGTCAGGGAATCGCGTTCGGCAAGCCAGAGGATCCTCTCCTCCCCCTTCAATTTCCAGTAGATGAGTTCTAGGTAATTTTTCAAAAGTCTGGCCATCTCAAAAAGTCTCTCGTCGGTTTTTCCACAGCCGATGAGAAGCACTGCAAAAGTTTCAGTTTCGTACTCAAGAGGAATTCCCAACATTTCATTCTCACAATCTATGTCTTCCGGTATCCTGGACAAAATCTCTTCGAAAGAACCGTTGAGAGAGGCTGTCAGAACAAAATTCCCGTTCTTTTTTTCGTACAGGGCCACACTCTTTGAACCGAACACTTCACCGAGCGGAGAAAGATACTGTTTGAACACGAAATCGTTCCATCCGAGCGATAGAAGGCTTTTTGAAAGATCCAGAAGAAGCTGATAGAATTTTTTGTCACTTTCCAGAGATGTGAGATTTTCCTTCAATTCTGTGATGTCAAGGCCTGTCACCATCACTCTGTTCTCCTCAAGGGGTATGAACACCCATCTTATGACTCTTCCATCTATTCTACCTTCATGCACCATTTTTTCTTTGAACGATCTTTCAAAAGTTTCGTGTGGAAAACTTTCGTGGAACATGTCGAACCAGTTTTTGTTCAGAAGCTGTTCTCTGTTCACTCCCAAAAGTTTGCAGCCTGCTTCGTTCACGTCTTCAACCGTTCCATCTTCTCTCAGAATCACACTCAAAACGGGAATGTTGTTGAAATAAGTGAGGAATCTTTTTCTTTCTTTTCTGATCTGATCCTCTATTTTCCTTATATCATCGATGGGGCGTGCGATTTCCTGAATCATGGCGAGCTTCTTTTCTTCGTATACCGGAACCAATTTGCACTCGCACAGAACGGTCTTTCCATCCTTTGAGAGAAATTCCCTTTCCAGAGTCTTTATCCCATTCTGTGAAAAATCCAAAATTTGAAGCAACACCCTTTCTTCACCTGGCTTAGAAATCTCCTCTATGGTTTTTCCGAGAAGCTCGGCACGGGCGTATCCCAGGAATCTCTCGGCGGCTGGATTCACATCAACGATCTTTCCAGATGGGTCGTAGTATATCACCATGTCGTTGTTTTCGTCAAAGAGTCCTCTGAACATCAGGATGAATCTTTTCAGTTTTAAAAATACTCTGAAAATTCCAATTAGAAGCAGAAGAGAACCGGCCACGTAAAAGATCAATTTGACTGCATAGAACAAAGGCGGATAAACAAAGAAAAATTCCAGAAGATTCATCAGCGCGCCGAGAAACAAAGAAACGCTTCCGAAAAGAACCACGTACGATCTTGTCAGGGAAAACAAAGTGTTCAGCAAGAAAGATCCAAAGAGAAAAAGAACTCTGGGAAGGGCAATTTCCCAGTGAGTCTTTAGGCCAACATCAAGAGAAGTGCCGATCAGAAGAGAATAAATGATCAGGAAGGCGGTGCCCACGAGGAGCACCGGCCAGATGAGTTTTTTCATTTGACCTCTGCCAGCTCCCTGTGAACTTTTTTCAGAAGGTTCGGTATGTCGAGCTTTTGCGGACACTTGCTGAGGCATTCACCACATTCAACGCAGAAAGAAGCGGCGGATTTTTGACTTTCTAGCCATTTGTACGTTTTTCTTCCACCTTCCCAATCTTCGAACATGACGGTTTCGTTGTACAGACGGAAGTTTCTGGGGATATCCACACCGTTCGGACACGGCATGCAGTATCCACACTGGGTGCAGTTTATCACAGCAAAAGACTCGAGGGTTTTTCTTATCTCTTCTATCATCTTCATATCTTCGTCTGTGAGATTGCCGGGAGTGATCTTGCTCATGATATCTATGTTCTGTTTCACCTGTTCGAGGGTGCTCATTCCACTCAATATGGTGGAAACCTCCGGATGATGTCCAATCCATCTGAAGCTCAGTTCTACCGGAGACCAGTTCTTGTTGTATTTCCTCAGAATTTCCATGACCTTCTCTGGAAGTCTTGCGAGCTTTCCACCTTTCAGAGGTTCCATGATCACAACGGCAAGTCCCTTTGATCCAGCGTATTTCAACCCTCTCAGTCCTGCCTGGTAGTTCACGTCCATGTAGTTGAGCTGTATCTGGCAGAAGTCCCAGTCGTACCCATCGACGATCTCTTTAAAAACTGGATAGCTGTCATGGAACGAAAAGCCCGCAAATCTTATCTTTCCTTTTGCTTTCGCTTTCTCGAAGAAATCGGAGAATCTCAGATTCTTGATCTTCTCCCATCTTTCTTTGTTCAGTGCGTGCATGAGATACATATCAACGTGATCCGTCTGGAGTTTCTCCAGCTGTTCGTCGAGAATTCTCTCAAAATCTTCGTGTTTTTCCACCTGCCAGACGGGAGATTTGGTTGCGAGAAAAACTTTCTCACGGTATCCGTCTTTCAGTGCTTTTCCCACGACTTTTTCACTGTTTCCTCCGTGGTAAGGATAGGCCGTGTCAACGTAGTTCACACCGTGATCGATGGCGTAACGGATCATTTCGATGGCTTTCTCTTCGTCGATGTTTGAATGATCCTCTCCAATGACGGGGAGTCGCATGGCTCCAAAACCGAGGAGCGACGTCTTCACTCCGGTTCTTCCGAATTCTCTGTACTGCATATTTTCACCTCCTTTCAGTTATCAATTTTATCACTCCACAATGATAAAATCTAACGTGTGGGAGGGGATCGGTTTGAGACTGAAAAAACTCTACTTAAAAGGTTTTAAATCCTTTGGAAGACCTTCCCTGATAGGTTTCTCCGATCGCGTGACCGCTATCGTTGGTCCCAACGGTAGCGGGAAATCCAACATCATAGATGCCATAAAGTGGGTGTTCGGTGAACAATCGAAGAAAGAACTCCGCGCGAGTGAAAAGTTCGATATGATCTTTGCTGGATCGGAGAACCTTCCACCGGCTGGCTCTGCCTATGTGGAGCTTGTCTTTGAAGAAAACGGAGAGGAAATAACCGTGGCCCGTGAGTTGAAGAGAACGGGAGAAAACACTTACTACCTCAACGGAAGCCCGGTTAGATTGAAAGACATCAGGGATCGCTTCGCGGGTACCGGTCTTGGAGTGGATTTCTATTCCATTGTGGGACAGGGACAGATAGACAGAATCGTTAATGCCTCACCTGAAGAACTGAGATTGCTGCTGGAAGAGGCGGCGGGTGTTTCCATATACAGAGAGAAGAAAAAGGAAACAGAGCTGAACCTCGAAAGGACGAAAGCGAACCTCGACAGGGTGAAAGACGTTCTGTTTGAGCGCGAAAGGCAGATGAAATCTCTCTACCTCAAAGCCAAACGCGCTGAGAGGTTCAAAGAGTACACGGCCCAGCTCGAGGAACTTCAAAAGATCTACTACGGAAACGTTTTGAAGAGAGAAAGAAAAAAACTGGAGTTCTACCAGGAAGAAGAAAAGAAGACAAACGAGAAGATAAAGAACATCCAGAAAGAACTGGTGGAACTGGAGACGAAGTGGAGCACCCTGAGAAGTGAGTTCGGAGAGATGGACCAGGAAATAGAACGCTACACGAAACTCCTCGAAGACTACAAGAAAAGACAGAACGACCTCGTGGAGATGAAAGGATTCTACTCTTCAAAGCTCGCAGACAGTGAAAACAAGTACGTGGAATTGTCCACCAGGCTCGATGAACTGGAGAAGCGAAGAGAAGAGTACAAAAAACGTCTTGAAGAGATGGAGTACATATTCAAAGGAGTGATGGGAGACTACGAGAGGAAAGCGAAAGAGCTCGAAAAGTTCGAAAAAGAGAAAGAAAATCTCCTTTCGAGATTCAACGATAAGGAGAAAGAGTTTCTGAGGGTCAGAGACGAAATCTCCAAGTTAGAAAAGCAGATACTCAAACTGGAGAACGAACTTTTGAGGATAGGAGAAACGCTCGAAGACCTCGAAAAGAGGAGAAAAATAACAGAAAATCAGATACTAACGAGGAGAAGAGAGCTCGAAGATAAAAAGAACGAGTTCAAAGAGATATCCAGGCGTGTGGAAGAACTCGATGAAGAGGAGAAAAAATTGACAGAAGAATTGAACGCTGTTCGTGAAAGACTGGAAGAGATCGAGGGAGAGATCAGAAGGGTCAATCTGGAAATAGACGCGAAAGAGAAGAGATTGAGAGAGATCCAGTTCGAAAAAGAAATGATCGAGCGTGATATGCGAGAGTACCGTGGATTCTCGAGGGCGGTGAGGGCAGTCTTCGAAGAAAAGGAGCGCTTTCCCGGACTTGTGGACGTGGTTTCGAATCTGATAGAGGTGGATGAAAAGTATTCCCTCGCTGTGAGCGTGCTTCTCGGTGGGACGGCTCAGAACATCGTGGTGAGAAATGTGGATACAGCGAAAGCGATCGTGGAATTTTTGAAACAGAACGAAGCGGGAAGGGTGACCATTCTTCCACTCGATCTGATAGACGGTTCATTCAACAGGATATCCGGTCTGGAAAACGAAAGAGGATTTGTGGGGTACGCTGTTGATCTGGTGAAATTTCCTTCGGACTTGGAAGTTCTGGGAGGATTTCTCTTTGGGAATTCCGTGGTGGTGGAAACACTAGACGACGCGATCAGAATGAAGAAAAAATACCGCTTGAACACCAGAATCGCTACCCTCGACGGTGAACTCATAAGCGGAAGAGGAGCCATAACAGGAGGAAGGGAAGAAAGATCGAGCAACGTGTTTGAAAGACGCATAAAATTGAAGCACCTGGAGCAGGAGATGGAAGAAACAGAGAGACAAATCGCAGAAAAGAGGGACGAACTGGCCAGTCTGAAGACAGAACAGGAAAACCTGAAAAATCAGGAAGCGCTCGTTCAGAGGGAACTGTTCGAACTCTCCAGGAAATCGTCTTCGACCAAAACCGTTCTGTCCGAGATCTTGAGATCTATCAATCAGCTTCAGGAAGAGGTGGAAAATCTGGAGAAGCTCCTGGTTGAGTACAGGGCAAAAGAGGAAGGACTGAACGCGAGAAGAGAAAAGATCTTCGAGGAGATCGACGAGCTGAAGCAGAACAGAGAAAACCTCCAAAGATCGCTGACCGAATACTCCGAAGAACTCGAGAAAGAAAAGAAGATTCTCGATGAACTCAACGAAAAGATCTTCACGCTCAGGGCAGAGGTTGGAAATCTTTTGGAAACAAAAGATCGATACGAAAAGGAAATGCGCGACACGGGAAAAATGATAGAACGCATTGCCCGGGAAACAGAAGACATAAAACTGCAGATGACAAGCCTTGAGGAAGAGATGGAAAACTACAGAAAGTTCATAAGAGAACACGAAAGAGAAATCGAGCATTTGAAGAAAGAAATGGACAGTGTGTTCGAAGCCATGAAACTTCACAGATCAGGTAAAGAAGAAAAGATGCGAGAGCTTCAGGAAGTAGAAAACAGGATGGACGAACTGAAGGAAGAAAAGGAAAGATTGAGAAATCACCTCCACCAGATAGATCTGGCTCTTCAGGAGACCAGATTGAAGATAGCAAACCTTTTGGAGGAGTTCTCTGGAAACGAAGAGGACGTTGAAGAGCTCGACGAAGAAAAGCTCGAGGAGATTTACAGACAGATAAAAGATCTGGAGAACAAAATAAAGTACCTCGGTCCTGTCGATCTCACGGCGATAGACGAGTACGAGAAACTCCGTGAAGAGTACGAGGAAATACTGAAACAGAAAGAAGATCTCGAGGAAGCAAAACGAAAACTCGAAGAGATCATAGAAAAAACGGATCGAGAAGCGGAGAGCTTGCTCTTCGACGTTTACCAGAGGGTGAACGAGAGTTTCAACAGGTTCATTTCTCTGCTCTTCTTCGGTGGTGAAGGAAGACTCAACATCGTTTCTGAAGCCAAGAGCATTCTCGATGCGGGTTTTGAAATATCCATAAGAAAGCCGGGAAGAAGAGATCAGAAGTTGAGTCTTCTTTCGGGTGGCGAGAAGGCGCTCGTGGGACTGGCTCTGCTTTTCGCTCTCATGGAGATAAAACCGAGTCCCTTCTACGTGCTCGACGAGGTTGATTCTCCCCTCGATGATTACAACGCAGAGAGGTTCAAGAGGCTCCTCAAAGAGAACTCGAAGCACACCCAGTTCATCGTGATCACACACAATAAAATCGTGATGGAAGCGGCCGATCTTCTACATGGGGTGACCATGGTGAACGGTGTGTCGGCCATCGTTCCGGTAGAGGTGGAGAAAATACTGGAGGTGTAGCGATGAAGTTCTACGAAGAGAAGATAGACAGTAAAAGAGTCTTCGAAGGAAAGATGATAAGTGTGAGGGTGGACCGTGTGAGGCTTCCAGACGGCAGAGAGTCCACCCGTGAAGTGGTGGATCACCCCGGTGCCGTGGTGATCGTTCCCGTGCTCGGTGGGAAGATTCTGTTCGTTGAACAGTACAGGTATCCCATCGAGCAGGTCCTTCTGGAGCTTCCCGCAGGAAAGATAGATCCCGGAGAGTCACCGGAAGAATGTGCAAAAAGAGAGCTCGAGGAGGAAACGGGCTACAGGGCGAAGAAGCTCTCTTATCTTGGAAAGATCTTCACCACACCGGGTTTCACCACGGAAGTGATACACATATTCGCTGCCGAAGACCTGGAGAAAACCTCTCAGAACACAGACCCGGATGAATTCATCGAGGTTAAAGAAGTTCCCATTGAAGAAGCACTTTCTCTGCTCAAGAACGCGGAGATAGAAGATTCCAAAACCATCTGTGCGCTAACACGGTTTTTCTTTGCGAAGGGAGTGATTCGATGAAGGTGATCGTGAACGGCGAGGAGATAGTTGTTGAAGGGGTCCAGACACTGGGAGAGCTTCTGAATCGAGTGAGAGAAAACAAAGGGAATCTCGTTGTGAAGAGAATAGTTATAGACCACGAAGAACAACCTCTGTCCAGACTGGAAGACCTGAAACAGATGGAAATAAACGAGGAAATGGAGATCGAACTGGAACTCTCTCCGCTGAAGGATTTTCTCCTCGAAACGATTGAAGAGGTGCTCAGGTATATAGAACGGGTGAAACCTCTCCTCGGCAAAGTGGCGGACGCGGTTGTTGCTGGAACCACAGAGGGATACAGGAGTATAAACGATCTTGCCGAAGGACTGAACGCAATGGAGAACGTCCGTATGAACACTGTGAGGATCACTGGAATCAATTCGAAAGAACTCGGGCTGAAAGTCGAAGAGGAGAATCTGGTTCGTATCCTCACGGACTTTGTGAACGCTCTTCAAAGCAAAGATCTGGTGAAAATAGCGGATCTCATAGATGGAGAGCTCAAAGACGTTTTTGAATATTACGAAGAGTTTTTCAAGAGGGTTGAAGAGCTGCTTCAGAAAGAACCATCCTGAGAGGTGAAAAGATGAAAGAAAACACTTATCTTGAAAAGATGGTGATGACCGCAAGTCCTGCCAAACTCGTTCAGATGCTCTACGAGAAGGCGGTAGAGGTTCTGAAAGAGGCCGAGAATTTGCTGGCCGATAAAAAATTCGTTGAATTCAACGAGAAGGTGACGAGGGCGCAGGACATCATCACCGAGCTCAACCTCTCTCTCGACATGGAAAAGGGAGGAACGATCGCGCAGAATCTGAGAGCTCTCTACAACTACATGTTCCAGAGGCTCGTAGAGGGGAACGTGAAAAAGGATGTGGAGAAAATCAGGGAAGTTCGCGGGATGCTCGAAGAACTGCTCGAAGTCTGGAAAGAAGCTATGAAGAAAGCAGGGAACGTTACTCCTCCCGAAAAGAAGCAAGGGGGGTTGAATCTCATGGGGTGACAATAAAGAAAGCGAGCGAAGTTTCTGTGATAGATCTTGTGAACCTCGTGAATGAGATTTTCAAGGATTATGCGGTGCCTGTGAACTGGGATGTTTACAACTTCAACCTCGATGTGAGAGAAAATTCGATCTCTCTTGACGATTCTTTCGTGTTTTTTGAAAATGATGTTCCGGTGGGATTCATCCTACTGTGCATAAGGAAAGACAGGGGTAGAATAGACTCCATGGGAGTGATCAAACCGAAGAGAGGAACGGGACTTGCGGATATGATTCTGAAACATGCTCTGGAACATCTCATGTGGAAAGGTGTAAAAAGCGTTGTTCTTGAGGTTGTAGCGGATGATCAAAGGGCGGTTCGATTTTACGAGAAGAACGGTTTCAAAAAGAGAAGAGAGCTCTACAGTTATTTCTTCGACAGAAGAATAGATGGAACGGGTTCGGTGAAGTTCTTCGAAACGGACGAAAAGAGGATCCACATGTATGCCCTCAAGGCGAGAACGGATTTTAAAAGAAACCCGAACTGGCAGAGGGAGTGTACCACTCTCCTTCTCGCAGATGGACGGTATCGAATGGAAAGGGCAAGCTGGAGAGACGGAGAAGGTTATCTGGTCTGGGGTGAGACTCCCCAGAGTGGCTTCATAGTGGACGCTTTTGCCCTGCGTGGAAGCATGGACGAGTTCATAAGAGAGTGTGTGGATCACATCCAGAAAGAGAGCGGAAAAACAGCTGTGACGTGCACCGCGGTGCCCGAAGACGATCCCCTTTCTCGTTCACTCGAGGTGAACGGCTTTCAGAGAGTTCTCGTACAGTACGAAATGGAGTTGAAATTGACTTGAAAAAGGGAGTTCTGTTCGATTTAGACGGAACGATTCTGGATTTTGAAAAGAGCGAAGATCAGGCTCTGAAAAGAACCTTCCTGAAATACGAAATTCCTCTCACCGAGGATCAGGTGTTTTTGTACAGAGAGATAAACAGGAAATGGTGGAAGCTGCTCGCGGAAGGCAAGGTGTCGAAGGATGTCGTTGTTGTTGCCAGATTCGAAGAATTTCTGAAAACACTGAACATCCCGCTGGATCCAAGGAAGGTTGCAAAAGATTATCTGGAGTTTCTCTCTGAAGAAGCCCATTTCCTTCCAGGTGCAGAAGAATTCCTCGAAAGACTGAAAAAGAAAGATCTTCGAATGGCTGCTGTGACGAACGGAGTCAGGTTCGTTCAGGAAAAAAGAAGCAGGAAGCTGAAACTCGACAGATTCTTCGAGTTCGTCCTCACCTCTGAAGAAGCGGGAGTCGAAAAACCAGATCCACGCATCTTCTGGATGGCACTCGAAAGAATGAAATTGGAAAAAGAAGAAGTCCTCTACGTGGGAGACGATCTAAGCAGTGATCTCGAGGGTGCCAGAAACGCCGGGATAGATTTCGTGCTCTTCTCACCTGACGGTGACTCCTCTGGAGATTTCCCAGTTGCAAGGAATTTCGGAGAACTGGAGAAGATAGTAGAAGAGCTTCTATGAGATTCGTGAAGTAAAAAAACCCGCCGGGCGGCGGGGAAAATCACACCTTCAGTATTTCTTTTATGTCCTTTTCCGGTTCCGAGATCGTTTTCAATCCGAACTCCGCGGTGAGCACTTTCAGAATGTCCTCGTTCACCCACGCGGGAAGAACAGGACCAACGTATATGTTCTTCAGACCGAGTGCGAGAAGTGTCCACAGGATCGCAACTGCCTTTTGCTCCATCCAGGTGAGAACGAGTGTGAGAGGAAGTTCTGTGACTTCCACACCGAAAACTTTCGCGAGTGCCTGAGCGATTTCTATCGCGACGATCGTGTCGTTACACTGTCCCACATCGATGAGCCTTGGGATGCCATCGATGTCTCCGAGATCGAGGTCGTTTATTCTGAACTTTCCGCACGCGAGCGTGATCACAACGGTTTCTTTCGGGAGTTTCTGAACGAATTCTCTGTAGTACTCGTTCCTCTTGAACGGCACATCACATCCTCCTACAACGAGGAAGTGCTTTATCTTCCCGGCCTCCACGAGTTCTTTTATTTTGTCTGCAAGAGAAACCACAACGGACGTGGAAAATCCTGTTCTGAGTTTGTAACTTCCCGGTTTTTCTTCAAGATCTGGCAGGCTCTTTGCCTTCTCTATCACCTCGGTGTAGTCGTATCCGTCTATGTGCTTTACACCGGGGAGTCTTGCGATGCTCGTTGTGAACATCCTGTCTCTGTAGGATTCAGAGGGAATCAAGACACAGTTCGAAGTTCCCAGGATGGCGACGGGGTACTCTGCGAACAGCTTTCTCTGATCGTACCAGGCTTTTCCAAGGTTCCCGACGAGATTCTTGTACTTTCTCAGACCGGGGTATCCGTGCGCTGGGAGCATCTCGGAGTGGGTGTAAACGTAGACGTTCGTTCCTTCGACCTGTTTCAGGAGTTCTTCGAGGGCTTTCAGGTTGTGCCCCGTCACGATGATTCCCTTTCCTTTCTTCGTTCCGGTTTCCACCTCGACGGGAGTGGGTTCTCCGTAGGTTTCGATGTGTGCCTTTTTCAGAAGCTGCATCGCTTTCAGATTCATTCGGCCTGCTTCGAGTGCGTACTCCACGAAGGACTGTGCATCGAAGTTCACGTTGGTGAGAGTGCTGTAGAGCGCTTCATCGAGGAAACCAGCGATCTCTGGATCGTCGTAGCCGAGTTCTCTCGCGTGGTAGTAGTAAGCAGAGATTCCTTTTATTGCGAAGACGAGGTTGTCCTGCAGTCTTGCAACTGTCGGGCTCTTCCCACAAACACCGTACTCTGTACAACCGGTACCATTCGCAGCCTGTGAACACTGGTAACAGAACATCTGCATACTTTTCCCTCCTTTTTCTGGGCTTTCCACTATGAAGTATAATTAGGTTGGAATAATCCTGTCTGTAACAATTGTTACGGGGTGAGAGAATGGATCTGAAAAAACTGCTTCCATGTGGAAAAGTGATCGTGTTCAGAAAAGGTGAAATCGTGAAACACCAGGATGATCCGATAGAAGATGTACTCATTCTCCTGGAAGGAACTCTGAAAACAGAACACGTCTCTGAAAACGGAAAAACACTCGAGATCGACGAGATAAAGCCCGTTCAGATCATTGCATCCGGTTTCATCTTCTCCAGTGAACCCAGATTTCCGGTGAACGTGGTGGCAGGAGAGAACTCAAAGATCCTCTCGATACCGAAAGAGGTTTTTCTCGATCTTCTGATGAAAGACAGAGAGCTTCTTCTTTTCTTTTTGAAGGACGTATCGGAACACTTCAGGGTAGTTTCTGAGAAGCTCTTTTTCCTCACCACAAAGACGCTCAGAGAAAAGTTGATGAACTTTCTGGTGTGTCACATGAACGAAAAGAGAGAATTGACACTCCCTGTCACCTTAGAGGAGCTCTCCAGACTCTTTGGCTGTGCCAGGCCGGCGCTTTCGAGGGTCTTTCAGGAACTGGAGAGGGAAGGTTACATAGAGAAGCATGGAAGGAGGATAAAGGTTCTCAAAAATCCTTTCGAACATGATAGAATCTGAACAGAAAGAGGGTGATAGGGATCAGGGGGATTGTTCTTCTCTTTCTGATTTTATCGATTTCGATCTTTTCTCAGCCCCTTCGGATAGCCCTCGATGAAGACTACGCACCATTTTCTTTTTACGATGAAAGCGGAAATCTTGTCGGAATCTCCGTCGATTTCTGGAAGCTTTTTTCAGAGAAAACTGGTGTGGAAGTCGAGCTTGTACCCGTGAAGTGGTACAGGGCGCAGGAATTGTTGACTGAAAGAAAGATAGACGCGATCGATCAGATCTTTAAAACCCCCGAGAGAGAAAAAGTCCTCTCTTTTTCCAGACCCATCTTCGAAATGAGATCCTGCGTGTTTTTCAGAAAAGACCTTCCCATAAAAGATTTTTCGGACCTGTCTTCTTACGTTGTCGGCGCTCTCAGAGGGGAAGGATCTGTAGAAACTCTTCGGGAGAAAAATCCGGATGTGGAATTCGAGTTCTTCGATGATTATTCCTACATCGCGAAGGCGTTGAAAGAGAAAAAGATATCGGTTTTCCTTGGTGATGATATAGTGGCAAGGTACTACCTCTCGAAGGAGGACCTCCTTCCAGAGTTCAGAACTCTTCATCTTGAGACGAATTATCTCCACGTTGCCGTTTTGAAGGGTAATGAAAGTGTTCTATCGCTCATAAATTCTGGACTGAGCCGTATTTCTGAGGGAGAAAAGAATGATATCATCAGAAACTACGTACCACTTGTCCTAGTGACACCTCCTTGGTTTTTGAGGGTGGTCTTTTATGGAACCGCAGCTTTCGTGATATCCTTTGGCATTGCCCTGACGTTCATCTACTCGTTGAGAAGAAAAGTTGAGGAAAGAACCCTTCAGCTGAAAGAAGCAAACGAAGAACTGAAAGTCCAGAACGAAGAGATAGAGGCCCTCTATCAGGAGGTCTCCGCGAGCCAGGAAGAACTCGAGAAGCTCTACGGTGAGATCAGAGATCTCAACGAGAGGTTCAGAGAATCGGTGAGGAGAATAGCCAAACTGGTTTTCATCGAAGATAAGTCCAGATTCTCTTTCGAAGTGGGACAAATCGTGAAATACCTTCTGAACGTGAAAGACTTGAAAGTGATTCTCGATGATCGTGCACCTGAAAAAGTCGAAGGAACGGTATTTGAAATATCCCATTCGAGTGAAAAATACGGTTACATTGTGCTGGAAGACGATCTCAGCGAAGATGAAAAAGGAGTTCTCGAGGCGCTTCTAACCATCGTTTCTGCCATATACACGTACAGAAAGTTGATAAGCAGAGAAAGAAAACTCTACAGAGACATCGTGAAAACCTGGGTGAAAGCTCTCGAGTATTACGATTATTACACGAAAGGACACTCGGAGGAGGTGGCTTATTACGCTGTTGAGATCGGAAGGATGTTTGACCTGGACGATGAAAAGCTGGAAAAACTCTACTGGGCAGGCCTTCTGCACGACATTGGGAAGATTTACGTACCCCAGGTTGTTTTGAACAAAACGAGTAAACTCGATGAACGGGAATTTGAACTGATAAAGATACACCCCGTTAAGGGATACGAGCTGGTCAAGGAGATCGACGGCTTCGAGGATGTTGCGATCTGGATAAGGCATCACCACGAAAGATGGGACGGAAAAGGTTACCCGGACGGTCTCAAAGGTGAAGAAATACCCTTCGAAGCCCGTGTTCTGTGTGTGGCAGATTCCTACCAGGCGATGAGAAGCGACAGGCCCTACAAGAGAGGAAAGAGCGTCGAAGAATCGATTCAAGAGCTGAAAAGAAATGCGGGACGGCAGTTCGACCCTGCTATCGTGGAGAAGTTCATAGAGTTTTTGGAAGGGGGAGGAGACCTTGGAACTGGGCATCAGGGGTAAAAGCGCTCTTGTTCTTGCAGCGAGCAGGGGTATTGGAAGAGCTGTGGCGGATGTTTTGAGACAGGAAGGAGCGGAAGTTACCATCTGTGCGAGAAATGAAGAACTTTTGAAGAGGAGCGGCCACAGATACGTCGTCTGCGATCTCAGGAAGGATCTGGATCTACTGTTCGAAAAGGTGAAAGAGGTGGACATCCTCGTTTTGAACACGGGAGGGCCGAAAGCAGGCTTCTTCGATGAACTCACGGATGAAGATTTCAAAGAAGCGATCGACAGTCTCTTTTTGAACATGATCAAAGTTGTGAGAAACTATCTTCCAGCGATGAAAGAAAAAGGCTGGGGAAGGATCGTAGCCATCACTTCTTTTTCTGTGATCTCACCGATAGAGAATCTCTACACATCCAATTCTGCGAGGATGGCCCTCACCGGATTTCTAAAGACACTCTCTTTTGAAGTGGCACCGTACGGTATCACAGTGAACTGTGTGGCACCGGGCTGGACGGAGACAGAGAGGGTGAAAGAGCTTCTCAGTGAAGAAAAGAAAAAACAGGTGGAATCTCAGATCCCCATGAGAAGGATGGCAAAACCCGAAGAGATAGCCAGTGTTGTGGCATTTCTCTGTTCCGAAAAGGCCTCTTATTTAACAGGACAGACCATTGTTGTGGATGGTGGGCTTTCCAAATTTCCGCTCTAAAGAAAAATGAGGGGCAGAGCCCCTCGTCAGAGAACCTTCTTCCAGACAACCGGTATTTCGGGCAGGAATTTGATAGGAAGCCTGGGGTGGTACGGTATGACTCTCACCGCGTAGAACCATCCGGGAGATCCAAGATGTCCAAGAACACCATTGGTGTAAGTGTAAACGAATCGATCGTTCTCTTTCCTGTACCTTCTGATGTGTATCACTTTCCACACTTCGAGATCTTCCATTCCCTCTCCTCTTCCAGCCACAAGTTCGACTATCACGTCGTTCGGTGTGAGATCGCCCAGTTTTACAGTTACTTCCACGCTCTTCGAATCTTCGAGAACGATGCGCTCTATGGAAACATTCTCCCAGTTCTTGAGGATTCTTTCTTTCCAGGCTCCGAGTTTTTCGACGTTTTCTCTTCTCTCCAGCCATTCCCTGTTCACAAGTCCCTTTATGTAGAATTTCTCCGTGTAGTCTTTGAGCATGCGGGTGGTACTGAATTTTGGAGCCACGCTCTTTATGCTTTCTCTCATCATAAAGATCCACTTTTCTCTGTTTTCGTAGTAGGTGGGGATTATTTCATTTTCGAGAAGCTCATACAGGGCTTCAGCGTCCCTTGGATCATCTGCTTCTGTTTCTGGAAGCACGCTTTCATCGCCTATCACCCATCCGTTTCTGCCGTTGTATCCCTCAACCCACCAGCCATCGTACACGCTCGCGTTCAGAACACCGTTCGCTGCGGCTTTCATTCCGCTTGTTCCGCTTGCCTCCATGGGCCTTCTTGGATTGTTCAACCACACGTCAACACCAGACACCATGAGTCGAGCCATTCCGATGTCGTAGTTTTCGAGTACGATGATTTTGTTCTTGAAATCAGGCATCTGTGAAACTTCGTAGATCCTTCTGAGAAATTCCTTTCCACCTTCGTCTCTCGGGTGGGCCTTTCCAGCGTACACAATGTAAACCGGCCTCTCGGAATTATTGACAATTCTCTTGAGTCTCTCCAGATCACTGAAGAGCAGAACAGCTCTCTTGTAAGTTGCGAACCTTCTGGCAAAACCTATGATGAGCGCGTTTTCACTGATCTCCGGCAGTGGCTCGTCGATTCCGAGTCTTTCATTTCTCCTTTTGATGGATTCTCTTATGTAATTTATGAATCGCTTCTTTGCGTTCAGATGCGCTTCCCAGAGTTCTTCATCGGGTATTCTGTCAACTCCGTACCATATTCCTTCGAGGTCAGTGTGTTCCCTCCAGACTCTACCAAGGTACCTGTCGAACAGTTTTCTCATCTCGCGGTTGATCCAGGTTCCCATGTGGACACCGTTCGTGATGCCTTCAATGGGGATCTCCTCCACCGGAACTCCCTTCCAGACATTTTTGAACATCCTTCTCGATACGTCAGCGTGAAGTTTGCTCACTCCGTTTATAAAGGAGGAGGTTCTCAAAGCCAGATACGTCATGTTGAAGCTTCCGTTTTCGTCTCTTCCAAGGTTCATAAGCAGTTCTCTGGATTCGAATCCTTCGAAGAACTTTGTCAGTTTCTTTTCCACAAAATCGTATGGGAACCTGTCGTGACCCGCGGGGACGGGAGTGTGTGTCGTGAAAACGGTGGTCTGTCTGACGATCTCGATGGCCTCGGTGAAGGAGTATCCTTCTTCCATGTAGCTCTTTATCCTTTCGAGGGATGAAAAAGCGGGATGACCTTCGTTCAGGTGGATGACTCCAGGTTTTATCTTGAGTGTTTTCAGGAGTTTCATTCCACCAATGCCGAGCAGAATTTCCTGGGAAATTCTCACATCAGGCTCGGGATTGTAGAGATAGTCGCAGATCTTTCTGAATCTATCCTCGTTTTCCTCGAAGTCCGTGTCGAGAAGATACAGTTTCACCCTTCCGACCTGTACCTCGAACACACGCGCTTTCACAGTATCGCTGTCTATGGGTACTTCCACGATCACCTGGTTTCCATCTTCATCCCTGAGAGGTTTCATCGGGAGTTCTTCGATGTCGTATTCTGGAAAGATCTCGATCTGTCTTCCGTCCCTGTCTATCTGCTGAGTGAAATACCCGTGTTTGTAAAGAAGACCTACGGCTATGAGAGGAAGGCCAAGATCACTGGCTGATTTGAGGTGGTCCCCAGCAAGAATACCGAGTCCTCCGGAGTAGATCGGAAGTGCTTTCGTCAGTCCGTATTCCATACACATGTAAACTATCTTTTCGTCCCATTCGGGATAGTTCACGTTGAACCAGGTGTCTTCTCTTTCCATGTAGTCTGTGAATCTCTCGAGCGTCAGTTCGTAGAGAGCGATGAAGTCCTCGTCTTTCGATAGTTCTTCCAGTCTTTCCTCTGAGACTTCTCTCAGTATTTTGACGGGATTTCTGTGTTCCTCCCACTTTTCTGAATCGATCATTCTCCAGAGCCTCTGAGCAGGTCTGGACCAGCTCCACCAGAGGTTGTAGGCAAGGCTCTCGAGCTCTTTCAGGTTCTCGGGAAGTTTCTCCAGCACAATTTCTCCTCCTCTCAGAGAGGTTTCTTTCAGAAGTATTCTACGTTGATTATAAGATGGTGTCAATTAAAAAATATTTCTGTAAACCAGAATACAGACATGATTAATGAAAGGAAATCTGAAAAGGACAAACTCCTCAAGGGAGGGTGATGAAGAAAATTCAGAACCCAGCCACTTCGTAGAGTTTGTAGGCTATCTCGTGTGTTCTTTTCTTCAGTTCCTCGAAGTTTCCGCGGAAGATTTTCCACAGGATCTTTGTCGTGTAGAGAAGAGAGAATCTGGAAAGCATGTTTCTGAGCTCTTCCGTGTTTTCGCTGGGAACTTTCACCATTATTCTGTCAAGCCACTCCTCATAAACACCGATGTGCAGTGAAGAACCTTCTGTTTCGTCTATGAGAGAATTTATAGAGTGAACCAAGTCGTAGAGGTGAAAGTACTTCGTGAGCTGAGAGATGAGTTTTTTGTCCACGTCCCAGTTGAGCTCTGCGGGTACCGGTTCATAATAAGAAAAAAAGACCACACCGTTTGGAAAATCTGCCGATGAGATCTCGAGTTCCCTTTCCATGAAAGCCTTGTTGTCGTAGTAACTCATCATAAAAACCGGCACCTTTTTCATCAGGAGTTTTAAATCCTCGGGATGAACTTTCAAACTTCCAATTTTCATGTTCAGATTGAGTGAAACCTTCTGTGGTTTTACAAAGAAATCGAGTCCTTTGTGAACTATGTGTGTCATCTCCCGCCCTCCCTGTACCATTCGATGAGATCAGAGAGTATCTTCTTTGAGAGATTCATGCCATCCTCGCTTAAGAAAATTTTACCATTTTTCACCTTCACATAACAAGGGTACTTTTTCTGTAACTTTTCTAGCAGAGGAAGGAGAGTTTTCACCCGGTTTAACTCAACTCCTTCCTTTATCCTCAAACCCATGAAGACTGTCTCCAGCGCTTCCTCTTCTTCTGTGTTTTCGTGTACGTACTCGTAAGGTAGTTCTCCTCTGGTAATTTTTTCCTCGTACTCTTTGAGATCAGAAACGTTCACGTATCGAAGCCTTCCGATGTGTCCACCTGCGGAAACACCAAGCCCCAGGTAGTTTTTATTTCTCCAGTAGAAGAGGTTGTGAAGGGATTCCTTCCCTGGTCTGGCAAAATTCGAGATCTCATATCTGACGAATCCCCGTTCTTTCAGAAATTCAACGAAAAGATCGTGCCGCCTTTCCACATCGTCTCCTTCGGGGAGTTCCACAAGACCCTTTTGAATGAGATCGAAGAGTTTTGCTCTTTCATCTATCTCGAGAAGATAGATCGAAACGTGTTGCGGTGAAAATTCTTCAAGGAAGCAAAAGTTCTTCTCCAGTGTGAGGTCGGTCTCACCGGGAAGTCCAAGGATAAAATCGAAGCTCACATTTTCGAACTGTTCCAGAACGATCTTTGCTTTTTTCTTGAGAGTTTCCTCGTTGTAGAGCCTTCCAGCGTTCTTCAGCACAGTGTCGTCGCAGGCCTGAACACCAAGACTGATTCTGTTGATTCCGATTTGTTTGTAGATTTTCAGTTTCTCTGTTTCAACAGACTCCGGGTTGACCTCGACAGTTATTTCAGCTGGTGTGAAACCTCTGGAGACTCTTCCCAGTTTCTCCAGAACCATTTTCAAAAAAGAAGGAGGGACAACGGAAGGAGTCCCTCCACCGAAGTAGACGGTTTTTATCTCGCTTTCGCTGAGTACTTCTTCGTAGAGATCAATCTCTCTCAGAAGATGAGAGAAATACCCGTCGAATTTTTCAGAGACAATGGAGTAAAAATCGCAGTACACACACTTGCTCTTGCAAAAAGGAACATGGACGTAAACAGCGAGTTTCATGACTTTTTGCTTTCGATCAACTCCTTCAGTTTTTCAAAATTCACTTCGTACTCGTAAAGAGGTGTTCTGTCCCCTTTTCTTGCGAGTTCCTCAAAGGTCTCTTTGTTCTTGTTCACGTAGAATATTCCAAGCGGGAGTTTTTCAGTTTCAATGGCCCTTTTGAAGGCGAGTTCTCTGTCTGTGGGATCGTGGTCTTTCAGGTAGTATGTGTTTTCTCTGTACCATTCGTACGTATTCAGCCTGTTGAAGGTAACACAGGGCTGAAGAATGTCTACAAGAGCGTATCCCTTGTGTTTCATCGCTTCTTTCAGTATGTCCTTTGTGAACTCTATGTCTCCTATGAAAGTTCTTGCAACGAAGGAAGCATCGAGCGCTATGGCAACAGCCAGAGGATTGAACGGTTCTAGGATCACACCGTCCACCTGTACGGGGGTTTTGAAGCCTTTCAGACTCGTGGGGGAAGCCTGTCCTTTTGTGAGACCGTAAACCTGGTTGTCGTGGACTATGTTCACGATATCCGGATTTCTTCTGATCGTGTGTATGAAGTGGTTTCCACCCTCACCGTACATACATCCATCTCCACTCTCTGCGATCACAAGAAGGTTCGGATTCGCCACCTTTATCGCCGTTGCTGCGGGAAGTGCCCTTCCGTGAAGCCCGTTGAACATGTTAACTCCAACGTACTGGGGCATCTTCGCCGCCTGTCCTATACCTGATACTATGACCACCTGTTGTGGATCGACGTTCAGTTCCTCCAGCGCTTTCATAAGAGCGGTTCTTATACCGAAGTTTCCACATCCCGGACACCAGGCGATGTCCCTGCTTATGTATTCATCCAGCCTCATTCACAACACCTCCGCTATTTTCTCTTTCAACTCTTCGACGGAAAACTGAAGACCATTGTACTTTAGGATTCTGTCCTTTATATGGAAACCTGTCACCTGGCGGATCAGATTCGCGAACTGCCCTGTCGCGTTTCCTTCCACTGCCACAACTTTCTCGGCCTTTTCGAAGTATTTCGCGACAGACTCATCAAGCGGCCAGGTTTGAGAAAAATGAAGGAGCGCCACACCGTCGAGACCTTCTATCGCTTCCTTTATCGGCTCCAGAGTGGAACCCCAACCCACCAGGAGAATGCGGTAGTCCTCATCACCGATCAGTTTTGGCTTCACAATTTCTTTTTTCAGAGTTTCTCCTTTTCTGAGCCTCTTGTTGACCATCCTCACACGTGTATCGAAATCTTCTGTGATGTGACCAAACTCGTCGTGTTCGTCGCTGTCGACTCTCACAAGGCCCTCGCCGTATCCGGGAAGTCCTCTTGGAGATATACCGTCTTCGGTGATGGTGTATCTGATATAGTCCTTGGTTGTTTTTATGAAGTATTTTTCTACTTTCAATTCGTTCAAATCAAAACCGGGAAGGTTGTAGTACGAGTCAACGAGGTACTGATCCGTCAAGATGAAAACAGGCACCTGGTATTTGTCGGCAACGTTGAAAGCTTTCTGCGTCAGATAAAAAGCTTCTTCCACGTTTCCGGGAGCATAAATGACCCTTGGGAAATCTCCGTGCCCAGCATATAGAGCCAGGTTCAGATCTCCCTGCTCTGTTCTTGTGGGAAGGCCGGTCGCGGGTCCAGGCCTCTGTGCCAGATGGATCACAGTAGGCGATTCTATCATTCCGGCAAGACTGAGTGCTTCTTCCATGAGAGCAAAGCCTCCACCTGATGTGGTGACAAGCCCTCTCGCACCGGCGTACCACGCACCGATGATCATGTTCATGGCGGCAATCTCGTCTTCTGCCTGTTCCACCACTATTCCGAAGTCGTTCTTGTGCTGGGAAAGAAAAACAAGTACGGAAGTGGAGGGAGACATGGGGTAGGAGGAGACAAAATTACAGCCTCCGGCGATCGCTCCAAGCCCCACAGCCTCCGCTCCATTCAGAAGAACCTCATTCTTTATCGATGGGTCTTTTTCAACGTCGAACCCGATTTTCTGGGAGAGTTCCAGACCTTTCTTGTATCCTTCCAGCGCAGCGCGGATGTTGTCGTTCACGATGTCTTCACCTTTACTGCTGAACTGTCTGGTGATCTGGTCTTTCAGAGCGGATTCATCGGCACCGAGCAGTCCAGAGAGAAAACCTATGGCAACTGAATTCGCGTATATACTCTTTCCAATTTGTTTTGCTATGTTCAGGAATGGAACAACAAGTTTTTCTCCGGGTGATTCTTTGATGAACTCTTCTTCACCGATGACCAGTGTTTTTTCTGTGATACGATCTTTCAGCCTTTCCGTTGCACCCTTTCCCAGGGGTATGAGCACGTCTATTCTGTCCACGAAGGAACGAACCCTTCTCGATGAAACTCGGATCTCTGTGGTGTTGTTTCCTCCTCTCACCCTTGACATGTACTCCTTGGTAGCAAACACGTGGAACCCGGAGTCTTTTAAAACCCGTGTTAGAACGTTCTCAACTGTCTGGATTCCCTGTCCCGCTTCTCCACTCAAGACGACGCTCACATCTTTCATTTTGAACCACCTCTCTTTTCGTACTTGTTTTTGTAGAGGAGATCGTCTGCTCTTGCAAGTGCTCTTTCTATCGGCACAAAACCGTCTATTTCCTCATAACCAAAGGAAAATTCAATTTTGAAGGGCAAATCTACATCTTTGAGGTTTTCTTCAACCCTCTTCAAAACACTTGCAGCGTTCTCTTTGGTGCTATCGACGAGTACCAAGAGAAACTCATCACCGCCGTATCTGAAAACAAGATCCGACTCTCGAACAGTTCTCTTAAGGGCTTTGACGAATTCAATAAGTGCTTTGTCGCCCATCAAATGTCCGTAGGTGTCGTTTATCATTTTCAAACCGTCCACATCCATGAGCACCAGAACGGATTTCTTATGATTTCGCCTGAGCCACGCCATGTGAGAGAATATCCACTCATTGAAGTAGTGCCTTGAATAAGCTTCGGTTAGAGAATCTTTCAATGCAAGTTCACGATACTTCTGATGAAGATGGTACTCTCTCAGATAGAGAGAAACCACTTCTGCAAACGTATTGAGAACACTGAAGAAAGAGGGGGTTATGTCTTCGTTCGAAAGAAAGACCATATGGTAAGAGGGCATATCTCCATCGTCCAGATGTAAGATAATGTAATAGATGCCTTCTTTCTCTAATTTTTCTATTTTTTCTTCTCGTGATTCTTCAAAATTGAATTCCGGTATCTCCTCCAGATTCGTATGAAACACGGGGATGTTCCTTTCGAATACGATTCCACCTGTGAAAACATTACTCGCCTCTATGATCTTCTGCAGGGCTTCTTTGAGAAATTCTTTAACGGAGATGGATTTTCTGAAAAGAAGCAAGAGGATGAATATGGTGCTCATGATCTTTTGAAGTTGCTGTTCGTTTGCCAGTGCTTTCCTCATGAAAAGATAAGTGTTCGCAAGGTTTCCCAGTGATTTCAAGACCTTTTTTGAAAGTTCTGAAAAACCAGGGTACGGGCTGTCGAGAGCAATGTTTCCCACAAATTCGTCTCCAGAAAACATACCCACAACAAGGCTCTTTCTTATACCTCGAAGAGTCTTTTCAAAGAATTTCCACATGTCTTCTGGAAGAAGACCTTTGTCATAATCAAGAAAGTTCACTTCTACTGGATCTTTTCCGGCTCTGAACAAATATCTGGATGGAAATCTCTTTCCAAACAAATCTACAGTGTGTCCCCTCGAGGTGACAAAGATCCAGTCCCCAGATGGAGTGATCCTGGAGACACTTCCTTTTGTTGCTTCCGGAACGACTTCCATCGCGATATTCAGAATTTTCTGAAAGAACTCTTCTTCGGGTGAATTCGGATCGAGTTTTGAAAGTCCATCAACTATGGTATCGAAACTCTTTTCCAGCCGTCTGTAGTACTCGATCTTCTTTCTCACATGACAGAAAAGATAAAGCGCAAACACAAGAAATCCGAACGAGAAAACGTAGAAGAAAACTTGCAAACTATTTCCCCCTCACAATTCTAATGATTCTCCCGGCTCAAGAATCACACATTCAACACCCTTTTCCTCGACCTTTTTCTTGAACAGCTCTACATCCGCAAAGATGAGTTCCCAGGTTCCGTAGTGCATGGGAACAACCTTCTTCGGTTTTATCATCACTGTCGCCCTCACGGCGTCCTCCACATCCATGACGAAATTTCCACCGATCGGAAGAAACGCAACATCCACGTTCTCTTCAGCGAGAAGTTCCATTTCCTTGGTCAAACCAGTGTCTCCTGCATGGTATATCTTCTTTCCCTCGGTTGTGATGAGAAAACCACCGGGATTTCCTCCGTAGATCATACTGTCACCATCGAGAATTCCGGAGCCGTGAACGGCAGGTGTCATCTTCACCCTTCCAAAGTCGAAGAGATAGCTTCCACCAATGTGCATGGCATGGGTCTTCACACCCTTTTTTCCGAGGTAATGACAGATTTCGTAGTTGGATATCACCGTGGAATCGTTTTTCTTCGCTATTTCCAAAGCATCACCGAGATGATCACCATGTCCATGTGTCACAAGTATGTAATCGATCTTTGGAAGATCCTCCAGCTTTACAGGACAAACAGGATTTCCTGAAATGAAAGGATCGATGATGATGTTTTTCTTTCCCTCTATCAGCACCACGGCGTGTCCCAGGAATGTGACTTTCATGTTACCACCTCCCACTTTAGATTATACTCTTTTCGGAAATTAACGTTGAAGAAGTAATGTGTTTGTTGAAAAATTTTTCTTTCTGTACTGGTGTTTCTTCTGTTGTAATGTTAGAATAGTTCTACGCAGATTACATTTCGGGAGGTGAGTACTAAGTGGAAAGCACCAGTCTTCCTCCGTAAAAAAGCAGCCTAAGGAGGTGTGAGAATGAAGATCAAAGTAGAGATCGACCTTCAGGAATTGATCGAAAAAGGAGATTTCAAGACACTCAAGAGAGTTCTCGAACAGCAGGATCCCGCCGATGTGAAAGAGATGATCGAAAAGCTCCCGCCCGACCTGAAAGTGGTTGTTTTCAGGCTCCTTCCCAAAGATAAAGCTGCTGAAGTGTTCAGTGAACTTGAACCCGATGACCAGCTGGAACTCATAAAGCTTTTCAGAGAGGAACGCCTGAAAGAAATCTTTGAATCGATGGATCCAGACGACAGGGTAGAACTGCTCGAAGAGATGCCCGCAAACGTGGTGAAAAAACTCCTTTCGTACCTTCCTCCACAGGAAAGGGAAGAACTGCTTTACATCCTGAATTATCCCGAAGATTCTGCCGCAAGACTTGCCACCACAGAATATGTGGAACTCTTCGAGGACATGACCGTCAGAGAGGCCTTGGAGAAAGTGAGAAGAGAAGGAAAGAAGAAAGAGAATATCTACTCTCTCATGGTGATAGACAGAACGAGGAAACTCAAGGGAACCGTTGAACTCAGAGACCTGATCGTTGCCGATCCCGATCAGAAGGTATCGGAAATCATGAACAAAGATCCTGTTTTTGTTCACGCCATCGATGACCAGGAACTTGCAGCGGAACTCATGAAAAAGTACGACCTGATCATACTACCGGTGGTTGACAGTGAAGAGAGACTGATAGGTGTGATTACCTTCGACGATCTCGTTGACGTCATCGAAGAAGAAGCAACGGAGGATATACAGAAGATGGCTTCAATGAGCGCTACGTACACATCATATTTTCACACTCCCGCGTGGAAGCTCATCCTTAAAAGATCTCCGTGGCTTGTGGTACTCCTTCTCCTTGAGAGTGTGAACGGCAACATCATATCAAGCTACGAGAAATTTCTCGCTTCAATACCGGTCATAGCAGCTTTCATTCCCACTATGATAGGTTCGGCTGGTAACACAGGAGCTCAAATATCAGCACTCGTTATAAGAGGATTCACACTGAACGAGATAAGTCTGAAAGACTGGTGGAAGGTTTTACTGAGGGAATCGTTGATTGGGTCTACTCTAGGCCTGATCCTCGCAGGAATTCTTTATCTGAGGGCTTTTCTGATCTCTTCTGATCCCACACTGAATTTCGCCGTAGCAACGGCCTTGCTCGTGTTGATCCTTTACGCGAACGTCATGGGGGCGCTTCTTCCCTTCATAGCTCGTATCTTCAGAATTGACCCGGCCTTCATGGCAGGACCTCTTCTCACCACAATCGTCGATGTGACGGGCATCATGATATATTTCTACGTGGTGCACAGCTTCTTGAGTTGAAGAGGGGAGACTATGATTAAGGTGATAATCAAGTTTAGCTTTATAATAATCTCTTTCGTTGTACTATTTTCAAATGCCCTTCTGGGGCTTCTTTTCTTTCTCTTGCTTTCCCTTCCTGTGGTGAGAAACGCTGTTTTGGGAAGGCTTCCGCTAAAACTGAAGAAATCGGTAACGGGAAATGTTTACACTTACGAATACAAAAATGGCTTGAAGATGGACATATATTACCCATCTGTGAAAAGGAAAAGTTATCCGCTTGTACTTTTTGCACACGGTGGGGGATGGATCTCCGGATACAGGAGACAACCCAACAACGTTTCCTGGTACAGATTCCTCAACGCGAACGGTTTTGCTGTGGCGACGTTTGACTACAGATACGGCTACTTTCATTACATCGAAGATATTCTGGAAGATCTGAAGAGTGCTATCTCGTTTCTGAACGAAAACAGGGAGCATCTTTTGTTTAAAAACCTGAATCTCATGGGACTTTCAGCTGGAGGGCATCTCGTTCTGTATCACGCGATGAGATCTTCGAAGGAAGAAAAAAAAGATTTCGATGGCCACGTGGTAGCCTGGTATGCTCCTTGCGATCTTCTCGACCTGTGGAGCATGGAAACGCCCTCTCTCTTTGCAAGGTTCTCTGTTGCAACGACGTTGAAAGGGCTTCCCGTACGAAAGAAAGAAGATTATGTGTTCTACTCCCCTGTGACCTGGGTGAACCCGAAGGCACCTCCCACCATGCTGGTTCACGGCATGAAAGACGACGTTGTACCCTACATCTCATCTGTTAAAATGTATAAAAAGCTCAGAGAAAACGGTGTGCAGGCAAAGCTGAGGCTTCATCCAAAGGGGAAACATGGCTTCGAGTTCGTTCTGAAAGATCCTTTGACGGTGAAGATCCTCTACGAAACGGTCTCGTTTTTGAAGAGGTGAAAGTGTGTTCGAACATGTAAGGGTGCCTTCCGATTATTCCCTCGGATATATCCACAGGACAAAGAACGTCCGAATTTCCATTCTGAAGTTCAAATCGAGCTATCCAGACGCAGAAAAAGGGACAGATCCTGTGGAGGTGTACATCTTCTCCCCGAAGAAGAGAAAAGTAGGATCGGTGATGATACTCCAGGGACTCGGTAGTCGAAACGTTCTGTATCTTCTTCGGATGGCTTACTATCTTTCCAAAAGAAAGATAGAGGCGATAGTTCCCGTTTTGCCGGGAAACTTCACCCGCGTAGCACACGGTTCTGTGAGCGGAAAGGATTATTTTTCCTCCGATCTGGAGAAAATGACCAAGTTCTGGGAACACGCTCTCACAGATCTACTCAGTCTTTTGGAATTTTTGAAAGTTAAGAAGATGTGGCACGAGAGAAACTGTCTCTTCGGGTACTGTCTTGGAGGCATGATCGCTGTTTTACTCAACGCGCTGAGCCGTGATTTCAAAAAGACGATCGTCATGATGGCGGGTGGTGACTTTGCCACCTTGTTCTGGAAGTCACCTACTCTGTCCTTTGTGAGGCGTGAGTTGAGAAATGGAAGGGGAGGAGAACACGGAATGACAAATGAAGAAAATTTTTACGATGTCTACAGAAACGATTTGGAGAGACTGAAGGAATTTTCCTGGGTTCAGGAGATGCTGAATTCAGACATACATCCTCTTTTGAAGCTCGATCCGCTCGCTTACGCGAAGTTCGTGGATACCTCGCGGATCGTGATGATGGAAGCGATGTTCGATAAGGCACTTCCGAAGAGCACAAGAGACATTCTATGGGAGCACCTTGGAAAGCCCAAAAGGATAAGGATTCCATCAAGTCACGTGAGCTGGCTTCCGTTCCAGATGCTCGCTGCCAGGTACATAATGAAGCTTCTCAAAGAACAGGGCGTTGAGGATTGAAAGATTCACTTTCTCGCTTTCTTTTATCTTCCAGAATTCCGAAGGATCTGGTTCACCACAGATGTCCACTCCCAGGATCTTTCTCAAGGGAATGTGGCGAAGCACATTGAGAAGCTCTTCCAATGAAACTCTTCCACTCTCCCAGCCCGTTATTCCGATATCCAGAACATCTTTGTCAATACTCAGATACACCGGATGTCTTCCAAGGAGTTTAAGTATCTTCTGTGGATCCGTTTCGGAGTAAAACACTCTGTGGATCTTTTCCTGTTCCTGAGTGCCAACAACCACCACTTTCACCAGATGTTTCAGCTTCAGGGCTTTTCTGATCCAGCTGTCGCAGGTGATGAATTCTTCCTCTCTGGCATCGAGGTGATTGTCGAAAACAACCAGCACGAAAGGTCTCTTTATTTTCTTGATGATGAGGTAGGTGAGGTGGTGGAACTCTCCATCGCCCAGAAACGTCACTCCCGGATGTGAAGGAAGGATGTTTTCAATTTCAGGGATCTTTTCGGGAAGGACCATGTACCTGATGCCTTCGATTTTTTTGGAAAACACAAACTCAGCGAGAGATTTTAGGATCCGCTGTTCTTCGTAAATTCCGTTGAAATCGAGGATGTGAATGTGAGGAGGTATCACAATAACACCTCCTCAGCTTTCCACCATCCTTTCCAAAAGAGACCTCAAGAGGCCTTTCAGGACTTTTTCCTCCCTCTCCGCCGTTTCAAGGAGAAGCCTGGGATCTATCTTCTTTTTTTCAAGTTCATCTTTGTATGCCTCTATCCAGCGTTTCATGGTTCTGGCTCCCACTTCTATATGGAACTGAAGCCCCACAGCCTTTCCATAGACGAATCCCTGGTTTTCATACTTTTCAGAAGTAAAGACCCTGGTTGCTCCGTGTGGAAGATCGAAAGTGTCTCCGTGCCACTGGAACACCAGCAGTTTGTCTGGAAATTTCCCGAAGAATCTATCGTCGTAGACCTTTTCAACGAAGAACCAGCCTATTTCCTCTCCGTTTTTTCCCCTGTAAACATCTGCTCCTAGGACTTTGGCCAGCATCTGAGAACCCAAACAGATTCCAAGGAAAGGAATTTCCTTTTTCAGAATCTCTTCTATCAACTGGAATTCGTATTTCAGGAAAGGGAATTTCTCTTCCTCGTAGGCCCCCATGTAACCTCCAAGAAGCACCACGAGGGAATACTCTTCAAAAGGCCTTTCAAGTTTTTCCCCTTTTGGAGTGTCCAGATATTCGAAGCTCCAGTTCTTCTCCCTGAAGATATCTTCCATCATCCCAAGGTCTTCTATCTCGACGTGTCTAATGGCGAGCACTTTCATACTACATTCATACTACATTCCTCCTTCAAGATGAATACGAAAGACACCGTCTTTCAGGTTGAAGAAGAGATCAGGATTGAGATCCGATTCGACTATATTCCCTTCGATGGTCTTCAAAAGAAGACCGTCTTTCTTATCGATGAAGTAAGAGACTCCACCGGGTAGTCTGAACAGGACCTCCAGAACGCAGTCTTCTGCCTCGAAATAAAGCGGAACGTTCATCTTTTGGAAATTGAATCTTATATTCAAAACGCTATCTTTTGTTTCAATTCGTGCGAACCTGTTTTCTTCGAATTCACCCTTCACCGTAAAAGCGCCGTCTTCGAAAGAAAGTTCGAAAATGTCCCTCGGAAACTCGATCTCCACTATCTTTGGGCCGAGTTTTCTCCAGAGAGAACCCTTCACGATCAGATTTGAACCAACTTTTGATACCTCTATTCCGCTGGACGCGGACACGCTGAGTTCTTCACCTTCGATGAACCTGACGGTGAATCCCCCACTCTTGAATGAAATCCTATTTACACCGGTGAAAACTTGATATTTCCCAGGTGCTGAAACAGATTCGTATGGCCACACAAGAAGTATTATCAGAAAAGCAGAAAACACACCCACACTCAGAAAGTACAACCATCTTTTCCTCACAGATAGATAGATAAAATAAATACCGAAAGTTATCAGTATCAGCGGCCAGAAGAGGCCAAGATTGTGGAATATCCTTGTGAAGAATGAAATAGAGAAAACATCCAGAAAAATCGTCACAAGAAACAGAACTCCAATGAAAATGAGAAAAATACCGAATATTATCTTCATTTTTCATCTCTCCTCAAAAGAAGGAGCACACCAAAAATCACTAACAAAACGGCAAGAATCACCTTCCATGCCACACCAAAGAAGATCGGAAAGAAAGCGGACACGAGAAAGACGATTCCCAGGAAGATGAGAAGACCACCGACTAGTACTTTCAATCCTTCTGCGTTCTGAGATGGTTTTTCTTCGCTCTCTGTTTCTCCCTCTTCTTCAGGCATGATCAACCAGGCGATGATGTAGAGCAGAAGACCCGCTCCCCACGCGAGTGTGATGAGAACCCAGATCAATCTTACAAGGGTCGGATCGACCCCGAAGTACTCTGCTAAGCCACCACAAACACCCGCTATGATCCTGTTCTTTTTGGATCGTCTGAGCTGTTTCATGAACATCCCCCCTTTTTAGAAGATTTTAACATAAAGGAAATTAGTTATTCCTCATTTCGTGGTAAAAATCCAGAAAGGCAGGTGAGATCATGAAGTGCAGGCTGGGGTTGGAGAAATGTCCAGATGATACCCTCCGGTGTTTTCCAAAGATCGAACAACCTTTCGGAATTGTGATCTTCGGTGCTTCTGGTGACCTCACAAAAAGAAAGCTCATTCCCGCTTTGAACAGGTTGTTCGAGGCAGGTATTCTGCCCGAACGCTTTTTCGTTCTCGGTGCGGCACGAACGAAAATGGACCATGAGAAATTCAGATCCAGATTCGATGCCAACCCTGATTTTTTGGAACATAGCAGTTACATCAGCGTGGATTATCAGGATCCTGAGAGCTTCAAACAGTTGAAAAACACCATCGAGACTCTCATAAAAAGGATCGATTCCAGCAATCTGGTCTTCTATCTCGCTGTTCCTCCGGATCTTTACATCCCTATTCTGGAAAACCTCTCGAAAACTGGATTGAACGAAAAACCTGCGCGCGTTGTGATCGAAAAACCGTTCGGGAAAGACCTGGAATCGGCCAGAAGACTGGAAGACACTCTTCAGAAATACTTCCAGGAAGATCAGATTTTCAGAATCGATCATTACCTTGGAAAAGAAACCGTTCAGAACATACTGGTGTTCAGGTTTGCCAACTTCATATTCGAGGAAATCTGGAACAACAAGTTCGTGGATCACGTTCAGATCACGATGGCCGAAGACATAGGTGTTGAACACAGGGCAGGATACTTCGAAAACGTGGGACTCCTCAGGGATATCTTCCAGAACCACATGCTTCAGATCCTCGCACTGATCGCCATGGAACCTCCTTCTTCTTTCAATGGAGAGAATTTCAGAAACGAGCGGGTGAAGCTTCTCAGATCGATCAGACCGTTCCCTGTGGAGGAACTGGAAAGCTGGATCGTCAGAGGCCAGTATGGAAGAGGGGTTGTGAACGGAAAAGAAGTGCCGGCTTACAGAGAGGAACCGGGTGTGGCCAAAGACTCCAACGTGGAAACCTTCGTTGCCATGAAACTCTTCATAGACAACTGGAGATGGAGCGGTGTACCCTTCTATCTGAGGTCCGGGAAGAGACTCCCCAAGAAAATAACCGAGGTTGCTGTTGTTTTCAAGAAGATTCCTCATTCGATCTTTGCCGGTGTACCTTCTGATGAACTGGAGCCGAACACGATAGTTTTCACCTTGCAGCCAAACGAGGGAATCTCTCTTGAGTTTCAGGTGAAAAGGCCCTGTCCCGGCATGTTTCCACAGCTTCTCAGTATGGACTTCAGATACGAGGATTACTTTGGAGTGAAACTGCCCGACGCTTACGAAAGACTCCTTCTGGACGTGATACTTGGAGATCCTACACTTTTCATGAGAAGAGACGACCTCGAAGTTTCCTGGGAACTTCTCGATCCCGTTCTCAAAGCCTGGGAAAACGATCCCGTTCGCTTTTCACCTTATGTGTATCCGGCGGGAACGTGGGGACCGAGAGAAGCCGATCTACTCATAGAAAGGGACGGTAGAAAATGGAGAAAACTGTGATATACCTGCTCGAAGATGGGTACGTTGATTTTGTAGTCGAGAAAATTCGCACAAAGATGGAAAAACTTCTCGAGGAAAAGGATAAGATCTTCGTCGTTCTCGCCGGCGGGAGAACCCCACTTCCCGTTTATGAGAAACTGGCAGAACAGAAGTTCCCATGGAATCGCATCCACTTCTTTTTGAGCGACGAGCGGTACGTGCCCCTCGACTCAGATCAAAGCAATTTCAGGAACATAAACGAGGTTCTTTTCAGCAGAGCAAAGATCCCTTCCGGTAATGTTCACTACGTTGACACTTCTCTTCCTATTGAAAAAGCCTGCGAGAAATATGAGAGGGAAATAAGATCAGCTACTGACCAGTTCGACCTCGCTATTCTTGGAATGGGTCCCGATGGCCATGTCGCGTCCATATTCGACTTGGAAACGGGAAATAAAGACAACCTTGTGACTTTCACAGATCCTTCCGGTGACCCTAAGGTTCCCAGAGTCACCCTGACGTTTCGTGCACTGAACACATCACTGTACGTGCTCTTTCTCATCAGGGGAAAAGAAAAGATAAACAGACTAACGGAGATCTTAAAAGATACACCACTTCCCGCTTACTTCGTGAGAGGCAAAGAGAAAACCGTCTGGTTTGTGGGAAAATAATTCGGAAATTGAAACTTATTCCTGTATGTGGTATTATTATGAAAAAAGAGAAGCGAGGTCGAAGGTTGTGGTCTCTGAGAGAATCTTCAGACCGGTCTTCAAACTATTCAGACGAAGAACAGGTGTTTTGGCTTTCGTCGGAATGATCATTCTTTTGTTTTACATCTTTTTGGCCATTTTCGCCCCAGTTCTTGCTCCCTACGATCCCACCGTACGGGTGGGAAGATCTTTGCAACCTCCTTCGGAAAAGCATTTATTCGGCACCGACAACCTTGGAAGGGATATCTTCAGCAGGGTGATCTATGGTTCGAGAATTGCCCTGATGGTGGCGTTTCTCGCTGTTGTTATAGCGTCTGCGATAGGTATTCCCCTCGGTTTGATCTCTGGTTACGTTGGAGGTATCTTCGATCGCGTTTTAACTCTTGTGATGGACGCCGTTTACTCTTTCCCGGGTTTGATTCTTGCCATAGCAGTTGCGGCAGTTTTGGGACCCGGAATGATGAACATAGCCGTTTCAATCGCCGTCGTTTATGCGCCCACATATTTCAGAGTGGTGAGAAACCAGGTCACGAGTGTGAAAAACGAACTCTACGTGGAAGCGGCAAGGGCGCTCGGTGCGAAAGATTGGGAAATCTTGGTCAAATACGTGCTTCCCAACGTTTTCCCATCGATAGTGGTGGTTCTCTCAATGAACCTCGCTGATGCGATCATGACGGAAGCGGGACTCAGTTTTCTTGGACTTGGAATAGCTCCTCCCACTCCGGACTGGGGATTCGACCTCAGCAACGGCCAGAGGTTCATCCTGAGTAGAGCCTGGTGGGGAGTGTTGTTCCCCGGCCTTGCAATCATCACTTCCGTTCTTGGTTTTTCCATGTTCAGTGAAGGATTGAGCGAAATTCTCAATCCGAATATCGGGGAGAGAAGCAAATGAAGGTGCTCGAACTGAAAAACGTGAGCGTGAGATACAAAACTGGAGAAAAAACTGTGAACGCCGTCGAAAACGTCTCCTTTCACCTGGAGAAAGGAGAAACCCTGGGTCTCGTCGGTGAATCCGGCTGTGGAAAGTCTACCCTCGGTTTTTCCATAATGCGGCTTCTTCCAAAAGGAACAAAGATTGATGGGAGTATAAAAATTGAAGGAATAGATATTTCATCTCTTTCGGACGAGGAAATGAGACAGATAAGAGGTTCAAAAGTTGCGATGATTTTCCAGGATCCGATGACGTCGCTCAATCCGATTCTCAGGATAGAGGATCATTTTGTAGAGATGATCCTCACCCACAGACCCGAACTGAGTAAGGAGGACGCCAGAGAACTTGCAGCGAAGGCCTTAGAAGATGTCGGGATAAACAGGAACAGACTGAAGGATTACCCGTTTCAGTTCAGCGGTGGAATGAGACAGAGGGTGATGATCGCCCTCTCCATAGTTCTCAATCCCGCTGTTTTGATCGCCGATGAACCCACTACATCTCTGGATGTGATAGTTCAGGCTCAGATAATGGAACTGCTTGAGAAGTTGACGAAAGAGCACAGAACCGCCATGATTCTGATCACCCACGATATGGGACTGGTCGCGGAAGCCGCAGACAGAATAGGGGTGATGTACGCAGGGCACCTCGTGGAACTCGCATCGAAAGAGAGGATATTCACCAATCCTCTTCATCCATACACCGTTGGTCTTCTGAGGTCTATTCCGAACACGGACGTGAACGATAAAGAACTGAGATACATTCCAGGCTCTCCTCCTGATCTTTCGAATCCCCCTGAAGGTTGCAGGTTCGCTCCAAGATGTGAGAAGGCAATGAAAATTTGCTGGGAGAAAGAACCACCGGAGTTCGAAATAGATGGAACGCGCGTGAAATGTTGGCTTTACGGAGGAGATCAAAATGGCACTGATTGAAGTGCAGAACCTTAAAAAGTATTTCCCTGTGAAACAGGGACCGATAGATGTGCTTTTGAGAAAACCCAGGAAGTTTGTGAAAGCGGTGGATGGTGTGAATTTTCAGATTGATGAAGGAAAGAGTCTGGGGCTGGTGGGGGAGTCGGGATCCGGAAAAACCACAACGGGAAGAGTCATTCTGAGACTTGAAGAACCCACCGATGGCAAAATCATTTTTGATGGTAGAGATATCACAAAACTCTCAAAAGAAGAAATGAGGAAGCTGAGAAAAGAAATGCAGATCATCTTTCAAGATCCAATGGCCTCTCTGAATCCATATATGAGGGTGGGAAAAGCCATAGAACACGCCCTTGAAATTCACGGAATCGGAGACAGATCGTCGAGAAAAGAGATGGTGCTTGAGATGTTGAGGAGAGTGAATCTGGAGCCCGCGAAGGATATCTACAGAAGGTATCCGAGGGAGCTTTCCGGTGGCCAGAGGCAAAGAGTTGTCATTGCCCGTGCTTTGATTTTGAAACCCCGTCTGGTGGTGGCAGATGAAGCGGTGGCTATGCTCGATGTTTCCGTGAGATCGCAGTTGTTGAGGCTCCTTCAGGAACTCAGAAAGGAATTCAACCTCACCATGCTCTTCATCACACACGACCTCGCTACGACCAAATACGTCTGCGACGAAATCGCGGTGATGTACCTCGGAAAGATTGTGGAGATCGGTGATTTTGAGGACATATACCTCAATCCAAAGCATCCTTACACACAGGCTCTTATATCCGCCGTACCGGAACCTTCTCTCAAGAAGAAAAAGAAGTTCATCCCTGAGGGAGAAACACCAAACCCGATAGACGTGCCATCTGGTTGTAGATTCCACCCGCGCTGCCCTTACAGAATGGATATCTGTATGAAAGAAGAACCTCAACTCAAGGCTGTGGAGGAAAATCATAAGGTGGCATGTCATCTTTACAACTGAAGGGAGGTAGTGGGTATGAAAAAGTTAGTCTGGTTGTTTCTGATCTTAACAGTAACGCTCTCCTTCGCGGCAAAAGACATCATCGTGGTGGGTACAACGGACAAAATCAGAACTCTCGATCCTGCCAACTGTTACGATTACTTTTCTTCAAACATCCTTCAAAACGTCATGGTTGGACTGGTTGATTACGAAATAGGAACCAGCGTTCTCAAGCCCGTTCTGGCAGAGAGATGGGAAGTCGATGAAACAGGAACGGTTTACACGTTCTATCTGAGAAAGGATGCAAAGTTCGAGGATGGAACACCCATCGATGCACACGTCTTCAAGTACTCTTTCGACAGGGTGATGAAACTGAATGGAGATCCGGCATTCTTACTCTCTGATGTCGTCGAAAAAACAGAAGTGGTGGACGACTACACCTTCCGTGTAACTCTGAAGTATCCATTCTCTGCGTTCGTTTCCGTCCTCGGTTACACCGTTGCGTATCCGGTGAATCCGAAGGTTTATCCAGCTGATTCCTTCTACGAAGGTATCCCGTCAGCTTCTGGTCCATACAGGGTCAAGGAATGGATCAGAGATGTGAGAATCGTTCTCGAAGCGAATCCGAACTACTTCGGTGAAAAACCAAAGACAAAGACCATCGTGATCAATTTCTATGAGAACGCTTCCACACTCAGATTGGCACTCGAGACGGGAGAAATCGATGTCGCTTACAGACATCTCGACCCCAGAGATGTTATCGATCTCGAGGGAAGAGAAGACATCGTCGTTTACAAAGGTAACAGTCCACAGATCAGATATCTGGTGATCAACGTCACACAACCCCCGTTCGACAACGTGAAGGTGAGACAGGCACTCGCCTATTCGGTGAACAGAGATGTCATAGTTGAAGATGTGTTCGTGGGACTTGCAAAACCACTGTACTCGATGATCCCGGAAGGCATGTGGGGACACAAGGATGTTTTCCCTGAAAGAGACCTAGAAAAGGCAAGAGCGCTCCTCAAGGAAGCTGGCTACGATGAGAACAATCCCCTCGTGATAGACCTGTGGTACACACCTTCACACTACGGAACGACAGAAGCGGATGTCGCTCAGGTGCTGAAAGAGTCGTTCGAAGAAACCGGTGTCATAAAAGTGAACCTGAAGTATGCGGAGTGGTCCACCTACGTGGAGTACTTCCTGAACGGAACGATGGGTCTCTTCCTCCTTGGATGGTACCCCGATTACCTTGATCCGGATGACTACGTCTGGCCGTTCCTCAGTGAGAGTGGTGCGAAATCCCTCGGTAGCTTCTACTCGAATCCTGAGGTAGAAAACCTGATGATAGAAGCGAGAAAACTCACCGATCTGGAAAAGAGAACAGAGATCTACTACAAAGTCCAGGAGATTCTTGCAAGGGATGTTCCTTACATACCGCTCTGGCAGGGAGTTGCAACCTGTGCAGCGAAAAAACAGGTGAAAGGAATTCTGCTTGAACCCACACAGATATTCAGATACTACATACTCTACTGGGAAGAGTGAACTCCGCCGCCCCTTCCCGGGGCGGCTTTCGGAGGTGCCGTGATGTCTCTTAAAAACTACGTGATAACAAGAATTCTCCTCGCTGCCCCCATGATATTCATCCTTCTGGCACTCATATTCCTGGTGCTCAGGATCATACCCGGGGATCCGGTGCTCGCTATTCTCGGAGGGAAAGCACCGAAGGAGGTCATCGAACAAAAGAGACACGAACTCGGTCTCGATAAACCTATCATCGTCCAGTTTTTCGATTACATCGGAGATCTTCTCAAAGGTGACCTGGGAAAATCTACACTGACGGGAAGACCCGTTTGGGAAGAAATAAAGGAGAGATTTCCCGCGACTTTGGAGCTGACACTCTTCGCTTTCATCGTAGCCGTTCTCATAGGCATCTTCTGGGGAAGCTTCGCTGCGTACAAAAGGGACAGTGGAGTTGATATAGGTGCCAGGATGTTTTCAATGGTGATGTACGCGGTTCCGGTTTTCTGGTTCGGTTTGATGATGCAGTACATCTTCGGAGTTATCTTGAGATGGCTTCCCGTTGGCGGACGATTGTCACCCACTATGAATTTGAAAGTGATAACGGGTATCTATTCGATAGATGCGCTTTTCACAGGAAACTGGGAAGCGCTGAAAGACGTTTTCGAACATCTCTTACTTCCGGGACTCACGCTCGGCCTTGTGATCTCCAGCGTCTTTGTCCGTATGGTGAGAAACAACACCGTTTTAACACTGGCCCAGGATTTCGTGAAGGCGGCTCGTGCTCGCGGTTTGAAGGAGAGGGTGGTTCTGTTCAGGTACGCCCTGAAAAACGCTCTGGTACCCATCTTCACGATGATGGGATTGCAGTTCGCACTCCTTCTGGGAGGTGCGGTCCTCACAGAAACCACTTTCTCATGGCCCGGTCTTGGAAGTTATCTTGTGATGAAGATCAGGTACAGGGACTTTCCTGCCATACAGGGCACGGTCGTTTTCTTCGCTTTGATCGTGGTGGTGATAAGCATTCTCGTCGACGTGATCAACGCTCTGATAGATCCCAGGGTGAGATATTGAAAAGAGCGGGACACGCCCGCTCACAGTAATTTTTCGAGATTCTTCTTCACTTCGTCTATGAACTCTTCGAGAGTGACATACTTGTCGATCGGTGGTTCTGTGAAAGGCTGAAGGTCCTTTGTGATCACACCGGATTCTATGGTGTTTATCACAGCCTTCTCCAGTTTGTCTGCGAATTCACACACCTCCGGTGTTCCGTCGAGTTCTCCCCTTTTCCTTATAGCACCTGTCCACGCGAAGATCGATGCGGTTGGATTCGTTGAGGTTTTTTCACCTTTCAGATACCTATAGTAGTGTCTTCTCACCGTGCCGTGGGCTGCTTCGAACTCATAGACCCCATCGGGGGAGACGAGAACCGACGTCATGAGACCGAGACTGCCAAAACCTGAGGCGATCATATCGGACATGATATCCCCTTCGTAGTTCATACAGGCCCAAAGCATACCACCCTCACTTCTCAAAATCTGCGCAGCCGCATCATCTATGAGCATGTATCTATAGTTCACTCCGGCTTTTTCGAGTTCTTCTTTTCTTTTGTCGACTTCCTCCTGGAATATCTCTTTGAAGTACGCGTGGTACACCTTAGAGATCGTGTCTTTCGTCGCAAACCAGATGTCGACCTTTTCAGAGATGGCGTAGTTTATACACGACTGAGCAAAACTTCTGATCGATTTCTCCAAGTTGTGCATCGCCATGATAACACCGTTTCCTTCGAATTTGTGTACAAGAAGTGTCTTTTTTTCTTTGTTCTTCACCACGAGTTCCACTTCCGCTGGGCCTTCGACTCTCGCTTCCACAGCGTTGTATATGTCACCGTAGGCGTGCCTTCCTATGATGATTGGTTTCTTCCAGCGCTTCACTAGCGGTGGCACGTTCTTCACCATGATGGGCTTTCTGAAAACCGTTCCATCGAGATACGCTCTGATGGTGGCATTTGGACTCTTCCAGGCTTTCTTCAGGTTGTATTCCTTCACTCTTTCCGCATCCGGGGTGATCGTTGCGCACTTGACACCGACACCGTACTTTTTGATGGCCTTTGCCGCTTCGATCGTGATCTGATCGTCTGTTTCGTCTCTCTTCTTTATTCCGAGATCGAAGTAAACCAGCTGGATATCGAGATAGGGAAGGATGAGTTTTTCTTTGATCATCTTCCACATCACGCGTGCCATCTCATCGCCGTCAAGCTCAACAATGGGGTTTTTAACCTTGATCTTCTCCACTCTTCGTACCTCCTTTTTTGTGATCGTTGCTATTATTAATGATACCATCTGTGAATTATTGCTTTTTGACCTTATCCCGATACCCTGAAGGGGATGTGTTTTCTGGATTGTGTTCTGTAAAGCATGTCAATCTATGTGGAAGGTTCGTTCCCTCCGTCAATCATCAAGGTTCCTACCATGCAATACTATCTCATTTACATGATGGCAATATTCAAAGAGAATTTTACTGTACTTAATGATATAATTACTACTGTGTCTTGATACTTCTAACAACAACAACTGTAAATCTGTGGTTTTTTCGAAAAATTCCTTCCTGAAACACATGATGACATTTGTCAAAGTATTGGACATTTCTTCCATATAACCGTCTGAACTTTAAATTGGAACAGACATGTATCCAATAGGCTTTTAATCATTAAAAAATAAATTTTGAATCCCCATCACCAAAAAGGTTTTATCTTGCCGGCATGGAGGTGAAAACGTGGAAGCAATCCAGGTAGCCAATGTCAAAAGTGACTTCGTAGAAACACTGAAGAAGATCAAAAAAAAACACGGAATATATATTATTGCCCTGTTTGCGGTCAGGCAGGACATGGCGATTCATGTGATAACTTCGGCTGACAATCCCGTTTTTTTCAACGTTGGAACGGTTTTCAACATTGCTTTAACTCCCTTGATTGAAGAATTTCTGTTCAGTGCGAAACCTTTCGAAAATCATCCACAGAAAACTCGTTTTACTCTTGTGGAAGATGTGCAATGGGAACTCTACATCCCAGTTGTTTTCAAAGAGTTTCTCACAGGGTTTGTGTACGTTGCCTCAAAGAAGAAGTGGGATGCAGAGAAAACAGGGAAAATAATTAATGATCTTCAAGATTTTTTGAAAACACGCGGACTCGAATACTACTACCTGGAGTATTCTGTCGTCCTGGATCAGCTTTTAACCACCGTGGCGATACTGATAGACAGACTGTTTTCCAGAGTCAGCAGATACACGTTGAACCACATATACAACGTGGCTTTCTGGGCGGAAGAAATCGGAAAGATAGTGGGTCTGGATGAAAAAAGACTTGCGAAGCTGTATCTGGCGGGTCTTCTTCATGACATAGGTAAAGTGTATATAGATGAGCGCATCTTGAACAAAGAAGGAAGATTAACGTTCCAGGAGTACCAGGAGATGAAAAAACACGTGGATTACAGCTATAACATGGTAAAAGACCTGATGATCTGGGATATTGAGGACGATGTGGCGCTCTGGGTGTTTCAGCATCACGAGAAATTCGACGGGAGTGGATATCCGCTTGGGTTGAAGGGAGAAGAGATAACACTCGAAGGAAGGATACTCAAGATAGCGGATACTCTGGATGCAATGCTCTCTCCAAGATCGTATAGAAATCCGATCCCTCTGGATGATGTGATCAAAGAAATTGAGAGGCTTAGAGAAAAGGATTTCGATCCCTTGCTTTCAGATTTAACCGTTGATCTATTGAGGGAGAAAAAAGAGAGTTTAGGTCTTTTCGAAGGAAGGATACTTCCTGCTACACTGATCGCAGGTGAAGGGATACATGAAGGTATTCTGCGAAAAAACGATGGATATCATGTTTTTATTTCTGATACGTTTGAATTTAACGAGGAAAGAGGGACACTTTTTGTGTCCAGATACAATTCTTTGCACAAACTCGATGTGAAGTTATTTCCACTGGATCATGACAAAGCAAGGTTGGAAATCGTAGAAGTACCAATCACAACACAGCAGAAGTGGTGGAATCCTACCATAGGAATTCTCGAATTAAAGGGAAGGAAAAGAAATATCATCATATCGAATACATCGAACGAAGAAATTGTCTTTATTCTCTCGGGAGTTAGGGACATGGAAGTAGATAGAAGAGAAATAGCCAAAATAGAGACTCCCGAAGGTTCGTACGGAGGATTCATCACTGGTAAAATCAGGGTAGCAGGCGTCCCACATTTTGTCTTCAAAATCGAAGAAAGGAGGGATAGATAGTATGAATTTAAAAGGAAAAACACTTCTAGTATCGACTATAACATTAGCTGCAGTAGTTCTTGTAGCCCTCCTGGGGGGTAGTGTCTTCTTGAAAGCTGGTCAGAACGTGAGAAAAGCGTTTGAAGAGTACAAACTCGCAGTGGAAGCCCTGGACAAACTGGGTGAACTTGAAACCAAAGTTGCTCTGTTTGTGAACAACACGGCGAAAATAGAGGAGGTATCGTTGCTTTTCAATGAATTGAAGGAAGTTGTCGATAAGATACCATCTTTAAAAGAGCACATGGACGCTCTGAAGCAAAACATTTCAGAGGTAATTTCCGGAAAAACAGAAGCGGTCTCTCATATTCAAAGTTCTGTGGGACATGTGAAGGAAGATATCATAGCGAACTTGGATAGGACCAGGGAAAACCTGGACAAAGAGATTTCGTACAGTTCTGAGCTCATCAGAAACGTTCTTTTCATTGTTCTTCCAATCGTAGCGGTGGCAAGTGGAGTATTTCTGTTCGTCATGATATCTCGTAGTCTGAGACTTTTGAAACCTGTTATGGAAGCGTCAAGATCTTTGAGGAACAACGATCTCACAATTAACATACAGGAAGCGAAAGGAAAAGACGAGATAAGCACTCTCTTAAATGAATTCAAAGCTTCCATAGAATATCTGAGAAACAATCTCAAAGATGTACAGACAGAGACATTCTCAGTTGTCGAGAGTATCGAGGAGATTTCCAAGGCAAACGAAGAGATTACAAACCAGCTTCTTGGAATTTCAAAGGAAATGGACAGCATTTCCATGAGGGTGGAGTCCATTTCTGCCTCGGTTCAGGAAACCACGGCGGGATCTGAGGAGATCAGCAGTGCCACTAAAAACATAGCAGACAGCACCCAGCAGGCGGCGAGTTTCGCCGACCAAAGTACAAAGTTAGCAAAGGAAGCCGGAAATGTTTTGAAGAAAGTCATAAAAGTCAATCGAATGATATCGAACAGTGCCAAAGACGTGGAAAGGGTTGTGGAGAGTTTCCAAAAGGGAGCTGAAAAAAAATCACAAGCTTCGTTGAAACTATCAACGCGATAGCAGAGCAGACGAATCTGCTCGCGCTGAACGTAGCGATAGAAGCAGCAAGAGCGGGAGAAGCGGGAAGAGGCTTTGCGGTCGTCGCAGACGAAATAAGAAAACTCGCTGAAGAAAGTCAGCAGGTTTCAGAGAACGTCAGAAGGGTTGTCAACGAAATCAGAAGCATAGCCGAAGACGTGGGAAAGTATCCTCCGAGATCACGGCGCGTGTTGAAGAGAGCACAAAACTGGCTGACGAAGCTGATGAAAAACTGAACTCCATCACGGGAGCTGCTGAGAAAATAGATGAGATGCTTCAAAATACAGCAGCGACAGAAGATCAAACAGCAGCTGTGGACAAGATCACAACTGCTATGACAGAAAACGCGAAAAACGCAGAGGAAATCACAAACAATGTCAGGGAAGTGAACGCAAGGCTTCAGGAAATCAGTGCCTCGACAGAAAAAGTTACGAACAAAGTACAGGCCATCAGGGGAAATGTGTGAATGTTCAAGGAAATCGTTGCAAGATACAAAATATGAGGGTGCGGAAGCACCCTCTTTCATTTAATGAGCAGAACCCGGAGAGCGCCTTTTTCCTGAAGGGTCTTTGCAACATCTGGCGAATCCGTCACGTATATCCTGTCTCTTCTCACTTCGTTTGGTACGGTATCCATTTTTACAGCGTTTTCATCCTTTTCCAGAACGAAATCTGCGTCTTCTTTGGAAACTTCGATGATCAACGACTCACCCACGAACGGATCGTCTTTTTTCATGTAGGTCTGGAAGTCTTCTTTCAACTCCTGAGCGATGTATTTCAGAATCTTTATGAAGTTGTCTTTGTCCACGTAGCCAGGAAGGTATCCCAGACCTTCTTTTCCCTTAAAAAAGAAAAACGTAGGCGTTCCTCTCACACCAAATCCAGCGAAGAGATCTCTGTAGCTAACCGATTCCTCTCCCAGAACTTCCTTCGCAAAGAGTGTGGTTTTTTCATCTGTGGCGTAAAGCTCAACGAAGACGAAGTTTGGAATCAGAATTTCCTGGAAATCTTCTTTCGGGAGTACTTCTTTCTTGAACAGATTACAGTAGTAACAGGTTGGACTCGAGAACATCATGATCAGCTTTCTCCGGGTGATGTTCGCGAGTCTGTAGGCGTCATCTAAAGTGAGAGCCAATGAGAACACACTCAAAGCCAAAATTGTGATGATTAAGAACCTTTTCACAGTACCATCCTCCCATCAGTATGTGATGAACCTTCCTGTGAGAATGAGCACTCCAACGAGAACGAGTGAGAGAGAACCCACTACTTTGAGAACGTTCATCCACACAGGCTTTTTGAAACTCACACGGTTCAAAAGTTTATTAACAAACCCTCCCATCAGGATAAAAGGAATCGAAATACCAAGTGAGTAGAGGAAAAGAAGTACCCCTCCTTTCACCGGTTCTCTTCCACTCGCCACTATCGCGAGGATACTTCCCAGTATAGGACTCGAGCAGGGAATCCACACGAGTCCCACACTACCACCGAGTAAGAAACCGTTCAGGAATCCTTCCCCTTTGTAGCGCCACACGTTGGGATTCTTTTTCATCTTCACAAGTTCAACATCGAACAGGTAAAACAATCCAAAGACTACGAGAGCAAGCCCGGAAATCCATGTGAGTATGTAAGTAGGAATGAAATTTCCAAACAGTCCAAAAAGGACTCCTATGACTGAAAAGAGAGAAGATATTCCCACGAAAAAACCTATGACCTTCAGGAAATCTCCTTTCGAGGCAAAGAGCACGCCAAGAAAAGCGGGGATCAGGGGCAGAACACATGGGCTGAAAAATGCGAGGAGGCCGTATCCAAGAGCCATCCAGTAACTCACTTCTACGACGGCGAAACCCATATTCCCTCCCCTCTTTTTCTACCGAAAGAGTCTACAATAATTATAACACATAAACACCCCCTCACAGCGAGGGGGCTAACGATTCAGTTTGAATGGTAATACAGAAGCTTCACATCGATTTCATCGAGGGATTTCACGAACTTTTCATGGTCGATGTTTTCCACCCTGAGTGTGGCAAGGTAAGAATCCTTCCCTTCTTCGAAAAGTGTTGCGATGGAGATGATGTTCCCGCCTGCTTCGTAGATTCTCTTTGCCACTTCGAGAAGTTCACCCGGTTTGTCTGGCATTTCCATCGTGTACCTTATGGTTCCTTCCCTCTTGGTTCCGAATATCTCCACGAAGACTTTGAAGATATCAGTCTGTGTAATGATTCCAACAAGATGTCCCGCATCGTCAACTACGGGGAGCCCACTTATATCTTTCTCCTCCATTATCCTTGCCGCATCTTCTATCGGTGTGTTTTCGTTCACTGTGACGACATCTTTTGTCATGATCTCCTCGATTTTGAGCTTGGAAAGAAGGTAGTGGAGTTCCCAGATGTTGAGTGTCGTGGCTTTGGAGGGAGATGCGTAGAGAAGGTCTTTTTCTGTTACGATACCGACGATCTTTTCATTCTTCATCACTATGAGGCGTTTGATTTTGTTCTGTTTCATGAGTTTGAGGGCCTCAGAAAAAGAGGTCTCTGGAGCGATAGTGATGGGATTTCTCGTCATGAAGTCCTTGACAAGCATGTTTTCCCCCCTTTATGCAACACCGAGATAGGCCTTTCTGACCATTTCGTTGTCCAGAAGCTCACTGGCCTTTCCTTCGAGAACGATCTGTCCAGTCTCGAGGACGTAACCGTAATGGGCAACCTTCAAAGCACCGAGGGCGTTCTGTTCTACCAGGAGAATGGTGGTTCCCTCCTGGTTGATCTTCTGGATGACCTCGAAAACTTCGGAGACCAGGATGGGAGCAAGCCCCAGAGAAGGTTCGTCCATCATCAGAAGCTTTGGTCTGCTCATCAGAGCTCTTCCGATTGCAAGCATCTGCTGTTCTCCACCGGAAAGAGTACCTCCCAGCTGTTTTAGTCTCTCTTTCAACCTCGGGAAAAGCGAGAAGATCCATTCCAGGTCACGTTTTATTCCTTCTTTGTCCTTCCGGTTGTACGCTCCCATCATGAGATTCTCATAGACGGTGAGTTCCGGAAAGATTCTCCTTCCTTCGGGAACCAGAGCTATTCCCATTCTGTTTATCACGTGAGCTGGCTTGTTTGTTATGTCCTGGCCGTTGAAGATGATCTTTCCCTTCTGCGCTCTCACGAGTCCTGCTATCGCGGAGAGTGTTGTGGTTTTTCCCGCACCGTTTGCTCCGATCAGCGTTACGATCTGACCTCTCGGGACTTTCAGGTCTATTCCCTTGATGGCGTGGATCGCACCGTAGTAAACGTGGAGAGACTGGACTTCAAGGACGATGTCAGACACTCTCCCACTCCCTTCCGAGGTACGCCTCTATCACACGTGGATCGTTCTGAATCTCCTTCGGCGTTCCCTCCGCTATGATTCTGCCGTAGTCCATCACTATGATTCTCTCACAAATTCCCATGACCACTCTCATATCGTGCTCTATGAGAAGCACCGTCAGGTTGAAGTCCTTTCTGATCTGTTTTATGAACTCCATGAGGTCCTCTGTTTCCTTCGGGTTCATACCTGCGGCGGGTTCGTCCAGCAAGATCAGTTTCGGTTCCGTTGCGAGGGCTCTGGCTATCTCCAGCTTTCTCTGCTCTCCATACGGAAGCGAGGAAGCCTTCTCGTACATCACCTTTTCGAGTCCCACCCTTTTGATGAGGTCTTTGGCCTTTTCCACCATTTCTTTTTCTTTCTTCAAGTATCCGATTTTCGTGACAGCCCTCCAGAACCAGAAACGTCCGTGGCCCTTTCTCGGTTTTCCATGCTTCACAAGAATTCTGTCTGCATCGGGATTGGAGAGAACGTGGTGCTGAGCCACAAGAACATTTTCGAGGACGGTCATGTCAGAAAAGAGCCTGATGTTCTGGAAAGTCCTTGCGATTCCAAGGTGTGTGATCTGGTACGGTCTCAACCCTGTGATATCTATATCGTCGAACACGATTCTTCCCTTCGTAGGGGTGTATATACCCGTTATCACGTTGAATACGGTTGTCTTTCCCGCACCGTTTGGTCCTATGAGACCGACGAGTTCTCCCTCTCTGATTTCGTTCGTGAAATCGTCCACAGCTACGAGTCCACCGAACTGCATCGTCACATGATCCAGAAGGAGGAGAGGTTTCTTGGAAAGATCCGTGACCGTCATTTCTCTTCACCACCCCTGCGACGAGCAAAGAGCCATCTGTAAAGATTGTTCCAGGTGAGTTCTTCCCTTCCCATGATACCCCTCTGCCAGAAGATCATCACAAGGATGAAAATAGCGGATATCACGAGGATCCTCATTCCCTTTATACCGGGAACGTGTATGCCGAAGAACGTGAAAGGCTCTTCCAGATCCCTGAGCCACTCGAAGAGTATAGCGAAGAGAGCGGCTCCTATGAGCGAACCGGAAATACTGCCGAGCCCACCCAGAACTATCATGATGAGAACGTAGAAGGTGAGCATGGGACCGAGTGTGGTCGTTCTGGGATCTATCGTGGTGAGCCAGTGCGCGTAGAGCGAACCAGAAACACCCGCAAAGAAGGCTCCTATGACGAAAGAAAGAAGCTGATGTTTAAAAACATTTATTCCCATGGCTTCGGCTGCTATGCGGTCTTCTCTGATGGCCTTCAAAGCTCTTCCGTAGCTACTGTTCACAAGGCTTGCCATGAACAGAACCGTTACGAATAGCCAGCCGTAACACCACCAGATGTTTGAGTATTCCGGAATTCCCTTGAGACCGAGAGGGCCGTTTGTGATGCTGATGGCGTTGAGAGCGATGATCCTTATCACCTCTGCGAACCCAAGGGACGCTATCGCGAGGTAATCACCGGAAAGCCTCAAAACCGGCCACCCTATGAGAAAGGCAAAGAGTGCTGCCAGTGCTCCTCCTGCTAGAGTGGCGGTGAGAAAATCCGTGTGAACGTTTGCAAGCCACGGAACAATAGGTTCTATTATGAACGACATCGCTTTCTGCTCTGGTGAAAGTGTGAGAAGAGACGCCGTATAAGCACCTATCAAGATGAAACCGGCGTGTCCAAGAGAAAAGATACCCGTGATACCGTTTATCAGGTTCAAACTCACCGCCATGATACCGTATATGGCGATGAGCCTCACTACTCTCAGCTTGTAGCTGTCCATGTATCTATCGGCCAGATAGAGAAGAAGGGCCATGAAGATCAGGAAAACAACCGTGAGAATGAAGTTCGTTCGTGCAGATAGTTTCTTCTCCATCTTCATCACACCTTTTCCACGATTTTTTTACCGAGAAGTCCAGAAGGTTTCACGAGCAGTATGATGATCAGGATGATGAAAGCGAACGCATCCCGGTAACCCATAACAGCTGGGAAATAAGCTGCGAGGAATATCTCAATGAGACCGAGAAGAACGCCACCGAGAACAGCTCCGGGGATCGAACCTATTCCTCCAAACACCGCCGCAATGAAAGCCTTGAGACCTGGCATGAAACCCATGTAAGGATGTACGTTCGGAAATCTCATTGCCCACATGATCCCACTCGCAGCAGCGAGTGCCGAACCGAGGGCAAACGTGAAACCGATGACGGCGTCCACGTTGACACCCATGAGGGCAGTCGTTGGAATATCCATGGAAATCGCTCTCATAGCCATACCGATCTTCGTTCTATAAACGATGAAGAACAGGACTATCAGAATGACAGCGGTGATGAAGATCACGAGGAACGTGAGGAGTGGTATTCTGGCTCCCGCTACAGTCAGCACTTTGTTCAGTATGGTCCTGTCCTTGAAGACCTTCAGAAAAGACTTGGGAATGGCTCCAAAAACGACCACAGCGAGACTCTCAAGGAAGAAAGAAACTCCGATAGCGGTGATAAGAGCGGAAATCCTGGGAGCGTTTCTCAGAGGTTTGTAAGCAACTCTGTCTATGAGAAAACCCAATAGCGCTGCTCCGAGGATCGCTACGATGGCAGAAAAAAGTGGATTCAGAGAAAGAAGAGTAGCAGCGTAGAAGGCGAAGTAGACACCCATCATCATAACATCGCCATGGGCGAAATTGATGAGCCTCAGAATACCATAAACCATGGTGTAACCAATCGCTATGAGCGCGTACAAACCTCCGAGCATGATTCCGTTGAAGAGATTCTGGAGAAAGAATACCACTCTTTCACCTTCCTTTCTTCAATCAAAGAAAGCGAAGCCCCTGAGGGGCCTCGCTTTTGCTTGTTTCAATGGAAGTTTTTACTTGAGGTCATCAGGATTGATGACAGCCTCAAAGTCAACGGAACCGTTCTTCACAACGTTTACAACGACGGATTTGATAGCGTCTCCGTTCTCGTCGATGTTTATGATACCGCTGGCACCGTTGAAGTTTCTCGTTTTTCTGATCTCTTCAGCGATCTTTTCCCTGTCAAAGCTTCCTGCCCTTTCGATCGCGTCAAGAAGCACCATGTAAGCGTCGTATCCGAGAGCGTTGAGCGCAGCTGGTTCTTTTCCGTATTTCTCCTTGTACACTTCAACGAATTTCTTTGCAACAGGGTTGCTGGCTGCCTTCGGATGGTAGTGTGTGGTGAAGAGAAGGCCTTCCACTGCTTCTCCACCGATCTCTATGAGTTCCGGTGCGTCTGCACCGTCACCTGCCAGAATGTAACCGGTGAATCCAAGCTGTCTTGCTTGTCTGGAAATGAGGGCGATCTCCGGGTAGTACCCTGTTATGTAGATTGCATCCGGATTGAACGACATCGCAACGGAAAGCTGTGCGGAAAAGTCCTGATCACCACTTCTGAAGAACACCCTCTTCACCTGTCCTCCGAGTTCAGTGAACTTGTTTATGAAGAAATTAGAGAGTCCGACACTGTAGTCCTGCTCGACATCTGTGAACACAACCACTCTTTTTGCACCCAGATTTTTGTAAGCGAATACTGCCATGGCTGCTCCCTGGAACGGGTCGATGAAACAAACCCTGGAGACGAACTTTCTTCCCTGTGTTACGAGTGGATTCGTGGAGGCAGGAGTCACCATAGGAACTTTGTTCTCTTCTGCAATAGGTGCTATGGCGAGAGAATGTGCACTGGCCACTTCACCGATTATTGCGAGGACCTTTTCTTTGTCAATGGCTCTTGACGCTGCGTTCGCTGCTTCTGTTTTCTCACTTCTGGTGTCAAGGAGAACGAGTTCTACCTCTTCTCCCAGAACCGTAGGTTTCTCTTCGTGAGCGATCTGAATACCTTCCCACACCATCCTTCCAAAAGCGGAAATGCCACCCGTCATTGGAAGGATCACACCGATTTTAACGGCAGAAAAAAGATTCAAAACTGTCAAAACAAGAAGAACAGTTACCAGCACCTTCCTCATATCTCTTCCCTCCCCTCTGAGAATGATTTTTATAAGTATTTTACAGGTTCACCACAAAGCGGTCAAGGAATCCTTTTGAATCTTAATGCAGATTTTTCTATCAGTTAATCTATTCGTTTTCGATTTTCCCGGGCAAATTTCAACAAATTTTGATCGCTTCCCTGTTTGAAGAATTATGCCTCTTTTTGCATATTTTTCTCATCGTTGTTTGAGTATAAAATGAGGTTACTCGATGTCTTCAGGAAGAATGGTGGTGACAAAGTCGAAGATTCCGTTCTTTACCGTATTGACCACTACTGATTTGACGGCATCACCATTTTCGTTTATATTGATGATACCCGTTGCTCCATAGAAGTTTTTTGTCTTTCTGATTTCTTCGGCGATCTTTTCCGTATCAAAGCTTCCCGTTCTCTCGATCGCATTGAGAAGAACCATGTAGGCATCGTATCCAAGCGCGCTGAGCGCGGCCGGATCTTTTCCGTACTTTTTTCTGTAAGTTTCAACGAATCTTTCAGCCACCGGATTTGAGGCTGATTTCACGTGATAATGGGTTGTGAAGTAGAGATTCTCCACAGAATCTCCACCGATTTCTATCAACTCTTCAGCATCCGCACCGTCGCCGGCGAGTATATAGCCGGTGAATCCAAGTTGTCTTGCTTGTCTTGCGATAAGGGCGATTTCCTGATAATACCCTGTAACGTAGATGGCATCCGGGTTATAAGATAGGGCCACAGACAGTTGTGCTGAAAAGTCTTGATCACCGCTTTTGAAATAAACCGATTTCACTTCGCCACCGAGAGAAGTGAACTTATTCGTGAAAAATTTCGAGAGTCCAACGCTGTAGTCCTGTTCAATATCCGTAAAAACAACAACTCTTTTAGCACCAAGATTCTTGTAGGCGAAGACTGCCATCGCTGCTCCTTGGAACGGATCGATGAAACACACTCTGGAAACGAATTTTTTACCCTGTGTCACAAGCGGATTAGTTGCGCCAGTGCTCACCATGGGAATTTTCCTACTTTCCGCTATTGGTACCATTGCGAGTGCCTGGGAACTCGTGAAACCGGTGATGAGTGCTACAACTTTTTCTTTCTCAACAGCCCTTGTAGCCGCATTAGCTGCTTCTGTTTTTTCACTTCTTGTGTCAAGAAGAACGAGTTCCACGTCTTCTCCAAGAACGGTAGGCTTCTCTTCATGGGCTATCTGGATCCCTTCCCATATCAACTTCCCGTACCCGGACAGATTCCCCGTCATTGAGAGGATCACACCGATTTTCACCGGGAAGACACTCACCAGAAGGATTCCCATAATGAAAAGAACCAGTGTTTTTCTCATAGAAACTCCTCCTTTTTAAAGGATTAAAGAATTAAACAAATATCTCTCACTTAACAACAGCGAGAAACCTTGGAATTTTTTTTGTTTTGTCCATCAGGAGAAGTTATGCGGGAATTGGTATATCAACGGAGGGGATCTATGATCCAGATCTTTATGTCAGTATCATACCACGGTTTAAATGGCTTCAATTATGATAACGTTTCAATTCCTTTTCCGATTCCAAGAAAAGTTTTTTCAATTCAGAAAAAGACATCTCTTCCTCTGTGCGTGAGTACCTTATTTTTGTGAACTTCTCTGTCAGTTCTTTGAAGTAACGATATTCTCTTCCTTCTACCAATTCGTACGGAGTAAGATGTTCCTTTCCTGGAAAATATTTCCACCTCAGGAAGAGGTACGCATCTTCTAACGTGTGTATTACTCTTCGTTCGGTGTGATGTTCCTTTTCTTCAACATCTTCTTTTTCTTCCTCTCTCGATTCTTCCGTTTCAATTTCTTCGCTCGACGTTTTCAACGTTCTAAGGAAGAGCTTCAAAGTGGTGTGGAAGAACAATACCACCACGAAAAGAGAAACAGCGGTTAAAATCCATCTTACCGAATTCCACGAAGGATTTCTTTCAATTTCAACGACGGTCACAGAAGCGGAAGGTGTGGACGAAAGCATCTGACCTACTGGTGTGAGTTCTGGAATTCCTACGTCGAGGTTCACGTTCCGAACCACCGTGTTCACGAACAATACGAACAGATAAAAGCTGACCACAAAAACACCGAGAGCAGCAAGGACATAATGTGACACCTTTAAATTCATTCGAAACTCTTTGAAGAAAACAACAACGAGTAGCACCACACCTGCCACAGCGACCCAGAAAATGACTTCCCAGAGAAGCTTCATAGCAAGACTACCACTCTGGGTGAATTTTTCTATCACGACCACAACGTTTTTCACCATCTGTTGGACCGATTCACCACTTTCTGGCTGATGCGTTTCTGGAAGAAGGAATGGAAGTCTGAATTCTGGAACAAAAGCCAGAAGTGGAACCAAAGAAGCGTAGAGGAACTTCTTCTCATGAAGGAAAAAGAGGGCCATAGCTCCGGAGACAAAAAGGAATGAAGATGGATTTTTCTCAAATATCAACGAAAGCACGAAAAAGAAGGCCAGCGAATACACTTTTGACCTTTCATTTTCGAAATCTGAAAACACAAGGAAGAAAGTAATTATGAGAGATGCGAAAACCAGGTCTTTTTCTTTCGAAAGTATCCAGAGGAGGATCCCTGAGACCGGAAGAACGATCAGGTAGGCTCTGGAGATTCTCTTTAGTATCGCCGTTACCGCTGAGCCTGAAAGGAGCAACAGAGAGTAGAGGTTGATATCTTTCATCAGAACCAGAAGTAAAGCGCTACCAAACAACACATCATGGAACACTTTCTACAACCTCCTGAACGGTCATGTTCTCCCGCACTCCCCTCACGATCACGTGGTTCTCTTCGAGCAGCTTCACCTTTTCCAGAAGATCGAGGAGATCCTTCCTCATGAGGAGATAGCTCCTGAAAGGCTTCGTGTTTGGATCGCGTAAACCGTATGGTATGACAAATACGATCAATTTTGAAACCTGAGACCTCACTCTGAGAAGTAAGGGAAGCTCCTGCTCCGTCAGGTGTACGCAGAAAAGGAGAACAGTATCCGAAGGATCAAATACGACCGTCTCCAGGACACTCTTCGTATCGAAACGAGGATTGTCCGTTCCTCTCACGGTGGCGAGCAGTTCAAAATCCATCACCCAGTCTCGATCGTGATTCTTCCAGATTTCTTCACCTATGACCGTTAATTCCACTGGTGTGTGACGTTCTTTCAGGTCTTTCACCACGCTCGCCACGAACCGCACCGCTTCCTCTTCGTAGTACCTCCTCAGTTCTTTCCAGACTTCTCCCAGCTGGATATCTTTTGGAAGGTTCAGATCGAGAAAAATCTTCACCCTTCCCAGTGCAGTGTGGTCGTGCTCTTTCACGAGCAACCTTCCATATCTCGCGGAGGCTTTCCAGTGTATTCTGTTCATCGGTTCTCCGTTGTAATCTCTGAGTCCCTTCAGCATCGTGTTGTCCTCGAGAAGTCTCTGGGGGCTTTTTCTACCCGGCAGGAGCTCTTTCAGGGCCTCTTTGTAGAATTCGATCGGCACGTACTCGGGAAAAACGATCACCTCGTCCTCTGCGTTGAACTCCTTTTCCACAGAAAAAGTTGCGAACGTGTCCTCGATTTTTATAGAAAATCCCTTCAGGATCTTTCTTCCACGTGTTCCAAACGAGAAAATGAACACCAGCTTTTCTGAAGAAGATGGTGTCAGAGAAACTTCTTCGGTGTCTTTTTTGAAAAATCTGACGGGAGAAAAACTCGGGTTGAGTTTCATCGAAATCCGCAAATGACCAGAATATCTGATCTTGTAGATCATCTCTGCCTTTTCATCCACGAAGAGTCTGGTTTTTGTGATATGCCTTTCTATCTTTATTTTTGGAATGGCCTTCAGAGTCAAGAGAAGATCCAGCCACCTCGTTGCGGTAAAGAAAACCATCAGAAGAAAAATGTTGTTCTGTGTGAGGATCCATACTGCGACGGAAAAGATTGTGAGAATCACAAGTGGTTTCTTTCTTACCCTCATTTGACCACCTTCACACGGTCGAGAATTTCTCTCACTATATCCTCCTTTTTCTCCCTTTTGAGTTTGGACTCTGCGGATTGGATCACTCTGTGGGGTATCACGTACACAGCGGCTCTTTTCACGTCGTCTGGAAGGACAAAATCTCTCCCACCCATAAAAGCGAGAGCCATGGAGAAGTGCATGAGGGCTATACTTCCACGGGGGCTCATGCCCAAAAGAAGCGATGGGTGATTTCTTGTGGCACTGGCTATATCGACGATGTATTTCTTCACTTCGTCGCTCACAAAAACATTCCTCACCTTTTTTTGAAGTTCTGAAAGCTCATCAGGGTTCATGACCGGTTCCAGCTGGCTTATGGGATGCTCTTTTTCCTGGGATGTGAGCATCTGAATCTCTGCTTCCTCATCGGGATACCCCATCTTCACACAGATCATGAAACGGTCGAGCTGAGCTTCCGGGAGAGGGAAGGTCCCTTCGTACTCGATTGGGTTTTGCGTGGCGATCACGAAGAATCTCTCAGAAAGCCTGTGTGTGACTCCATCCACGGTCACTTGACCTTCTGCCATCGCCTCAAGGAGCGCAGATTGTGTTCTCGGTGTTGCCCTGTTTATCTCGTCCGCGAGGAGAACATCGGTGAACACGGGCCCCTTTTTAAAGACAAAGTCTTCCTTCTTTCTATCGTATATGTACAGACCTGTGAGATCCGTTGGAAGGAGGTCCGGTGTGAACTGAACTCGTCTGAAGTCCACTCCAAGGGATAGCGCAAGGGCTCTTGCAAGCATCGTCTTTCCTACTCCCGGCACATCTTCCATGAGAACGTGTCCTTTTGCGAGAAGCGCTGCGACAACAACTTCGATAGCTTCTCTCTTTCCTTTTATCACCTTTTCGATGTTGTTTATCACCCGCTCTATCAACCCAGGATCCCTCCAGATAGAAGTATTTGCATACTTCAAAGTATACCAGTTTTTCTATCAAATTCTCAATTTTTCGAATACACGTTGAATTTTAATGCAGAAATTTCACCAGTACTGGTGTATAATTCTTCAGAAGAAAAGATATTCCAGGAGGTGTGGTCGTGAATCTAGAAGGCAAGATCTCAAAGATAGGCCGAAACATGAAATCCTCCATCATCAGGGAAATTCTCAAATTTGCCGCGGACAAAGATGCCATTTCTTTCGGAGGGGGAGTACCCGATCCTGAGACTTTCCCGAGGAAAGAACTCGCAGAAATCGCAAAGGAGATCATAGAAAAAGAGTACCATTACACCCTTCAGTACTCCACAACAGAAGGAGATCCCGTTCTTAAACAGCAAATTTTGAAGCTTCTGGAGAGGATGTACGGCATCACAGGACTCGACGAAGACAATCTGATATTCACCGTTGGATCCCAGCAGGCACTGGATCTCATCGGAAAGCTCTTCCTCGACGATGAGAGTTACTGCGTTCTCGATGATCCCGCGTACCTCGGAGCCATAAACGCGTTCAGGCAGTATCTTGCGAACTTCGTTGTGGTCCCGCTCGAAGACGATGGAATGGATCTCAACGTTCTGGAAAGAAAGCTTTCTGAATTCGACAAAAACGGAAAGATAAAACAGGTGAAGTTCATCTACGTTGTTTCAAATTTCCACAACCCAGCGGGAGTCACGACTTCTCTGGAAAAGAGAAAAGCGCTCGTCGAGATCGCAGAGAAGTACGACCTCTTCATAGTGGAAGACGATCCCTACGGTGCTTTGAGGTACGAAGGAGAAACTGTGGATCCCATCTTCAAGATAGGTGGACCAGAAAGGGTGGTTCTTCTCAACACGTTCAGCAAAGTCCTCGCTCCGGGTCTCAGAATAGGAATGGTGGCGGGAAGCAAGGAGTTCATCAGAAAGATCGTTCAGGCGAAGCAGTCAGCGGATCTGTGCAGTCCCGCTATCACTCATCGTCTCGCTGCCCGTTATTTGGAGAGGTACGATCTTCTCGAGCAGTTGAAACCCACCATCGAACTCTACAGAAGAAAGAGAACGGTGATGCTCAACGCTCTCGAAGAGTACTTCTCCGACATACCAGGCGTGAAATGGGTGAAATCGGAAGGCGGTCTCTTCATCTGGCTCACCCTTCCTGAGGGTTTCGACACCTGGGAGATGTTCGAGTACGCGAAGAGAAAGAAGGTGTTTTACGTTCCTGGAAGGGTTTTCAAAGTGTACGACGAGCCGAGTCCCTCTATGAGGCTTTCCTTCTGTCTGCCGCCGGATGAAAAGATCGTTGAAGGGATCAAAAGGCTCAGGGAAGTTGTCCTCGAGTACGGCAAGGAAAAACACCTTCTGTGAGGAGTGAGAGAATGTTTCTGGAAAAACTGGTTGAGATGGCTCGGGGAAAAGGAAAAAAGCTCGCGGTTGCGGCTGCGAACGATGATCACGTGATAGAAGCCGTATACAGGGCTTGGAAGGAGAGAGTGTGCGAGCCCGTTCTGTTCGGTCCAGAGGAAGAGATCACCAGGATCATCGAGGAACTCGTCCCTGAATGGAAGAACCCTCAAATCATAGATTGTCCCCCAGAAGAAGCGGGAAAACTCGCTGTGGAGGCCGTTTCAAAGGGAGAATGCGATTTTCTCATGAAGGGAAAGATAAAGACAGGAGATTTGATGAAGATCTATCTGGACGAAAGGTACGGTCTTCGAACGGGAAAGACGATGGCGATGGTGAGCGTGATGGAGATACCCGATTTCTCGAGGCCTCTCATCATCTCCGATCCCGGTATGCTGATAAGCCCCACTCTGGAACAGAAGGTGGACATGATAGAACACTGTGTTCGAGTGGCAAACGTCATGGGTTTAGAAACACCGAAAGTTGCCGTTGTCGGTGCCATAGAAGTTGTGAATCCAAAGATGCCCATCACGATGGAAGCGGCCATTCTTTCGAAGATGAACCAGAGAGGACAGATAAAGGGATGTATCGTCGATGGGCCGTTCGCACTGGACAACGTTGTCTCAGAAGAAGCGGCGAGAAAGAAAGGGATAGAAAGCCCTGTGGCGGGAAAGGCCGACATCCTGATACTGCCAGATATAGAGGCGGCGAACATTCTGTACAAAGCTCTGGTTTTTCTTGCTAAAGCGAAATCCGCGTCTACCATTCTTGGTGGGAAAGTCCCTGTAGTTCTCACATCACGTGCAGACTCGGAAGAAACGAAGTTTTATTCCATAGCCCTCTCGGCGGTCTTCGCTTAGAAGACACACTTTTTCAGAACATCGAGGAGGATCAGGTTGGAGAGAAAGCCGTATCTCTCGTAGTTTTTTCTGAACTCTTCTTCCGTTTCTCTGCCACATATGTCAACGATCGTCTTTATGGCGAGGAACTTCTTCTCGTTCTCGTGGCACACCTTTGCCACGGCGGCGGAATCCATATCGACACAGAGGGCTCCCGTTCTTCTTTTTATCTCCTCGGCTTTCTCCTTCACTGTCACAAAGGCGTCCCCGCTTGCTATCAATCCCGTTTTGATCTCTCTGTTTGAATAAGCGATCACCTTGTCTTCAAGATCCTCACTGCCCGAGACGATGATTCCTTCATCACCAAGGGCCGTTTCGAAATCGTACTCAACGTAGGAATCTCCTATCACGACATCCCCAACTTCAACACCTTCCAGACCACCGGCGTTTCCCGTTAGAAAAACAGCATCTATGTTGAACCTGTCCAGAAAAGCCTGAGTAACGAGCGCGGCTTCGACCTTCCCGATGAAACCGTAACTCACGACCACCTCGTTTCTTCCTACAACTCCCCGCTGGTAGTATCTTTTCAAGAGACGTCCTTTTTCCAGGACTTCCATCTCTTTGAGCATGGGTTCCACTTCTATCTTGAACACACCGAGAACCAGGATCACGTTCCCACCTCCAGATGAGAAAAAGGGGCGCAGTGCCCCTTCACTCTCTCTGTCCAAGATACCTGTCTAGCTGGAAGATCACAGACATCTGACCATTTGCCTTTTCTAAAAGATCGAGGATTTCTCTCACTTGATCTTCTTCTTCTACCTGCTCGTCAACGAACCATTTGAGGAAACTCACGGTGGCGTGATCTTTCTCTTCCGAAGCGAGTTCCAGGATGTTGTAAATCGACTGGGTGACGAATTCTTCGTGTTTCAGAGCCGCTTCAAAGGCGTCTTTTATTCCGTTCCAATTCGAAGGTGGCTTCTCTATGGCTTCGAGTTCGACTCTTCCTCCTCTTTCGTAGATGTATTCGTAGAACTTCATCGCGTGAGTAAGCTCTTCCTGCGCTTGCTTTTTCATCCAGTGGGCAAAACCCTTGAATCCTTCAGCGTCGAAGTAAGTTGCCATCGAAAGATAGAGATAGGAAGAGTAGATTTCCCTGTTCAACTGATCGTTGAGCGCTTTTCTCACTTTTTCTGAGATAACCATCATCTCACCTCCTACTGTACAATTCTACCACTTGCCACAGTTTTGCCACATTTTTCTGGTAAAGTTTGAACAGAGATCCGTTGAAAGGGGAGGTTGTCATGAGGTTTTCTGTCATGATCTATCTTCTGGTGATTTCATCTTTGCTGTTCTCAGGAAGTTTTCACAAAGAGTTCCCTCTGCAAACTTGGAATTCACAGCATCCAGAATCGGCGTGGGGAGCTGTTTACTCTAAAAACATCGTAACAAGGATTGTTTCTGGTAAAGTTGCGGCAGTGAACGTGTATAAAACAAAGGAAATATCAGCAGATCCCGGAGCAGGCCCTTTTAAAGATATAGCACACACTATCGTACTCATGCTTTTCGCCACCATCATATCTCTGATGCTTTCCTATGTTTTGAAAGAAGCAGTTTTCATCGAGAACAGAGTCATGGAAAATATCGATAACGTTTATTCTAAAATAATCTACATCTCTGGTGCCAACCTGTGGAGAAAATTCCTGACTGACAACGCGGTGCAGTGGGATGAGGTGCACAGCGAACCATCTACTTTCACTCAGATAAGTTTCGAGTTTGATCTTTCAAGCAATTTCCTTTCTGAGAGATTCGACCGCTATACCCTCGTTTCAACCTCTACTCTTTACATATACGAAGAAGAGATTGTGAACGCGTTCTTTGAGATCACAAAGAACGGCAAAAAGCTTCCGCATGGGGCTTCTTTCAGTTTCGGATGGCCCTATGAGTGAGGAGGAATGAATATGAGTTTGATGGAAAACGTGGTGGCACTTGTTCTGGTAGGAGTTGTTTTTGCGTTTTTCGTTCTTTTTCTCAACCAGATTGTTGAAAGATCCATGAGGTACTATGTGGAAATAACAAAAATTTTCCAGATCCAAGAAAAACTGGATGAGATATTTGTAACAGAGGAATCGCGCGACGGCTTTGAAGAAGTCAATTCTACTCTCGTTTTGAGAAAGAACGGTGATTCGGAAACTTTGAGCATAACTCTTTACAGATCGAGTGAGAAAAATCCGGTCTTTGTTTTCACGTATGCAAAATGAGGTGACCAGTGTGAAGGGGAACGCACTGGTTTTTGTCCTTCTGATTATGATTTTAATGACATCGGTTCTTCTCGTTACGCTGAGTGTTTATAAGAAAGTGGAAAGGGACTACATCACCGAACTGAAAAAAATCATGGTTTTCAACGTTACACGAAGCACTCTGGGGACAGTTTACGAATACCTCAAAGCCAATCCCGGTGAATTGCAGTCGTATCTCGGTGGATTTCAAGCGGAGTTGAAAGAGTTTCCCGGGACAGTGAAGCTTGTGCTCTCTGAAATTGGAGGGAACAATTACAAGCTAACCTGCACCTCCGTATTGGATGAGTTTACCGACACTCAAGCGATCGTTTTCAGAAGAAGAAGCGTTCTTTTTTCTTACGCAGTGGTCGCTCTTGGAAATCTGCATCTTTCTAATGTTGCAGAAATTCACGGGAATGTTCTGTATAAAGGGGAAGAAAAGCTCTCTGTTCCAAACAATTTCGTTCTCAAAGGCAATTTAATCGTTGAGAAGGCTGAACTAGAACTTTCTAACAATGCAGTAATAACTGGAAACGTAGAGGTTCAGAACTCGAACCTCACCATGTCTAACAATTCCCGTATTGGAAGTCCTGATAAACCTTCCATTGTGAAGGTAAAAGGGAAAGTTGTTTTGAATAACAACTCAGAATTGTACGGAGACGTTTATGCAGGTGGAAATGTAGAGAATTCCGGAACGATATCTGGTCAAATTTTTGCAAACCAGGATGACCTCACTTTTTCCAATCCTCCCGACTTTCCTCCACCTGAAATTCCAGATAATCTTCCTTCACCAAGCGGAGAACTGGTTCTCTGGCATAGAGAACAAACTCTCACATCAGGTACTTACAGCTACAGTGCCGTAAAAGTTCAAGAAAAGGGCAAATTAATTGTCGATACATCGAACGGTGATGTTATTTTGAGAGTAGGAGAGTTAAATGTCGATAATAATGGAACAATCGAGGTTAAAGGATCGAACAACCTTATTATCTATGTGGATCAAAAAGTTACCTTTTCAAACAATGCAGAGTTGAAGACATCAGATGGTGGAAAGGTTTTCATCGTATCTGATAAAGATAACGTTGAAATTTCATTCTCCAACAATTCCGTCATGGAAAACCTGTACATTTACGCGCCCGGTGCAAATGTAACTTTCAGTAACAATGCGAGTTTCAAAGGATCTGTTGTGGCCTATGATGTAAGTTTGTCGAACAATGTGGAATTCGTAGAACCCCAATCCGTTCCTGTGGAAGTTTCCGGAGAATCCAGTGTCGATTTCGAAATCATCGAATGGGGGAAGGACTGATGAGAAGCGGTTATACGCTGGTCGAAATACTTGTTTCCTTCATCGTTTTGATAGCTGTTCTGGGCATATTTTTCATTGTTTCAACGTACTCCATAAGAACTCTGAATATCGTGAAAGACTTTGGAGAATATTCCTACCTTTTGAGCACGATGAAAAGCAGGATCACAAACCTGCTTCTGTTCGCATCGGATGCCACAGCGGTGGATACTTACCCACCACTGGGCAATCAATGTGTACTGTACAGGGAAGGAAATTCACTGATTTTCGAGTGTTCCGATGGGGAAAAAATATACCTCTCTGATGACATTTCCGATGCAACATTCATCGTGAAAACCTTTTCTGCCAAAGACAAACCAAGAAAAATCGTTGTTTTTCATATCGGTGTTCTAACACCGTTTGAAGGACAAACCAGAGTCAGCTTTTCCGTGCCACTCATGAATTCCCATAGGTCTTCGGGGTCAATTTCTGAAGGGCAGTATCTCCTCATAGAGTACATAGAGTACTAAAATTTTCAATTTCGAGTCGATATAAAATTATGGAGAATGTCAAACGGAGGGATCCACGATGAGAATCGATCCCACGGATGGGAAAGGAAACGAGGTGCTTCATAGAGAAATAACAAGAAGGGAGCTACATGTGAAAGAGAACGAGTCGACACCCGTCGCTGAGATGAAAAAACAGCAGGAAGAGGACGTTCAGAAAGCCATAGAAGAATTTTCGAAGAAGCTGGAAAAACTGAGAAAGATCTTCAGAGGAGAGGCTGAATTCAAATACGACAGCGAATTGAACATGGTGATTGTGAAGATAAAAGACACCGAAACGGGAGAGATCATAAGACAGATCCCTCCAGAGGTGATGGTGAAGATCGCAAAGAGCATAAACGAGCTGCTTGGGATCCTCGTAGACGAAAGGGTGTGATCGTATGGACCTGAGTAAAATAGCGAGCACCATAAATATGAGATATTACTCACAGCTGGGTGGTTTCCAGGTGGGGGGAGCTGTCAGCGGACTCGACACCCAGTCCATCATAAACGCTATTCTCGAAGCAGAAAGCCAGCCGCTTCAGAATCTTACAGAAAAGTACGAAAAGTACGAGCTCATGCAAAAAGCTTACACAGAAGTGAAGACCAAACTCAGAGAATTCAGAGATCTGGTCTACAGTTTCAAACTCCAGAGTACCGTTGTCCAGAAAACAGCCGTTTCTTCCAGCTCTCTTCTTTCAGCTGAGGCTTCCTCTGTAGCCGTCACGGGTGTATACCATGTGAAGATCGTTCAGACTGCAACTTACACCACACTAGTCGGAGCGAGTGAAGTTGTTCCACCTCCCGATTCAACGAAGACGTTTGCGGAACTCGATTACATGTACACACCCCAGGAAGGAACTGTGAGACTGTACAACAACGAAACGGGAAACTATGTGGACGTCCAGGTTCTCTCCACAGATACCATAGACGATATTGTCAGCAAGTTAAACAGCGCTCTTTCTTCTGCTGGAATAACAGGAAGTGTCAGCTACAATACCAACACCGGCAAGCTCAGCATCACTTCCGATAAGAATTTCTCCCTCGTTGACATCACAGGAAACTTCACGAAGGTATTTCATCTGGATGAAGCCAGTCTGAACTACAGTGGAGGAAATTATTCTCTCACCAGCACCGCCTCTGTGAGCGGACTTTCCACAGCGAAAACTCTTCAGCAGATTGCCACGTACACTTCAAAGACCATAATAAGCGGAAAGGTGAAGATAAACGGTGTGGAGATAGATGTTGATCAGAACGACACACTATCTTCTCTTATAGAGAAGATAAACGACAGCGAAGCCGGGGTTACCGCCAGTTATGATTATCATGCGAACAGAATTGTGATCACTTCAAAAACGTCTGGTCCCGAGGCCATCACTCTGGAAGACACGGACGGTACCGGTTTGTTCTCGCTTCTTGGAATAGAAAATCACAGTCTCTATGTGGGTCAGAAGGCTCATCTTCAGATCAGCATGGACGGCACGAACTGGGTGGATGTGTATTCAGATACGAACGACGTGGAGTACAACGGTGTCACTTTCCACATCTCTGGAATGACATCCGAGACGATCACCGTTGATGTGAGAGTCGACACGGATGCGATAGTTGAAAAGATAAAAGAATTCGTGGATAAATGGAACGAAACGATGGATTATCTGAACGAAAAGCTCACAGAAGAGCCGATAACCGATAAATCCGAAGAAGAGATGACAGAAGAAGAGAAGATGAAAGGGGTTCTGAAAGGAGACGATCTGTTAGAAGAGATCTTCTCTCGTCTCAGAGGATTCATCACGTATAAAGCTGAAGGAGACATAAACTACCTCTGGGAACTTGGGATCAGCACAGGAGACATAGGAACCGGATACGAGAACATGATGAAGGGTCATCTCGAAGTGGATGAGGAGAAACTGAGACAGATAGTGGAAGAGGATCCGGACAAGGTGTGGGAATTCTTTGGTGGGGAGAACGGTTTTGCCACACAGCTCGACGATTATCTGTGGGAACTGGTGAAATTCAACGGTAGAATCGACCAGGTCGCGGGAATAAGCGGTCGAATAGAAAGAGAACAGAGATTCCTCGCCACACAGATAGCGAGCTGGATTGAAAGGCTCTCCAAGAGAGAACAGGAACTCTGGAGGAAGTTTTCGGCCATGGAGGAAGTGATCTCTCAGCTTCAGTCCCAGGGAAGCTGGATCTCTCAGGCGTTGCAAAGTAATAATAAGTGATTTTTTTTTGTATGACTTTCGATTTAAAAATCGATCTTTTTAAACGAAGAGCAACCTCTTGAAGGTTGCTCTTTTTGTTTTCTAGTTACTTTGATTATTTGACTGGTACAATAGAGGCATCTATGATATAATGATAGTAAAATAACTCTAAAAAATTTCAAATTATTTTAAATAGATGGGAGGGGGGATTATGAGCATTTTTGTGAAAACCTTTGGCGGGACAAGGGTTATCAAAGACAATGATATCGTGAACGCAAGAGACTGGCCATCACAAAAAGCGTTTGCCCTGTTCAGGTATCTCATTTTCAGAAGGAACGAAGAAGTGTCCGTCGAAGAGATCTACAACCTCTTTTGGGAAGACATGGACGACACATTCGCGAAATCCAATCTGAACACCACACTCCATATCATAAGGAAAACTACCGGAATAACGAGCGAAGAACTCTTTGTGAAGGGAGACCTCTGCTGTTTCTTCCCGGGAGGTGAAATCACCATAGACGCAGATATTTTCGAAGAGTGTCACAGAAATCTGATGAAAGCCACATCAGATGCTGAACGTGAAAAACTCCTTAAGAGGATGTTCGAGATTTACACAGGACCATTTCTAGTCGAAGACATTTTCGCAGAATGGGTGCAGGAAATCAGAGAAATCTACGAATCGTGGTACTCAGATGTTCTAAAAGAGCTCTTCAAGTTGTATCTATCGAAAAAAGATTACGACGCCGCTCTCGAGATGGTAAACGCTTATTTTCAGAGAGAGCCTTACGACGAGGATATGTACTACAGAGCCATTGAAGTTCTTTTGAAAAAGGGTGATATCACAAGGGCAAAACGTGTATACGACAAGCTCTCGAGTCATCTTATGGAGATAGGGATCAAGCCTCGATTGAAATTCGATGACTTTCTCTCCAAAAGAGATTCAGAATTCATGCTGAACGGTAACAAAGCAGTGGTGGTCGATGAAAAGCTCTTTGAAAGATTCCTCTTTCTGGAGAGTCGAAGAAGAGAAAAATCCTTTGTCCTCGTCGAGGTGAAACTGACAGATAAGAGTATCAGCACTGAAGATGTTTCCCAAAGGGTAGCATCTCAGCTTCGAAAGGGAGACGTGATTACCTTCTCAGGTGAAACTATCCGAATTCTCTTCCACTGTCCCGAACAGCGTCGTCCAACAATGGAAAAACGTGTGGTAGACGCTCTTGAGAAAGTTGGAGTGAAGAAAGGTCAGTACGAAATTTCCTGAAAACACAGATCAAAAAATAGCGCCGCTGCCTCGCATTTGAAGCAGCGACGCTCAAAGAAATGTGGTTAATGAATGTATCGGGAGAAATGGGGATAGAGAAGGATCAAAATGAGTACCTCACCCCAACGAAAATCTTGTAGTTTGTAGAGTCATATGTTACTCCTAAAAGAACAGTTATATTCTTGCTAAGATCGTACCCTGCACTTAATGACACTTCCCACGGCGTTTCCTCGAGTGTCCAGTGACTTCTGAAAGAAAGGCTCACAGAAAATCTGCTGAGTTTCAGATCCCCCCTACCCCACCAGAGTATTCCAGAGAATTTTGTGAAATCGAAGAGTGCGTACACACCGGCTGAAAGTGAAAGGTTTCCCACACTGGTACGATCTGAAAATCCTACTCCCAAATATCTGAACCGCCAGTAGATGGCCCCGAGTTTCAATTCTTCTCCAAACAGTTTCGTTTCTATGAAAAGTCCATCGGGAAAAGAAGCGGAAAAATGGATGTTTTTGTTCAACCAGAGACTTATTCTGGCTTCTGGATGAGAGGAAAGAAGTATGAAACTCTCTTCAGATCTTTCTTCTTCTTTACCCATGAACTCCTCAAGTCCAGAAACATTTCCCGCAACGAAGACCTTTTCTTCAGGAGGTTTTTCTACAACGAGAGCCCTGCAGAAAACGATCATCCTGTGTTCTTTCTCGTCCGTTTTGAAATTGGAGTAGGCTATCGGCTGGAAATCTTCCTGGGAGATCCAGAGTTTTGTTCGAAGATGCGCACCATCCAGTTTCATTTCGATATCAGATAGAACGCTTTTTTTATCCAACTGCTGTGGTGTTATCGAAAGGTACATCTCCTGGACCGTTGTCATTCCCTGTGTTGCTGTAAGGATCTCCTCCCTTCCTATACGTACAACGGCAGGTTTCCCGAGGACAGTGAGGATCCAGGGTTTTGAAAGAATTCTGTAGGAATCGCGTATCACGGGAAATTTCATCTTTATAGAGAGTGGAAAAAGCTTCAACTCTACCGTATCACTCGAGTAGTGTATCGAACCCTCGCTGGACTCATCGGTACTGAGATAGAGCTCCTCCAGAGAAACACCGGTTCCAGTGCTTTTTTTCACCTCTGCCATCACGAACTGGTACATGATCATGGGCTCTGAGAACACCGTTGCAACAGCGAGAATCAGAAAGATCATCAGCGACCATTTCATGATCACTCACTTCCCTGGATTTCCGCCTTGATGAATATGTAGAGTTCTTTTTGGGAATCTTTTTTCGTCGTACCACCGAAGAGGTATCTTATGAGTGGAATCTTGTTCAGTATGGGCACTCCGGAGCTGGTCTGGGCGCTGTCTTCGATGGTGGCACCGGAGATCACAACGGTTTGTCCGTTTTTCAGGAGAAGTGTTGTAGAGAGTTCGTTCTGTTTTACGGCAAATGTTCCGAGTTTTTCTCCCGCGAAGTGACTGACCTTTGGCGAGAGTGTGAGTTCGAGTTCTTCTTTGTCCATCACACGTGGTTGAATGTCGATACTCACTCCAACGTCTATGGACTCGATCCTGCTCACCGCTCCCTCAGCCTCAAGGAGAACCACCTGTCTTTCTCCCAAGAAGAGAGAAGCCTTTTCTCCACTCTTCACGATGATCCAGGGGTCTGCTGTGATCTTTGCTTTCTGATTCTCTTCGAGAAGTTTCAGCTTCGCTAGGATCTGACCAAAGACATCCGTCTGAATATTGATGAGTCCTGTTACCAGACCGAGAGTAGCCGCCCAGTTCTCGTTGAATTCCTGATCAGAACCGAAGGAGTAATCTAAACTGTTCAATCCCAGCTCGTTCGAGTAATCTTTGGAAACTTCTGTGACGATCACGCTGATCTTCACCTGTGGTATCGGGATGTCTATCTTCTTGAGATCTTCCTCGAACTCCTGCGTGATCTCTTCAGGTGCTGTGATGGTTACCATGTTGTTCTTCTCGTTGAATTTGACGTAACTCCTGTAAACTGCTGGTAGAAGTTCCTGGGCGTCGGCTGTGGTTATGTATTTCAGCTTGTAGGTCTTTGTAACTGCAAGGTATCTGAATGCGGGATTCGCCGGGTCCGGTGATCCCACAAAATAAAAGCCATCCATCTTTTTGAAAACGTATCCTCCAGGCATGAGGATCATCTTCAGTGCTTGCTCTAAGGGTACTTCGTTGAGTTCCATAGTGATGAAACCAGTCACGGTTGTGTCCGCTATGATCGGGATTCCTGTCTGTGCAGATATATCAGCGAGGGCATCCAGAATATAGGTATCCTGGAATATGTTGCTCACTAAGGGTTCCTCCTGTGCCACCATCGCCGCTGTTATCAACACAAATAAAGCGAAACCGAGTTTTCTCATTCCCCATTCCTCCCTTCCATCCGGAAAGACTTTCTCAAAACGATCGGTGCCCTACCGTAGTCGCACCTCGCGAGCAGTTCGTACTGTCCCTCTTCCAACACAACTGGTATGAAGATGCTGAAGATCCTCTTCGTTCCTGGAAGCACAGGATTCGTTGACGAGAACTCTTCCTGAATGAGACTTTCCACTTTCTTCGGTATTATGAGACCTTCGTCCGTCACCTGCTGAGACGTGATCCTGTTCAAACCGAAAGTGATCTTTGGCAGAAGATGATAGTTCCCCGTGTTCTCAAAGACGATGTCCGCGTAAATACCATCTTCCTTCACGGTGTAAACCAGATCGGCGCTTGCTTCTTTAGTTATATCTTCGTCTCTTCCAGCGAACACAAGAAGATTTGCCCCCACTTCCGTCTGTAAATCGCCTTCTGTTTTGAAGACCACATCCGCGTAGTAACCTCCCGTGAAATCTTTTGGAATTCTCACGGCGACACGTACGTTCCTGGACTGTCCAGGTCTCAAGCTGAAAGAAGATGGAGTGAGGTTGATCCAGTCAGGAGGAGTACCCCTTTCTTCTTCCGGAAGGATCTCTCCGTAGAGGTCGTAAACCAGAGGCAAGATCTTTCCTTCCACCTGAAGGGTTTCTTCTCCCAGATTCGATACTTTCACTATCGATGATCGGTAAGATCCTGGAACAGCTTTGATTTCGATGTCTGCTGGATCTACTGTGATCATCACAGGATTTGCTTCCTTCTTCCCTTCTTCGGTTTCCACTTTTTCTGAAGTTACTGTGAAGGTGGTCTCTGCCACGATCGGTCTTCTTCCACCGTAATCGACAACGGCTCTTGCGACGTATTCTCCGGGAGGGAAGAATCTTCTTGTGATCGTTCTCATATTAACCGTGCTGTCGGGGAGAACAATACCTCTTCCCCCACCAAGCGGCATCTTCGCTATTGTTCGACCTTCTTTTGTCTTTATCGTGAGTGTGCCTTTCGCGACGATGTGAACGTTGCTCTTGTTCAAAACACCGAGCGTGAAGACAAGGGCACCGTTTCCAATCTGCATCCTTATTGAAGGAATGTCATCTGATCTTTCCACTTTGAAGTAAGCGGGAAATGCTTCCACCCTCTGACTTGTTCCGGAGACAACAACTTCTAAAAAACTCGCCATCCTGTATTTGAATTCGATCTCACCATATGCTCCCTCTTCAGCGGGTCGTTGTGTCTCCTGCGATTGAGGTGTTTGGATTTCAAAGGTAACAGCACCGTAGAGTCCTCCAGAAGCACCCCTTGGAACGTTCACCGTGACGATGATCGTTTTGGTTTCTTGGGGAGGAACGGTGATCGTGTCGGGTTCCACCTTCACCCATCTTGCGATTGAATATTTTGTGCTTCCCGGCTGTTTCAGGTCGTACGCTCCATCCTCAGTTTCTGTTATGTCCATCACCATCGCTTTCAGTGTGATGGATTCGAATTCGCTGTCGTTCTCCAGGAAAATTTCGTAGCTGAAACTCGTTCCCGGGTTCACGGTTTTACTCACCACAATGGGATCCATTCGAACGGAGATACCCTGCGCGAGAAAAACACTACTCATCAGAATCAGAACAATTAAACTTATCCTTCTCATCCCCATCACTCTCCCATAAAAAATAAAAGGCGAGGGAAGCCCCTCGCCTTCCTTTTTTGAAAGATTTATCTCTGTCTGTTCACGTATTCTTCAAGATCTTCCACGTAGTTTCCTTCCTCGTCGATCCAAGGTTTCTGGTTTTTAAGCGTGAGTATAATTGTGCCGCTATCTCTGTAAGTGGATGCACTGTTGCACCTTTCAACATGAATTCTATTCCAGAGTTTGTAGGTCGCACCGTTATGGAGAATTTGGCTGTCAGGTACCAGTAGGGTCACGTCGTTGAGATTTGGAGCGGGTGTCCATATATATTCTGGTATGGGAAGCTGTGGCCCGAACGCGTAGTCCACTTCGATCGTGTCGTCAACACTTGTACCCGTTGCGTATTTCAAGTGATCAAATCCACTGAATCTGATCTCAAGATCGCTGTTGCTCTGAAGAGTTGCTGTTATACAGTTGGCAACGTAGATTCCAGGTTTTCTCACAAACCAGGTCCACTTCGTTCCTGTGAGGCTCCATTTCACCCATTGGGCAACCTGAACTTCCAAAGTCATGGGAATTTCCCATACATGCCTGTTACAACTTCCGCTCATTCCTTCACTGATAAACGCTCTTGCGTTGTCAGTATTACCCTCGTATGCGTAAACCGGTACTTCTTGCTGGGCAAAAAACAAAGAACCCACTATCAAAACCATCGTTATCAACAGAAGTCTTCTCATATCAATCCCCTCCTCAATTGTTCGCGATGTAACACTTTACCAACTTACCTTTCGTTGGTCACGTAATTTTCCAGATTTTCTACGTAGTTTCCTTCTTCGTCGATCCATGGTTTCTGATTCTGAAGTGTGAGATAGATATACCCGGTGTCCCTGTAGGTAGATGCGCTGTTACATTCAACTACCTTGATCCTGTTCCACAGATAGAAGGTCATACCATTGTGGAGTTCCTGGCTGTCTGTCAGCGTGTAGGAAAGATTGTTCACCTCAGGTGCTCTTACCCAGCTTTCAGGATCTGGTATTCCTTCATCGATCATAACGGTGTAGTACGCTTCAATCTCCGGGTTGACACTGCTTGTTCCTGTGTAGGTTGGGTCATCAAAGCCGCTGAAAGTCACCAAAACATCTCCATTGCTGGCAACGGTCCCCACGATAGCGTTTGCGTAGTAGTCTCCAGGTTTTCTCACAAACCAGGTCCATTTCGTTGCGTTCAGACTCCACTCGAGCCATTGAGCAACCTGAACCTCTGTTGTGAATTCAATCTGCCACTCAGGTTTGTTACAAGATCCATCCTTAGGGAACGCACTAAAAGCTCTTGCCAGATCGTTTGTTGCTGGCAGGTTGATATACTGGCCATCCTCGTACTTCCAAACTTCGAGTGGTGTCTGTGCCAGTACAAAAGAAAACAGTGCTCCCATAAGAACTAACCAAAGTAACTTTCTCATACAAACCCCTCCTTCTACTCACCTTATGGTGAGGTATCGACGTACAGTTTAGAGTTGTTGATGGTGAAGGTTATAACGCCCGCGCTGGTGTAGATGTTCGTTGACAGAGTCTTTGGAACATTGATTTTTTGCCACAGAGAAAATCTGTCTTCCAGAAAACTGAGGTCATCAAACCACTCTGTGGGAATCTCGTCACCATAGGCCACTTTCAGATCCACACTATCTTTTTCGTTCGAAGGATCGGGAAAATTCACGTAGATTGAAAGGTATGTGTTTGCTTCAACTTCCAGCACTTTCGCGACGTACACGCCGGGTTTCTTCACAAACCAAGTGACCTTTGTACCGCTCAGATGGATCTCTAGGCACTGCGAGAACCTTCCTCCCCATGCGGTTTCTTCTCTCCCACTGCTGCTACTCACAACTCCATGAAGGAGAATGTAGTATTTGTTGTTCAACCTGTTCAACCTGGTGAAACTGTTCTGGAAGAGAAAAGAGAGAGGAACTTTGAAGATGTAGATGCTCACGGGTGGGTCAAACTCTTCCTTGAACGGAAACTGACCAGGCGCTTGATTCCCATCGGGCTCTTCGGAAAGAACGTTGAGGTGTGTTTCTTCCAGATTCCACTCATCGCTGATATCCACTCTGACGTAGAGATATTCTGAATCGTTCCAGACGGTGACGGTTCCCACCACCGTGTCCTGACCTGCCCAGAAGCTGAAAAGTTTCTCCCCATCTCCCAGTTCGTATTCCATGTAGTAATACCACTGACCCTTTCCACGATAAGAGTTCATTTCAACAACACTCCCTGTGGTTTGTCTCTGAGCAGATGGGAGAACGAACACGTCTTCCTTGATCTCTTTTTCCCATCTTCTGAGTTCTTTGTTATACTTGTATATCGTTGTAGAAAAAGAAAGAGCGAAAAGAAAAACAATGAAAACTCCCAATCCCCACCTTCTCACGGTACCTCCTCCTACGTTTCAAACTCTATTCAAAAGAATGAAACAGGGTTGAAATTGGAAGAAATTTTCAATGAGTATTTAATGAAAAAACAATAAAAACTGGTAGACTTTTAACGGGAGGTGAGAGGCGTGGAAGTGAAGATAGAAAAGCCCACCCCTGAAAAACTCAAGGAACTCGGTGTGGAGAGATGGCCCATCTGGGAAAAAGAGGTCAGTGAGTTCAACTGGTACTACGACACAAACGAGACCTGCTACATACTGGAAGGCAAGGTGGAAGTCATAACAGAAGATGGAAAAAAGTACGTCATAGAGAAGGGTGACCTTGTCACCTTCCCGAAAGGTTTGAGGTGCAGGTGGAAGGTTATAGAGCCAGTCAGAAAGCACTACAACCTCTTCTGAACTTGAAACCTTCCGGAAAGTGTTGTAGAATACTGATGCACCACGCTAGGCGGGGGGCTGGCGGTCCCCTGTACCCGAAATCCGCCGTACGCGGGGCCGAATTCCCACCCGAGGCTCTTCGGGTCGGGAAACGGCGTGACTCGGGGGCGGTGAAGACCGGGTCCCACGCAACGGGGCCCTGTGAACCTGGTCAGGCCCGGAAGGGAGCAGCCATAAGCAGGTGTCTCCGTGTGCCGTGGGGGAGCCCGGTCGGAGCTTTCCGATCACGCACGCCCCGGTCCGGAGAAGTCGACGGTGGGTGCGTGGTGCATTTTTCTTCTGGCTACTCCCTCGTTGAAACGTTAGCCCTCATGTTCTGCATCTGCACGGTTGTGATGGTAGGTCTTTTCTCCCTGTCTCTTGCCATGAAAACACGCGCCCGCCTCGTTTACGACATCGATCTTCTAACCGACGAATTCTACGCGGTGGATTTTATGAGACACGAATACGAGGTGAAAGCCGCGGCGTCTTCTTCTGTTTCTGTCACATTGAACAGTTTGATTTTTAACGCGAACTACGATAAAAAGAGCGGAAAGATTTCTTACCTTGTGATGTTCAAGGACGGCCTGTACAAAATCGTTCGTTTCGGTCTGAGCGGAGAGGGAAACAACTACCTGATAGAAACAAAAAAGGAAATTCACTTTTCACAGGAAGGGAAGGTATTCTCCGTAACAATAGGAGACACTATCTATGATCTTGGGATCTCAGAGTAGCCCTCTGTGTTTTATGAAGTAGTAGACGATGATCCAGCTACCCAGCATCACTTTCAGGTACACCACCATGTTCGCCGGAACTATGAGGTTTCTTCCCGGGAGTATCAGAACAACGAGGAAAAGAAAAACGATCATGATGAACTTCTCCAGAAAGTACGCTTGCGTTCTTTCGAACTTCCTCTCGAAGTTTTCAAAATCTTCCACCATGGCGATCAGAGCGAGCGCCGTTCCACCCGCAACCCCAGCAGAGAATCCACCGCCTGGACTCACATGGCCTTCGAGGGCAAGGTACAGCGATCCCACGAGGAGAAAGAACGCTATGAATCTGGCGAAGATCCTGATAGTGACGTCCGATATGCCTTTTATCTCCTCTGGAGTAGGAAGGTAGGCCATGTGGAGAGAAACTCCAAGCACTGCGAGCGAGAAAACAAGAACCTCGAAGACAGTATCGTACACCCTGTTCAGAAGGTAGATCTGGGTGATGGGATTTTTCACCACGGGGTTTTCAAAGTTCACTTGAACCTTTTCGAAACTTCCGTTCAACAGAACAACAAAACAAAAAACAACGAAGATGGTGATCCACATCCATTTCATCCGATCTCCTCCCCAAAGTATTTCTTTTTCAATTCTTCTACGAACTCCTTTTCGGTTCTGAGAAATTCTCTGAATCTCATTCTCAATTCCTCGTCCGCGAAAAGAATGTGGTAGCTACCATCTCTGTGTAAAACGTGATTCAACTGCTCGCCTCTGTACACCCTCTCTGTGTACCTCAGCAGATCGAGTTTTTCATCCTCGAGGTAGAAGATCTTTGTTTCCAGATAGCCTTTTCTGTCTTCACTGAACACTCCGCCACAGGCAACATCTACCCTTCCGTTGTTCAAAGCTTCAAGGAGATCTTCCAGAGAAGAAAACTCGACGAACTCTGATCTGTAGTCGTACTTCTCACAGAATCTCTTCAGAAGTTCATATTCGAAACCCATAAACGCCTCTCCCAATTTCTCGAACAGGAGTCTGACAGGTGTGAAACCGATCCTCACTCGATCCCTCGACTTTAGAGCAATCAGATAAACAAGAGTGGTGAGAAGTGCCCCAAGAAGTGCCTCCGCTATGGCCACATCGGGAGAAGAAAAGAGTGTGTACAAAAGAACCGCCAGAACGCTCAAAGCCGTTCTTCCAATGACTGCGTTCAATCTTATCGAGGTGAAGATCGTGTACAGAGAGACAGAGACCATCAGAATCAGTACCAGATTTTCTATCAAGACGATCCCTCCGTGTACATGCGCGCTATAACGTGTGAAACGAAAGGCCCCCATACAAGAAGGAGTACCACCATGAGGATTGTTCTCGAAGCGTCTTCCCAGAAGTTGAGTACGATGAAAAGGGAGCCCATTGTGTCTGAGATTCCTATGAGGTGAATCTTCAGAAAGAAGTCTTTTTTCAAAAGCGAAAGAAGAGTGCCGAGAAACATCAAAACTAAACCGATGTAGATCATCCTCTGTTCCTCCTCAGAAAGTAGGAGAACAGAATAATTCCGCTTCCACCGGCGAGCAGATAGAACACCGCGACATCCCTTGCCTGAGATAGCCCCGGAACGAGGTACGAAAGGGCGTAGATAAAAACACCGACCTTCGTTGAAAGCGACGAAATCCCCAGGAGCTTTTCCCACTGGTTTTTCCCCAGAAGCACCTGAAGAACGCTCAGGATCAACGGAGAAATGAGAAGCCATCTCATGGTTTTCTCTCTCCCACCTGATGGACCACCATATAACCTTCCTCTGAGACGATCACCAGTGTTTTCGGAGTGAGGGTGATAGTGAGTGTTTTTTCGAGTTCCTCCCACTCATCTTTCACCGGAACTTCGTAAGCCTTTTTAGCCTCGTTGTGGAAGAGCAAAACCAGGATCGATTCAAAAACCGCTTTTGGAACGTTGTAGAAGAGTTTCAACACAAGAAAGGGAAACTTCTCAAAGTGGATGGGCCTTGTGAAGATGTACGTGACAACGCTCATCAAGCTTCCAAGTACGATTGTTGTCAGAGTCGCTTTCTGAGACAAAACCATGAAAAAAACGGTTCCCGTTATCACAGCGACAAGAAAAGACAAGCCACCACCCCCAGAAGATAGACCCCGAGCATGGACTCGAAGTCTTCAAGCGGATATTTTTCTATCTTCAAATTCTTGAAGAGAAAATGAACCAGAACCCCCGCACCCATTAAGAGGCAGCTTTCAAGAGCCTTTCCCCAATTTGCAAAGTAGAGTCCTATCGTCAGAGAAGCAATGAACAGAACGAGATTGTACACCCCTGGTAATTTCTTTCTTTTGAATTCAAAAGGTTTCAGAAGAAATTTCCAGAAGGAAGCCGCGGTGCCAACGAAAACAACTTCCATGAAGATCTTCTCCCATCCGTGAAGCTGTTCGAGAACCAGATTCTTCGAAAAACCCGCAAGGCCGGGAAGTCCCATGATCGAAAGACTTGCCAGTGAAAGTGACAGCCACGCCCAGAAATCGAGCCTTTTCCACTTCGTCACATCCCTTTCTGGAAGTTCATCTTTCAAAAGAAAAAGCCAGGATTTAAAAATTCCATGTGCGAGGGCGTAAACTGGGGCTGTAACCGGTGACGCAAGGACGATCCCTATCTGTGAAAGGGTACTGTAAGCAAGAATCCTCTTGTAATCTTTCGAAAGAAAGGCAAACAAAACACCTGAAAGCGCCGAAAAAATGGCAAAGATCTTCACCACATTCCAATTCACCACGTGTTCCAGCCGAACGAGCGCGTACACGGCACTCTTCACAACGACACCGGATAGAACCGCTGAAACGGGTGTTTCTGCCTCCGAATGAACCTGTGGAAGCCACATACTGAAGAGGAACACACCAGCTCTCAAAAGAAGTCCAACCGCAACGAGAGCGGAAGCAAACGAATCAACCTTCAAGATGTCAGAGATCGAGAGTGTGCCGTTTTCCGCGTATAGAACACCGATTCCTATCAGGTACAAATTCATACCAACAGTCCCCAGGATCAGATACTTGAAAGCGGACCAGTACTGAATCTTCTTTTTTCCCTCCACGACGAGAAGGAAGGTAATGAGGGATATCACCTCAACTGTAACGTATATGTTGAAAAGATCGTAACTCACGAACGCAAGGTTCAACGCTCCAAGAAGTATCAGAAGAAGGTTCGAAAGACTGACGTTCAGGTCTTTCGTGAAAACTGCAAGAAGAACCACAGCTGTGAGGATGAGAAAGAAATACGATGTCTGATCTAACAGAAGGTGAACGCCGAAATTTCCGGTCAAAACAAGATCGAAACGATATCCTAAAAGCATCATCGTGACTACGAAAAGAAGATTCACCAGTGTTGCCCACCAAGGAACTTTCCTCTTCAAGAAGAAAAAGACAATCCCAAGCGATACAATGAGGAAATTGTAAACGAGAAAGATCACTCTTTCTTTCCCCCTTCTCTGTCGAGCCTGTCGGAAGAGACCGAAGAGTACTTGGAAGCGATCACGCTCGCAGTGGTGACAAGGAGCGCTACGGTGGCGAACCCTATCACTATCGATGTGATGATCAGAGCCTGTGGGACAGGGTCGGCCGAGTTCTGTTGAAACGGTATCGGAACAGCTTCCCCCTGCTTTCTGGAGATGAGGACAAAGAAGCTGACAACACCCGTTCCCATGATATCTAGCGAGATGATTTTCTTTATCAGATCTCTGTTGATCAGAACTCCTAACAGCCCAATCAGGACAAGAAGAAGGGTCAACCGTTCAGCCACCTCTCGACCACCTCTTTTCCGGTAAAGAAGAGAGCGTCCGCGTAAGAAAGGTCATCGAATCTGAATTCATCTCCTACTTCTACTTTTGCTTCTTCGAACCAGACGAGGTAATTCTTCGGAACAACAATTCTCGATGGTTTCAAACTTTCAATTACCTTCTTCATCGTTGTTTTCCTCACCCTGTCACCGAGAGATGGATCGAGGGGACCCGCGACCACGTACTTTCGCAGCTCAACGGGAACGTGATATCCTATTCTGATCACTTTTGTCCCCCAGCCCTCAAAAATGCAGACGAGATCAGAACAGATATCTACCGCTTCTTCGACATTCAAAGGTGTGTACTCTCCCTCTTCCATCATCCTGTGGAGTTCTGTCCCTTCGAAAACGAGTGTCGGGTGTATTCTCACCATATCCGCTCCACATTCTACGGTCCTCAGCGCGGACAGAATTTCCCCTCTTCGATCACTTCCCGGAAGTCCTACCATCAGATGAACACTGAGAACAAATCCGTTCTTCTTGATGAGTTTGCAGGCTCTCTCAGCTTCTTCGGAGGTGTAACCTCTCTTCGACCTCTCGAGCACCTCATCCAAGAAAGACTGTACTCCTATTTCGATCACGTTCACACCGTATTTCTTCAGAATCTTCAGTTTTCTTTCGTTTATCTCGTCCGGGCGCGTCGAGACTCTGATCGACTTCACCACAGGGAATCTCTTCACGAATCTCAGGTACTCTTCCATCTTTTCCTCTGAAAGACCGGTGAACGATCCTCCGTAGAATCCCAGTTCGTATTCATTCGACGTTCTGGAGTACTCTTCTATGATTCGTGCAATATCATCAAGAGACGGGACTTTTGCCTGTCCCGTGGCTTTTATCTGGTCACAGAAGACGCACCTTTTCTTACAACCCGCGTATGGAAGAAAAACGGGAATTATCTTCATGATCTCTCCTTCAAAAGCTTTTCGTAGGCGATTCTTGCGGCCTCTTTTTCCGCTTCTTTCTTTGTTCTACCCTTGCCTGTGGCGATGGTCTTCCCATCCACCCTCACTTCCACAACAAAAATCCTGTCACCATCGTTTTTTTCTGTTCTCACCAGTACATATTCTGGTGGCACTTTGTGTTCGCTCTGAACTATTTCCTGGAGAGCCGTTTTGTAGTCGAAGAGCATTTCACCCTTCATGATTTTTTCTATGTAGAACTCGAATTCCTGCTCAAATAGCTCCTTTATCTTCTCATAGCCCTGATCGAGGTATATGGCAGCCAGAAGCGCTTCGAACGCGTCGGCGAGTATGGAATCTCTATCACGTCCACCAGTTTTTTCCTCTCCCTTTCCAAGAAACAAGAATTTGCCAAGATTCATCTTCCTGGAAACCATGGCGAGAACTTCTTCGCTCGCCGCTGCGGATTTCACCCGGGCCAGGTCTCCCACTTCCGCTTCTGGATACTTTTTGTATAGTATTTCGCACACGAAGAGTTCTAGAACGGCGTCCCCCAGAAACTCCAGCTTTTCGTTCGATTCCACGTCCTTTCTTCCCGCTTGATTTTGCTCGTTCGCGTAAGAACTGTGACACAGAGCCCGAAAGAGAAGTTCTTCGTTCTTGAAGTTGATTCCAGTTTCTTTCTGAAACTCCTCCACGATCTTTCTCTCACTCTCGTTCAACGAGCATCACCTCTTTCAAAACATCACCTTCCAGCGAGCAGAGGTAGAATTTTTTCTCATCCATATCGATGATACCAAAAGTCGGACCGGCCTCAGATTTTGGAAGAGAAACCGATCCCGGATTCAAAAGCAGCACCCCTTCGCACCTTTCTGCCAGAGGAACGTGAGTGTGACCGAAAAGAACTACACTGCATCCATGAGCCTGTGCCAGGCTCACAGGATCTCCTCCTTCGTATTCGAACTGGTCGCCGTGAACAAGGAGTATCTTCACATCTCCCAGGAATTCCATCCCGATCCTGGGCATTTCCGGAATTTCCAGAACCCTTATGTCCACATCCGCATCACAATTTCCGCGTATGTACTTCACACGGTGTTTCTTCAAAAGTGATGCGAGTTCCTTTGGACTGTATCCCTCGGGAAGCGGATTTCTGGGGCCGTGGTAGAGAACATCACCAAGATGCCAGATTTCATCGAAATTCCCCGCACTTTTCAAAGCTTTCTCTGTGCAAGAAAGTGAACCGTGGGTATCCGAGATCACAAGAATTCTCAAGGTCAACCCCTCCTGATAACGAACTTTCCCGATAGAATGGAAATGGAGAACAAAACAACTGTCCAGAGCAAGACGACAAAGATCGAGCGATTATCGACGGTATGTTCCAGCTGGTACACCCTGAGGGCGTACATGGTTCTGAACACGGGCGTTGACATGGCGATTCTTCGAAGGATATCTGGCAAGTTACTTATAGGAATGGCAAAACCGCTTGAGAACAGGGATATTCCTATAACAGAAACACCGAGTATGTTTGCAAGACTCTTGTCGGGAGAAATGGAAGAAACCAGAAAACCTACAGACGTGTGAAGAAGGGCGTTGAGAAGGATGAGAACAGACGTAATGAAGAAATCCAGGCTGTCTCCGGTCAGTATCACCGTCAGGGAGTAGGCTATGAAAGAAACGGATGCTCCAATGATGGTGTAAGCGAGTATCTTCCCACAGGCGTATTTCCATGCCGGAAGGTTGTACACGAGGAACATCTCATGCAGGTTCTTCTCTCTGTCGAGAAAGGTGGAGACACTCGCCAGTGATACGGTTATCAAAATCGCCGTGAAGAAGACGACGAACGGGGAGATGAGATCAGAAAATCTGAGTTCTGAGTCTTTCAATTTCAATCTGGGTACGGGATAATCGGACTCTGTGAATATGTACCGGAGCACCTTTGGATCGAAGAAGGCACTCCCCTGGAAATCCGCCAGAACAGAATCGAGAACGTTGTATATCGCGGCGGCGAGGTGAAGATCGATGGGACTCGGGATGAAGATCATCTGGGTTGGCTGTTTGGAATACAGTTTCGCCGCGAAGCCCTTTGGAATCACTATGACCGCGTTCAGCTTTCCTTCCTTCAGAAGTTTTTCGTAGTTCTGATCGACTTTCACTATGTTTTCCTGTCTCAGGATGGTTCCAATGAATCTCATGACGAGGGAAGACCAGATGCTGTTGTCTTCGTTGTATATTCCGAGCTTCATCGTCTGAAGGTTGTACCCCTGCATGAAGAGAAGAGAGATCAGCACAACCAGAACAGGTGCAGCGATTATCATCATCAGTGAAGATCTTTTCTTCAAGATCCTCTTCAGTTCCACAATGGCTATTCTAAACATCGAGTTTCCACCTTCTTTTAACTTCCCTCACCACGTCTCTGTGGATTTCCTCTATGGAGCGTTTTCCATCCAGCACCACGATCCTTTCGGGATGTTCTCTGGCGAGCACGAGGTAGCCTTCCCTTACACGTTCGAGAAACTCTCTTTTTTCAAAGCGGTTGAGTTCTCCTTTTCTTTTGAGGGCCGTTTCGACGTCCACGTCTATGTAGAAAGTCAGGTCAGGAATCAGTCCATCCGTAGCGAAATCGTTCAGTTCCTCCACGATCTCTTTTCCCAGGTTTCTTCCAAAACCCTGGTATGCAACACTGGAGTCCGTGTATCTGTCAAGAAGAACGGCGTATCCTTCGGAAAGGTACTGTTTTATTTCTGTCACAAGAAGATTTCTTGAGGCGAGAAATAGGAAGAGCTCAGCTTTGGGAGTCACTTCTTCCTCCAGAAGAATCTTTCTGATCTTCTCCCCCGTCTCCGTTCCGCCCGGCTCTCTCTTCAAGATCACTTTCTTTCCTCTCTTCTCCAGGTATTGAGCCAGAAGTTGGATCTGTGTGCTCTTCCCGGATCCGTCTATTCCCTCGAACGTTATGAACATTCCTTCCCCTCCTGGTCATAAGGATGAAGGCGACAAGATTGTTGGTGGTATGGTACAGAACAGCGGGAAACAGAGAACCACTGACGGCTGCGCTGTGAGCGAATATGAGTGCAACGACGAATCTGTATACGAGGTTCGCAAAGGAAAATCTTTCGAAGCCCACGATCACGTTGAAGAGGTGAAGGAAAGAAAAAACGAGTGCGTTGGTCCATATGTCGTTTCCGTTCAGTTTCAAAAAAACTCCCCTGAAGAACAATTCTTCCGAGAAAGGAGACAGAAACACCACCGAAACCATCACGATGAAGCGGTTCATGAAGGGTGGAAATCGAACTTCACTGCCTCCTAAGAAAAACACGTTCACGAAGAGGAGAATCAGGAACCAGTGTAGATCGACAAAGCTTACTCTGAACGTTGGAACGTATCGAAAGGCCACACACACCGTCACAGCGCCGGCGAGTCCCAGCAGGGACTGATAGAAGATCGCCTTCTCGAATCGGCGTATCCTGAAGAGATTTATAGAAAACATGAACGCAAGATACAAAGCAAGGGCTATTATTGAGTAAAGAACGCTCACGGCTTCACCTCACAGCAGTGTTGCTATCATGACCGCTTTTATGGTGTGCTTTCTATTCTCCGCCTCGTCCCAGACCCTGCTCTGTTTTCCTTCGATCACCTCGTAGGTGACCTCCTGGCCCTTCACCGCGGGGAGGCAGTGCATGAAAATCGTTTCCGATTTACCCGTCATTTCCATCACTCTCTCGTTCACCTGATAAGGTTTTAAAAGAGCCATTCTCTCCTTTTCTTTGTCTTCCTCACCCATGGATGCCCACACGTCTGTGTAGACGACATCGGCACCCGCGAGTGCCTCTTCCAGATTCGATGTGAAAGAAACGCTCCCATCGGTTTCTTTCGCGATCTCCTGACACCTTTCGAATACGTCTAATCTGGGCTTGAGTTCTTCGGGACCACACGCCACGAAATTCATCCCCATCTTCGCACAGGCGATCATGAGAGAGGTCGCAACGTTGTTTCTGGTGTCCCCCATGAAAACAACCTTTACACCCTTCAATCTGCCAAAATTCTCCTCTATGGTCATCAGGTCGGCGAGCGCCTGTGTTGGGTGGAACTCGTCGGTGAGTCCGTTGTACACGGGAACACCGGAGTACTCAGCCAGTTTTTCCACAGTCTCCTGTTTGTAGCCCCTGAACATGATGGCGTCCACCATTCTTCCAAGGACGCGTGCGGTGTCCTCGAGAGATTCTTTTGCTCCAAGGTGTATGTCGTTCGGTGAAAGAAAGATCGGATGTCCTCCTTCTTCTGCAAAAGCGGTTTCAAAGGCGAGTCTCGTTCTCGTTGATCGTTTCTCGAAGATCATAGCGAGGGTCATTCCTTTGAACCTTTCGGTTCTCAGTTTGGATCTGTTCTCCATCTTCACCTGCTTTGAGATATCGAGAAGGTATCTGATCTCTTCAGGAGAAAAATCAAGAAGAGTGAGAAGAGATCTCCCTTTCAGATTCACAGACACACTTCACACCTCCACTATATCCTCGAGTTTTTCACCTGTGGATATGTACCTTACCGGTCTTCCTGTCTCTCTTTCTATGAAATCAACAAAGCGCTCGAAGTTCTTGTCTTCCAGAGATTTCCAGCCATCGAAGACTTCGTAGACGGGCTCTTTCTTTTCCAGATCTCTGAGTGAAACGAGATCTCTTCCATCGGAGTAGCGCACGCAGACCTTGATCTTTTCAAAACCGTTCAGCACATCTGCCTTGGTCATGACCAGAGAATCGACACCGGAGATCTCAATGGCGTACCTGAGGAGCGGCAGATCGAGCCAGCCGCATCTCCTCGGCCGACCGGTCGTGGAACCGTATTCGTGTCCCGCTTTTCTCAACTTCTCTCCTTCTTCTCCTGTGAGCTCCGTCGGGAAGGGACCTTCTCCGACTCGTGTTGTGTACGCCTTGAAGACGCCTAAAACTTCATCTACTTCCACAGGAAAGCCCATTCCCGCACTCACGCCTGAGGAGGAACAGTTCATGCTCGTGACGTACGGATACGTTCCCACGTCCAGATCTAGAAGGACCCCCTGTGTTCCTTCGAAGAGAACGCTCTTCTCTTCGAGGATTCTTTTCAATTGGACCGGTGAAACGACGAAGTCTTTTATTGTCTCATAGAAGGTGGAAAGATCTCCCATCATTTTCTCTGCGTCGAAATCCACCCCGTAGATCTTCTTCAAAGAGAGATTCTTTTCGAGGAAATATCTGAGTTTTTCTTCGTTGCCGAGCTCTGCAACTCTCACGTTCACCCTCATAACCCTGTCAGCACAAGCGGGACCTATTCCTCTTTTCGTAGTGCCTATTTTCAACACTTCGTCTATTATCCTGTCCATTTCTTTGTGCACTGGAAGAACCACGTGTGCGCTCTCAGAGATGAAGATTTCACCTGAATAATCGGGAAATTTCTCTTTCAATTCCCTCAATTCTTCTGTCAGCACCTGAGGATCCAGGAGAACCCCGCTTCCTATGGCGATTCCTCTGTTTTTTGTGAAATCGGCCGAAGGGAGGAGGTGGTGTATCACCTTGAAATCTCCGTAATTCACAGTGTGCCCGGCATTCGCTCCACCTGAAAATCTCGCCACGATATCGTGATATCTGGAAAGATACGTTACCACCTTGCCCTTTCCTTCGTCTCCCCATTGAAGACCCACCACAACACGGTTCATTCGCTTCACTCCTTTTCAAAGCGTTCGAAGATGTGGTCCACGTGTTTCAAGTAGTAAGAGATATCGAAGAGTTCTTCGAGCTCTTCTTTGGTAACCAGTTTCTTAACCTCTTCATCCTCGAGGAGGTACTCGAGGAAGTGTTTTTCGGAATTCCAGGTTTTCAGAGCGTTCCTCTGGACGATATCGTAAGCCTCTTTCCTCGTGAGTCCTTTCTCTATGAGTTTCAGCAGGACTCTCTGGGAGAACACGAGACCTTTCGTGAGATCTATGTTCTTCTTCATTCTTTCTTCGTTCACTTTCATGTTCCTCATCACGTTTGTGGCCGTGACGATCATGTAGTAAAGAGTCTGCGTGGCGTCGGGAAAAACGTATCTTTCGACGGAGGAGTGAGAAATGTCTCGTTCGTGCCAGAGCGCGATGTTTTCAAGGGAAGGATCGACGTACGCCCTCATCATTCTGGAAAGTCCCGTGAGTCGCTCGCAGGTGATGGGATTCTTCTTGTGGGGCATGGCACTCGAGCCCCTCTGACCTTTCCTGAACGGTTCTTCCACCTCGAGCACTTCCGTTCTCTGAAGATGTCTGATCTCAACAGCGATCCTTTCTATCCCCGCTGCCACGATCGCGAGCGTGGACAGATAGAAAGCGTGACGATCCCTCGGGACAACCTGTGTGGAGACGGGTTCAGGTTTCAAGCCCAGGTACGAAAGCGCTTTTTCCTCCACCTCCGGTGGTACGTTTGCGTAGTTTCCAACAGCTCCACTGATCTTACCGTAAGAAACTTCCTCTATCGCCCTCTCAAGGCGCTGAACGTTCCTTTTCATCTCGGAGTACCATCCGAGAACCTTCAAGCCAAAGGAGGTGGGTTCCGCGTGGACTCCGTGTGTTCTTCCGATGGTGGGAGTGTGTTTGTACCGATTCGCGACTTCCCAGAGCACGTCGCAGAACTCTTTTAGAGACTCTAACAGGATTTTCCCCGCTTCCACGAGAGAGAGGGAATTTGCGGTGTCGAGAACATCTGACGAGGTGAGACCGTAGTGGAAGAATCTCGAGTCTTCTCCTATCATCAAGCCGATTCCTTCGACGAACGCTACCACATCGTGGTTTGTTTTCTCTTCTATCTTTTTGAACAGTTCCACATCTATCTTAGCGTTGTTTCTTATCCTCTCTGTCACTCCCTTCGGAATCATTCCCAGTTCTTCGTACGCCCTCGTCACTGCCAGTTCCACTTCCAGCCATCTTCTGTACTTCGCTTCCTCCGTCCAGAGATCCTTCATCGGTGACAGCGAATACCTTTCTACCATCTTTTTCCCTCCCAAACAGATCTCTCGTGAACACGAGCGCAACAACAGGAAAAACAAGATAAGAAGCCGTTGGATATTTAATGCTCGCTACCTTCCACAACGCCATTGCAACGAGAAGCCAGAAAAGCGATTTGAGAGGTATGTTCACGGCTTTTTTCTTTGCGAAACTGGTGGCGATCAGAGGAAAGAAGGACAGCACCAGAAACAACTCGGCTCGATCGTAATCTGTCCCTTTCAAATATTCGAACCCCTCGAGGACGAGGAGAAAGATCAGACTCACATGAAACAGGGTCTTTTCTCTCTCACTTCTGGTGAAGAAGAAAATAACAGAAGCAACAAGAGCGAGTATCGATACAAAAGCACTGTCTTTCCACGAGAGAACAGCGAAGATCAGAGAAAGTCCCAGGCCTAACATCATCGATCCCCTTTCACGAGAGTCACAGCAGTTTCCACATGGTAAGTCTGAGGAAACATGTCGAAGGGCTTCACCCTGACAATAGAGTAGCCGTTTTCCACCAGCACCTTGAGGTCTCTCACCAGAGTAGAAGGCTCACAGGAAACGTAAACGATCCTTTCAGGTGAAAGTCTCACTATTTCTTTCATTGCTTCTGGGCCTGCACCTGATCTCGGTGGGTCCAGGATTATCCTGTCTGCCCTTCCGCTGTAGTTTTTCAGAAAGTCCAGCACATCCTGTTCCACGTATTCTATGTTCTTTCTGCTGTTTATGTTCGCGTTAGCCTTTCCAGCCTTCACAGCGACCCTGCTGGATTCAACGGAGATCACCCTTGCTGCCGAAAAGGAAGTCCTCACAGAAAACGTACCGATACCCGCGTACAGATCCAGCACCACCTCGTTACCCTGAAGTGCCTGTTCTCTGTACACGTGATCTATCAGTTTGGATGTGATGGAGTAGTTGCTCTGGAAAAAGGCGGTCGGTGGAATTTGAAACCTTTCCCAGTCGAACTCTTCCACAATTACTCCTTCACCGTAGAGGGTTCTGTACGGTCCCCTTAGGACCACAGAGTCTTTAGAGTTCATCACATGAATGATGGAGTGAATCTTTGGAAATCTCTTTAACACAGCGCGAACCAGATCTCTTCCCCAGGGAAAGGATTCCGTCTTCGTCACAAAGATCACCATGAACTGGTCCGTGCTGAATGCGTACCTGATCACGAGGTGCTTGAGCACTCCCTTCCTCGTTTCCCAGTTGTAAACAGGAATGTTGAGTACCTGAACGGCCTCTTTTACAGTGTTCAGAATCTCACCCGTGCCTTCCGGTGCCACCTCACAGTCTTTTATGTCAATCACAAAATTGGAGTTTCTCTTTTTCAAACCCAATTTTCTCCCCTGAAAATGAAACTCCATTTTCGTCCTGTAGTGAAAAACAAGATCACTCGGCTCCACATCTTCCACTTCTACCTTCAGATTTGAGCGTTCGAAAAGATCGATCAATACCTCCTTTTTGTAACGAAGCTGGGTTTCATACTTCACATCCATCCAGTGACAGCCACCGCATCTTCCAAAGTATCTGCAGGGTGGTTTTGTTCGATCTTCGGATTCTTTCAGAAGGGAAACAACCTTTCCAAAAGAAAAATCCCTTTTCTCTCTGTAGGTCTTTATCAGGACTTCCTCACCGGGATATGCTCCTTCTACGAGAACTACCTTGCCGTTTGAAAGATGGGCAAGGCCGTAACCTCCGTTGACCATCTTCTGTATCCTCACCTGCTCCAGCATCTTTCACATCCTCTCTGGTGCGGAAACTCCTATGAGTTTCAGACCCTTTCTTAAAACGATACCCGTTGCGAGGGCAAGGTTGAGTCGCGCGTTCGAAAGTTCGGGATTTTCAGGATCCACTATCACGTGTTTGGTGTAGAATGCGTGGAAGGACTCAGCAAGCGACTGGAGATAGTTCGTGAGCCTGTTTGGTGCGAACATCTGCGCAACTTCTTTCAAAGCGGTGTTGAACATACCTAGGTTTCTCATCAGAACCCTTTCTTCTTCGTTTCCAAGCAGTTCAAGGTGTTTTCCCTCTTCAAACTTCACACCTTTCTTTTCCGCGTTGGAGAAGAGATTGTGGATCCTGGCATGTGCGTACTGAACGTAGTAAACTGGATTGTCCATGGATTTGGCCTTCGCCAGATCGATATCGAACACCATGTGGGTATTGGGGTCCACCATCGCAAAGAAATATCGGGTGGCGTCTCTTCCCACTTCGTCGAGAAGTTCGTCCAGAGTGACGAATTCTCCCGCTCGCGTGGACATGCGAACGATTTCCCCACCACGTTTCAGAGTAACGAACTGATGCAGTATAACGTTGAAGAAATCGTCGGGAATGTCGAGGGCTTTCATCGCTGCCTTCATTCTTGGTATGTGACCGTGATGGTCACTGCCCCAGATGTCGTAAACCTTCCTGAAGCCTCTCTTGTATTTCTTGTAGTGATACGCGATATCCGTCATGAAGTACGTGTATGTGCCGTCGCTTCTCACAAGAACCTTGTCTTCCTCATCTATGAAGGCAGAGACTTTCAACCACACAGCACCGTCTTTTTCGTAAACAACGTCCTTGTTCTTGAGGAGTTTCAGCACCTCTTCGACAGTCCCATCCTCTATCAAACTCTTTTCTGAGAAGTACACATCGAACGAAGAACCAATCTTTTCAAGGGTATCCTTCATGGAGGAGAGAATTCTGTTCAGCGCTGTCTGTTTGAAAAACTCCTCCACTTCTTCGTTCCACAGATCTTTGTATCTATCTCCGATTTCGTTCACCAGATCCCTCGCGATGTCCACGAGGTATTCCCCGCGATAGCCCCCTTCGGGAATTTCTTTTTCAACTCCAAGGAGCTGATTGTACCTTGCCCAGAGCGACTGAGCGAGAAGCCTTATCTGCTTTCCGGCGTCGTTTATATACATTTCCCTCGTCACATCGTAACCGAGTTCTTTGTAGACCTCGGAAAGCACGTCACCTATGATGATCTGTCTACCGTGCCCAATGGTGAATGGTCCCGTTGGGTTTGCACTTCCGTATTCGAACTGCACCTTCATTCCATTTCCAACGTTTTCTCTCCCGTACTCGTCTTTTTTCTCCAGCACGGTTTTAACCACTCCACGGAGCAGTTCGTTCGACAGGAAGAAATTTATGAAACCGGGTCCCATGATTTCTATCCTGTCAAACGAGGGATCTTCATCGAGACTTTTTACGATCTCCTGAGCTATCTCCCGCGGGTTTTTCTTCAAAGTTTTTGCGAGCTTCATGGCAACGTTGGTGGACAGATCTCCGAATTCCTTTCTGGGTGGAATTTCGACCTCGAATTCGATTTCTGAACCGTACGCTTTAGAGATGACTTCGGACACCTTTTGCCTGATCGCGTTCACCAGCACTCTACCGCACCTCCATGTTTCGGATTCTGCTGATCTGTTACCCTCTGAAGAGAATGTGTTTCACCGTATCTATCCTGTGCCTCTTTCCCTTTAGAAGATCCAGTTCGAGATCCACGGACATTTTCACACCACAATCCTGCCGCAGAAAACCCGTCAGGTTCGGGGTGAGCGGGATAGGAGCGCTCACGTAGCTTTTCCCTCGGTAAGTTTTTCCAAAGAAGGTTCCTCTTGGAGAAACTTTGATTCCAAAAACCTCGAGACTCTGGGAACGTGCCCATAGACCTTTTTTCTCTTTCCACCAGTCGTTTTCTTCCGTTTCCAAATCGAAGTGGATGAAAGTAAAGACGTTCTTTTCCACGAGCGGCCTCAGAGCCTTTGAGGAGAGTGTGTCTTCTTTTCTGAGAACCGCGGCGTACCATTCCCCGAAATCCGCAACTGCGAACCTTTCTCTGAGGGTGTATCGATGTACCACCTCACCGTTTTCTATCACCAGCACATCTGGAGATGTCTTGAAGGTTTCCACACCTGGAGCAACGATCGGTACGTCCAGTCCTTTCGAGATGTATCGAAGCAGTTCTGTGTAAAATGGATCGAGTTTTTCAAAATTCTCTATTCTTATCGGAGAAACCCCGGCGAGGAGATTTCCTGTCAGTCTTGGGAAAATCAGAAGGTCCACAAAAGAAAGGTCCTCCTGTAAGATTTCCATCAGAGCATCTATGAAATCGTCCGCGGATTTGAACATCTGGTCCAGAGGAAACGCGACGCACACTACCCTTTTTACACCTTTTCTGATTCGGTGCACTCTTGAGATTTTTCTTTTCGGGATTAACCTTTTTTTCACCATCTTCCAGAGAATGTTCTCAAACATCTTTGGTTTCCTCCGAAGAGAAGAAACTCTTTTTCAACTCCAGAAAAACAGGAGCTACTCCCTCTGCCACGACCCCCGTCTGGTTCTTTGTTTTTTCGAGGGGAAAGTAGATGTTGTTGTGAACCTTTCCTAGGAAATTCAACAAGACTATGGAGGCCAGAGATGTTTCCTGTGTATGCGCCCAGAATTTTGCCTTCACAAAATTGAAATCTATGAAATTGTGAATCTCGCAGAAACCGACCACCAGTTTTGCGTCGTTCTCTTTTGCAATGTAAAAGACTTCCGGGTAGAGAGCGAGATCCCCACCCACCACAAAAATCTTTATGCCAGCATCTACGATTCCGAATTCGTAACCCTTCTTCCATTCCCTTCCGTTCTTTCCGATGATGAAAAATTTGCTGGTACCCACGATGGAAAATCTGGCGTTGTCTGGAATCACATCCAGCCAGGATACGAAGAGATCTATTGTTTCAAACTCCTCAAGAGATACGGGTGATCCAACCAGAATTTTCAACTCGATCCACCCATTTCAAGTATAGCATCAATCTTTTGAAACCCTTTCAGCGATGTAGTCAGCAGCGAAGTCCCGATCGATTTCAACCTGGTCTCCCGTCTCGAGGTCGCGGAGAATGACGATTCCTTTTTCCAGTTCTTCATCACCAATAATGACCGCGTACCTCGATCCCATTCTGTTGGCGTGCTTAAGCTGACCGGAGAGCTTTCTATCCATGATGTCCACATCCACACTCAGGCCTTTCTTTCTCAATTCACCCGCAAGCCGAACACCATCCACAAAGGCTTTTTCACCAAGAGTTGCGATGTAAACAAGATGAACATTTTTCATCGGGATTTCTATCCCCTCTGCTTTTAAAGCGAGTATAATTCTCTCTATACCACCTGCAAAACCAAGGGCGGGTACGGAAGAGCCCCCGAGCTCCGCAAAGAGGCCATCGTACCTTCCACCACCCGCGATGGCGTTCTGGGCTCCAAGACCTTCGTGCCTCACCTCAAAAACCGTTCTGGTGTAGTAGTCGAGGCCGCGGACCAGGGTGTGATCTTCCACGTATTCGATCTCGAAAGTGTTGAGGTACTCTTTCAACTTCTTGTAGTGTGCCCTGCAGGAATCACAGAGATAGTCGACGCTTTTTGGTGCATTCAGAGAGTATTCGTGGTCCACCTTGCAATCGAGCAGTCTCAAAATGTTCGTCTCGTAACGTCTTTTGCAGTCGTCACAGAGATTGTCCAGAACTTGACCGTAATACTCTTTGAGGGCTTCGCGATAGTTTTTCCTGCACACCGGACAGCCTATGGAATTCAGGTGAATCTTGTATTTCGTGAGTCCGAGCCTTCTCAAGAAGGTATCAACCAGCATGATCACCTCGAAATCCGCTTTTGGAGATTCGGGGCCGATGATCTCGAAACCCACCTGGTGAAACTGTCTCAATCTCCCCGATTGTGGTTTTTCGTATCGAAACATGGGACCTATGTAGTAGTATCTCTGTTGAAACCCCCTATCTATCAGAGAATTCTCCAGAAAAGCCCTGACGACGGGCGCGGTACCTTCTGGTCTCAGAGTGATGCTCCTTCCCGCTTTGTCCTGGAAGGTGTACATCTCTTTCTGAACGATGTCTGATTCTTCCCCCACACTTCTAACGAAAAGTTCCGTCTGTTCGAATATGGGAGTTCTGATCTCCTCTATTCCTGCGCTTTCGCACACATTTCTGAAGGTTTCCTCGACGTACCTCCAGTACCATATCTCTTCACCGAAGATATCGTTTGTTCCCTTTATCCTTCTGTACTTCAACTATTCACACCTCCTCTTTCCTCGAGAAGAATCTTCACATCTCTTATGATTCTCACAATCGCGTAAAAGACGACGAGGAATTCCAGTCTTCCAAGGAACATGCCCACCGTCATGGTCCATATTACACCTACCGGAAGATTCGGACTGGTGAGCCCCACCGAGAGACCTACTCCATTCATTGCGGAGGAGAATTCGAACATGGAAACCAGTGGATCGTATCCGTAACTCATGAGGATCAAAGTTCCCACCAGATAGGTCAGGGCGTAGACACCAAAGAAGACGAACATGTCCTTTATGATTCCGTTGTCTATGGTTCTCCTGTTTTCTCCTTTCCAAACTATGATCTTTTCAACCTTTCGCCTCGGTCCCATGAAATTGATGATAGATCGATATATCAATTTCAGTGTGACGAACACTCTGAACTGTTTCAAACCGCCAGCCGTTGAATCCATCATTCCACCGAGCATCATGATAACGGTGAGAAGATACACAGCGATCGGAAGAAGAGTGACCCATGGAACAAGATCGGCGTTGGAGAACCCGGTACCCGTTATTGCGGAGACCACCTGAAATATCACGTACCTGAGCGCCTTTTCGTGAAAAACCTTCCTGGCTGGTTGCAGTAGAAACAGCGATGCGATGACAATGGTGGATCCCATAAGCCAGGGTTCCCCGTTCTTGACGAAGGCTTTGAGATTTCCTTTCCAGAGGGTGTAATGGATTCCAAAACCCGTTCCACCGAGCAGCATGAGAACGATGGTTATCACTTCTATCGATACACTGCCGTAGTATCCAATACTCGCGTTCTTTACCGAGAAACCACCCGTTGCGAGAGCGGTGAGAGAGTGGTTAAAGGCATCGAACCAAGGCATACCGGCCATGTGAAGGAGGAACACGCCAGCGGCGGCATACGCCACGTATATGACCATGATCACCTTCGTGGAGTGGGTCACATTTGGGAGTATGTTGTCCACCCTTCCTTCGGAACTGTAAAGGGAGGCTCCGAGAGGTCCGATCAACGTGGCGAGCATTATGACAGCAAATCCCGCACCCCCAATGAACTGCATGACGCTTCTCCACACCAGAAACACGTGTGGAAGACTCTCCACGTCAGGAAACATGGTGAGCCCTGTTGTGGTCCATCCGCTTGTGGCCTCGAATATTGCCTGATGGAGATTCAAAAGACCCGCCATGACGAACGGAAGTGCTGAAAGGACCACCGCAGCACACCACGTTGTGACAACTATCACCGCTCCTTCCTGATACCCCACTACACGAGTCTCGTTCAATTTTGAAACTTTTTTAAGAACAACACCGGAAACAAAAGAAATCACTGAAGGAACAAGAAAAGACGCTATGTATACCCATTCTTCAGGATAGAAAATCACAAAAACTGTTGGCAAAAGGAGGATCGCAGGAAACCATATCAAAAGCTGACCTACGTACCAGAAAATCACCTTGAGTCTGTATTTGGTACTGGCCATTATGTCTTCCAATTTTTCTCACCTTCCAAGCAGTGTCTCTTCCACTTTTTCTTTGGCTTCTGCACTTGCGATCACGTACAGTTTATCACCGGAGAGAATCTCCGTATCTCCTCTCGGAACCACAAGCACTCCTCCGCGGACGATGGCAGCGATGATACTATCCCTTGGAAGCGGAAGATCTTTTAACTTCTTTCCCACGACTGGACTGTCTTCTTCCACGTTCACACTTAGAAACTCAATACCTTGTTCCAGCGGTATGATGCTGGAGAACTCATCTGGGAAGATGAGAGCTTCCACCGTGTTCGTTATGAGAGTGGTGAGATTCAGGACGGTTGTGATACCCATCCTTTTGAATATTTCCATGTTTCCCGGGTCGTTAACAAGACTCACCACCCGCTTTACCCCGAAGTCCTTCATAACAAGCTGTGCGATGAATAGGTTGACTTCATCTCTTGGAGTGAGGATCACCACCACGTCTCTTTTCGAAATCTCGGCATCCCTGAGTATCTCTTTGTGACTTCCATCTCCGTGTATGATCGTTGCTTTCAATTTCTTGGCGAACTCTTCGCAGAGTTCCCTGTCTTTGTTTATGATCACTACACCGTACTTTCGCGACAGCATGGAGCGAGCAAGATAGTAGGCCGTCGTTTCTCCACCGATTATTATGACTTTCAATCTTCTTCACTCCCTATGATGAACTCCTTTACTTTCTCTATCATGAGAACGGCGGGACAGATGGTTTTTATTCCATTTTCTTCGAAAATCTTTATCTTTTCAGGATCGTAGACCCTGGCGATCACGTTTTCTACGTTGAACATGTACCTTGCGTTCATCGAGATGAAGAAATTCGTACTGTCGTCGTTCGTGAACGCAAACACCATGTCTGCCTTCTCCATACCACACTCTTTCAGAGTTTCAAACTCCGCGGCATCTCCCACCACGGTGAAACCGGAAAACTCGGAATTGAGCCTGTGAAACGCGTATTCGTTTTTATCCACGACCACAACACTGTGCCCTGAAGAAGAGGCGAGATTGGCTATCAGCGATCCAAGTCTTCCACAGCCGAATATCACGATGTACTTGCTTTTCTGTTTTTTTGACATACTGTTAACTCCCTCACCTTCAATATCTGTATCTGTGAATCCTTCTCATCCTTAAAATATATCCCCAAAGCATTCCATATACAAATCCACCTATGTGTGCCCACCACGCTATTCCGTAGGATCCAACAAGGCCGTTCAGAACCTGGATAAAGAACCAGATCATCAGGTAGTAGAACGCCGGTATTTCCACGAGTGTGAGGAAGAAGAAAATCGGAAACAGAGTCACGATCCTCGAGTACGGAAACAGCACGAAATAAGCTCCCATAACTCCGGACACCGCTCCAGATGCCCCAACCATGGGAGTTGTTGAATGAAGCGTAAAAACGAACTGGGTGAGTGCGGCAAAAATACCAGCGGATAGATAAAACAGAGTGTAGCCAACGTGGCCCATCTCGTCTTCTGTGTTGTCTCCGAATATCCAGAGGAACCACATGTTACCCAAGATGTGCCAGAACCCTCCGTGGAGAAACATGTGAGTTATGAAAGGAAGAAGGGAAAAGCCGAGTGCTTCTTTTACTCTCTCAACCGTGTAACGAGCCGGCACAAGACCATATCTGTACATGAACAGGAGAAGTTCTCTGTCGTTTAACATGAGTTCATACACGAAAACAACCACGTTTATCAAAATCAAAGCTATCGTCACGTAAGGCTTCTTTCTACTTGGGAGAACATCGTAAAGAGGAAACACGATATCACCTCACAAGATAATCAGATATGTTAGCCCTTTCCACCACTTCCGGTAATATCTTCGATCCGTCTCCCGTCATGATCACAACCACACCCGGACCGTGTCCTGCTGAAACACAGGCAGAGTGTACCACAACACCTATCGATACTGCCCCTTTTCTGTACTTTCCAACTCCATAGGAATTGTCGTGGTCCTGAATTGCGACGATGTCTCCAAGTTTCAGATCCGCTACTTCAAGATCCTCAGGATTCGATGCCATTATATCGTAGTCGGTGGAAGCACTGCTCGAAGCGCCGATCCCGGATCCCATCATGTGCGCTGGGATCTTTGTAACAACAGGTACATGGATTTTCCCGTTCTTTTCCTGTACCCCAAGTTTCTCGAAGAGATCTGGGTCGATGTTCATCACCTTCACATCCGGATGGTCCAGAAGCTTCAACCCCTGCCCCCAGGCCTTTATCAATATCTTATCCCCAACCATGAGCTTTCCGAGTACTTCTTCCTCGAAGTGAACGAGAACGTGGTTCACACCTCCGTGTTTTCCCGTGACGAATCCTCTGCTTCCCTTCGCGTCTCCAGACATCACGATCACTTCGTTTCCTATACACGAGAGAGTCATCAGCGGTATTTCCTCTTCTTTTCTTCTTGCCATGACAGACACACCCGGTTCTACATGGTCTCCTGCCCATCCGTAAGCACTGTCACCCACCTTCACGTTGTAGGTGATGCCTCCAAGCACTGGAATTACCCTCACTGTCCCTTCGGTTGTTACACTGTAAGGAGACCTCATTTTCGCTGGAGCGATCTCTCCAACAACCGAAATTCGAACGAGTCTGTCTTTGTTAGTTCTCACAAATCTCACCTCCGGTGTGTGGTATCATTGAATAGATAGGGAAAACAAGGAGGTGACACTTTGAAATTTTACATCACCACCCCAATCTACTACGTGAATTCTGAGCCCCACATAGGAAGTGCCTACACTACTATTGTAGCCGATATCATCGCTCGCTACAAACGTTTCATGGGTTACGATGTGTTCTTCCTCACGGGAACAGATGAGCACGGCCAGAAGGTACTGCAGGCAGCCCAGCAGGCTGGAAAGGACCCGCAGGAATTCTGTGACGAACTGGCTGAAAAGTTCAAACGGCTCTGGAAAGAACTGAAGATCACGAACGATTATTTCATCCGAACCACAGACGAAATGCACATGAAAACTGTCCAGGAATTCGTTGCGAAGATGAAGGAGAACGGAGACGTCTACAAGGGCATCTACAAGGGATGGTACTGTGTTCCCTGTGAGACGTTCTGGAACGAGGACGAGGTTATAAAGGAAGGAGAAGAACGTTTCTGTCCGGAGTGTAAAAGACCCGTCAAATGGGTCGAGGAAGAGAATTACTTCTTCAGACTTTCGAAATACAGAGATCCTCTCCTGAAGTACTACGAGGAGCATCCCGATTTTGTGGAACCGGACTTCAGAAGAAACGAGATGTTGAAGATCCTCGAAGGTGGTCTCAAAGACCTGAGCATCACCAGGACGACCTTCAAATGGGGCGTTCCCATGAAGGACGATCCGGAACACGTGATCTATGTGTGGGTGGACGCTCTCATAAATTACATATCCGCTATAGGGTACGGCTGGAACGATGAGATGTTCAACAAATGGTGGCCCGCAGATTTGCATCTGATAGGAAAAGAAATAAACAGATTCCACTCCATCATATGGCCTGCGATGCTCATGTCGGTTGGACTCCCACTTCCAAAGAAGGTGTTCGCACACGGGTGGCTCACGGTGAACGGCCAGAAGATCAGCAAGTCTCTCGGCAACGCTATAGACCCCAGGTTCTTCGTGAAGAGATACGGCAACGATGTGGTGAGGTACTACCTGATACGGGATATCATGTTCGGAAAAGACGGTGACTTTTCGGAGGAAAGACTCGTCCACAGATTGAATTCCGATCTCGCGAACGACTACGGAAATCTCCTTCACAGGATCACGGCTATGATAAAGAAGTATTTCAACGGAAGACTCCCTTCTCCTTCCGATCAGGAAGGGTTTGACAGCTGGCTGAAGGAGAGATTCTTCGAAACAAAAGACGCTTACCATGAACTCATGGATTCCTACCGGCTCACAGAAGCCCTGGACAAGATATGGGAGTTCATAGCGGACGTGAACAAGTACTTCAACGACACGAAGCCCTGGATACTTGGAAAAGAAGGGAATATGGAAAGGCTCGGAACGGTGCTGTACAACTCACTGGAGGCCGTGTTCAAGGTGGCTCTGATGACACTCCCGGTGATGCCAGACACCTCCGAAGAAGTGTTCAGGAGAGTGTCCTTTGAAGAAAAGCCTTCGAAGGAGCATCTGGAAAACTGGGGAGTTCTGAAGTCTGGTTCCACTGTAATCCACGGTGAACCTCTCTTCAAGAAAATCGACACGAAAGACTTCAAAAAGGTGGTGGAGACAGTGTCGGTCGATCAGAACGTGATCACAATAGATGATTTTTCCAAAGTAGACCTCAGAATCGCAAAGGTCCTCGAAGCGGAGAAGGTTCCAAATTCCAGAAAACTTCTCAAATTGATAATCGATCTTGGAACGGAAAAGAGACAGATAGTGGCGGGAATTGCAGAACACTACAGACCTGAAGAACTCGTAGGAAAACTGATCGTCGTTGTCGCTAATCTGAAACCCGCGAAACTCATGGGCATAGAGTCTCAGGGAATGCTCCTCGCTGCAAAGTCCGGCGATACCTTGAGACTTTTGACGGTAGATGGAGAAATCACACCAGGTGCGAAGGTGTCCTGACGGAGGGATGTGAATGCCAGAGATCCTGATAAACAAACCCGTAGAGGATGAACTTGTTGAGTCTTATCTTCTGTACTCGATGAGCGTCATAGTGGGAAGGGCCATTCCGGACGTTCGGGACGGCCTCAAACCCGTTCAGAGGAGAATTCTCTATGGAATGTACGAACTCGGCCTCAAGCACAACTCACCCACAAAGAAGAGTGCGAGAATCGTCGGTGAAGTGATGGGTAAGTACCATCCTCACGGCGACGCACCCGTGTATGATGCCCTCGTGAGGATGGCTCAACCGTTCACGATGAGGTATCCACTCATAGAGGGTCAGGGAAACTTCGGTTCCATAGACAGAGACCCTCCAGCCGCGATGAGGTACACGGAAGCGAGACTCACGAGGCTCGCAGAAGAAATGCTCGAAGACATAGAAAAGAACACGGTGAACATGATCGACAATTTCGATGGCACGCTGAAGGAGCCTGAAGTCCTCCCATCCAAAGTGCCAAATCTCATAATAAACGGTGCCTCCGGTATAGCGGTGGGAATGGCCACGAACATACCTCCACACAATCTCTCCGAGACCGTGGATGCCCTGATTTATTTGATCGATCATCCAGAAGCTACGGTTGAAGAACTCATGCAGTTCATAAAGGGGCCGGATTTCCCCACAGGAGCCGTGGTAGTGAACGCTTCTGAGTTGAAGAAGGTTTACGAAGAGGGAAGAGGCAGGATCATCGTCAGAGGGAAGGTGCACGTCGAGGATGGAAAGAGAGTAAAGCGAATCGTCATCACGGAGATTCCGTACGGAGTCAGTAAAGCGGGTCTCATAGAGCAAATAGCGAAGATTGCAAAAGACGACGAATCACTCCCAATCAGGAACATAAGAGATGAATCTGACAAACGCGGAATGAGAATAGTCATAGAAATTCCAAAAGACGCAAACGAAGAGGTCATAATAAACAATCTCTACAAGAGAACCGCTCTTCAGGATTACTTCAACGTTCAGATGCTGGTCATAGACAAACACAAAAGGCCCAGGTTGATGAATCTGAAAGGATTGATGGAAGCTTTCCTTGAGCACCGCTTTGAAGTCATCAGAAGAAGAGCAAGGTACGAATACGAGCAGTACACAAGGAGGGCACACGTTGTCGAGGGTCTCCTGAAAGCGGCAAGAGCGATAGGTGTTGTTGTGGACATCGTGAGGAACAGCAAAGATGTGGAAAGTGCGAGGCAATCGCTCATGGAAACACTCGAGATCACCGAAGAACAGGCAAAAGCCATTCTCGACATGAGACTTTCGAGGCTGACTTCCCTCGAAATAGAGAACCTTCAAAACGAATACTCCGATCTGGTCAGGAAGATCTCAGAAGTGAAGGAAATACTCGAGAAGGACGAAAAAGTAAAGGAGATAATGAAAAAAGAATTCCTCTACCTGAAGCAGCAATACGGAGATCCCAGAAGAACAGAAGTAACAGATCAAAGTATCGAATACAACGAAGAAGAACTCATTGTCGAAGAGGACGTGGTGATCACACTGAGTCATAAGGGTTATCTGAAGAGCACACCGCTGAACAGCTACAGATCGCAGAAGCGTGGAGGTAAAGGTATCACCGTCTCGAAACTCTCTGAAGATGATGAGGTCGAGTTCGTTGTGGTCGCGAAGAACACCTCATCGACCCTGTTTATAACGAACCTCGGGCGGGCGTACGTTCTCAAGAATTATCAGCTGGAAACTACCGGAAGAAACACGAGAGGAAGACACATCACCGCGTTTCTGAATCTCGAAGACACAGAAAAGATCGTGGCACTCGCTTCTCTGAACGGTGAAGGAAGGGATCTTGTGATCGCTACGAAGTCCGGGAAGATCAAAAGGACCGCCCTCAAAGAGTTTGAAAACGCCACCAGCAATCGCGGTGTCAGAGCCATAAAGATAGAACCTGGAGATGAGATCGTCAGCGCCAGGGTTGTTAACAGCGAAAAAGAAACACTCATAGTGGCAACGAAGATGGGTATGGCCATCAGATTTCCGGTGAGTGATGTTCGCAGAATGGGAAGAAATGCGGCCGGAGTTCAGGCGATAAAGCTTCAGCCAGGAGACGAAGTGGTGAGTGTGGACGTGATACCTCCAGGTGAGGAAGGAGAGATTCTCACCGTGACAGAGAAGGGATTCGGCAAGAGAACACCCGTTCAGCTGTACAGGATTCAAAGAAGGGGAGGAACGGGTCTCAGAAACATCTCCGATGTGAACAAAACGGGATACGTAGTAGCTGTGAGGTACGTGAGGGGCGACGAAGAGATAGTGGTGGTCACAAGAAACGGTATGATGATCAGATTTCCCGTGTCTGAAATCGGTGTCATCGGTCGTGTAACGAAAGGTGTGAAACTCATCGAACTTGGAGACGATACCATATCGAAGGTGGCGGTGGTGAAAGATTGAGGAAACCCATAGAACATACCGCCGATATCGCTTACGAGATATCCGGGAACTCTTACGAAGAACTTCTGGAAGAGGCGAGAAACATCCTTCTCGAAGAAGAAGGGATTGTCCTCGACACCGAAGAGAAAGAGAAAATGTATCCTCTTGAAGAGACGGAAGACGCTTTTTTTGACACGGTGAACGACTGGATTCTTGAGATATCGAAAGGATGGGCTCCCTGGAGGATTAAAAGGGAAGGGAATGAGTTAAAAGTAACTTTCAGGAAGATCAGAAAAAAAGAGGGAACCGAAATAAAAGCTCTCACATACCATCTTCTGAAGTTCGAGCGTGATGGAGATGTTCTGAAAACGAAGGTGGTGTTCGATACTTGAAAGATCTCACGGAAAGGCAGAGAAAGGTGCTTCTGTTCATAGAAGAGTTCATAGAGAAAAATGGATATCCCCCCTCGGTGAGGGAGATCGCGCGGCGCTTCAGGATCACTCCGCGCGGCGCTCTTCTCCATTTGATCGCTCTGGAGAAGAAGGGTTACATCGAAAGGAAAAACGGCAAACCGCGGGCACTGAGGATATCGAAAAGCATAAGGAACAAAATACCTCTGATTGGAGAGATTCGTGCAGGTGAAAAAAGAGAAGCCATCGAATATCTGGAAGATTACATAGAAATTCCCGAGAGCTTTCTTTCGAGCGGTTACGATCACTTTTTGTTGAAGGTAAAAGGAGAAAGCATGATAGAAGAACACATCTGTGATGGGGACCTAGTTCTTGTGAGAAGACAGGATTGGGCGCAGAACGGGGATATCGTGGCGGCGATGGTTGACGGAGAGGTGACGCTAAAAAAGTTCTATCAGAGGGGTGATACGGTAGAGTTGAGGCCCGCTAACAGAGAGATGTCGTCGATGTTTTTCAGGGCGGAAAAGGTGAAAATCCTGGGTAAAGTGGTGGGAGTTTTCAGAAAACTCTAAGGGGGGATAAAATGTTTCCCTACAAGATTGTGGATGACGTGGTGATACTGATGCCGAACAAAGAGCTCAACATAGAGAACGCGCATCTGTTCAAAAAATGGGTTTTTGACGAGTTTTTGAACAAGGGTTACAACAAGATATTTCTGGTCCTCTCGGATGTGGAGAGCATAGACAGCTTCAGTTTGGGTGTCATTGTAAACATCTTGAAGAGTATCAGCAGCAGTGGTGGTTTCTTTGCACTGGTGTCTCCAAACGAGAAGGTAGAGCGAGTCCTTTCTCTGACGAATCTGGATCGCATAGTGAAGATATACGATACGATATCGGAGGCCATGGAGGAGGTGCGAAGAAAGTGAAGATCGCTATTGCATCGGACCACGCAGCTTTTGAACTGAAAGAGAAGGTGAAGAACTACCTTCTGGGCAAGGGAATAGAAGTGGAAGATCACGGTACCTATTCCGAGGAATCCGTTGATTATCCGGACTACGCAAAAAAAGTTGTTCAATCCATTCTGTCGAACGAAGCGGATTTTGGAATCCTTTTGTGTGGGACAGGGCTCGGGATGTCAATTGCTGCAAACAGGTACAGGGGCATAAGAGCAGCTCTCTGTCTTTTCCCGGACATGGCAAGACTCGCGAGATCGCACAACAATGCAAACATCCTCGTTCTTCCGGGAAGGCTCATCGGAGCAGAGCTCGCTTTCTGGATAGTGGATACCTTCCTTTCAACACCCTTCGATGGAGGAAGGCACGAAAGGAGAATCAGAAAGATCGATGAGGTTTAAAGAGCTGATACTTCCTTTGAAAATCGAAGAGGAAGAACTCGTAGAGAAATTTTACGAAGAGGGTTTCTTCAATTTTGCGATAGAAGAGGACAAAAAGGGAAAGAAGGTGTTGAAGATCTACCTTAGGGAGGGCGAACCCCTTCCCGATTTTTTGAAAGATTGGGAGATTGTTGACGAGAAGATCACCACTCCCAAAGACTGGATAGTTGAGCTCGAACCCTTTGAAATCGTCGAAGGAATATTCATAGATCCAACTGAAAAGATAAACAGAAGAGATGCGATCGTGATAAAACTGTCTCCCGGTGTGGCATTTGGCACAGGGCTCCATCCCACCACGAGAATGAGCGTCTTCTTCTTGAAAAAGTATCTGAAGGAAGGAAACACTGTGCTCGACGTTGGATGTGGAACGGGAATACTCGCCATCGCTGCCAAAAAACTCGGTGCATCTCGGGTGGTAGCGGTCGATGTAGATGAGCAGGCCGTCGAGGTGGCTGAAGAGAACGTTCGAAAGAACGATGTCGACGTGCTGGTGAAATGGTCGGATCTTCTCTCAGAGGTGGAGGGTACTTTCGATATTGTGGTCTCCAACATTTTGGCTGAGATTCACGTGAAGCTACTCGAAGATGTGAATCGTGTCACACACAGAGATTCCATGCTCATACTCTCAGGGATCGTTGACAGGAAAGAAGACATGGTGAAAAGAAAGGCCAGTGAACACGGATGGAACGTTCTGGAGAGAAAGCAGGAGAGAGAATGGGTAACTCTCGTGATGAAAAGATCGTAGAGTGGCAGATTGGAAGAAAGATCACGAACATGAATCGGGTGGCTTATCGCTGTCCATACGGCTATCCGGTTGTGATCGAAAGTCTGCCCATCAAGAATGGAAAGCCCTTTCCAACTCTCTACTGGCTCACCTGTCTTCACTTGAAAAGAGAAGTATCCAAACTCGAGAGCGCAGGGCTCATAAAGAAACTCGAAGATCGAATAGCGTCCGATGTGGAGTTTCGAGAAAAGATGAGGAAGGCACACCTGGAAGTGATAGAAAGAAGGAAAAGGCTCCTCACTGGGGAACATCCCTTCCGCGAAATTCTGGAAAAGGTAGGAACAGGTGGTATTCGAGATTTCTCGAAAGTGAAGTGCCTCCACCTTCACCTGGCGGATTACCTGGCAGGTGTTGGAAATCCTGTTGGAGAAACCGTGTGGAATCTCATCGAAAAGAAATTCTGTGATGATGTTTTCTGCAAAATCGGGGAGGCGAAAGAATGAAAATCATAGAAACCGTAGAGGAAATGAAGAAATTCTCCGAGGAAATGAGAGAGAAGAAAAAAACGATAGGATTCGTCCCCACCATGGGATACCTCCACGAAGGGCACCTGTCTCTTGTGAGAAGAGCAAGGGATGAAAACGATGTGGTCGTGGTGAGTATCTTCGTGAACCCCACCCAGTTCGGTCCCAACGAAGACTACGAGAGGTACCCGAGGGATTTCGAAAGAGACAGAAAGCTCCTCGAAAAAGAAAACGTGGATTGCATCTTCCACCCATCAGTCGAGGAGATGTATCCTCCCGATTTTTCCACCTACGTTGAAGAAACGAAACTTTCAAAACACCTGTGTGGTAGATCCCGTCCTGGTCATTTCCGTGGAGTGTGCACCGTGGTCACGAAGCTCTTCAACATCGTGAAACCTCACAGGGCGTACTTCGGTCAAAAAGATGCACAGCAGTTCAGGGTTCTGAGGAGGATGGTGAGAGATCTGAACATGGACGTGGAAATGATCGAGTGTCCCATCGTGAGAGAACCGGATGGCCTCGCGATGAGCTCAAGGAACGTGTATCTGTCGCCCGAAGAAAGGCAGCAGGCGCTGTCGCTCTATCAATCCCTGAAGATAGCAGAGAATCTCTATCTGAACGGTGAAAGAGACGCAGAAAAGATAAAAGAAGAGATGATAAAGCACTTTTCCAGGTTCGATAAGGTGAAGATAGACTACGTGGAGATCGTGGACGAGGAGACTCTGGAGCCGGTTGAGAAGATCGATCGAAAGGTGATCGTCGCGGTGGCTGCCTGGGTTGGAAGTGCGAGACTCATAGATAACACGATCCTGGGGTGAGAACGTGAAGAGGTTCCTTTTGATCTCCGATTCACACGTTCCCGTGCGCATGGCCAGTCTTCCAGATGAGATACTGAACTCTTTGAAAGAGTACGATGGCGTGATAGGCCTTGGAGACTATGTGGATTTGGACACGGTGATCCTTCTTGAGAAATTTTCTAAAGAGTTCTACGGAGTTTACGGAAACATGGATTATCCAGACGTGAAAGAACACCTTCCGTTCTCGAAAGTCCTGCTTGTAGAAGGCGTCACCATAGGAATGTGTCACGGATGGGGCGCTCCGTGGGATCTGAAAGACCGTCTTTTGAAGGTCTTCAACGAAAAACCTCAGGTGATCCTCTTCGGACACACCCACGAACCGGAGGACACGGTGAAATCGGGTGTGAGATTTCTGAACCCGGGAAGCCTCGCTGAAGGCTCTTACGCCGTCCTTGAACTGGACGGGGGTGAAGTACGATTCGAGTTGAAGACCTTGTAAAAGAGATCGTCGAGGACATAAGAGAAACCGTGAAAGACGGGAAGCTCTATGTTGCCTTCTCCGGGGGAAAGGACAGTTCGCTGGTGGCAATCCTGGCGAAGATGGCCCTCGGAGAAGAAAGGGTGGAGCTCGTCACCGTGGACTGGAGCCCTTACACCTACGAGAGATCGAGAGAGATTGTTCGAAACTTCGCAGAAAAACACGGCCTGAGGCACACTTTCATTCCTTCCAACAGGATGCAGGAGAAGGTTTGGAAACACGGGCCGTCCTGCAACGCCTGCACCCGCGACGTGAAGACCGTTTTGGTGAAGAGATACGCTCAGGGTCACCTCGTTGCGAGCGGTGCAAACGCCTCCGACAGCTGGGGAAAAACGGGCCTGAAGGTCTTCGACGGTGTCTACTCACCACTCTACAGGGTCGGGAAAGAAGAGATAAACGAGATGCTGAAGTTCCTCGGACTGGAAGTGAAGAAGATCGGTGAGTCTGCGGGAAGAGAAGGATGCAAACTGAAACACCTTCTGAAGATGCTCATAAACCCGGATTACCACGGAAAAGCTGTTTCTACTGCAAACGAGATCCTTCTCAGAGTTCTCGAAGAACATGGCTTCAAGCCGGAACTCGCCAACGTGAAGATCATCGGGCCGCTTTCAAGAAACATCGCCCTCGTGAATGTGAAACCTCTTCCACCAGAAAAGGTGATGAACGAGATCGTCGAAAAGCTCTCCGCAGAAGAGACGATAGACGGGGTCATCGTGGTCGATGGCCCTATGAAACTCGTGGTTCTGGCCAGTCCCGCGATCTACAGGAACGAAGAGTCAAGAAAGTGGATAAAGGAGGGAAGGCTTCAACCGGAGTTCGCCTTCCCCATCGAGATCGAGTGGAGAGAATCGAAGAACAACAAACTTCGCACCTTTCAGGTGGTCGATGCCAGAAAGGAGTGAGACTATGGCCTTCAGATGTCCCCTTCTGCTCTTTCTGAGAAAGATATTCAAGTTCAGAAGAAAACCGAAGTTCATCGTGAAGAAGAGCTGAGAACGGCGACGTTTTCCAGGCCGAAGGGCAGCAGGATGTATCTGTCCGTGTGGTGCTCGAAATCTATGAAGCTCTTCGGTCTTCTGAACGTTTCTTCGAGCACATCGGCCTTGTGGTTTGCCTCTATGAGGTTGAACAGTGTGTTTGTGAGGACGAGTTGGAGTTCGTTTTTTCCGTTTCTCAGAGCATCTGTAATATCTATCATGAAAGGTCTCCAGAAAAGAACGCCCAGGAACTTCCCGTTCAGAATCACCTCGACCGAGGCCGCCTCCACACCGTTCAGCTTGAGGAAGTATCTTTTCCCCGGGTCTTTTTTACACTCAAATATCTTTTTGAGCGTGAAGGATCCCACATAGAACGGGTACCCGTCCCGTGTGATGTCCCTGTGATCCGGTACCTTGGGTGCATCGATCACGTACCTCGTCTCGTCCACGTTCACAAGTGAAAAATCTCCCACAAGATATATCGTCTCCACCTCTGTTGGCCTGTGATTCTCTGGATCTTTCACCCTCGTGTGACACCCCGGGCCTGTGATGTTGTTTTCTTTTCTTCCCTCCAGAACAACCGTGTTCTTTCCTTCTCTGACGAGATCTGTGATCTCCATCTTTCCAAAGTTCACATCCAGGAAATTCTGTTCCTCGTTGAAAATGCAGCTTTTTCTTTCGTACCTCACCTCTCGACCGTTCACCGTGATTCTGTCGAGATTTTCCGCACACTCAACGACGAGAAAGAGTTTTTGAGGCTTTTTCCTGATTTCGAAAGAGTACTCCACCCTGAACGGTGTACCATCCGGTAATCTGTAGAACTCGTACCAGATCTTCGAGACGAACTCGTTCCTGAAAACCCTTCCACCCGCTTCAAAATACTCCACCCTGTCCACTGGAAGAACGTTGAAAGAGTTCATCTTCACTTCGAAATCGTTCAGTGCCGTCTCGAAATCGAATTCTTTCTCCAGAAGAACTCCTGTTGAAACCACTTTCTCATCTTCCGCAGGAACCTCCTCGTCCGTTACCCAGATACAAACACTCGACGCTGGGAACATGACAAACTCGTTTTCCTTCAGCTCCACCAATTTGAAATCGAACAGGTCTATCGCGTACGTGTGTTTTCTCTTTTCCTTCAGTTCCAGATGGCAGTGCACTTCCCGGTCGATGTCCGTGTTCGCAAGAAAGAGAAGATAAGATCCGTCTTCCAGCACTCTCTTCTGCGCGATCACCGCTTTTGCATTCTCTTTCGTTTTCGTATCCAGAACATCCACAGAAAAGAAGGGTTTGAGTTCTTCGATGAGATCTTCGAGCGTTTCAAAAACACGAGCCTTTTTGAGGAATTCGATTCTTCCCTTCTTTCCTTCCACTCTTTCCGGGAAGAACCTGCCGTACCTGAAATCCTTCAAAACAAAGACCTTACCACCGTTTTCTGCCAGTGAGTTCAAAAGTTCCACAGTAGAACTTTTCAGATTCAGGAGCGGTGGCAGCACCACGACTTCGTATTCGTACTCTCCTACTCTCAGTTTTGCCTCTTTCACTCTTCCATGTTTTGAGAGGATCATCTCGTCGCCGAAGTGGAAGTCTATCTTGTTCGCAACGAGTTCCTTTGTGATCGTATCGAAGAGCTCGTTGAGCTTATCGATCTCGTCATCGAACTTAGAATACACACACCACGCTGAGGAGATGGGATGTATCATGAGCACTTTGACCTCTCTCTTTCCCTGTGTGACGATGTGGTTCAGTCTTGCAAAGTAATCCGACAGGAATCTTTCGTTCTTCCACCAAGGCTGTTGATAGAAGAGATTCGGTGGGTAGTCCCTCTTTCTCTCTCCTCTCATCGAGTAAAGACTGAGATGCGGGTTTATGTACGTGACACCGAGAACCGCCTGCCAGTCCGCTATCCATTTTCTGTGCAGAAAACTCACGTGCTGACCCGTTGTACCGAACGTTTCGCAGAGCACCCATTTCTTCCCTAACTGCTCTGCCGCCGATGAAACCTGCTTTATCGTGACCACCTGTTCCAGGTGTCTGGCGAGTTTGTCTATTCCCGGTATCTGCATGTATTCGTAGTGTGGCATCGCGGCACCTATCCATTCGACCTGGCCCCTGAGCGTGTCTTCGGCCATGTAGTGGCCCGTCATGGAGATACCGTTTTCCTCGCACCACTTCGCATATGGTATCGTGAAATTTTCGATGAAGAGTTCAGTTGCAACATCGAAGAAGTCGTACCGCACCTTCATGTAGTCCTTCGTGTTGAAGAAGAGTTCTTCTAAGTGGTCTCTGATGTCGTATCCCTTTCGCCTCAAAAACTCCTCTGGAAATCTTTCTGTCCAGGGGAGTGTGGGTTCTTTGGGGTGATGCACTCTCAGATAGGTGGGTTCATCGGTGAAGATCCCGGGGATGGAGACTCTGAAAAGATCACCACACGATTTTTTGTACCTCTCGTGTGTCGATCTGAGAAACGCCTCTGTGGTCTCTCTTGAGAGCAGATCGACGTAGCAGGTTCCGTTGAACCATGGATCACCAAGCTTCATAACGCGTTTTACCACGTAGAATTCTTCACCGTCTCTTTCTATCTTTTTCAGGATCTCATCTTCTGGTTCGAGCCGATCCTTTTTCAAGAGTATGAGGTATTTGTGCCTGTATTCCGGTTTTTCGAGGGGCACGATTCCTCCAGCGAATCCGGAAGGCCATTTGTCCTCGTCGTAAAGCCAAGCGAGCATCCCGAGTTTTCTGGCGTGTTCTGCACAGCTTCTCACAAGTCTCATCCACTCCTCAGAGAGGTATTCCGTTACAAGCCCCACTCTCGAGTGCATGAAGAAGCCTCCGTAACCCTTCTCATGCATCTCGTCTATCTGCCTTAGAAGTTCCTCCTCGCACAGTTTGTCGTTCCAGCTCCAGAAAGGTGCGGGCCTGTACCACACTCCAGGGTTTTCCAGATCCTTCAGGTTCACACTCTCACCTCCTTGTACCTTCTCCATTCTTCGTACTTTTCGCTCCACAACTCCGGATTCTTCGGCTCGAAGATTTTCAACTCAAAGGACTTTCTCACAACTTCTCTTGCCTCGTCGAGATCTTTTATCTCACCCATGGCGATGAACTGAACGAGGGCGTTTCCGATGGGCGTTGCATCCACAGGGCCTGCCACCACGATCTTTCCTGTTGCATCGGCAATGAAACCCATCAAAAGATCGTTCTTCACGGCTCCACCCACTATGTGGATCTTTTCGTACCTTCTGCCGGTGAGTTCTTCGATCTGATCCACGATCCACCTGCTGTTGAACGCAAGGGACTCGAAGATGAGGCGGGAAATTTCTCCGATTCCCCCCAGTGTTCTCTGTCCTGTCTTTTCAAGATAAGATCTGATTCTCTCCAGCATGTTCCCGGGGTGAAGAAACTCTTCTCTGTCCGGGTCGAGAAACGCCTGGAAAGAAGGTGCGTTCTCTGCCATCTCCACGATCTCTGAGTAGTTCTTTTTCCACATCCTGTTGCACTCTTCAAGAAGCCACATACCGGTTGCGTTCTTGAGAAACCTGATCTTTCCGTATCCACCTTCGTTTGTGAAGTTTCTTTCCATCGCCTCTTCCGTCAGAAGAGGTTCCTCCAGTTCCGTTCCCACAAGAAACCATGTTCCAGAACTGATGTAGATCCCTTCCTCTTCGAACGGCACGGCCACAACGGCGGATGCGGTATCGTGGCAGGTGGTGGCGATCACGTTCATTTCCCTTTTTACCCTGCATTTTCCCAGGACGGTACCCGGTGAGACCACCTCCGGGAAGATTTCAGTGGGAATGGAAAGTTTTTCGAGAAGATCGAACGCCCATCTTTTCTCCGGCACACTGTAGCACTGGGAAGTGCTTGCGATCGTGTACTCACTCACCACCTCACCGGAAAGCCAGAAGTTGAACACGTCTGGTATCATCAGGATCTTCTTTGCCACTTTCAGGAAAGGATCTTTCGAAAGAACCATCGAGTAGAGCTGATAGAGGGTGTTTATCTCCATGAACTGTATCCCCGTTCGCTCGAATATGTACTTCTTTGGGATGATATCGAAGACTTTTTCCATAACTCCCTCTGTTCTTATGTCTCTGTAATGGTACGGAAGGGAGATGAGCCTTCCCCTCTCGTCAAACAGCGCAAAGTCCACACCCCACGTGTCCACTCCCACCGACTGCGTGTCGGAGGTCTCAAGAACACTCTCTATTTCCTCATAGAATTTCGGAAGATTCCACAAAAAGTGATCTCTGTCTCTTCCCGGAAGGAAAATCCCCTCCGTTCGAAACCTCTTCAGCTCCCTCACCGTCAACTTTTCCCTCAGTTCCACCTCGTAGATCTTCCCGTTCGTTGCACCAAGATCCACGGCGAGCACCTTCACAACCATCCCTCCGGAACACCCGTTGGATCCCTTCCAAGGCTGAGCACCCTCAGAAGGATCTCTGCTGCTTTCTCCAGAATCTCAACCCTGTCGTAGGCTTCTGCTACGTCCTTTCCAAACGCTACAACTCCATGTTTGTCCCACAGGACGGCATCCTTTCCCCGAGCTTTTTCGACGGTTTTCAAACCGAGTTCCACGCTCCCTGGTTTTTCAAACTCGACAACGGAAATCCCCTGGGGAAAGAAGATGAGAACCTCAGGGTGAATCTTCATCATCTTTGGAAGGAGTTCCTGGAAATCTTTCAGGTTCATCAGAGTGAGGAGGTTTAGCGGGTGTGTGTGAACGATCGCTCTTTTCTCTGAGTTCATCTCCTTGAACCGTGCGTGGATCATGAGATGTGTTGGAAATTCACTGGTGGGTTTTCCTTCACCGTGCAGGATTTCATAGTACCTTCCAGGAAGGATGTGAAGAAGACAGATCTTACTTTCATCTTCGAAGATCTCCCTCATTCTCGACCCTGTAGCCGTGATCAGAAGGTACATCTCAGGGCCGTCGTACTCGAAACCGTACGCCTCCATGGATTTCACTTCATAACTGGATGGTACTTCATCGATCCTGACAGAGATGTTTCCCGCGTTCGCCTCAGAAAGACCCTTTACAGCGAGCCAGTAAGCAACCTTTTGAATTTCCTTCACGATCTCCTTCATCTTCTCTCTCTCCTTCTTTTCTCCATGTAATTTCCTTCCCTGAACACCTTTATCGGATCTTCTGGAAGGTTCTTTCGTCTTCTGTACTCCCTAAGAAGTGGCCTCACATCCGTTCGGAAGGCATCCATCAGAGCCTCCTCGGCCTCCACCACATCGCACTTTTTTTGAGCTTCTCTCAGTCGATTTTCATCTATGAGAAGTGCCTTCGCAAAGAGTTCCTGGGCCATCACGACGGATTGTACCGTTGCGAGGATCTTCGGTTTTGTGATGTGGGCCTGATCGAACATGAGAACCACCTTCTTTGCAGAATCAGAGAGTTCAGGATCTCTCCATGCAAAGACGATCTCCTTGAAGATCAAAAACACCTCGTACGGATTTATGGAGGCGATCGTGAGATCGTCATCTGCGTATTTCCTGTTGTTCAGATGAAAGCCTCCGAGTTTCTTCTCAGACAGAAGTGTTGCAACGATGTACTCTATGTTCGTTCCTTGGGGATGATGCCCTAGGTCGACGAGTACAAGAGCACGTTCTCCCAATTTTTCCGAAAGGAGATAGCTCATTCCCCAGTCTGGAATGTCTGTGTGATAAAAAGCGGGCTCGAAGAACTTGTACTCTATGAGGAGATACATGTCGGCCGGCATGTTCTCGTAGATGTACCTCAGGGACTCTTCGAGCCTTTTCTTCCTGGAGCGGAAATCGTCCTGACCGGGATAGTCCGTTCCGTCCGCGAGCCACAGACTGATCACCTTTGAACCAGTTTTTTCGGCTATGTTCACGCACTCCATCACGTGAGCGATCGCTTTTTTTCTGATCTTTTCGCTGGGATTCGTGAGGCTTCCGTACTTATAATCAGGATCCTGAAACAGATTCGGATTGATGGCACCTATCTTCAAGCCTTTCTCTTCAGCAAACTCTTTCAGTTCCTCCCAGTTTTCCACTTCGTCCCAGGGAATGTGAAGGGCAACGGAAGGACAACAACCTGTGAGACGATGAACAAGAGCAGCGTCTTCTATCCTTTCAAAGACGTTCCGGGCGGCTCCTTCTTCGTGGAAGACAGCAAACCTCGTTCCTGCATCGCTGAACGCCCAGGAGGGAAGTTCGAACTTCAACTCGTCCAGTTCTTTAAAAATTTTTCCCTTTTCCATGGCAATTACACCCCCTTAATCAAAATATTATCATGTATATATCATAATAATCAAGAGTTTTGATAGAAATATCTCCGAAAAATCTTGACATACATTACTATGTACAAGTGAGCAACAGATATTAGCAATGGCACAACATCAATTGGATATTGCATGGGTACCATTTGATTCAGTAAAAGCCATTTTACAAAGGGTAAAGACTGCTAGGAGTTTCTTTAGGCATTTTCCATGGATACCAACAAATGTCGATTTAGGTGTCTTTGGATTGACTTTCAATACCGCGAGGAAACCGTTCGACAATCCAGATGTAAGGTGGGCACTCATTCTTGCAATAGATATTGTAGATGGTGTCAATGTTGTATTAGATGGAGCTGCAACGATTGATCCGATTCATATTGCGCTTACTGCTCCTTTGTATGAAGGATATTTTACAAAACTTGAGGATTGGCTTAAGAACTTTGAACTCGACCTTGGGAATGGTGAAAAATTTAAACCGTATGACCCAACAGTAGGGTTCAGACTAGCAGAGCTTGCTAAGAAAAAGGGTTACGAGATTTCCAACAATCCAGAAGAAATCAGGCGAACGTTTGGCCCAGGTTGGTGGAAGTACGCTCCGGACATAGCGGAGAAGTTATTGAAAAAACATGGATTCTATCGTGACAAAGATGGAAAGTGGCACCTGCCTAGTGGCGAACTCTGGAAAATCACAATTCTTGCAACGTCACCTAGTTCTGTTAACTACGAAAGTGCTCTCATTGCCGCTCAATCTTGGAGAAATTTCGGTATAGAAGTCAACATAGACTCAACCGATATGATGTGGGTTATCAGTCCTACAGGTGATTTTGATGTTTCGACAGCTTGGCCAAATGGCTGGAGTGGTTTAGGATTAGACTTGTTGAATGTATTTAAACCATTCCACTCCAAATATGTCGTACCAGTTGGCGAAAACGCTCCATGGGGTAATCATGGAAGATGGAGTAGTCCAAAGATGGACGAAATAATAGAAGCTCTCGAAAATACACCACTCGACGATACTGAAAAGCTTATAGAGCTGGGGCTCGAGGGGCTCAAGTTACTGGTGAGAGAAATGCCAATAGTGCCAACTTTCAACACTTTTGTTGGAATAGTTTGGGATGAATACTATTGGACCAATTATCCAAGTGCTGAGAATTACTACTGGTTTCCTTTCCACAACTATGGCTGCTTTAAGTATGTCCTCCCATTTTTGAAATCTACGCAAAAGTAATCTATAGCCGGGGGCTTGGTCCCTCGGCTTTAATATTGATTTAGTTCAAGGAGGGATAAAGTTTGAGATTTCTTAGGGGATACTTACTGCCAAGGATACTGTTATACTTCCTAGTTATATGGGTAGGTCTAACTTTGATATTCTTTATTCCAAGATTCCTTCCTACAGATCCTGTTCAACAATTTATAGGTCGTCTCGCAAGTCAGGGAGCGTACCTGGATCCGTCACAATATGAGAAGTTGGTAACGACGTTGAAGAAACTTTATGGTTTAGAGGGAAGTTTGTGGGAGCAGTATGTAGATTTTTGGAGACGATTATTAAAAGGCGATTTTGGGCCTTCCTTCTCGCAGTTTCCAATTCCTGTGATGACATTGATAAAACAATCCCTCCCTTGGACCGCAGGGTTACTCTTAGTAACAACTCTCTTTTCGTGGATTGTTGGTAACATACTCGGAGGTCTTGCTGGATACTTCTCAAATAGAAAATGGGTCAAAGTACTCGATGGTATAGCGATGGTTATAAGACCGATGCCGTACTACATTCTTGCTCTTGGGCTATTAATTCTCTTTGCGTATATATTACCCATTTTCCCATCAGGCGGGGGGTTCGCAATAGGTTCTCAGTTTACATTTAATTTAAAGAATCTTATTATACTGTTGAAACATGCTTTCTTACCTGCTCTATCATTAGTAATCATTGGAATCTGTGGGTGGTTTCAAAGCATGAAGTTATTGGTTCAGAACGTCAAGTCCGAGGATTATGTAAAATTTGCGAAAGCGGGAGGGATTTTTGAAAATAAAATAGTTAAAAAGTATGTAATAAGAAACGCTATACTTCCACAAATCACAGGACTTGCTCTTTCCTTAGGTAGTATCTTTGGTGGGGCTTTAATCACCGAAATTGTATTTTCCTACCCCGGAATAGGCTATCTTTTGTACAATTCTATATTTATGGGAGATTATAACCTTTTGATGGGAGTGAGTACTTTTTCAGTTGGTTTAGTTACAACTAGTATCCTCCTGGTTGATCTTTTATATCCTCTATTCGATCCAAGGGTGAGATACAGATGAAAAGGGAGTGGAAAGAATGCAGGTGTTGAAGGATCTGTTGAGAGATACACGTTTCAGATTTGGCTTCATAGTTTTTCTGGTACTTTTGACACTCTCCATCCTGTCTTTCTTTTCACCGTACGACTCATCTCAATGGAGTCAAGCACCTAAAAATCTTCCTCCTCAATGGCCGCACATTCTGGGTACGAACGCTTTGGGACAAGATGTTTTTTGGAGGCTCACTTTCGCTGTAAAAAATTCTTTCACCATGGCATTTATAGCAGGGTTTGTCTCCAGAATGATAGCTTTCACTATAGGGACTATAGCAGGTTACAAGGGACGAGTTGTGGATAGAATTCTTATGTTTTTTACAGATTGTCTGATAGTAATTCCATTGCTGATAATCATTATATTAGTAGCAACTTTAGTAAAAGGCCAGTTAAGTCTTCCAATGCTTGGGCTTCTCCTTGGAGTCTTTGGCTGGGCATGGGATGCGAGAGTGATCAGGTCTCAGGTTTTGAGTTTGAGGGAAAGAGATTTCACCTACACCGCTCTTCTCTCTGGATCAAAAGCCCTTTCGATTGTTTTCAAAGAGTACCTGCCGTTTCTGATACCGCTCATATTCGCCACTCTCATAGGCAACATGTCCTGGGCAATTGGAATGGAGATAACCCTAGGGGTCCTTGGACTTTCTAATCTTGAAATACCAACTCTTGGGACAATGCTCAGCTGGGCGTTGAAATTTCAAGCACTCTTTTTAGGATACTGGTGGTGGGTGCTGACTCCTGTTTTAACGTCTATCTTTTTGTTCATAGCGCTGTACTTGATTTCCATCAGCATCAGTGAGTATCTGGATCCGAGGATGAGGATACAGAGAATAGGACAGGCATGAGGTGATAGCGGTGGAAGTGTTGAGAACAGAAAATCTCAAATCTTATTACATTCTGGACATATTCGGAAAAAAGAGAGTAGTGAAGGCAGTGGACGACGTGAACATCTCGATCATGGAGAACGAGATATACGGTATCGCAGGAGAGAGCGGATGTGGAAAGAGCACTCTTTTGAGAGCTCTCTTTGCTGCAATAGAACCACCACAGAGAATAGTGGGAGGAAAAGTGCTCTACAGAGAAAACGGAAAAGAAGTGGATGTTTATTCCCTGAGCGATGAAGAGAGAAGAAGGCTCAGATGGAGTTTCATTTCTTACGTTCCACAGGGATCGATGAGCGTTCTCAATCCCGTGGTGAAGATAAAAGAGACCTTCAAGGATTTCATAGAAAGCCACACGACTGGAAAGACGAAAGAAGAAGCGTACGAGATGGCAAAAGAACACATAAGAGAGCTGGGGCTTCCAATAGAGATTCTGAACGCCTATCCACACCAGCTATCCGGTGGAATGAGGCAGAGGGTGACGATCGCCCTTGCAACCGTTCTGTCACCGAAGGTGATCATAGCAGACGAACCAACGACCGCTCTCGACGTTGTAACTCAGAGAGGTGTGGTCCAACTTCTAAAGGAGATACAATCTTCAAGACAGAACACCATCATCCTTGTCACACACGATATGGGGGTCCATGCGAACGTGACAGACAGGATAGCGATCATGTACGCAGGAAAGATCATAGAAGAAGGGAAAACAGAAGAGATCTTTGAAAACCCCATGCATCCCTACACGAAGTATCTGATCTACTCGCTTCCAAAGTTTGGAGACAAAGGAAGGAGAGAAAGCGCTCCTGGAAGTCCTCCATCACTCGCCGATCTTCCACCAGGATGCAGTTTCCATCCAAGATGTCCACATGCGTTCGACAGGTGTAAAAAAGAAGTACCCCCTCTCAAGGAATACCTGCCGGGCCACAGAGTTGCATGCTGGTTAGTAGAGGAGGGAAAGAATGCCGCTTCTTGAGATAAAAAATCTGACGAAGATCTTCACCATAGGGAGCATCTTCTCCAGAACGAGAATAGTGGCTGTGGATAACGTGAACTTCGATATAAACGAAGCAGAGATCTTCACCCTCGCTGGAGAGAGCGGTTGTGGAAAAACCACGACTGCCAAGATCATCCTCGGCTTTGAAGAACCCACCTCCGGTGAGATCATCTACAAAGGAAGAAAGATCGATCGTGTGCATCAGAACGAAAAAGAAAGAAGAGAGCTTCTAAAAGAAATACAGGCTGTCTTCCAGAATCCGTTCTCCACGTTCAACCCCCTCAGGAAGGTGGACAGGTACTTCTATGAGACACTCTTCAACCTCGGTATAGCGGATACAAAAAAGAAGGCAGAAGAGATCATCAGGGAGAAGCTTTCCGCAGTCGGTATCTCCTTTGAAGAATTTTCCGAGAAGTACCCAAGTGAGTTCTCGGGAGGTCAGCTTCAAAGAATCTCCATCGCAAGGGCGCTTCTCACGAATCCTTCTCTTCTTGTCGCAGACGAACCCGTCTCGATGGTCGACGCTTCTTTGAGAATGTCGATCGTGAACCTCTTCAAGGATCTCAAAGAACAGTACGGTGTGAGCGTGCTCTACATCACCCACGATCTCACAACGGCTTACTACGTCTCTGACAGAATCGCCGTCATGTTCAGAGGAAACATAGTGGAACTAGGACCTGCAGAGAAAGTTCTCATGGAACCAAAGCATCCATACACCCAGCTTTTGAGGGAATCCGTCCCAGAGCCGGATCCGAAGAAAAAGTGGGACATCAGGATAAAACTGTCCGAGACAGAGCAGGCAGAGTATCTGAGACAGGGCTGCAAGTTCGCAGGAAGATGTCCAAAGGCCATGGATATATGCAGAAAGGAGCCTCCTCCATATTTTGAAGTTGATGGTGTACAGGTGAAGTGCTGGCTGTACAGATAGGTGCTAATTGGGAGGTGAANACATGCCATTCTTCGATTTACCACTCGAAGAACTGAAGGAAATATCGTCCAGAGCGGTACGAAGAGAAAGACTTCGATGAGTTCTGGGAAGGGACACTCGCAGAGAGCGAAAAGTTCCCCTTAGACCCCGTCTTCGAGAGGATGGAGCCTCACCTCAAAACAGTCGAAGCGTACGATGTCACCTTCTCCGGATACAGGGGACAGAGGATCAAAGGGTGGCTCCTTGTTCCAAAACTGGAAGAAGAAAAACTTCCCTGCGTTGTGCAGTACATAGGATACAACGGTGGAAGAGGATTCCCTCACGACTGGTTGTTCTGGCCTTCTATGGGTTACATATGTTTTGTCATGGATACTCGAGGTCAGGGAAGTGGCTGGCTGAAAGGAGACACACCGGATTACCCTGAGAGTCCCGTTGACCCTCAGTATCCAGGATTCATGACAAGAGGATACTGATCCCAGAACTTACTACTACAGACGAGTCTTCACGGACGCTGTCAGAGCCGTTGAAGCTGCTGCTTCTTTTCCTCGGGTAGATCAAGAAAGAATCGTGATAGCTGGAGGCAGTCAGGGTGGCGGAATAGCCCTTGCGGTGAGCGCTCTCTCAAAGAAAGCAAAGGCTCTTCTGTGCGATGTGCCGTTTCTGTGTCACTTCAGAAGAGCAGTGCAGCTTGTGGATACGCATCCGTACGCGGAGATCACGAACTTTCTAAAGACCCACAGAGACAAGGAAGAAATCGTGTTCAGGACTCTTTCCTATTTCGATGGAGTGAACTTCGCAGCCAGAGCGAAGATCCCTGCGCTGTTTTCTGTGGGTCTCATGGACAACATCTGTCCTCCTTCAACGGTTTTTTCCGCCTACAATCACTACGCTGGGCCGAAGGAAATCAGAATCTATCCGTACAACAACCACGAGGGAGGAGGTTCTTTTCATTCTATCAAGCAAGTAGAGTTTCTCAGAAAATATTTGTGATGAGGTGGTTTTTATGTCCGAAGTGATAAAGATTATCAGAAGTCCCTACGCAAAGCTCAGAACAATACCTGTCAGTTCTGTTAAAGTAAAGGGATTCATGGGTAAATACTTTGAAACTCTCGTCAACGTGACCCTTCCCACACAGTACGATCTTTTGGAGAACACAGGAAGGCTCGACAACTTCAGAATCGCCGCCGGAAAGATGGAAGGATCTTACAAAACGTTTTCCCCTTTCGACGACACAGACGTGTACAAATGGGCTGAGGCAGTGTCCTTCGCCTTGGCGAACAGGAAACTGCCGGAACTAGAAAAGATCCTCGACAGCGTGATAGAAGAGGTGAAAGCTGCTCAGGATGAAGACGGTTACCTTGGAACCTATCTTTCTGGAGAGAGAAGAAAAGAGCGATGGACGAACCTTGCATGGAATCATGAGTTGTACAACGCAGGTCATTTGATTCAGGCGGCCGTTGCGCACAGAAGAGTGACAGGGAAAAGTACACTCTTCGAGGTGGCAAAAAGATTCGCAGATCACATCTACAACACCTTCGGTCCTGGAAAGAAAGAAGGGGCACCGGGACATCCTGAAGTGGAGATGGCCCTTGTGGAGCTCTACAGAGAAACAGGAGACAGAAAATATCTGGACCTTGCAAAATATTTCATCTACACAAGAGGGAAAGGTCTTACTGGTTTTAAAAAGAATCCTGAATACCTTATCGACCACAAACCCTTTGTGGAGCTAGAAGAGATCACAGGCCATGCAGTGAGGGCTCTGTATCTCTGCTCTGGTGCTACCGATCTTTATCTTGAAACGGGTGATGAAAAGATCTGGCAGGCCCTCAACAAACTCTGGGAGAATTTTGTGACGAAGAAGATGTACATCACAGGAGGGGCGGGTTCCAGGCACGACTGGGAATCCTTCGGAGAAGAGTATGAGCTTCCAAACAGAAGATCCTACGCTGAGTCCTGTGCTTCAATAGCGAATTTCATGTGGAACTTCAGAATGCTTCTTGCAACGGGCGATGGGAAATTCGCAGATGTTATGGAACAGGTTCTGTACAACGGACTTCTCTCCGGTATATCCCTCGATGGGAAGCACTACTTCTACTTCAATCCACTTGAAGACCTCGGGAGAACAAGAAGACAGAAATGGTTCGACTGTGCGTGCTGCCCACCGAATCTTGCCAGGTTCATAGCGTCTTTTCCGGGATACATGTACACCACATCGGACGACGGTGTTCAGGTCCATCTGTACGAGAAAAGCACAGTCAGGCTCGATTTCAAAGGTTCGGTTGTGGAGATAGAACAGGAAACGGACTATCCATGGAGCGGAGAAGTGACCTTCACCGTTGAAGCGGATATTGAAGAACCATTTTCCATTTCTCTCAGGATTCCTTCCTGGGCAGATGATTTTGTTCTCAGGGTGGACGGAAAAACGGTGATAGCAAAGCCACAGAACGGTTATGTAAAACTGAACCAGAGCTGGAAAGGGAAACACACAGTGGAACTTTCACTTCCCATGAAAGCGGTGTTTATCGAGGCACACCCGTTCGTGAGAGACGACCTTGGAAAAATTGCAGTGAAAAGAGGTCCAGTCGTCTACTGTATAGAACAAGCAGACAATCCAGATTTCCATGTTTGGACACTAGTTCTGAATTCGGAGAGTCTGAAGGAAGAAAAAGGGAAGATACTGGACAGGGAGGCTGTTTTCCTCAAAGGAACTGGAAGAGCACTGGACATCTCTGAATGGAAGGGGAAACTGTACAGAAAGCTGTCTGAGGTCAGGGAAAAAACGGTAGAGTTCACTCTCATTCCCTACCATATGTGGGCTAACAGAGAACCGGGTGCAATGGTGGTGTGGTTGAAAAAAATTCGAACAGCTTAATTTGAAAATTTGTGGGTAAAAAGAGGTGAAAAAGAAATGGAAGTGATTGTATCAGTAGCACCTGTACGTTCAGGCACTAAGATCAGCGTTGACGAGTTGGTTCAGGAAATTGTTGAATGTCAGAAAAGAGGTGCCTCAATTGTACATCTCCATGTACTAGATACAGGAGGATTACCCACAAGTGACAGACGGGTTTTTGATGAGATTGTGAGCAAAGTAAGGCAACAGGTAGATATTATCATTGAAGGATCAACCGGGGGAATATCAAATTTGAACGCAAAGCAACGAAGTGTATGTTTGGAAAATCCGTTTGTAGAAATTGCTTCTCTTAACATGGGTTCGATAAACATGGGAGATGTTGTGTATATAAATAAGTTGGCGGATATCAAATGGTGGGCGAAATTGATGAGGGAAAAGCATATTTTACCTCATCTAGAAATTTTTGATTTATCGATGATTTACACCGCAGAAAAGCTTCTAGCAGAAAGTTTGATTCCTGAAAACTCAATATATGGCATATGCTTAGGTTTTGAAACAGCGTTGCCTGCAAATGCGAATGTTTTATTCACCATTTTTCAACACATTCCTCATGGTAGAAGATGGAGTTTTTCTCATCATGGCATGAAAGATCTAAACCTGATAGCATGTGCTCTAGAATTAGGAGCTACGATCGTGAGAGTGGGTTTAGAAGATGCCTCAAACGATAGCACAATGAAGAACGTTGAATGGATAGAAAAAGTAGTTGATTTAATCGCTCTGATGGGAAAAAAAGTAACAACACCGGAAAGGACAAGAGAAATATTGGGCATAAGGAGGGATAATAGTTGACAAGAATCGAATTCGATGAAGTAGTTGAAAAATATAAAACCTCAGCAGAATTTGAAAGTTACATAGAAGAAAAGTGGTTGGAAGCAACTCAAAAATTCAGCAAAAAAATAGTGGTACTTGACGATGATTTGACAGGTATACAAACAGTGAATAATGTTTGGGTGTTGTTGGAATTTAATCCCGTAAGATTTTAACAGTTACTAAGGAACAATAAATTAATCTACATATGCACTAACTCACGAGCTATGGCTCAAAATATGGTAGAGAAGATGTACAAAGAAATTACTGGAAATCTGCTAGAAAATTTGAGTGACAATTTTGTAGTGATATGCAGGGGGGATTCTACTCTTCGCGGTCATTATCCATTGGAATCAAATGCAATTTTGGAGGTTTTTCAAGATAAAGGATTTGAAGTTGATGGAGAAATCCTAATACCTTTCTTCAAAGAAGGAGGTAGAATCACAATAGGTGGAATTCATTATGTTCTTAGGGAGAAATATCTTATTCCAGTTAATGAAACTGAATTTGCTAAAGATCTAAGATTTGGCTACAAACATGCCGATTTACGCAAATGGGTTGAAGAAAAGACAAAAGGTTCTGTAAAGGCAAAAAATGTGACAACTATTTCTTTAGAAATTCTCAGAAAAGGTGATATTAGGACAATTGAATCTCTTTTAATGAGAGCGAACAATTTACGGCGAATAGTTGTAGATGCGATAGACTACTTGGATTTAAAAGTATTTTGCATAGCTTTATTAAATGCTATTATGCAGGGAAAGAGATTTATATTCAGGACAGCGGCTTCTTTCGTACCAATAATATCAGGAGTCCAACCTTCACACGGGGTTGATCAAAATGTTTTGCTGCGTCTTAAAAGAAATTCTGGTGGACTGATAATAGTTTCTTCATATACCAATGTCAGTACAAGACAATTAGAAAAATTAAAAGAGTTAGAAAGAGTATTATTCAGAGAAATAGATGTGCAGAATCCTTCTGAAATGAATAATTTGATCTCGTTTGTAAATCAATATATTTCAGATTATGATATCTGTATTTTTACACCAAGACGGTACTTAAAAGGAATTAGCAATTCTGAGATACACGATACACTTAAGCAAATTGTAAATAAAGTAAACACGAATATTTCGTATCTAATTGTGAAAGGGGGAAGTACTTCTTACACACTACTTAAGGAGTTAAATAAGAAAGAAGCGGTTTACGCTTTAGGTGCTATTGTTCCGGGGGTGCCTGTTGTTTTGTTAGATGAAAATAGTCGATTTGGTAGTATTCCTTATGTTATCTTTCCTGGAAATGTGGGCAAGCCTGAAAGCCTGGCAGAGGTTGTGAAAATATTAAATAAAGTGTGATTAAGGAGGTGCTTGTATGCCTTACCTTAACTGGGATTCATTAAAAAGACCTGCACCTAAATGGTTTAGAGATGCTAAATTTGGTTTGTTCTTCCACTGGGGTCCTTACAGTGTACCTGCTTATCAGAACGAATGGTATTCGAGGAACATGTATGAGGTTGGACATCCACAAAATCTGTATCATATACAGACATACGGGGAACTGAAAAGATTTGGTTATAAAGACTTTTACCTGCAAGGATACTTCGAAGGCGAAAAGTTTAATCCTGAGGAATGGGCTGATCTCATTGTTAAATCCGGCGCCAAATACGCTGGACCAGTGGCTGAACATTCGGATAATTTCTCAATGTGGAATAGTAAGGTAAATCTTGTTAATTCCGTTAACTATGGGCCGAAAAGAGATGTGGTAGGTGAGTTAGCAGAGGCTCTTAAAAAAAGAGGGATCCGTTTCTTGGTGAGTTTCCATCATCAATGGTTGTGGGGTTGGTTCATGTCTACTGATCCTGAAGCAGATGTGTACCACCCTGGAAATGAGGTATTTTACGGCAAAGCACTTCCTCTCGAAACAAAGAGGATGTTCCCCTGGCGGTTTCCAGACGAGGATTTCAATCGAATCTGGGCTGAGAAAGTAATTGAGGTGATTGACCTTTATGACCCAGATCTGATTTACTTTGACAGCAGAACTTTCCTGATAGACGAAAAATATCGATACAAAGTTGTTGATCATTTTTACAACGGTCCAAATTCAAACAGCGATAAAATCATAACCTATAAGATGAATGATTTCCCAGAGGGTGTAGGAGTTAAAGACATAGAATGTGAATCCTTCACGGATATACAACCTTTCGTCTGGCAAACAGATGATCATCTGGAGGTTCAAAGGACTTGGTGCTGGATCCAGGGAGTGAAATACAAAACTGCCTATGAGATCATACATCTTCTCTGCGATGTAGTCAGTAAAAACGGAAATTTACTCCTCAATGTTGGTCCAAAAGCAGATGGTTCTTTTGATGAATCTGCCAAAGAAGTGCTCTATGAGGTGGGAGAATGGCTCTCCGTGTACGGAGAAGCTATATATGAAACTAGGCCATTCAAAATTTATGGCGAAGATACCGCCTATGTTGATGACAGATATTCTGTAACTATACGCTTTACGTCTAAAGATAAAGAATTATATGTAATAACTCTAGGCTATTTGCCATCTGGATGGCTTAAAATTCGTTCATTACGCAAAGAAGTATTTCCCTCAGAAATAGATCATGTTGAACTGATAAATGGAGACAGGAATCTTCCATGGAAGCAAGATGATCTCTTTCTTTGGATCTATATAGAAAATCCTACACCACATCCCTATGCAAATGTTATAAAGATAACAACTAAAAACAAAATCAGAGGAAGGTGATAACATGGCGATTGTAGGCTTTGTTCACACTTCAGTAATCGTCTATCCCATCATTCAGAGATATGTCAACGAAATAATACCTGATGTAGAAATTCTTCATATTGGAGACGACAGTATGGAAAGAGATAATTCACGTTCCTACCCCTCAGAACCTCCCTCTCACAATTATCTTAAATTCATTCTATATGCTCGATTTCTGGAAAAAGCGGGAGCAGATGTGGTGGTTTTAACATGTTCCACACTCAATAGAGCAGTGGAATTTGCTCAGCCTTTATTCAAAATACCACTGCTGCAAATTGATCGGCCTATGATGGAGTTAGCTGTTGAGAATGCAAGAAAGAGAGTGGGGCTTATTGCAACGTTAGAAACTACTATCCAGCCGTCGCTTCGGTTGTTAAAGCAGGTTGCCAAAGAAAAACAAAAAGAGATAGAAGTAAAAATCTCCGTTTGTAATGGAGCATTTCGGGCTTTAAAAAATGGGGATACGGAAAAGCATAATAAACTCATTTTGGAGGAAATAAAGAAAATAGCTCCAGAAGTTGATGTAATATGTTTGGCTCAATTGTCAATGTCAATTGTCGAGCCTTACTTAAATGATATGAACTTAAGAATACCTGTATATAATAGTGCCAGAACGGGAATAATGAAGGTTAAGGAAATATTAGAACATAAGGAGGATTAATAGTGCTCGGAGTCTGTTACTATCCTGAACACTGGGGAATAGAGAGAGTGGAAGAAGACTTCAGAAGGATGAAAGAGCTCGGGATAGAGTACGTGAGGATTGGAGAGTTCGCCTGGAGCAGGATAGAGTCGGAGCGTGGAAAGTTCAACTGGGACTGGCTCGACAAAACACTTGAGCTGGCAGAGAAGATGGGGCTCAAGATCGTACTGGGAACTCCCACCGCCACACCTCCGAAGTGGCTCATCGATGAACACCCGGAGATCCTTCCCGTTGATAAAGATGGCAGGGTGAAAAATTTTGGTTCCAGAAGACATTACTGCTTCTCCAGCCCTGTTTATAGAGAGGAAGTGAAAAGAATCGTCACCATAATAGCGAAAAGATACGGAAAACACCCGGCAGTCGCAGGCTGGCAGACGGACAACGAGTACGGATGGGGTAGCACGACGAGATGTTACTGCTCAAGCTGCAAAAAAGCCTTTCAGAAGTGGCTTGAGAGGAAGTACGAGGAAGACATAGAGAAATTGAACAAAGCGTGGAGAACAGTGTTCTGGAGTCAGGAGTATCGATCTTTCGACGAAATAGAGCTTCCGAATCTCACCCCTGCCGACCCGAACCCGTCGCATCTTCTCGATTACTACAGGTTCGCTTCCGACCAAGTGGTGGAATTCAACAAGCTCCAGGTGGAGATAATAAGGGAGTATTCGCCGGGAAGATTCATCACACACAATTTCATGGGAGGATTCGTGGATTTTGACCATTACAAACTTTCAAGAGACCTGGATTTTGCATCCTGGGACAATTACCCGCTCGGACACACGCTCGTTTTTCTGAGAATGAAGGGTGAGACAAAAAATCCGTTCGACAGAGTGGGACACCCGGACATCATCTCATTCTCGCACGACCTGTACCGGGGAGTGGGCAGAGGAAAATTCTGGGTGATGGAACAAGGAGCTGGTCCCGTGAACTGGGCTCCTTACAATCTCTGGCCCGCCAAAGGAGCAGTGAGACTCTGGACGTGGCAGGCGTTCGCACACGGTGCGGAGGTGGTCTCCTACTTCAGATGGAGACAGGCACCTTTTGCGCAGGAGCAGATGCACTCTGGACTTCTGGCACCGGATTCAGTTCCTTCCCCTGGAAACCACGAGGTAGGGCAGGTTTTCGAGGAGCTTAAAAACATCGATATCAATGAGCCCGTGGAAAGCGAAGTGGCACTTGTCTTCGATTATGAAACGGCGTGGGTCTTTTCCATACAACCGCACGGCGAGGGGGTGAACTACCTCGATCTTGTCTTCAGATTCTACAGTGCCCTCAGAAGACTCGGTCTGAACGTGGATATAGTACCCCCTGGATCTTCACTGGACGGATACAAAATGGTCGTTGTTCCAAGTCTTGCCATCGTGAAGGAAGAGGTTCTGGACACGTTCAAAAAATACGACGGTCTTCTCGTACTTGGCCCAAGAAGCGGAAGCAAAACAGAGACATTCCAGATACCACCAGAAATGCCCCCAGGTCTTCTCAAGGAGATCATACCCGTTGAAGTGAGACAGGTTGAAAGCCTTGGAGATAATGTTGAGACACTTGTTTGGAACGGTAAGGAATACCCTGTCTCGATATGGAGAGAGGATGTGGACCCCACCATCACGGAAGTGATCGCAAGATTCAAAGATGGCTTTGGAGCCATCTTTCGAAAGGAAAACGTCTTCTACCTTGCTTTCTGGCCGAATGGAGACTTTCTCGTAGATTTCTTTGAAGCACTTTCAAAAGAATCAGGAATTGAAACGAAAAGGCTGCCAGAAGGAGTACGCATTCAAAGGAGAGGTGAATATGTTTTTTCTTTCAATTTCACCTCTGAGGAGGTAGATTTAGAAATACCAACGAAAGTTCAGATAGTTCTAGGAGATCAAAAGATTCCTCCCTATGGACTGTTGATATGGAAGGAAAACGAACGCTGAGGGGGATCCAACAGATGGAAGCGTTGATGAAAGGAGCATGTTCTTACAGGAATAAAACTAGAACACAGGGTGGCATGCCTGCCGACAGGGGGTTAGAGTATGCGGTATGAATGGGAAAATCCACAGCTTGTGAGTGAAGGAACAGAAAAGCCTCACGCCTCTTTCATACCCTATCTGGACCCGTTCAGCGGGGAATGGGAGTACCCTGAGGAATTCATCTCTTTGAACGGGAACTGGAGGTTTCTCTTCGCGAAAAATCCCTTCGAGGTGCCGGAGGATTTCTTTTCAGAGAAATTCGACGACTCGAACTGGGATGAGATAGAAGTTCCAAGCAACTGGGAAATGAAAGGATATGGGAAGCCCATCTACACGAATTATTATTATCCATTTGAACCGAACCCTCCTTTTGTTCCAAAAGACGACAATCCGACCGGGGTGTACAGAAGGTGGATCGAGATACCTGAGGATTGGTTTAAAAAGGAGATCTTTCTGCATTTTGAAGGTGTTCGATCCTTCTTCTATTTGTGGGTGAACGGGAAGAAGATCGGTTTCAGCAAAGACAGCTGCACACCCGCTGAATTCAGACTCACCGATGTTCTAAGACCAGGGAAGAATCTGATCACCGTTGAGGTTCTGAAGTGGAGCGATGGAAGCTATTTAGAATCGCAGGACATGTGGTGGTTTGCGGGGATATACAGGGACGTTTATCTGTACTCGCTGCCGAAGTTTCACATCAGAGACGTGTTCGTGAGAACGGATCTGGATGAAAATTACAGAGACGGAAAGATCTTTCTGGACGTAGAGATGAGAAATCTCGGTGAGGAAGAAGAAAAAGACCTTGAAGTAACACTCATCACACCGGATGGAGACGAAAAAACACTCGTGAAAGAGACAGTAAAGCCGGAGGACAGAGTCCTTTCCTTTGCCTTTGACGTGAAAGATCCGAAGAAGTGGTCCGCGGAGACACCTCACCTGTATGTTTTGAAACTGAAACTGGGAAAGGATGAAAAGAAGGTCAACTTCGGATTCAGGAAGATAGAGATAAAAGACGGAACGCTTCTTTTCAACGGGAAACCTCTCTACATAAAGGGAGTGAACAGACACGAGTTCGATCCCGACAGGGGTCATGCGGTGACAGTGGAGAGAATGATTCAGGACATAAAGCTCATGAAGCAGCACAACATAAACACGGTTCGCACATCGCACTATCCGAACCAGACGAAGTGGTACGATCTGTGTGACTACTTTGGACTCTACGTGATAGACGAGGCAAACATTGAAGAAAACATAATGTCAGACGGAACCAGATGGAAACCCGAGATTACCCTTGCGAACAAACCAGAGTGGGAAAAAGCTTTCATTGACAGAATCCAGAGGATGGTCGAGCGCGACAAGAATCATCCCAGTATCATCTTCTGGTCTCTCGGGAACGAAGCGGGAGATGGAGTGAATTTCGAAAAAGCCGCTCTCTGGATAAAAGAGAGAGATAATACTAGACCAATACACTATGAATGTGCAATAAGATTGAATGGTGATCGTTTTTACTTGGACGTCTTTTCCCTCATGTATCCGAAGATGGACGTTCTTCTTGAGTACGCTTCAAAGAAGAGAGAAAAGCCCTTCATCATGTGTGAGTATGCCCACGCGATGGGAAACAGTGTGGGAAATCTGAAGGACTACTGGGACGTGATAGAAAAGTATCCGTACCTTCATGGAGGTTGCATCTGGGATTGGGTGGATCAGGGAATAAGAAAGAAAGACGAGAACGGAAGAGAATTCTGGGCGTACGGTGGTGACTTCGGTGACGAGCCGAACAACAAGAACTTCTGTATAAACGGTGTGGTACTGCCCGATAGAACACCTGAGCCGGAACTTTACGAGGTGAAGAAGGTCTATCAGAACGTCAAAATAAGACAGGTATCGAAAGACACTTATGAGGTGGAAAACAGGTATCTATTCACGAACCTTGAGATGTTCGATGGCGCCTGGAAAATCAGAAAAGACGGAGAAGTCATCGAAGAAAAAACCTTCAAGATCTTCGCTGAACCTGGAGAAAAGCGTCTCTTGAAGATACCACTCCCAGAAATGGACGATTCTGAGTATTTCCTCGAGATCAGTTTCTCCCTTTCTGAGGATACCCCCTGGGCAGAAAAAGGCCACGTTGTGGCGTGGGAGCAGTTCCTTCTGAAAGCACCGGCATTTGAGAAAAAATCCATTTCAGATGGAGTGTCACTCAGGGAGGATGGGAAACATCTCACCGTTGAAGCAAAAGACACGGTGTACGTCTTCTCAAAACTCACAGGCCTTCTGGAGCAGATCCTTCACAGAAGAAAAAAGATCCTGAAAAGTCCCGTTGTTCCCAATTTCTGGAGGGTTCCAACCGACAACGACATCGGAAACAGAATGCCACAGAGGCTCGCCATCTGGAAGAGGGCATCGAAAGAGAGAAAACTCTTCAAAATGCACTGGAAAAAGGAAGAAAATCGTGTTTCTGTCCATAGTGTTTTTCAGCTTCCGGGAAACAGCTGGGTGTACACAACATACACCGTTTTCGGAAATGGAGACGTCCTTGTGGACCTTTCTCTGATTCCCGCTGAGGATGTACCGGAGATTCCAAGGATTGGCTTTCAGTTCACGGTTCCTGAAGAGTTCGGCACCGTGGAGTGGTACGGAAGGGGACCGCACGAGACTTACTGGGACAGAAAAGAAAGTGGTCTTTTCGCAATGTACAGAAAAGCTGTCGGTGAGATGATACACAGGTACGTCAGGCCCCAGGAAACGGGGAACAGATCGGACGTGAGATGGTTCGCACTCTCCGATGGTGAAACAAAACTCTTTGTGTCGGGCATGCCGCAGATAGACTTCAGCGTCTGGCCCTTTTCCATGGAGGATCTCGAGAGGGCTCAGCACATAAGCGAACTCCCGGAGAGGGACTTCGTCACCGTGAACGTGGACTTCAGACAGATGGGCCTTGGAGGAGACGACAGCTGGGGTGCGATGCCTCATCTGGAATACAGGCTTCTACCAAAGCCGTATCGCTTTTCTTTCAGAATGAGGATTAGCGAAGAGATTCCATCCTGGAGGGTTCTTGCGGCGATCCCTGAAACGCTCCATGTTGAGATGTCCTCAGAAGACATGATACGCGAAGGAGACACCCTGAGAGTGAAATTTTCCCTTCTGAACGACACTCCACTGAGCAAGGAAGAACAGGTGGTTCTCTTTGTTGATGGAAACGAATACTCGGTGAGGCGAGTGGTGATTCCACCCTTCAAGAAGGAAGAGCTGGTGTTCAAAGTACGAAGGATTGAAGAAGGGTGAACATTTAGTATCTACCAACTTCAATACAGGGAAAACTATCTATGTTAGGCCAGGGAGGGAGTTGGTATGATTGAGCGCTATGCTAAGTTACATAATATTCCACCTGGGAAAGTTGAATGGACTGGTGGTTTTTGGGGGAAAAAATTTGAGAAATGTTACAGGATAATGATACCTAACATGTGGAATCTTTTGAGAGATCCAAATATTTCACATGCTTTCACAAATTTCCTTGTAGCGGCAGGAATAGAGAAAGGTGAACATAAAGGTCCTCCCTTCCATGACGGTGATTTCTATAAATGGTTTGAAGCAGTCGCTCATACATTTGCAGTTACAAAAGATAGAGAGTTAGATGATTTGATGGATAGAATCATAGAAGTAATTGGTAGGACTCAAAGGATGGATGGATATATTCATACCCCTGTTTTAATAGCTCAAAGGAAGGGACTACAAATGGACGATTTCCCTTCACCAGAGCACTTTGTAACTTACAATTTCGGTCATCTTATGACGGCTGCTAGTACCCATTTTCTGGCAACACACAAAGAAAACTTTCTGAAAATTGCTGAAAGGGTTTGTGAATATCTCTATGATGCATGTATAAGTAACCCTGAAAAAGTAGCCAGAAACAGTGTGTGCCCATCACATTACATGGGTGTAATTGACTTGTATCGCGTCACCGGTAAGAAGAAATATTTGGAACTTGCAAAACGTCTGATAGAAATAAGAAATCTAGTAAAAGACGGAACTGATGACAATCAAGATCGGATACCGCTTTTAGAACACACAAGAGTAATAGGTCATGCCGTAAGAGCGAATTATCTCTACGCTGGAGTCGCAGATCTCTATATAGAGACAGGAGATAAAAGATATTTAGAGGTGCTGTTAAGAACTTGGGAAAATATGGCGTACACAAAAATGTCTATAACAGGTGCTACAGGAGTTTTATACGATGGGGTATCACCCTATGGAGGAGAAAATCACAATGAGATACAGCGCGTGCATCAAGCTTATGGATTGGAGTACCAGCTTCCAAATGCTATAGCTCATAATGAAAGTTGCGCGGCTGTTGGTAACCTTCTTTGGACATGGCGCATGCTGAAGATATTCGGTGAAGCGCGCTTTGCTGATATTGTTGAACTAGTCTTATATAACGCCATTCTTGGAGCCATAAGCTTAGACGGCACCAAATTTTTCTACACAAACACTCTTCGACAGGTGAATCCTCCGTTTAAACTTCGCTGGTCACGAAAGCGCGAACCCTATATAACTTGTTTCTGCTGTCCACCAAATGTTGTACGAACAATTGCACAATCAGTCACTTATGCTTATACCACTTCAAAAGATGGTATTTGGGTGAATCTTTATGGGACTAACAAATTGAGAGTAAAACTCGCAACTAATACCCATATTGCTCTGGCTCAATACTCTGAATATCCATGGAATGGTTATATAAAGATAGTGTTGGAAGAAATTAAAGGTAATCCGAATTTTAAAATTTATTTACGTATTCCCGGATGGTCTCGAAATGTCAATGTCTCAGTTAATAGACAGGGTATTAAGAAAGATATTGTTCCAGGTACGTATTTGTCATTAGAAAAAAACTGGGAAGAGGGAGATGTTATAGAGATGGACATACCATTGGAAGTAAAACTTATTGAAGCTCATCCATTAGTAGAAGAATGCAGAAATCAAGTAGCAATCATGAGAGGCCCGATCGTTTATTGTTTAGAAGCAACAGATTTACCCAAAGGAACAAAAATCATGGAAGTTTATGTTCCTAAAGATATACAACTAAAACCATTTAGAGATTATGTTCTGGACGAAGAATTAGTAGCTCTGGGAGGGGAAGTAAATATCTATGAGGAAGGAGACTGGACAGGGAAACTTTATCGTGAATTAAGACGGTCAAAACCAAAAAAGACTTTCGTCAAATTTATCCCATATTATGCTTGGGGGAATAGAGAATTTAATGATATGACAGTATGGCTCCCTCTTGATTGATTAAGAACAAAATTAATTAAAAGCAAAAACATCATGGAGGTGCTGGTATGTTGCGTTTAGAGAATCTGAGGTGCGAGTACATGAGGAATCCCATTAATATTGATGTTGAAAAGCCGCGTTTTTCTTGGATTCTAATATCCGATCAGAGGGATCAATTTCAACGTGCTTACAGAATAATAGTTTCATCATCCTATGAGAAAGCTCTAAACTGGATAGGAGATATCTGGGACAGCGGGAAGGTTCTCTCTGGAGAAAATATCAACGTTGAGTATGGTGGGAAGGAATTAGAAAGTTTCACACGATATTACTGGAGGGTAAAATGCTGGACAGACAACGAAGAAGCAGAAAGTGATATTGCTTTCTTTGAAACGGCAGCTTTGGAGGAAGAAGATTGGAAAGCAAAATGGATCACAAAGAAGGAATTCATTTCATTTATCTCAAATGAAAACCCAGCCTCCGGACAAGACAAGTGCAAGCAGTATTATGCGGCATATTTTAGAAAGGAATTTGAGATTACAAAAAATGTGAAGAGAGCACGCGCCTACATATGTGGTTTGGGGATATACGAGTTGAGAATAAACGGAAGGAAAGTTGGGGATAATGTTTTAGATCCAGGACAAACAGACTATTCAAAAATAGCACTCTATTCAACTTATGATATAACCGATTATTTGAACGAAAAGAACGCTATTGGAGTGATAGTTGGTAATGGAAGGCACATAGAAAGCTATGGTTATGGAAAACCAAGGTTAATAGCACAATTTCTCATCGAATACGAAGATGGAACGAGGGAGTTTCTGGTAACCGACGAAAACTGGAGAGTTTCGCATGGTCCACTGATGGAGAACGGCATTTACTATGGAGAACGCTATGACGCTCGACTTGAAATGCCGGGATGGGATGAGTACGGTTTCGATGATTCCAGCTGGGAGGAGGTAGAAGCAACAAACAGGCCGAAACTCAAATCGCAGATGATGCCTCCTATAAAAATAACAGAAACACTCAAACCAAAGAAAATGTGGAGTCCAAAACCGGGAGTCTATGTCTTCGATTTTGGGCAGAACTTCACAGGATGGGTGAGGCTAAAAGTCAGAGGCCCTAGAGGGACAGAAATAAAGATAAGATACGCAGAGCTAGTAGACAACGATGGTACATTGAATACATCTACTCTCAGAAGTGCTGAATCAACGGATGTTTACATCTTGAAAGGGGCAGGTGAAGAGATTTACGAACCAAGATTCACCTATCATGGATTTAGGTACGTTGAGATAACGGGTTATCCAGGAGTGCCTACTTTGGAGAGTGTGGAAGGAAGATTTGTGCATACTGCCGTTGAAAAAATAGGAGACTTCGTATGTTCAAATGATTTGGTAAATCAGATCCACAAAAACATAATCTGGGGCCAGTTGAGCAATTTGATGAGCATACCCACGGATTGTCCGCAAAGAGATGAGAGAATGGGGTGGCTGGGAGATGCTCAGCTGACAGCGGAAGAAGCCATATTGAATTTTGACATGGCGGCGTTTTACACGAAATATTTGATGGATATCAGACTTTCCCAAAGAGAAGATGGATCAATACCGGATGTTGTGCCTCCTTATTGGAAACTTTATCCTGCTGATCCAGCGTGGGGAACAGCCTACATAACCATTGCCTGGTACATGTACCTTTACTACAACGACAAGCGAGTGCTTGAAGAGCATTATGATTCCATGAAAAAGTACGTGGAGTTCTTAAAAGATAACTCTGACAATTACATAATACGAAATCTCGGAAAATATGGAGATTGGTGCCCTCCTGGGTCTATACATCCTAAGGGAACTCCTTTGGAGCTTACTTCAACCTTCTACTTCTATCACGATGCACTTTTGCTGTCAAAAATTGCTAAAGTCCTCAACAAAAAGATCGATGTTGAGAAGTACAAAAGATTATCCGAAAACATCAAGAATGCATTTAATGGTGAATTTTTAAAGTTTGAAAAGGGTAAACATATTTACTCTGGGTGTGGTTGCAATAAAAAATCAACGAATCAAACACTATGTGTTCTTCCTATTTACTCAAATATTGTCCCTGAAGAGTATAAATTAGAAGTTTTTAAATCATTAGAAGAACTGGTAGAAGTGCGCAGTGATGGTCACCTGGACACTGGAATTATAGGAACCAGATATCTTCTAGAGGTGTTGTCGGATAACGGACGATTTGATCTTGCCTACAAGATAGTGACGCAAGAAACTTATCCTGGTTGGGGTTACATGATAAAAGAGGGAGCAACTACCCTCTGGGAAAGATGGGAAAAATTGTGTAATGGTGGAATGAATTCCCATAATCATATTATGTTCGGAAGCATCGATGCCTGGTTTTACAAATATGTTGCTGGTATAAGAATATTGGAGCCTGGCTGGAAAAAATTCCAAGTAAAACCTCCTATCAACGCTGATCTTCAATTTGCAAGCGCAAGATTAATAGCTATTCAGGGTGAAATTTTTGTGTCTTGGGAAAGATTAAACGGGAAATTTAGGATGGTGGTCTCCATTCCTGCAAATACACAGGCATTAGTTTACGTGCCATTAATGAGCAAAAAAGAAGTTTTTGAATCTGGAAGAAAAGTGTTTCCGAGTGAAAATGAGGGAAAAATATGTGGTATTTCATTTGTCGAGATGAAAGATAAGTTCATAGTTTTAAAGATTGGATCTGGTTGGTACAACTTCGAAAGTTTCTAAACCAAAAACAGTGAAGTAGAGGTGATCACTATGAAAGAAGAAAGACTTAAAGAAATCCTCGATATCGTTGACAGAAACGGTTTCATCAGCATGAAGGATCTTCAGGAACAACTCGGCGTTTCGATGATCACCGTGAGAAGAGACGTGGCAGAACTGGTGAAAAGGAAATTGGTAAAAAAAGTACATGGTGGCATAAGGAAGGTGAATTATTTTGAAAAGGAAACAGACTTCATGAAACGGCTCTCAATAAACAGAGAAGCAAAGGAAAAAATTGCCCAACTTGCACTGAACTTCGTTGAAGATGGAGACATTATCTTTCTGGACGCAAGCACCACTGCGCATATCTTTGCCAAACACCTAGCCTCGTCTCAAAAGTCCGTTCATGTCATCACAAACAACCTGCTCACTGCAATGGAGCTCTCGAAGAACTCCGATATAAGCGTTGTTCTGCTCACAGGAAAGGTGAATCCGGAGAACCTGGCTGTGGAAGGCTCTCTGACGATAGAGTGTGGGAAAAAATTCTCTGTGAAAAAAGCCTTTGTCTCCTGTAGAGGAGTGACTGCGGAAGAAGGAACCTACGAAATAAACACCATGGAAATGGGAATAAAAGGAACTTTCGTGGAAAGAGCGGAAGAGATCTTCGTACTCGCTGATTTCAGCAAAATAGGAAAAAGATCGCTGGCACATCTGATACCCGCAGAAAAAATCGATCATCTCATCACCGACAGAAAACCTCCAGAAAATCAGTATGAAATATTCAGGGAAAAAGGTGTGGAAATTGTTTATTGATAAGTTCAACTCCCGTCATTCACTTGGAAAGAAGCTCTGAAGGTGAAAGGTGGAAATGACATTTGTTTTGCGCGATTGGTTATAGAAAAATTCGATTTCTTTGGTTTGGGGCCTGTTCGGAATGTTCTTTACGCTACAAACCCTGAAGTTCGAGTGGCCAAGAACAATCGTTTCTATCTTATTTACAAAACACAATCCAGAAAGCACATCCCCTTTAGAGGATCATGATGAATGGCTATTTGGCTTAGAAGTGCTAAAATTTTAGCAGATCGCATCCAAGAAGGTGGCCGCCTTTGAGAACAAGGTGCTTGTGATCGACCTTAAGATGGACACTTTCCTGTGACATGGAAATGTGACGGTATCAAAGTAGTCGATAGTAAACTGAGGCTGTCTCTTTCAAAACAAACACGAGAGTACCTCAAAGAAGCTCACGGAATCGAGTCCAAGTACATATGGGTAGCTCTTCCAAAAGATCTACCGCTCGATTCTGTGAAACAAGTAGAACTCGTACCGCACCACAGGTTCGGACACATAAGCTACACACTGCACATCATCTACAGACAAACTTTCGATGAGAAGCCTGCCGTCGATCCAGGAAAACACCTTGCCATCGACCTTGGAGTGTTGAACTTTGCAACATGCGTGAGTGAAGATGGGTCCTTCATCATCGATGGAAGAGTACTTCTTTCCAAACTCAGACTCATCAACAAAAGGACCGCACATCTGAAGTCGATACTGGACAGACAAAACATAAAGACATCGAAGAGACTGCACAGACTGCACCGTTACAGAAGAAACTACCTCAACGATTTCGTCCACAAAGCATCGAAAGCAATCATCGACTACTGTCTTGAGAACAGAATCGGCACAATCGTTGTTGGAAAACTGAGTCACGGTATCACCGAGATAGACATCGGCTCGATCAACAACAAGAAGCTCCACCAGATGCCGTATGGAAAGTTTCTCAGCAAACTGAAGTACAAAGCCGATCAAGTAGGAATCAGAGTTATTGAAGTGGACGAAGCGTACACCTCACAGACGTGTTCTGTATGCGGTGCTGTGGACAGATCAAGCAGATTGCATCGAGGTTTGTACGTTTGCAAACACTGTGGTTCGGTGATGAACGCGGACACGAATGGTGCGTTCAACATATTGAAGAAGGTATCTCCGAGCCCGAAGAGGGTAGGAGTAGGGGCTTTGGCCAGCCCAGTGCGGTTAAGGCTCGTAAGCTGAGCATACCGCACAAAGAATCCCATCCCCTTTTGGGGATTGGGAGGAGATCAAGTTCCTTATGATGCTATTTTAGAGCTTGATCTTGATCCAAAGGAAATCTAAGGGATAAATCTGGAAACTCGCGATGTGTTTATACCAGAAATCACCATGAAAAATGGCAAAATAAATTTGGAAGCCCTGAATCACAATTCTGATTTTCTTATTGTAGTAGAAATCTGAGGGAGGAAATAGCATGTTAAGATCACAAGGCAATTTGAAGAGATACTTTATGAACTTGTGTGGTTTCTGGGTTCTGGTAGTAAACAAAAAAGACAGACCCATCGCCGTTCCTGGAAGCTGGAATGAGCAGTACCAGGATCTGTGCTACGAAGAAGGACCCTTCACCTACAAAACCACCTTCTACGTTCCGAAGGAACTTTCACAAAAACACATCAGACTTTACTTTGCTGCGGTGAACACGGACTGCGAGGTCTTCCTCAACGGAGAGAAAGTGGGAGAGAATCACATTGAATACCTTCCCTTCGAAGTAGATGTGACGGGGAAAGTGAAATCCGGAGAGAACGAACTCAGGGTGGTTGTTGAGAACAGATTGAAAGTGGGAGGATTTCCCTCGAAGGTTCCAGACAGCGGCACTCACACCGTGGGATTTTTTGGAAGTTTTCCACCTGCAAACTTCGACTTCTTCCCCTACGGTGGAATCATAAGGCCTGTTCTGATAGAGTTCACAGACCACTCAAGGATACTCGACATCTGGGTGGACACGAGTGAATCTGAACCGGAGAAGAAACTTGGAAAAGTGAAAGTGAAGGTAGAAGTTTCAGAAGAAGCGGCGGGACAGGAGATGACGATCAAACTTGGAGAGGCAGAAAAAAAGATCAGAACATCTGACAGATTCGTCGAAGAGGAGTTCATCCTCGAAAACGCCAGGTTCTGGAGCCTCGAAGATCCATATCTTCACCCTCTCAAGGTGGGACTTGAAAGAGACGAGTACACCCTGGACATCGGAATCAGAACGATCAGCTGGGACGAGAAAAAGCTCTACCTGAACGGGAAACCCGTCTTTCTGAAGGGCTTTGGAAAGCACGAAGAATTTCCCGTTCTGGGGCAGGGCACTTTCTATCCATTGATGATAAAAGACTTCAACCTTCTGAAGTGGATCAACGCAAATTCTTTCAGGACCTCTCACTATCCCTACAGTGAAGAGTGGCTGGATCTTGCCGACAGATTCGGAATCCTCGTGATAGACGAAGCTCCGCACGTTGGTATCACAAGGTATCACTACAACCCAGAGACCCAAAAGATAGCAGAAGACAACATAAGAAGAATGATCGACAGAGACAAGAACCATCCCAGTGTGATCATGTGGAGTGTGGCAAACGAACCAGAATCCAATCATCCAGACGCGGAGGGTTTCTTCAAAGCCCTCTATGAGACTGCAAAAGAAATGGATCGAACACGCCCCGTTGTCATGGTGAGCATGATGGACGCACCAGACGAGAGAACAAGAGACGTGGCGCTGAAGTACTTCGACATCGTTTGTGTGAACAGGTACTACGGCTGGTACATCTATCAGGGAAGAATAGAAGAAGGGCTTCAGGCTCTGGAAAAAGACATAGAAGAACTCTACGCAAGGCACAGAAAACCCATCTTTGTCACAGAGTTCGGCGCAGATGCTATAGCCGGCATCCACTACGACCCACCTCAGATGTTCTCCGAAGAGTACCAGGCAGAGCTCGTCGAAAAGACGATCAGACTCCTTTTGAAGAAAGACTACATCATTGGAACACACGTGTGGGCTTTTGCAGATTTCAAGACTCCTCAGAACGTGAGAAGACCCATTCTCAACCACAAGGGTGTTTTCACAAGAGACAGACAACCCAAACTCGTTGCTCATGTGCTGAGAAAACTGTGGAGTGAGGTTTGAATAGGTACAAAAAATCGGCAAGAGAATTAACCTACATTAAAACTCTCCGAACCAATCCATTAATCTTTCAGTGATACCATGTCTGAAGTCAAAACGGCTTGAGGAGGAAGTGGTGTTGGATCCAAAAATAAAAAGAGCGCTGAACATATCCATCATAGAAGGAGCGCTTGCTGTTCTCATCAACCAGTTCTTCGGTGGAGCTTATCTGACGGGCTATTTCCTGTGGATGGGAGCCTCAAGCTTCTTCATTGGCCTTTTCGGTTCTATTCCATTTTTGGCAAACACGCTCCAACTTCTCACACTCTCATTCTCACATCGTTTGAAATCCAGGAAACAGATCATCGTTCCACTGATGTGGACTGCCAGAACGTCCATATTGCTGTTCGCCGTATTTCCCGCTATCAGGCATGGTCTTCTCTTTGCGTATCTTCTTTATTTTTACATCCAGATCGCTGGTGCCCTGTCTGCTCCTCTCTGGCAGAGCTGGATGTCAGATCTGGTACCAAAAGATATGATCGGAAGCTACTTTGGTTTCAGAAATCTCATTCATGGAGCGGTTCAGATTCCCGCTATGTTCCTTGCAGGCGCGATACTCGATTCTCTTGGAGAAAACTGGAAAGGTTTTGGCACACTCTTTCTCATAGCGGGTTCTCTCGGGGCACTGAACGGATACTTCTTGAAGATACAGTACGAGCCACCGTACAAACCACGCGAGGCGTCTGTTTCCATAACAAAAGCCGTGAAGTTTCTCCTGAAAGAAGAACACTTCAAAAACTTTCTTCTTGGATTCGCCTTCTGGCGATTTGCCATAGGTGTTGGTACGGTCTATATAAACGTGATGCTTTTAAAAGAGGTCGAGTTTTCCTATCTTCAAATAAGTGTTCTGAACGCGGTGGGAATGTTCATAGGAACTCTCTTCCAACCTTTCTGGGGAAAGTTGGGAGACAGGTATGGATTTCAATACTTTCTCAAAGTCTGTCTGTGGATTCATGCGATTGTTATTCTCCTCTGGGCACTGACTCCTAGATCGTTCCTTTACGTCTTCTTCCTCCAGATAATAATTGGTATATTCGTAACAGCAGGAACAAGCCAGCTTGTTTTCTACACCCTCATGTACACAGCACCTTCATCCCTCAAAACTGAAGCCTTCTCTGTGTTCAACAGTCTGTCCAATCTTTCTTTGTTCGCTGGATCTTTAGTTGCAAGCGTTTTAGTTGCCTTGCTGGAGAACATCAGTCTTCCCTTTGGAATATCCGCTATCAGACTCACCATGTTCATATCGTTCTTTTTGAGAGCATCGGCGGCGTACATAATATCCAGGATGGATCTTGGAACACCTCAAAAAGTGGATTCTCTGATCCAGGCTGTGAAGGAGTCGTTCTTCTCAGGAACGGTTCCGTGGATCAGAGAAAGGTTGAACACACTGAACATTTTTAGAAGAAAACGTTGAGGCGTGGTAAAATAATGTTGAGATCACACAACGAAGGGGGTAAGTAACATGGAAGTACTGAAGGTATCGTCGAAGTCCGATCCTAACAAGGTCGCTGGTGCTATTGCCGGTGTGGTGAGGGAGCACGGTAAAGCGGAGATTCAGGCCATCGGAGCCGGTGCAGTGAACCAGGCAGTGAAGGCCATCGCCATTGCTCGGGGGTATCTCGCACCGAGTGGTATCGATCTCGTTTTCGTTCCTGCCTTCACGGACGTCGAGATCGAAAACGAAAAGCGGACAGCCATCAAGTTCATAGTCTTTCCAAAAAGCTGAAGGGGAGCATCAGCTCCCCTTTGATTTCTCCCATTTCTTGTTTCACTCCTCGAGGATCCTTTCCGCTTCGTCCCTGTAAGATTCCATAACGTATGGAATTCCTGAGATTTCTGCTGCGTCTTTTGTGAGAGCGATTAGATCCTTTCTGGAAAGAGCAGAGAGCCTGAACTTTCTCGCACCTGCCATGAGTTGCTGCAAGCCCGTTTTGAACTTCTGAACGAACGTGTAGACTCCTATGGCACCAAGAGGCAATTTCTTGACTTCTTCCTCTCCAAATCGGGATCTCAGTTCTTCGTAGGTGACGAAGATTTCCTCTACGGTTGTTCCGTATTTCGAAACTGTCTTCGGCAAGTTTCCGCTCTTGAGCCACTCGCCTATGTTCTTTCCCACCATCGCGGGTATCATGAGAGCCCTTCCCATACAGACGGCCTTCACGTACGGAGAACCCATCGCAATGGCCTTGAGAACACCGTCTTCTGTGGAGAAACCGCCGGCTATGGCTATGTCAGGAACCCTGATTCCTCTCTTGCTCAACTTTTCCGCGAATTGATACGTCAAAGCCTCGAGGTAAAACGTAGGAATTCCCCACTCGTTCATCATCGGCCACGGGCTCATACCCGTTCCACCCGGTGCTCCATCGACGGTGATCAAATCCACCTTCGCCTCAGCACCGTATCTGAGAGCCATGGCAAGTTCAACAGCCGAGTAAGCTCCCGTTTTCAAGGTGATTCGCTTGAATCCGAGTTTTCTGAGTCTTTCCACTTCTTTCAGGAAGGACTCCTTAGAGACAAAACCAAGTCTTGAATGTCTTTCGAACTCCTTGATTTCTCCTTCTTTGAACGCTCTCTGGACTTCCGGAAGTTCGGGATCGGGAAGAACTATATAACCTCTTCTTTTCAGTTCCAGAGCACGTTCAAGAGATCTCACCTTTATCTCTCCACCGATGCTCTTGGCTCCCTGGCCCCACTTGAGCTCAATGGTTTCGATACCGTGTTTGTTTATAACGTACTCCGCAACACCCAGCCTTGTATCCTCAACGTTCATTTGAATAAGTATTTCACCGTATTCCCCGTCGTGGTATCTCTTGTATATTTCTATTCTCCTGTCGAGTTCCGGTGATTTCTTCACTTTTCCGTTGCTGTCGAGTTCCAGATCCGGATCGACACCCGCTACATTTTCTCCACAGACAACCGTTATTCCACTGATGGCAGCTCCCACCGCTATGTGATCCCAGTTCTTCCTCGCGATTTCTGTGGAACCAAGGGCCCCCGTGAATATGGGAACCTTCATCTTCACTTTGATGTCCCAGCCGTACTCTGTGGTTGTATCAACGTTCGTGAATATTGCGGTGTCAGGACCTGGTTCCACTCCTTCGGGAAGACCTTCCGCACCGCGTGCGTAACCTAGAATGTTAAGGTGTGAGTAGTCAACGGGATAGTCCTTGACGGCACCCGCGGTGATTTCTCCGAATGGACCTGGATAGAGAACCTCTCTTCCTCTGAACGACGCAAGCCAGGTTTCACATCCTCCGGTACAGCCATCAACACACTTGGCGCACAGACCTGACATAGGGACAACATCCCTCGAACGGTTGAACGTTCCAGTCGCTTCGTTCGCATTTGGCCTTCTAAGGTTTCTCACTACCGTTCCCTCCCCAAATGGAATTTATATGCCAGAGATTTTGATTAATTATAAAACAAACAGAGAGGACTACAAGAGGCAGTCAAAATATTGTAATATTTGTATGAGGAGGTATAAAGGTGTGAAAAAAAATGTGATCATACTCGCACTCATGATAGTGTTCGTATTTGTTTTCGGAACGGTTGCCTTTCATCTGATAGAGGGCTGGAGCCTTTTCGATTCATTTTTCTTCACGCTCATCACAGTTTCTACGGTGGGATACTCTATTCCTGAGAACCTCTCTCAAGCTGGAAAGGTGATAGCTTCCATTCTCATAAGCGCTGGTGTGACGATCGTGCTGTACGGTTTCACATCGGTGACATCGATGATCGTTGAGGGACACATAGGAGAGTACTTCAGAAACAGGAGGATGAAAAAGATGATAGATAAACTCAAAGAACACTTCATCGTAGTGGGAGCGGGAAGAACAGGAAGGCACACCACCCTGGAGATAATGAAAGCAAAGAAGCCCTTTGTTGTGATAGATCAATCGGAAGAAGCAATCGCCAGACTCAAAGATTTTCTGGGAGAGGAATTCCCCTACGTTGTGGGAGATGCCACAGAAGAGGAAATTCTCATGAAAGCGGGGGTTGAAAGGGCTCGTTCTCTTGTGGTGACGCTTCCCGACGACGCGAAAAGCACGTTCGTTGTTCTCACCGCAAAGTCCTTGAATCCGAATCTCGAGATCGTATCTAGAGTCTCTGACATGAAGGCTTTGAGCAAGCTCGTTTACGCGGGGGCGGACAAAGTGATCGCCACATCGGAGCTCGCGGGTGTGAGGCTCGCTCAGATGGCTCTCAATCCCACTACTATAAGCTTTTTGGACATTCTCTCCTTCGGCGAGGAATCCTTTAGAATAGAGGAAGTGGTAATACCCCCAGAGAGTCCAGTTGCCAACAAAACGCTCGGTGAAATAAACCTTGCGAAGAGAGCCGGAACCATCGTCATTGCGATCAGACGTGGAGGAGAGGTGATCTTCAATCCGACAGGAGACACGAAGATACTCCCGGAAGACAGGCTCATGGTGGTGGGAAAAAGCGATCACTTCGAAAAACTCCACAGATTGATCGAGGAGGGATAGAATGATACTCGTGTATTCGACCTTTCCAGATGAAGAAAAAGTGCTCGAGATAGGAAGGAAACTCCTCGAGAAAAGGCTGATAGCCTGCTTCAACGCGTTCGAAATCAGATCCGGATACTGGTGGAAAGGTGAAATCGTTCAAGACAAAGAGTGGGCGGCTATTTTCAAGACTACAGAAGAAAAAGAAAAGGAACTCTACGAAGAGTTGAGAAAACTTCATCCATACGAAACACCCGCGATCTTCACACTGAAAGTGGGAAACGTCCTTCCTGAATACATGAACTGGCTCAGAGAATCTGTTCTATGATCCGAACAGTTTCCTCCACAGTCCACGCCTGATGAATCTCTACGATTCTTCTGTTGTCCAGGTACTTTCCGTCTATCAGAACCTGAGAGATCCTGTCCGTCCACCCACCCGTTCCTCTCAGCAGGATCACAGGCTTCCCTAGCGCATAAGCTCCCAGAATCTCTATCGCTGTTCCAATCTCTCCGCCAATCGAGACAACTACATCTGCGTTTCTCAAAAGAACAAAAGATCTCATCTGAAAGTCAAGGCCCGTTTTCACAGCAACGGAAAGATACGGATTTCCAGCTTCTTCATCGGGAAGTATTCCCACCACGGTTCCACCCGCTTCTCTGACCCCCTGAGATACGAGTTCCATCACACCGTCTCTTCCGCCGTTGAACACGAGGTACCCTTTCTTTGCCAGGGTTCTTCCAAGTTCCAGACAAATATCTCGAAGTTCCGACACCGGAGGTTTGTTCACCAGTCCGGAGTATCCGACAACGACGACTTTTTTCACGTTCCGAGGTACACCTCCCTCACTGTTTCGTCTTCCAAAATTCTTTCAGGAGAACCTTCGGCGAGAATCTCTCCCTTGTAGATGACGTAGATCCTGTCGGCGATCTCAACGAGTTCATCGACGTTGTGGTCGGTGATGACGATTCCGAAATTTTTCTGCTTCAATTCCAGGGTCATTTTTTGAATTTCTTTCACAGTCTTCGGATCTATTCCGCTGAAGGGTTCATCAAGCAGAATGAAAGCGGGATTCAAACACATCATTCTTGCGAGTTCCAGCTTTCTCTTCTCTCCCCCGGAAAGAAAGCTCGCGGGTTGATTCTCGAGGTGTTTCAGATGGAATTCGTGGAGGAGTTCTTCTATTTTTCTTTCTCTTTTTTCTTTATCTTTTTCATGGAAGCGAAGCACGAGGTCTATGTTTTCCCTCACAGTGAGGCCGCCGAAGATCGAAGTCTCCTGCTGAAGATAGGTGATACCGAGCCTTGCTCTCCTGTAAACGGGAAACTTCGTTATGTCAACATCCCTGAAGATGATCTTTCCCGAAGTCGGTACAACGACACCAAGAATCATGTTGAAAATAGTGGTCTTCCCGGCTCCGTTGGGACCGAGAAGACCGACTATCTCACCCCTGTGAAACTCCAGATTCACTCCGTTCACGACGTATCTTCTGCCGAACCTCTTTTTGAGGTTCTCGCATCTCAAAACGTCCATCATTTCTGATTGATGTAAGCGATCACCTGGTCTGTTATATCGTAAGATGGCTTTCCATAGAGAACCATCTGTTTCGCAATCACAAGATCGTATCCCATAACACTCGCGTATTCCTGGATTTTACTCACAACTTCTTTCATCACTTCCTGAATCTTCTGCTGGTATTCGGACTTCAGAAGATTTTCGTATTCAGCCTTTTTCGAGAGAATCTCCTTCTGTTTTGCCTGTATCTCTTCCTGAGGTCTTCCTTCTTCCTGCATCTTTTTGAGCTCATCCTCCATCTCCTTCAATTTGTTCTGATAGAAAGAATAGTCTCTCTTGTACTTTTCGTTCAGATCCTGCCACTTGTAGTAACTCTCCGTTGCTTTTTCAACATCGACGTAGGCTACCCTCAGGGAAGGGCTCGAGGAACTCTGTGAAACGAGTAGCGTTGCAAGGAGAACACCTGCCAGAACGAGGGGTAGGAGCAGTTTCTTCATGCTTATTCCTCCTTTCAAAATGTGATTTTTCCTCCTATTTTCTCCAGCGTCTTTTCACCTATTCCAGGCACGTCCAGAAGATCTTCGGGAGAACGAAAGGGACCGTTTTTTTCTCGGTACTCGACAATGGCTTTTGCCTTTACTTCACCTATGTAGGGAAGGGTTTCGAGTTCTTCAACCGAAGCTGTGTTCACGTTCAGTTTTGTGACTTCTCTTTTGATATGTTGTTCAACTCCTTCGACGGTCACATATCTGGAAATCTTCTCCAGAGTTTTTTCTCCGATTCCAGAGACGTTCTTCAATTCTTCTACACTCGAAAATCCACCGTGTGACTCTCTGTAATCGATGATCCTCTGGGCTTTCACAGGCCCGATCCCTGGAATCGACATCAGGTCCTCCAGAGAAGCGGTGTTCAGCTCCACAGGAAAGGCGACCACCTTCTGAGAAGCTGTTGTGTCCTCTTCTGTTCTCGTTTCTCGTTCCATAACAATTCCAAGCAATATGAAGAAAACAAGTGCCACGAACAGAATTGTTCTTTGATGTTGCTTTCTGAGTCTCAAGGACTGATCAGCCTCCCGGCGTATCCCGGCCTGTTCACCTTCACCCGCTTCATGATGTCTTCCCAGTTCAGTTTTTCAAAGTAATCTTCGGCAAGTCGGAGTGTTGGAAAAGCTCCCACCACCACGGAGTAGTACTTCTTATCCAGTTTCTGGAAGGCGTAAACGTAGGAAGGATAACCTGCCACTCTCAAATCGTAAGCGAGTTCTTTTGAAAGACTCTCAGACAGCGTTGTTATCACAAAGACTCCATAAAGGGACCTCTGGGCAACCTGCGAGAAATCCTCGAACTCACCGAGGAGAACCACCGAATAGGTGTCCGTTGAAACAGGAGAAATGAGATACGGAAGACCCGACCTCCTGATGATCCTCAGAGCATCTTCCTTCTTCACAACGAAGGAAGAAACCACCTGATCTTCAGAGACGAAATCCGCCATCTCGTCTCTCAACTTCTCGTAGTCGAACTCCTCGAATTCCACGAGGAGGGGAGTCGGTGGAGGTGTTACCGAGAAGGACTCTTCTATTTCTTCAGGTATCTTCAACTCCACGGGCTTTATCTCCACGATCTCTACTTTCACGTTTCTGAGCTGGAATTTCAAATAAATATTCCAGGACAGCAGAGCTATAGCCACACCGAAAATAACGACGATCAGCCAGAACAAAAACCTTGACTGGCCATCGGAAAGAGTGATTCTGGCCATCTCTCACGCCCCCAGATACCTGATGAGAAGATCGACCGTTGCCTCAACATCATCTGGTGCGATCATCTCACTGGGTGAGTGAACGTATCGTGTGGGAATAGACACCGTGGCCGAAGGAATCCCTTCTCTAGTCCGCTGGTACCCCATGGCGTTCGTACCGCCGAACGTCAGAACCTCCATCTGATACTTTATATCGAATTTTTCCGCGATTTCTATCAAATTTTCGAGGATGCGTTTGCTGCTGATCGATGCCCTGTCTTTCACTTTCAGAGCGGGTCCACCGGAGAGCCTCATTGCGTGTCTCTTGATGGCCTTCGGAGTGTCTGCCGAATCCGTCACATCGATCGCGATGGCCTCGTCCGCTGGTACGCCGTACCCCGCCACCGAGGCACCGACCAGTCCCACTTCTTCCTGAACACTGAAAACACCGTAGAGCGTAACAGCGGGTTTGATTCTTTTGAAAACTTCCACGATCACGGCACATCCTATCCTGTCATCCATCGCCTTCGAGACGTATTTCCCGGAAACTTCGACGAATCCACTGTCGTAGACACCGAAGCTTCCAATTGGGCACATCTTCTGTGCTTCTTCTCTGGAATTTGCACCGATATCGATGAACAGCTTGTCGAACGAGAGCTTTCTCACATTCTCCTGCCTTTCTTCTGTTGTTTCACCTTCCATACCAACAACGCCTATTGTACCGTTTTCGAACCTGATCCTTTTTCCAAGAAGCATGTACGGAGAGACACCGCCGACGGGTTCTATTGTCAGAAATCCCTTGTCGTCCACGTTTGTGACGACAACACCTATCTCATCTATGTGAGCGTCCAGTATCACCTTTTTCTCGCCGCTTCCTTTCCAGACAATGAGATTGCCGAGCCCATCGATCCTGTGGCCATCTATGTGCCCTTCGAGTTCCTCGAGGATGATACTTCTCACCTCTTCTTCCCGTCCACTTGGGCCGAAGGCTTCCGTCAGCTTTCTGATCAGTTCCTTCATGAGACCACCTCCACGATTTTTCCTTCCTCGACAAGTACTTTTATGAGTTTCTTCGTGTTTTCGTAGTCGTTCAAATCTATGATCGAATTCGGACTGTGAATGTACCGAGCTGGAGTGGAGATCACACCTGCTGGTACTCCGTAGGCGGTTCTGGCGTAACGTCCCGCGTCCGTTCCCCCAGCGGTTCTTCTCTTCATCTGAAACGGAATGTCGTTGTTCTTCGCCGTATCCACGATGGTCTGAAAGATCTCCTTTGGGATCACGTATCCTCTGTGGTAAAAGGTGATGGCAGGACCGTCACCCAGATGTGTTGCCCATTTCCTTTCCTCCAGTTCCGGATTGTCGCCGGCCGTGGTGGTTTCCACGACGATGGCACAGGTGGGTTTCAGCTGTTCCACCACAACTGCACTTCCACGAAGACCCGTCTCTTCTTGAACTGTGAAGACAAAGTACGTGTCGTAAGCGGGACTCACACCACTTTCGAGAACATCGATCAGAACAGAACAACCCGCTCTGTCGTCGAACGCTTTCCCGACTGCCCGGCCGTTCTTTTCGATGTAATCACTCACGAAAGAGACGTAGTCTCCTATTGATACGTACTTTTTCGCTTCGTCTGCCGAAGAAAAACCGAAATCAATTCTCAGGTTCTCAAACCTTGGGGGAGTGTTCTCTTCATCGCGCTGAAGGTGGATCGGTCTGTAGCCGATAACTCCTTTGAGATTCTTCACCTGAACCACCTTTCCGGGAAGTATCCTGGGATCGACTCCCCCAACGGGCAAGAACGACACTTTTCCGTCCTTTTCTATTTTGCTCACAACGAAACCGACCTCATCCATGTGAGCCGAAACGAGCAGTTTTTTCGAAGAATCTCTTCCTCTTTTCAAAGCTATCAAATTCCCAAGGACATCGGTGTAAAGGTTGTCAACAAGACCTTCTATCTTTGACTTTATGAAATCCCTGACCTTCCCTTCATCTCCAGACACACCCGGCATCATCGAAAGCTCTTTGAGATACATCTATCACACCTCCAGTTCTACCGCGACAAGGGAGAGAAGTCTAGCGAGTTCCTCCACATCGCGCGGGTCCACCATTTCAACGGGAGTGTGCATGTACTTCAAGGGAATGGATATGAGAGACGTTCTAACACCGTTTCGAACAAGCTGAACGAAATCCGTTTCCGTGCCGGACCTTCCACCAACCGCTTCTTCCTGAAGGGAAACGTTGTGTTTCTTCGCTATCTCGATGATCTTCTGAACAAGATTCCTATCCACAACCGGTCCCAGGCCTATCACCGGACCTTTTCCAAGCTCTATGTGATCACTGAATGGAGGCTCGGAAGCGAACGTAACGTCCATCACGATCGCCGCGTCGGGATTTATCTCGTACGCACCTGTGAGAGCCCCTAAGCACCCTGTCTCTTCCTGAACAGAAAAGACCACATAGACATCCCATGGGTGATCGTATCTTTTGAGAAATTCGAGTACTTTCACAAGAACTCCACAGCTCGCTCTGTTGTCCAAAGCCTTCCCGACCACCTTCCCATTCGTTTCGAAAGCCGTCTGATCTATCACTGCAATGTCCCCTACACGAACATCTCCCTCACACAGAGATAGATCGACAAAAATTTCATCGTATGTGAGGACTTTCTTTCTGGATTCCGAATCTTGCAGGTGTGGAGCAAGCATTCCGATCACACCGCGTTCGATCCCGTTTTTTGTGTAGATTCGCACCTTTGAGGCATAAACGACCTTCGGATCCACTCCACCCACGGGCTCGAGTCTGGCGAATTGCCCCTCCACCTTTGAAACAACAAAACCGATTTCATCCACGTGGGCAAAAAACGCGAGTTTTCCTATCCCCTTTCCCTTTTTGTATCCGATCAGACTTCCGTGGCGGGTTGTTTTCGCTTCGTCCACGAAGGGCTCAATGACTGACTTTATGTAAGAAACCACGTTCGTCTCGTAACCTGAAGGGCCGTCGAGGTTCGACAGTTCCATCAAGAGTTTTCCGGTTTCCATCTTCATTCACTCCTTTCAAAGCTCACCTTGTCAAACGGTTCGATCACTATACGATTTCCCTTCACATGTGCGATAGAAGGCACGTTTTCTTCTCCTTTGGAATGCGTGATAAAACCCGCTATTTGAATGAGGGAGGTTTGAAGATCTAGGGCGGCTACCACGGCCTGTCCTCCTTCGTTCAATCCCGCACGTATGTTGCCCTGCGCCTTTCCAAAAACAACAACAGAACCTCCGGCAAGGATTTCAGCCCCCTTGTTCACGTTCCCGAAGACTATCACATCACCGGAATGAACAACAGTCTGACCGGATCGAATATTCCTTTTTATCACTTTACCGGTGCTTTCAACCGTCGTTCGTGACTGCACTTTCAGATCGTTTTCCTTTCCCTCGACAGTGCTTCCAACGAGTATCTGTGAGACTTCAAGACCGAGATTTCTCAGGTGAGAAACGATCCTTGGTATATCCTGAGAGTGTTTGTTGTGATTCTCGATCATCAGAGAGATCCTGTCTCCCTTGGCAAAAAATCCTCCCATCTGGGTGATGCGAGCGGAGATCGCGTTCAAGACTTCTTCGAGGTTCTGATAATCTTTTATGAGAAGTACGAGACCTTCCTTCGTCATCTTGAAATCCACCATTCCTATCACCTCATCTTTAGATTCTATCATGTTTAAAATAATAATCGGAGGTGTCTGAAATGAGACTGATAACGTTCGATGCTTCGTACGATCCCATCGCTGAAGAAAGCAAAACTGTGCGGGTCTATGTCTTTGAGCCAAAGAGGATTGAACGCAATCTGATCTTCCTTCACGGGATAGGAAACGGAAATATTCCATACCTTCTCTGGTTTGGAGAGAAGTTCAGAGAGTACAACATCAAAACCTGGTTTCTCATCCTTCCCTATCACGAAAAACGTGCACCGGAGAACTGGTATGGAGGGGAGCCTTTCTACCACTCTTCACCCTCTTTTTGTGTGAAGCGATTCGACGAGGCTGTGCAGGACGTGATCGATCTGGTTGATGTTGTGAAGAGAGACAACGACAAACCAATTTCGTTGATGGGCTTCAGCTTCGGAGGAATGATAACAACCATAGCACTCGCCCGTGAAAAACGAATCGAGAAGGGTGTTATCTGCTGTTCCGGTGGGGACTGGAGATGGATCAACTGGTATTCACCTTACACGGAGAGATTGAGAGAACTCTACAGGAAGAATGGAAACGAATACGGTTGTAGATCGGAGAAGGATTGTATCAAGAACAGAGGAAATGCCCCTGAGATTATCAAGTCGTTCAACTCCATCGAAGATATCAGAAAAAAACCACCGGTGGGTTGCTATTTCTACGACCCGGCATCTTTCGCTCCGTTCGTTGACCAGAAAGTGCTATTCTTCTGGGCGCTCTTCGACCGTGTGATACCGTACCAGTCTTACGCGTGCCTTCACAAGCTTCTCAAGAACAAGAAGACCATCTATCTTCCATCGGGTCACAAAGGTTCTTACTTCTTCAGGAGATACATCGCAAAAAAAGTGGTGAGGTTCTTAATAGATGATGAGTGAATAGAGCGTTGCGATTATGAACGGTATGAACATGAAGCTCCACGCCACCTTGAAAAATTCCTTGAAACTCACCGTGTGTTTCGTGTGCTTTTCCAGAAGGGAAAGACCAACTATGTTCTGAACGGCTCCAAGAGGTGTCAGGTTCGTTCCAAGATTCGCACCGACGGCGTACACCCACCACAGTGAAGCGGGGAAACCCTGCGAGACGAGAATTTTCAGTGTGGGAGCGATTATGAGAGTCGCGGGAACAGCACTCAGGAAAGCAGTGGAAAGGATGGAGATCCATGTTAATGTGACAACGAACAGGAATCTGTTGAAAGATAGAGCTTTCAGGAAACTGGCTATGACTTCCATAACACCGATTTGTTCCAGAGAGTACGAGATGATGAAGAGGCCTGTGTAGAAGAACAGCGTGTCCCAGTCTATTCCTTCTGACACTTTTTCGAAATCCTTTCCAAGCATGAGAAGGAGTGCACAGGCAGCTATGAGCGCTATCAACGAAAGCTCCACTTCCACGAGGGAATGAAGACCGAACAACACCAGAGTCGAGAGGAAAACAAACAGCGATTTTTTGAGAACCACCGGGTCTGTGATCGATCGTTTCGGGTCCACATCTAAAATATTTCTCAGTTTTTCAAAGGCTTTTTCATCGATGCGAACGTACCTCTTGAAAAGGAAAAAGACGACCACGAACATGAGAACAGTCACAGGCCCCATGTTTTTCAGAAAATCGTTGAAGCTGAGTCCGCTTATCGAACCAAGTACGATGTTCAAAGGACTTCCGATGAGTGTTGACATTCCTCCGATGTTGTCTATGAAGATCGTGAAGAGAAAGAAAGGCACGGGATTCACTTCCATCGTATCGAGTATCAAAAACAATATAGGAGAGACGAGAATGATGGTGATCAAATTGTCGAGGAACGCGGAGGTTACAGCGGTGAGCACCATGAGGAAGGCGAACAGAAGCCAGAATCTACCCCTGGAAATCTTTATAGCGGAAATTGCAAGATATTCGAAGAAACCAGTCCCCTTCAATATGTGAACGATGATCATCATTCCTAAGAGAAGCCCCAGTGTGTTGAAATCGACCACTTCACCTATGTTTCTAAGATCGAGACCTTCGACAACTTTTATTGCCATGAGAACGAGTGCAATGAGCAGGGTTACAACGGATTTGGCGATCTTTCCGAATATGATGAAGTAGTAAGCGAGGATCGCAAACAATAGAACTAACATTGCTTCGTTCATACTCTTCGCCTCCCTGTCACGGGATTATTCTAACACCGGTTTTTTTAAAATTATTATTCAAAAAAGTGAATTCCACGGCAAGAATGGTAGAATAAAAACCAAAGGAGTGAAAGGGTATGAAAATGTGGGATGCAATCATGAAAATGTTTTTCGGTGAACACCACCATCATTGCTACGGCCCGGCGGTTTCTCCACCGGGTGTGTGATGGTGGGAGATCGCACGGGCCACGTCGAGAAGACGTGGCCTTTTCGTTTGTTAGGGAGGTGGATTTCTTGGACTTCGAGAAGGTGGTTTCGTTCTACAGTAAAGCCACGAAAAAAGGATTCTCACCGTTCTTCGTCCCAGCGCTCGAAAAGGCAGAAGAACCGGCGGGGAATTTTTTCCTCGACAGAAAGGGCAATCTTTTCTCCATCAGAGAAGATTTCACAAAAACCGTCCTCAACCATCGTAAAAGATATTCCCCCGATTCTCAAATCAAGGTCTGGTACGCCGATTTCGTTTACAGATACTCGGGAAGTGATCTGGTGGCGGAGTATCAACTTGGACTCGAAAAGGTTCCAAGGAATTCTATGGACGATTCGCTGGAAGTTCTCGAGATCATCGTCGAAAGCGCATCGGAATTTTTTGAAGGTCCGGTGATAGTGGAAATAGGACACACCGGTGTTTATGAGGATCTACTGAAAGAAATTCCGAAGGACCTCCACGAGAAGGTTCTGAATCTCATCGACATGAAAAACCTCGCAGAAATCGAGTTTCTCTCTCACATGAAGAAAATTGATCTTTCCAGGGTAGAGAAGATTATCGAAGACAGCATATACCGGAGATCACCGGAACATCTGAAGACGATGGATCTCCCGCTTTCGGTGAGGGAAGATCTGCTTTCAGCATCTTCCTTCCTTCAGGAGAAGTTCCCCACCGTTTCCGTTGAGATCGATCTCACCCTCGCGAGAACGATCGAAGAGTACTGTGGCCTGATATTCACCATCTACGACACATCTTCTTCCAGACTCGTAGCTGCCGGCGGAGAGTACACAGTGAACGGAGAAAAAGGTGTGGGTGGATCCATCTTTCTGGAGGGAAAAACATGCTGAAACTGGCAATCCCCAAAGGAAGGTTAGAAGAGAAGGTGATGACCTACCTGAAAAAAACGGGAGTTACTTTCGAAAGGGAGTCTTCTATTCTTCGAGAAGGGAAGGATATCGTCTGTTTCATGGTGAGACCGTTCGATGTACCAACGTATCTCGTTCACGGAGTGGCAGACATTGGATTCTGTGGAACCGATGTACTCCTCGAAAAAGAAACCAGTCTCATTCAGCCCTTCTTCATTCCCACAAACATCAGCAGAATGGTTCTTGCCGGTCCGAAGGGAAGGGGAATACCAGAGGGTGAAAAGAGAATCGCCACGAAGTTTCCGAACGTAACTCAGAGATACTGCGAATCCAAAGGATGGCACTGTCGCATAATACCGCTGAAAGGTTCTGTCGAACTCGCTCCAATAGCCGGACTCTCAGATCTCATCGTGGACATCACCGAAACTGGAAGAACACTGAAAGAGAACAACCTGGAGATTCTCGATGAAATATTCGTCATAAGAACCCATGTTGTGGTGAATCCGGTGAGTTACAGAACGAAAAGAGAAGAGGTGGTTTCCTTCCTTGAAAAGCTCCAGGAGGTGATCGAACATGATTCTAATGAACAATCCCGGGGATAAAGAAGTGCTCAGACTATTGAAACAAAGGATGGAATCTGTATCGCAGGTGGAAGAGACCGTAAAAGAAATCATCAGGAGAGTGAAAGAAGAAGGAGACAGAGCCCTCGAGGAATTCCTCAAAAGGTTCGAGAAGCACCCGGTGGGCATCGAGAACCTTCGTGTCACAGAGAAGGAAATATCGGAAGCCCAAGTAGAGGAAGAATTCGTTGAAACGATAAAAATCGTGATAGAAGACCTGAAGGAATTCCATCGAAGACAGGAGGAAAGATCTTTCTTTTTCACGACGAAGGGTGGAAGCTTCCTGGGAGAGATGGTTGTTCCTCTCGAGAGTGTGGGAATCTACGTTCCTGGAGGAAAGGTTCCGTACTTTTCCACGCTCCTCATGTGCGCGGTTCCTGCTATCGTTGCTGGTGTGGAAAGGATCGCTGTCACGACACCACCGGATGAAAACGGAGGCATCTCTCCATATATTTTGAAAACCTGCGAAATTCTCGGTCTGAAGGAGATCTACCGGATGGGAGGGGCTCACGCGGTAGCCGCCCTCACATACGGCACGGAAACAGTGAAACCCGTTGACAAGATCGTGGGACCCGGTGGAGTCTTCGTCACGCTCGCAAAGAAACACGTTTACGGAGACGTTGGAATCGATTCCATAGCGGGTCCCAGCGAGATCACGATCGTAACAGACGGCAGTGCCGACCTGGATCTCTTGGCTGCGGATTTCCTCTCCCAGGCAGAACACGACGAGAACGCGATGAGTGTGGTGATAACCACTTCGAAAGAGGTCTTCGAAAAATTACCTCAGGTCATTGAAAGACACCTGGAAGCTCTTCCAGAAGAGAGAAGAAAAACGGCCAGGATTTCAACGGAAAATTTCGGTACCATCATCTTGACGGACAGTCTGAAAAGGGCCTTTGAGATCTCCAACCTCATCGCCCCCGAACATCTGGAGGTCCTCGTGGAAAACCCGTTTGAGTCGCTGGGGCACATAAAGAACGCGGGATCTGTCTTCCTTGGAAAGTACACCTGCGAGTCTGTGGGAGACTACGGCGCGGGACCGAACCACGTTCTTCCCACCTTCAGATCCGCGAGGTTCTCCTCTGGACTCAGGGTTTCCGATTTCACGAAGAAGATATTCATCACACACCTCTCCGAAGAAGATTTCAGAAGAAAGGGCGAGCTTTACTCGAAGATGGCGCGCTGGGAAGGTTTTGAAGCCCACGCTCGGGCGATAGACGTCAGGAGGGAAAAGCTGTGAATCCTCTCGATTTGATTGCAAAGAGGGCGTATCCGTACGAAACCGAAAAGAGAGACAAAACCTACCTTGCGCTGAATGAAAATCCGTTTCCCTTTCCAGAGGACCTCGTGGATGAAGTGTTTCGACGATTGAACAGCGACACCCTGAGGATCTACTACGACTCCCCCGATGAAGAATTAATAGAAAAGATACTCTCATACCTCGACACCGATTTCCTTTCGAAAAACAACGTCTCTGTGGGAAACGGAGCGGATGAGATCATCTACGTGATGATGCTCATGTTCGACCGTTCCGTCTTCTTTCCCCCGACCTACAGCTGTTACAGAATCTTTGCGAAGGCAGTTGGAGCGAAATTCCTGGAAGTGCCGCTCACGAAAGATCTGAGGATACCTGAGGTGAATGTGGGAGAAGGAGACGTTGTTTTCATCCCGAACCCGAACAATCCAACGGGCCATGTCTTCGAAAGAGAGGAAATAGAAAGAATCCTGAAAACGGGTGCCTTCGTTGCGCTGGACGAAGCCTACTACGAATTCCACGGAGAAAGTTATGTGGATCTTCTGAAGAAATACGAAAATCTCGCTGTGATCAGGACCTTCTCGAAAGCATTTTCCCTGGCAGCGCAACGTATCGGATACGTTGTGGCCTCGGAGAAGTTCATTGACGCTTACAACAGAGTGAGACTTCCTTTCAACGTGAGCTACGTCTCCCAGATGTTCGCGAAGGTAGCTCTCGATCACAGAGAGATCTTTGAAGAAAGAACGAAGTTCATCGTGGAAGAACGTGAGAGAATGAAGAGTGCCCTCAGAAAAATGGGATACCGAATCACCGACTCCAGAGGAAACTTCGTGTTCGTATTCATGGAGAAGGGAGAAAAAGAAAGACTTCTCGAACACCTCCGGACGAAGAACATCGCTGTTCGCAGTTTCAGGGAAGGTGTTAGAATCACTATCGGAAAACGCGAAGAGAACGATATGATTCTGAGAGGACTGGAGGTGTTCAAATGACGGTAGAAAGATTGGAAAACGGTGTGATCGTTCAGAGAAACACCAACGAGATCGAGATTTCCATAACACTCGACACGGTGCACGGAAAACTCGAAGGAAGCACGGGGGTGAAGTTTTTCGATCACCTTCTGAACACCTTCTGTCATTACTCTGGCCTAGGTCTCAGAGTGAGCACTTGCGAAAGCAAAGATGGCATCCTTCACCACCTGATAGAGGATTTCGGTATTTCACTGGGGCTTGCATTCAGGGAGCTTTTCGACTACACGAAAGTGAGAAGATTCGGTGAAGCCACCGTTCCCATGAACGAAGCGCTGGTGGGATGCTACGCGGATCTTTCCGGAAGGCCCTTCTTCCAGAAGAATTTCGAATTCTCCGTTGAAAAGATAGAGGACATGCCCGTCGAGGGATTCGAGGAGTTCATGTGCGGATTTGTGAACCACGCAAGGATCACGGTTCATTTCTTCAAATTCTTCGGAAAGAACGACCACCACATCTCTGAATCTGCCATGAAATCTTTTGGACTAGCGATTGCCCAGGCTCTGGAGAGTTCAGAAAAAAAGACCACCAAGGGTGTGATAGATTGAGGATCGGAATAATCTCTGTTGGTCCGGGGAACATAATGAATCTGTACCGCGGAGTGAAAAGGGCATCCGAGAATTTTGAGGATGTTTCGATAGAGCTCGTGGAATCACCTCGAAACGACCTGTACAATCTTCTGTTCATCCCGGGTGTGGGACATTTCGGCGAAGGGATGAGACGTCTTAGGGAAAATGATCTCATCGAGTTCGTAAGAAAACACGTCGAAGACGAGAGGTACGTGGTCGGAGTTTGTCTTGGAATGCAGCTTCTTTTTGAAGAAAGCGAAGAGGCACCCGGCGTGAAAGGTCTTTCTCTCATAGAAGGAAACGTCGTGAAACTGAAGAGCAGAAGACTTCCCCACATGGGCTGGAACGAGGTGATTTTCAAAGACACGTTTCCGAACGGGTATTACTACTTCGTCCACACCTACAGAGCTGTGTGCGAGGAGGAACATGTTCTGGGAACAACTGAATACGACGGTGAGATCTTTCCATCTGCGGTGAGGAAGGGGAGAATTCTGGGGTTTCAGTTCCATCCCGAAAAGAGTTCAAAAATCGGAAGAAAACTGCTTGAGAAGGTGATCGAATGCTCGTTGTCCCGGCGATAGATCTCTTCAGAGGAAAAGTAGCGAGGATGATAAAAGGAAGAAAAGAGAACACCATATTTTACGAAAAAGATCCCGTAGAACTGGTGAAAAAACTCATCGAAGAAGGATTCACACTGATTCACGTGGTGGATCTCTCGAAGGCGATAGAAAACAGCGGCGAGAACCTTCCAGTTCTCGAGAAACTCTCTGAATTTGCCGAGCACATACAGATCGGAGGCGGGATCAGATCGCTCGATTACGCGGAAAAACTCCGAAAGCTGGGATACAAAAGACAGATCGTGAGCTCAAAGGTTCTGGAAGATCCTTCTTTCCTGAAATCTCTGAGAGAAATCGATGTGGAGCCTGTGTTTAGTCTGGACACTCGAGGTGGCAGAGTCGCATTCAAAGGGTGGCTGGCAGAAGAGGAGATCGATCCTATTTCTCTTCTGAAGAGACTGAAAGAATACGGCCTTGAAGAGATCGTACACACGGAGATCGAAAAAGATGGCACTCTTCAGGAGCACGATTTTTCTCTCACCAAAAAGATAGCGATCGAAGCTGAAGTGAAAGTACTCGCAGCGGGTGGTATCTCCTCGGAGAGCTCTTTGAAAACAGCGCAGAAGGTTCACATAGAAACGAACGGGCTTCTCAAAGGTGTGATCGTGGGAAGGGCGTTTCTGGAGGGAATTCTCACAGTTGAGGTGATGAAGAGATATGCTTGCTAAAAGAATAATCGCGTGTCTCGACGTGAAAGACGGCCGTGTGGTGAAGGGAACGAACTTCGAAAACCTCAGGGACAGCGGTGATCCTGTCGAACTGGGGAAGTTCTATTCCGAAATTGGAATAGACGAACTCGTTTTTCTGGATATCACCGCGTCCGTTGAGAAGAGGAAAACCATGCTGGAACTGGTCGAAAAGGTGGCCGAGCAGATCGACATTCCGTTCACCGTTGGAGGAGGTATCCACGACTTTGAAACGGCCTCAGAGCTCATTCTCCGTGGAGCGGACAAGGTGAGCATAAACACGGCGGCTGTGGAGAATCCTTCTCTGATCACACAGATCGCTCAAACTTTTGGGAGTCAGGCCGTTGTCGTGGCGATAGATGCAAAAAGAGTGGATGGAGAGTTCATGGTTTTCACCTACTCCGGAAAGAAGAACACGGGCATACTTCTGAGAGACTGGGTGGTTGAAGTAGAAAAGAGGGGGGCAGGAGAGATCCTGCTCACCAGCATCGACAGAGACGGCACAAAATCGGGTTACGATACGGAGATGATAAAGTTCGTGAGACCGCTGACCACACTTCCCATCATCGCTTCCGGTGGCGCGGGAAAAATGGAACATTTCCTCGAAGCGTTTCTGGCAGGTGCCGACGCTGCCCTTGCGGCTTCTGTCTTTCACTTCAGAGAGATCGATGTGAGAGAACTGAAAGAGTACCTCAAAAAACACGGAGTGAACGTGAGACTGGAGGGGTTGTGATGACGCTCTATCCGGTGGTGGTTCAGGATAGAACAACGGGTGAGGTGTTGATGCTGGCCTACGCGAACGAAGAGGCTTTGGAGCTCACCAAGAAAACGGGATACGCGCATTTCTTCTCGAGAGAGAGACAGAAAATCTGGAAAAAGGGAGAAACCTCTGGAAACACGATGAGAGTGGTTGAAATAAGAAGGGACTGCGATGACGATGCTTACCTGTACATCGTTGATTTTCCAGAAGACAAGGTGGCGTGCCACACGGGAAACAGATCCTGCTTTTTCAAGGTGGAGCACAGGTTTGAAGAAACGGGCTCTCCCACCTTCTGGCTGGATCTCTACAGACTCGTTAAAGAAAGGAAAGAAGAGATGCCGGAAGGTTCCTACACAGCGAAGCTCTTCAGGGAAGGCAAAGGAAAAATCGCCAAAAAATTCGGGGAAGAAGCGGTAGAGGTGATCACGGGGTATCTCCAGAATGACAAAGAGAATCTCGTCTGGGAGATAGCGGACATGATCTACCACCTCACCGTCCTCATGGCCGACGCTGGTGTCACTATCCAGGATGTCATGAGAGAACTCGAAAAGAGAAGAAAGTGATCAGCAGAACTCCTCTGGTGGACCTGAAAGCCCGAACTCGTGAAGAACCGCTTTCACAATGCGCTCTGAAGCTCTGCCGTCTCCAAATGGATTCACGGCTTTCGCCATTTTTTCGTATTCTTCTCTGTCCAAAAGAAGCTTCTTTGCAAGTTCGAATATTCTCTCTTCCTCCACTCCTCCCAAAACGGCTACACCCGCTTCGATCGCTTCGGGTCTTTCTGTCTCCTTTCTCAGAACGATCACCGGCTTTCCAAGGGCCGGTGCCTCCTCCTGTATTCCTCCAGAGTCAGTCATGATGAGATAACTTCTTGCCATCAGATTGTGCATGTCAATCACATTCACAGGATCGATTAGGAAAACTCTTTCCACGTTTTCAAGCATCGGAAATACGATCTCTCTCACAGCGGGGTTCATGTGAACCGGGTAAATCACCTTCACATCCTCGAAGCCTTCAACGATCCTTCTCACTGCCCTGCAGATGTTTTCCAGGGGTTTTCCGATGTTCTCTCTTCTGTGTGAAGTGAGGAGGATGTACCTTCCGTCAGAAAAATCCATATTCCTCAAAACTGGATTCTCAAAAACGTGGTTCTCCTTCACGGTGTACCTGAGGGCGTCTATCACCGTGTTTCCCGTCACGTAGATCTTCCCCATGACGTTCTCCCTCAGAAGGTTCTCTCTGTTCCTCTTTGTGGGTGCGAAATGCATTGTGGAGAGAACACCCGTTAGTCTTCTGTTGATCTCCTCCGGGAAGGGGGAGTATCTGTCGTTCGTCCTCAGGCCCGCTTCTACATGGCCAACCGGGATCCTGTGATAGAAGGCCGCGAGCGCTCCTGCGAACGTGGTCGTCGTGTCTCCCTGAACCAATACGATATCCGGCTTCAACTCTCCTATCAGATCGTAAAGACCAGACAGCGCATTCACGGTTATATCGGAGAGATTCTGCCTTTCTTTCATTATGTTCAAGTCAAAATCTGGTTTTATATCGAAGACTTCCAGCACCTGGTCCAGCATCTGTCTGTGCTGAGCGGTGACACAGACCAAACTTTCCACGTTTTGTTCTTCTTCGAGTTTTTTCACGAGCGGTGCCATCTTTATTGCCTCGGGCCTTGTTCCAAAAACACTGAGAACTCTGATCACGTTCTCCACCTCCTGTTAAAATTGTACATGAGGAGGTGAAACAATGAAAGCACTGATTCTCGCGGGAGGATCTGGAGAAAGATTCTGGCCTCTTTCCACTCCTGAGACTCCAAAACAGTTTTTGAAACTCTTCGGAAACAAGAGTCTCATAAGATGGACTTTCGAGCGCGTTCTGGAGGAAATGGACCCAAGAGACGTGATCGTCGTAACTCACAAAGACTACGTTGAGAGAACGAAAAAAGAGCTTCCAGAGCTTCCAGGCGAAAACATCATTGCAGAGCCGATGAAGAAAAACACCGCTCCAGCCTGTTTCATAGGAACAAAGCTGGCAGATGACGATGAGCCTGTGCTTGTTCTACCTGCGGATCACAGAATACCGGACACAAAAAAATTCTGGAAAACGGTGAAAAAAGCACTCGATGCCCTGGAGAAGTACGGTGGTCTTTTCACGTTCGGTATCGTTCCAACAAGGCCGGAAACTGGATACGGCTACATAGAGATCGGGGAAGAACTGGAAGAAGGAGTTCACAAAGTCGCTCAGTTCAGGGAAAAGCCGGACCTCGAAACGGCCAAAAAATTCGTCGAAAGTGGAAGATTTCTCTGGAACAGCGGTATGTTCCTGTGGAAAGTGAGAGAATTCATCGAAGAGGTGAAGGTGTGTGAACCATCCATATACGAAAATCTGAAGGATGTCGATCCAAGAAATTTCGAAGAGCTCAAAAAAGCCTACGAAAAAGTACCTTCAATCAGCGTGGACTACGCTGTCATGGAAAGATCGAAAAAAGTGCGGGTTGTAAAGGCAGATTTCGAGTGGTCCGACGTGGGAAACTGGTCTTCTGTGAGAGAAATAGAGGGATACACAGAAGAATCGGACGAAGTAATACTCGTGGACAGTGATCGTGTCTTTGTGAAAACCCACAACAAACCCATAGCGATTGTTGGGCTCTCTGATGTGATCGTGGTCGATACACCGAACGGAATTTTGATCTGCAAAGAAGAGTATGCCCAAAAAGTGAGAGAGGTGGTCAAGAAGCTCTTTCGTACTTCCTGAGGAAAAGAAAGACAAAGAGAGAAACGATCATAGGAACCAAACCGAGGATCCTGTATGAATTGATAAGACCAAGATTTTCTGCGAGCACACCACCTACCGATGATCCTATGAATGGCCCTATTCCCATAGCGACCCAGAAATACTTTTGTGCCCTGATCCTCGCGGAGCCGAACGTTCGAATGAGAAACATCATGGAGTAATAGATCACTATGTAGGTCCATCCCTGCAGGAGTTGAACCATCAGCAAGGTAGCTGGGGAACCTGTCATGGTCACAAGCAGGTTCCTGAGACCCACAACGAACACACCCGAAGCGAGCATGAATCCCACACCGAGCTTTTTCACTATCTCATCGGCCCACAGGAGGAACGGTGTTTCTGTGATGGCCATGAGAGAAAGGGCGATACTTGCAAGAGACACGTCGTAGTTTCTTTCCTTCATCAAAACAGGCAGAAAAACGAAATTGAAGTTGTTTGCCGCTATTCCAAAGATCACAACGGGAAGAAGAAGCCAGAAGAAAGTGGGAAGAGGTTTCTTACTCTTTCTTTTTTCTTCTTCACCGAGTTCTACTTCTCTCATTGGATTCAATATCAGGAAGGTCAAAAACATCAGGGTAGTGAAAGTGCAGAATATCGTGACAAAGCCCAGTCTGATGAGTCCGCTCATTAAAAGAGCTGTGAAAGAGAAACCGAAGGTTCCAAACAATCTGATTCTGCCGTAGTTCATCTTCATCTGATGTGTGATGTCCACGATAACAGATTCGGCGAGCGGGGTTACTGCAGAAAAGAAAAAAGCGAACACAGCCATGAATAAGAGTTTCAGATAGAACTCATCGAACAGAAATAGTCCCCAGAAGAGGATCCCAGCGAACAGAATCACCCTTTTCAGCCAGTTCACTCTTCCTATGGTGGAGGCAATTTCAAAATTCAGATGGTTTGCGTAGAGTGATGTGATCGGCAAGATAGCCATCAGGATCCCTATTTGAGACTTCGAGAGTTCTTCGTTTGCCAGAAACTGACTCAACAGTGAATAAACGGCCATCGTGCCGTAGACGAAGAATTCTATCGACATGAGTCTGTACCGCACAAAGCTCCCTCCTTTGCATAGAAGAAATTGTAGCACAATGATTCGCTTCCTGAACTTTTCAGTTCTGTGAGAACTAATTGAAATGATCCGTCAGCTGTGATAGAATAAATTTGGACTAAAAAAGTAGAAAATGGAGGTGAAGCGATGCAGCACCTGAAAATCAAAATCTACACAACTCCCACCTGCCCGTACTGCAGGAAGGCGAAGGAATACTTCAGATCGCTGGGGCTCAAGTTCAAAGAAGTCGATGTAACAAAAAATCCAAGAGAAGCCGAGCTCATGGTGAAGAAGACCGGACAAATGGGGGTTCCCGTGATCGAGATCGGCAACAAAATAGTCATCGGATTCGACAAGGCAAAAATCGACAGGCTCCTTGGAATATCGTAAAAAGCGGGGGAATCCCCCGCTTCATTATTTTGTCATGCCTTTCTTCAAAATCCTGAGCATGACCTTCACTTCTTCAACGAGTGTGTTCATGTCTCTTTTCAGCAGTTCAGGCTTACCTTGATAGGTCCTCAAATAGATTTCTTCAAATCCGGAAAAGAGCCACATCAGAAATTTCAGAGCGATTTCCTCCGTTACATCTTCTGCGAGATCTAAATTTTTCAATTTTTCCCTCACGAAGTCAAAAAAGACCCTCTGTGATTTTTCGAGGTCGATAAGTATTCTTTTCCTGAGTCCTTCATCCACGCTCACGAGCGTTATCAGAAAATCTGCTTCTTCGGGATGAAAAGCGGAGTACTCCAGTTTCTTTTCTATCCACCGTTCCATGAAATCAAAGATGTCCCTATTCCTGTTTTCCATAAGGAAATTCTCGAACTCCTTCTGGAGCTTTTCTGTAACGGACATGTATGCCTGATAGTACAGTTCTTCTTTGTTCTTGAAATAGTGAAAGATTAAACCCTTGGCTACCCCGGCTTTCTCTGCTATCTCGTCTGTTGTGGCTCGATCGTAACCTTTTTTCCCGAAAACCTCAACCGCTGCCTTCAGTATTGCATCCCTCTTCGACAACACGATCCCTCCATCACACGAGAATGTCTTTCTTTGAGAACAAAACGATCGAACTGATCAGAAGTGCTATGTTCACAAGCGCAAAGAAAAGACCGGAGAATTCCGGAAAACCGTGTCTTATAACAGTGGAAGGATCCGCGTAAGAAAACGGAGTGAAATACTTCAAAAACTCCGCTTTGTCTGTGAGCTTCGATATCATGTTCAAAACGTATAGAACGAACACTGTACCGAGCCCAAGAGAGAGCGCACCGTCTGACCTCAAAGTGCCCACAAAGAAAGAAATGTTCATCAACGTGAAATGAAGAAACATCTGACTGAAAGCGAAGGCAACAAATTTTTCTACTTCAACCGGGCCCGAACTGTAGATGTTTGCAAACATGAACAAACTGCTGAACAGAAGCGCATCGAAAATGAGAACGTGTACCAGAGATGAAAAAAACTTTGAGATCACAACCTCAAGCCTTGAAACCGGTTTCGAAAGGAGGAACTCAACGGTCTTTTCGTTTTCTTCTCTTGAAATACTCCTCACACCTACCAAAGAAGCGAAAACCCCTCCAACGAGTGTCACGTAGATACTGGACACCATGGCGAGGTAGTTCATGATGTTAGAAAAGTCCATGTCTTCCAGTCCGAAGAGCTTCACGAACGCCTTAGGCATCACTTTCATCCACTTCGTTATGAACTCTGTCTCCTTTGCCATACTCGGATAGAACGCAGCGTACATGAGTTGAAGGAGAATGAGAACGACCGTCCAAGCGATCGTGCTCTTCATGTACCTCTTCATATCCCACCTGAATATGTTCACTCTTCTCCCTCCCGATAATAGGACATGAATATCTCTTCAAGAGAAGGTTCTTCCACCCAGAAATCGGATAATTTCAAACTTCGAAGAATTTCAATGAGTCTTTCAACGCTTCCTGAGAAGAGGAACTCTGCTGTGCCGTTTTCAAACTTCAGTCGATTCACTTCAACCAGATCTTTCAGTTTTTCCAGATTTTCACCTTTGACCCGGACCACCTTGTACCTTTCCCCTTTGAGATTCTCCACCTTTTCCACCCTGATGATTCTCCCATCCTTTATCATCGCAACGCGATCGCAAAGTCTTTCTACCTCACTTAATATGTGCGAAGAAAAAAACACGGTCGTACCTTTTTCTTTCTCGTTTTTTAAAATTTCAAAGAAGGTGTTTTGAACGATAGGATCGAGTCCATTCGTGGGCTCGTCCAGGATGAGAAGTTTCGGTCTGTGCATCAAAGCCTGAACGATAGCCACTTTCTTTTTGTTTCCCATGGAGAGTTCCTTTATACGTTTTTTCGTGTCGAGCGAGAAAACACCGCAGAGTTCCTTCACATAATCCCAGTCTACCTTTTCATAGAAACTGGCGGAGTACCTGAGAAATTCCTCCACAGTCACTTCCGGGTAAAAGCTCACCTCTCCTGGAATGTAGCCAACGTTCTTTCTGATTTCTTTTCCTTCTTTTAGAACGTCTTTTCTGAAAATCTCTGCCAGACCGGCATCTGGAAAGATCAAACCGAGGAGAAGCCTTATGGTGGTTGTCTTCCCTGCACCGTTTGGGCCGATAAAACCGAATATCTCTCCTTCTTTAACTGAAAAAGTTACACCTTCCACTCCTCTAGACTTTCCGTAATACTTGGTGAGATCTCTCACCTCAATCACCGACACTTTCACACCTCCTTGATTGACTGGTCAGTCAAATAATAACAAAATAAAATCAAGCATGTCAACACAGCGAAGATAAGGTAAATCTCCTGAATTGAAAGCATTCATAATCGAAGAAGCTCTAAAATTTTACTCTCGATCTTTCCTCTTTTCAGTTTTGCTATCCTCTCGAGTGAAAGCTCATCCTCAAGCCAGCGAATGAATTTGCAACCGAGATACTAACCCAGGAACTGCTTTTCAAAAAGCTCCGGATACTGGCTAATATATTCCAGCCAGCTATTTTCACTTTCATCCCTTTCTCATTCAACAAGCTGTTGAACGATAACAAGACCCGTCTGGACAGTCTTTATCTCTGCAGCGAGGCCGTTCTCGTAGCATGATGCCCTGTAGCATTCCTGACCGTTGAAGTAGATGACAGAGTCCACCCCGTAGCTGCCGGGTTCATTCTGCCAGACAAAGCCGATATCGGGTATTTCCAGAACCACATCCTTCTTCAAAAGATCAGGGTGTATGTAGAACGGCCCTATCGAGGGAAATCCTATCAATTCTGCTTTCTGTGGAAACACAGTTCCCATGCTGTACGTGGCGCTGTATCTTGCGATATTTCCCTGGACCCCTAAAAATTCACTGCTCACACTACCCTGAGGATTGACCTTCTCCCAATCCCCTGAAGGGGATGGGACTTTTGGTGGCTCTCAGGCCACCTTCCATGGAGCCAAAGACGCTCCATGGCCACAGAGGTGCGGGTGAAACCTAACACCTCTGACGGGGGCCAAACCCGCTACTACCTGGCCTGTGCCAGGATACCTTTTCCAGATGTTGATTGCTCCAACTCCGTCCCTGTGATACTCAAAACCACAGGTTTTGCAGTGGTACCTTCTTCCGTTCGGCTTGTTCTTTGCACCACAGACAGGACACGTCTTGCTCGTGTTCGCTTCTGAGATGAGCTTTACTTCGATTCCGAACTGCTCTGCTTTGTACCTTATCATCTCGATGAGTTTTCTGAACTGCCACTGGTGGATCTTCTGGTTTGCGTTGTCGCTGTAGTCCGCTCTTTCTCTGATCCCTGTGACGTCTCCTATCACGATGGTTCCGATTTGTTTTCTGAGGCACAGTCCGATGAAACTGCTTGTGATCTTGTGCATGATGTCGTTGATCTGGTTTTTGAGCCGTCTCAGGACTCTTTTCTTTGCACGAACAAGCTTGTTGTACCTTCTTGACCCTTTCTTGCACTCTGCTATGGCAGACTGAAGGCTTGCAAGGCGTTTGTTTCGATAGCGAAGAACACTACTGAGGACTCCTCCGTGGTAGCTGATGACTTCTTTTCCATCAAAGCACGTGATGGGACGGAGCACTCCAAGGTCGACTGCCATAACACCAGAATTAGCACTCTTTTCTTCAATCTCCACCTCTATCGCAAGGTGGAGATAGTATCCATCTTCAAAGACAAGTCTTGCCTGTTTGATGCGAAGGGGAGGTTTGAGAAGTGTTTGTACAACAAATGGTTCTCGTTCTTTGCCCAAAGACAGTCTCAGGGTGCCGTCTGATAGAAGTTTTACAGCGCTTTCTTTCCATATGAACGGCAGATAGCGTTTTTTCTTGTAGGGGGGTTTGCATCTTGATTCTTTTTGACTGCTTTGAAGTACCCTTTGAGGGCTTGAAAGTAGAGCTGAACAAATGCCTGCTTTGAGTGGACGTGGATTTTGATGTTTTCTGCCCAGCGGAGGATGTATTTGTCTGCGGTGGGCCAGGACAGCCAGAAGCCTTTCTTTTGGTGTATCTTTTGCACAAGAGACATCGTTTTGTTGTAGATTCTTGCTGCGATGCGGTTGAGTTCTTCGCATATTTGATTCAAATGTCCTGGTATGGCGAGTTTGTAGGTTCGTATCACACGTCTGGGCATTTTCTCGCTCCCTGTGCTAATTGTAACACAGTCGAGCTACAACAACCACTTACTATCTCCCTGAAGGAGAATAGCTTGCGTGGTTGGGGTTCTGTCCACCCTGTACAACCGTTTCCTGCTGAGCATACACATCTGCGTTGTCGAGTGTAGCCTGAACTTCCTGAGGATGGACGAACACCAGAACGGGATTCAGCCCTGAAGTAAACATGAATCAGTCAGATGGATGAATAATGTGATGCCTATTCCACAGGGTACGCTGTTTTGAACATCCGTTACTATCAAAATTCTGTAACCAGTTGCGTATAGAGCACTTTCTCCAGACTGAGTACCTCCCTCGTGCTGGTACACAACCACAAGACCCGGCCTGATCCATTCAGAAACGGGATATTTCGAGGAAAAAAGAAAGTCTGGCACCTGGGCGAAACACGAGACAAGGACAAGAACCACTAACAACACCACAAATTTTTTCATACTATCCCCCCTCCCCGGCGGATATTGTACGCTCGGGTGATCAACCTCACAACGACCAGCACCAGAAGAGCAGTCATCACTCCAAACATGGCACCGTTCATGTCTATTGGTTGTATTCATACTAACTAATATTAGTATGATTCAGTTGCAAAAAATACCCATTATAAAAAGTCAAAAACAGGATGATTTTTTCTGGCAAGATTTTCGTTTGTGAGTTTTCTCTCTGGGAACCATAACGAGGGAGAAGGTTTCTGTCTCATCAAATAATCTATTTCTTTCCAGGAGGGAAGCGGAAAGTGTGTTTGAAAACGAGAAAATTAATGTGCCGGTTTTTTTCTGAGAATCGCTGTTATTTTCCCAAGAACATAAGGATTAAAACTCAGTTCGAATGAACTTCTGTGCAACTGGTCAAGATATGGGAATATAAAACACCTATAGATTCCGACCTCGTTGCCCACCTCTACCACAAAGATGTCTTCCTGCCTCTCCTTTACTCTTCCTACTGTTATCCTGAAATCTTTTACCAGTACCGCCACCAGATCTCCTTCCTGAGGTTCGTCGTCAAGGCTTATCAGGATGTAGTCTCCTTCCTTAATGGAGAAAGGTTTCAAATTCGAGGAGATCATCACGGCATAGTCCGCTTTTTTGCTAGTGGGAACCGTAACTCTTTCTACTGGTTCGTAATCGATCGGGAAAAACTTTCTGAGCCTGGGAGAGAACTCATCACCGTAGACGGGAATCGATCTGACCTCCAGAATGAATTCCACCTTTTCTTCCATATTATTGTCCCCCTCCTTTGTCTAGTGTTTCCCGCCATTTTCGGTGAAGATTTTCTCGGCCAATTATATCACAGAATCCGTCTGCGCAGGCCTCTCCTCTTGAACAGCTTTAGGGTGAGAAGAAATAGAAAAATCAAGACGGTTCCTATCACAGCGCCGTTCATGTCCACTATCACGTCGTACAAAGAAGCCCCTCTTCCTCTGAAACTTTGATTGTACTCATCGAGAACGGCTATCAATGTAGGTAAAGACACTCCCATCAAAATAGAAAAAACATACTTTCTAAGATAAGTATAACTAAATGTGAAAGAAAGAATACCCATTATAAAGTAAAGTCCGAAATGAGCTGATTTTCTGACAAGATCTTCCCCCGTTGGCTTCTTGTCAGGGAACCACCATTTTTCGAGTAGGGATCTCAGATTTCTGTACCATCTCGTCTGGGTGAAGTCGAGAACGTTATCTACCTTTTTGAGGAATTTATAGACGTTTCCGGACTGCCTTCCAGAAACATCGGGAGGCTGCGATGAAAAGAAAAAAACAAGACCGATCCACATCAGTATTAGGGTTAGAACCAGAAAAGACCTTTTCATCCTACCACCTCAACAGGAATTCTACCATCGTTTCATATTCCCTGTAACTAAATGTTAAAATATTGTTGTATTCAAAAACTCAACAGGGGGTGCTCCTATGAATTTTCCACGATGTAAAACTGTGAAGAAGTCGCTTCCGATCTTTCTTGAGGGAGGAAACGAAGGGGTTCTTTTCATCCATGGATACACCGGTTCTCCACACGATTTCGAGTACATGGCAAAGGAGGTAAACAGAGCCGGCTTTACCGTTTCTGTTCCGAGACTTCCAGGACACGGAACCTGCGGTGAGGATTTTCTGACGACAACCGCTCGAGACTGGCTGAGACGCGCCTTCGATGCATATTACGATTTAAAAGCCATATGCGATAGAGTCTATGTGGTGGGACTTTCCATGGGTGGTGTGATTGCTCTGATCCTTGCCTCTCAGATGAATCCTCCCAAACTGGTCACACTGGCTGCAGCAACTCATGTGTTCGACAAAAGAATAGTTCTCACACCGATTCTGAAGTTGTTTACGAAGAAGATGCCTTGTGAAAACACAGAAAAGTACGAAGACCCGGACATCGAATACCTGAGAAAAGAGTACTGGTCTTACAACTGGCCAAAACAGGCAGCTGAGCTTTACAAACTCATGAAACTGGCAAGAAAGAGTGTTTCAAAGATCACATCAGCCACTCTCGTCGTCGCGGCAAAAAACGACAACATGGTTCCCATGAAGGCAGCCGAGTTCATATACAACAACATCAGATCAGAAAAGAGGAAGCTTCTTGTTTTTGAAAAATCCGGTCACGTTCTGAGCAACGATGTGGAAAAGGAAGATGTCACCAGAGCAGTTATCGAGTGGCTGAAGGGGGAATGAATATGGCAGTTATATTCATTCTGATTCTCATGGTTCTCCTGAACGCGGATCAGATGGTGATGTCTCCAAACATAGGAGCGATAGAACAGGAATTCAACATCACGGATGCTCAGATAGGTCTCGTTGCTTCGTCTTTCACGGTGATAGGAGCCCTTGTGAGTCTCGTATGGGGGTACCTCGCCGACAGATACAGCAGAAAGAACCTGCTCATCTACTCCATTCTTGTCGGTGAGATTCCCTGTCTCATGAGCGCGTTTTCTCGCTCTTATGGGGAACTCTTTTTCTGGAGAGCCCTCACCGGAATAGGTGTGGGAGCGTCCTTTCCCATCGTTTATTCAATGATAGGAGACATGTTCGACGAGGTAAAGAGAGGAAAAGTCGTGGCTCTCATATCTTCTGCGATTTCCATAGGAAGTGTTCTTGGAATGATCGTTGGAGGCTTTTTGGGACCGAAATACGGCTGGAGAGTCCCGTTTATCGCTGTTTCTGTTCCGAATATCTTCTTTGCCGTTCTCAGTATCTTTGTTTTGAAAGAACCGAAAAGAGGTGCTTTTGAAAAAGGAATTGGAGAGCTCGTTCAGTCCGGGTACGAATATCCAAAAGCACCAAAACTCTCTGATTACGCGAAACTCGTGAAGGTGAAAACGAATCTTCTTCTGTTCTTTCAGGGCATAGCAGGGACGATTCCTTGGGGTGCCATTCCTTACTTCCTTGTGGAATTCTTCAGAAGAGAAAGAGGTCTTTCGGTGGAGACGGCCACCCTCGTTTTCCTCGTGTTCGGTCTTGGAAACATCGTGGGGATCATCCTTGGAGGGCTGTGGGGAGCGAGCATCTACGCGAAATCCAGACCATTCCTACCGCTGTTTTGCTCTATCACAACCGCTCTTGGAACTTTCTTCACTGTTATGACCCTGGACTACATGGGAAGTCTTCTCGTGCTCATGTTACTTGGTTTCATCGCTTCTTTCACCGCGAGTCTCACGGGCCCGAACGTGAAGTTCATGCTTTTGAACGTCAACGAACCCCAGGAAAGGGGAAGAATATTCTCCATATTCAACCTCACCGATTCACTCGGAACGGGATTTGGAAAATTCGCGGGAGGAGTGATGTCCGTTGCTCTCGGATCTCTCGGGGCTGCCTTGAAAGTCTCTGCGTATTTCTGGCTTATCTGTGCGGTGCTGCTTTTCGTTCTGGTTTTTTACTTTGCAAAGGACGTGGAAAGGCTCCAGAAGACCATGATAGAACTTGCCAAGAATTCCCAGACAAGATGAATCTCTGCTTTTCTTTGGCAAACAGCAGTTAAAAATGATATACTGAGTTATCTCAATCAAAGGGAGATGTTTATAAGGTGTTTAGATTCGTTATCCTTCCATTGCTTCTTGTGGCCTCCCTTTTCTTTGCTCAACTTACTACCTACCAAGAGGTCAGAAATGATTTTGGAATGGCAAAGGATTTTGCGAGTCTTCTCGAAATACCTGCTGAGGAGTACAGCTTCTTTGTTTCAGGAGCTTCCAATTTTCTCGATGTTCTCGATGTCAGCGAAGGAATTTCTCACTTGAAAGAAGGAAACTACGACAAGGCTTTCGAAAATTTTTCAAAAGTAGGCGTCTCCCAGATTGTGAACCTGATTCCTTACGTCAACACAATGCTCACCGTTCTAAGCTTCTCCCAGCCTTTCTGGGACAGAGTGGAAAAGTACGTTTTCGATCAGAGAATAAAAGAGTATTCACAGAAATTTGTGAGTTTGAAGATGAAAGAACTGGAAGAAATCCTCGAGGAAGATCCGCTCGCTTTCAAGGGAGAGGATTTCAAAAGATGGTTGGAGACAGATGATTCCATCGAAGTCAGAGATTTCCTTGAAGACATATTCGTAAACGAGGGAATGAAGCATGGACTCTACAACGTGGGAAACAAGGTTTTGAACGAACGCGACTTCGCATCCAAACCGTGGTATGAGAAACTGAAAAAGCTGTATTTGAACTTCTCCTACAAAGCGTACACAGTGGACGAAGTCAAGCACTTCTGGATCACACAGTGGAGAAGGGAGCTTTTCAAACGTGGAGCGGAATACGTTCTCAAGAGAAAAAAAGAAGCGCTGAACTACTTTCTCTCAGAAAGCACCGTGAACATCACTCTAAAAATCAACAGCCCTGAAGTGTTTGTTCTCACAGTTCCTGAGCTCAACCTGAGTGCACAGGTACAGAAGGAACACAAGATCTCTTCTTCGCTGGAAGATATGAAATCAAGACAGATCACCATCGTTTTGAAAGATCTCAAAGGCAACACCGTTTACACAAAGGTACTCGATGAGAAAGATCTCTTCTCAAGATACGATCCGTGGCTTTCAGACAAGAAGAGCACCTATTACGTTAAAACCATTAACATAATCCCCACTTACAAAAGAAAGATTGTGAAAAATCTTCGCGTTCAACTTCCTGAGGAGGTCAAATCCGCCACGGTTACGATCAAGACTCAAAAAACAGATCTTCACGTTGAGAACTCTCCTTCCTTCTCGCTGTCAGACTTGGTTTTAACCCTGGACGAAGAAATAAGGGTGGAAGCCGAGATAATCGATTCTGCCACAGAAACACATCTGATGGTTTACGAAACGTTTGTTCCATCGTCCGGTGAAATCATGTTGGATGAACCGAAGGTGTCCAAAATACAATTCGAAAGTGAAGAAGAGTACAGTGCGTACCTCAAAGAATTAAAGAAAGAATTTCTCGAGAATGTGGATGATCCAAACGCCGTGAAGGTACTTCGGAAAAAACTGGAGGAAGCCTTCTACGCTTTTCACGCTAACCCACTCGCTCGGTCTTCTTTTGAAGTCATCGCGTATTCGCGAAAATTCATAGGTGATGAATACAGACTCACAGACGAAGAACTTCTCTTCGAAAATCTCGACGACGAATTCTCCTCCCTGAACCAGAAGTTTCAGGAGACCGATTCGGAATGGGGGAAAATCAGCTACAACGCTCGAAACCTTGAACACATCTCTTCCAGAACGCTCGATAAGGGGGCGGTCATACCGGCCTACTACAGGTACGTCGTACAGGCAAAAGAAGACCTCCAGAACCAGAAAGAAATAGAAGAAATGAAAAGCAACCTGGAAGGAATTCTGAACAAATTCTCGGAAATTTTAGAGCAAGCAGAAGAACTCAGAAAGAATGTTGATCAAAAGATCGCACTCGATATTCTTTTCGAGACTCATCTGATCATGAAAACTTCACAATTGATAAGAAAAATTCAGGAGAAAATCGACGAGGCGATGAGCAGATTGAACGATCTGGAGAGTATGGAAATCAAAACCGAAGAATATCTCGATACCTTTTTGGCTCTGGTGAACAATACCTACAAAAAGGCAGAGATTTACAATACACTTGTCGATCAATGGAATCTTCTGATGAAACAGGGCGATGAGATAAAAAGGAGTATTGAAGAATTCAAACCCGAGTACGTTCATCATCTGACAGAGATGATGAAATACGATGGAATCAACCTCCTTTATCTGAGAGAAAACGAGCATCTTAGAGCGATCGGAATCGACGAGATAGCAGCCAGAACTTTCCAGGAGTTTCTGAAAGAAGAAGAGCTCGCAGAGCGATCTGAAGCGTTCAACCAGGCCGTGAGAAAGACTCGAGAACAAATACAACAGTATCACATGTTTCACTATTACGTCTCTCTGACAGACAACGAGCTGAAAGTTGACGAGAACTACAGATTGGCCGGTAATTATTATCGCTATTCGATCGACTTCTTCGACAAAAATTTTCCGTACAAGAGCATAGGGATTTCACGTAAACTGGAAAACGTTCCTGAACTTTTGGAAAAGTTCTTCCGGCTCAGGGAGAAACTAGAAGGAGAAGATCCGGAAGGAGACAGAGTGAGAAAAACACTCGAAAGACTCTACAGCCTGTCTTCATTTGACACTGTGGAGGAATTCAACGCGATCATAGACGAATGGACAGATCTATACGAAGCCTACAAACAGGAAGATCCCTTCAAAACCAACGTACTGTCTTACTCATACATAAACAAAGACGGTCGAACAGTTCAAAAAACATATCCAACCTATGACTTTCTGAGATGGCTCTCACAGAGAAACAGAAAAAATCAGGAATACATCCTCAACAACTATCTTAGAAGAATCACTGACGATCCAACAAGGGAAGGTTACGAGATTCGAGATCCCAGTGTTGTTCTCGAGAATCGCCTGGTCGAAGCCACAATAAAAGCCCTCCCGAACTACAAATCCGGAATAATGTCGGAAATAGATTCCCTCAAAAAAATGAGCAGAATGAAAAGAAAGAGGAAAGAAGAAGAGATACAGAAGAAAATCATGACAGATCCGTTCGCTGCCGTGGGAGCAAAAGTGCCAGAAGAAATTAAATACTGGCTCTTGAGACGTTTGGATGTCACACATCCGGATCTCTACGAAGAATGGAACAGAATCACCTCTGAACTTCAAGCGTATCTCGAGGAGGTGGTAAAGCAATGAAGAGGGGTATTTTGATCCTGTTTGTTCTTTTCTCGGCTGTGCTCTTCGCTCAGAGCATCGATAAAGTTAGATTTGATTCCGGGAAATTTTTGGTTTTTGTGGGATCTGTGTCGAAAGAAGCCGTTTCGTTCGAAGGAGTGGATCTGTGTTACCTCGGGAACAACTACAACTACGTTGAAGATGCCATCATTGATGGAGAGAACGTTCTCGAGATATACGCTTACAGGCAAGCAAGCGGAGACGGGTTCATCTTAAGATACAGAAAACTCAACTCCAATGTCTGGGATTACAGAGAACCAACCTACAACAACATCTGGAACATTCCTTATGAAGATGTATCGTTCTACCACGGAGAACTGTACAAACTCGACAACGACTTTCTGTTTCTCGGAAGTGTCGGGCTCGATGGAGAGAATTTTCTATATCTGATGAGAATCGACAGAGAAGGAAACATTCTCGATGAGAAAGAACTGGATTTCGAGAATTTTCTGGTCAACGAAGCGAGCGAATCGGGAGTAGAATTTCTTGCCTACAAGATCACCGGTTCTGGACATTCCTCTGCTTACCTCTGTCAGGTGTTCTCTTATTCAGGTTCTCTCTCTGAGAAAGGAAAACAATTCAAGCTGGATTATCTTCCGGACTTTTTCGCAGACGGAAAGTACTACAGAGTGGAAGGATGGATGAACAGAGAGCTGACCGTTTACGAGTTCGGAAAAAAGAAAAAGAAAAGAACGGTAAAGATTCCTTTCTCCATACCAAGCGGTGGCGGTGGATACCCGGTTCTCGGTCACACGGATGATTCTTTTTTCACTCTGGGCTTAGATTACTCAACGTTTCACACTGTCGTTATCGAAATCGGTTTGGATGGAAAATTGAAAAAGACCTTCGACCTCACAAAGGCCATCATGGAAAAGTACGGTCTTGAGAGCCTGGACTACTTTGAAATCGGAGAAAAGAGGATCTTTCCTGGCCCCTGGAGCATAAATCTGATACATGAAAACAACAGGCTGCACATCTTTTACCTTCTTGGCTTCACCGCGTACAATTATTATCGCGGAATAATGGTCCAGAGAATCTCTGTGGAATGGTAGTTAGCTTTTCGAATTTCTTATAGTAAAATCTCAACTGTGATGCCATCACAGACAAAAACGCTGGAGGTATAACATGGATCTAAGAGTTCTTCTTTCAGGTCTTGCTTATTCCACGATATTCGGACTTTCTTTTCTTTTCACGAAGAACGCTCTCGATTATGTAACTCCCCTGACTTTTCTTTCATTCAGATTCATCGTGGCTTTTCTCTCTTACCTTCTCCTCTTGATAACTGGTGCTGTGAAGCTTGGAAAGAAACCCTACTGGAAGCTCTGGAAACTCGTTCTCTTTCAGCCTGTGCTCTACTTTCTTTTCGAAACGTACGGCCTTCAGAGAGTGAACTCCTCAGAAGCCGGTATGATCATCGCCCTGATACCGATCGTTGTCAACCTCCTTGCTCCTTTCATTCTCAAAGAAAAGGGAGATCTTCTTCACTACCTTCTTGTGGGAATGGGTTTTCTTGGAGTTTCATTGATAGTTGGTTTCAACATCACACCGGGAAACATCGTTGGGAAAGTCTTCATGCTCCTTGCCGTACTCTCTGGAGCGATGTACAGTGTGTTCTCGAGAAAGTTTTCAAAGAAGTTCACGCCAACTGAAATCACCTTCTTCATGATGATGACCGGAGCAGTTTTCTTCACCCTTTTGAGTCTTTCAACGGGTGATTTCAGACCGGTGTTCAACGTTGATGTGGTAATCGGTGCCCTGTATCTCGGTGTTCTCTCTTCCACCGTCGCGTTTTTCCTCCTCAACTACGCCATAAGGAAACTGTCTCCCATCTTCACCACCCTCTTCTCCAACTTCACAACGGTGGTTTCTGTGATAGCGGGGGTTGTTTTTAGAAACGAAACGGTTGGGATTCAACAGATTGCAGGGATGGGATTGATAATATCTTCTCTGATAATCATGAGTCTCAGAAGGAGTTATAAAAGGCTATCAAGAGCGCAGAAACTTTAACGATCTAAAACTTTCAAACACCACCAGGAAGGCAAAGAAGTGGTAAAGAACGATGAATGTGCTCACAATGAACAGATGTGTTCCTGTAAGTTCCGTGCTTCCATGTGCAAGCCCACTTACGTTGGCATAGACTTGTGAAACGATCAGATTGAGAAGCGCCAGCGAAAGAGCCACTGCCAACCTTCTGAAATCTTTTTTCATCAGTGCAAGGACAACTATAACACCCAAACCTCCCACCAGTGTGAAAACGAAGAGCTCCGCCGGCATGAAAAAATCGTAGAGAAATTTTCCCCTCGTCACAAGAACCAACAACGAGAGAAAGACAGGAATCGCAAGTGGAAGTACTGTCAATGCCGAAAAGACAGTACCGATAATTTTTGCAATTTTATCTCTATACATCTCACATCACCTCCGGCTATATATTAAACCCTTTTGGTCACAGAATTCAAGAAATTTTTCATGAAATTTTTATTTTTGTTTCCAAAAATGATACAATAGGTAACGATATGGTTTATATCGCATACTTCTGTTCGAGGGGGGAAATGTATGCCGGAGAAAAGCCTCTACGAGATGGCAGTTGAACAGTTCAACCGTGCCGCATCACTCATGGATCTGGAATCAGACCTTGCAGAGGTTCTCAGAAGACCAAAACGTGTTTTGATCGTTGAATTCCCAGTGAGAATGGATGACGGCCACGTCGAAGTCTTCACAGGATACCGTGTGCAGCACAACGTTGCGAGAGGTCCAGCCAAAGGTGGTATCAGGTACCACCCCGATGTCACACTCGATGAGGTGAAAGCCCTCGCATTCTGGATGACATGGAAGACTGCTGTGATGAATCTGCCTTTCGGTGGAGGGAAGGGAGGAGTCAGGGTAGATCCAAAGAAACTCTCAAGAAACGAGCTTGAAAGACTCTCAAGAAGGTTCTTCTCAGAGATTCAGGTGATAATAGGCCCGTACAACGACATACCTGCACCAGATGTAAACACGAACGCAGATGTGATGGCGTGGTACATGGATACATACAGTATGAATGTGGGTCACACCGTTTTGGGAATTGTCACAGGAAAACCCGTGGAACTGGGAGGATCAAAGGGTCGTGAAGAAGCCACGGGTCGTGGTGTTAAGGTGTGTGCAGGGCTTGCAATGGATGTTCTGGGAATAGATCCAAAGAAAGCAACAGTTGCCGTTCAGGGATTTGGAAACGTGGGTCAGTTCGCCGCTCTTTTGATTTCTCAAGAACTCGGATCGAAAGTCGTTGCGGTGAGCGACAGCAGAGGCGGTATCTACAATCCCGAGGGGTTCGACGTGGAGGAGCTGATCAGATACAAAAAAGAACACGGAACGGTCGTTACATATCCGAAGGGTGAAAGAATAACCAACGAAGAACTTCTGGAACTGGATGTTGACATTCTCGTCCCTGCAGCTTTGGAAGGTGCTATCCACGCTGGAAACGCGGAAAGAATAAAGGCAAAAGCCGTGGTGGAAGGAGCAAACGGTCCCACAACACCTGAAGCCGACGAAATCCTGAGCAGAAGAGGAATTCTTGTGGTACCAGACATACTCGCCAACGCCGGTGGAGTTACGGTTTCTTACTTTGAATGGGTTCAGGACCTTCAGAGCTTCTTCTGGGATTTGGATCAGGTGAGAAACGCCCTTGAAAAGATGATGAAAGGAGCATTCAACGATGTTATGAAAGTAAAGGAGAAATACAACGTCGATATGAGAACAGCAGCTTACATTCTTGCGATCGATCGAGTTGCGTACGCCACGAAAAAGAGAGGTATCTATCCGTGAAAAAAGCCCCACCGGGAAGGTGGGGCTTTGTATTCATCAAACTTCAACCCATGGATACTCTTTTCTTGCTAGTTCATCCACTGCCTGAAGTAGTGCTACTCCCGCTTCTGTCAGTGCGTTTTCTGTGATGAATTTAGATATTCTGGCGAGGTTGACTGTATCATCGAAAGTTTCCGGGTCGACACCGAGTTCTCTTTCTACGACTTTCCAGCTTTCCGGGTTTATCCTGATCCTTTTCTCCCTCATCTGAAGTCCGCCGTGTGTTCTTATAGCCTGAAGAAGTCTGATCACAAGGGGTGTCACCGGTGCTTCCACATCATCGGAAACAGCAGAGAGAGCTCTCTTCATGAGCTGACCCGCTTCTGTGAGCGTGACAACGTCTGTGGGCAAAATCTCCACCAGATTCTTCGCTTCGAGACTGTCGAGTGCTATTCTTTCCTCTTCTGAAAGATTCATATCTTCGATGAAAACACCCGCTTTGTACGGAACCTTTCTGAGAACCTTCATTTCTGTGTTCGTTATGAGCGGTCTTCTCTCGGCTTCGACAGAAAGCCTCGCGTAGAGACGACCAGAAGAAGTGGGAGCAGCATCGCTGACGAGGCCTTCTTTTCTTGCCTGTTCATACCATTCCATGTTTGGAGCTGCGAATTCTTTCTTCGTCATGGTAATTGATTTCACACCGACAGCCGTGACACTCCTGAGGCTCTTTCTCTGATCTTCAAGCACTTCTTCACCATAGCTGGTCAACTCGTAAACGAGCGTCCTCCTTGCTCCGTGTTTGTGTTCTCTCGATTTCAAAAGGCCGAAACCTTCAAGGTTGTAGAGTGCAAGCTTCACGGTGAGATCCTTTCTCTTCCACTCCCAGTCCACTGCCTTCTCTATCTGCTTCGGTTCTGGGAAGACATCATCTTCCTTTTCATGCCTCTTCCAGAGCTTGACGATCACTTCCAGGAGCCTCGCTTCGTCCTCCGAGATCTGGAAAGCGGGGGTCATGAGGTAAGGACCCTTTTTGTATATCTTCCACGCAAGGTAGAGATGCTCCGCCATTGGGTGAAGCTCTCCCGTCCAGTCAATGAGGCCTCTTTCGAGAAGTGCGTTTCTTTCAAAATCACTCAACTGGTTCCCTTCGTAAGCCTTCGCGACAGTGTCCAGAATGAGTTCGTCGAGAATCAGTTCATCCGTCACAACAAGACCCTTTCTGAGTGCCGCCCTGATCTGCTGTCCGAGTCCTGTGAGAGCGTAAACATCAGACCTTGGAACAGAGAAGGCTATCATCCTCATCGCTTCAAGCTGAAGGAGTTCATCTCCTCCCACAGGAAGCGTGCTGGACTCCCCCGGACCCTCCACCATCTTTCTCAGGTACTCCGCAACTTTCAAGTTCACAACCAGTCTGGGATGTGACGCATGGTAAATCTCATCGAGAGTATAAGCGTAAGGCGTGAGATTTCCTTCCTTCGCGAATCCTCTCTTTTCAAGCGCTTTAGCGACTTCTCCTCTCACTCTCGACTGAGCCAGCTTCGAGTATCTGATCATGGAAATGACTTCGGAGCCGATCCACCTGAACGAGTCGTCCCATTCCTCAGGATTCTTCAAGACACCTTCTCTTATCATGTCCGTGAGGAGTTCTCCAAGGATGTTACCAGAAAAGGTCAGATCGTACATCTCAACACCGACGGGTTTGACCAGGCCAGCAAGTTCAAGGTGCCACAGCGTTTCTCTGTCGAAGTCCTCCCATTCCTTTACGCTGAACTCTTCTCCCTTCTCGTAGAGCTTCTTCAGCACGATCGCATGCCTTTTTGTTACAATCATTAATGCCACCTCCTTTTCTATGTGTCTTCTCGCATTAATATTTTACCACTCAGTTTCTTATGAAAAGTGAAATAGAAGGTAATCCATTCGGACTGGTACTTATTCCCACGTAGAAACTACCGGAGGAAATATCGTTCATGTTCAAAAATCCGCCAACTGTGATATAGAACTTGAGCCCTTCCATGTACACCTCTTGGAAAAGGTGATCATAGATAACGTGCTCCTCTTCTCCATTGGAAAATCTCAGTCGAGCGATTCCCAACGTGTTCCCCGTGTTTCTGAGAAGAATAAAACCATCGAAAAGCTCTGCACTGTTTTTGAAAAGCGTCTGGGCAAAAGACACGTCGTAGGAGAAATCCTCCGAGTTTAAAAGCTGAAACTTGATGTTTGCGGAGAAACTTCCGTCTTTTCCAAGCGCTGAAGTCAGGCCAGCGAAACAGAACAAACTGTTCAGATCGAAAAGGTGTGAGAGGTCGTCATTGAGAAGATTCAGGGACACCTTCAAAGAGGAAGGCATATCCAGCAGATACGTTCTGAGATCGACACCCACTCCAATGTTGTTAGCGGCTCCTGCTTCACTGTTCAGAGATGTTTGGGTCGAACTGAAGTTCATTTCAAAGGTAACGTCGAGTCGTGTGTTTGCGGAAACAGGAAAATCACCTAAAACCCCCGTCAAACCGAAACTGTAATCCCCAGAAGAGGAGTATTCACCGTACGCTGTGAAATTGTCCCTGGAAGCCACAAAGCCGGTGTATTGATTGAAATTTCCCTTCAAATCAACAGACGGCATCAAAAACAGGAAGGTGTTGTTTTCCACGTTCGAGAACATGAGGAAAAGAGAGAAAGCGTTGTCAAAATACACTGGAAACCACATCGCAGGCTGGAAAAACTTTCTCAGTCTGAAGCCGAACTCGTCTCCAGTAGAAAACTTTTTGCCTTCTATCACAAAAGGTTCACTCTTTTTCACTTCGACCACCACAGGTTCCATACTCAGATCTTTTCTGTAAACACCCGTTCCCCCTGTCTGGCCGTATGGGATGTAACTTATGTAGTAAATTTCACTTCCCTGGATCACAAAATCTTCCACGAGGCTCTTCGATGAAAGTCTGTGGAGTTCTTTCTTCTCAAGATCGTAGTAGCAGGGAACGGTGTGTTCTCCTTCCACCTGAACGAATATTATTCCATCTTTCCAGAACTTCACGTACGGTCCTTTCATTGTTTCGTTTTTCAGTTCAAGGATGACTTCTCCGTTTGTTTTCAGAACGATAATGTCGTTTTTCTCTGTGAAGAGCGCCACAAAACGATCTGATACGTCCATGTACCTTATGAATTCGTCGAGCGTGGTGTGAAACTCCGATCCTTCTATTGTTGCTTTTCCTGTCTTCGTATCGTAAAAGGCAAGGTAAACCTTTCCGTTTTCCACATCGAAAGCGCTTATGTTCCCCTTTGAAATCTGTCTTCCACCCTTCACATCCCACAGGACATTTTCGTAACGGTTGAAAGATTTTTCTTTGGTGAGCACGTAGATCTTCTCTCCATCGATCTTCACGTCCAGAACGTTTCTCACGGGAATCTTCTGAACTTCTTTCCCATCCAGGTCAAGGATCTTCAAAATCTGTTTTTTCATCCCCGTGTACGAAGTGGAGGGCCCGTACTCTTCCGAAAGGACAACCAGATGGTCCCCGTACAAATCGATCTTGTGAAGCCAGGTGTTTTTTGCGCTGTATACAAGATCTCCCTGAGGGTACTCGTGTTTTGTGAGAGAATAGATCCAGTCCGTGTAGATCTCTTCGCGCGTTTTTCCAAAGACCTTCTCGTATGGGTCCTTGAAACCCTCAAAGGCAAAAGTACTGAACGTTTTGGAAGTTTCCCTGAAAAACTCCTTCACTTTCTCAAGGCCGTACGTCTCCACAAGGTAGCTGTAAAACCCGGCTGTGAAGTTGTAGTACAGAAGCCCGTCTCTGTAGTCGTCATCGGGTGCTACTTTTATGTAACCAGGAGATGGAAAGTTGGGAAGTGAGTAGTAGAACAGACCATTCGAGAAAAAAGGATTGTTTAGTCTTCCAGATGAGATCGAGAAAGAGCTCTCGTTGAAAACGGTAACACCCTCCACCAGGTCGCTGAAGAGTTGGGGATAAAGAGGAATTCCCGTGAGTTTTGTTACCGTCTTTCCTATTTCGTCCTGATAGGTGAGATGGCACATGTGGGAGAATTCGTGAATGAGAACGTAAGCGTACCAGTCCTCGAGAGAAAGGCGAAAGGAAAGCCAGCTTTCAGGGGGCCACAGGTAGACCACAATCGTTTTATGAAAGAAAGGCATCGTGTAGCCATTCGAGATGGTGCCCCTGTCTTTGAGGACAATAGTTATCCGTCCCGGGTCGTTTCCAACGAGCTCTATCACCTTCGGCCTGATCGCCTCGAAGATGTTTCCAACAAGAACGGCGTTTTCAAAGTATCCTTCTGGATAAACAACATCCGCGTGCTCGAAGTGGAGAACACCGGAGAAGAGTTCTGCAACAAGTAAAAGAACGACGGCAAAAAACAACCTCTTGATCAATGTATCACCCCTTCCTTTCGTTTAACCACTTTCTCAACGTCTCGGCTTTCTCTACCCTGCCCAGTTTCAAATATGCCTGATATTCATACTCCAGGGATAAAACCGGTATTTTCATTCCATGTGTTTCTACAAACCTTTTGTATTTGTTCAAATCTACGGGATCTTCCCAGGTTCCATCTTCGAGCCGTTTTCGAATATCTCCCATAATTTCAACTTTTATTCCATCGATAATTAATTCACCGAAATGAGAACAGATTTTTTCCGTGGAAGAAAACCTGACCTTTTTGCTTACGAACTCAGAGAAAATGCGTTCGATTTCATAAGCTCCTTCTTCATCAGTTTGAATGTCGATATCGTGAACTTCAACAGGAACTCCCTGCAGCGCAAAACTGAGACTACCTGTAACTACCCAGTTCACTTTCTCATTTTTCAGTCGGTCGTATATTTTACGAAGAACGCGAAGATATTCGGGCCTTATCATCTTCTCATCTCCCCAGACAGCTTTTCATCTAAATCATACTTTTCACCATTATATTATCACTCCAGAAAGTCAAAAAGAGAAACTTTTGTAACTTCCGCCCCCGGAAGCAACTTCCGACCCCAGAAGTGATATGATAAGAATGGAGGTGATCGACTTGCTTTTCTCCCTTACTCCCAAGACGAAAAAGGAAGATCTCTTCGATAGAGAAAGAGAACTGAAAGACCTCGAAAAACTGCTCGAAACCTATCCGATCGTTGTGATCACCGGCCTGAGGCGGGTTGGAAAGTCCTCCCTTGTGAAAGTCTTTCTGAACAAAAGCGATCTTCTACACATAACCGTGGACGGAAGAAGACTCTACGAGACATCGGGGGGTAACATCTCGTCCCATCATCTCACAAGGTTTCTCGGAGAGGAGCTGTCCAGAATATCGAAATCTCAGAAACTTCTGAACGTTCTCAAGAGGGTCCGTGGAATCACAGTGAGTGGAACATCGATAGAACTCAATCCAAAGGAATTCAGTCTTTCCGATCTTCTCGAAAAGCTGAACGAAACGGCAAAGAGGCGGAAGAAAAAGATAGTCATCTTCTTCGATGAGGCGCAGTATCTCAGATACTACGGTTCTCGCGGTGGAAACGATCTTCTGGCACTCTTTGCCTACTGCTACGACAACTTCGAAAACGTGCGCTTCATCATCAGTGGTTCAGAAGTCGGCGTTCTTCACGATTTTTTGAAACTCGAAGACTACAGCTCACCCCTCCATGGCCGTGGAATAGGTTTTCTCACGGTGAGACCGTTCACCTTCGATCAATCCGTGGATTTCCTCATGGAAGGCTTCCGCGAAGTGGGAGAGAAGATCAACTTCGACGTGGAAGAAATTGTGAGAGAAATAGACGGTATAGTGGGGTATCTTGTCCTTTTTGGAGTGAAGTACCTCGAAAAGAAGAAAAAAGATGAAGCACTGAAAGAGGTGTTCCATGCCGTGAAGGCTCTTTTTGAAAAGGAAATGGAAGAGCTCAGAAAAAGGAGCGAAAGGTATCCATTCATATTGAGACAGATCGCAAGGGGAATAAACACCTGGTCTGCCCTGAAAAACATCTTCCGCGCAAAAGGCGACTTCATCGGTGACTCCCGATTGTACTCTCTCCTCAAGACTCTGGAAAAGATGTCCTTCATAGAAAAAACGCAGAGCGGATACAGAATAGTTGATCCGGTTTTTGAGAGGATTCTGCGCGAATGAAGCTGTTGTAGTAACAGCACTGAATTATCTGAAAGAACATTTCAGCGAACCCGTGAACATGAAAAAGCTTGCCGAGATGGTGGGAATGAGTGTATCGAGTTTTTACCAAAATTTCAAGACTCTCACCGGCATGACTCCCCTTCAGTATCAGAAGAAACTCCGGTTGTGCGAGGCAAGGAAACTTCTCATGACAGAAAGCGATGCCACAACCGCAGCCTATCAGGTTGGATACGAGAGCCTTTCTCAGTTCAGCAGAGAGTACAAAAGATTCTTCGGTGTTTCCCCTTCACAGGATGTAAAGAAGCTGAGGGAAGAACCTTACACGAGGATCCTTTATTGATTGCAGATAATGGTGCTTCTGTGCTACAATATGTTCGGAATCGATAATTAGGCGAGAATAATTAAAGGAGGAGGATCTCTATGGAAAGAGAAAAAGTAGAACTTTTTAAGGAAGTGCTGAAAAAACTCCACGAAGGTGAAGACGTGGAATCTTTGAAAAAACAATTCGGAGAGTTACTCTCACAGATTCCACCGTTCGAGATACCCGTCATCGAGCAGGAATTGCTGAAAAGCGGTGAGATAGATGTAAGAGACATCATCAAAATGTGCGATCTTCATGTTGAGTTCTTCAGAGGAGCCGTGTCAGAAGCCGGCAGAGAAGTAGAAAAACTCCCGAATGGACACCCGTTGAGAACGCTCTATGAGGAGAACAAACAGATACTCAAAGATGCGGAAGCTTTGAGTTTACTTGCTTCCAGCACGTTCTCTCTTCCAAAAGACGATCCTCGCAGGAAACAGTTCTATGAAAAACTCGTTCAGCACGTCTTGGAGCTTCACAGGATAGGTCTCACCCATTACACGAGGGAAGAGATGCTGATATTCCCATACATTGAGAGAAGAGGCATCACAGCCGTTCCAACGGTCCTCTGGTCCAAACACGACGAGATCAGATTGAAGATAAGACTCCTTCTCAATCTTTTGAAGAAAGAAGAATCCGATGAACGACTGAAAGAAGAAGCCCTGGAACTTTCAAGGATGCTCTCAGACATGGTTTTCAGAGAAAACAACATACTCTATCCGACGCTGAAGGTGCTCCTCACCGATGGTGAATGGAAAGCAGTAAGGATACTGGAAAAAGACATAGGATACTACAAGATTGAAGTGACTGGAGAGTGGGAAACTCCTGAGAAACCTCTCCTTCCTCACGAGATAGATCCCGTTGTCTCACCTGAAACTTACGAGAAACTTCCCGATGAGATCAAAAGGGTTGCCGGAATGCTCACGCCAGACACAGAATATTCACTGGTTCGAGACAACGACATAAAAATAGAAAGTGGTTATCTATCTTTAGAAGAATTGAACGCTATTTTCAAAACACTGCCGTTCGATGTCACCTTTGTGGATAAACACGGAAGAGTACGTTTCTTCTCTGGTGGTCACAGAATCTTCCACAGAACACCCACCGTTCTCGGAAGACCGGTTCAGTTTTGTCACCCCCCAAGAAGTGTTCATATCGTGAACAAAATCCTCAAGGCTTTCAAAGAGGGAAGAAAAGAACCTGCGGAGTTCTGGATCAACATGGGTGGCAGAAAGATCCACATACGCTATTTCCCGGTTCTGGACAAAGAAGGAAACTATCTGGGAACACTGGAAGTGGTGCAAGACATCACAAGGATAAAAGAACTCGAAGGAGAAAAGAGACTCCTCGACTGGAAAGACTGAAAAAGCGCAGGCTCTCCTGCGCTTTTTTATTACTCGTTTCGTAACCCGCAGGTCTTCTATCCGTTACTCAATTTAAACGATGAAGTTTATGTTTTCTAGTAGTATATAAGTGATCAGTTATATAAGGAGATGGTTATATGAAGCTTCACGAGTTGTTCCATATCCTTTCAAACGAAACCAGACTGAAGATTTTAACTCTTCTTTTGGAAAAGGAGATGTGCGTTTGTCAGATACTGGCAAGTATAGGAACGACTCAGCCGAATATTTCACAGCATCTTCACGTTCTCAAAAACCACGGCATTGCCAAATCTCGCAGAGAAGATTCCTTCGTTTACTATTCGATCGATGAAAGATTCATCGAAAAATATCCATTCCTTATAACCATTCTCGAACGTGCGAGAAAGGAATATGGTGTTAAGGCCGTTAACTCTTGCTCTTTACCAAATTTACTGAATAAGGAGTGAGAAACTTGGCAACCTTCATCCTGATCGCGCTGATCTTTGTGGCTTTCTATTTCGTTCCGTTCGGGCATCCGATTGTCGATCAAAGTATCCTGAACGGATTCTATTTGCTCCATGAATACGCACGTGAACACGTTCTCCTGTGTCTTGTTCCCGCATTCTTCATCGCCGGAACGATATCGGTAATGCTCAAAAAGGATGCCGTTTTGAAACTTCTCGGTCCAAATGCCAGAAGGATCATTTCTTATCCTGTCGCTGCGATTTCCGGTGGTATTCTGGCTGTTTGTTCCTGCACCATTCTTCCACTCTTTGGAGGGATCTACAAAAAAGGTGCGGGTATAGGCCCTGCAACCACTTTCTTGTTTGCCGGGCCTGCCATAAACATCGCAGCGATATTTCTGACAGCACGAGTTCTCAGATGGGATTTGGGACTTGCCCGTCTCATTGCAACGATAACAGCGGCTGTCTTGATAGGATTGATCCTGGAAATGATCTATCAGGAAAGGGGTGAAGGTGGACTCGCGTTCACCTCTGATGACGATCAGTACGGTGTAAGAGGAATAATATTCTTCTTGATACAGCTTGGATTTCTGGTAACGAGTTCTCTTGGAATCAACCGGACCTTCAAATATTCCCTGATGACAATACTCGGAATCTCCGCACTTTTCATAGCTTTGTTTGGTTTCAAAAGAGACACCGTTGAAAACTGGCTGTACGAAACCTGGGACTTCGCAAAGAAAATACTGCCATATCTCTTCATCGGTGTGTTCTTCGCGGGTGTTCTGACCAGACTTTTGCCACAGCAGGTGGTAACAGCACTTGTTGGAAGCAATGGCTTCTTATCCAACCTCGTAGCATCCGTCATAGGAACTCTCATGTACTTTGCCACTCTTACGGAAGTTCCAATAGTTCAGGCTTTGCGAGAACTTGGAATGGCAAAGGGACCAACCCTTGCTCTTCTTATGGCCGGTAATTCCCTCAGCCTTCCGAGTATGATCGTTATCACAAAGCTCCTTGGAAGGAAAAAGGCTTTCACTTACTTTGGTCTTGTGGTTGTCTTTTCCACTCTGTTTGGGCTGATATACGGAGCAATTTAAAAGGAGGGATAGCATGGCAAAAAAGGTGGAGATACTAGGAAAAGGATGTCCGAGGTGCAAACAAACAGAAAAGATCGTGAGAATGGCAATCGAAGAACTGGGAATCGACGCGGTCGTTGAAAAGGTTCAAGACATAAACGAGATCGTCTCAAGAGGTGTCGTAGCGACTCCTGCGGTAGCGGTGGACGGAAAAGTTGTCATCTCTGGCAAAATTCCATCTTTGGAGGAAGTCAAAAAGGTCCTTCAGCAGGTTTGAGAAAGAACTCTGTTTAAGATAAAGCCGCCTTCCCAGGCGGCTTTGTTTTTATCATCATTCCTCACCGAAAACCCCTCTGAAGAATTTTCTCATTTTAGGGCCTCTTATTGTCTTCCATTCGGCGTAATCTCTGACGTCCTCTAAGATCAGTACATTCCACACAAAACCGAGAACTGTGATGTCATCTGTTATCCCTATAACAGAATATCTGGTATCAGATCAAAAGGATTGAGAATGTACAGAATAACAAATACTATCGCTGCTATTACCCTCCACGTATTCTCCATTGTACCGATTTTTCAGAGGATTCAAGAGAATTTTTATTTTCACCTATTGTTTAGCAAAAATCGAGTTTGACCTTACTTTCTCTTCCAGTTTTTCTGAATTTTTCAAGGCCTTTTCTACGTCTTCCTCACTTATTTCATCAACTCCTCTCCCCATAGTTTGTCAAAATTCAAAAGATATAGTTCGACGTTAACTAACGTTTTGTGAAAAATTCAAGGAAATCAAAGCTTTTGTAAATTTTTATAAATTCTAATAAATCGAACTCGAAAAGTAGGGTTTTGACCAGTTTAGGAATGAAAAATTTATCCTCTTCAGGGAGTTAAGGGGGAAGCTGTGAACGGTCTTTTGTTCAAGAAGGTAGATTACAACTTCCTGGACTGGGAATTGAGACTTTCAAGGAATGTTTTCATCGTATATATCCCCTTAAATTCAATGCATACCAATCAAATTGTACACAAAATCAATTCAAGAACCTGAACCTGTAAAACCCGAGAAAGTACGGATTTATCTCGAGGGGTGCCCAGGAGGGGTCGTAGTTCACAAGTTCGGAGTATCTGACGAACCTGAGCTCTCCCGGATTTTCTCCGATCGGACCCGTGTGGTAAACGAACCATCCTTCATGATCAGCGAGGTTCAGATTTCCGACGAATATCATGAGATGGTACGGCATCTCGACGTCTTCAGGATGGAAGAAAACCGCTATGTCACCCGGAAGCGCTTTTGAAACGCTCTTTGTGACAAATTCCATACTGCACTCCACAAGGATCCTCGCAACCGCAAAGTTCGAAAAGTCCTCAACTCCCCTGTAAGCTCCCTTCTCTATCCTGAACATCTTCGTTCCAACAAGAGGAAGATTCGGGTAGTTGTACTTCTCCACGTCTTCCCAAACGGGTCCGTTGTAACCTGAGAGAGAAAACCAGCTTCCTGTGTGTTTCTTCAGTGCCTCTCTTGCGCAGTACCTGACGAAACCAGAGCAATCCCTTTCTTCTTTCGGCCAGAGGAGAGGATCGTTCTTGAACGCCGACAGGGCTATCCAGACGAACCAGTTTCTGAACCTCTCACTGTCTTCACTGTCGAGTTCCAGAGAGTCCGGATATCCATCACCGTCGCTGTCTTCTTCGCTGGCTCTGGCTTCGATCTTTAGCTCCTTCTTCACCCTGAAAATGCCACCGCTTTCAAAGTGCAGAGTCACAGTCTCGCCGGGTCTCACCTGCTTGATCAGAACACCGTTTTCTTCGAGCACGAAGTTTTTGGAACACTCCACCTTCGCTCCTCTGACTTCAAGAGGAACGAAAATGTCCTGGACGTTCTTCAGAACGAAAGTCCCACCAGAAAACTCCACCCTGAACCTCAAAACCTCAACGACGTTCCACAGAAGAACGCCTGTAACGATCAACAAGATCAGGTATCTCTTCATAACGCACCTTCTCCATAAATCTCAGAAGACAGTCCCTGTGGTAGCCAAAGACCTCTTCCGGTTTCACACCGAGCACTGCAAGGACCACACCCTCTTCCATCCACCGCGGCAGATCAAAATACATCTCCAGAACATGGTGTAGAAGCTCATGGAGGATCGTCGCTTCGAGGGAGTTTTTCCTTCGAAGTACATCGAGCGGCTGGGTGTATATGACACCTTCGTGGTAAACCCCGCCTGTGTGGTACGGCATACCCGTAATTTCGTGGAACTCTTCAAGACTTTCGCACTCGAAGACTACCACATCCAGACTCGGCTCGACCCTCAAGAATTCACATACCTTCGTGAAGCGATCCAGAAAGTCTTTTCCCAGCTCAAGGTTGATCATCTCTTCCATCGATAAAATCCGCCCCGATGAAAAGCACATCTGGATCTGTATGAGCATAGAGACCACGAGAATACATCGGATAAACCCGTGCCGGAAGAAGATGAAACACCCCCTCTGCAGTCGCCCTCCAGACGTAGTCAAAGCTATTACCGTAAAGATATCGGGCAAAGAGCGCCACCCTGTCCGTTCGAATCTCCCTTCCAGAGTACCATGCGTTCCATGAAGAGTACCAGCTGTACGAGAACTTGTTTTCCTCGATCCCTTTTTCTCTGTAGTTCGAGAGCACCTGCGCACAGGACGGGATGAAATCCTCCACTATGAGATAATTTCCATCTCCTTTAACCCTCACCACCGTTTTGATTATGTCTCCCAATTCTATCTTCACGTCTCCAACATCGAAGACCACCTCGAAAACTCTGTTCCGAAGAGTTTTTGAAGATCCACTGAAGCGTATGTTCTCCGCAACCAGCTTCTTCCCATCCCAGAAGAATACCCTTCTGGCAACAAACGGAAGATCCACGAACTCTCCGTTCCTGTACCAGTACGTTTTGTTTTCTCCCCTCAGCAAGATTTCGTCCATCGTGCAGGACAGTCCCGTAACGTCTTCGGGAACGGGTATCTTTTCATCACCGACCAGCACGAATCCCTTCATGAGAAAGACGGGACCACTTCTCATGAAACCTGCGTCCGTTACATCCAGATACCTGGTGATGGTGTTCTTTTCCGTATCGTAGATGAGCGCTTCGTTTCTGAAAAAAACAAGAATCAAGCCGTTGAACGTTTCGATCCTGAAGAACGTGTAAGTCTCTCCCTTTATTTTCACTTCTGCACCGTTTATCTCGAGGGGAACTCCTCTGTATTCGATTGTCTTCTTCCAGTACTTGTACGGCAGGATGTAGAGCTCTTCAGTTTGCTCTTTCTCGACAGGGTGTATCGAGCGCGGTACGTATCCTCTCCCGATCGGCACGAAGGCATCCACAATCATTTTATTCTCCTCTATGAGCAGTTCGTACCTTTTGTAGAATTCTCTTTTTATCTCCAAACCTTCGCTCACAGCCTCTTTCGGAACTTCGATGTAAACTACCTCCACTTCCACAATGCCTTTTCCAGAGACGGTCAGTGAACCGGGAACGAGGGACCTTTCTTCACCTGGCTTCAGTTCGAAGGTGTTTTCGGAGTTGATGACTTTCAGTGTGGTTGAAGCGTACTCCGGCATCGCCTCAAGGAGCGCCAAAATAACAAAGGACGTGTCTTTTGTGGAAGTCCAGAAAGCGCTGTCTTTTTTCAAGAGAAGGTAATTTGTCACTTTTCTTTCCAGTTCTGGAAATTCTTTCCACTTCGCAAGAGCCCTGAGGAAGACGCTGTTGAGCTGGATCTCACTGATGAGGGGATTATTAGAATATACATTCAGATAGGCCTTCTGCTCGTCCTGGACGACGTAGTTCATCAGCTGTTTCAGAGCCTCTTTTGAACTCAAACTCAGAAACACCAGATCCGCTTCGCTTTCTGGCTTGAACGGCTCGTGATTCACTCCGTACAGATCGAGAACATACGATCCGTAGGCCGATGGATGTTTTCTGAGATACTCTATTCCTCTCTGCAGAACGCTTTCTGCGACATCGTATCCTGCCTTCATGGTAAAGTACAGCCCTTCCATCACGTAGCAGGTCATGAAGTCATCGGATTCGCCGAATCTGAACCATCCCCAGCCACCATCGTTGTGCTGGTAAGAGTAGAGTTTGAACAGCCCCCTCTGGATGATCTCTTCCAGGTTTTCCACCTCTATTCCTACACTTGCTGCAACCACGGCCGGGAAGAACCGGCTCATGGTCTGTTCGACACAACCGTACGGGAAGTCTACCAGCCTTTTCAGGCTATCCTCGACGAGCGGAACGATGCTGTCCAGAAACCTTATCCTCGATGAGATGAACTGCTCCGGGATCTTCAGCGTCTCTTTCCCGTCCAAGAGCATGATGCGGTAGAATTCCCTTTCAAAAGCGAATCTTTCAACGGGTAGTCTCATGGAGACCGCGTCGCTCAGATCACCTCCAACCGCAGTAAATTTCACAAAACTTCCTTCAGAAGCAAAGACAGCCTTCACTGTCCAGGTCTCTGTGTGTGAGGAGTTCGCCTCCATCAAAAAGCGTCTTGAGGAACTCCCCTCGAGGAGTTCTATGTTCTCGGGAAGTTCCACCATGAGTTGAACCGGAAGCGTCTTCGAAGTCCTGTTGAAAACGGTTGCGGATATTTTTATCACATCACCCTCCCTCAAAAAAGACGGAAGGTGAGGCATCAGATAGAACTTTTTGGAAACGACCATTTCGCTTTCTGCCTGGGAGAATCGATCCTTTGAGAAACCGTAGGCCGTTGCCCTGAAAGAAGTGATGCTGTCTGGGACCTTGAAGCTCACCCTCGCGATTCCGTTGTGAAGCTCCAGTGAAGGAATCCAGAGGGCCGTGTCCGGGAAGTACTCCCTGACGTTCAACTTAGATGGAATGGCGTTCTGTTTGAAATCGGCGAAGGTCTTCTCCTCCGGGAGGGAAGCGAGTTTGTTTCGGAACGAATCCCTTGAAACATAGAGTCTCCAGTAATGCGGAAATCCTCCTCTTGTTTGGGGATAGTTCATGTGAGGATAGAGGAAGTTTTCGAGCACCGGTGGTTCTGCTCCAACCATGGCGTATATCGCTTCATCAACGAGGAAAAGACAGACTCTGTCCACATTCGATTCGATCGTGATCTGTGCCATTTCTCCAGGTTCGTACTGATCCTTGTCGAACAGAATCTTCATGGTGGTGAAATTCGTGTCGAGCAGAACGTTCAGTCTTTCCAGCTTGTAGATACGCCCATTGTCGTCGAGTCCTATGAAGCTGAGGAAGAGATTCTTCTCAGGGATATCTTTCGGTATTCTGACACGCAGGTTGACAGACCCGGTGAAGGAGACAGGAATAGTGTCGTAAACCCTGTTTGAGACGATTCCCAGAACTCCCATCACCTTACCAGGTGCAAGGATCTGAACCGAAAGTTCATCCCCGGGTTTCACTGTGTTCGTTGCCGGATTGATTACGAACTCGCTGCTTGTTCCTGCACCGCAGTAAGCGTACACGTAGAAGTGAGTTTTCGCCTTTCCAAAGGAGAGTTCTATTCTGTAACTTTTTGGCTCTTTTGGAGTGAAAGTGACGATCGTCTCACCGTTTTCCACAACCACCGTGCTCGTTGAATCTTCAGAAGAGACGGTGAGCAGTCCATCTAAAGGATTTCCGGAAAGATCCGTCACTTTCACCTTCACCCTCACCTGCTTGCCCGGTGAGGTGGAAACGTACCGATTCATCGGAGATATCAGAACGTTGTCTGCGTACACCTTCACAGACCTTGTTTCCTCAATCTGACGCTGGCTTTCATCCGTCACGATCACCTCCAGCCGGTAAGAGCCCTGAAACCCTTCTTCTGTTTTCACACCGAGCCTGAGGTTTCCCTCTTCGTCCGTGAAGTCCGTTCCCCTGTAAACTAGATAGCCGCTTCCTTCCTCTGGAAAGGCCCGAACGTAGTAGGCAACCTGCGCCTTCGCGACGGGCTGGCCGTTGAAGTACTTCACCCTGACAAGGTAGTTCACAACTTCGCCAGATATGTACACGTCTTTATCCGTTTCGATTTCGACTTTGTACTCCGGTTTCCTGTATTCTTCCACCAGAAAATATTCGTAGTAGCGTCTTCCTCCGTGATCGACATTCACCTTGTAGAGTCCGACCGAGGCTGTGTCTGGAAGTTTCATGGAACCGCTGAATCCACCGAGCTCGTCGGTTTCGAACTCCGATCTGTAAACCTCGTTTTTCTTTGTGTCGAAGATGGAAACGGTGACTTTCGTCTTCTCAAAGGCTTTGTAGAGACCCTCTTCAAAAGAGAAGATCTGACCTCTGAAGTGGACCGTGTCGGACGGTTTGTAGATCGGCCTGTCTGTGACAAAGAAAAGCTTTTCTCTTTCAAGCCCTCCACCTGAAAAGTACACCCCTCCAAAAAATCGAGAGTCCCCGTACCTGATGTAGAACGTGTCGAAGTGTTTCGTGATAGAAACGACCCCGTCTTTGCCGGTGAAAACTCTGTCGATCAGTTTTGAATCTTCAAAGAGAAAAACCTCCGCTCCTTCTACAAAATCACCATTTGAGTCGAACACGTGGAGTCTCAATTTTTCACTGTCGGAGAAGTAGATCACCTCCAGATCGGTGACGATGAAAAGACCCTTGTCCATCACTCTTCTGAGAACTGTTCCTTCGTTGGAAACCAGTGTCGCAAAGTAGAATCCTTTGTTTTTCAGTGGAAATGAGAATTCCTTCCACTCCTCTGAGGAGAACTTTTTACTGTAGGTGGGGCGTGTTATCTCTAACAGCGAAAAATTGAAGTTTTCTGGGTCAAAGACTGCCTTCAAAAAGTCTTCTTCATTTATCTTCCACACGTTCAGGGTGACATCCTCCAGATCTGAGATCACAAAAGAGAGCCCCTCATCTGGATGTAGAGTGGGATATCTGGAGAAATAGGCGTATCCTCCAAAAAGACTGAAACCGGCCAGAAGAAAAACTAAGAAAATCAATCTCTTCATACCCATCATCCCCCCACTTCCACATTTTTAGAATGTTAATACTATGATACCACTTAACGAAAGAAAATCAGAAGATCAATTTTTGAATATGATTGTTTGGTAAATTTACCATATTGTAATATTGATTGATGTCTATGTAACATTAGAATGTTATCATTTTCACGAGGATCGGGATTTTTTTCACAAAAACTCAAGGGGAGGTGTGCAGTATGGCGAAGTATCAGGTTACCAAGACTCTGGATGTGAGAGGAGAGGTTTGTCCAGTGCCCGATGTCGAAACCAAAAGGGCTCTACAGAACATGAAACCAGGGGAAATCCTCGAGGTATGGATTGACTATCCAATGTCGAAAGAAAGAATCCCGGAAACTGTCAAAAAACTCGGCCACGAAGTCTTAGAAATCGAAGAAGTGGGCCCAAGCGAATGGAAAATCTACATCAAAGTGAAATGAGGAGGTGCAGACATCATGATCTGGACCGGTCTACTGATCGGAGTATTGTTCGGTGTAATCCTTCAGCGTGGCAGGATCTGCTTTAACTCTGCTTTCAGGGACGTTCTGATCTTCAAGGACAACTATCTGATGAGGCTCGCTGCGTTGACACTTGGACTCGAATCCATCACGCTCCTTATCTTCGCTCAGGCCGGCCTCATAACTCTCAACCCTAAACCCCTCAACTGGATTGGAAACATCGTTGGTGGCTTCATCTTTGGAATTGGAATGGTCCTCGCTGGCGGATGTGCTTCGGGAGTGACTTACAGAACTGGTGAAGGAATGACAACAGCGTGGTTCGCAGCTCTGGCCTACGCTTTGACGGCTCATGCTACAAGTAAGGGATTGTTCTCGGGATGGATCAAATGGCTGAACAACTACACGGTGACAGTTTCGAACACGAGTCCCGTTTACGCTCCAAAGACTGGGCCAACTATCGCAACGGTGCTCGGTATCAGTCCATGGATCGCCTCAATTATCTTCCTTGCGCTCATGCTCTGGTATGCCTTCGGAGTGAAGAATAAGTCTCAGAGGCCTTCCAAATTGAACTGGATCGCTGCTTCTGTTCTCATAGCGATACTCGCACCCATAGCCTGGTGGGCAAGTGCGAGCACAGGAAGAAACTACGGTCTTGGTATCACAGGGGGCTGGATAAATCTGGTTTCTGTTTACGCAAACAATGCTTCTCTGAACTGGGAAGGCGCTGAAATTCTCGGAATAATAATAGGAGCCGCTATATCTGCCATTGCAGGAAAAGAGTTCAAACTGAGAATGCCAAAGAATCCCAAAACCTACGCTCAGGTTCTTCTGGGAGGATTCCTCATGGGATTCGGTGCGGTAACAGCCGGAGGATGTAATATAGGTCACTTCCTCACCGGTGTCCCGACACTGGCCATTTCATCGATAGTAGCATCTATCTTCTTCATTCTCGGAAACTGGACAATGGCCTGGTTCCTGTTTGGAAGACAGAAATGAAACTTCAAGAGGAGGAAAAACTATGAAGATAGGAATACAGGTGATGGTTCCGCCCTATACTTATGAAGACCTGGACACCGCGATAAAGATTGCCGAAGCCGCAATGGAAAAAGGCCATGAAGTAACACTCTTTCTCTTCGCGGATTCCGTCATATGTACTAACAAAAACATAAAACCGATCAGAATCGACAGAAACATTCCACAGAAACTTGTAGAACTTATGCAAAAAGGAAACTTCGAGGTTCACATATGTGGAATATGTATGGACTACAGAGGGATAACCACAGACATGATAATAGATGGTTCGAAACCGAGCGGTCTTCCAGAACTCGCAAACCTGATTGCCACCTGCGACAGATTCATAAATCTGATGGCTTGAGGTGAGATCATGAAGAAACTTCTGTTTGTAGCCTATCAATCACCGGTTGGAAGTGTCTGGGTCAACGAAGCGTTCAGAACGGCCTTTGGAATGTACGGAGAGGATCTAGAACCAAGTGTTCTCTTAATCGAAGAGGCTTCTGTTGCGTTATCGAAAAATACGAAGCCGGAGATGCTGGGACTACTTCCTCTCTCGATCTGTCACAAATACATCAAAAGATACGGTACCAAAGTTTACGCAGTCAAACAGCATCTTGAGAAATTCAGAGTAAAGGAACTGGATGAGAATTTCGGGGCAGAAGTGATCGACGAAGCAAATCTTCCAGAATTCTTACACAGTTTCGACTACGTTATATTCATGTGAGGTGATAGGAGATGGCACTCGTACTCGTTAAGTACGGAACGGATCACCCAGTGGAAAAACTCAAAATAAGATCTGCCAGGGCAGAAGATAAAATAGTTCTCATACAAAATGGTGTCTTCTGGGCCTTGGAAGAACTTGAAACACCGGCAAAGGTCTACGCAATCAAGGACGACTTTCTTGCAAGAGGATATTCCGAAGAGGATTCAAAAGTTCCGCTGATCACTTACAGTGAATTCATAGATCTTTTGGAGAGCGAAAAAAAGTTCATCGGCTGATGAGATTTAGATGTGATAAAATAAGAATACGCTAATTCAACAGCAGGCCGCGGCTCGTCCGCGGCTTTTGTAGAAGGTGGTAACCCATGGGACAGCGCGGAAGCGTTTTGACACTCTTTAAAACCTTATCGAATCAGACACGACTCGACATCCTGATGCTTTTGAGAGACAGTTGTCTCACCGCTTCAGAAGTGGCGGAGAAGCTGAAGATCAATCCCTCAACCGCTTACAGGTATTTGAACCAGATGGTTAAAGCGGGGATCCTCAAAGTCTTAAAGACACCCGAGGGTGACAGGTACGATTTTTCTTCTGTTCAGGTGTTCAGGATGCTCGAAGCAGCGGTGGAATTGCTCCACGAGAACGAAAAAGAAAAGAAAATTTCCAGTATCATCTCAGTAGAAGAGTCGCCTGGGTCGAAGAAATTTCTCGATATGCGGGGACAAATATGTCCCGTTCCAGAGATCACGACCAGAAAAGAACTGGAAAAACTCCAGCCTGGAGAAACCCTGATCGTGATGTGCGACTATCCACTCTCGGGAGAGAGGATCACAAGTTTTTCTCTGAGAGAAGGCTATGAAGTGGCCACTGAACAGATCGGATCTGTGATGAAAATCTACATAAAGAAACCGTAATCTCTTTAAAACATGTAAGTAGAGTGTATTGAGAGCAAGTGGCACGCCTTTTTGATTCTTCTGACTTTTGTTCTCCAGTCGTTTCAAAACCTGTCATGAGCATTGGGAAATATTCAGAACCGAACTTCAAAAGCCTTTTCGGGGCTTTTTCTAGGGGAAGACAGCAGAAAAAAGATTCCAAAACTTGAAGCAGAAAGTGAAAGACACTCCGGTGTTTAGGACAAGTTTTTTTCAAAGAAGCTATTTGTCATAATCAAAACGAGTATTTGAAGTACTTTCAGTAAAATCAAGAAGATATTTTTCAAACATAAAAAGTCTGCTCTTTTTTCAATTGTTGACCGATGTTGATGAATTTGTTAAAATTAGCGTTAGAAGGTGTTTTTAGTGAAATTATCCACGTTTCTGTATGTGATTGTACCAGTAATTGTTTCAACAGAAGGGATGCTTCTTGTTGCAACCTATGTGTCAGGAGGGTAAAAAATGAATCTAACGCTGAGAGTTCCTCTTGAATCTTTCGTCAAACTTTTTCGAGAAATGGGAGTTCTGGAATACAAATATTTTGTGAAACATTCGATCCAGGTTGCCAACATTGCGGTGGAGATAGCTGATCGCCTGAATTTACCATTTGAAAAAGATGGGGTTTACCTTTCGAGCCTTTTGCACGATGTTGGTCTGATCCTGAAAACTTCGATCGCTAACTACGAACTTTTTGTTGACATGTTTGGAAGAATATCCGATATGGAAAGAATCGTTCTGACGCTTGACAAACACGATCATCACTCTGTGATTTCGTGGATGGTAGTGTCTCAGATACCGCTCTGTTCTGATTGTTCAAAATCGATCCTTTATCATCACACCCCTTATCAGAAAATAAATGAAAAGGACTCAATTGTGACTCTTTCGAATTGTGTAAAAGTGGCGGATGTTATCTCACTCAAACTTCTAAAATACACAGGATCGAACAAAGAACTGGACGCGGATTCCATTGATGAAATAATATCTTCCGTTCAGAAAGATCAAGGGATAATTGATGAGGTAAAAAAAGCAGCTGTAGATCTGTTAGAAGATTTCACAAAGCATCATTTGTTTCTGGAAGAAGAACCGCTATTTCACTCAGAAAAAATGTTGAGTCTCGAAGAATACAAGCAATACGCAAGAGTACTTTCCGCACTGCTGGACTTTCGAAGCCCATACACGAGAAACCATTCTTTCGCAGTTGCGAGGATCTCAGAATTGCTGACGAAGGACATTCTGGGAGAAGCGGATGCCGCACTGATTTTCACAGCTACCCTTTTACACGATATAGGAAAGATAAAAACACCTCTGAACATCTTGCACAAGAAAGGAAGGCTTCAGGCAAACGAAATGATAATAATGAAAAGACACGTGGTGGACACTTATTACATGCTTGAGCGTGCTGGCCTGAGACTTTTCTCCTTGATCAGCGCCGCGCATCACGAGAGACTCGATGGCAGTGGTTACCCAACCGGATTGAAGGGTGATCAGATGTCGTTCTTTCAGAAGGTGGTTCAAATATGCGATGTCTTCTCCGCACTGACCGAAAAAAGACCATATCGAGGGCCCATGGAGATTCGCGAGGCGCTGGATATAATTGAACAGGATGCTATCAATGGAAAACTGGATGGTTTCATCGTACAGAAGTTAAAAGAGATGGCAAACAACCTGGACCTGCGAGAAGAGATGTCCTTCAAACACGTGTTCGAAGAACTCTTCAAGAATGGTGTCGATGAAGTAATTCAAATGATAGATTTAACTTCGAACGCGATTTAAACAGAAATTTTAGGGAGGGTGGAATATGAAAGGTTTTGTAGTCAACATATGGCTTCAAACTTGGTCACGTATTTTTGGAGCTGACGTTGTAAAAGAAATGAAGAATAAGTACAATGTTCCCGATACTTTTTACAATCCCCTCGAGGATGTCCCCGATGAACTCCCCGTGAATATGTCCCGGGAACTGGCATCAAGAAAAGGGATCACTTACGAAGAACTCTGGTACAAGACAGGTAAAGAAAATCTGAAAACCTTCTTTGAACATTACCCGGAATACTTTAAGAAAACGAGTTTTCTTTCTTTCATGGCTGCTATGGATATGGTACACAGAGTTCTTACCAGAAGGATCAAAGGAGCGAAACCTCCGAGAATCTTCTTCAAACTCCTTTCATCACGTAAAGCGCTGATAAGGTATGAATCGAAACGAAATTTCAAAAATTATTTCCTTGGACTCATGGAAGCGGCTTCTGAGTTTTTTAATGACCCGATCAAATATAAAGTGGTGGGAGAAGGTAGCATCGACGGTAGAAACTACCTCGAAGTCGAAGTGGAAGCCACAAAAGAGTACGGAAAATTCGAAAAACTAAGGAGTTTGATCGTTCTTGGGGCAGGATTCGTGAAATCTCTGGTTCCGATAAATGTTTTCATGATACCACTGTTCAGTTTCGTTTTTATCTTTATCATCTTCACATTTCTGCCATTCGGAAATCTGCTCAAGTCCGTTTTCAGCGCCTTTCTCATATCTCTTGTGATGGCATTCGACACAAAAGACCTCAAAAAAGGTCTGAACGTTATAAAAGAATCTCTTAAACTCGTTTCTCGGAAGAACTTTGACAATCCAGTTATGATAAGTGGACCAAAAGAGTTCTCCGATCTTTCCGCTGAACTGAACAATGCTGTAGAAAAGACCAAGGAAATCATAGTGGGTATACTGGGAGACGTTCAAGAAATAGACGCCTACTCGTCGAAAGTAGTAGATGCAGTGAATTCCATGAAAGAACAGCTCGAAACCATGAGTTCACTTTCAAATGAAATAGCCACCACAGCTGTACAGATAAGTAATGATACGGAAAGGATATCGAGTGCGGTTACAACAAACGTTGAAACTATAACATCCATCATCTCCGAACAAACACAAATCATAAAATCTCTCAATGAAGCTGTGTCGCTCATTGTTCAATCGGCAAATAATGTCGAGCAATCGGCTGACGGCATAGCGAAGATGAGCCAGAGGTTCTCCAAACTCGTTGAGGAGGCAAAAAATCTCCAAGAACAGGCTGGCATGATCATGCAGGTTGCTGCAACTGTTTCGAGCATCGCTGAACAGACGAATTTACTTGCACTCAATGCTGCTATAGAAGCTGCAAGAAGTGGAGAAGCCGGAAGAGGTTTTGCAGTGGTTGCCGATGAAATCAGAAAGCTTGCCGAAGAAAGTCGCAGCTCCTCTTCAAAGATAGCGGAGTATCTATCGACCATAAACACAGGTATCGACAAACTCGTTAAAACTATACAGGCTGAATTCGAAGAGATGAAGGAACAATCGAGTCAGCTCCTCGAGAGTTCAGAGAGAAACAAAGAATCCAGCGAAGTTATATCTTCCATATCGCAAAAACTCAGCGATCTCATAGATGTCCTGAATCAACAAGTTGACAACCTCAACGGTATAACAAACAGTATCCAGAACCTACTCGCAATTTCTGAAGAGAGTTCAGCAACAGCGGAAGAAATAAGCTCCTCGATACAGAATTTCTTCTCCCAGTTGAAGGTTGTTCTCGATAGTGTGAACGAAACCATAAATCTACTTTCGGTGATTAAGGAAAACTTCGAGGACATGGTGCTGTGAATCTGCGGAAAAAACACAATACGGGGAGCCTCTGGCTCCTCTTTTTTTTAATCACAACAGGACTTTTTCTCTCTCTTCATTCCATACATCTCTTCGTCCGCTTTTTGAAGGAATTTCAAATAGTTGTCACCTGGATTGAGTTCAGTCACACCGTAGCTGATATCGACATCCACTCCCAGTTCATTCGAGTTTCTGATTTTCTCCCTTATCCTCGAAGCAACCTGTTCTGCTTGTTGTTTGCTGGTGTTGTAAAGGACAACTAAAAATTCATCCCCACCGTAGCGCACTGCAAAATCCGAAGAGCGAATCGAATCACTAATACATCTTGCAACGAATCTGAGCACCTTATCTCCGGTTAAATGTCCGTATGTGTCGTTGATCTGCTTGAAATTGTCAACATCGATCATTATGAAAGACAGCGGAACGTTCTGGAACTGCGCTTTTCGAACTTGATCCTGAATCCATTCGTTGAAAAACGCCCTGTTGAAGAGCCCTGTTAAACTATCGCGATGAGCGATTTCCTTGAGTTTTTCTTTTTCTTCGTGAAGTTCAAACAATAGAGCTCGAACAGGATTCGCCAAAGCGTTCACTATCACTCCCCTCAAAATCACCATGTACGAGAAAAGTCTGAAAACATGTCCCAGGAAATTGAAAAAACCACAGACATCTGAATACAGTGTGAAAGAGAGCTCTCCAAAGATCGTGAGAATTATTGCAGCTACGAGAGGTTTTTGGAATGTAGAGATCGAGACATCTTTACTTCTGAGCGTTCGAACAAGCACCGCAAGTAGAACAAAAATTATGATGTACTCCATTGATATTTTGAACTCTGTTAAACCGAAACCTTCGATGAAACAGTCTGGGAAAACTCCAGTCCAGATAGATGTGATCAGAAATGTGGTCAGAGGGCCGAACAGAAAAAACAATGTTCTCTCGCTGAGCTTAGGAAAATACAGGATCAGAACAAAACCGAGTGTTTCAAGCAATCTTCCTGCGATCCAAAACTGAGTGGGCTGGTTTGCCGTCCAGTTTGGAAAAACTCCCATACCCTTATACGCAAGCGTATGAAGGAAGTCGACAATTGCAACGAAAACATAAACGACTCCAAACTTTATGAAGATCCTGTTTTGATTGAATCCACGTGTGGCATACGCTATTAAACCAATCGACAGACCGGTAAATATCGCAAAGAACTCTATTATTGTATGATAAAGCAGGTAGTTTATCCTTGAGAGAAAAAACAGCGCAGCGAAAACTGGTATGTAAATGAAAATGAATCTTTTGGTGATCGCTTTCAAAGCCAATCCCCTCCACACAAAAGTGAATCGCAGGAAATTATATCATGGTGAGAGGACCGCGTGCACCTGCTTTTTTCACTCCAGAATTAAACGGTAGATGTTTCTCAAATCGCGGTGTCGTAAAATTGACATTTTACGACACCAAAGTCTTCCTCCCAAAAATATAAATCTGAATTTACTAAATTCACATTTAGCAAATCATCATTTATAATTTTTATTGTAAGGAATCTCAAGGGGGAATGGGCATGCTGATTGACAGGGAAAGGGAATGTGAGTTTTTAAGAAGAAAGATTTCAAGCAACAAATCAGAACTTTTGATCATCAGTTGTTGAAAAACTGAGCCACGGTATCACCGAGATAGACATCGACTCGATCAACAACCAGAAACTCCACCAGATGCCGTATGGAAAGTTTCTCAGCAAACTGAAGTACAAAGCCGATCAAGTAGGAATCAGAGTTATTGAAGTGCTCGAAACGCACACCTCACAGACATGTTCTATATGCGGTGCTGTGGACAGATGAAGCCGAGGTTTGTACGTTTGCAAACACTGTGGTTCGGCGATGAACAAGGATGTAGAGATAGATATCGTAGGAATAAAAGGAAACACCCTATACGTTGGCGAATGTAAGTGGTCAAACAAGAAAATAGATGTTCGTGTTCTGGATCGATTGAGAAGCAAAGTTCCATACCTTCTAAAGGATCTTCAAGTAGATAATCTCTCCGTTGTTTACTATCTCTTTTCCAGAAGTGGTTTCGATGGACTAAAAGAGACCGAAGAAGTGAAACTGGTCGAACTCAAAGATCTGTTTCGGTGAGGTCTTCCCATTCACTCTTCAGCAAGCCCATCACGATAACGTCGTGATACCTTCCTTCTCTGAAAAGTTCTTGTCTTAAGATACCCTCCACTTTGAAGCCTATTTTCTCGTAAACTCTCTTTGCCCGCTCGTTGAAACTGAACACGTGGAGCTTGATCTTGTTCATATTCATCTCGTTGAAAATGAACCGCACCAGTACCCTCATAGCGTCCGTTCCATATCCCTGGCTCCAGTAAGGCCTCCCCAGAAATATGCCGACCTCTGCCACAGAGTTTTTCCAGTCGATTTTGTTAATGCTGCATCCCCCTATGTACTCTCCATCACTCAACTTCTCGATGGCGAACGAGTAGGAATCTGTGCTGAAGGGATTCAAACTTTGGTACCATTTTTCTTCGTCTTCTTTTCTCCACGGAAAAGGAATACCCGGAACGAGGCACTTCTTCACTTCAGGATCGTTGGCGAATTCCAGGGCTTTCTCTATGTCTTCTTTTCTGTAGGCCCTGAGCCTCACCAGCTTTCCTTCAAACATAGAATCCCTCCGTTCGTTTTTTGATTTATAGTGTAACATAAATTATTGGGAAGGTGATCTTCGGTGGACGAATACCTGGAGTACCTCAAAGTGGTTAAAAAAAGAAGCGAAAGGACGCTGTATCAATACAGATCTATTCTAAGAGAATTCACCAGGTTCGAGCCCATCACTCCAGAAACCTGGAAGGAGTATCTCAACACAATATCGAAGAACGCTCCCGCTACCCAGAGGAACAAGCTCGTCGTTGTGAAGAACTACCTGAACTGGAGAGCGGATAGAGGACTGCTGAACGCGGAAGAGCGCTTCTGGAACGAAGCAGAGCCTCCCCGTCATACGGTGTTACCAAAAGCCATTGAACTCGATGAAGTCCGTCGTATTATCGAAGCGTGTGACAACCCTCTGTACAGAGCGATATTCAAAGTGCTCGCCAATACCGGGATGCGAGTATCGGAGATTGTGAATCTGTCAGTTCACGATATTTCGGTGAACGAAACTGCCAGGATAAGAATAAAGGGAAAGGGAAACAAGGAAAGAATCATCAACGTCTCAAAGGAACTGGTAGAAGAACTCATGAATTCCGGCTTTTTCGAGAAGAAACCTTCCGTTCGATCGATACAGAGAGCCGTCAAAAGATACGCAAGGAAAGCGGGTATAAAGAAAAAAGTGACTCCCCACATATTCAGACATTCTTTCGCTGTGGCGCTGATTGAACGAGGTGTTCCCCTGAACAAGATTCAGGCCCTTCTGGGTCACGCAAACATCTCCACCACTTCTATATACCTAAAGATAGCAAGTGAAGGAATTGAGATTCCAAAAATTATTTAATGAAATAAATGACAATAACGATTTTGAAACAAAGAAGATATTAATATTTGCTAATCTAAACTAATATTAAACAATATACTCTTTGTTATTTAATTTACCCTAAATTTTACTATTCAATATTTATAATTATGTACAACTTGATTGCGTAAACTAATATTACTGGAACATTGCCAGAACATTACTTTGACATACCCTCTATCGTCCTGTTCAGCTTTCCGCTGGCAAAACCTTCCAGATCCAGCGTCACAAAAGAAAAACCGATCTTCTGAAGTGCCAATACAATATCTGTTCTTTTGCCCATGAGGAGTTCCATCTCATCTCTTCCCACTTCGACAACAGCGGTTTTGTACGGGAAAAATCTCACCCTCACCTCTCTGAATCCCAGTTCTCTGAGAAAGTTCTCCGCTTTTTCCACCATTCGAACGCGCTCTTCGTTCAATCCAAATCCGTAAGGAAACCTCGAACACAGACAGGCCATGGCGGGTTTGTCCCAGGTTGGAAGTCCCAGTTTTCTGGAGTACTCCCTTATTTCTTCCTTCGTCACTTCAAAATCTATGAAGGGATGCCAGATGCCGTCTTCCGTGGATGCTTTCACTCCCGGCCTGTAATCCTGAAGGTCCGAAAAATTCAACCCATCAGCTATCACATCGAAACCATTCTCCCTTGCCCAGTTCTTTACGATGTTGTCTCTCAGCTTTCTGCACAGGTAACACCTGTCTGGAGGATTCTCTATGAGGTGTCTGCTCTTGAGCTCGTTCAGTTCGATGAATTCGTGTCTTATTCCAATGAGATTTGCCAGATTCTTCGCTTCTTCTATCTCTTTTCTTGGAATCACCGGGGAGTCTATCGTGAGTGCCACGGCGTTTTTTCCCAGCACTTCACGTGCCAGTTTCGCTAAAAGGGTGCTGTCGACCCCACCGGAGAACATGACGACGAGTTTTTTCTTGCTTTTAATAGCTTCACTTATTCTCTGAAGTTTATCCATCTTTCCTTATCCTCCTTAAAATTCTCACGGCGGCCGCTGCGGCTCCAACGGTGTTCCCTATGTTCACCACAACAAGACCCGGAACACACGTTTGAAGCATCGTGGAAAGCGCTCCCAGTCCCTCTCCACCGAATCCATAACCAACGGGTGTGGGAACGGCTATCACCGGAAGATCTGTGAGAGAAGCTATGAGAGAAGGAAGAATTCCTTCCATTCCGGCAAAGACTATGAGAAGGTCAGAATCTTCTGTCTTGCTGAGTGCGTAAAAGGATCTGTGTATCCCCGCAACTCCCGCGTCGTAAACCTTCTGAACGCTGACACCGAGTTCCTCGAGTATGAGAGAAGTCTCCTCGGCGAAGGGAACATCGGAAGTTCCAGCAGTTATCACTCCGACTTTTCCGTTCAACTTTTCCAGAGTTGTATTTTCTCTCTTTAAAACCACGAGTCTTCCAGCTTCTTTTATCACGTAGCCAAAAAATCTATCTTTCAACTCCCGTTTTTTCTCCTCGTCCAGACCGGAGACAAAGGCGATTCCCTTTCTCTCTAAAAACTTCTCCACAGCGGCTATCGTCTGCTCCTTAGTTTTCCCCAGTGCAAAGACGATTTCGGGAAATCCCTGCCTTTTGTCTCTTTCCATGTCGAGCATCAACTCGTTTGTTCTTTCAAAAAATTTGCTCAAAATCTTCTCTTCCGCTTCTTGAATGGTTATCTCACCACTTGCGAGAGATCTCAGTACATCTTCAAACATCGTTTCGAACCTCCGAAACACTCTTGTAGACCGCTCTGTATACTTCTTTGAGAGGAATTCCTTTCTCCTGTGCAACCTTCTTGCAAGCCTCGTACTCTGGTGAGATGTTCACGATCTCCGAATCGAAACTCGCTATCTTGACTGGAATCTCCCCGTATTCGGTCTTTACCGTCTTCAATGTGCGGGTCGCTTCTACCTTTTCGGGATAGAAAACCCTCGCACCTATGCTGGTGCTTTCTTTGAAGAGCAGTTTCAGGATCTCATCTTTTTTCGACTCGTGACAGAGAACAGAAACCTTGACAGCCGGACGGTTCTTCTTCATGTATATGGGTGTGAAGAAGACATCCTTTGCCCCCGCTTCAAACAGTCTCTCCATGAGATGACCGAACAGCTGTGGATTCATATCGTCCACATTCGTTTCTATGAGAACATCTCCGGTTCTTTCGGAGGGTTCGATGTAACCGAGATACCCCCTCAGAACGTTCGGTATTTCAAGATCCATCGTCCCTGCCCCGTATCCCACTTTTTCTACTCTCAAGATCGGTGTCCTGAACTCGTCAACCAGGCTCTTCAAGATCACAGCTCCCGTCGGCGTGACCAGTTCCGCGCGCACTTTCTGATCCATATAGATCGGAATGCCTTTCAGCAGCTCAGCGGTGGCTGGAGCGGGAACCGGGTATCTGCCGTGTTCTGTCATCACAAAACCGCTTCCCGTGTTGACAGTGCCACAGAAAACCTTCTCTACTTCGAGAAGCTCCAATCCAACTACAGCTCCCGCGATCTCTATCACAGCGTCCATGGCCCCAACTTCGTGGAAATGAACCTTTTCTTTTGAGAGGCCGTGGATCTTGCTTTCCGCTTCTGCGAGAGCTTCAAACATCCTTATCGCTTTCTCTTTCAAAGGATCTTCGAGTCTGCTGAGTACTTCAACGATCTCGGAGAGATGTCTTCCATGGTGATGGTGGTGATCATGATCCGACACAATGTGATCCTCGTGGTGCTCTTTTCTAGGGAAAACAACGTCAACTTTTGTGGCGGTTACTCCTTTTTTGTTTACCTTTTTCACCACGAGATCGAATTCGACGTTGAGCTTTTCAAGACGGGATTTTATCTTTTCTGGATCCACCCCAAGATCGACCAAAAGGCCAAGGAACATGTCCCCAGATATCCCTGAGAAAGGATCGAGATATAGTATCCTCATCGTATTCGCACCTCCATATCTTTTTTAAGTAAGTATACACTAATTCTTGATGCGAACTAAGTAACATTTGATTTAAATTGGGAAGCTTCGAAGCATCCTTGCCGCAAAATAATAATGGAGAACCCAACAAGGAGGGCATGTACAATGCGCTGGGAAGAGGTTGAACCGGTTGTTCGAGAACTTCTGGATTTTCAGATCAGTTCTCCTGAAGAATTCAGAACCTTCATCAACAAAGTGACGGACTTCTTCGACCGGGTAAGAGAAGAACACGGATGGCTCTACATCAAAATGACTGTGAACGCAGACAAGGAAGAGTTCGCAAAAGCTTACGAGGAGTTCCAAAAAGAGATCGTGGCAAAACTCAAGCCTTACGAACAGAAGATAAAAGAGAAAATCGTAGAAAACGAACACTTCGCTCCGCGTGGTTACGAACACATGATAAAGGTGATCAAAAACGATGTGGAACTGTTCAGAGAGGAAAACGTTCCTCTTCAGGTGAAAGAGAGTATCCTCTCTAGAAACTACGGCACGATCGTGGGAAACATCGAAGTCGATTTCGAAGGAGAGAAAAAGACGCTTCAGCAGCTTTCCGTGTACCTGAGAGATCCCGACAGATCTACGAGGGAACTCGCCTGGAGGAAAAGGTACGAAGGAATCTGGGAAGTACGGGACAAGCTCAACAAACTCTTCGACGAACTCAAAGAAATCAGGCACCAGCAGGCCCTGAACGCGGGTTTTTCCAACTACAGAGATTACATGCACAGACTTAAGAGCAGGTTCGAATACACCCCGGAAGACCTGTACCGTTTCCACGAAGCGGTGGAAAAAGAAGTCGTTCCCTATCTGGTGGAAAGAACAAAAATCAGGCAGAGAAAGCTGGGAATCGAAAGCGTCAGACCCTGGGATACAGCGGTAGATGTGGATGGAAAGGTCTTGAAACCTTTTTCCTCAGTGGAAGAATTCATGGAAAAAACCGAGAGAGCACTCAAAAGGTTGAACCCCACCTTCGCGGAAAGATTTCGCCTCATGAGGGAAAAGAATCTCCTTGACCTTGAAAACAGAAAAGGAAAAGCTCCTGGTGGATACAACCACACGCTTCCAAAGACGGGAGCTCCCTTCATCTTCATGAACGCGGTGGGACAACCGGGGGATGTGAGGACGATCTTTCACGAACTGGGACACTCGATGCACTCGTTTGAAACGCTGAGCCTTCCGGTCTTTTACAGACCGCATAGAATGGAAGTTGCGGAGCTCGCCTCCATGTCGTTGGAACTCATCTCCATGGAATACTGGGACGAGTTCTACACCGACCCCGAGGATCTGAAAAAGGCAAAGATCGAAGAACTCGAAGGTGCACTCTACTTTCTGCCGTGGTGCATGATCGTGGACGCCTTCCAGCACTGGATCTACACCAACCCAGATCACACACCAAAAGAAAGGGACGAGTACTTCGCTTATTTGATGGACAGATTCAACCCGGGAGTGGACTGGAGCGATCTGGACGAAGAAAAGAAAACGAGGTGGCTCTTTCAGCTTCACATCTTCGAAGTACCTTTCTACTACATCGAGTACGGCATAGCACAGATAGGAGCCCTGGCAATTTACAGGAACTACATAGAAGATCCAGAAAAAACACTGAAAGACTATCAGAGATTTTTATCCGTGGGATGTTCGATGCCGGTGGACGAAGTTTATAAAACCGCGGGAATAGAGCTCAAATTCTCGAGGGATTACATAAGAGAGATCGTGGATTTTGTGGCAAAACAGATCGAAGAAATAGAAAAATGAAGCCCTGGCAATGCCAGGGCTTTTCACCATCCCCTCGAAGCACCTCCACCACCGGAAGATCCTTCACCGAATCCCCCAAAACCTCCTGATCCACCTCTGGAACCACCGAACCCACCAGGAAACCTTGGGCCTCTGTACCAGCGCCTTCCTCTTCCCATGATGGAAGAGAAGATGATGAACGCGATGACAATTACAATGATCGAAATACCGCTGATGTCCGTTCCTCTTTCAGGAAGATCAGAAGTCCCGGTGAGTTCCACTCCGTACTCTTTCGCCACCTCGTTCGCGATGGCAAGGTAGCCGTAATAGATCCCTTTCGAGTACTCTCCGTTTTTGAAATAGGGAATCACGTATTCATCGAGGATCCTTCCCGCTTTTCCATCTGGAATGGCACCTTCCAGACCGTAACCAACTTCTATTCTCACCTTTCTGTCGTTCATGGCAACGAGGAGCAGCACACCGTTGTTCTTCTCTTTTTGTCCTATTCCCCACTCTCTGAAAAGCCGATTCGCATACTCTTCGACCGTGAGGCCGGAGAGGGAAGGTACAACGACAACCACCACCTGGGCTGTCGTTTTGTTTTCCAATTCTTTTCCAACGGAGATGATCTTTTCCACGGTAGTTTTATCGAGAACACCTACGTAGTCGTTCACGTACTTGTACGGGGTCGGCTTTGGAAATTCAACTGAAAGCAAAAGAACCGATGAAACAATGAAAATCAACAGAAAGATCTTTCTCATCAGAACTTCACCTCGGGAACTTCCTCGGCTCCCGGTTTCGCTTCAAAGTACTGCTTTTCTTCGAATCCGAACATCTTCGCGAAGATCACACCGGGGAATTTTTTTATAGCGGTGTTGTATTTCTTCACCGCTTCGTTGTAGTCTCTTCTTGCAACGGCGATTCTGTTCTCTGTTCCGGCGAGCTCATCCATGAGCTGTCGGAAGTTTGCGTCTGCCTTCAGATTTGGATAGTTCTCGGCTATGGCAAGTAGTCTCGAAAGGGCCGAAGAAAGCTCTGCATCGGCCTGAGCACTTTCCTGAGGAGTTTTCGCACCTATCAACTTCGCTCTGGCGTTCGCTATTTCTTCGAGTATCTCTTTTTCATGCGCGGCGTAGCCCTTTACAGTTTCAACGAGATTTGGAATGAGATCTGCCCTTCTTTGAAGTTGATTCTGGATCTGGCTGTACTTTTCCTGAACTTCCTGCTCAAGGGAAACAAGGTAGTTGTAGTATCCCACAGTTGTTCCAATGATGACAACTACCAGTACGAGTATCACTATCAGTACGATCAGACCTCTTTTCACTCGGATCCCTCCTTCCATTTACTCATGTTACCATGAAATTCTATATTATGAAAATTCTCGTTCATGGATATTATCCAAAAAATTCATTTATCATCGATTAATAAGAATTATTGGGTTTTATGATCGAGATTCTTTGTTTTTCTCTCGTTGACTTTTCATTTTCCTTCGTGTTACCATTCTTGTGAAAACGATTTCGAAAACGATTTCATCAAGACACAAGGGAGGATGTTTCTAGTGATTTCCGTCGTGGGGAGTTCAAACATAGATATCGTTCTGAAGGTTGATCACTTCACAAAACCTGGTGAAACCCAGAAAGCGATAGAGATGAACGTTTTTCCGGGTGGAAAAGGGGCGAATCAGGCTGTAACAGTCGCAAAAATTGGAGAGAAAGGATGCCGTTTTGTAACGTGCATTGGAAACGATGATTACTCTGATCTGCTCATAGAGAATTACGAAAAACTCGGAATAACTGGATATATAAGAGTTAGTCTTCCTACAGGAAGAGCGTTCATAGAAGTCGATAAAACAGGACAAAACAGGATCATCATCTTTCCTGGAGCGAACGCCGAACTGAAAAAAGAATTGATTGATTGGAATACGCTCTCTGAAAGTGATATCCTTCTCCTTCAAAACGAAATTCCTTTTGAAACCACCTTGGAATGTGCGAAAAGATTCAATGGAATTGTGATCTTTGACCCCGCACCCGCGCAGGGAATAAACGAAGAAATCTTTCAGTACCTGGACTATCTCACACCGAATGAAAAAGAGATCGAAGCCCTGTCGAAAGATTTCTTCGGTGAGTTTTTGACGGTTGAGAAAGCCGCTGAGAAGTTTCTGGAACTCGGCGTCAAGAATGTGATAGTGAAGCTCGGTGACAAAGGAGTACTTCTTGTGAACAAAAATGAAAAGAAACACTTTCCGACCTTCAAAGTAAAGGCTGTGGACACAACAGCGGCGGGGGACGTGTTCAATGGAGCTTTTGCCGTTGCTCTGTCTGAGGGAAAAAATCCCGAAGAGGCGGTAATCTTTGGAACGGCAGCAGCGGCCATATCGGTAACAAGGTTGGGAGCTCAAAGTTCTATTCCAGCGAGAGAAGAAGTAGAGGCGTTTTTGAAGAATTTAGGTGCATTGATAATTGGTGTTTTGAACGATGGGTTGGTACTCGTTGGTGTTTCTCCTTTCTGGCAACAGGTTGCAAAGGGATTCATAATAATAGCTGCTGTGATAGCAGAAAAACTCGGTAGAGGGGAAAAGGAGTGATAAAGAGTGGGTGCATTGACCAGACACGAGGTTCTTGAACTGAAAAGAAAAGCTATCGAAATAAGAAAGATGATTCTCGATATGATCTACAAGGCAAAGTCAGGGCATACCGGCGGTTCCTTATCGAGCGTGGAAATCCTGGTAACACTCTTTTACAAAATTCTCAGAGTGAAACCGGAAGATCCGAACTGGGAAGACAGAGACAGGTTTATTCTGAGCAAGGGTCACAGCGTTGAAGCATATTACGCAGTCTTAGCTGATAAAGGATTTTTCCCGAAAGAAGAACTCGAGACGTACTGCAAGTACGGTTCTAGGCTCACAGGACATCCCACCAGAAAAGTCCCAGGGGTTGAGGTGAACACCGGTGCGCTTGGTCATGGTCTTGCCATCGGGGTTGGTATGGCTTTAGCAGGAAAAATGGATGGTAAAGACTACAAGGTTTACGTTTTGATGGGAGACGGGGAGCTGGATGAAGGAAGCGTCTGGGAAGCAGCACAGGTGGCGTCCCACTATAGTCTTGATAATTTGATAGGCATAGTTGATAGGAATCGTCTTCAGATATCTGGCCACACAGAAGAAGTCTTGAAACTGGAACCACTCTCAAAAAGATGGGAAGCATTTGGCTGGAACGTGCTGGAAGTTGATGGTCACGATTTTGAGTCACTTTACAAAACGTTTGTCTCCATACCTAGAGAAACTGGGAAACCACATTTGATAATCGCAAACACGATAAAAGGAAAAGGAATCTCCTTCATTGAAGGAAGAGTAGAATGGCACCACAAGGTTCCAAGTGATGAAGAATACAGGAAAGCCATCGAAGAGTTAGAAGAACAGCTGAAAACGCTAGAAGAAGGTGATATGGTATGAAAGTTGCTCTCAGAAAGGCAATAGGTGAAAGATTGCTAGAACTTGCGAAGCAGGATGAAAAGATCGTGGTTGTAACCTCTGATGCACGGGGATCCGCGGCCATTGCGGACTTTTTCAAAGTATTTCCAGAAAGATCAATAGAAGTCGGAATAGCTGAGCAGACAGCAGCTGGAGTAGCCGCCGGTCTTGCCCTCTGCGGAAAGAAGGCCTGGGTCTTTGGACCTGCATGCTTCTATTCCGCAAGAAATTTAGAGCAGATAAAAAACGACATTGCCTACTCGGATGCCAATGTGAAAATCGTGGCAGTCAGTGGAGGGGTCAGCTATGGCCCTCTGGGAAGTACACACCATGCTCTCCACGACGTAGCTGTTATGAGAGCCATTCCCAACCTGAAAGTATTGCTTCCCAGTGATGCTGTTCTTGCAGCTGCCATCTTGGAACAGTTACTGAAAGATGAGAAACCCGTATACATGAGAACGGGAAGGAATCCGGTACCTGTGATCTATTCACGAGACGAAAAATTCGAGGTAGGAAGAGCAATAACATTGAAAGAGGGCAATGATATCACAATAATAGCAACAGGAGAAGTCGTGTGGAGAGCTTTGGAAGCGGCAAAGATTCTTGAAAAGGAAGGAATAAGTGCAAGGGTGATTGATATGTTTACCGTTAAACCCCTGGATGAAGAAGCAGTTTTCAGAGCTGCTCGAGAAACAGGAAGAATAGTAACCGTTGAGGAACATAGCATTTTTGGAGGTCTCGGTGGAGCGGTTGCAGAATTCCTTTCTCAAAATTTACCTACTCCTATGAAAATCCTTGGGATACCCGATGAGTATCCGGTTACAGGAACGCAGGATGAAGTTTTAAAACACTACGGCCTTGCGCCAGAGGGGATTGCAAAAACTGTCTTAGAGTGGTTCAAGGAGGGAAATTAGAATGTACGTTCTCGCAATAGATCAGAGTACCTCTGGTACGAAAGCTATTATATTCGATGAGAAAGGAGGAATTGTTCACAGGGTAACGGTGTACCACAAACAGTACTATCCAAAACCAGGCTGGGTAGAACACGATCCTGAGGAGATCTTTCGAAACACCTTAGATGCATGCAGAAAAGTCATTGAAGAATCGGGTATAAAACCGCTCGAGATAGAAGCTCTAGCTATTACGAACCAAAGAGAAACAACCATCTTGTGGGAGAAGAAATCAGGGAAACCAGTCTACAACGCTGTGGTCTGGCAGTGTCAGAGAGGGGCTTCTCTCTGTGAAGAGATAAAGAAAAGGGGATTGGAAGGGAAGATAAAAGAAAAAACAGGACTCGTAGTTGATCCTTATTTCTCTGCCAGTAAAATCAGGTGGATTCTGGACAATGTGGAAGGCGTAAAAAACAAGGCAAAGCAAGGAGAAATTGCTTTTGGAACAGTGGACAGCTGGCTGATCTGGAAATTGACTAAAGGGGAAGTTCATGCAACAGACTTTTCAAATGCGAGCCGCACACTTCTTCTCAACATTCATGAACTGAGATGGGATGAAGAAGTACTGGAGATCTTTGAAATTCCACCTGAAATCCTCCCTGAACTGAAAAGTTCAGATTCTGTCTTCGGTTACACCGATTTGGGATTTTTACCGAAAAAAATTCCCATAGTCGGTGTCATGGGAGATTCTTCTGCCGCTCTCTTTGGACAGGGAGGATTCTATTCAGGGGATATAAAGGTTACCTACGGTACAGGGAGTTCCACCATGTTGAACATAGGGGAAAAACCAAATGTATCAGATTCGCCCATTGTGTGCTCTGTTGGATGGGTCGTAAAAGAGACTTCCAGTTATGTACTCGAGGGTAACATTCATTCAGCAGGTGACACAATTGTTTGGTTAAAGGAAAAACTCGGAATCATAAGCGATCCCTCTGAAACAGAAAAAATAGCACTCTCTCTTGAAAACAACGGAGGGGTTTATTTGGTTCCTGCCTTCGTTGGGCTTGGGGCCCCGTACTGGCGAAGTGATGTGAAAGCGGCTATTCTGGGGCTTCAAAGGAATCATGGAAAAGAACATGTTGTTCGAGCGGCTTTGGAGTCCATAGCCTATCAAGTGAGAGATATCTTCGAGGAGATGGTCAGAATATCCAGTAAGGAACCCACCGAGGTCAGGGCAGATGGAGGAATCACAAGAAACAGATTTCTTATGCAGTTTCAGGCGGATATTCTGAACATACCAGTTTTAGTAAGCAACATAGAGGAAGTATCAGCGAGAGGAGTAGCTTTTGTTGCTTTGCTTCATCTCGGAGCGTTCAGCGATCTTGAAGAGATAAGGCAAAAGATAACTTACAGGGAAAAATACGAACCCCGGATGGGTGATGAATTACGGGAAATGTACTATGAAGGGTGGAAAACTGCTATCAGAAAACTACTCACCGAGTGAAGGAGGGAAAATGAAATGGAAAAGATGACCTTTGGTTTGATCGTCGGAAACAGGGAATTTTTCCCCGACAGACTGGTAGAAGAAGGAAGAGAAAGGGTAATAAAAGTTTTAGAAGGCATGGGATACAGGGTGGTAACCCTTTCACCCTCTGATACGAAACTCGGAGCTGTGGAAACAGCTAAAGACGCTAAAAAGTGTGCGGAACTTTTTAAGGAAAAAGCCGGGGAAATAGACGGGATTATTGTTACTCTTCCAAATTTTGGTGATGAGAAAGGAGTAGCTCAGGCAATCAGATTGAGTGGTTTGAATGTTCCTGTGCTGGTCCATGCGTTTCCAGATGATCCGGAGAAGCTCGACCTTCAGAATAGAAGGGATTCTTTCTGTGGAAAAATATCTGTATGCAACAACCTGAAGCAATATGGGATAGAGTTCTCCTTGACGACACTTCATACAGAGGATCCAGAAAGTGAAGTATTTAAACGGGACATAGAGAAGTTTGCTGCCGTGTGCAAAATCGTTAAGGGAATGAGAAACATAAAAGTTGGAGCAATAGGAGCGAGACCCAGTGCCTTCAACACGGTGAGATTCTCTGAGAAGATTCTTGAAAGAATGAGCATTTCTGTTGAAACGGTAGACCTCTCGGAGATTCTTCACAGAGTTTCTAATCTCAAAGATGACGACGAGAGAGTAAGGAGAAAACTTGAGGAGATAAAGAAAAATTACAGGTTACAGATTGTACCGGAAGAGAAAATTCTCTTGATGGCAAAGTTTGGATCCGTCATTGACGAATGGATTGAGGAAAACGATATAAAAGCTCTTGCAATTCAATGTTGGACCTCTCTTGAATGGAATTTGGGAATAACTCCGTGTACCATCATGAGCCTTCTCAGCGAAAAAGGAAAACCTGCCGCCTGCGAGGTTGATATCACCGGTGCTCTCTCTATGTATGTACTCCAGTTAGCTTCTGGACAGCCATCTGCAATAGTTGACTGGAACAATAACTACAGAGATGAAAACGAAACAATTCTCTTCCACTGTGGAAATTTCCCGGCTTCTATCTATGAAAAAAAACCTGAAATCAAATATGCAGATGTAATAGGAACAACTGTGGGTAAAGAAAGGGCCTATGGAGCTTGTGCAGGGAAGATAAAGACCTCACCGTTCACTTTTCTGAGGCTCACTACAGATGATAACGAAGGAAAAGTGAAAGCATATGTGGGAGAAGGGCAGATACTGGATGAAAATCCAAAGACCTTTGGAAGCAGGGGCGTGGCAAGAATTGAGAAGCTCCAGGAACTCATGAAATACATCTGTGAAAACGGATTTGAACACCATGTAGCGATAAATCTCTCGAGAGTGGCAGATGCTGTGAAAGAAGCTTTGGAAAAATATCTTGGGATAGTAGTTCATAAACATAACGCTGAAGTTTAGAGATTAAACCAGTTCTGGATGCTCTATGAATAAGGAGGGTGATCTCGATGACTCAAAACAATGTTGAAAAATGGGGAACATACGAAATAACACTCAAAGGGAAAGCGGAGGGGAATCCTTTTACAGACGTAGAAATCAAAGCAGTGTTTACAAGCGAAGCTGGTGACAGTTTTGAAGTGGAAGGCTTTTATGATGGAGAAGATACCTTCAAGATCAGGTTCATGCCGAACAGGACTGGTTTGTGGAAGTACGAGGTAAGAAGCGACATCAAAGATCTTGACGGTATGAAAGGAGAGTTTCTGTGTGTTGACCCTTCTGAAGGGAATCATGGACCTGTTCGAGTGTGCAACACTTATCATTTCTGCTATGAAGATGGGACACCTTACCATCCGTTTGGGACAACACTCTACGCGTGGGTACACCAGAGAGAAGAACTCATTCAGCAGACACTCGAATCACTCAGGAACTCTCCATTCAACAAAGTCAGGATGTGTGTGTTTCCGAAGTACTACGCTTACAACAGAGAAGAACCTCCTATGCTTCCTATGAGCTGGAGAGAGGAAGATGGGAGATATCAGGTAGAGTTCAATGTGAAGTTTTTCCAGCACTTTGAGAGGTTAGTGAAGGAACTTATGGACATGGGGATAGAAGCAGACGTGATACTGTTCCATCCGTATGACAAATGGGGATTTTGCAGCATGCCGGAAGAAGTGGACAAAGCGTACTTGAGGTATCTGATAGCGAGAATTTCTTCTTACAGAAACTGTGTGGTGGTCAATGGCGAACGAATACGACCTTATCAAACCACAAAAAGACTGGGATGGATACTTTCATTTCATAGTGGAGAAAGACCCTTATAACCATCTAAGGTCAGTGCATCAGTGTTTCAAGTTTTATGATCACACAAAACCCTGGATAACACACGCCAGCATTCAGTGGCAGGGGTCACTGAGATCGTGGAGCGGAGAACCTGAGATAGATATAGGCATAAATTTAATACCAAAATGGCGCGAGATGTACAAAAAACCAGTTATCATCGATGAATGTGGCTACGAAGGGAACATTGAGTACGGATGGGGTAATCTGCCACCACAGGAGATGATGAATCGCTTTTGGGAAGGTGTTACCTCTGGAGGTTATGTGACACATGGAGAAACTTACTACTCTGAAGACGAAGTCCTCTGGTGGTCAAAAGGCGGAAGATTGAAAGGTGAAAGTCCAAAAAGAATCGCATTCCTGAGAACGATTATAGAAGAAGCTCCACCGTTTCTTAAACCTATCAAGCTTGATCCTATGATGGACTGGGACGTTCATTGCATTGGTAAAGAAGGAGAATATTACCTGATCTACTTTGATATCAACAGACCAGTGAAAAGAACCTTAAAGCTTCCAGAAGGTAAGTACAGAGTAGATTTAGTTGACTGCTGGGAAACAGAGATACATAGTCTGGGGATCTTCCAGGGACAGGTTGTGATAAGGTTGCCGGGGAAATCGTATGTCGCTTTAAGAATTCAGAGAGTAAGAGATATTGATAGTTTGATAATCCTCTAAATCTCTCAAAGGGGGTGTTTTTATGAGAAAGTTGGTCAGTCTCACCGTACTCTGCGTTCTTACGATTCTCGGCTTAACGGTATTTGGTAAAGTCACTCTTGAACTTTGGAGCCTCTCACCAGAAGTTGAAGGAGCGGAAGTCAACCCCGACATTGCCCTTGCGATTGAGCTTTTCAAGAAGGACTTCCCTGAAGTAGAGTTTAAGACAGTAACATACTCTGTGGATACTTACAAAACCAAACTGGCTGTTGCCATGGCTTCCGGTAAGTTACCAGACCTCTTTTTCACTTGGGGCGGAAGCCAGTTGAGATCCTACATTGACTCTGGTCAGATTCATCCTCTTAGTGACGAAACAGTTGAATGGATGAAGAAAACATTCTGGCCAGGCGCTCTTGAAGAGGTTTACTACAAAGGTAAGTACTGGGCTGTTCCATTTAACAACTCGATACTTGGTGATTTCCTGTGGTACAGGAAGGACATATTCGAAAAACATGGGCTTCAGCCTCCGAAGACCTGGAGTGAATTTGTAGCACTTTGTAAAAAGCTCAGGGAACTGGGTTACATACCGATAACTATGGGCAATAAAGCAAGATGGCCTGCCGATCATTTCCTAGCCACACTCGCTGCACGAGTATGTGGTAACGAGGTAGTAAAGGAGATACTTAATGGAAAAAGAAGTTGGAAGGATCCTCTCATGCTCAAAACTCTGGAAAAACTAGTGGAATTAATAAAGGTAGGAGCATTCCCTGAGGCAGTAAACGCTCTTGATTTTAACACAGGAGAAGATCGTGTTTTGTTCTATGTAGGAAAGGCAGCCATGATTTGTGAGCTCAGTTTCATGTATCAGGTCATAAAAGAAGAGAGACCAGATCTAATACCTGTCTTAGGAATGGCTAAATTCCCAATCGTGGAAGATGGTAAAGGAGACCCAAGAGAGTTGGTAGGAATAGTTGGAGACTGGTTCTACTCAATAGCAGCAAATTCTTCAAACAAAGAACTCGCTGAAAAATTCCTCAGAGAATATCTGTTGCACCCAGAGGTTGTAAGAATGAAAGTAGAGAAACGAGGTACACTTCCACCTGTTTATGGAATAGAAGAATTGCCCGCAACTAAAAATGATCCTTTCTTGTCCGAAATAGTGAAAGCAGCTATGGAAGCACCGAGTGTTATGCACTGCTGGGACACTTACTTACCACCAGAGATAGCTGAAGTGTATCTTGATAACCTCCAAAAGTTGATGGATCTTAAAATAACCCCAGAGGAATTTGCTGAAACAATGGATAAAACTGTTGAGGAATACAAGAAGGCTCATTCAGAATATGGACAGTAATATTATCAAGGGCAGGTGGTTTACCACCTGCCCCTTTGGGAGGGATGAAGGTGTACAATAAAAGAAAGAAAAAAATAACAGCATTTCTGTTTACTCTGCCTGCTGTAGCGTTGTTTCTTTTTTACTTTTTAATTCCCATTCCTATGACTTTCTTCTACAGTTTCTTCAGATGGGAAGGTTTTTCCTTGAGACCTGACAAATTTGTGGGGCTCGGTAACTGGTACAATCTCTTTTCCAATGAAGTTACCTGGAGAGCACTTCTAAACAACCTTAAGTTCATTATCTATACTCTTCTAATCCAGATTCCGATCGGGATAGGTTTAGGTTTGCTGATTTCTTCAAAGATTAAAGGCACGAATTTTATGAGAATAGCATTTTTCATACCTCTTCTTATTCCCTCAACAACTATTGCTATCATCTGGAAAATAATTTATGATCCTTACCTTGGTTTCTTAAATAACTTTCTAAAAATTTTAGGATTAGAAAAATTAGCAAAAATATGGTTAGGTGATCCAGAAGTAGTTGTAGAAGCAATATACGCTGCCACTTCCTGGCAGTGGATACCATTTTACATGATAATATTTGCAGCTGCTTTGACTGAGATACCAAAAGAGCTTTATGAAGCGGCAATGATAGATGGAGCGACTTCTTTTAAGAGGTTTATTTATATAACTCTTCCATTTCTAAAAAGAACCATCATAACAGCTGCTATACTGGGCATAACCGGATCATTGAAATATTTTGATCTGGTCTATATACTGACAGAAGGAGGACCTGGAAACACATCAGAACTTCTTGCAACATACATGTACAAATTAGCTTTCCGACACCAAAGGATGGGATATGCTAGTGCATATGCTTTCTTTCTTTTTGGAATATCATTGGTGATTTCCATTCTTATGTACAGAGTATATAGGAGAGGTGATACTGTATGAGCATAGGAATGAAAGTACTTGTTTATATTGTAGCCTTTATTTGGCTCTTGTGGACGTTTTTCCCTTTTTATTTGTTAGTAATAAACTCCTTTAAAGCACGAGATGAATATTTTATGTCGTTTCCTTGGCAACCCCCTAAAAGTTTTTCTCTTGGAAATTTTTCGAGAGTGTTTAATGTCGGTTTTCAAAAGTATATTTTTAACAGTGGTGTAGTTGCTTCTTTTTCCTTATTAATTTTGATTTTTTTCGCTACTTTGGCTTCTTATTCTTTCGCAATTTACAGATATAATTTCTTACAAAGATTGTTCTTAATATTTATAATTGGACTTTGCATACCGATTCACACAACATTGATACCTGTTTTCGTTTTGACCCGAAAAATTGGATTGTATGATAATTTATTTGGTTTAGTACTTCCTTTAGCTGCAAGCCAACTTCCTGTAAGTATATTGGTGATTTCAAATTATATGCGTGGAATACCGAAGGACTATATAGAAGCAGCAAGAATTGAGGGATGCAGTGAATGGTATATATACTGGAGGATAATTCTGCCAATGTCTTCCCCTGCTGTTGTTGCTATGGGAGTTTTCTCGTTCGTTATGTTTTGGAGTGAGTTCGTATATGCATTAACACTTATCTCAAACCCCAAAAAATGGGTCATCACACTGGGATTGTATCAATTTCAAGGAAGATACGGTATGAATATACCTGCTATGGCAAGTGCTGCGATTGTTTCACTCATTCCTACTCTTATAATTTATGCGATTTTCAGCAAGAAAATCATTGAAGGAGTAGCAGCAATGGGAGGGTTAAAAGAGTAAGACTTCTCATCAGTGATAAAATTTCATTGGAGGTACTCGACAGAAAGGAGAAATTAGCATGAAAAGGCGCCCTACAATAAATGATGTGGCGAAATTAGCTGGTGTTTCGATTTCAACTGTTTCCAGATATTTGAAAGATCCCTCGCAGGTCAGTGAAAAGTTAGGAGAGAGAATAAGAGAAGCCATAAAGAAACTGGGATACAAACCCAACAAGATAGCCCAGGGGTTGAGAACTGGTGATTCCAAAATGATAGGCTTCATCGTACCTGATATAACGAATCCCGCTTTTCTTACTATAGTTAAGGGAGCAGAGGATTTTCTGAGAAAAAAAGGTTATTCATTTATCATAGGAGGAACCGATCATAAATCGAAAGATGAAGTAGTGATTCTCGAATCTTTCATATTCCACAACGTAGACGGTGTTATAGTAACATGTACAGGCTACGAAAACAAAGCTCTAAAAGAACTTATAGAGAGATATCACCTCAAGTTGGTTTTCGTGGATAGAAGGTATCCCGGCATCGATGCTCCCTATATTGGTGTTGATAATTTTGGAGGAGTTGCCAGGATGGTTGATTATTTGGTCGAAACAGGTCATAGGTCATTTGCCTACCTTTGTGGAGATATGACCTCAACTGCGAAAGAACGTCTGGAAGGTTTTCTCGATCGTATGAAAAAGTACAAGATAAAGGATTACCAGGTTCTGTACGGAGAATTCACGTTTGAGAGTGGTTATAAACTCACCAAAAGATTGTCAAAAATACCGGACGCAATAATAGCTGGAAACGATCTTATGGCCTTTGGTGTGATAGAAGCTCTGAAAGAGAGAGGATTGGTAGTTCCAGAGGACGTCAGTGTAACAGGCTTCGACGATATGTTTTTCAGCAAATACTATAAACCTTCTCTAACTACTGTTCGTCAGGATCTTTATGAAATGGGAAAACAAGCCGGGAAAGTTCTGTTTGCACTTATTTCTGGAAAGAAGATAAGAAAAAAAGAGTACATACTTCCAACGGAAATCGTTATAAGAGATTCTGTGAAAGAAAGAAGAGCATAATATTTCTACGGATACATTTCCAGATACTCTTTCTCGATCCTGCACGGAATGGGGAGTCTTTTTTTTGAGCTCTTTCAGTCCTTTTTCTCTGAAAAGATCGTAGACAATAGCGACCCAGAAATGGACCTTTTCGTGGAGATGCTCCAGTGCTTTCAGCTGGTAGCGGAAGTACTCACCGCTTGCTCCTGTGATTTTCTCAAAACTTTCTTCATCCCAGCCTTTCACGCTCACTCTGATTAAAACGTTGAGATTCACAAAAAGATCCACAAGAGAAGGATCGAACCCGAACATCAGACCGTTCGTCTCCAAAATGAATGTGCCGTTCACAAGTTCTACGACTCTTCTCACGTGTTCGGCGGATCTTCTTCCAAGGATTGGTTCCGCCCCGCTGATCCTGAAAAGATCACACTTTCTTTTCTTTGAGATCTCAAGAAGTCTTTCTGCTACTTCCTCTGGTGAGAGAAAATCCCCTGCACGCTTGGGCCTGAGGTTTCTGAAGTAGTTCCAGCAGTAGGCACAGAGAAACTCGCATCCTACAGTATCCGCTGTAACGATTCCTCCGTAGTAAAGAGAGTATCTGAATCTATAGTATTTTCGCTTTTCACCGTTCATGACAAGCGATTCCATCTCCATGGCTCTTTGTACCGGGTCGAAGACCATATTACCCTCCCTCCTGTGTATAATGTACACGATGATCACAATTGGAGTTGATGGTGCGAAAAGAGGATGGGTGTATTCGATAGTGGAGAGAGACAGAGTTCTCGAGATAGGATTCATGGAACACTTCAGGTTCCTGGACTTTCCCACACTCGTCGATATCCCCATCGGTCTTCCGAAAAAAGGCGAAAGAGAGTGCGACAAACTAGCCAGAAAAATCCTTTCAAAGAGAGCTGCAAGTGTTTTTACGGTCCCGTGCAGAGCGGCCGTTTATCAGGAAAGCTACGAGGATGCACTGAGAGTCAACAGAGAATGCCAGGGGAAAGGATTTCCTGTTCAGTTCTGGCACATAGTGGAGAAAGTGAGAGAGGTTGACGTTTTCTTTAGAAGCCATCCAGATCTTTCCGATCAGATCAGAGAATCCCATCCCGAGCTGTGTTTTCTGAGGATATCAAGCAAAATGATGGAATCGAAACACACCAGAGAAGGTTTGAACCAGAGAATCAAGGCCTTGAGAAAACATCTGGTCTTCGATGTGGAAAATCTGCAGAAAATCTGCAGAGAGCACAAAATCTATATCCACGATGTGCTCGATTCACTCGTTCTTGCACTGACTCAGCAGTTTCCTCTTGAGACGATACCGGAAGATCCTCCACTGGATGAACACGGCCTTCCCATGCAGATCATTGTGCCAGCAAGGACACAGCGTTCGCCGAACCCTGGGTGACAACGTTGAAAACCTCATTCAGGTGCGAAGGATCTCCCACATCCACCACAGTCAGATATCCGTTGAAGTCTGCAATGTAAAGAAATCCTTCATGAAGACACAGACTCTGGGCCTTTCCTCCACTCGTTGGTATGTGATCGAGGACGAACGGGTTCCCAGGATCTGAAACGTCAACTGTTTGAACACCGAACGCGTAGTCTGCAAGATACAGCACACTATCTGAAACGATCACATCGTAGGGTGTCTGCGATTCGTAGGTCCCCAGAATTTGAGAGAGATCGTTCGCATCGATGATCGATACCCCTTCATCGTAGACAACGGCGTAGATCCTCTCATCTGACCCGAAGACACTTTTCACCGTTCCAAGATTCACTCTTTCGAGAAATACAGGATTTGCCGGATTTGAAACATCCACCACCTTCAAACCTTCATTGTAACAGGCCACGTAAGCGCGGTCTCCTGAAACGTGTACCTTTTCCGCCCAGTCCGCTTCTTCGAGTTTTGCAACCAGCACAGGAGAAGGAAGATCGGTTACGTTGTAGACCAGAAGACCGTTCGTCCAGTCCGCCACGTAGAGATAATCACCGGATAGCTCCACCCCGTAAGCGTAGTGGGTGTTCAGCTGATTCAACTGGACGGGATTTTCAGGATCGTTCATGTCGAAAACGAGGATTCCGCTCTGACCGCCTGCGAGGAACGCGTACCGTCCCGAAACTTCAACATCGAGAGCGCTGTTCGGGAGAGAAACAAAAGAAATACTAACGGGGGTGGCTGTGACGTCGAACACTTCCAGACCTTCCCCGGTTGCCACCAGGGCGTAGATTTTTTCCTCGGGCAGAGCCGGCATCATCTGGAAGCATCCAGAAAGGAATAGAAGAGCGAGAATAACAGGAAAGATCGCCTTCATTCTATCACCTCCCTGTGCATTCTACGTCCAGTAGTAAAAGAAAAATGAAAAAACAGTGTAAAATTTATAACTGGAGGGGGGAGATAACATGAAAAGATTTCTGGCAATTCTTTTGATCCTTCCGGTCATGGTGCTTGCGATACATCCTCTGGATCTTCTTGTTCGTGCAAGGGGAAATCCTGTCTACGAGACGATCATTGCAACCACAACCCAGGACGGCGACGAGATATACATACTGAAATCCTACGGCATGAACTGGCAGAACATCCAGTGGTTCCACAGAGTGGGCATAATCCTTCCGTCAAACTTGAATTACAAAGACAGGGCGTTTTTCTTCATAACAGGAGGAAGCAGAAAGGAAGAAAACGAACGCTATTACGATTCGTTTCTGGAAGACGTAAAAGAGAATCTGTGGGTGGCGAAAGAATTCGAAGCATCTTTCATAGTTGTGGGGGACGTTCCGAATCAGCCGATTTTCGGGCTCAGAGAAGATGCCCTGATCGCAGAAACGTTCAAAATGTTCCTTGAGAACCCAGATCCGTTTCTTCCTCTCCTTGTTCCCATGACGTACGGTGTGATAAAGGCCATGGACACAGCGCAGGATTTCCTTGAGAAAAAAGGCATAGAAATCAAAGGCTTCATGGTTTCAGGGGCTTCCAAAAGAGGGTGGACCACGTATCTTACGGCGATCTTCGATCCGCGTGTTTTCGCCATCGCTCCTATGGTGTACGACAATCTGAACATAGAAGCCCAGCTTTTGCATCAAAAGGAGTACTACAGCACTTACAGCGAAAAACTCAAAGATTATCAGGAAAAAGGGCTTTTCGAAACTCTCGAAAATGATCTGGGAAAAAGGCTCCTTGAAATTGTCGATCCTTACGCTATGAGATTGAGACTCTCTCTTCCAAAGATCCTTGTACTCGGCACCAACGACGAATACTGGACCGTGGATTCGGCGAACCTCTATGTGGATGACCTTCCGGGTGAAACCTTTCTATTCTATTCTCCAAACGATCCCCATAACCTGAAGAATGTGAAAGAGATAATAGAGACTCTTTCTTCGTTCTTCAAGATGTACCCCAAACTGCCGAAGGTGGAATTTTCTTACGAGGGCGGTAAAATACTCGTTGAAAAGATCCCGGAAATTGTGGACGCGGAACTGTGGTTTGCAAGATCGAAGAGCAAAGATTTCAGAAAGACGGTGTGGCTCAGATGTGGCGTGGAAGAAACCGATGATTCGCTGATCGGGGTACCTCCTGAAAAGCCTGAAGGTTTTTATCAAGCGTACTTCTTGAGGGTAACTCTCGAAACCAATGGTTTGAGGATTAAGCTTTGCAGTAAGATGATGGTGGAATAGCGGGGTGAAACCTTGGGAAAATGTAAATATTGTGGGAAGCCCGCAGGTTTCTTGAAGACCAAGCATAAGGCGTGTGAGGTTATCTACCAGGAAGGATGGAAAAAGATGCTGGATTTCGTCGAAAAGTCTTTCGAAAATGGAAACTTTCAATCTCTTAGGGGTCAGCTTCTCGAAATAGCTCGGAACCATTTCAGAACAGAGAATGATGTGGAAGATGTACTTGCAACAGTCTGGGAAAGGATGGTGGATCACTTTTTGAATGACGGCAATCTCGATGAATCTGAGGAAAGGATCCTCGCCAGTTTCATATGGGAAACGGGACTTTCTGAGGAAAAATTGAACAGGAAGGGTGCCTATGAGAAGTTCAAGAAGGGAAGATTGTTGAGAAAAGTGGTTCATGGAGAAATAGAACAGTTCGAAGGACCTGTCCCCGTCATCCTTGGAAAATCGGAAGTACCTGTGTGGGTCTTTCGAAGCGTAGAAAACTACGAAATGAGAAAACGAAAAGAGTACGCGGGAGGATATTCTGGTCTCAGTATAAGGATCGCACGTGGCGTTTACTACAGGGTGGGAGGCTTTAAAGGAACTCCCGTTGAAAAGACTGAACTGACGCATGTCGATAAAGGAACACTTGTTTTAACGAGCAAAAATCTGTATTTCGTCGGACAAACAAGAAGTTATAAGATTCCTTACGAAAAAATCATTTCGGTCATTCCATACAAAGAGGGAATCATGGTGTACCAAGATGCAAAGACGAAAAAGCCTCAGTTTTTTGAACTGGATGACGTGTGGTTTTCCTACAACCTCCTGGTGAATCTGATATCCCAGGCGAAGACTTAGTAGACTGTGTAGAAGATGAGTTCTCCAGAATCGGTGCAGAGAACAGCAAATTCTTTTTCTGAGATCTTGAAAATCTTCAGAGGATACTTTCCCGTTTTAACCGTTTGAACGACTCTATCGTTTTTTATCAGATACAACTCTTCTGCTTCCACAGAAAGTGCCACCAGATAGTTTCCTATCTCCTCGAGGTAGAGCACAGGGTGCGGCACGTTGATTTGTCTTACATTGCCGTCTCTGTCAACCACAGAGATAACGGGAGAAACAAGGCTGGCAACTGCGATGTCGGGTCCATAGAAGGAAATACCGTAAGCAAAATCGGGAAGGTTTTTCTTCCACACCACCTTTCCGTTCACCAGTTTCACGAGCCAGCCGTTTCGGTAGTCAAGGACGTAATCACCGCTTGAACCTTCCACGTAGCGCAGAGGTCGGGAGAGTCCCAGACGAACAGAGGTCATGCTGCCGTACCTGAGGTAAATCACATCGGAGTCGTCTTCATTTCTCCAGTAACAAAGATAGGCGATTCCTTTCGAAGTTGGAACGAAATAGGTGCTTGAAACTCCTGTTCTGTACCTTTCCACAACTTTGAAGGAACGTAGATCCACTCCAACGAGCGTTCCCTGAGAAAACAACGAAATGTAAAAAACACCGTTGTGGTAAAGAAAGACCGTGGGATCCCCACCAAGAAGAATTTCCCTCTTTCTCTTTCCTGAAGGAGTGAGTTCAACGAACTTTCCCTCGAACATATCAGTAACGTAGAAGTTCCCTTTGAGGTACATACCCCAGACAGGGTAGGAAAAACCTGTGAAACGTGCTGTTACTCTCTTTGAAAGCGCATTCACCGCGACGACTTCTCTTTTCAAAGAATCAACGAGGGTGATGACACCCTCGTTGATCGTTCCTCTCAAAGGATTCACATTGAGATCTATCCTCTCTGTTTCGAGGATTCCCGCGAAAACACTTACAATCAGAGATACAAGTAGCGCTGCAGTTCCCAGTTTGTAACGTAGGTGCTGAATTCCTTCCAATCCTTTTCGGCAGCCTCCACAAATTTTTCGAATATATGTTCTCCCAGTGCATCTATTATAACATCGTCTTTCTTGAGTTCTTCGACAGCCTCTTTCAGCGATCCTGGAAGCGATTCTATATTGAGTTCTTCCCTTCTCTCAGAAGTCATGTGGTAGATGTTTTCTTCAACTGGCGCGGGAGGCTCGATCTTGTTGATGATACCGTCCAGACCTGCCGCGAGGATGGCCGCAAAAGCAAGATAGATGTTACAGGATGGATCGGGTGATCTGTACTCCAATCTTGTCGCTTTTCCTCTCGCTTTTGGAATTCTGATGAGGGCGCTTCTGTTTCCAACTGACCAGGAGATGTAAACGGGTGCTTCGTAACCGGGAACGAGTCTCTTGTAGCTGTTTATCGTGGGATTTGTGACGGCTGCGAGAGCTTTGGCGTGCTTCAATATACCACCAACGAAATATCTGAGTTCTTTAGAAAGCCCAAGAGGATCGTCGGGATCGTAGAAGGCATTTTTGTCTCCCTTGAAAAGACTCATGTGGACATGCATTCCCGATCCGTTCACACCGTAAAATGGTTTGGGCATGAAGGTTGCATGATATCCGTGGAAGATTGCCATGGTTTTGATGACGAGTTTCACGGTCTGGGCGTTGTCGGCGGTTCTCAGGAAAGTGTCGTACCTGAAGTCCACCTCATGCTGTGAGGGAGCAACTTCGTGGTGCGTTGCTTCAACAACAACACCCATCTTTTCGAGAGCTATCGCGATGTCCCTTCTGATCTCTTCAACTTTGCTGAGCGGCAGAAGATCGAAATATCCTCCATGGTCAAGGAACTCAGGAACAGGTTCTCCTTTTTCGTTGATGGGAAGGATGAAAAATTCCATCTCGGGACCCGCGTAAGGGGTGTAACCCAGCTGTTCTGCTTTTTCCATCATTCTTTTTAGTCTGTAACGGGGATCTCCCTCAAAGGGTTTACCATCTGGAGTGTAAACGTCACAGATGACTCTTGCACTCTTTGCACCATCGACCGTCCACGGAAGAACGGCGAAGGTGTCGAGGACGGGCTTGAGGTACATATCAGACTCTTCGATTCTCACAAAACCCTCGATGGATGAACCGTCGAACATGATTCCGTCTTCCCAGGATTCGAGGAAAATTTCGGGAGTTATCTCCACGTTTTTTAAGATTCCATTGATGTCGGTGAACTGAAGTCTGATGAAGCGGACGTTCTCCTTCTCGATGATCTTTTTGATTTCTTCGATCGTCATGGAAACACCTCCTCTTGAATGTTGATGATATTCATGGTATAATTATCATCCCTGACACACAGAAGCAAAGAGAGTGAAGATCAAAACTTGAAAAACAACAACCTTTTCTGTCCCCGGGACAGAGGGGTTTTTCTTTTTGCATCTTTATGCGTAGAATATAACAGCCGTTTGTGAATTGCAAATTATTTGGAAGTTAAAAAGCGGTTTAGAAATACCTTCAGAAATAAGAACACAGCATATCCTATAGCAAGGCCAAGAGCGCTTCTGTAGATAGAAACCACCAGAGGCGTTTTAACATGACAGAACGTGTTGAACATCGAAACGAGTGCAACGCTGCCAAAACTCTCTCTGAGAAAATCGTATTCCCTGAATCCTTCCAACCAGAAAAACGGGTAGCACACAATTTCCTTGAAACGGGGCCGAACCATCAAGACACTCTCCAGCCAGTCTCTGAACTTTCTTTCAACTTCCAGCACCCATCCCGAATTTCCCGAACGCATAAGATAATAGAAACCCACAGGAATGGCAAGGAAAAGGAGCGGCAGGTACTTTTTCCAGTTTCTTCTGTTCTTCCAAAGTCCTGAAAGAAAGAGAAGCCCGGGAAGAAGCACGAGTGAAAGTTTCACTCCGCGGAAGTCCAGGATACCGTTGAGGTGGTACAGATCGCTGAGACTCAGAGACAGAGAGATCGACAGAAAGAGAAAACTCAACACTTTCAACCATTTCTTTTTCGGCACAAAATACGCCGCCAGTGTACCGGAAACAAAAAGGAGAGACACGAACCATTCCCTTGAAAAAGGCAAAACGAGAACTATAGATAGAAGCAGAGGGTTCAGAGAGATTATCATAAGAATGGGAGGTATCAAGAAGATCCACTTCGGGAAAGGCGGTTCAGATTCTGGAGGAGCCGGAAACGGTACAACTTTTCCTTTGAAATAACTGGAAAGCCTCTGAACGAGGAACTCTTTTTCGTCTATGTCCCTTATCCAGAGAACCTCCACACTTCGTTCAAGAACGGCTCTTTTGTACCTGTGAAACAGCGCTTCTTCGTCCAGATTTAGCTTTTCTATCTCTTCGGGTTTCACCGTGTGAACACGAAAGAAGAGGCCGTCTTTCTTCAAAAGCACGACTTTTCTTGCGAAATCGTAAGATGGATCGAACTCTACAATCCCAAGCCATTTTCCTTTCAATTTCTCTGCCAACTCTTGAGGTTCCCAGAAGAGAGGTTCACCTTTGAGAATCACGATCTCGGCTTCCGGTGGCAAATCTTTTCTGCTCGAAAGGTCAAAGAGAACCACTCGCTTTCCATCGATCATGTCGTCGAACAGAAAGGAAAATTCCATCCCTTTCCTGTCATAAGCCACCCTTTCTGGAAGAAAGAACACGATGAGAACAACAGAACTCACCAGAAAAATGAGAAAAAGACTATTTCTCAAGTTTGTAAACTTCTTCACCCACCATCACCTCGACTTCTTCCCTAGTCCAGCCGAAGATCAAACTCCCTTTCAGGGAGAGTCCGCCGATCTGGATTTTCCTTTTTGGTCCCAGATACACGGGAACGGGCCTTTCTCTCACAATCACTCTGTGCGGTCTGTTCACCACAAAGAAAGCGGTACTCGTGTTACCGAAAGTATCCGTAGCCTTCACAAAGACAACGTGATGCCCATCTGGTATCTTCTGGACTTCTCTTCCATCGCAGATGTATTCAACTCGAAAAGAAGAAGCGTCTTCTATCTTCTCCGGAGAGAGAACGAGTGGAGGAGTGGTGTCTCTCACATCGATCTCCATTCTCAAAAAGTTTCCGGATTCATCGCAACCGATAAGGTGATAGACACCAGGAAATTCTGGAGAAAACACAGTGATCTTTTCTCCAGTTGATGGAAGAAACCAGTTCACAAGAGGTGGTAGAATGAGGCTTTGGCCGAACTCAACAGAAGATTGGTACGATCTTTCCGCGAAAGAAACAGGAAGAGCTTCGAATGAGAGACTGGTGGATTGTCCCAGAGAGTCCACCACTTCTACTTCGAGCCTCGTGGCTTCCGTGGTTTGGTACCACAATTTGCCTTCCCTTCCATTCCAGAGTGTGACGAAGGTAGAATCGTCAGTCACATTCAGAAAGATCACCGTTCCGATAAGAGGATGCCACACCTTTGAATATCTCACCTCAGGAGGCTTTGGAGTGACGTCTATGGTGCCTTCTATTCTCCTTGGAACCTCAAATTTTTTGAAGAAGAAGGAAAGATAGTACTCGAGCTTCTCTTTTGTAATAGATCCCTTTACAACGACCCTGTCGCGTGAAAAGACTTCAATGGGAAATGCGTCGTAAACGAACGTGAGATCTGTGCTGTCAAGAAGCTCGGCGAAAACATCCTCGGGAATTCGGATATCCCCCACATCGACTCCGATCGTCACACCGTTGCTCAAGACAAGGGCCGTGCTGTCTGGAAGATCAATGGTGATACCTCGAACCTTCGGAGGAGTGTAAATTGTCTCGAGAGAGGCTTTGAAGGGCTCCAGGTCGCGCGAATTTTCAAAAGGGAAAGTTCTGTTCGTCAACGAAACGATGCCAGTGTTGTTGTAAGTGTTGAAGAGCACTTCCTTAGAAAACAGAAGAAGAGACGAGAGAATGAGAATCAGGAAAGAAATTCTTCTAACCATTCATCACTCCTCTCTTCTAAAAGGTTCAGAACGCTGAGAAGATCATCTGGAAGGGGTGCCCTGAAGTCCTTTTCCTCCTCAGTCCACGGATCGATGAACTTCATTCTATAGCTGTGGAGGAACTGTCTTTTTAAACCGTATCTCTTTCGAAACTCTCTGTTGAAATGTCTGTCACCGTAGGTGTCGTCTCCCACAACGGGAAAACCTATCTGCGAAAGGTGTCTTCTTATCTGATGCTTTCTACCCGTGTGTATCTTCACCCGGAGGAGCGAAACATCTTTCAGAGGTTTCACCGAAACGATCTCAGAAACCGCTTCCTGCCCATCGAGAGGAATGGTGATTTTCATGTTGTTCTCTGGAACTCCTCTTACGAGCGTGACGTATTCTTTCTCTATGTTTCTGCCCTTGAACAGTTCCGTGAGAATTCTCGCGGCCTCTCTGTTTTTGGCAACAACGAGAAGCCCAGAGGTTTCTTTGTCGAGTCTGTGAACGAGAAACGGTGAAAACCCCTTTTCCTGACCGTAATAAAGGAGTCCTTCTATCAACGTCGCAACATGAACACCTTTTCCCGGATGTATGGCTATGTTCGGTGGCTTGTTCAGCACAAGGTAGTGATCGTCTTCGTAGAGCACGTCGAGTTTCATGGGAACTGGTGTGAGGTCTTTCTTCTCAGATCTCTTCGGAAGATTTTCCAGATTCACATGCCGGAGCTCTACCACGTCTCCTTCTTCCAGATCGAAAGAAGGATCCTTCACGCGTTTTCTGTTGACATACACCTTTCCCTTTCTGATGAGTTTGTATATCACCGAAAGGGGTACGTCTTTCAGCTGGTTCCTCAGAAATTTGTCCAGCCTTCTGTAGAAATTCTCTCTGGTGACTTCCATTCTCATGACTTTTATTTCTCCTGAACGATTTCGTTTTTCTCGTTTAGAACGATCGTTTTCGCTTTCACAGGTTTGTCACTGAAGGTGAAAGCCATGATGATCACCCTGTCACCTTCTTCACCGAGCCTTGCAGCTGCACCGTAGAGGTTTATCTCACGACTTCCCCTCTTTCCCTTTATGACGTACGTTACGAATCTCTGGGCGTTGTTGACGTTCACCACCAGTACGAGCTCTCCCTCGCTGATGCCCGCTTTTTCCATCAGCTCTTCGTCTATCTCTATGCTTCCTTCGTAGTAAACTTCTTTTCTCGTGATCGTAGCCATGTGAATTTTGGACTTCAGATATATGTTCAGCATCGTTTCACCCTCCCGAAAGATTTTATCATGCGAGGATATGTTATGATTTTACAGAAACACGGGAGGTGGGAAATATTTACAAGCGATTCGCACGAGTTTTTCACAAGGGGCCGTACACATCGTTCTCGAGAAGAATAGCGAAAAATTTCACCAAGATTCTGGAAAACTTTCATATTCGAGGAAAAAAAGTGCTGGATGTGGCCTGTGGAGAAGGAACATTCGCTGTGGAAATCGCTAAGCAGGGTTTCGAAGTGGTGGGAGTTGATCTTTCACCCGAGATGCTGAATTTTGCCAGAGAAAGGGCAAAGGAAGAAAGCGTACCTGTGATTTTTTTGAAAAAAGACATGAGAGAACTCGATTTTCACGAAGAATTCGATATCGTCACCTGCTGGTTTGACAGTCTCAACTATCTACTGGAGTACAAAGATTTGAAGAAAACTTTTGAGAAAGTTCATGAAGCTTTGAAAACAGGTGGAGCGTTTCTTTTCGATATGAACACCGTTTATGGACTTCTGATGGCCAATCAGGAAGGCCCCGTGTACATTCAGCAGGATGGAAAGGATATCTTCGAAGTTCAAACTATAGAGTTCGATCTGGAGGAATCCGTCGCCACCTTCTATGTGACCGTTTTCGAGAGAAAAGAAGAGGGGCTGTGGGAAAGGTTCGATGAGATACACAGAGAAAGAGGCTACAGAGTGAAAGAAATCGCGTCTGCACTGAGTGAAACGGGTTTTGTGTTTTCTTTTTATGAAGATCTCCTCAGCAAGTCACCTCTGACCAGCTACAGTAGAAGACTGTGGTGCGTTGCGAGGAAGGTGAGCGCAGGATGAGACACAGAGGCGGGAGAGGATTCCGAGGTTGGTGGCTTGCCAGTACCATCCTTTTACTCGTAGCGGAGAAACCTTCTCATGGATACGAGCTCGCAGAGAGGCTCGCAGAGTTTGGTATTGAGATACCTGGAATCGGTCACATGGGCAACATTTACCGTGTACTCGCCGATCTCGAAGAGAGTGGGCTTCTCAGCACCGAATGGGATACAACGGTCAGCCCCCCAAGAAAGATTTACAGGATCACCCCACAGGGAAAACTCTATCTCAAAGAGATATTGAGGTCTCTGGAGGATATGAAGAGAAGAATAGAAACGCTCGAAGAAAGAATAAAGAGAGTGCTTCAGGAAGAGTAGAGTTCTTTTTCTATACGGGCCAGCTCTCTTTTCACTTCTTCTGAATCTATGGTCAGGTACTCTCCATCGAAGTAGATCCATTTTCCAGCGACCATCGTGGCGAAAACTTCACCGCTGAAAGCGTGAACGAGGTGGTTCTTTATGTTCTGGACTGGAAACATTTCAGGGAGATCGAGGTCTATTACCACAAGATCGGCGTTCCAGCCTTCTTCAATCTTTCCGCTTTTGAACCCCATCGCTTGGGCTCCATCGTACGTCACCATTTTCAAGCATGTGTTCACATCCAGATTGCGCGGATTCTGTGCTTTCTGAAGAAGACTCGCGAGCCTCATTTCGAAGAACAGATTCAGAGAGTTGTTGCTCGCCGCTCCATCCGTGCCGAGGGTGACCTTCATCCCATGCTCTATCATTCTCTGAACAGGTGCTATTCCGTTTCCGAGTTTCAAATTGCTCGCAGGATTGTGAGAAACGAAAAACGGAACATCTTTCAGAACACCGAAATATCTCTCGGGAAGATGAACACAATGAGCTGCGATGGTCTTCACTTCTTTCAACCCAATGTTCAAAATGTCCTCCAGATCATACTCTTCTTTGGAGGTTTCATAGAGATGAATCGTCACTGGGGCGTTCAGAGACTTCGCAGTGTCGAAGACTCTCTTCAGGTATTTTTCAGAACAAAGGTAAGGTGAGTGAGGACCGAATCCAACGAAGATCCTCCCCTCAAAACCGTTCCAATCGTTGTAGAGCTTCAAATTCTCCTCGAGTCGTCCTCCATCGTCCCCATTACTGTCCACAAGTCCCCGTGTCAAAAGGGCCCTCATTCCAAAATCTCTGACCGCCTTCGCGATCCACTCCTCATGAAAGTACATATCGACAAAGCCGGCGATACCATGTCTTGCCATTTCCATCTGGGCAAGGATCGTACCGTAGTAGGTCATCTTCTCTGTCAATCTGTCTTCTATGGGAAGCACCTTAGAGAAGAGCCACTCTTCGAAACTGAGATCTTCCGCGACTCCTCTCAGAAGAGTCATCGGCGCGTGAGTGTGCGTGTTGAAAAGAGCCGGCATGACGAGTTTACCGGAGAGATCCAGATCGACCTCCACTTCTCCCTGTATCACTCGTTTTATCGTGCCGTTTTCGATTTCTACGGCTCCAAAAAAAGGTTCAGAAGAGAAATCTTTCAGTATCAGGCAATTTCCTATAATCATTTCTCCCGCCCTTTCCACAAAGCGAGAAGAATTTCGAGAGAGTTGAGATCTCCCACTATCTCTCCCTTTTCATCGACAACCGGCATCTCCTGTATATTGTTGTCGATCATCAGCTTCAAGGCTTCTTCCAATGGTGTATCCATGTGAACGTATACAGGATCCAACATTATCTCAGATGCGTTCTTTGCTATCAATCTTTTCATCGAGGAGCGAATGAGCTCTTCCTTTGGAATGAACCCGAAAAAGTGAAAACCAGAAACCTTCAAAAGGTGCATGACAGGGATCATTCCAACGAGTTTGTTGTCTCTCGCAACATAAACGGTTCTTGTGACGGGATCTTCTAGTATCCTGTCGACGATTTCTTCTATAGGAGTGTCTTCCTCTACAACTGTGGGCTTCAGAGAAATCAATTTGCAGACGTCTTTCACTTTCATGATCTCACCTCAATATCTGATCAACAAATAGACTCCTGACACCAGAAGACTGAGTATGAGCACGGGAAAACCTATCTTGAAATACTCCCAGAAGGTTATATGCTTTCTGTCTGCTATGAGAGAGGTTCCTACCACGTTCGCGGATGCACCGATTAGAGTTCCATTTCCTCCAAAGCACGCTCCCAGAGAAAGAGCCCACCAGAGGGGTCTCAGATCAGAAAACGTCTCCGGAGCCAGAACCGCGAGTTTCTTTATCACTGGAATCATGGTGGCAGTGAACGGTATGTTGTCAACGAAAGCGGAACTCAACCCAGATATTCCCAGAATTGATATCAGGGTGCCTTCCATTTTCCCTTTTGAAAGCCTGATGACGAGTTCTGATATTTTTTCGAGAACACCGGCCTCTTCAAGGGCACCAACGACAAGGAAAAGACCTATGAAGAAAAAGATGACGCCCCATTCGATCTCTTTGAACACATCCTCTATATCTTTTTTATTTAAGAAGGCAAGCGAGAGGAAGCCAGCAAGAAGGGCAACCTCGAAACTTTCAAGTCCAAGTGGTTTCTGAAGAGAAAAGAGAACAAGAACAACCAGAGTTAGTATTATGGAGAGATAAAACAGCTTTTTGTCAACGATGGCCCTACGGGGTTCGAAACCTTTGACCACTTCCACCGGTATTTTTCTGAATATGACCCTTCTGTAAACAGCAGAGAGAAAGATCAAAGTAACGATGAGGGTCAGAACAGCAGCGGGTGCCACGTTAACCACAAAATCGAGGAAATGAAGTTTCGCCGCGGAAGCGATCATGATGTTTGGGGGATCTCCTATCATCGTCGCGGTACCACCTATGTTCGAAGATATGATCTCCGATATCACAAAGGGAACGGGATCCAAGTCCACCGTATCGCAAACTACCAGCGTTACAGGAACGAACACCAGTATTGTTGTTACGTTGTCCAAAAAAGAGGAGAGAAGAGCCACAAGGAAATTTATCGAAACAAAGAAGAAAAACACGCTTCCTCTGGAAAGTTTTATAGAGTACAGTCCCAAAAAATGAAACAGGCCGCTTCTTTTTGTAACGGACACGAAGATCATCATTCCTATCAAGAGAAATATCGTGTTGAAATCCACATACCTTACCAGTGCTTCGATGGGATCTTTGAACACAAAAAAGAGAGCAGCGCTCCCTCCAAGCATGGTAATGACCGCTCTGTGGTGTTTTTCCAGAATGATGAAGAGGTATACTATTATAAAGATCAAAAGTGAAACAACGGCATCTTCGAACAAAATATCTCCCCCGGAGGTAAGAGATCGATGAAGAAGATGTTTCTGTTTATCTTTGCTATTATACCCCTGGTTTCTTTCTCTGTTGTAACCCTCGATTTAAGTATGTTCAGTACCGAAGAGGCTTCTTCTGTTCTTGCGGATGTTCAGGAGAAAATTCTGGAATTTCTACCGAAAGAAGCGACGATCACAAACTCTTCGACGGCGACGTTTTCGATGACGTTTTTCCTCTCCTACGACGCGACGGACAACCTCTATGTGGGAGAATGGAAACACAGGGGTGAAGTTGCAAGGTACGAGTACAATCCCAGGGGCTACAAATATTACAGAGACTTCGTGATGGAGTGTGCCTCTTTTCCCCTGGAGAAGGTCTCTTTCTATCTCTTTTCCAAAAATGAGTTTCCAGATGCATTCCGGCTCACCTATCATCCCGCACTCGATGAGTACTGTGACTTTTCAAGCAGATACCTGGTTTTCTCTTCTGAAAGACTCTCCGGCAACAGAAATTTGTTCTTGATCGACAGGCAAAACGGAGAACTACTTCCAATGCCCATCTACGGCAGCAGCGAGTACTTTCCAAGAATATCACCGGATGAAAGATACCTGCTTTTCCAAGGTTCACTCCATGGAAACTGGAACATCTACTACATGCCGCTCTCGCCCGATTACTCGAAGAAGATACAGCTCATCTCACGTGGCAGGTACGCTTCGTACAATCCGAACTGGATCGACAACAACACGGTAGTTTACGTTCAGGAAGATGCAACTTCGAATCACTTGGTTGTGAAAGACCTGACAACAATGAAAGAAAAGGCGTACTATCTTCCGTTCGACTGGGTTTTCACACCGGCCAAGGGAAATCAGGGTATCGTGTTCGTGGGACTCAAAGAGTCAAACTTTGGGATATACGAGCTGCTTCCAGATGGAACGATAACAGTTCTCGAGGACAGTCCTTACAACGAATTCGACCCGGACGTGTTCGAAAATTACCTGATCTTTTCTTCCAACAGAGACGGAGTTTTCAGAATCTACGCGAAAGACCTGGTTTCTGGGAAGGTGTGGTGCCTCACAGAAAATATCCCCTACGATGCGTTCTACCCTGCGTTCTCTGAAGATGGAAAACTTGTAGCCTTTTCTGTGTACAGCAAAGGGAGCGAACCAGATATATGGACTGTTCGTTTCAGAATTCCTCAGGATTGATGTTCTTTACGACATGGACCCTCTTTATGAAACCACCCGATCTTTTCAGTTCCTCGAGCTCTTTTTTCAAGCCGGTGGAAAGCTCGCCGTTCGTGAAAATTCCAACTTCCGTGGCACCATAAATATAGGCCGCCGCAACGAGTTCCTTCACGACCTCTTTCTCCACCGTAGAGTTTCTTCTCTTCACCTGGAAAACCACTGTGCTTCCTCGTCTTTTCGCAACGATATCTGCCCCAAAATCCTTACTCTTTCGCGTTGTTCTCACCGATCTAAAACCGTGTTCTTTCAGATATTCTCTGGCGAATTCCTCGAACCGATATGGATTCTTGAGACCCGCCTCGAGAAGGTTTCTGAGGTCTTGTTTTCTCCTTTTCTTCCCCCATTGCAGAAAGAGAACAAGAAGGCTAAAAGACAACAGACTCAAAATGATATAAATCATGCACTTTCACCTTCGTTTTGTGTATTTTCGAATTTCTTCTCATTCTTTCAAACGCTTCCAGAGATTCCTTCGTGATGGAAGAATAAGCTACCCTGATGTCACGTGTTCTGTTCGTGTATGCCATGTAGAGGATTTCTTTCACCACATCGAAGTTCACGCTGCCCACACAGATGATGATCTTTCTGAGACCTTTTTTGATCAGAAACACTTCACAACCGCTCACTGTTTTATGAGAGATCTGGTATCTTCTGCCTTCGTAGTACCTTTTTACAGTTCGGCAAACAGTTTCAACATCGACTTTTTTCCTTTTCTCGATCAGGCTCAGGATGAAAACGATGAAAATAACGACTGCTGTGAGAACGATCCCGAGCATTTTCACCTTACCACCCCACCCAGAAATACATGATATCATTTGAAGATGGAGAAGGGAAGGTGAAAAGGTGCGCGTAGAAGAGGCAAAGTACCTCGCAAAAAAGATCATGATGGCCGGTGAGATACCGCTTCTGGTAGGGCATTTCGGTGTGGGAAAAACGGATATCGCCAGGGACATAGCCAGAGAAACCGAAAGAAAACTGATCATCCTGGTTCTTTCTCAGATGGAACCGGGTGATTTGATAGGACTTCCCGCCCGCACAGAAGAGAAAACCGTCTTTTTAAAACCGGACTGGTGGCCCGAAAGCGGCGATACGATTCTTTTTCTCGATGAGATAAACAGAGCCCATCGTTCCGTCAGAAACGCGATCATGCAGCTCCTTGTGGATAGAAGAATTCACAACCATATCTTGCCGGAAGGAACGTGGATCATGGCAGCCATGAACCCCCCGGAGGAAGAGTACGATCAGGCCGATCTCATTACAGATCCTGCGTTCATATCTCGATTCTTCATTCTGGAAGTGAACCCAGACGTTTCCGAGTGGCTGGAGTGGGCTGAGAAGAACAATGTATCGAAAGAAGTGAGAGACTTCATAAGGGACTACCCCGAGTTCCTTTTCTCCGAAAGAAGTCTCTCTCTGAGAACATCCCTGAAACCTTCCCCGAGAAGCTGGTACAAGCTCTCAAATGTGCTGAAAACTCTGACGGATGATGAAAAAGAAAAGTACGGCTACGTCATCGCGGCAGGAATCGTGGGGCCAGAGGCTGCAAAGGCCTTTTATGATTCGTTCTTTCAGAGAGTAAAGATCCCTTCTGTGGAAAGTGTGCTCTTTGATGGAAAGATAGAAAATTTGGAAGACATACACGCTGCGAACACTCTTGTTCTCAGGATAGTGGACTTTCTGAGTAAAGTGGATGTGAGAACACTTGAAAGACACCTGGACGACGTATCGAAGAACCTGGTCAGACTTTCCGAAATCATGCCCAGGGAATCTTTTTACGGTGTTTTAAGATTTCTGGTCGATGAAGCTCAAAAGGAAGGAGAAAAGTCCTGGATCTTCGATAAAATACTCGAAAAGATGCTGGAAAGAGAAGACATGAGAAAAATGGTGAACGAACTATGAAAGGTGAGGAAACTCTCAAAAAGGCTTTGCTGAACATAGGAAAGGAATCACCGTTCTATTATTACGTTCTTCTCGGTGTCAAGCTGGTACCATCGAAAAACACGAGAAATCTGAAGCTCTCTTTCTCCACAACCGGAGATGTGATGTTGTTGTACAATCCAGAAGCGATAGGAAAAAAGCCTCTGAAAATGGTTCAGGCTCTTCTGATACACGAGGTCATGCACATCGTTCTCCAGCACTTTCGAATAAAGCCCAAGGATGAAAGAGACAGAAAGATATGGGATCTTGCCATGGATGCCGCTATAAACCAGTACATCCCGGAACTTGCAGCCTTTGGGATACCGCTCGACGTACTTGTGAAGGAAGGTCACGCGACGGACAACGATGCACTCTTCGTACTGCCACCTGAGTGGATGATGTTCGAAAACGCTGAAGCGTATCATAAATGGATTTTAGAGGAGATGGAAAGGCTCGGAAGGTACGATGTGGAAGTGGTGGCAGAGTTTCGGGATAACGTCGACGACCACTCAGGACTGTTCGAGGAAGACGTTCCAGTTGAGATGATCCTCGATCTCACAAAAGACAGAACCAAGAAAGCTTTCAACCTCTTTGGAGACACTCTTCCCTCTGGAGTAAAAAGGGAAGTTTCGCTCTCACTGGAAAATCCCGAACTGGACTGGAAAACACTCCTCAGGAGGTTCTTCGGTGTTTCGATAAAAGCGGATCGCTACACAACTCCGTTGAGGCCAAACAGAAGGTACGATCACCTTCCTGGCTGGAGGAACGAGTACCTTCCCAGAATAGCCGCTGTGGTGGACACCAGCGGAAGTATTGTGGAGAGGGAGTTGAACCAGTTCATTTCCGAACTCGAGAAGATCTCGAACGTAGCAGGGGAAGAACTCTGGCTCGTTCAGGTTGACAGAAGCGTCACGTCGGCTATGAAGTACAGATCCGGAAAGTGGAAGGATCTGGAGATTGTGGGAGGAGGAAGCACAGATCTTCAGCCAGCGATCGATTATTCGGAAAGGGTCCTCAGGTCAGAGGGGACAGTTGTCTTCACGGATGGTCACACCGACGTTCCGATCGCAAGGAGAAGAATCCTTTTCGTGCTTTCAAAGTATCACAACGAAGAATTTCTCAAGGAAGCGAGAAAGATGTATGGAAGAGATGCGGTGGTGGTCCTTTCATGAAGAGGGAACTGGAACTTCTTCTGAAGGAAACATCGGTACACAATCCTCTTAAAGACTACGAGAGTAAGCTTGATAACGTGCATCTTCACACGTTTGTACTCAGAATAAAGAGACATCGTTTCCCATCCCTGTTTCTCATGATTGACACATCCGACAGAAGACTGCTGAATCTCTCCGTTGAAGATCCCTTCGATAGGGAACCGTGTATATACAGGGTAGAAGCAGATGTTCCGGAATCCATGGTCTCCTTCTACACGAAGCTGTTCGAAAAGGTGGATTCAATCTCCGCGGGAATATTCAGGATGCCGCTGAAAGTGAAGGTTTTAAGGTCCGCCGGAAATGAAAGCTGGCTTCAAAAAATATTCCTTCAAGAAAAAGTGAAAAACATGGAGTTCTTTCTCTTCCAAAACAGGGTATCTGATGAGAATCTGGAAAAGATGATGAAACTTTTAAAATCGCGACTGAAGATCGTTCTGAGAAACGAGGGAATAGATGTGTTCCTTGAAACTCCAGAGTGGGTAGATAAAGAACACATCTCACTGCTCCACGAAATGGGTGTTGTTTTGAGAAAGAAAAAGGGCATTCAACCTGCGCAGAATCCTATGGAACAGGCCTTTCTCACACTCAGAATAGGATACGATCAGTTCTTCGAAGAAGACTTTGACATGGAATCTTTTGTGAAAGATTTTATGGAAAAATTGAAAAGAATGTATGAGGTCCTCGTTTCAATGTTATAATAAATACCGTGCAAAAACCTTTCAAGGAGGGACGAAACATGAAGGTAAGAGTTGACGCAGATGCCTGCATTGGATGTGGAGTTTGTGAGAATCTCTGTCCTGACGTTTTCCAGCTCGGTGACGATGGAAAGGCAAAGGTCCTCCAGCCCGAAACGGATCTTCCCTGTGCAAAGGACGCCGCTGACAGCTGTCCAACCGGAGCTATCAGCGTAGAAGAGTGAGGTAAGGGGTGG